>CAVVNZ010000001.1:0-339493 GCA_963749735.1 uncultured Chloroflexia bacterium
CACCGCTCCGCGCCGGTTTGGAACGTCTCGGAGATGGCGACCGGGCCGCCGAGGCCGTCTACGTCGGCGACACCCCGGCCGACATGCGGATGGCGGTCGCGAGCGGCACCCGGGCGGTCGGGATCGAGTCGATCCTGGGGGATGCCGGCGGTCTGCGGGCGGCGGGCGCGGCCGAGACGTCCGCCTCCACCGTCGAGCGGTTCGACCGGCTGCTCGCCGCGCACCGGTCGGTCCCGGCCGTGGCTGATCGGGGTCACGGGATGCATGCGCTCGTGAACCTGGCCGGAAGCGGGCCGGACCGTGCTGCGCTCGACGAAGCGTGGCCGGGATGGTCTGATGGCGTCGAGCTGGTCATCGCGGCGGACGCCGGCGCCGAGACCGCCGAGCGGCGCCGAATTCGACCGGATCTCGCCGTCGGCGACTTCGACTCGATCGATCCGGCCGCGCTTGTCCGCCTCGAGGCGGCGGGTGTGCCGGTCGAGATCGCGCCGAGCGCCAAGGACGAGTCGGACGCCGAGCTGGCGGTCCGTGCGGCGATCGTCCGCGGGGCCGACGCGATCACGATGGTCGGCGCGTTCGGCGGGCGGATCGACCACCTCCTCGCCAACATCGGTCTGCTCGCCCTGCCGGAGCTGGCGGACATGCCGGTGATGCTGGTCGACGCGACGACACGATTGACCCTGCTCCACGGACCGGGCCGCCTGGCGGCGACGGGCCGAGTCGGCGATCTCGTGTCGCTGCTCCCGCTCGGTGGTGGCGTCGAGGGCGTGACCACGGATGGCCTTGCCTGGCCCCTCGTCGATGAGCCGCTCCCGCTTGGTCCGGCGCGCGGCCTGTCGAACGTCAGGACCGGCCCGGTCGCGGTCGTTGCCGTCCGGGCGGGGTGGCTGATGGTGATCGAGACCGTGGCCGGATCGATGTCCTCTGCTAGGCTCCCCGGATGAGCGTTCCCGCCGTCGGCGACCGGGCTCCAGAGGTCGCATTGCCCGATGAGACCGGGACGATCCATCGCCTGTCCGACCAGGGTGGTCGCTGGACCGTGGTTTACTTCTATCCGGAGGACGACACCTCGGGATGCACGACCGAGGCGTGCCAGTTCCGCGACATCCACACCGAGATCCGCGACGAAGGCGCCCAGGTCTGGGGGATCAGCCCCGACGGCGCGGCCAGCCATCGGAGCTTCCGCGAGAAGTTCTCCCTCCCGTTCACGCTGCTGTCCGACGAAGACCACGCGGTGGCCGAGTCCTACGGCGCCTGGACGCTCAAGACGAACGACGGTCGCGAGTACCTGGGGATCGTCCGCTCGGGCTTCCTGTGGATCCTGACGGTCTGATCGTCCACGTCTGGCCGAAGGTCAAGGCCGATGGCCATGCCGCGGACGTGCTGGCCACGCTCGCCCGGGCCAAGGCCGATCGGGCCGGCTGAGCCGCCGGGCCGGCCGCTGGGCATGGAGAGAGGCTTCGCCCGTGGGGGGAGACGAGCGAAGCCTCGGACGCGATTGTACGAATCCGGGACCGTTGTGCAACCCGTTTCTTTGCACCTCGGTCGCCGATGACCGACCCGGTCGAGACGCCGCCTCCCGCCTCCGATCGGCGCCGGCCGAACCGCACGACTGGCGCCCCGATCGGTTCATGGTCATCGTCGCGCACCCCGACGATGCGGAGTTCGGGCCCGCCGCCACGGCAGCGCGCTGGATCGATGCCGGCTCGACCGGTTGGCCGGTGTGCTGCACCAGCGGCGACCAGGGGGGCGAGGACCCCGACCTCGACCCGACCGCCCTGGCCGCGACCCGGGAAGGGGAGCAGCGCGCCGCCGCCTCGATCGTCGGCTACGCCGGGGTGAGCTTCCTCCATCAGCCCGACGGTTCGCTGGCCAACGACCTTCCGCTCCGCGAGCTGCTGGTCCGCGAGATCCGAACCTTCCGACCCGACGCCGTCCTGACCCAGGACCCGGAGGTGGTCGTCTATCCCGACGGCGGGATCAATCACACCGATCATCGGGCCGCGGGGCTGGCCGCGATCGACGCGGTCTATCCGGCCGCGCGGAACCCGATGGCATTCCCATGGCTGGCTCGATCCGGTCTCGCTCCCCACCGGGTCCGTCGGGTCTACCTGTTCTGGACGACCGCGCCGACCGCCTGGGTCGACGCTCGGCGACGATCGACCGGAAGGTCGATGCGCTGCGTGCCCATGCCAGCCAGATCCGTGACCCCGACGGCCTGGCGGCTCGGATCGGCGAGTGGGCGGCCGGCGACGGTGCCCGGATCGGCGTGACGGCGGCCGAGGACTTCCGGGTGGCGATCATCGACGACGACGAGGCCGACACCGAGGCCGAGACGGTATCCGAAGCCGACGCCGGGAGTCGGCCCGACTAAGGCTCGAGCAGCAGCGGCCGGACGCGACCCCAGGCGTTCCACACGTCGGTCAGCCCCTCGGCCCGTCCGCGCAGCAGACCGACCATCTCGCCGAGGCTCAGATCCGCCGGCCGCGGCCGCGAGGAAGTCCCCGGCCGAGACCGCGACTCCGCGGTAGAGCTCGGCGGCGTCCTGCTCGTTCGGCCAGGTCCGGATGCGCATCGGGTCGAAGCCCGCATAGCCCACCGCGAGCGACAGGTCGCGTTGGCTCGGGACGCGACCGTCGATGAACCCGCCGAGCCCGTCGAACCGGTACCCGAACGATGCCAGGGCGGTCGCGACGTCACGGCTCTGGGCCTGGCTGAACAGCCCCCAGAACGGGTGGTCGCGGGGGAACTCCAGGGCGGACGCCTCGATCGCCCGAGCGATGATCGCGTCGACCAGGCCGCTCAGCGCGAGCTGCCAGCGTCGCTGCTCGGCCGCGTCCCCGCCGGCCAGCGCCGCAACCACGCGGACCATCGTGCCGCGGTCGCCGCGAAGGAGCTTGAGGATCGCCGGCTCGTCCTCACCGAAGACGCGGTGCGGCGCGTCCTCGTCGAACGCCAGGCCGCCCGGTTCGAACCCGGGGCTCCCGACCAGCAGCAGCCGAGCGTGCTCTTCGCTGACCTCGCCGTGCTCGTGCTCGGGCTGGGCCGGTCCCTCGGGCGGGGGCGTGCGATGTGCCTCCTCGCAGGTCGCTAGCGTCTCGCGGGCGACGATGCAGGCCTCGGCGGCCGTCTCCGCGTTGATCCGGGCCGCGTCCGCCTCGAGCGAGACGCGTTCGATGACGTTGACCAGGGCCCCGGCGGCCGCCCGCTCGCGCAGGGCCTCCTGCTCGGCCTCCTGTGCCGTCCGGTTGATGCGGTCGATCTCCTGCAGCCAGTCGCGGGCCGCGGCCTCGACGCCTTCCCGCGATTGGGCGCCGGCATTGCCACGGCGGAAGTCTGTCCAGGCCGCTTCCTTGGCCGCCCGGACCGCCCGCGGATCGGCGACGATCGCGGCGCGGGCACTCCGGCCGGTGTGCTCGTCATAGGCCCGCTGCGCCTCGCGCGCGCGGTCGGCGGCCACCTGGGCCGCTTCCTTGAGGCGATCCGCCAGGGCGCACCGCTCGTCGGCGATCCGCCGTTCGTCGGCGCAAGGGTCCGGTCCGCTCGGAGGCCCGCCACCAGGTCCGCCGGCGGCCGGTCCGCTGCCACCTGACGACGCGGCCGCCCCGCCCGCATCTCCCGGGCCGGCCACGCCGCTGCCGCCGGGTTGCGCTCCGCCGCCGATCGGGAAGCTGGCGCTCGGTGGCTCGCCGTTCGCCATCGCCCGGGTCGACCCGCCGCCGGAGCCGACCACCGCGAGGGCGCGGTCGAGGACCGCGATCGTCGACGCGGCATCGAGCGCCTCGACCAGCGCGTCGGTCTCCGGCCGGATCGGGATGCCGACCGGCTCCTTCGGCTCGGAGCCGGATGGAACGGGTGTTCTTGTCGGGACGGCGTCGGCACCGAGCGTCGTCGGGTCCGCCGGACCGCCGCGGGCGGCCGCCGCGACCACGGCCGCGGACGGTTCGGCGAACCCCGACAGGGTCGCCGGAAGGCGGCGCGGGACCGCATCCGTGTGCACCGTCACACGGACCTCGCGTGGGGCGGGCGGCCGGGCTCGGATCACGATCGACAGGGCCGCCCCGCTGGCGATCCCGAGGACCAGGCCGAGAGCCAGGAAGGCGAACTCGCTCGCGGTCACAGCGTCATCCTCGATTCGTGAGCCGAGCGTAGTCTGCGACGACGGGGGGAGTCAACCCGGACCCTGACTCGTGCAGGACGCGGCCTTGCGATGGTAGATTCGGCCTCGCTGGCGCCCGAGCGCCGGTTCGCTTCCGCTTGACCGAGCCGATCGCACGGAAAGGCACGACCCCGCTTGGCCATCGATCCGAACCAGGAATTCCTGGTCCAGCCCGTCGACGCCTCCTGGCTCCAGTGCAACATCGAGTGCCAGGAAGCGTGTCCCGTCGGGACGAACTGTCGGGGCTACCTGAACCTCGCCGCCGAAGGGCGGTTCGAGGAGGGCTACCTTCTGTCGCGCGATCCGAACCCGGTCGCGGCGATGTGCTCGTACGTCTGCTCGGCCCCCTGCGAGCGTGCCTGCCGGCGCGGCGACATCGACCGACCGCTGGCCATCCGGGCGATGAAGCGCTTCCTCGTCGAGTGGCACGAGGCCTCCGGGATCCCCGACGAGATGCCGTCGATCGACCCTCGACCCGAGCGCGTCGCCGTCGTCGGCGGCGGTCCGGCCGGGATGTCCGTCGCGCGAGAGCTCGCCCTGAAGGGCTTCGGCGTGACCGTCTTCGACAGCCTGCCGTACGCCGGCGGGACGATGCTCATCGGCGTGCCGGCGTTCCGCTTGCCGCGTGAGGCGATCGAGATGGACGTCCGGCTGATCGAGCGCCTCGGTGTCACGTTCAAGTTCAACACCACGATCGGCGTCGACATCACCTTCGACCAGCTCCAGCGCGACTTCGATGCGGTCGCGATCACGGCCGGCGCGATGGACGCGGTCGCCCTCGACGTCCCCGGCGGCGACCTGATCGGGGTCGACTACGGCGTCGACTTCATGAAGAAGGCGAACCTCGGCCAGGACCTCGAGCCGGGCCGCGACGTCGTGGTCATCGGCGGTGGCTACACGGCGATGGACTGCTCGCGGACGAGCCTCCGCCACGGCGCAGAGAACGTCACGATCGCCTACCGGCGGACACGGTCCGAGCTCGTCGTCGACGAGGAGGAGCTCGGCGAGACCGAGCGCGAGGGCGTCCGGATGGAGTTCCTCGCCAGCCCGATCGAGGTGCTCGGCGAGGACGGGCATGTGACCGGCGTCCGATTCATCCGGAACCGCCTGGGCGAGCCCGATGCCTCCGGCCGGCGATCCCCGGTGCCGATCCCGGGCTCCGAGTTCACGATCAAGGCGGACACGGTCATCCCGGCCGTGTCGCAGGCCGCCGACCTGACGTTCCTGCCGGTCGAGGCCAGCTTCGAGGTCAACCGCGGCCGCGTGAAGGTGGACCCGGCGACCTACGCCACGAACGTCCGCGGGGTGTTCGCCTGCGGCGACTTCGTGACGGGCCCGACCACCCTGATCGAGGCCGCCGGCCATGGCAAGAAGTGCGCCTACGCGGTCGATCGCTACCTGACCGGTCGGACCGACGTCTCGGTCGCCGCCAACGTCAAGATCACCAGCTCGTGGCGTCACGACATGCCCGAGTTCTATGACGTCCTGCCCCGCCAGCACATCCCGATGGTCCCGCTCGAGGCCCGGATGCCGTCGACGGACCCCGAGGTCAACTTCACGACCCCGGTCGAGCTCGGCTACACGGCCAACCAGGCGGTCGCGGAGTCGACCCGCTGCCTGATGTGCAACTTCAACATCTGGTTCGATCCGTTCCGCTGCGTCCTGTGCGGCGCCTGCGCCGACGTCTGTCCCGAGGGCGTCATCCACATGGTCGACGTCAACCAGCTCAAGACCGAGGGGCTCCTGCCCGAGATCGAGGAGGCCTACGGCTGGGAGAACGGGGCGGCGATGATCCTCGATGAGGAGCGCTGCATCCGCTGCGCGCTATGCGTCAAGCGATGCCCGTTCGACGCCATTACGATGGAGCGGTTCGAGCTCCAGGAGATCTCGACCGACGGCCGCCTCTACAAGGAATTGTATCGGGACGCGCAGCTCGCGGGGACCGCGGGTGTGGCAGGAGGACCCAGGTGAGTTTCCTCGAGCGAGTGGACCAGACCATTCGCCGGAGCCCCGTCTGGCGGTCGTTGTTCCGTCAGGCGTACCCCAACGACGAGCGATCGCGGGCGTACGCGGTGATGAACAACGTCTTCCTGCACATCCATCCGGTGCGGGTGCGCCAGCACGCCGTGAAGTTCGCCTACACCTTCTGCCTCGGCGGGCTGAGCTTCTTCCTTTTCCTCGTCCTGACCGTGACGGGCGTCTACCTGATGTTCTTCTACGTCCCGTCCGAGTTCCAGGCCTACTCGAACATCCTGTCGATCCAGAGCGAAGTGACGTTCGGGCTGCTGACCCGGAACATCCACCGGTGGGCGGCCCACCTGATGGTCTTCTTCGTGTTCCTGCACATGATGCGGGTGTTCTACCACGGGGCGTACAAGCCGCCGCGCGAGTTCAACTGGGTGGTCGGCGTCGTCCTCCTGTTCGTGACGATCATGCTCAGCTTCACCGGCTACCTGCTCCCGTGGGACCAGATCGCCTACTGGGCGATCACGATCGGCTCGAACATGGGCGGCTATGTGCCCGTGTTCAACACGCCGACCAAGCTTCTGCTGCTCGGTGGACTGGAGGTCGGCCAGAACACCCTGCTCCGGTTCTACGTCCTCCACATCATGGTCTTCCCGCTCGTGGCCGCGATCTTCCTGGCGGTCCACTTCTGGCGCATCCGCAAGGACGGCGGGATCTCAGGCCCGCTATGAGCAGGCTGCGAGTGACCGATGTCTGACGTGAAGACGCCGCAGGAGCCGCGGGTCGTGCTTCCGGTCGACCCGACCCGGCGGACGGAGATCGACAAGCAGCGCGTACCGATGTCGGCGCGCCCGTACCGGCTGCTCGCGCTGGTCAAGCAGGACGCGGTCGTCCGGGTCCAGAAGGAACCGGACGACACGGTCATGACCTGGCCGCACCTCCTCACCATCGAGTTCCTGGCGGCCGCGATGATGAGCATCTTCCTGCTCGCGATGGGCCTGATGGTCAATGCCCCGCTCGAGCAGCTCGCCAACGGCAACGTGACGCCGGCGGTCGCCAAGGCGCCGTGGTACTTCCTCGGCCTCCAGGAGCTGCTGGCCTACTTCCACCCGACCGTCGCGGGTGTTCTCGCGCCGACGTTCGTGCTCGTCGGTGCCGCGTTGCTGCCATACGTCGACCGCGGAGACATCCATGCCGTCCGTCCCTCACAGCGCAAGACGGCCGTCGTCCTGTTCTCGATCTTCTGCGTGACCGGTCTCGTCCTGACCTTCGTCGGGATCTTCTTCCGCGGTCCGGGCTACGCATTCGCCATCCCGTACATCACCACCAACGGGCTGCACTTCAGCCTGTGACCAAAGGAACCGAACGAGCGACGTCATGAGCAACTACCAGGTCGAACCCGCCGCGCAGCCCCAGGCCCTCTCGAAGGAGGCCATCAAGTCGCTCCGCCATGAGCAGGTCCAGGGGATCTCCCGCCGGACGCTGCTGCGCACCTCGATCGGCGCGGCCGTCGGGCTGTGGCTGCTCGAGCTCAGCGCGGGCACCCTCGGCTTCCTGTGGCCGAGCATCGCCAGCGGGAACAAAAGCCAGGTCAAGATCGGCACCCTCCAGGAGATCAAGGCCCAGAACTCATCGCTGCCGATCGACCAGGGGTTCCCGGCCTACTACCAGAACGCCAAGTCGTTCGTGATGCTGATCGACCCGAGCCGCCAGGAGTTCCTCCAGGGCGACGACCCGACCGGCGACGGCACCTCGCTCAACGTACGCGCCCTGTACCAGCGCTGTCCGCATCTCGGCTGCAAGCCGAACCCCTGTCTCAAGAATTTCTGGCTGGAATGCCCGTGCCACGGCTCGCGCTACGACCGCCTCGGGACGAAGGTCAAGGGCGCCGCCTACGGTCCGGCTCCCCGGTCGATGGACCGGTTCTCGGTGATCGTCAAGGACGATCAGGCACTCTACGTCGACACGCTCAAGATCACGCTTGGGCCACTGCCGGTCGCCCTTGGCGAGCCCGGGGTCATCCCTCCGAAGTCACCGACCGGATGCATCTGATCCACGTGCCGAGTGCTGTCCGAGGAGACGCATGAGCGACCCGACCGGGCCTGACTCGGCGCCGCAGCTCCCTGCCCCGGAGGAGCGGCTGCCCGCTCAGCGTCCGCCAAGCGAGCCGGCCCCGGTCGACCGGTTCGCCGCGCCAGCCAGCGCCCACCAGTTCGCCCTGACGCCGGAACGTGCCGCCGGCATCGTCCGGCAGAGCGCCAGTGCGCGATGGGTAGGCTTCCTGGCCGTCCTGGTCATCGTCCTGTTCGTGATCCTGTACTGGTTCTACGAGCTCGGCATCCCGACCATCGCCGACTCGAGCAGGCTGGCCGCGGAGACGCAGGCGCAGTCGGTCGTCCGGGTCGAGCAGGGCTACAACCTGTACGAGGCGAACTGCGCCCGGTGCCACGGCGCCCAGGGCCAGGGCGGGATCGGTCCGATCCTCAACGACCAGGCCAAGCTCTACACGCACCTCAACTCGTCGTACATCAACAACGTCCTGACGGCGGGCGGCCGGTACGTCTGCGGCAACGCGGACAGCCTGATGCCGATCTGGGCGCAGACCAACGGCGGGCCGCTCAACTACAAGCAGATCGAGGCGTTGATCGAGTTCATCCGCGCTCCGAACACGACGACCTACACGGTCCGCGATCCCGGGACCGGTGAGCCGATCGCCTCCGGCGGGAAGACCCAGACCTTCACCGGGTGGCGAGACCCGAACTACCAGCCGCCGCCGGGTGCCACGCCGGTGCCGGCGTGCTGGAGCGCGACGCCGAAGCCGTCCGCCGTCGCGGCTCTCGCGGCTCCGGGCCCGGTCGTCGCGCAGGGCATCGCCTTCACCACGCCCAGCATCACCGGGCCCGCGGACAAGGCCTTCACGATCGATTTCAACAACCAGGACAACGGGGTGCCGCACAACATCCTGATCAAGGACAGCGCCGGCGCCGAGGTCTTCAAGGGCGAGATCTTCAACGGGGCGGCCACCAAGACGTATGACATCCCGGCGCTCAAGGCCGGCGACTATCCATTCTCGTGCTCGGTCCATCCGAACATGACGGGCACGCTGACGATCAAGTAGCACGGGCCCGCGCACACCGCGGGACGGGGATGGAGGACGATGGCGGGACAGGCGCTCGGGGCTGGCACGGTCGCACGGAAGCGGGTGCTCTTCGGCCTGCTCAGCGCCGACGGCTGGACATGGGCGTCGCTCAAGGCCGCGTTCTGGTTCGTCGTCATCGTGATGATGCTGGGGTACATCCCCGACCGGGCCTACTACGCCACCGTCTTCCCGACGATCGACCTGGGTGTCCTCGTCTTCTCTCCGATCAACTTCTGCCCCGGCGAGAACCGGACGGTGCCCTGTCCGGCGCCGGCCGGTGCGACGCTGCCGTGGGATCCATCGCCGGTCGAGCTCGCACTCCCCGGTCCGCGGACGCAGGGCACCGCCGTCCAGGTCGGGACCCGGATGCTGTACGTCGGCGGGAGCGACGGCACGACGGCGACGAACACGACGTTCCTGGCCGACTTCTACAGCGGGAACTTCGGGCCGTGGCGGTCCGGCCCGGCGTTGCCTGCGCCGCGGATGGCCGCGGCGACGATCTCCCTGAACCAGTCCGTCTACGTCGCCGGGGGACTCGACGCGACGGGCGCACCGACCGACACCGTCTACGTCGCCAGCCAGGATCTGTCGACCGGCCAGCTCGGTGCCTTCCAGGAGGCCCCCCTGCTCAAGCTGCCCGAGCCGCGGGCCGGCGCGTCGATCGTCGCGTCCAGCGATGGCCTGATCCTGATCGGGGGCCGATCGGCGGCCGGACCCCAGACGACGGTCTGGAAGGCGAGCCTCGACTCGTCGGCCAAGCTCGGGACCTGGGTGGCCCAGGCGGCGCTGCCGTACCCGACCGCGGATGCCTCGGCGGCCCTGGTCGGCGATCACATCTATCTGTACGGCGGGAGCAACGCGACCGGTCCGGTGGGGGGCGTCCTCCGGGGCAATCTCGGTCTGGGCGCGACCAACGTCGGGACGGTCGAGAGCTGGGACATCGGCGGCAGTGGCTCGAACCTGCCCGTCGCCCGGACGCTGGCGTCGGGGTTCACGTCGAACGGCGTGATCTACCTCGTCGGCGGTTCGGATGGCACGGCACCCCAGCCCCAGCTGTACTGGACGATCCCAGACGCCAAGGGCGATCTGCCGGGCTGGCAGAACCTACCGGCCACCGACCTGCCCGTCGGGGTGGAAGGGTCGAGTGCGATCATCAACAGCTCGCAGGTGTTCCTGATCGGCGGGACGACCGCGGATCAGCCGGCGGTCGTCGGGAGCGCCCGGGCCAACATGTCGCCTCAGACCCCGTTCTTCCAGCTCGGACTGTTCGGGGCGACGGTGCCCGCGCTCAAGCTCAGCGGTGAGGTCGGCCAGCAGCTCGGCTATGCCAACGCGGCGACCGTCGGCGTGATCAATTTCATCATCCTGCTGCTCATCGGCTGGGCGTTCGCCCACAAGGAACGGACCAAGGAGATCGGGCGCCGGCTGGTCCGCCGCTTCCGGAGCTGACGCCCGGGTTCAGCCGGGGAGGTCGCCCTCGCCCGGGTCGAGTGGGCCCCGCCTGACCGGAAGCCCGGCGCGCTCCCACGCGTGCATCCCGCCGACGACGTTGCTGGCCGCGTAGCCGTTGGCATTCAGGTGCGAGCTGGCCATCCCGGATCGGCCGCCGGACGCGCAGATGACGAGGAGCGGCCGGTCGGTCGGGAGCTCCCGGTAGCGGATCGCGAACTGCGACAACGGCATGACGACGAGCCCGTCGATCCGCACTGCGACGATCTCGGCGAGCTCGCGGACGTCGACGAGCATCGCGCGCGGCTCATCCGACGAGGACAGCCGTCGGTCGAGCTCGGCCACGTCGATCGTGGGCGGCAGGTCCCGCAGGTCGCTCACCTCGCGCCGCTCACCGCAGGTCGATCAGGGGGCGTCGTCCGCCGAACCCGTCGTCGAGCTCGTGCCACCACGCGATCGGTCCCTCGCCGAGCCGCCAGCACAGCCAGACCTGGCGTCCGGCGACGAGCGCCGGGAAGTCGATCAGGCCGGTCTCGATGTCGCGCAGGGTGATGCTCCACCCGTCGATCCGCGCGACCGATGCCTGCATCTGGTCGACCAGGCCCTGCATCCGCAGACGGATCCGACGCTGCTCGTCACCGGGCCCGGTGGCATCGAAGGCGATCTTCAGCTCGCGCAGCTCATCGCGCTGGGCACGGAGCACGGTCAGCATCTCGTCGAGCTCGCCGATCCGCTCGTTCGCCCGGTCCAGGGTGTAGAAGGTGGCCACGGCGGGATTTTAGCGGGGCGAGCTGTGGCCCGGCGGGAACGGGCGTCGCGTGAGCGGCGACCCGGTTCCCCGGACATCGGGCATCGTCGACCCGCGTCGGCGATCGCGCGGTCCACTCCGGACCCGGTGCTAGACTCCGCGCGGGCCGTTAGCTCAGCGGTAGAGCAGCCGCCTTTTAAGCGGTCGGTCGTGGGTTCGAATCCCACACGGCTCACCAGGTCCGTGTCGTCCCCGACGTACTGCCACGACGCCCGTCCAGTACCATCCGTGGCCGACGTCCCGTCCGCACGGACGGCATCGGAATGGAGGGACCATCGTGGACACGTTCAGCGACCCCGACCGGGAGTACGGCGACGGCGAAACCAACAGCACGGCGGGCTGGTATGAGATCGACCTCTCGCCGATCCAGCCGGACGGCGAGGAGATGCCGTTCCACCTGTTCGTCAACCGGTTCGAGAGCAGCTCGCCCGATTCCGAGCGTTTCCTGCACGATCCGCGCAAGGAGCTCGGCGGCACCGTCGCCGGCTTCGGCGATGACTGGAAGGTTTCGACGTTCATCGTCAACCACCACCGGACGCTGTCGGTCAAGCACGTCTACGTGATGGCGACGGCGAGTCCCTCCGAGCAGACCGTCGGACTGACGATCTACAAGAAGGACGGCAGCTAGGCCCGGCCGCGCTCGGAGGCCGGCCGCGCTCAGCCGACCGGAGTCGCCGGTCGGCTGAGACCGTGCTCCAGGCGGGCGAGCAACTCGGCCGCGCCGAGTCCATCCAGGACGGCCCGCGCCTCGTCGGCCGCCGCGAGCGCAGGTTCCGAGCCGACCGGCAGCAGCCAGGCGGCTTCGAGCTGGCACAAGCCGAGCTGGAGCGGCAGGTCGAGGCGACGCCACGCCTCGGCGGCCTCGCGATACGTGTCCGTGGCCGACTCGACGAGCCCGCGTCGCGCGGCCGCGCCGGCGCGGAACGTGGCGATCATCGCCGTCATCCACCGGCCATGCAGACTCGATGCCTCGAGCTCGTGGATGGCGTCGTCGAGGACGGACAGGTCACCCGCCCACAGCGCCGCCCGACCAGCCGTGCCGCTTCGCTCGCGAACGGCCGTCTTGTAGCCGAAGCCCGCCAGGAGCGTCGCCGCGGCCGTCGCGTCGGCAAGTGCGTCCGCCAGCAGGCCGCGGCTGAGCTTGGCGTTCGAGCTGCGATAGCGCAGCATCGCCAGGATGAGCGGCTCATCTTCGGCCGTCGTCAGCTCCTCGAGATGGTCGAACCGTTCGGCCGCCCCGGCGTCGCCGCGCCAGGTCGCGATCAGGGCGAGGATCCCGCCGAAGTCGACGACATCCATCACCGGCAGGTCGTACCGCTCGAGATCGCCGAGCAGGGTCACGACGTCATCCCACCGCCCCGCTTCGAGAGCGGCCTCGGCCCAGTTGCTGGCGATCCGGACCGCCAGGTCGAGGAACCCGACACGGCGAGCCGTGTCGATGCCGGCTCGAGCGATCTCGAGGGCGGCCCGCGGATCGTCCGAGATCAGCCCGACGGCCAGCCCGTTCCGTGCCCGAAGAGCCGCGACGGTCAGCCCGTGCTCGTCGGCCAGGGTCAGACAGGCTCGCAGGAGTGCGACGCCCTCGGTCGTCCGACCCTCCTCGATCAGCGCCGCACCCTTCCCGGCCAGGGCGTCGGCCGTGACCTGGGTCAGCCCGAGGCGCTCGGCGCTGGCGAGCGCACGGTCGGCCCAGACGATCGCTTCTGCCGGATGGCCGTTGACGACGTAGGCCCGGGCGAGACCCGCCAGCAGGGCGACGACGGCCGGGTCGTCGGCCAGCGCCGGATCGACGTCGGTCCCGTCGAGACCGAGCTCGCGGATCGCGCCGCGCATCGTGTCGATGGCCTCCGGGTCGTAGCGGACGACCTGGATCGCCCCGAGGCGCGAGCTCGCCCGCGCGATCTCGGGGCGGTCGTCCCGTTCGCGAAACCAGGCCAGGGCGGCTCGGGCGTGCGCCTCGGCCTCGTCCAGGCGTGCCAGTGACTGGGCGGTCCCCGCGGCCTCGAGTCGGATCGCCGCGATCTCGCCCGGATCGTCGCTGACCGACAGGGCTTCCTGGCGGAAGCCGAGGGCGATGTCGTGGGCGTGGAGAGCGGAAGCCCGGTCCGCGGCGACCCGGAGGGCGGCGACGGCCTGGCGGGCCAGCGTCCGGTCGGGTCGACCCGGCGGGCCCGAGCGATACGCCGCCAGCACGTGGCTGGCCACGACCCCGGCCAGCTCCGGGTCGTCGAGGCCGGCGAAGTAGTCGGCGGCCGCGAGATGGCGTTCACGCCGGTCGCGGAGCGACAGGGTGTTGTAGGCGACGTCACGGACCAGCAGCTCCCCGAACCGGTAGCGCTGTCGCCCGAGCGCCGCTTCATCGGCATCCATGATCAGGAATTCGCGCTCGAGGAGGTGACCGAGGTGTGGTTCGATCGCCTCGATCGACGTCCCACCGACCGCGGCGACCGCCCCGGGACGGAACTCCCGGCCGAGCACTGCCGCATCGAGGATGAGCGCCCGGTCGTTCGGTTCGAGCTCATCGAGGCGCGCCGCCACCAGGGCCTGGAGCGTCTCCGGCACGGCGAGCTGTTCGAGCTCGCGACGCACCACGTAGACACCGCCGACGGCCTCGAGGTCGCCGCGGTCCACGAGCATCCGGAGGATCTCGACGGCGTACAGGGGGATGCCCTCGGCGCGGTCGAGGATCCGCGCCGCGACGTCGGCCGGCAGACCTGGCGCGAGTCCGCCGAGGAGCTCGGCCATCGCCGGCCTGGGCAGCGGATCGAGGTGCAGCCCGACGTAGGTCCGGCGGCCCGCGCCCCAGTCCGGGCGCGCCTCGAGGAGCGACGGCCGGGCGAGGGTCACGACGAGGATCGGGCGGCCCGCCGTCCCCGCGACGAGATACTCGATGAAGTCCAGCGAACCGGCGTCGGCCCAGTGCAGGTCGTCGAAGACGAGGACGGTGGTGCCCAGGTCGGCGACCCGCTCGAAGAACGTTCGCCAGGCCGCGAACGTCTCGGCGCGCTCCCCATCAGGCGCCGGCCCGATCCCGATCAGGGCCGCCAGGTGGGGCGCGATCCAGCGTCGCTCGGTCTCGTCCGGGACGAAGTGAGCGAGACATGATCCGAGTCGACGGCGGGCGAGCGATGGACCGTCCCCGTCGGTGATCCCGGCCCTCCACCGAACCATCTCGGCGAGGGCCCAGAATGCCAGACCCTCGCCGTACGCCGGCGACCGAGCGAGGTGCCAGAAGACCTCCTCGACGATGCCGTCGACATACTTCTCGAGCTCCCAGGCGACCCTACCCTTGCCGACGCCGGCCTGGCCGAAGATCGACACCAGTCGCGCCGAGTGCTCCTCGCGGACCGCGTTCAGGAGGTCCTTGACGATGGCGACCGCACCCTCGCGACCGATGAGCGGGCCCTCGGGCAGGACGCTGCGTCCGTGGCCGCCGACCAGGGCAACGACGTGACGAGCCTCCCAGGCGGGCAACGGCGAGCTCTTGCCACGCAGGGTCTGGTCGCCGGCTCGCTCGAACTCGACCGAACCGCGGACCGCCCGGTAGGTCGCCTCGTCCACGAGCACGGTCCCCGGTCGCGCGGCGGTCTGGAGCCGGGATGCCGTGTTGACGACGTCCCCCGCGACCATCCCCTGGCCGACCGCCCCGACCGTGATCGCCGCCTCGCCGCTGACGACCCCGGCACGGGCCGACAGTCGCGGCAGCGCGAGCTCCTGCCCGAGGCTGGCGACGGCCGCGACCAGCTCGACCGCCGCTCGGACCGCGCGCTCCGCGTCATCCTCGTGGGCGACCGGCGCGCCCCACATCGCCATGACCGCATCGCCGATGAACTTCTCGACCGTTCCGCCGTACCGGACGATCACCCCGCGGCAGACGTCGAAGTAGCGGGCGAGCAGCTCCTGGACCTCCTCGGGATCCCGCCCTTCGGCCAGGGCGGTGAACGACACGAGGTCGGCGAACAGGATAGACACGAGGCGACGCTCGGCGACCCGCGCGACGCCGAGGTCCGGGGACCTCAGGGCGACCGGCTCGCCGGCCACGTGATCGACGGGACGCTCGGGCGGGTGGTCGGCCGCGGTCAGCGCCGCGCCGCAGGAGCCGCAGAACCGGAAGCCGTGGACCACCGGCGCGGAGCAGGCGGGACAGCGCGCTCCGAGCGGACTCCCGCACGAGCCGCAGAACCGGGAGGTCTGGGGGTTGTCGCTGCCGCAGGCCTCGCAGCGGATCATCATCCCGACATCATCGCGCGCTCAGGGTCGCGCGAACAGCCCGGCGCTCGGCATCGAGGCCCTCGATCAGGGCCGCGGCCAGGCGGTCGTACTGCTCGGGCCGGTTGTACGACGCCGCGGAGATCCGGATGACGCGCTGCCGCGCCGCGGCGCCGGGCCCGTCGGCGGCCCGGTCGGCGGGGCCGGTCGCGCCGGGCACCGGGAAGCCGTTGATCGGGACCTCGACGCGATGAGCGTCGAAGAGGTATGCCTGCAATGGATCGCGGTCGGGTTGGTGGGGCGCGCCCGGGATGGGGATGGCGGCCATCGATCCGATCAGCTCGTCGGGCACGGGTGGGTCGATCCTCAGAGCCGCACAGACGCTGTCGCGGGCGATGAGCGCCAGGGCACGGTTCGCGGCCATCCGCGCCGCCCAACCGCCCAGGAGCAGGACCTCACCGAAGTGGATCGCCGCGGGCACGGACAGGCAGGCGGTCGGGTCGGGCGTCCCCGTCCAGTCGGCCTCGAGTCGGAAGCGCGAGCGATCGGTCCGCGGATCGTTCGCCCCGTGCGAGATCGCCAGGGGTCGGACCATCGCCTGCCGGTCGCGCCGCACGTGCAGGAACGCGGCCCCTTTGGGTGCGCACAGCCACTTGTGGGCGTTGCCCGTGTAGTACGCCGCCCCGAGCGCGTCCAGGGCGAGCGGCACCATGCCCGGCGCGTGGGCGCCGTCGACGAGCGTGTCGATGCCTCGCTCGGCCAGCGCCGCGACGATCCGCTCGATCGGGAAGACGAGCGCCGTCGGGCTGGTCACGTGACTGATCACCGCCAGCCTGGTCCGGTCGCCGGCAGCTGCGAGGACGCTCGCCTCGATCGCGTCCGGGTCGGTCCCGGGGAAGGGGATCCGGGCGACCACGACGCGGGCGCCCTCGCGCTCGGCGGCGTACCGGATGGCGTTGAGCGCGGCGTTGTATTCGTGATCGGTGGTCAGCAGCTCATCGCCGGGCTGGAAGCGCAATGACCGGAGCACGGTGGCCGTGCCCGCGGTGGCGTTCGGCACGAAGGCGAGGTCGTCGGCGGCGGCCCCGACGAACGATCCGAGCGCTGCGCGTGCCTCGTCGAGCCGGCCCTCGAGCTCGCGGCCCAGGAACCGGACGGGCTCGGCCTCCATCCGGTCGCGCAGCTCGCGCTGGACGTCGAGGACCTCGCGCGGGCAGGCTCCGAACGACCCGTGGTTGAGGAAGTCGATCGTCGGGTCGAGGCTCCACAGCTCGGCAGGCTCCATCCGCCAAGCGTACCGGCGCGGAACCGCCGTGCCTCGGCCTACCCGCGATCCCCGCGATGGACGTCGGGACCGACGGACGTAGCGGGATCGGCGGGTGCGTCGGGATCGGCGGGCGCGTCGGGTGCGTCGGCGTCGTCGGGGTCGTCGGGTACTCGCCCCGCGCTCGGCGCTCGCCGCGCCGCGTCCATCGGCGGCGGCGGGGCTTGTGCTTCGCCCCGACCCTGCTCCGCCGCGGCCTCGCGATCCGCCGGCCCGGTCACGGGCGGGACGTCCCGGGCGGGGCCGCTGACCGCCTTGACCGGCCGCCGCTCGACAGCGACCTGGGCCCGGCCGCCGCGACGGAAACGATCGAGCCCGTTCCGCGCCGTGACGAACGGCGCCAGGAATCCGACGACGAGGATCGGCACCAGGACGCGACCCGAGATGGGCAGGACCGCGAATGACAGGCCGATCAGGAGCATCCCCAGCATGTAGCCGCCGAGCGCACGGGGTGGCCAGCCGGCGGCCTGGAGACGACGCGTCGGAGCCAGCAGCAGGACGAACATCACGAGCGCGATCGCCAGGAATGCGGGAGTCGGCACCGGCCGATGATACGGCCGGGGGCCATCCGTCCCGGGCCGCGCGATGCGCGCCGTCGCGCTCGGCCGGCGACGGTACGATGACCGCCGACCCTTGCCTGCCGAGACCGATGCCGCCGTCCCTCCGTGCCACCCGCTTGACCGATTGGATCGCCCGTTGGCGTCCCATCCTGCCGCTGTTCCTGGCCGAGTTCGTGGTCTGGCTCGGGTTCGGGGCGTTCCTGCCCGTCCTCCCGCTGTACCTGACCGCGCAGGGCATCGACCTCGGCACGCTCGGGCTGATCGTCGCCGCCTGGCCGGCAGCCCGGCTGATCGCCGAACCGGTCTTTGGCTGGATCGCCGACCGCACGGCACGCAAGCCGCTCATGGTCGGCGCACTCCTGATCAACGCGGTCGTCATCCCGCTCCCGCTCGTCGTCCAGGGCGCGGTCGCGTTCGTCGTCATCCGGGCGTTGGCCGGTCTGGCGACCGCGGCCTATGACCCTGCGGCGCGTGGGTTCCTCGTCGACTCGACGCCGGCCGACCGCCAGGGCGAGGCCTTCGGACTGTACGGAGCGGCGCAGATGGCGGGCCTGCTCGTGGGGCCGGCGATCGGGGGCCTCGGAGCCTCCGTGGTCGGCAACGAGTCGTTCGTCTTCTGGTTCTCGGCGATCTCCTCGGTCGCCTCGGCCGGCGTCATCGCGGTCGCGGTCCGGGAGGGCCGGCGGACGAGGGTCGGGACCGGCATCCCGGCCGAAGGCGTGATGGAGCTGCCAGGTTCGGCGGGCGGAGGGATGCCGAGCGGGCGACGCTCTGAGCCGTTTCCGGACGACGGTCGGCCCGGCGCACCGGGTGCCGCGGGGACGGGATCCAACGAGCGAGCCAAGCCACGGACGCTGCTCAACCGGCTGCTGCTGGCAGCGATCGTGATCAATGCGGGCGGAGCCTTCGCCCAGGGGACGTACGAGGTCATCTGGTCCCTCTTCCTCACCTCGCTCGGGGCGGGCCTCGACCTCATCGGCGCGACATTCGCGACGTTCGCGATCCCGATCCTGCTGTTCTCTCCGCTGGCCGGCCGCATCGTCGACCGGCGCGGAGGGCTGCCGTTCATCGTCATCGGGACGCTGATGACGATGTTCTCCGGCGTCGCGTACACGCTGATCCAGAACCCGGTCCTGGCGTTCCCGCTGATCCTCATCGAGTCGACCGGGTTCGCCGTGCTGTTCCCGGCGCTGTTCGCGGTCGTGGCGGCCGGGAGCCCGGTCGGGCGATCGTCGACCGCCCAGGGACTGTTCGGATCGGCGGGCACGGTCGGCTTCATCATCTCGGCGCTCATCGCCGGTCAGCTGGCCGAGGTCGGCATCCGCATCCCGTTCGTGATGTTCGTCGTGACCAGCGGGGCCTGCCTGGCGATCGGCCTGGCGATCGGCGGGCGTTCGATCCAGGCGCTCCGCCCGGTCGCCGGTCCGCTCGAGGAGCGAGTCGCCTGACGAGGATCAGGCGCCGGGCTGCCGAAGATCCCAGTTGAGCAGGACGTGGCTGGACGGCGGCTCCGAGCCCGCGCCGAGATAGGTGGCGAGCGCGGCGGTGTTGTCGTCGTCCGTCAGGACCCACATCCCGTAGCAGCCGAGCGACCGAGCGAGGTCGCGAAGCCCCGCGACGAGCGCGCCACCGACGCCCTGACGGCGATCCGCCTCGTCGACGGCGAGTTCGTAGAGGAACATCTCGGTGCCCTTGTCCGGGTGCGTCAGCTCGACCCCGGAGACGAACCCGACCGGTCGTGCGCCGTTCAGCGCGACGAGCAGATGGTGGCCGGGCTCGGCCAGGAACCGCCGGGTCGCGGTGGGATCGGCCGGTCCATCGAACAGGTGACCGGCGGCCTCCACCAGGGCCTGGTCGCTCGCCGTCATGCGTCGGATCTCGATCATCGCTCCCTCGGCCCGCGCCGGCCACCGAGCTCGACGGGGGCATGTCGCCGGGTCGACCGCCCGGCCTCCGTTGACGACTCGACCGTTCGTCGTTAGGATAGGAGGTCGCGGGGTGGAGCAGCGGCAGCTCGTCGGGCTCATAACCCGAAGGTCGGCGGTTCGAATCCGTCCCCCGCAACCAGCGCATCTACCTTGAACCCAGGCTCCGACCGGCCTGGGTTCTTCCTTTGCCGACGACCGTAGGCCGTGACGGGCGGCCTGACGCTGGGTGACCATCGGCACGCGTCGGCGCTTGCCCCGTCGTGGATGATTCCGATGAAGCCACGGGACAGGCCGCTCATCCGCGCCGCCTGCCGGGCGACAGCACGCGGGACGGACGATGCACGTGCGACGCGGCTTCCTGTTCGCGGGCCTCTTCTTCATCCCGGTCGGGGCGATCACCCTGCTGGCCCGGGCCGGCACCATCGATCCCGCCCGTCTATTCGACGCGTGGCGATTGTGGCCGCTCATCCTGGTGGGATTCGGTGTCGCGCTCATCCTCGGTCGTGGCCGGGCGGCATCCGTTGCCGTCGCCGTCGCTGCGCTGGTGCTGGGGATCGCGACCGGGAGCGCCATCGCCTCCGGCAACGTCTGGGTCGGCGCGATCAACGATTGCGGCGTCACGGGCACGCCGACGCAGCGGCTCGACACGACGGGTGCCTTCACGGCCCCGGCCACGATCGATGTCCGGCTCCGCTGCGGATCCGTCTCGCTCGGGACGCGACCCGGCGGCGACTGGGCGGTCGCGGGCGCCTACGAGGGCGCCCCTCCGGTCGTCACCGGCTCCGGCGATCGTCTCGAGGTCCGTGTCCCGGAGGGCGGCGGTGTCCGTCGGGACGACCTGACGGTGACCGCTCCGGCCGACCGCCTCGGGTCGGTCGTGCTCCAGTCGAATGCCGCCTCGTCGTCCGTCCGCCTGGACGGAGCGTCGGTCTCTGCCCTCACGGTCGATTCGAACGCCGGCGACGCCCTGATCGACGGCTCGACCGCCGCGATCCGCGAGATCGACGTCTCGATGAACGCCGGCCGGGCACGGATCACGCTCGGCGGGGGTCCGACCACGGGGACGTTGAAGGTCAACGTCGGGGCGATCGACCTGTGCGTCCCCGCGGGGGCCGATCTCCGGCTGACGGTCCCGGACCAGCTGACCTTCGTGACCAACCTCGGCACCCGCGGTCTCCACCAGGACGGGCAGACCTGGACCCGCGCGGCCTCGACCGGCGGGTCGCCGATCGACCTGCGGATCGAGGGCAATGCCGGCAGCTTCACGCTTGACCCCGATGGAGGATGTCGATGAACGAGCACCTGTACCGGTCGCGCGACGATCGGATGATCTCCGGCGTCGCCGGCGGGCTCGCCGAGTCGTGGGATGCGGACCCGTCGATCGTCCGCATCGTCTGGGTGATCCTCGCGTTCCTGACCGGAGGGATCGCCATCCTCGTCTACATCGTCATGGCGATCGTCGTCCCGGAGGACTCCGGACGGCCGATGTCGAGCGCTGCGGCTGGCGCGCCCCCGACGGCCGATCCGGGAGCTGGCGCGCCCGCGGCTCCGCCGATGGACCGGCGCGAGGCGCGCCGCGCTGCCAGGGCCGCCCGCCGGGCGTCCCGCCGCGACGGATCGGCCGGGATCGTGATCGGCGTCCTGTTGATCGTCGTCGGCGGCCTGTTCCTTGCCCGCCAGTTCCTCCCGTCGCTCGACTTCGACTGGTTCTGGCCGTTGGTCCTGGTCGGCCTCGGCGTCATCCTCCTGGCGGCCGGCCTGACGCGCGACTCCGGCGGCGGGCCGGGCCCGACCTCGTGAGGACGCCGCACCGCGGCTCGGTCATCGGCGCCACCTGGCTGATCGGTCTCGGGATCCTGTTCCTCGTCCGCCAGGCGATGGGCTGGACCTGGGGTGAGGCGTGGCCGATGTTCGTGATCCTCGTCGGCGTCGCCTCGTTCATCTCGACGCTGTTCACCTGGCGCCCCGGCGTCGCCGGGATCTGGTCGTTCACCTGGCCGGTGGCCTGGACGCTCGGTGGGATCGTCCTTCTGATGAGCACGACCGGTCGTCTCGGCCAGGGCCCGGGCGAGATGATCGAGCAGTATTGGCCGTGGGTGGCGATCGTGATCGGCGCGTGGTTCCTCATCGGCGCGTTCGTCCCCGTCGGCCACGGGCCGACCGAGGAGCTCGCCCTGCCCCTCGCAGCGGCCGCCGATGCGAGCGTCCGGATCCGATTCGGAGCCGGCGAGATGACGGCACGCTCGGCAGCTCCGGGCAACCTGATCGACGGGACGTTCGAGGGCGGCGTCCGCCATCGGGCCGATGGGCCGAACCGGCTCGCCATCGAACAGGACACGACGTACGGTCTTCCGTGGCTCGACCACGAGTCGCGCTGGGACGTCGGACTCACCGCCGAGGTCCCGCTCGACCTGCGGCTCGACACCGGTGCCAGCCGGGCGACCCTCGACCTGGGCGACCTGCGCCTGCGCAGTCTCGAGCTGCACACCGGAGCCAGCGAGACGCGGATCATGCTCCCGCGCGCGGCCGGCATGACCTCGGTCCGGGCCGACTCGGGCGCCGCCTCGCTGACGATGGAGGTGCCGGCCGGGGTGGCGGCGCGGATCCGCAGTCGGATGGGCCTGGGCAGCAGTCAGATCGATCAGTCCCGGTTCCCGCGGATCGGCGACCACTACGAGTCGCCGGACTTCGGGACGGCGGCCAACCGGATCGACATCGACGTGTCCGGCGGGGTCGGCTCGGTGCGGGTGATCGGGGCGACGTGACCCGTCGTCGGCTGCCCGCGTTGACGTCGCCACGTCGCTCCCCATAGGCTGGGGTCGCGGACCGCGGATCCCACCCGCGACGGATGCCAGGGAGGTCGGATGCAACGGATCATCGGGGTCATCCTCGGGGCGATCGTGTGCTACCTGCTGCTGCTCCTTCTGGTCGGGACCGCCGGGGACTCGAGCCGCTCGTACGGCATCGCGGTGATCGCCGGCGCGATCGTCGCCGTGCTCTGGCCGTGGATCGTCGCGCTGTATATCGGCCGCCGCGTCAAGGAGCGCCGCGACGAGGAGGTCCAGCGCGAGGTGGATCGGGCGCTCGAGGAGCGCAAGGACAGCTGACCGGCGCTCGCTCGGTCAGTCCCAGCGGAAGGTACGGGCCGCCAGACCGGTCGTCACGACCGCCCAGACGGCGAGAACGGCGAGCGATCCGAGCGCGTCGCCGCTGACGCCGCCGAGGCCGATCCGGAACGTGTCCGCCAGCGCCGCGGCCGGGAGCACCCGCGCAACGTCGGCCAGGACCGGTGGCAGGTGGTCGACCGGCAGGACGACCCCACCCAGCAGGAGCAGGATCAGGAACAGGCCGTTGGCGATGGCCAGCGTCGCCTCCGCTCGGAGCGTACCGGCCAGCAACAACCCTAGGCCCGAGAACGCGAGCGTCCCGAGGACGAACGCAGCGATGCAGACGGCCCAGCTCGCTCCGGGGCCCGGCGCCCAGCCGAAGGCGGTCGCCGCGACGGCGATGAGCAGGATCACCTGGCCGACCTCGACCAGCGCGACCGTCGCCATCTTGGCGGCGATCAGTCCGCCGCGCGGGAGGGGCGATCCACCGAGTCGCTTGAGGACACCGTAGGAGCGCTCGAACGCCGTGGAGATGCCGAGGTTGACCAGGCTCGTCGCGATGATCGCGAGCGCGAGGATCCCCGGGAGCACGAACGTCACGCCGCCCTGGGAGACGGCCGGGACGATCGAGAAGAACACCAGCAGGACGAGCGGGACGACGATCGTGACGAACAGGTTCTCGCCCCGCCTCGACAGGAGCCGCAGCTCCATCCCGACCTGCGCCAGTGTCGCCTGCGCGACGGACCCGGCGTTGTCGCCGGCCGGTCCCGCGTCGCCGGCCGGTCCGGTCGAGTCGCGCGCTCGATCCAGGGGCGCAGAGCTCACGATGCCGCCCCGTCCGGTGGGCGGGTGAGCTCGAGGTAGCGCTCCTCCAGCGTGGCTCCGCCCGTGCGCAGCTCGGCGATGAGGATGCCGCGTTCGGCCGCCCAGGCCGCGACCGACCCGACGATCCCCGGGTCCGGGTCGACTCCGTCCAGCCGGTACCGGCCCACCCCGCCGTCCTCGACGAGATGCGCTGCGGGAGCCCGGGCCGATCCGGCGCCGAGGGTGGCTTCGAGCGCGGTCCGATCCGCCTCGTCGAGCGTCGCCGAGAGCGTGAAGCGCAGGCGGGCGGCCGCTCCGGCCGCGAGCTCGGCAAGGGTCCCCCGTGCGACGATCCGTCCGCCATCCATGATCGCGATCCGGTCGGCCAGGCGCTCGACGTCGGCCAGCTCATGGGTCGTCAGGAGCACCGTCACCCCCGTGTCGCGGAGCGACCCGACGAGCTCGCGGGTCGAGGCCTTGGCGGCCGGGTCCATCCCCGCCGTGGGCTCGTCAAGGATCACCAGCTCCGGCCGGCCGACGAGCGCCAGGGCGAGGGCGAGCCGCTGGCGCTGACCGCCGGACAGGATCTTGTAGCGAGAGCCGGCCACGTCGCCCAGCCCGACCCGTTCGAGCAGCTGGTCGGGGTCGAGCGGGTGTCGGTAGAACCGGGCGTACAGCCGGATGAGCTCGAGCGGACGAGCCTGGGGGTAGATCCCTCCGCCCTGGAGCATCAGGCCGAGCCGGCCGCGCAGGGCCCGACCGTCGCGCGTCGGGTCGAGACCGAGCACCCGGACCTCGCCGCGGTCCGCCCGGCGGTACCCCTCGACGATCTCGACCGTCGTGGTCTTGCCGGCACCGTTCGGCCCGAGCAGGGCGACGATCGACCCGGCCGCGACCGCCAGGTCGATCCCGTCGACGACGGCGCGACCGGCGTAGCTCTTGGTGACCGCCCGGATCTCGATCGCCGGCAGCCCGCCGGTCATCGAAGGATGGCGTCGAGCTGACGCTGGAAGTCGGCCGCGCCGACCTCGCCGATCTGGCGCGACACGATCACGCCGTTGCGGTCGATGAAGTACGTCTGCGGCGGGGCGACCACCCGCCAGGCCTTGGCGCGCGAGCCATCGGGGTCGGTCACGCTCGGCCAGCTGGCCCCGGTCTTGGTGACGAATGCCCGGGCGGCGTCGTCGCTGTCGAGGTACACGGTTCCGACGACCGCCAGCCCGTCCGCCGCATGATCGGCGAGCGCCTGTTCGAACAGTGGGAACTCGTCGCGGCACGGGATGCACCACGACGCCCAGTAGTTCACGATCACGGGTCGGCCGCGCAGGCTGGTCAGGTCGAACGCGGTCCCGTCGAGGGTCGTCCCGGTCAGGGCGGGCGCGGGGTCGCCCGCTCCGGCACCGCTCGGGACGCTGGCGGACGGACCGGTCCCGACGCCGCAGCCCGCGGCGAGGACGACGATGAGGCCGAGGATCGCGGCGAGCCCGATGCCTGGGCGCCGGCGCGCGGGACTGAACGTGACGAACCCCTACTTGACGGTCAGCTCCCCGACCATGTTCGGGTGGAAGGTGCAGACGAACTTGTAGGTCCCGGCGGCGAGGGCCGGGACGTCGTAGATGGCCGAGCTCACGCCCGTGACCTTGTCGCCCAGGAAGGCCGTCACGCCGCCGGAGTCGAGGAACTCCATGTCGTGCGGGACTCCCGGGTCGTTGTTGACGAAGGCGATCGTCCACGGCTTGTCGGCCGTCGCGCTCAGGGTGGCGGTATCGAACTGGACCCCTTGCACGGTCACCGTCACGTCGGCCGGCGGCAGGCTCGGAGCGGGCGCCCCCGGCGACGCGCCGGGAGCCGCCGATCCGGTCGGTGCGCCTGACGCACCCGGGGCCGGCGAACCGGCCGGTCGACCCGTTCGCGGAGCCCGGCGGGATGAGGCCGCTGTTGAGGATGATCGCGAGCACGAACAGTGCCCCGAACAGGGCGAACGTGCCCTTCGGGACCTTCGGGGCGGGCATGCTGGCGAGATGGCCGGTCCGGTCGGCTGCCTCGGTGAGGTTGTACTCGGCGCGGGCGTCCCGGAGCCATCCGACGAGGCTGACGACCAGCATGATGAACCCGACCGCCAGCAGCCAGCCGCCGAAGACGAGGCCGAACAGCAGGGCGGCGGCGGCGAGGGCCGCGACGAACGGGCGGAACGACGGCCCGGGCATGTGGACGCCGGGTGGCGGTCCGGGATGGACGACCGCGGGCAGCCGGTTCTCGGCGCCCGTCGCACGGTCGTAGTCGCGCATCGCCTCGCGGCCCCAGTACAGGAGCGTCAGGACGAGGGCCGCGAACCCCAGGAACAGCATGATCCCGCCGAACACCAGCCCGAACAGGAGCAGCGCCGCCCCGAGGGCCCCGAAGAACGGGGCGATCGACGGCCCGGGCATGTGCACGCCGGGTGGTGGGACCGGCTTGACCTTGCCCTTCCCGCGCCGCTTGGGCCCCAGCATCGTGACCCGCCAGAGGAGCCAGAGCACGAAGAGCACGACCAGGGCCAGGATGGCGATCGGGATCAGCGCGATCAGCGAACCCCAGTCAGGCGTGACGAACTTCGCCGTGAGGTCGAGGATCGAGTTCCAGATCTGTTCCATGGTCGGGATCGGCTTCAGTCGCTCGACGGATCAGCCGTGCGGGGAGCCGGCGGCCAGGACGTAGAACGCGAGGGTCATCGCGAACGACAGGCCGTAGATCATCGCCGCGCCCCCGGCGTCGTGGCTGATCGCCAGATAGATCGTGGCGACCGTCGCGAACATGATCCCGAGGATGACCGCGTTGCGCGGGTGGGCGATCGGATGCTGCATCGGGTCCTCCGTCAGCGCACGTTCGGGATGATGTAGAGCGTCGAGAACAGGAGGATCCAGACGATATCGACGAAGTGCCAGTAGATCGAGGCCGCTTCGACCATGTCGTGGTGATCCTTGGAGAACTGCCCCGCCATCGCCCGGTAGAGCACGACCGACAGCATGATCACCCCGCCCAGGACGTGCGCGCCGTGGAACCCGGTCAGGGTGTAGTAGGTGGTCCCGAACGGCCCGGCATCGAGCCGGACCTCCTCGCTGTAGAGGACCGTGTAGTCGTACAGCTGCATCGCCAGGAAGATCGCCCCGAGGATGACGGTGAACCCGATGCCGCGGACCAGCGCCGTATGGTCGCCGCGCCGGATGCCCCAGACGCCGACCTGGCAGGTCCATGAGCTGATCACCAGGAGGATCGTGGCGATCGTGACCACCGGGATGACGTGCTCGGCGCTCGGCAACCAGAGGAGCTTGCCCTCGAACTCCGGCGGCGGCCAGCCGGGTGCGGCGGCTCGCAGGCTGAAATAGGCCGCGAACAGCCCGGCGAAGAACATGATCTCGCTGGTGATGAACAGCAGCATCCCGAGGATGACGTTGCTGATCCCGCCTTCGCGAGCGTGGCCCTCCTCGACGTGGGCGACGACGGCGGTCGAGCCGGCGGTCATCCGTGGCCACCCCCGGCCAGCCCGTGGCGGGCGTCGAAGACCGGCCGCTCCGAGCGGATCTCAGGGATCCGGTCGAAGTTGTACGGCGGCGGCGGCGACGAGGTCGCCCATTCGAGGGTGTTGCCCTCCCACGGGTCGTCGCCGGCGGGCTCGCCGTTGCGCAGCGTCGTGAACACGTTCCACAGGAACGGCAGCATGCTCAGGGCGATGGTGAAGCCGCCGATCGTGGCCAGCAGGTTGAGGTCGCTCCAGCCCGCGTCGGGCGAGTAGTTGGCGATCCGCCGCGGCATCCCATCGAGCCCCAGGATGTGCATCGGGAAGAAGGTCAGGTTGAAGCCGATGAACATGATCACGAACTGGATCTTGCCCAGGCCCTCACCGAGCTTCCGCCCGAACATCTTGGGGAACCAGTAGTAGATCCCGGCGAACACCCCGAAGACGGACCCGCCGAACAGGACGTAGTGCAGGTGGGCGACGACCCAGTAGGTGTCGTGGAGGGCGAAGTCGACCGGCACCGCCGCGCTGAACGCGCCGTTGATGCCGCCGATGAGGAACATCGTCAGGAACCCGAGGGCGAACAGCATCGGCGTGGCGAACGACAGCTGGCCCTTGTACATGGTGGCGGTCCAGTTGAACATCTTGACCCCGGTCGGGATCGCGATCAGGAAGGTCATGAAGCTGAAGAACCCGAGGGCGACCTGCCCGGTCGTGAACATGTGGTGGGCCCACACGCTGAACCCGAGCGCGCCGATCGCGGCCGTCGCGAAGACGAACGCCTTGTAGCCGAAGAGCGGCTTGCGGCTGAAGACGGGCAGGACCTCGCTGACGATGCCCATCGCCGGCAGGACCATGATGTAGACCGCGGGGTGCGAGTAGAACCAGAAGACGTTCTGCCACAGGATCGCGCTGCCGCCGGTCGCCGGGTTGAAGAAATGGCCGCCGTAGTTCCGGTCGATGAACAGCATGATCAGCGCGCTGGTCAGGACCGGGGTGGCCATCAGGACGAGCGTGCTCGTGACGAGGATCGTCCAGACCATGATCGGCATCCGGAACATCGTCATCCCCGGCGCCCGCATCTTGAAGATGGTCACCAGGAAGTTGATCGCGCCCAGGATCGAGCTCGTGCCGATGAGGATGACCCCGACGATCCACAGGTCCTCGCCCACCCCCGAGTACTTGGCCTGGGCCAGCGGGCTGTAGCTCGTCCAGCCGGCCGCCGCCGCGCCACCGACCAGGAAGCCGGACAGGATCATGATCCCGGCCAGCGGCAGCATCCAGAACGACAGCGCGTTGATCCGCGGGAAGGCCATGTCCGGCGCGCCGATCATCAGCGGCACGACGTAGTTCCCGAAGCCGGCCAGGATCGGGATGATGAACAGGAAGAGCATCAGCGAGGCGTGGATGGTGAACGCCTGGTTGTAGACCGACTCGCTGACCACCTTGAACCCGGGGGCCGCGAGCCCGTGCTCGATCAGGGCCGGAACGGCCAGCTGCGCCCGAACGACGAGGGCCAGGATCCCGCCGATGAAGAACATCAGCAGCGAGTTGACCAGGTAGAGGATCCCGATCTTCTTGTGGTCGGTCGTCGTGAGCCAGTCGTACAACCCGGCTCGGGCGCCGGTGGCGGCAGGCGTCAGGGCGGTCGTCGCCATCGCAGGCTCCTTACTTGACCGTCAGGGTGCCGGTCATCGCCGGATGGACCGAACACGAGAACGTGTACGCACCCGCCTTGAGTGCCGGGACCGGATAGATCCTGGAGTCGACGCCCGGGAAGATCTCTCCCTTGAAGACCTCCTGCCCGGCGCTGTCCGCGATCGCGACGTTGTGCGTGATCGTCGGATCGTTGTTCTGGAACTTGATCGTGAACGGCTTGTCGGCCGGGGCCTCGAGCGTCGAGGTGCTGAACTGGACATCCTTGGCCGCCAGGTCGAGCTGGACCTCTCCGGCTCCGCCACTCGGCGCCGGCGGCGGTGTCGCGTGCGCCTTGGCGATCTGGGCCGCCAGCCAGGTGCCGTAATCGGCGGGGCTGAGCGCCTTGACCGTGAACAGCATCGCACCGTGGTAGGTCCCGCACAGCTCGGCGCACTGGCCGTTGAAGGTCTGGCCGGCGTCGGCCGCGTCGACCATGAAATCGAAGCTGTTGTTCACCCCGGGCACGACGTCCCGCTTGAACAGGAACTTCGGGACATAGAAGGCGTGGATGACGTCGTTCGACTTGAGCTGGAGGTGCACCGTCGTGCCGGCCGGGACCGTCATCTGGGGCTCGAGCTCCTGGAACAGGACCGTCTGGCCATCCGGCGACAGGTACTCGAACGACCACTGGAACTGCGCGGCGACGGCCCGGACCTGGATGTCCGTCGGCGTGGTCGCCTGGACCTTCTGGAGCGCCGAGTACGAGAACAGGAACATCACCGCGACGATGATCGCCGGGATGACCGTCCAGATGATCTCGAGCACGTTGTTGCCGTGGATCTGGGGCGGCAGCTCCGTGTCGGTCGGCTTCCGGCGATAGCGGATGACCGCGAAGATGATCAGCCCCTCGACCAGGACGAAGACGCCCACGGCGATCGCGAAGACGAACTCGTAGAGGCCGCGGACCTCCTTGCCCTGGCTGGTCACCGCTTCGGGTGGCTGCATCACCCCGCACCCCGACAGCAGGGCCCCCGTTGCGACCAACGCGACGATCGTCGCGAGGCGCGAGCGAGAGAGCCTGGGCAGCGACATGGGGTGGTGTCCTCGCGACTCGTGGGCGGGGCAGGACAAGACGACGGTCATGATAGCGGCAGGCGATCCAGCGTGCCTGTCGGGCTGCGGGGTGGGGGGTGCCAGCCGGACGACGGCCAGCACGGCGGATCGGAGGCAGAATGACGACATGATCCCCGCCCAGGCCGGTCGCCCGGCAGTCCGCGTCGGCGTCGTCGCGGCCCTCGGTCTCGGCTGGCTGGTCGCTCCGTCGATCGTGGCCGCCCACGGGACCGCCGGCCCGCTCCCGGTCCTCCCCGACGTCCTGCTGACGTGGTCGTTCGACCCGACGATCGTGGTCCCGCTGGCGATCCTGGCGATCGGGTACGTCGCGGCGGTGCGCCACGTCGACGCGGCGCACCCGACCAACCCGGTCCCCCGCGCGCGGACCGTCTTCTGGTTACTCGGCCTGGCCACGATCTTCGTGGCGCTCCAATCGCCGATCGAGCGCTACGACACGACCCTGTTCGCGATCCACATGATCCAGCACGTCCTGCTGATGCTGTTCGCCGCGCCGTTCCTTGCGCTGGGGGCACCGATCACCCTGGTGCTTCGGACGGTCCGCCCGGATACCCGCCGCCGGGTCGTCCTGCCGATCCTCCACTCGCTCCCGGTCCGGGCGATCACGTTCCCCGTCGTGACCTGGGTCCTGTTCGCGGCCGTGATGTGGGGGACCCACTTCTCGCCGATCTTCGAGCGATCGCTTGAAGAGCCGACCGTCCATCAGCTCGAGCACCTGCTGTACATCGTCGTCGCCTGCCTGTTCTGGTGGCCTGTCGTCGCCCTCGACCCGAGCCCGTGGCGGATGCGCGAGCCGGCACGGATCCTGTACACGTTCCTCCAGATGCCCCAGAACACGTTCCTCGGCCTGGCGATCATCAGCGCGCCTGCCCCGCTCTACTCCCACTACGCGACGCTCGGCCTCGACTGGGGCCCGGGCCCGCTCGGCGACCAGCAGATGGCCGGGGCGATCATGTGGGTCGTCGGCGACCTCGTCTTCCTGGTCGCGATCCTCGGCATCGTCATCGGCTGGATGCACCGGGAGGAGCGCGAATCGGCCGTGGCCGACGCCCGCGAGGACTCCGCGCGTGCGGCGATCCGCGAGCGCGAGATCCGGCTCGCCGAGCGACTCGCTCGGGAACGTGGCGAGAGCTAGCGCGGCTCGCCTCAGCCCGTGATCGGGCTCGCCAGCAGCTCGCGATAGCGGTCCGGGTCGACGTTGCCGCCGCTGACGATCGCGACCACCGGCCCGGTCTCGTCGGCCAGGCCGGCCTCGTCCGCCCGGAACCGCAGCGCCGCCACGGTCAGCGCGCCCGATGGTTCGACGACGAGTCGGGCATCGTCGGCGGCGATGCGCACGGCTGCGGCGATCTCGGCTTCGGACACGGTGACGATCCGATCCAAGAGCGCGCTGAGATGGGCGAACGTGCGCTCCCCCAGCGACTGGGTCCGCGTCCCGTCGGCGATCGTGCGGCTGACCAGCTCGGCCGGCCACTCGACGATCCGGCCGGCCGCGAGGGATTCGCGGGCGTCCGCGGCGAGCTCGGGCTCCACGCCGATGACCCGACAGGCGGGTCGGATCGCCCGGACCGCGGCCGCAACGCCGCTCGCCAGGCCGCCGCCGCCGATCGGGACCAGGATCGCGGCCACGTCGGGAAGGTCCTCGACGATCTCCAGCCCGCAGGTGCCCTGGCCGGCGATGATCCGGTCGTCGTCGTAGGGCGGGATGATCGTCAGGCCGCGCTCCACGGCGAGGCGCTCGGCGACGCGCCGCCGCTCCTCGCTGGCCGGCCCGACCACGACGACCTCGGCGCCGTCGGCCTCGACCCGCCGGCGCTTGATCTCCGGGGCATCGGACGGCATGACCACGACCGCCGGTGCGCCGAGCAGGCGCGCGGCGCGGGCGACGCCCTGGGCGTGGTTGCCGCTCGAATAGGTGATCACGCCCCGGCTCCGCGCCTCCGCGGACAGGCTGGCGACCGCGACGTAGGCGCCGCGGATCTTGAACGCACCGATCGGCTGGAGCGACTCGGCCTTGAGATACCGGCGCGGTTCCGGCCCGAACGGGACCAACGGCGTCCGGAGCGCGATCCCGTCGAGCGTCCGCGCGGCCGCCCGGATGTCGTCGATCGAGACCAGGCGCCGGGCGTCGACGGCGGGACCCGTCATCGTCCGTCGGCCACCAGCTTCTGGCAGGTGATGCAGTAGGCGGCCCAGGGCAGCGCCTCGAGTCGCGCCGGGGCGATCGCGTCGCCGCACCGGAGGCAGGTCCCGAATGTCCCGGCGTCGAGCCGCTCGAGGGCGGCCTCGACCAGCTCGAGCTCCTTGGTCGCCTTGTCGTGGAGCGCCAGGTCGCGCTGCTGGGCGAAGACCTGGCTGGCGGCGGCCGCCTGCGATCCGTAGGTCATCTGACCGGGTGCCTCGATCCCCGCGTCGAGCTCGGCACGGAGGCGGGCGCGCTCGGCGTCAAGGGCATCGCGGGCGGCCTGGGCATCAGCGGGGTCCATCCGCGGATGCTACGCCGCGGCCTCGCCGGCCGTCGGGCGAGGTATACTCCCCGGGAGTACCTGTTCGGCACCCGACGGACCGAGGACGAAACGACGATGGACGAGACGCCGAAGATGGCGACCGACCCCGTATGCGGGATGACGGTCGACACCAGCACATCCCAGCTGTCCGTGGCCCACGACGGCATGATCTACTGGTTCTGCGGACGCGGCTGCCTGCTCGAGTTCCGGGACGATCCCGGCAAGTACCTCGACCCGGCGTACACGCCGTCGATGTGACCGTGGCCCATGGGCGCCCGCCGGCTGTTCGATAAGTCGCAGCTAAGCGGTCCGCGGCACACTCGCCATCCGATCCGCATCCCCCGCGACGAGCGCCGCGGCACGGATCGCCAGGGGCACGAGGAGATGGCATGCCCCTGGACAAGTTCCGACGTCGGGATCTTCGCGGGGTCGCGGGCGGACTGGTCGCGACCGTCGGTCTGATCCTCGCCTGCATCGCCGCGACCGACGGACAGGCGCTGGCCGGGATGCGCTGGGAGGCAGGCGGTCATCGGCCTTCGGCGGTGGACGCCGGCGGTCAGCGATTGGTGGCCGCTGCCCCGGTGGTCTCCGAGCTGACTCGCTGAGCGAGGTAGACCGGGATCACGGACACCAGGATGAGGAACATCGCCACCACGTTGACGATCGGGCGCTGGTTCGGCAGCTTGAGGTGGTTGAAGATCCAGATCGGCAGCGTCTCCTGGGTCCCGGCCGTGAAGGTCGTCACGATGATCTCGTCGAACGACAGGGCGAAGGCGAGCAGGCCGGCCGCCACGATGGCCGTCCGGAGCACGGGGAAGGTCACGAATCGGAAGGTCTGCCAGGAATCGGCGCCCAGGTCGGCGGATGCCTCCTCGATCGTCGTCGAGCTCCGGCGCAGGCGGGCGATGACGTTGTTGTAGACGACGACCACGCAGAACGTGGCGTGGCCCACGACGATGGTCAGCGTTCCCAGCGGGATCCCGAAGTTGTTGAACGTGGCATTGAGCGCGATGCCGGTGATGATCCCCGGCAGGGCGATCGGCAGGACGAGCGCGAAGGAGATGACCTCACGTCCGAAATAGCGATGGCGGTGGACCGCAAAGGACGCCAGGCTGCCGAGGACGATCGCCACCGCCGTCGCCGCGATGCCGACCGTCAGCGACAGGACCAGCGCCGAGCGGACGCTCTCGTTGGCCAGGGCCTCGCCGAACCACTTCGTGCTGTACTCGGCGATCGGCCAGACCTGGACGCGCTGGGCGTTGAAGGCATACAGGACGATCACGGCGATCGGCACGTACAGGAAGGCTAGGGTCAATCCGGTCGCGAGCCGGAGCAGGATCCGGCTCATCGCGGCATACCGGACCGCCGCGCCTCAGATGGCATCGAAGGCACCGAGCCGACGGGCGAGCAGCAGGTAGATGGCCATGATCCCGACGGGGACCAGGGCGAAGGCCGCCGCGAACGGGATGTCGCCGGCGACGCCCTGGCTCACGTACACCACGTTCCCGATGAACTGCGTGTTCGAGACCAGCTGCGGGATGATGTAGTCGCCGAGCGTCAGCGAGAACGTGAAGATCGAGCCGGCGACCAGCGCCGGCAGGACCAGCGGGAGGATGACCCGTCGGAACGTCATCCCGCTCCGTGCGCCAAGGTCGGCCGAGGCCTCGAGATACGAGTTCGGGATCCGCTCGAGGCCGGCGTAGATCGGCAGGATCATGTACGGCAGCCACATGTAGATGAACACGATGGTCATCGACACGTCGGAGACGCCCAGGACGCTCGACACGTCGTCGATCCCGACCAGGTGGAACGCCCAGTCGAGCGGCCCGTTCGGGGCGACGATGACCCGCCAGGCGTAGACCTTGACGAGATAGCTCGCCCACAGCGGCAGCAGGACGGACATGAACAGCAGCGCCCGCCGCCGGGGCGAGGCGACCCGGGCCATGTAGTACGCGATCGGGAAGGCGATCAGCGCATCCGCCACGGTGACGATCGCCGCGACCGCGACCGTCCTCAGGACGATCGCTCCGTAGACCGGGTCGTCGATCATCCGCTGGAAGTTGGATAGCGTGAACTGCTTGACGACGTCGCCCGTCTGCGGGTCGAGCGACCAGAAGGCGTAGATGAAGAGGACTGCCAACGACCCGAAGTAGACGACCCCGAACCAGCCGAACGGAGCCACGAGCAGGGCCCCGAGCTGGATCCGCGGGCGTTGGTGGAGCCAGCCGGACAGGCGGCGGGGCGCGCTCGGCGCCGGGACGCTCGGTCGGGCGGGCTCAGCGGTCGTCATGGTCTCGTCGTTCCGGCACTCCGCGGTGGCCCGGAGCCGGGGATCCTGCTGGATCGCCCGGCCCCGGTCCGAACCCTGCGGCTGACGTTCAGCCCTTCACGCCGGTGTAGGCGGCGACCCACTCGTCATAGGGGACGCAGGTGTTCCCCCGGCTGTCGCCGCAGTCGCGGATCGGTGTCTTCCAGAAGCTGATCGCGTTGTAGAACGCCTCATCGGTGACGTGATAGGCGGTGCAGAAGTCCTTGATCGCGTAGGGCTTCGTGCTCGTGTTGAGGATGTCGCAGGCCTTCGGGTTCGCCGGAGCCTCACCGAAGTATTCGGCGACCTGCGCCTGGACCTCAGGGGTGACCATCCAGGCCATCCACTTGAGCATGCAGTTGGGGTGCTTCGCGTAGCGGGACAGCATCCACGTGTCGGACCAGCCGGTCATCCCTTCGGTCGGGACGATGGCCTCGACCGGGACGTTGGCGCCCTTCAGGGTGTTCGTCTGGTACTGCCAGCTCGTGCCGATGGTCGACGTCCCGTTGGTGAAGTTGTCGATCTCGTCCGTGAACGACGTCCAGTACTTGCCGACGAAGGGATGCTGGGCCTTGAGCAGGGCGATCGCTGCGTCGAACTGCTCCTGGGTCAGCTCGTACGGATCGGTGATCCCGAGCGCGGGGTTGTGGGTCTTCAGGTAGAGCGCAGCGTCGGCGATGTAGATCGAACCGCCGTAGTCCGTGATCTTGCCCTTGTAGGCAGCGGCCTTGGCCGGATCAAAGACGGAGTCCCAGCTCGTCGGCGGTGCGGCGAACTTGTCCGTGCGGTACATCAGGGTGTTGCCGCCCCAGCCGTGCGAGATCCCGTAATGGAAGCCATTGACGGTGTTGTTGGCCGGGCTCTGGAGGAACGGGGTCAGGTCCTTGAAGTCCGGGATCAGGGCCGGGTCGACGGGCGCGACCTCGGCTCGATCGATCAACCGGTTCGACGCGTCACCGGATGCTGACACCCCGTCGTACAGGCCGTGGCCGTTCGACATCAGGGTGTACATCTCGTCGGAGGTGTCGGCGGTCTTGACGACGACCTTGGCGCAGTCCGGGTTGGCCGCGACGAACGGGTGGATCCAGTCGTATTCCTTGACGTTCGAGCCATCTTCGGCGTACCCGACCCAGGCCACCAGGTCGAGCTCTCCCTCGCCCGGACCGATCGACGCGACCGGCGTCTCGCTCGCCGGCGGACTGGCCGGTACTTCACTGGCCGCCGCTGCCTGGCTGGCGGGAGCCTGGCTCGCCGGAGCGCTGCTGGCGGCCGGCGATGTCGCCGACGATGAACAGGCCGCCGCCAGGATCGCGATGACCGTGGCCGCGACGAGTCCCTTGCGTTGGACCATGATCCGACCTCCTCCTCCTGCGTTCCGGTCAGTCACCGACCGGGAAGTTGAATTGCCGCTTCCAGATCAGGCGGACCGCGCGACCCTGTGCGGCCAGGGCTTCCATCGACGAGATCGACTGGTTCTGGGCGGTGACGACGAGCTCGCCTCCGGCATCGAGGGCGACGATATACCGCGTGTCGGGGCCGAGGTAGATGACCTCGCGGACCGTGCCGGTCGCGGACGTCTCGTCATCGGCGACCGCGTCCTCCGGTGCGGCCAGGCGGATCTTCTCGGGTCGGACGGTGAACGTGCCGGCCCGCCCGACGATCCGCACCGCGGCCTCCCCCCGCAGCAGGTTCGACGTCCCCACGAACCCGGCGACGAACGCCGTCCTGGGGCGCTCGTACACGTCGGCCGGGGATCCGATCTGCTCGACCAGGCCGTGGTTGAAGACCGCGATCCGGTCGCTCATCGTGAGGGCCTCCTCCTGGTCGTGGGTCACGTAGATGAACGTGATCCCGACCTGCTGCTGGATCGCCTTGAGCTCGATCTGCATCTCCTCCCGGAGCTTGAGATCGAGCGCTCCGAGCGGCTCGTCGAGCAGCAGCACCCGGGGGCGGTTGACGAGCGCCCGGGCGAGCGCCACGCGTTGGCGCTGGCCGCCCGACAGCTGTCCCGGACGGCGCGCCTCGTAGCCCTCCAGCCGGACCATCCGGAGGGCCTCGGTGACCTGCCGCGCGCGGTCAGCTTTCGGGACCTTCCGGATCATCAGGCCATAGCCGACGTTGTCGCCCACGGACATGTGCGGGAACAGGGCGTAATCCTGGAAGACCGTGTTGACGTCGCGCTCGAACGGCGCCTTGCCCGTGACGTCGTCGCCGTGGAGCAGGACCCGGCCCGCGGTCGGCTCCTCGAAGCCGGCGATCATCCGGAGCGTCGTCGTCTTGCCGGACCCGGACGGGCCGAGCATCGAGAAGAACTCGCCGTCGAGGATCTCGAGATCGACGCCGGCCACCGCTTCGACCTCGCCGAACCGCTTGTGGACGCCCTCGAGGCGGACGGCCGCCGCCGTCGGAGCAGCGGTCCGCGGTGCGTCCCTGTCGCCGGAGAGGGTCGGGACCGTCAAGCGTCTCCTCGGGTGACCGGGACCGACGTCGGCGGGCACCCACCGACGGTTCGCGAGAGGTGGGTGCGCATGCGCGAGCCCGGGCACTGTGGCGCGTCGGATGCGCCGATGTCAAGCACGACGGGACCGCCTAGACTCGCCACCGATGCTCGCCCTCGGAACGCTCCGCGCGCCGTTCCTTCTGGTGGTCCTGGCGGTCGGTGCCACGGGCTGCGCGAGCTCCGCTCCCGCCGCCACGCCGCCCATCTCCCCGGGCACCGCGGCGTCGCCCCGTGAGGTCAACATCATCGCCCGCGAGTACCGCTTCGACCCCCCGACGGTCGACGTCGTCCCCGGTGAGACGGTGCTGCTCCATGTCATCAACGGCGGTCTCGAGATCCACGAGGCGATCATCGGCGATGCGGCGGTCCAGGACGCCTGGGAGGTCGCCGAGGCGGCGACGGCGGGGGCGCCACCTGGTCCCACCCCGCCGGTCAGCGTGCCGTCAGGCGTCCGCGGCCTGCGGGTCGTCGTCCGGTCGGGCGAACGTGTGGACGTGACCTGGACGGTCCCGAGCGCGACGGACCCGCTGATCGTCGGGTGCCACATCCCCGGGCATTGGGGAAAGGGGATGCAGGTCCCGGTCCGCTTCGTGCCATTCGGCGGTTGAGGTCGGCTCGGTGATACGCTCTCCGCTGTCGCGCGGGAACGTCTCGCGAGGCCCGTCCGAGACGATGCGCCAGGGAGAGCAACCCGAATGACCTATGTGATCGCCGAGCCGTGTATCGACGTGCTGGACGTGTCGTGCGTATCGGTCTGCCCGGTGGACTGCATCCACTACGAGGAAGGCACGGACCGGAAGCTGTTCATCGACCCGAACGAATGCATCGACTGCGGGGCCTGCGAGCCGGAGTGCCCGGTCAACGCCATCTTCCCCGAGGAGTCGCTTCCGGTCGAGTGGGCGGCATACACCCAGGTCGACGCGGTGTGGTTCACGGACAAGGCGGCGGCCCGGGCGGAGGTCGACCGGCTCAAGCCGGCCTGACCTGGGCGGGTCCGCGGACGCCGCCCCAGCGTCGACCGGCCCGGACGTCTCATGCGGATCGTCTCGCTCCTTCCCTCGGCGACCGAGATCGTGTTCGCCCTGGGCCTCGGTGACGAGCTGGTCGGGGTCACCCACGAGTGCGACTGGCCGCCCGAGGCCGTCGGCATCCCGGTCGTCACCCGGAGCACGCAGGACCTGGCCGGGCGGACGTCCCGCGAGATCGACCGTCTGGTCGGCGATGCCCTCCACGGCGGCTCGTCGCTGTACGAGCTCGACGAGGAGGCGCTCGCCGGGACCGAGCCCGACCTGATCCTGACCCAGGAGCTGTGCGAGGTCTGCGCGGTCGGGTATCGCGAGGTCAACGAGGTGGCCCGCGCCATCGACGCCGACATCCGGGTCGTCTCGCTCGAGCCGACGTCGATCGAGGGCATCCTCAACTCGATCTCCACGGTCGGCGCGATGACCGAGGCCGAGGACGCGGCCGTCGACGTCGTGGCCGAGCTTCGCGAGCGGCTGCGCAAGCTCGAGACCCGTCAGGCCCGACGGCGCGAGGGCGGTCAACCGGCCGTCCGGGTCGTCGCGCTCGAGTGGTTGGATCCGCCGTTCGCGCTCGGGCACTGGGTGCCGGAGCAGGTCCGGCGTGCCGGCGGGTGGGACCTGCTCGGACGGGAGGGCGAGAAGTCGGTCCCGACCACCTGGGATGCGATCCGCGCCGTCGACCCGGAGTCGCTGATCCTGATGCCGTGCGGCTTTCACCTCGCCGAGACGGTCGCCGAATGGGAGCGGACCCCGAGACCGACGTTCTGGCGTGAGCTCGAAGCCGTCCGGCGTGGCCAGGTCTTCGCCGTCGACGGGTCGTCGTACTTCTCGCGGCCGGGACCGCGGGTGATCGACGGGATCGGGCTGCTGGCGGAGATCTTCGATCCGGACGGATTCGTCGAGACGTCGCCCCTCGGAAGCTGGACGCCGCTCGTCTGACGACGGGCGCGATCGACATGCCGTTCCGGCCCACCTTCGAGTGCCTGTGGTGCGGTAGCCCCTGGACGGTGCGCGGCCCCGACGACCTCGAGGGATTCGCGCAGCTCTGCCCGGACTGCGTCGGCCGGGCCGGCGACAACGGCTTCCTGCGGTTCCGCCTCAAGGCGGCCCTCGACGAACGGGCACGGGCGATCAGCCACCCGCCGGCATCGGGCGTGGCGTCGGCGACCGTGGCGCCGGCCTCGGTCGTGGCGCCTGGTTCGGCTGCGGCGGAGGCCCCCGGCTCGGCTCTGGGTCCGGCATCGGGTGTGGCTCCCGATCTGGGGGCGGAGATGGTCGCCTACTACGCGGCGCGGGCCGGCGAGTACGACGACTGGTACCTGCGTCGCGGCCGGTTCGCCCACGGCCCGATCGACGACGCCGTCTGGAACGCTGAGCTCGACCAGGCCACGCTGTGGCTCGACGCCCAGCCACTGGCGGGGGAGATCGTCGAGCTCGCCGCCGGGACGGGGTGGTGGAGCCCGCTGCTTGCCTCCAAGGGCGACCTGTCGATCTACGACGCGGCGGAGGCGCCGCTCGACCTCGCCCGGGATCGGCTGGTGGCGCATAGGCTGCGGGCTCACATCCACGTCCGCGATGCCTGGGCCGAGCCGGACCGGACGGTCGACGCGGTCTTCTGCGGGTTCTGGCTGAGCCATGTCCCCGACGATCGGCTCGGCGCGTTCCTCGATCTCGTCCGCCGCTGGCTCAAGCCGGGGGGGCGGTTCGTCTTCATCGACTCGCTGACCGATCCGGCATCCGGGGCGTCCGATCAGCCCGAGACGCCGGCCGACGAGGCGGCTCATGGCATCGATCGTCGCCGTCTGGCCGACGGCCGCGAGTTCCGCGTGGTCAAGGTGCGTCGGGACGCCGCCCGACTCGGCGGAGCGCTCGCCGCGGCCGGCTTCGGCTCCGTCGACGTCGGTGCCACGCCACGCTTCTTCGTGCTCGGCGTCGCCACGGCGTAGGCCCGGCCGGAAGCAGTCCCCCGCCACGGGTCGGCACGTATACTCGTGGCCATGTCCCCCCTGTCGAAGCGGACGATCGCGACGGTCGGATCCGGCGTGATGGCCGAGGCGATGATCGCTGGCTTGCTCCGCGGCCAGCTCGTGGCTCCCGAACGGGTCGTCGCGAGCCATCCGCGCGCCGAGCGCCGCGAGGAGCTCGGCCGCCTCTACGGCATCCGGACGGTCGTCTCGAATCCCGAAGCGGTCCGCGACGCAGACGTGATCCTGCTGGCGATCAAGCCCCAGATGCTGGCCAAGGTCGGGGCCGAGCTCCGTCCGCACCTGCGTGACGACCAGCTGGTCCTGTCGGTCATCGCCGGGGCGACCACGACCGCGCTCGAGGGGTTCCTGGGCCACCGCCGGATCGTCCGGAGCATGCCCAACACCCCCGCCCGCCTCGGACGCGGCGTGACCGTCTGGTACGCCACCCCGGAGACGACCGCCGAGCAGCGAGCCCAGGCGAGCGCGCTCCTCGGCGCGCTCGGGATGGAGCTCGAGGTCGACGACGAGAAGTTCGTGGCGATGGCCACGGCGGTGTCCGGGACCGGTCCGACGTACGTCTTCCTGGTCATGGAGGCGCTGGTCGATGCCGCCGTCCACCTGGGCTTCCCGAGGCACGTGGCGCACGACCTCGTGGTCGAGACGCTCGAGGGAAGCACCTATTTCGCCAAGCAGTCCGGCGACCATCCAGCCGTCCTTCGCAACATGGTGACCTCGCCCGGCGGAACGAGCGCGGCGGCACTCCACGAGCTCGAGTCGGGCCGCCTGCGGACGGTCCTGTCGGAGGCCGTCTGGGCGGCGTACCGGCGAACGGTCGAGCTCGGCGACCAGCTCGAGGCGAGTGCGTCGGCCGAGCCGGAGGCACCCGCCCGGCGATGATCGAGGTCGGATCCGCGGTGCACGGCCGTCCACGCCCGAGCCGCATCGGCACGGCTCGATGAGGGCCGACCCGCCACCCTCTCCGCCTCCGCCGCCGGCCGCCGAGTCTCGATCCACGATGGGCGAGCCGATCACGGTCGAGCGGCTCAACGCGTTCGATCCGCCGCGCGAATACCGACTCCACCCGCGGGACCGGTCGGTCGCGTTCACCGACGAAGCCGGTGGGGCTCGGCAGCTGTTCGTGATGCCGCTGCGCGGCGGTGCCCCGCTCCAGGTGACCGCCTCCGAGCTCGACATCTCGGATCCGCAGTGGTCACCCGATGGCCGGAGGCTCGCCTTCATCCGCGACCGGGCGATCTGGGTCGTCGACGCCGACGGGTCGCGCCAGATCCGCGTCACCGAGCACCCCGGCGGCGACACCCGACCTCGATGGTCGCCCGACGGCCACCGCCTCGCGTTCATCTCGCGGAGGCGCGGCTGGTCGCAGATCTGGCTCATCGATGCTCCGGTCCCGCGGCGAGGCCGACCGGCGACGCATCCGAAGCCCGTCGAGCCGGTGGCGCTGACCGCGCCGGGCCTCGATGTCGACGAGTTCTGCTGGTCGCCCGACGGGTCGCGGATCGCGCTGGCCGCCGGGCACGAGGATCATGGCTGGTGGTCGGCCGTCTCGGTCGTCGACGTCGCGAGCGGAGCCGAGCATCGGATCCCGCCCGGGGACGCCTGGGAGTGCGGGCCGAGCTGGGCCCCGGACGGGTCGCTGCTGTTCCTGTCCGATGCGGATGGCTGGTTCCAGGTCGTGCGCCTCGACCCGAGCCTGCGTGGACGGACCGTCCTGACCGGCGCCGGGCGTGAGCACGGCGAGGCCGGCGGGTCGTTCGGGTTCGTGCCGATCGCGTCGCCGGACGGAAGTCGCTTCGTCCACCCGGAGATCCACGATGGGACCGCCGACCTGATCGTCTCGCCGATGGCCGGTGTCGGCGTGGCCAAGCGACCTCGCGGTCGACCGCCCAAGAACCCACGGCCGGTCGCGGCGACGGGCGGGACCGTCGTGGTCAACCCGTGGCCCGGGCGATGGCTGGCGGTCGACTGGACCTCGGACGGCGCCTGGATCGCCGCGGTCGGCGAAACGGAGCGCCGACCGCAGGACCTGTGGCTCCTGCCCGTCCCCGGTGTCGCACCCGAGGGGTCCAGGCCGCGCCAGGTGACCGACACGCTGCCGGCCGTGCTCCGCAGCGCCCGGTTCGCGGACACCGAGCGGATCGGGTTCGCGGCGCGTGACGGCCTCCGCATCGAGGGCAACCTGCTCCGTCCGGCTGCGGCGACCGGGAAGCGGGGCGGCCGGCGCGTACCGACGATCGTCTTTCTCCACGGCGGCCCGACGATGCAGAGCTACCGAGCCTGGCTGCCGTTCAAGCAGGTCCTCGTCCGCGAGGGCTTCGCGGTGCTCGATGTCGACTTCCGCGGATCCACCGGGTACGGGCGCGCATTCCGGCTCGCGAACGTCGGGGAGTGGGGTCATGCGGACACGCTCGACTGCATCGACGCGGCGCACTGGGCAGCCGCACAGCCCTGGTCCGACGGCCGGACGATCGCGTACGGCGGGTCGTACGGCGGGTATCTCGTCCTGTCGGCGCTGGTCGAGGAGCCCGGCCTGTGGCAAGCCGGGGTCGACCTCTACGGGGACTCGGACATCGCCGACAGCTACCGCCACGGCGATCGCCCAGGTCGCCTCGACCTCCATCGGATGATGGGCGCCCCCGACGATCCCGCCCGGGCCGACGGTTTCCGGCGCGGCTCGCCGGTGTATCGCGCCGAACGCATCGAAGCCCCGCTGCTGCTGATGCACGGTCGCAAGGACAAGCGCGTCGTCCCGCTGATGACCGAGCGGATGGTCGAGGCGCTGGTCATCGAGGACAAGGTCCACGAGGTCCACTGGTACGACGACGAGGCGCACGGCTGGCTGCGACGGGAGAATCGGCGCGACGCCTGGAACAGGATCCTCGCCTTCCTGCGACTGCACGTTCCCGAGGCATCGGCGCGCGACCGCGCCTGAGGCATGGGCCATGGCCCGGACCCGAGCCGCCTGGGTCAGGCCGGGTCGCGGGGGACCACGCTGATCGAACCGTCGGTCTCGAGCACCGCGAGGCTGACATCGTGGACGGTCGCCACGCCGTGGGCCCGGAGCGCCGCGTCCAGCTCGGTCCGGTCGATCGAGGCCCGGCCCAGGGCTGACGGGAGGATCCGCCCGCCGCTGATCAGCAGGACGGGCTCGCCCTCGAGGATCCGGCCCAGGGTCGCGTTCCGGTGGATGACGGTGTTCAGCAGGCGATCGAGGATGACCAGCGTCGTCGCCGAGATGAGCCCCCCGGCGAGCGTGGTGTTCTCGCCGATCATCGCGTTCTGGACGCCATTGGCGATGATCAGGATGACCACGAGATCGAGGATCGACATCTGGCCGACTTCGCGCCGACCGGCGATCCGGAGGATCACCACCAGGAAGAGGTAGACGATCGCGGTCCGTACCGCGACCTCGATGGGCGTCGAGCCGAGATCCAGGAAGCTCACGATGACGCGGAGTCTACGCCCCGGTCGTCAGCGATCGACCGATGCGGACGCGGTCGGCCCGAGGGTCTCGGAGAGCTGGACGACGTGACCCTCGGCATGGCTCGTGACGAAGCGCTCGAGGATGTCGGCGACCGACATCTCGCCCTGGGTCGGATGGACTCCACGGCGGGCGAGGTCGGTCGGGGTCATCTGGCCGAGCCGTCGCGCGTAGCGTTGGACCGCGGCGTCGATCCGATCGAGGAGCTCGGCCGGGGGGAGGTTCCGGTCGCGTTCGATCGTCTGGACGCGCAACGGATCCGCGGTCGTCCTGCCGAACGGGATCGGTCCCGGCGCGCCATCGACGATCCGCGAGATCTCGCCGAGCCAGAACGGGAGCATCTCCGTCACGTGGGCGAGGACCTCGGTCGGACCCCATTCGGACTCCGGCCCGGCGTCGTGCTCGACGTTGTGGAGCGGCCACGGTCGACCGGCATCGAGCGCATCGCGGTAGGCGGAGAAGCCTTGCGATGCGGCGCGGAGCCGGGCGACCGTCGTCGCGATCGTGTCCATCGGACGCAGTGTCGCACGCCGAGGCTTGGCTGGACGCGGCCGCGCCAGTCGTCGACGAACGACCGGCGCCACGATCCGCCCGGGCGTCGACGCCGCGGACCGCTGTCCTCATACTGGATCGCCACAGTCCCGAACGGTCGCCAGGAGGCTCTTGCGATGACCGACACGGCCGCCCGTTCCGCTGCGCGCGGAGCGGCGAACCAGGCTGGGGCGCGGATCGACCGCGACGCCTATGCCAAAGCCGGCGACTTCCTGCCCCTGCAGGGGATCGACCACATCGAGTTCTGGGTCGGCAATGCGAGGCAGGCGTCGGCGTACTACCGCGCGCTGTGGGGCTTCTCGCCGGTCGCCTTCAGCGGGCTCGAGACCAAGATCCGTGACCGGGCGTCGTACGTCATGGTCCAGAACGGGATCCGCTTCGTGCTGACGGCGCCGCTCACCCCCGATGGTGAGATCGCGGAGCACGTCCGCGCCCACGGCGACGGCGTCCACGACATCGCCTTCGCGGTCGATGACGTCGAGGCGGCGTGGCGAGCGACGACGGAGCGCGGGGCCGTCTCGGTGCTCGCCCCGACCGAGCTCGACGGTGGCGCGGACGGCGTCCTCCGCAAGGCGTCGATCCGGACCTACGGCGAGACACTTCACTCGTTCGTCGACCGGAGCGCGTACCACGGCGCGTTCGCACCCGGGTACCGCCGGGTGAAGGCCGCCGCGGCGCCCGCCGGCGGCCTGTCGCTGCTCGAGGTCGACCACTGCGTGGGCAACGTCGCGCTCGGCGAGATGGATCGCTCGGTCGCCTTCTACCGCGATGTCATGGGCTTCAGCCAGCTCATCCACTACGACGACAAGGTCATCCACACCGACTACTCGGCGCTGATGAGCAAGGTCATGACCAACGGCAACGGCCGGATCAAGTTCCCGATCAACGAACCGGCCACCGGCAAGAAGCGCAGCCAGATCCAGGAATACCTGGACTGGTACGGCTCGCCCGGCTGCCAGCACATCGCCCTGCGGACCGAGGACATCGTCGGGACGGTGCGCCGGCTGCGCGACAACGGCGTCGAATTCCTGGGGCTGCCGCACGAGTACTACGCGACGCTGGCGGAGCGGGTCGGCGACGTCGGCGTCCCGATCGACACGCTCGAGGAGCTCGGCATCGAGGCCGATCGCGACGAGGAGGGCTATCTCCTCCAGATCTTCACCCGGCCGGTCCAGGATCGCCCGACCTTCTTCTTCGAGATCATCGAGCGGCACGGCTCGCGAGGCTTCGGCGTCGGCAACTTCAAGGCGCTGTTCGAGGCGATCGAGCGCGAACAGGCAAAGCGCGGGAACCTCTAGCCGACGCTCCCGCGCTTCGCCCTGTTGCGGCGCCCGTCGACTGCGGCCGGGACTCCTAGCTCCCGCAGGCCGCGGCGGGGGACGAGGCCGGAGTCGTTGCCTTGAGGGCGCTGATCTTGGCGATCAGCTCCTTGGTCAGCGGATCGGACTCGAGCTGCGGGTAGACCGACTGCTCGGCCTGCTCGAACGCCGCGACCTGCGACGGGCTCGCCAGGACGACCCGGCCACCGCTCGCGCAGTACGCGGCGGCCGACGCCGCGTCACCGGGGTTGGTTTCGATGACATGCTGCTTGGTCGCCTCGGCGGCTGCGCGGATCAGATCCTGTTGCGCTGTCGTGAACCTGGCGAGGGACGCCGGGTTGAGCGTAAGCACGTCGAACTTCGGGAAGAACGTCACGTTGCCGGTGAACGTAGCCGGCTGCGGGAGGCTGTACCCGCTCTGAAGGCCGGTCTCGACCGCCTTGACAGATCCATTGTCGATCGCCGCGCCCCATGCATCGCCATTCAGGTCGACGGCATGGCCGCCGAGCGCGGCGATGACCTTGCTCGTGACGCCTGACACGACGGCCCGGACGGCAGCGCCATCGAGATCCTTGGGATCGAGGATCGGCGCAGCGAACGATGCCGGATGCCTCAGATCTACCGGCCAGATCGAGAGGCCCTCGACACCCGCAGACGACAGGCCTGCGAGCATCTGCTTGGACATGTCGTCCCGGGCGACGGCGGCCGCGAGCGCGTCGCTGGTGATGAGCATCGGCCCCTGCAGGGCTTCGAACGACGTGACGCCATCTTGGTCCCACCATCGCGACGCGACGATGACGATGTCGTACTCGCCGCTCTTCAAACGGCTCACGAGGTCGGCCTCGCTGCTGGATGTGGGATCGGCTACATCCGTCACGAGATCTACGATGATCCTGCCACCGGACGACACCGATAGTTCGTTCGCGAAGTACGTGAGTGCGCGGGCCTCGGGGCTGTCACTGGCCTGGCTTGTCGCGATCTTGAGCGTGACGGCGGCTTGCGTGGGACTGGGGCTCGGCGTGGGCGACGCGCCGATGACCGCTGGGTTCGAGATCCGGCCGAAGGCCGAGAAGCCGGCGGCGGCAATGGCGATGACGACGATTGCAGCCACGGCGACGACTGCCGCACGTGCATTGACTGTCACGGGGACCTCCCTCAGAAGGAAGCGCCACGCGGGTCGCTGGGGCTGACGTTCGATGCGGGCGGTGACGACGTCGAGGACCCGGTCCGGGGCCTCGGTCGCGCCGTCGCCCAGCCAGCGGTCGAGAAGGCGGTCGATGTCGCGTTCGTGAGTCATGCCAGACGACCTTCCCTGACCGTGGCCCGAGCGTCCGCCTCGAGGGCGGCGCGCATGGCGCGATGGGCATGATGGAGTCGTGAGCGGGCGGTGCCCGCCGGGATGTCGAGCGCCTCGCCGATCTCGGTCGGTCCATAACCCACGTAGTGATGGAGCACGAGGATCGCCCGCTGTTCGGGCGGTAGCCGTCGGAACCCGCGTTCGAGCTGGTCCCGGTCGGCAACGGTCAGGAGCTCGTCGGGGGCCGCCGGACCGTCGATCGGCAGGACCCGCAGGTTGGCGACCCGGCGCCGCTCGCGCGCGGCGTGGGTCAGGCAGCTGTGGACGACGAGACGGTGCAGCCACGCGTCGAACCGGTCCGGATCGCGGAGTCCCTTCAGGTCACGCCAGGCGATCACCAGAGCGTCCTGAAGGGCATCCTCGGCCCGGTCGACGTCGCGCAGGATCCGTTGCGCGATCGCGAAGAGACGGTCCGTGCGGACGCGGATCAGGTCGACATAGGCCTCCCGATCCCCGTTCCGCGCCGCCTCGACGAGATCGCGATCCACCTGCTCCGCCTCTCGCTGCGCCCAACGGGGGCGCCGTCCGACCACTATGGCTAGCCCGGCACCCAGGACGTTCATTCTTCGCCCTCGACGTCTCGTGGCGACCCGACCCGAACCACCCCCCGGACCGTCCGGCCGGGCTGGCTAGACTGGCGGCATGAAGGTCGCCCACGTCCGCGAGCGCAACGCTCCCACCGGGACGCCGTTCCGGCTCGCGGCGGCGGTCGACGACGACGCCACGGCCTGGCTCGATCTCGAGCGGGCGAGGCGCCGGCTCGTCGAAGCCGACCCTCGACGGCCGCACGACGGGCCGCTCTTCCGGCATCCGATCTCGACCCTTGACGCGCATCTCGCCGCCGGCCTTCGGGTCGCGGCGCTCGGCGAGCTGCTCGACGACTTCGTGCCGGCCGACGAGGACGACGAGGCGATCCTCGATCTCGTCGATCTGGAGTTCGGGCCGCCGATCCTCCATCCGACAAGCCTTCGCGACTTCTACGCGTTCGAACGACACGTTGCGACCGTCTGGGGTCGTCGCGGCGCCGAGGTCCCCGAGGCGTGGTATCGGCTGCCGGTCTTCTACTTCAGCAACGTGTCGGAGCTCCGGGGACCGGCCGATCCGGTCTGGGCGCCGGGCGGCAGTGTCGAGCTGGATTTCGAGCTCGAGGTCTGCGCGCTGATCGATACCCCGGCGCACGATCTCCCGGCCGACCGGGCCGAGGAGGCGATCGGCGGGTTCACCATCCTCAACGACTGGTCGGCCCGCGACCTCCAACGCGACGAGACGACGGTCCGCCTCGGCCCGGCCAAGGGCAAGGACTTCGCGTCCAGCATCGGGCCGTGGCTCGTGACGCCCGACGAGCTCGCGGACGCCCGACCGTCGGGCGCCACGGGGCCCGACCTGGCGATGGCCGTCGACGTGCGGACGGCCGGCGGTCCGACCGTCGCGGTGACGCGCGGATCCTGGTCGACGGCGCACTTCTCGTTCGGCCAGATGCTCGAGCGGGCCTCGGCGGACGTCCGGCTCCGACCGGGCGATCTCGTCGGCAGCGGGACCGTCGGCGGCGGCTGCCTCCTCGAGGTCCGCGACGAGACCCTCGGGCGGTACCTCGATCCGGGCGACGAGGTCATCGCCCGGATCGAACGGCTCGGCGAGCTCCGGACGCCGGTCATCGCGCGACCCGGGGCCGGTGACCGATGACGGCGGGCTGGCGATGAACGCGACCCGGATCGAGCGGATGCGCCCGGGGCACTGGCCTGCGGTCCAGGCGATCTACGCCGCGGGGATCAGGTCCGGCGATGCCACGCTCGAACGCGACGTGCCGGAGTGGGACGCCTGGAACACGGGTCACCGGCCCGACGGCCGGTTCGTGGCGGTCGACGGCGACCGGGTGCTCGGCTGGGTCGCGCTATCGCCATTCTCGGCCCGACGCGCCTACACGGGCGTGGCCTGGCTCAGCGTCTACGTGGCCCCCGACGCGCAAGGCCGGGGGGTCGGGGGCAGCCTGGTCAGGGCGGCGCTCGAGGCCGCCGACGAGGCTGGCATCTGGACCCTGATGGTCGGGATCCTCCCGGAGAACGCCGCGAGCCTGGCGCTCCACCGCAGGGCCGGCTTCCGCCGGATCGGGATCCAGCACCGGCTCGGGCGGGACGCGTCGGACCGCTGGCGTGACGTCGTCCTGATGGAGCGACGGATCGAGTCGGACTGAGCGGCGGCCCATCCGGCGCGATGCCTCCCGACGTCCAGCCCGTAGACTGGGGCCGAGCCAGGGAGGTCGACTCGGCGATGTTCTATGTCTCGCGCGGCAGGGTCCCGCATAAGCGTCACACCCAGCATCGGGCGCGCGACGGCTCGCTCTACGCCGAGGAGCTGTTCGGGGTCGAGGGGTTCGTCGGTCGCAGCTCGCTGCTCTACCACGTCGTGCCGCCGACCCGCACCCATCGCATCGAGCCGCTCGACTCGGTGGCCCTCGAGGAGGCCGACGACGGCGTCCACCGCCACCGCCTGATCGACACCGCCAGCCTGCCGACCCGGGGCGACGCGATCACCGGGCGGGTCCCCCTGTTCTTCAACGCGGACGTGACGCTGGGCGTGGTCCGGCCGGCCGAGCCGATGCCGGAGACGCTGTTCTACCGGAACGGCGAAGCCGACGAGATGCTGTTCATCCACGAGGGCACGGGGCTGTTCGACAGCGTCTTCGGACCCCTCCGCTACGGCCCGGGCGACTACATCGTCATCCCGATCGGGACCACTTGGCGGCTGGCACCGGACGAGGGGTCGGACCAGCGTCACCTCTGGCTCGAGTGCCCGAGCGAGCTCGAGCCGCCCAAGCGCTACCGGAACGACTACGGCCAGCTCCTCGAACACAGCCCCTACTCGCAGCGCGACATCCGGGTCCCGCGCGCGGTCCCGGCGCGGCGGGAGGTCGGCGAGTTCCGCGTCCACGTCAAGGCCCGGGGTCGGCGAACCGCGTACCACTACACGACGCACCCGTTCGACCTCATCGGCTGGGACGGCTACCTCTGGCCGTACATCTTCAACATCGGGGACTTCGAGCCGATCACCGGCCGGGTCCACCAGCCGCCGCCGGTCCACCAGACGTTCCAGGCTCACAACTTCGTGGTCTGCTCGTTCGTGCCGCGCAAGTTCGACTACCACCCGCTGGCGATCCCGGCGCCGTACAACCACTCGAACATCAACAGCGACGAGGTCATCTACTACGTCGCGGGCAACTTCATGAGCCGTCGGGGCGTGGATGTGTCGAGCTTCACCCTCCACCCCGCGGGGATCCCGCATGGCCCGCACCCGGGCACGGTCGAGGCATCGATCGGCAAGGAGGCCACGGAGGAGCTGGCCGTGATGGTCGACACCTTCCGGCCGCTGCGGATCACCAAGCAGGCGGCCGGCTTCGACGATCCGCGCTATCCGTTCTCGTGGCTGCCATCCGCGGACGCGCCCGGCGAGGCCGAGGCACTCGCCGAGCGCGGGCCCGAGGCGTTCCCGGACTGATCCGCGGCGATCAGCTCGGTGCCGGGCTGGCCGACACGCTCGGCGCGGGGCCCGACCCACCGGATCGCCGCCGTCCGTCCGCGCAAGAATCGAACGACCCGACGAGCGAGACGCCCGTCGGGTCGTGGAGAGCCGGCGCGGACCCGATCAGGGGAAGGTCATCGACTGAACGAGCTTGTCGGCGGCATCGTTGATCGCGGCATCGTTCACGCCATCCCCCCATGTGATCGCGAGGATCGTGTCCGTGCCGGTCGGGATCGCGTAGAAGCGATGCTTCTCCTGGGGCCCCATCCAGACCTCCGCCCCGGGTCCGGAGGGCGGTGGGACCTGCTGGCAGCGTGGGCCGAAGGTCACGTCCCAGCGATGCGCCGTTCGACCGTCGACTTCGAATGAGGTCGTCTTGGATACGCTCGTCTGCGAGCTCGATCTCAGCCACGATTCGATCGCGTCGGGCGTCGCCGGCAGGTCGATCTGACCCTTGTTGTCGTTGCACAGGTCCTTGGCCATGGTCACGTCGTCATGGATCGTGAGGGCGTAGAACCCCTCCGAGTAGACGCGCAGGGTGTTCCCGTCGGCCCACGGATCGCCGGTCACCGCGACGCCGGTGGACGGGAAGCCGGGCGGCATGACGAAGCTCAGTGGTTGGCTGAGGCCGTTAGCGCGGTAGGTGGTGCCGGCGGCCAGGGGACCGACAGCCGCCGGTACCTGGGAGGCTGCGACGGAGGGCGCCGGCGAAGGCGAGTTCGACGGCGCTGGCGAGGGCGCGAGCGAGGGCGCCGGCGACGCGGTCGCCAGGCCTCCGACGACCGGAGCGCTTTGGCCCCGACCGAGCAGCACGAGCCCGCCGATGAGGACCACGGCGATGACCGCTGTGGCCGCGAGTGCGGTGCGTGACATGGGCTGGATCCTCCACAGGCCGCGAGCGGCCCGTTGTCGCGTTCGATGGACCTCGCCCAGGACGGAATCCAGCACCCGGTCCGGAAGCACGGTCGGCCCGTCCTCGAGCACGGCTCGGATGAGGCGATCGGGCTCGCGCGGTTCGGTCATGCGGGTCGCTCCTGGGAGAGAGACGGCGTTCGCGCGTCGGCCTCCAGGACCGAGCGCAGCGCCGCCGAGGCGTAGTGGAGCCGGGACTTCGCAGTCCCGACGGGGATGCCGAGTCGATCCGCGACCTCGGGCAGCGTGAGCCCGAGGTAGTGGTGGAAGACGAGCACGGCCCGCTGGTCGACCGGGAGCCGGCGAAGGCCCCGATCGAGCTGGTCGCGATCGTTGACGGTCAGGACGTCGTCCGCGGCCATCGCCCCGTCGAGCGGGAGCGCGCGGACGTTCGTCGCCCAGCGTCGGCTCCGCCGGGCCTCGGCGTAGCAGGCGTGGACGAGCATCCGGTGGAGCCAGGGCTCGAACCGGTCGGGATCGCGAAGGGTCGGGAGCTCCCTCCAGGCCGAGACCAGCGCCGTCTGCACGGCGTCCTCGGCCAGGTCGGCGTCGCGAAGGATCCGATACGCGATCGCCATGCAACGGTCGCCGACCGTGCGAGCCAGGGCGCCGAAGGCCTCCTCGTCGCCCAGCATTGCCCGATCCACGAGTGCACGGAGCACGTTCCACTCCCCATCCCGGACGCGCCCGGAACGGCGCGTCACCCTACAGAGTGCCGTGATGGCGTCACTGGTTCGATCTTCGCTCGCTGGGCCCGGCGCTTCCTCCGGGCCGGAGCGTTCAGTCGAGGTCCGGCGACTCCCCGGAGAGCTTCGCGACGAGATCCCACAGCTCTCGGCGCGACTCAGCGGACGTGCGCGTCTGCGGGATCCGGTCGAATGGGCGCGGCCGGCGGTCGAGGAACAGTCGGCCGGTCACCCGTCCGGCTTCGTCGGAGGCGGCCAGCCAGATCGTCGTGTCCGTGCCCTCCTCGGCGGTCCGCGCGTACGGTCCGAGCGCCTCGCGGAAGCCCGGCAGGGAGGCCGCAAGACCGGGTGTATCCGCCCAGCCCGGATGCATCGCGTTCGCCACGACGCCGACGGGTCGGAGCCGGCGCGCCCACTCGCGCATCAGCGCCACCTGAGCTCGCTTGGCGCGCGCATACGCGAACGCCCCGTTGTAGTCGCCCTCGACATACTGGAGATCGTCGAGGTGGAGCCGCTGGGTGTATTGGCCGCCGCTGGTGACCGCCACGATCCGACTCGGCGGCGACAGGGTCGCAGCGGCCCGCAGCAGCGGGACGAGACGCGAGGTGAGGGCGAACGGCCCGACGACCATCGTCGCGAAGCTCAGCTCGAGGCCGTCCACAGAGGTCCGTCGGTCCATCACCATCGCCCCGGCGTTGTCGACGAGGACGTCGAGCCGGCGCTCGCCTTCGAGGATCGCCACCGCCCCAGCGCGGACCGAGGCGAGCGAAGCGAGATCGATGACGTAGGAGGTGACCTCCTCGTTCCCGGACCAGGCGATCAGCTCGGTCCTGGTCCGGTCCAGCTTGTCCGGGTCTCGGCCGACCAGCAGGACGCGGGCGCCCATCGCCGCGAACTCGCTGACCGCCGTCCGGCCGAGACCCGACGTCGGACCCGTCACGAGCACCGTCCGACCCTCGAGGGAGACCCGGTCGAGTCGCTGCCAGCCGAACATCCGACGGCGCAGGTCGTAGCCGATCCGGCTGAAGCTCGGCAGCACGAGCATCTCCAGGACGTCGTCGGCGAACGCTCGCGGATCCATCGATCACTCCTTCGCCAGGGCCCCGTCCGGACCGGCCTCGGCCGCGAACGGGCGGACGCACTCATGATGGACCTGAACGGAGGACCTCGATGACCTCGGCCGTGAGACGGTCGAGACGCCGCGCCACCCTCCCGGCATCCGACCACGCGAGCTCGGGCGTCGGTCAGCTCGGTCGAGTGACCCCGAACAGCTCGAGTCCGGCCTCCAGCCCCTCGATCGAGACGGGCGGCCTCGGGCGTGCGCGCCATGCCTCCGCTCGTCATCCGGAACCGCTCGGTCTCGCGCGGGACGCCGTCCGGAGCCAGTCGGCCGATACCGTTCGAGGCGTAGCCCAGCGCCCGGCTGACGCCTGCCGAGGCCGGGTTGTCGAGGAACGCCTCGGTCTCGGCGGTCTCGGCCCCGAGCCCGTCGAATGCCAGCGCGAGGACGGCGCCACGCATCTCGGTCCCGAATCCTCGCCGCTGATACGCCTGCCCGAGCCACGAGCCGGTGTTCACCGACCGCAGCGACGCGAAATCGGTCGCGGCGAGCTCCTGCACGCCGATGGCCTCCAGGCCCGCGAAGACACCCAGGATCAGGCTCCACCGATCGGGCCGCCAGTCGGCCCGGGCCTTCAGGTAGAACTGATAGAAGTCGCGCTCGAAACCCGGGCTCTCCTTGCGCGTCCACGGGTAGGCGAACGGCATCTCGTCGACCGGATGGATACCCGCCCGGGCTGCGGCACAGAGGGTCGCGATCTCGTCCTCGGTCGGCAGGCGCAGCTCAAGCCGGTCCGTCCGCAGGCGGAGGTCGTAGAGCGGCCACAGCGGGTGCGCCATGGCGGTGATGATAGGTCGGCCCAGGACGCGCCTACTCGTCGGCGACCCGCATGGTCACGCTCGCGGGGACGGGTCCGGACGACGTCTGGGCGAGGATGACGCCACCGATCACGAGGGCACCGCCGACGAGCTGGATCGGCCCGAGGGTCTCCCCGAACAGGAGCGACGCCAAGGTGATCGTCCAGACAGGTTCGAAGGTCGAGATCAGCGAGGCCTGCGCGGCGCCGACCCGGCGGGTCCCGGCGTAGAAGGTCTGGATGGCCAGGAAGGTGCATACGAAGCCGATCGCGATCATCCCGGGCCAGGCGGCCCCGGGGATCTGGGCCGGCATGACCGGTCGGCCGAAGGCGATGGCGAGCGTCCACATCCCGAAGGCCGTCGCGGTCATCATCAGCGCCGTCGCCACGGTCGTGGAGGCGCCGTCGTCGGCCTCGATCCCGATCCGATCGGTCCGCTCCCCGGCGAACCTGGCCGACAGGACGATCCAGACCGAGTAGATCAGCGGGGACGCGACGACCTCGACCAGGCCGATCAGCGGCGGGACCTCGCCGGCCGGGATCCCACCCAGCGCCAGCGCCACCCCGGCCAGCGTCATCGCCAGCGCGACCCAGGGCCGGCGACCGACGAGCCGGTGCCCGATGCGGATCGACAGGACCGCGACCACGGCCGGGTAGATATAGACGATGACGGCGGCCAGCGACGCCGAGACCGTCTCGAGGGCGGCGTAGTAGGTGCCCGAGTTGCCGAGGTAGATGATGCCCAGCCCGAACGCGATCGCGACCCGCCGGCGGGACAGACGCCAGAGGCCCGCTCGTCGCTCAGGGGAGATCAGCAGCCACGCCCAAGCGAGGCTCGCCCCGATCAGGAACCGCCACGACAGCAGGGTCAGCCAGTCGACACCCGCGCCGTAGACGGGCTTGGCGAATAGGGCACCCGAGCCGAACGAGGCCGCCGAGACGAGGACGAGCCCGACCCCGACCAGCCGCTGGCGATCCACGGCCCGAGCCTAGCAGGGCCGATCGACTCCGCGCCGCACTGGCGGCAGGCGGCATCGGCTGCATCGCGGCGGGAACGGACTACACTTCGAGGCGTGGCTGAGCTCACCGAACGCGCCGTCTCCGCGCGCGTCCCATCCCTCGCTCGCGAGACGCTCCGGGTCGTCAATCGGCGTGACCCGCTGACCGTCTTCGAGGGCACCTCGCTCGGCCGCTGTCTCAGCCTTGTCGAAGGCTCGGGGATCGGCGACTCCGTCGTCGTCACCACCCCGGAGGGCGTCCTCCGCGGCGTGCTCACCGAGCGCGACATCTTCAAGGTGATCGTCGGCGGCGAGATCGACCCGGACGCCCCGGTCGAGACGTTGATGAACCGGACGCCCCGCACGCTCCGCCTCGAGCAGACCGTCCACGAGGCGATCACCCTGTTCGCCGACGGGCGATTCCGGAACGTCCCTCTGGTCGATGACGACGGTCGGGTCGTCGGCATCGTCCGCCAGCAGGACCTGCTCAAGTACCTCGCCGAGGCGTTCCCGGAGGAGCTGCTCAACCTGCCGCCGCGGCCGCACCAGCGGATGAAGGAGAGCGAGGGCGCGTGACGACCCCGACCACGGAACGCCACGTCCCGACCCAGGAGCTCGAACGGGTCACGATCCGCTTCGCCGGTGACTCCGGCGATGGGATGCAGGTCACGGGCACCCAGTTCACGCGGACCGCGGCCGTGTTCGGGAACGACATCAGCACGTTGCCCGACTTCCCGGCGGAGATCCGGGCGCCCGCCGGCTCGTTGCCCGGCGTATCCGGCTTCCAGATCAGCTTCTCGAGCTCGGACATCCACACGCCCGGCGATGAACCCGATGTCCTCGTGGCGATGAACCCGGCCGCCCTCAAGGCCAACATCGGCGACCTTCCGCCGGGTGGCGCGCTCATCGTCAACACCGACGCGTTCACCGGGCCGAACCTCCAGAAGGTGGGCTACGGGACCAACCCCCTGACCGACGGCTCGCTCAAGGCGTTCACCGTCTTCGAGATCCCGATCTCGACGCTGAACACCCGCGCGCTGGCCGGCCTGGAGATGACCAACAAGCAGATCGACCTGACCAAGAACTTCTTCGCCCTCGGGATCATGTTCTGGCTCTACGAGCGGAGCATGGAGCCGACCCTCCACTGGATCGACCAGAAGTTCGGCAAGCGGCCGGTCATCGCCGAGGCCAACGGCCGGGCGCTCAAGGCCGGGTACGCGTTCGGCGAGACGACCGAGATCTTCCATACCCACTACCGGGTCGCCCCCGCCCACCTCCCGCCCGGCCGCTACCGGAACATCACCGGGAACGAGGCCACGGCCCTCGGGTTCGTGGTCGCCTCCCGGAAGGCATCCCGCCCGCTGTTCTACGGCTCGTACCCGATCACCCCGGCCAGCGACATCCTCCACCAGCTGTCCGGCTACAAGGATTTCGGGGTGACGACGTTCCAGGCCGAGGACGAGATCGCCGCGATCGGGTCGGCCATCGGGGCGAGCTACGGCGGCGCCCTCGGCATGACCGGGACGTCGGGACCCGGGATCGCCCTCAAGAGCGAGGCGATGAACCTGGCCGTGATGGTCGAGCTCCCGCTCATCGTCATCGACGTCCAGCGGGCCGGTCCCTCGACCGGGATGCCGACCAAGAACGAGCAATCGGACCTGCTCCAGGTCATGTTCGGCCGCAACGGCGACTCCCCGATCGCGGTCGTGGCGCCGTCGACGCCCGGCGACTGCTTCGACATGGCCTTCGAGGCGGTGCGCATCGCGCTCCGGTCGATGACCCCCGTCGTCTACCTGTCGGACGCTTTCCTGGCGACCGGCTCGGAACCGTGGGCCATCCCGAGCGTCGACGCGCTGCCCGACATCTCCGTCCCGAATCGGACCGACCGGGCGGGCTTCCAGCCGTACTCGCGCGACCCGGTCACCCTCGCCCGTCCGTGGGCGGTGCCGGGGACGCCCGGTCTGGAGCACCGGATCGGCGGGCTCGAGAAGGCCGATGTGACCGGCAACGTCAGCTACGACCCGGACAATCACCATCGGATGCAGCTCCTGCGGGCCGAGAAGATCGCCCGGATCGCGAACGACATCGCGGACCTCGAGGTCTACGGCCCGGACCGCGGCGACCTGCTCATCCTCGGCTGGGGGTCCACCTACGGCGCCATCCGCAGCGCGGTCGAACGGCTCCAGGCACAGGGCCGGAGCGTGGCTCATGCGCACCTCCGCCATCTCAATCCCTTCCCACGCAACACGGGCGACGTGGTCCGGAGCTACCGTCGGGTCCTCATCCCCGAGGTCAACCTGGGCCAGCTGCTGCTCCTCATCCGGGCGCGTTACCTGATCGACGCGATCGGCTACGACCGGGTCCGCGGTAAGCCGTTCCGGATCGCCGAGATCGAGGAGGAGGCCATCCGCCTGCTGGACGACCTGGAGGCACCACGATGACCGAACCGACCATCGAGAGCGACGCGCCGCTGAGCCCCGAGAACGATCGCGTCCTCCAGCAGCTGCAGGCCGCGGTACCCCTCACCCGCAAGGACTTCGTATCCGACCAGGAGGTCCGCTGGTGTCCCGGCTGCGGGGACTACTCGATCCTGGCCCAGACCCAGAAGGTGATGCCCGACTTCGGCTATCCCAAGGAGAACATCGTCTTCATCAGCGGGATCGGCTGCTCGGGCCGCCTTCCGTACTACATGAACACCTACGGGTTCCACACGATCCACGGCCGCGCCACCACCCTGGCGACCGGTCTGAAGGCGGCCCGGCCCGACCTCATGGTCTGGGTCATCACGGGTGACGGCGACGCCCTGTCGATCGGCGGCAACCATCTGCTCCACTCGATGCGCCGGAACGTCGACATCAAGGTCGTCATGTTCAATAACCGGATCTACGGGCTGACCAAGGGTCAGGCGTCGCCGACCTCCGAGTTCGGGAAGGTCACCAAATCCACGCCCGCGGGGACCGTCGACAACCCGATCAGCCCGCTGACCGTCGCACTGGCCGCCGAGGCGAGCCTGATCGCCCGGTCGGTCGACACCCACACCGAGCATCTCCAGGCAACGCTCGACCGCGTCGGCCGCCACAAGGGCTCGGTCTTCCTCGAGGTCCTCCAGAACTGCAACATCTTCAACGACGGCGCGCATCGCGACTTCACCGATCGCGAGGTGCGCGAGGACCGGATGCTGATCCTCGAGCACGGCAAGCCGATGATCTTCGGCAAGGACCGCGACCGCGGGATCCGCCTGACCGGGCACCAGCCGGAGATCGTCACGCTCGGCGTCGACGGCGTGACCGAGGCGGACCTGCTCGTCCACGACGAGAGCGACCCGCTCATCGCCTACATGCTCAGCCGGATCTACTGGCCCGACTTCCCGGTCCCCGTCGGCGTGATCCTCGATGTCAAGCGACCGACCCACGACGAGTTGCTGAGCGCCCAGCTCGACGAAGCCGTCGCGAAGCGCGGTGTCGGCGACCTGCGGACCCTCCTGGACGGCGGCGAGACCTGGGAGGTGTCGGCGTGATCCGGTGTCCGTCCTGCGGGCACGGCAACTACCCCGGTGAGGACTCGTGCGAGGAGTGCGGCGCGGACCTGCGCACGCTCGACGTGCCCCAGGACGCGGTCGACTTCCACGGTCGCCTCCTCGGCGAGCACCTGGACGCCCTGGGCATCGAGATCCCGCCGACGGTCGTCGCCGGGACCAGCGCTCGCGCGGCCATCGCCCGGATGAAGGACGACGGGCTGGAGTGCCTGATCGTCGTCGACGGCGACCTGGTGCGCGGCATCGTGACCTACCAGGACGCGATCGTGAAGCTCAGTCGTCGGTCGACCGACGGCATGGTGGTCGACGCGCTGATGACCCCGGATCCGGTCGTCCTCCGTCACGACGATACGACCGCGGTCGCGCTCCACAAGATGGCCGTCGGCGGCTTTCGCCACATCCCGATCGTCGAGGACGGACGGCTCGTCGGGCTGGTCCAGGCCCGCAACCTGTTCGGGCATCTCCTCGAGGTCATCGGGTGACGGACGGTCGATCGCCGGGACTCGCGATCCTGGCCGACGACCTCATCTGGGGGACCCGCCTGGGATCGATCGCCCGCGCCGCCGGAGCGACGCCGAGCGTCGCCGGGACGATCGAGCGCTTCGCCGATGCCCTTCGAGGAGCGGACGCGGCCCTCGTCGATCTCTCGTTCCGGCGCTCCGATCCGATCGCGGCCATCGCCCTCGCGACGACCGCCGGCCTCCCGGTCGTCGCGGTCGGCCCGCACGAGGACATCGCCGAGCGCAAGCGGGCGCTCGCGGCGGGGGCGGTGCGGGTGTACGCCTACAGCAAGCTCTTCGACGACGGGCCACGCACCCTGGCGGCCTGGCTTCGCCTCCCGGATCCGGTCGGCGCCCCGAACCCGGGGGCTGCCGCGGGGCCTGCGGTCATCGGACCGGACCCCGCGGGACGACCCGGTTGACCGAGGCGTCGGCGCGACCGACCATCCCGCCGGGACGGTTCGGGGAGCGGATCGGGCGCGCGCGCAGCGAGGCCGGCGAAGCGGGGCTCGACGCCCTGCTCGTCGGGGTGGGCCCCGATCTCGAGTACCTCACCGGCTACCGGGCGATGCCGCTCGAGCGGCTCACGATGCTCGTCGTCCCCACCTCCGGACCGGCGACCCTGATCGCTCCGCGGCTCGAGATGACGCCGGCCCGCGGATGCCCGGCGGCCCGCGGCGGCTTCGTCGAGCTGGCCGGGTGGGAGGAGACCGACGATGCGATCGCGCTCGTCGCCGACCTTGTCGCCCGGGCGCTCGACCGATCCGTCGGGTCGATCGATCGGCTCGCGGTCAGCGATCGCCTGTGGGCGATGCACGTCCTGCGCCTGATCGCCGGGATCCCGTCGGCGCACCTCGAGAGTGCCGGGAGCGTGCTCGGGCGGCTCCGCTCGATCAAGGACGCGGACGAGATCGAGCTGCTCCGCCTGGCCGCCGAAGCAGCCGACCGGGTCGTCGCCCAGATCGCGTCGGGGCCGCTCATCGGGCGGACGGAGGCGGACGTCGCTCGCGAGGTCCGGGAGCGGCTCCTGGCCGAGGGTCATGAGCTCGCGGAGTTCTCGATCGTCGGCTCCGGCCCGAACAGCGCGTCCCCGCATCACGAGGCCTCGGACCGGATGATCCAGGCGGGCGAGCCGATCGTCCTCGACATCGGTGGAAGCCTGGGCGGGTACGGCAGCGATATCACCAGGATGATCTGGGTCACCGGCGGCGATCCCACCAACGGCCCCGATGAGGCGTTCCTCCATCTGTTCGCCGTCCTTCGGTCGGCCCAGGCCCGGGCGACGGCCGCGGTCCGACCGGGGATCGCCTGCGAGGCGATCGATGCGACCGCCCGGTCGATCATCGACGCCGAGGGTTACGGCGAGCGGTTCATCCACCGGACCGGTCACGGCATCGGCCTCGAGGGCCACGAGGATCCGTACCTCGTCGCGGGCAACCGGGAGCCGCTCCGCCCCGGGATGGCCTTCAGCGTCGAACCGGGGATCTACCTCGAAGGCCGCTACGGAGCACGCCTCGAGGACATCGTGGTGTGCGGTCCCGCCGGGCCGATCGTCCTGAACCGGGCACCCCTCGACCTGCTCGTCGTCGACGGGGTCTGAGCCGGGCGCGGTATCATCGGTGTCACCGACGCGCCAGACGAGCGCGCCCAGCCCTACGCGTTCGGACCGATGCCTGTCACCTTCGACCGTCGCTTCGGCGATGTTGGAACCCAGCCCACCCGTATCCGCCGCACCCGGCGAGCGACCCGAAGGGCACGCCCGTGAGCCGCCGGACCGGCCGTGGCGGCCGTCCGCGGCACCCCGACCACCGCGGCGGACCGCGCCCCCACGACCCCACCCGCGTCGCCCGATCCGCCGCGCCCGGCTCGACGGCAGCGGCGGACGCCGATCCAGGGCGGCCCGCGGTCGAGATCGATCGATCGGACGGCCATGCCCCGGTCGATGGGGCCGACGTCGGCGCTCACGCGGATCCGATCGGGCTGATCCCTCCGGTCGCGCCGCTCGCCGTCACACCGCCCGCACCGACGCTGCCACCGGTCGCACGGGCTGCGGCACCGGCGGCGGGTGCGCCGCAACCGTCCGGCGAACGTCACGGCACCTGCACGACGGCTCAGCTCCGGCGCTTCATCAAGAGCCGTGCCTACATCCCGATGCACGAGATCCGTCGCCAATTCCTGATCACCGCGGAGGACGACGACGTGACCGGGATCGACCTCGCTCCCGGCCGGATCTTCGTCGGCCTGCCCGAGCGCGAGGGCCTGATGCTCGGGGAGTTGCTGCGTGGCGGCGAGGTCGGCTACGAGCTCCAGCTCGACCCCGTCGCGCCGATCGTGGTCGGGGTCTACCCCATGCGTCCGGTCACCCGAGGCTGAGCTCGGAGCCACGCGAGGAACGTCGCCTGCCCGACACTCCCAGCGTCACACGACGCGCTGGACGGTCGGTCAGCCGTCGGCGCAAGATGGCCTGGCTCGATGACAAGAGCCGAAGTCCGGGCAGCCGATAGGGAGACCACGATGCCGAGCAAGTCGAATCAGCCTCGAGCGACCGAAGACGACGTCGAGGGCCACGGCGGCAAGCCGGCCCCTCGAGCGACCGAAGACGACGTCGAGGGTCACGGCGGCAAGCCGGCGCCGCGGAACGAGCCGGATGACGACGTCGAGGGCCACGGCGGCAAGCCGGCCCCTCGAGCGACCGAAGACGACGTCGAGGGCCACGGCGGCAAGCCGGCCCCTCGAGCGACCGAAGACGACGTCGAGGGTCACGGCGGCAAGCCGGCGCCGCGGAACCAGCCGGATGACGACGTCGAGGGCCACGGCGGCAAGCCGGCCCCTCGAGCGACCGAAGACGACGTCGAGGGCCACGGCGGCAAGCCGGCCCCGCGAGCGACCGAAGACGACGTCGAGGGCCACGGCGGCAAGCCGGCCCCTCGAGCGACCGAAGACGACGTCGAGGGTCACGGCGGCAAGCCGGCCCCTCGAGCGACCGAAGACGAGGACGATGTCGAAGGTCATCGCAAGCGCCGCGCGATCGACGACGGCACCGAGGACGTCGAAGGTCATCGCAAGCGCCGCGCGATCGACGACGGCACCGAGGACGTCGAAGGTCACCGGAAGCGCCGCGCGATCGACGACGGCGAAGACGATGCCGAAGGTCACATGTACGGCAACCCCGTGCTGAGCCAGCACCTGGCGCGGGCACGAGAGCAGGACATCCAGCGGAACCTGCGCAACCACGAGGCACGCGAGGCGAGCCGACCGCACAAGAAGTGATCGTCCCGGGACGCCCTGGGGTGTCCCACCCGGACAAGGCTCGAGACGAGGCGACGCCCGCTGGCGCCGCCTCGTTGATTCCCGCCTCGACTGCCCGACGGGCGCCGACTACGATGTGCCTCGGGTCGACGGACCGGTCTACGGAGGATCGATGAGCGAGTCGGAGTTCGCGGTCGAGGCGTTGCGCCGGTGCGCGTTGTTCGCCAGGGTCGACGACGAGACGCTCGAGCTGTGCGCTTCCTCGCTCCGGGTCCGTCGCTACCGCAAGAACGAGATCATCTTCCACCAGGGTGACCCGGGCGACTCGCTCTACATCATCGAGTCCGGCTCGGTCAAGATCGTCCTGCCGTCACCCGAGGGCGAAGAGGGCGCGATCATCGCGACCCTGATGCGCGGCGACTTCTTCGGCGAGCTCGCCCTGCTCGATGGGGCACCGCATTCGGCGACCGCCGTCGCGATCGAGTCGACCGAGGCCCTGGTCCTCCGCCGCGATCGCTTCGAGGACCTCGTCGAGACCCAGCCGCAGCTCCGCAAGGCGCTCTTCGCCGGCCTCGTGACCGAGCTCCGGCGGTTGACCGGCCACGTCGAGGAGCTGCATTTCCTCGATCTGCCCGGACGGCTCGCCAGCCGGATCGTCCGTCTCGCCCGTGAGGCGCAGCCCGGTGTCTCGAAGGACATCCGGCTCGACTGGCCGTTCACCCAGAGCGACCTGGCGGCGATGATCGGCGGGACCCGTCAGACGGTCAATCGCCTGCTCGCGGACATGACCGCGCAGGACCTGGTCCGACTCGAGCGTGACGCCCTGATCATCCCGGACCTCGATCGCCTCGCCCGTGCCGCGGAGCGCTGACCGGCGATGACCGACGAACGGCGACCGACGATCGGTCCGGAGGCCATCGGCATCCTGCAGCGGATCGCCCTCCGCGGTGACGTCGCGCGCCACCTCGAGATCGGTTCCGCCCGGGCGGTCCTCCGGTCGGTGGTGGAAGCGACGGTGGCCCTGTTCGAGGCGGAGGCCGCCTCGATCGCCCTGTACGACGCCGCCACCGATCGGTTGGTCTTCGAGGTCGCGGCCGGTCAGCAGGGCCAGGGCGTCATCGGCGTCGCGATCCGTCCCGACCAGGGGATCGCCGGCTACGTCTACACCTCCGGCCAGGCCCTCGCCCTGTCGGACGTCGCCAGCGATCCGCGGTTCGGGCGGACGGTCGCGGAGAAGACCGCCTACGTGCCGCGCTCGATCGTGGCCGTCCCGCTGGTCGACGACCACGGGACGATCGGCGTCCTCGAGGTCCTCGACAAGCGCAGCCAGGCGGCGTTCTCCCTGCGGGACATCGAGCTCGCCGGCGTCTTCGCCCGTCAGGCCGCCGTCGCCATCCGAGCCAGCCGGGTCGAGCGCGACCTGGCCGGGCTCCTTCGGTCGACGCTGAGCGAGCTGGCCGCGACATCCGGCGACGGCGCCGACCCGGTGTCCGACGCCGCACTCGACGAGCTCGTCCTGGCCGCGACGGACGGGCTCGGCCGGGACGACGACTCGCGCCTCTGGACGCTCGTCGAGCAGGTCGCCCGGATCCGCGGGATCGACCCGGACCGACTCGAGCTGGTGACCGATCTGCTCGCCGCGCTGGCTCGCCAGGCCGAGCGTGACGTGCGGTCCCGCCGGCGCGGCCGGACGGGCCCGGATCCGCACCTCGATGACCGGTGACCGATCCGTACCTGCCCGCCTGGAGTGAGCCGTTCGTCGGGGAGCGGCGCGGCGATCTCGACCGGTCGGTACCGATCGCGGGGATCGATCGTGAGGCCGCCTTCGGTGGGGTGGACGGGACCGGCGTTACCGTCGCGATCGTCGACTCCGGGGTCGAGCGCGATCACCCGGCGGTCGGCGGCAAGCTCATCCGCAGCGTCAGGGTCGAACCGGGTGAGGAGGATCCGGTCGTCGTCGACGACCCGGAGGCCATCGACGTGGTCGGCCACGGCACCGCCTGCGCGGGGATCATCCATGGGCTGGCCCCGGGCGCCGACATCATCTCGGTCCGTGTCCTCGGGCCTGACAACCGCGGCAAGGGCACGATCTTCGCGGCCGGGCTCGAGTGGGCCATCGCCCAGGGGGCATCGGTCATCAACCTCAGCCTGTCCTCGAAGAGCGATGCGCTGTTCGCCGTCTTCCACGAGATCGTCGACGAGGCCTACTTCGCCAACGTCGTGCTGGTCAGCGCCGCGAACAACGTCCCCGGCCCGAGCTACCCATCGTTGTTCGCGTCGGTCATCTCGGTGGCCGCGCACGACATCCCGGATCGCTGGACCTGGTACTACAACCCGAGTCCGCCGGTCGAGTTCGGAGCGTACGGCGTCGACGTCGACGTCGCCTGGAAGGACGGCTCGCGGATGGTGGCGACCGGCAACAGCTTCGCCGCGCCGCATGTCGCCGGCCTCGCCGCGCTGATCCGCGCGAAGCATCCGGGCGCGACGCCGTTCGAGGTCAAGGCGATCCTGGCGGCCGTCTCCAACGGGGCGAGACCGGGCGGCTGAGCGACCGGGCCTGTCCCGGCCGCCGACGATCGCGGCTATTCGCCGCGGCTGGACGGGCTTTTGAGCTGTCCGAAGTGGCCCTCGACGTCGTCGTCCTCGGCGTCGACCCGGGTCCGCACCACGTGGCCCTCGACATCGTCGCCGGCATCGTCGACCCGGGTGCGCATCACGTGGCCCTCGACGTCCTCGTCGGCGTCGACCCGGCTCTGCATCATGTGGCCCTCGACATCGTCGTCGTCGATCCGGGCCATCATCCCGGGAGCCTTGGTGTCGTCGTGGTCTGCCATGGAAGCCTCCTGCCGGCCGCGCGGCCTCGGTCGACCGAGTTCGGGTGGGCTGCGGTCTGGTCCACCCATCGCAACCGTACACCGGGACGTCGCGCAGCGGCAGGCCGACAGGCGACGCTCCGAGCGTCGCATGGGCGACAGCCGGATCAGCCGGCCACCGCACCGCCGCGGTGGATGGCGAGAAGGCGCGGTCCGACCTCCGCGGCCGATGCGACCAACCCGAGGAACTCGGGAGCGTCCAGGGCCAGCACGCGGCCGTCGCTCGTGGCGGTGACGGTCGCGGTCCGCGCCGAGCCGGTCAGCAGCCCGATCTCGCCGAAGACCTCGTCCGGGCCCATCGTTCGGAGCCTGACGCGCGCCGAACCGAGGGCCGCCGCTTGGTCGACATCGAACGCGCCCGTCAGGATCACGTAGAACCGATCGGCCGGCTCGCCCTGGCGGATGACCACATCGCCGGCGGCGACGTCGAGCTCGATCGCGCGCGCGAAGGCCTGGGCCAGCCGCGAGGCGGGCACACCGGCGAAGACGGGCAGACCGGCCACGCGCTCGGCGGCGGTGGTCAGCTCCGCCGACGGACCGTGGTCGCCGGCCGCGCCGATCAGCCAGACCGCGACGATCGATCCGACGATGACGAGGACCGCCGACGCGAGCAGGACCTGGGCGATCCCGACGACACCTGCCGCGACCGGGAGGACGAGCGAGCCCGCGGCATAGGCGAGCGTGGAGATCGTGGCGATCGTCCCGAGTGCCCGGCCGCGGATGGCGTCCGGGACCGTCCGCTGGAAGATGGTCGTGCTGACGACCTCGGTCAGCAGGCTCCCGGCCGAGGCGACGGCCATCGCCACCAGCGCCGGGCCGAGCGTCGAGGTGAGACCGAGCGCTCCGACGCCGACCGCCAGGCCGACCGAACCGATGATCAGCGGGACGCGCAGCGCGGGCCGGACGACGAACGCCGACGAGCCGACCGCCCCCAGGATCCCACCGATCCCGACGGCCGCGTTGAGGAAGCCGGTCGCCGCCTCGTTCGCGCCGAGCTGATCGACCGCGATGATGACCGTCAGGACCCCCAGGCCGCCGAACACGAACCCAGCGACCGTGTCGATCAGTGCGAGCCCAGCCAGCGGCACGAGAGCCGCTCGGCCGATGGACGCCGCTGCAGGACCGGTCGCCGGGGCGCCGGGTGGTGCGTCCGCCGCCGGCGCGGCATCGTCCACCGCGTCTGCCGGCTGGTCGCGCTTCCCGCGCTCGCTGGGCAGACGCCAGAGCACGACCGCGACGATGGCGAAGGAGATCGCGTTGAGCACGAAGGCCAGCGTCAGCCCGCTTGCCGCGATGAGCAGGCCGGCGACGGCCGGCCCGATGACGAAGGCGAGATTGTCGAGGGTGGACCAGGCGCTGTTCGCCGGCCCGAGCTCGTTCTCGTCGCGGACGAGGTTCGGCAGATACGCGCCGATCGTCGGGCCGAAGAAGCACGAGAAGCAGGTCGCGAGGACCGCCAGCCCCACGATCGCCAGGAGCGGTCCGTCGATCGCGACGAGCCAGGCCATCGCGACCATGATCGCGCCGCGTGCGACGTCGGTGACGAGGAGCACGAGCCGACGCTCGAATCGATCGGCCACGATCCCTGCCGGGATCGACAGCAGCACGTACGGCAGGATCCGCGCGGCTCCGACGATGCCGAGGACGATCGGGTCGGAGCTGACGTCGTAGACGACGATGAGCAGGGCGACGAGGTATAGCCAGTCGCCGATCGAGCTGATGAACTCCCCGCCGAGGAGGCGGACGAGCGGCCGGTTCGAGAGCAGGCCCCGGTAGGCGTGAAGGACGCTCACCGGACCCGCGCCGGGGTCAGCGCCCGCGGAGTCGGTCGAGCGGGCTCTTGGCCTGCTTGCGGAGCGCTTGCTTCACCGCCCAGACGTCGGCCTCGCGCGCCTTCTGGTTGGCGTGCTGCCGCGCATACTCGTCGCCGAACGAATGACCGGAGGTGTCTTCCTCGTCGGTCGGCTCCGCCGGCTGATCCTTGGGCTCGGTCATCGGGGTCTCCTCGTCGGGCTCGCGACCGGACCGTCGCACGTCCGAGTCTAGGCGCCCAGCATCGTCTTCGGGAAGTCACGCGTGCCGCCCCCCGAACGTCGTCCACGCGACAGTCCCGGCTCCGGCCCAGGCTCCCTCGAGCGTCAGCAGCGTGCGCTTGATCGACAGCAGTGCGTCGCGGTCCCCGAGCCACGATCCGCCGTAGCCTCCGAGCGAGCCGTCGCCCGCGATCACCCGGTGGCACGGGACGAGCAGACCGATCGGGTTCCGACCGACCGCGCCGCCGACCGCGCGCGCGGCGCCTCGCCGGCCGATCCGTTCGGCGAGGCGTCCGTAGCTGGTCACCTCGCCCCACGGCACGGCCCGCACGCCGTCGAGGACGAGTCGGTCCCAAGCACTGAGGCCATGCAGGGCGTAGTCCAGCGCGGACAGCGGATCGGGTCGTCCCGCGAGATAGGCCTCGACGGCTCCCATCGCGGCATCGAGTCGGCGCCGGGTGGCAGGGTCGAGCGGGCGGCGTCCATCGGCCGCGAGCGGCTCCCCGGGTCGGCGGCGCCGCACCGATGCCTCGAACGACGCGGGCGTGGCTAGGACCTCGAGCGCGATCACGCCCCGAGCGTCGACGGCGACGTGGACCGGACCCCAGGGCGCCTCGACCGCGCCGATGCCGATCATCCACCCTCCAGCTCTCGATGCCGACCGCCCGGGCTCGGTCGGCGATCGTCGGGAAGCGTACCGCGACGAGGTGGGATGGGGAGGCGCTCGTGCTATACTCCCAGGGAGTATGCCGACCATCTCGCCGACCGCCCCTGCCGCGGGCCCCTCGGACCACCCTGCGGGCTCGACCGAGATCGCCCTGCCGATCGCGGGGATGACCTGCGCGTCGTGCGTCAACCGGATCGAGCGGTTCCTCACCAGGACGCCGGGCGTCGAGGGGGCGGCGGTCAACCTGGCAACGGAGATCGCCACGATCCGCTATCTCCCCGAGGTCGCCTCCCGGGCCGACCTGATCGGAGCGATCGAGGCCGCGGGCTACGACCTCAAGGCGGGGACGGACGACCGTCCGTCCGACACCACGATCGATGCGGTCGACGCCACGATGTCCGCCGACGACCTCGAGCGGGCGCGGACCCAGCGGGCCCTGGCCGTACGCTCGGCCGTGTCGATCGCCGTCGCCCTCGGGATCATGGTGGTGACCTTCTGGCCGCAGACGGCCGTGCCGATGGAGACCATCAACTGGGTCGTTCTGGTCCCGGCGACGTTCATCCAGGTGTGGGCCGGCGGCGGCTTCTACCGCGCGGCCTGGCGGGCGCTCCGGCATGGCTCGGCGAACATGGACAGCCTGGTGGTCGCCGGGACCAGCGCGGCATGGGCCTTCAGCGTGTTCGTGACGCTCTTCCCGCAGGTCTTCATCTCGGCCGGGCTCGATCCCGTCACGTACTTCGACTCGTCGACGATCATCGTCGGCCTCGTCCTGCTCGGACGATGGCTGGAGGCACGGGCCAAGAGCCGGACGGCCGGCGCCATCCGCAGCCTGGTGAGCCTCGGCGCGAAGACGGCCCGCCGCATCAGACCCGGCGGCGACGAGGATGTCGACCTGGCGGAGCTGCGACCCGGGGATCTCATCCGGGTCCGACCCGGCGAGAAGGTTCCGATCGATGGGATCGTCGTCGACGGGTCGTCGGCCATCGACGAGTCGATGCTGACCGGAGAGGCGCTGCCCGTCGACAAGGTCGTCGGAGACGAGGTCATCGGTGCCACGATGAACCGGACCGGCACCTTCGTCTTCCGGGTGACCCGGGTCGGTGCCGACACCGCCCTCGCCCGCATCGTCGACATGGTCCGCCGTGCGCAGGGCAGCAAGGCGCCGATCCAGCGGATGGTCGACCGGATCAGCGAGCTGTTCGTCCCGCTGGTGCTCGGTCTCGGCGCGCTCGCCTTCGTCCTGTGGTTCGCGCTCGGCCCCGATCCGCGGGTCACCTACGCCCTCACCGCGTTCGTGACGGTCGTGGTCATCGCCTGCCCCTGCGCGATGGGCCTGGCCACGCCGACCGCGATCATGGTCGGGACCGGTCGCGGCGCCGAGGCGGGGATCCTCATCCGGGGCGGCGAAGCGCTCGAGTCCGCGGGCCGGATCGACACGGTCGTCTTCGACAAGACGGGGACGCTGACGCTCGGGCGCCCGAGCGTCTCGTCGATCGTGGCGGCGACCGGGTTCGACGAGACCGAGCTGCTGGACCTCGCCGCGTCGCTCGAGCAGGGCAGCGAGCATCCCGTGGGTGCGGCCATCCTGGCCGCCGGACGCGAGCGCGAGCTGGGGTTCCGCCCGGTGGCCCGGTTCGAGGCAGCGGTCGGGCACGGGGTCCAGGGCGACGTCGGGCAATCCACGTCGGCCGGGTCCCGGGCAGTCCTCATCGGGAGTGCCCGGCTGATGCTCGAGCAGGGCGTCGACCTGGCGGAGCTGTCGGCGCCGCGGGAACGGGCCGAAGCGGACGGTCGGACGGCGGTGTTCGTGAGCGTCGACGGTCGGGCGGCCGGCCTGCTCGTCATCTCCGACCCGGTCCGTCCGGAAGCGGCCGAGGCGGTCCGAGCCCTGATCGCCCGCGGCATCGACCCGTGGATCGTGACCGGCGACGGTCGCGCGACGGCCGAGGCCGTCGCCCGCCAGGTCGGGATCCGTCCGGACCGCGTGCTGGCCGAGGTCCTCCCGGGTGACAAGGCCGATGCGATCGAGACGCTCCAGGTCGTCGGCCGACGGGTGGCCATGGTCGGGGACGGGATCAACGACGCTCCCGCCCTCGCCCAGGCCGATCTGGGGATCGCGATCGGGACCGGGGCGGACGTCGCCATCGAGGCCTCGGACGTCACGCTGGTCGGCGGCGACCCGCGTCTCGTCGCGTCGTCGATCGCCCTGTCACGGCAGACGATGCGGATCATCCGCGAGAACCTGTTCTGGGCCTTCGGCTACAACGTGCTGCTCATCCCGGTCGCGATGGGTGCGCTCTACCCCGCATTCGGGATCACGCTCGACCCGGCGATGGCCGCCGGCGCGATGGCCCTGTCGTCGGTGAGCGTCGTTCTCAACTCGCTCCGCCTACGCGCCTTCGATGCCCGTCCGGCACGGACCGTCGCGGCGACCGCCGTCTAGCCGGCCGAGACGCGAACGGACCGTCCCGAAGGACGGTCCGCCGCTGGGAGCGAAGGGCACCGGGGTCTCCCCCGGGCCGCAGGACTACTTGCCGCGTCGGAACTGCGTCGGGTCGGTCGGTGCCGCCGCCGGCGCGACCGGGGCGACCGTCGAGCTGGACGGCGCCAGGTCCTCGGCCGGGATCCGTGGATTGGTTGCCGGCTCGGCGATCGGTGCCGCGACCGGGGCCACGATCGGCGCCAGCTCGTCGGCCGGGATGCGCGGGTTGACCACCGGCTGATCGATCGGGGCGGTCCGGACGGCCGGGGCCACCGGGGCGAGCTCCTCGACCGGGATCCGCGGGTTGGTCAGGGGCTGGGCGACCGGTGCCGGTGCCGGGGCGACGATCGGAGCGGGGGCCGCGACGGAGGTCGCCGGGGCGCCGGCCGACAGCTGCGCCGCGGTCACGCCGACGATGAGCGCGCCGGCCACGACGCCGCCGGCCAGGAGCCGCTTGCGGAACTCGTCGGCCTTCTGGGCGTTCGGGAAATGGAGGCTGAGCGCGTGACCCTCGACGTCGTCCTCGAATCGGAGGCTGACCGTCAGGTCGGAGGCGCTCGCATGTCCGCTCGTGTCCTGGTCCTCATCGAGCACGATCCGGACGCGGTGCTTCGCCCACGTCGGTCCGGCATCGATCCGACGGATCCGCCCCTCGGCCATGAGGGCCTCGTCGTCATCGATGACGACGGTGAAGGTCTGGTCGGCGGCAGTGCTCGTGGCGGTCATCGTGGCAGTCCTCCGGGGGTCCTGCTCCCTGTCGGGAAGCTCACGACGAACCGTAGACCGGTGTCGGTGGCCGGTCAGCCCCGGGGGAGACAGGCCGCCTGTCGTCCGGGCGACAGTCGGCGGGCCCGCTCTCCGTCGCTCAGTCGACGACCCGCCGGAAGATGGCGACCGCGTTCTGGCCGCCGAAGCCGAACCCGTTGACCATCACGGTCTCGACCTTCGCGGGGCGGGCTACGCGGGGGACGTAGTCGAGGTCGCACTCGTCATCGGGGTTCTCGAGGTTCGCCGTCGGCGGGATGATCCCGTCGCGGATCGCCCCGAACGCCGCGAGCGCGCTGGCGATCCCGGCCGCGCCGACGAGGTGCCCGATCATCGACTTGGGGGAGCTGATCGCGACGTGTCGGGCCTGATCGCCGAAGGCGCCCTTGATCGCCCGGGTCTCGGTCACGTCGTTGAGCGAGGTCGAGGTGCCGTGGGCCACGATGTAGTCGATCTCGTCGACCGCCACCCCCGAGTTGCGCAGGGCGCCGGTCATCGCCTTGATCTGGCCGCGTCCGGTCGGCTCGGGGGCGCTGATGTGGAACGCGTCGGCGGTCAGGGCGCCGCCGAGGATCTCGGCGATCGGCGTCGCGCCGCGCCGCCGGGCGTGCTCGAGCGACTCGACCACGACCACCCCGCCGCCCTCGCCCAAGACGAAGCCGTCGCGGTCGCGATCGAACGGGCGCGAGGCGTGCTCGGGGTCGTCGTTGCGCTTTGACAGGGCGCCCATGTTCCCGAGGGCCGCCACGCCCATCGGCCAGATCGGCGCCTCCGAACCCCCGGCCAGGACGACATCGCACTCGCCGCCCTGGATCAGCCGGAGCGCATCGTGGAAGGCGATGACGGACGACGCGCAGGCGGCGACCTGGGTCATCACCGGGCCGGTCAGCCGGTGCTCCATCGACAGCATGCAGCCGGCCATCGAGCCCGACAGCGCCGGCACGGCGAACGGGCTCACGAAGCGCGGGCCGCGCTGGTCGTGGACCTGCGTCCCGTGGATGATCTGCTCGATCCCGCCGCCGCCGGTGTTGACCACGACCCCGACCCGGTCGCGCTGGTCCTCATCCATCGCCTCGAAATCGATGCCCGCGTCGGCGATCGCCTCCTTGCCGGCGGCCATCGCGAACGCGATGAACCGGCTCATCCGGCGGGCCATCTTCGGGTCCATGGCCGAGGCGGGATCGAAGTCGAGGACCTCGGCCGCGATCTGTACCTCGAACGCCGTCGCGTCGAAGCTCTGGATCCGGCGGGTCCCGGTGACGCCCGCTCGGAGGTTGCCCCAGTACGTCGGGAAGTCGTTGCCGATCGGCATGACCGCACCCAGTCCGGTGATGACGGCGCGGCGAGCAGGGTCCTGGCTTGGCACGGGGTACCTCAGGGTCGGTCGGGGACCGGCGGCACGGCGGCGCGCGCCACGGTCAGTCCCCGTCGTAGCGGCGGAAGATCACCGCGCCATTGTGGCCGCCCAGGCCGATGTTGTTCGACAGGGCGTAGCGGATCTCGCGATGGTGGGTCTCGGTCGCGACGTTGAGGTCGCAGTCGGGGTCCGGATCGCGGTAGTTGAGCGTCGCCGGGACCGTCTGCTCGGCCACCGACATGACCGTTGCGAACGCCTCGAACGCCCCGGCCGCGCCCATCATGTGGCCGGTCATCGACTTCGTCGCACTGATCTCGATGGCCCTGGTGTGGTCGCCGAAGACCGCCCGGATCGCCTCGGCCTCGCGCCGATCCCCAAGCGGCGTCGAGGTCCCATGCGGGTTGATCAAGTCGACCTCATCGGCCGGCACGCCGCGCCGCTCGAGCGCCATCTTCATCGCTCGCGCGGAGCCGGCGCCTCCCTCGATCGGCTGGATCATGTCCCAGCCGTCGGCGGCCGAGCCGTAGCCGACGACCTCGGCGTAGATCCGCGCGCCGCGGGCCTTCGCCAGCTCGAGGTCCTCGAGGAACAGCGAGCCGGCTCCCTCGCCGAGGACGAACCCGTTGCGGGTCAGGTCGAACGGGCGCGAGACGGTCTGGAGCGGCTCGCCGGGCCGCGGTTCGCCGAGGCCGCGCATGTTGGCGAAGCCGGCGTGCCCGACCTCGATCAGCGGCATCTCCGTCGAGCCCGAGATGATCGCGATGCAGTCGCCCCGGCGGATCGCCTCGGCGGCCTCGGCGACGCAATGGGTGCCCGTGGAGCAGGCCGACACGATGCACAGGTTGTGCCCGATGGCGCCGGTCTCGATGGCGATCATCCCCGAGGCCGAGTCGGGCAGGGCGTTGGCGATGAAGGTCGGGGCGACACCGCGCGGACCGCGCTCCCGCAGCGCGTTCACGTTGTCGATCATCAGCGACTGGCCGCCGGCCCCGGTCCCGAACACCACCCCGATCTCGGTCCGGTTCTCGTCGGTGATCTCGAAGCCCGCATCGGCCACGGCCTGCTTGCCGGCCGCGACCCCGTAGTGGAGCGAGGTTTCGCTTCGACGGGCGGCCTTGGCGTCCATCCAATCCGTCGCGACGAAGTCCTGGACCTCGCCGGCCGCGCGCTGGTCGTAGGCCGAGGCGTCGAACTTGGTGATCTCCCGGATCCCGGACACACCAGCGAGGAGGTTGGACCAGGCGGTGGTCTTGTCATTGCCGACCGGGCTGATGACGCCGAGGCCGGTCACGACGACGCGACGGGTGTGGTCTGGGGCACGCACGGGCTTGGTCTCCTCCAGCGTCAGGCAGGGATCTCGAGGCCTGGCACGGCCAGGCCGTCGGGGGTGTTCGGGGCGTCGGTGGCGAACGCCTCGAGGTCGGGCACGATCCGCTTGACCAGGCCGGTCAGCACCCGCCCCGGTCCGATCTCGATGAACCGATCGACCCCCGACGCGGCCATGGTCTCGACGGCGCGGATCCAGTCGACGCCCGCCGTCAGGTGCTCGACGAGCTCGGCACGGGCCTCTTCGCCGGTCGTCAGCGACCGGGCATCGCGGTTGGCGAGGAGCGCCGCCGTGGGGTCGGAGAAGTCGATCGGGGCGAGGGCGGAACGCATGCCGTCCGCTGCCTCGGCCATCAGCGGCGAGTGCGCCGCCACGGAGACCGGCAGCTCGATCGCCCGTTTCGCACCGAGCTCACGCGCCAGCGCGATCGCCGCTTCGACGGCCGGACGCTCGCCGGACACGACCACCTGGCCCGGCGAGTTCCGGTTCGCCACGCCGAACACGCCGTGCTCGCCCGCCCGGTCGACGAGCTCCGGGATCCGAGCCTCGTCGAGCCCGATGATCGCCGCCATCCGGCCCTCGCGCCCGGCGCCCGACGACTGCATCAGGCGGCCCCGCTCGCGGACCAGCCGGACGGCATCGCCCAGCGACAGGACACCGGCGGCGACCATCGCGCTGTACTGGCCCATCGAATGGCCGGCATAGAAGGCCGGCGCTGGTTCGTCGATCCCCAGGACGATCCACCGCTCGCGCAACGCTGCAAGGTACGCGATGCTCGTCGCCAGGAGTGCCGGCTGCGCATGCTCGGTCCGGTCGAGGACGTCGCTCGGACCCTCCCATGCCAGCGCCGAGATCGGTTCGCCGAGCGCCGCGTCCGCGGTCGCGAAGACCGTCGCGGCGGCCGGGCTACCGGCAGCGAGCGATCTCCCCATCCCGACCGATTGCGATCCCTGGCCGGGGAAGACGAAGGCGGACGTGGGCATCGGGCTCCTGGTTCGTGGACGCGCGAGGCCGACCGTGAGCCGGCTCGTTCCGGAGCGTACGACCGCGCGGCCGCCTCGTGCGGACCGGCGTGTGCAAGGTTGCACGCATCGAGGCCGGCGGCGTACGCTCACGGGGTGAACACCGAACGCGCCGCGCCTCGTCCATCAACCCGACCGGGGCCGCGGCTCGTCCGCCGGACCGCGTCGCAGCGGACGATCGCGCGAACCTTCGAGGCCGCCCTGAGCGGTCCGGTCCAGGCCGCCGGGACGTCGATCCAGAACCCGCGCCAGATCTCCGAGCGGGTCGCCATGGGACGGGCACTCTGGCGCGAGCTCGTGGTCGGGTTCGCCTGGCAGCTCGGGGAGCTTCGCCTCGGGTTCACCCAGCTGGCCGCCCTGTATGTCCTCGCCGACACCGGGACGACGACGGTGGCCGACCTCGCCGACGCCCTCGGACGATCCCCGTCGGCGACGTCGCGCCTGGTCGACGGGCTCGTTCGGCGTCGGCTGGTCGAACGTCGCCAGGAGGAGGAGGACCGACGCCAGCGGTCGCTCTGGCTGACCCAGCGCGGCCACGCCCTGCTCCGCGTCGTCGACCGGGGCCGTGCCGATCAGTTCCTGTCCGCGGTCCGTTCCCTGCCGCCGCCGGAGCGCAAGCTCATCGCGATGGGCGTCGCCGCGCTCGCGACCGGGGCGATCTCCCGCCGAGGTCGATTGATCAAGGCGCCGCAGGAGTAGCGGCCGGCGCGGGCGTCGCGCCCGGGAGCTCCGACCCGACCACCGCCACGACCGTGACGCGGACCTGACCGAGGGGCACGCCGCCTGCGGCGAGCGAGCCGTGCAGTGGGCTGTCGACGTCCAGGACGAGGAGGTAGGGCCCGGGCACCGTCGGTGCCGACAGGTCGAGCGTGACGGTGACCTCGGCGCCGGGTGCCGCTCCGATCGGGCTGCCGACGTCGGGGAGGTCGCCGAGCGCGGGGCTGGCGAACAGCGCGACCCAGTGGCCGACGAGCCGTGCCGTCGGGTGTCGGCGGACGATCGACGGATCGATCAGCTCGTCGGGGACCGTGGTCGGCGCGGCCCAGACCTGTGAACCGTCGTTGGCCACCCGGACCGGAAGGGCGACCGTCGAACCGGCCGGCATGAGCAGCGTCGGCGCGACTCCGTAGGCCGCCGAGACCGGCCGGCTGACGTGGACGGTGAGGGCGGGCACGAGCACCTGGGTCGCAGCGTCGAACGCGATCCCGTCCGGGCCGTGGACGGTCGTGACGAGGCGATACCTGCCCGGGGCCGCGGGCATCGTCACGTTCACCCGCAGGCGCCCCTTCACGAGCTTGGCGTGGGCCGTGGTCACGACCGAGCCGAGGACCTCGGGTGCGACCGGCTCGATCGGCGGCGGATCGGTCGGGGCAGGCACGACGCCAGGATCGGGGGAGGGGACGGGACGTCCGCGCTGGACCGGACTCGGACTCGGGGTCGGCGTCGGAGCCGGGCCGGGGCCCGCGTCCGGCAGCGGCGCCGCGTCGACCGTCGGATCGACCGCGATCGGATCCCAGCGCACTCCGAGCTCGAGGCTCGACGGCAGCGTGGCGCCGCTCGGTGTCCGGATCGGAAGGCTGAGCGTGGCCCGGGACCCGGCGACCAGGCCACGGAGCCCGGTCGAGGCCGGTGCGAGCGTCGGTGCCCGGAACGTGACGCCGAGTGCCGCGAGGGAGCTGACGGTGGGATCGACGGGCCCGATCGGTCGGACCGGCAGGGTCGCGACCCGACCGGCACCGTCGCGCATGTCGGCGGCCGTCAGGCCGAGCCGCGTCACCAGCGAGCGATTGAACCCCGAGGTGACCCGGGTCGGATCCATCGCGGCCAGGGACCCCGGGGTCCTCGCGCTCTGGAAGGACAGGACGTGGTCGTGGAAGGTCGGGGCCTCGCGCCAGATCCGGTCGATGGCCTCGTCCGTCCCGAACAGCGCCTTGAGGTAGGGCCCGGGCGCCCCGAACGTGTCGGCGACCACGGCACCGGCACCGGCCGCCAGCCAACCGGCGGCGTAGTTGTCGACCCGTTGACGGGCGACATCGAGCGAGCCCTCGGGCAGACCCGGCTCGGAGTTCCCGCTCGCGTAGCACAGGTGATGGAGGAGGACGACCGCGCCGGGTGCCAGTCGGACGTCGCGCGCGAGGAACGCCTCGCCGAAGTACTGGTGTGACGTGTCGTCCCCGCCGGCGACCGGGTTCAGGCCGAGTCCATCCTGGGTCGGCGGATAGAGGGAATCCCGGTACGGGGACGGGAACCCGTTGCCGTGACCGAGGTAGACGACGACCGACGCGCCGCGGAGCGCCCGCTTGACCGCCGGCCACGTGGCATCCGGCGTCATGACCGTGACCACGTCGCTCGTCCACCGCCGCGCCTCGCGGGCCGCGTCCGCGCCGATCGAGCGATACAAACGGGTGAGGTCACCGGCCGGCCCGACGATGACCGCAACCCGAGGCGCTGGAGGGGCGGCCTCCACCGACCCGGTCAGGGCGGCACTGAAGGCGACGGCGATGAGGACCCCGAGGATCCGGCGCGTGGGCATGGACGATCACCTCCACCGAATGGGTCGGCGGTCAGGCCATCCTATTCCGGGGTCATCACTCGTGGATCATCGGCTGATGGAACCCGGTGCTGCGTGTCACCAGGACGTCCCGGGCCGGCGCGTGAGCCTCAGCCGCAGTACCGCCGGACGACGTCGTAGAGGACCGGCAGCCCGAACCGGAGCGCGTCGAGCCCGACGCGCTCGTCGACGCCGTGGAACCGTTCGAGGAAGCGTTCGCCCGCCTCGAGTCGGAGCGGTGAGAACCCGTAGGTCGGCACGCCCAGCCGGACCAGGTGCTTCGCATCGGTGGCGAACGGTGCCAGCACCGGCACCGGGATGCCGGTGGGATCGTGGTCGCGCAGCGTCGCCTCGAGGATCCGGTAGAGGTCCGCGTCCTCCGGGGCCTCGACCGCCGGGGCAGACAGGAACGGCTCGATCTCGCAATGCGCCAGAAGGGGCTCGCCGATCCGGCGGCGAAGCTCGGCCGTCATCGCCGCCTCGTCGGTGCCCGGCAGGGTCCGACAATCGACCTCGATCTCGGCGACCCCCGGGATGACGTTGTACTTGACCCCGGCCCGGATGACGTTCGGCGAGGCCGTGTCGCGGAGGAGGGCGCGGACCGCTCGTCCGTACATCTCGTCGATGCAGGCCGCGGCGATGGCTGCCTCGCTCTCGCCGACGTCGGGGGACGCGATGCGTCGGACCAGATCGCCCGTCGCGCCACCGATCTCGTCGGCGATCGCGTCGAAGAACCGCGCCATCGCGGGGACGAGGCGGGTCGGTCCCGGCTCGGTCAACCGGGTGACGATGGCGGCCGCCCGGACGGCGGCGTTGTCGGCGCGGGGCATCGAGCCGTGGCCCCAGGTGCCGTGGACGACGATCCGGTAGGCGACATAGCCCTTCTCGGCCACGCCGATCGGGTAGAAGCGCCGCGAGGCGAAGTCGACCGAGACGCCGCCGCATTCATTGAGGGCGCCGCTGGCCTGGACGAGCTCCGGCCGATGATCGACGATCCAGCCGGCGCCGGCCCGACCGCCCGCCTCCTCGTCCGCGGTGCAGACGAACAGGATGTCCCGGGTCAACCCCGGGATCGGGTCGGCGGCAGGGTCACGTCCGACCGCCCGCGCCTCGGCCGCGAGCCGGCGGAGGACCCCGAGCTCCATCGCGACCATCCCCTTCATGTCCACTGCGCCGCGCCCCCAGACGTAGCCGTCGGAGAGATCGGCGCCGAACGGGTCGTGGGACCACAGCTCGGCCGGTGCCGGCACGACGTCGAGGTGGGACAGCAGCAGGAGCGGCCCGCCGCCGGTCCCGTCGCCGCGGAGGCGGGCGGCGACCGAGCCCCGACCGGGGGTCGGCTCGAGGATCTCGGACGGGATCCCGACATCCGCCAGGATGGCCGCGACCTGTCGCGCGGCACGGAGCTCGCCGTCTCCCTCCGGCGGTGGTGGGTTGACGCTCGGGATCCGGATCAGGGTTCGAAGGTGCTCGACGAGGTCGGCGTGGGCGCGCTCCCAGGCGACCGGGTCGGTCGCGTCGGACGGTCGCGCGATCGTGGCCACCCTACTCGGCGCCGGGCGTCGCGATCCCGAGCATCAGCCCGATGATCGTGACGGCGAATCCGCTGAGCACGATGAGCAGGATCATCGCGATCAGGAGTCGCAGGTAGTAGCGGTCCTCGCGCTGTCCGGCGACGGGGTCGGGGTCGGCGCCGCCGGGCGGGTACGGCGAGGCCAATCCGCGCTGGTCGGCTGCCGGCGGCCATGGCATCGCCTTGCCGGGGCGGGGCTGGATCGAGTCGAACACCGCGTCGGTGATCGGGGTCGTCCCGGTCGGCTCGGTCGGCTCGGTCGGCTCGGTCGGCTCGGTCGGCGCCGGAGCGTCCGTGGTGTCGGTCACGCCGTCATGATGCCGCGTTCGCGGTCCGTCCGCCTTGGACCGTGCGTCCGGCTCAGCCGATCGCCGCGCGCAACGGCTCGGCGACCTCTCGGGCGACCGCGGCGAGGCCGTCGGGTCCGAGGCTCGCCGGCATCCCGAGGATCAGGTGGCCGGCACCCGCCGCGACGAACCTTCGCCCGACATCGAGCGCCGTCGCCCGTTCGGCTCGTGACCGCCCGGTGGGGAACTGACCGGCGAAGGTGAAGGTCGCCGGGTCGCGGCCGACGGCCTCGAGCTCGACCAGGATCGCGTCGCGCCGCGCCCGGAACTGATCGACTCCGATCTCCGGTGAGGCGGCCAGGACCCACCCGTCGGCCAGCCGGGCCGCCATCCGGAACCCGCGCGGCCGCTGGCCGCCGAGCCAGATCGGTGGCCCGCCCGGCGTCATCGGCGGCGGCAGGTTCAGCGCATCGCGTAGCGGGTGATACGGATCGTCGAGGGTGACGCCGGGCTCGCTCGCGGCCTCGGGTGACCCGAGCGCCCGGATCACCCGGACCGCCGACTCGAGACGGGACATCCGCTCGCCGATCGGCGGCAGCGGGATGCCGAACGCATCGTGCTCGCCCTCATGCCAGCCGGCGCCGAGTCCGAGGATGAACCGACCGCCCGTGATCAGGTCCATGGCCGTGGCCTGCTTCGCGAGCATCGCCGGATGCCGGAAGGTGTTGGACAGCACGGCATGACCGATCCACCTCCCCGGGACCCGGCGCGCGAGCGCGGCGGCCAGGGTGATCGGCTCCCAGCTCGATCCGTACCGCTCCAGGTTCGGATCGGACAGGTGGTCGTTCATCCACGCCGATTCGAAGACGGGGAGCTCGCCGGCCAGCGCCCAGGTGGCGTCCAGGGTCGGCCAGTCGACGTCCTGCGGCGACGTCTTGAACCCGATCAGGACGTGGCTCACCGGCCGCGCAATCCCGCCGTCATCCGCGATCCGGTGGTCACCGCGCCGTTCGATGCCGAGCTGACGAGGGCCGCGTACTTGGCCATCACGCCACCGGCGTAGCGCGGCTCGGGAGCCGCCCAGCGCGCACGCCGGCGCTCGAGCTCGTCGGCCGGCACGTCCAGGTCGAGCGCCCCGCGATCGACGTCGATGACGATCGGGTCGCCCTCCTCGACGAGCGCGATCGGTCCGCCGAGGGCCGCCTCGGGGGCGATGTGGCCGATCATCAGCCCGTGCGTGCCGCCGGAAAAGCGGCCGTCGGTCACCAGCGCCACCGTGTCGCCGAGACCCTCGCCGACGAGCGCTCCGGTCACGCTGAGCATCTCCTGCATCCCCGGTCCGCCGACGGGGCCCTCGTAGCGGATCACGACGACGTCACCGGCCACGATCCGGCGATCGCGGACCGCCTCGTAGCAGGCGGTCTCGGAATCGAACACCCGCGCGGGCCCGCGGTGGTGGCGGCGCTCGTGGCCGGCCAGCTTGACCACGCAGCCGTCGGGCGCCAGGCTCCCGCGCAGGATGGCCAGGCCCCCGACCGGCTTGATCGGTCGTTCGATGGGAACCACGACCTGCTGGCCCGGCGTCTCCTCGGCCGCTGCCGCGATCTCGGCGATCGTCCGGCCGTCGACCGTCGGACGGTCCCCGTGGAGCAGGTCCCGCTTGAGCAGCTCGCGCATGACGAGGGCGACGCCGCCCGCGTCGTGGATGTCCGAGGCGGTGAATCGGCCACCGGGCTGGAGGTCGGCCACGATCGGGGTCCGGTCGGCCACGGTCCCGAAGGCATCGATGTCCAGGGCGACCCCGAACTCGTGGGCGATGGCGAGCATGTGCAGGACGCCGTTGGTCGATCCACCCGTCGCGGCGATCGAGGCGATCCCGTTCTCGAGTGCCTCGCGCGTGACGAAGGTGGACGGCCGGACATCGCGGCGCACCAGGTCCATGACCAGCTCGCCGGTCGTGTGCGCGGCGGCGTCCTTCCCGGGATCCTCGGCGGGGATCCCGTTGAGCCCGCCCGGGGATAGGCCGATGAACTCCATGACCATGCTCATCGTGTTGGCCGTGAACTGCCCCCCGCAGGCACCCGGCCCGGGGCAGGCCGCGTTCTCGACCTCGTACAGCTCGTCCAGCGTGATCTTGCCGGCCCGGTAGGCGCCGATCGCCTCGAACACGGTCACGACCGTGGCGTCGCGCCGGCCCTTGTAGGTGCCCGGATAGATCGTCCCGCTGTAGAGGACGACGCCGGGGACGTCGAGCCGTCCGAGGGCCATCGCCGCGCCGGGGATCGTCTTGTCGCAGCCCACGATGCAGACGACACCGTCGAGCAGGTGACCGCGGACGACCAGCTCGATCGAGTCGGCCACGACCTCGCGGCTGACGAGGCTCGCCTTCATCCCCTCCGACCCCATCGACACGCCGTCGCTGATCGAGATCGTGTTGAACTCCATCGGCGTCCCGCCCGCCGCGCGGATGCCGGCCTTGACGTGCTCCGCCAGGCGGCGCTGGTTGTAGTTGCACGGCATCGTCTCGATCCACGTCGTGCCGACGCCGACGAGCGGCTTGGCCAGATCCTCATCGGTGAACCCGATCGCCTTGAGCATCGCCCGGGCGGCGGCCCGGTCGGGTCCGTCGGTCAACCCGCGTGAGTGGCGCTTGGCCGGGTCGGTCGGTCGGTCGTAGGGGTGGGCGGGAAGGTCGGGCATGCGGACGGTCCTCGGCGGTCGGGATCGACGGGCGTCTGGCGGTGGACCCAAGTGTACGTTCGGTACGATGGCCGGGTGACCGAGGCCGTGGATCCTCGCGCGCTGCCCGCCACAGCGGACGTCGTCGTGGTCGGCGGCGGCGCGGTCGGCGTCAGCGCCGCCTACCATCTCGCCGCCGCTGGGGTCGGCTCGGTGGTGCTGCTCGAGCGCGAGGCGGCGTTCGGGACGGGCTCGACGGGCCGTTGCGCCGGCGGCTTCCGCCACCAGTTCTCCAGCCGCGTCAACGTCGAGCTGTCGCTCGCCAGCATCCCGCTCATCACCGGTTTCAGCGCGACCCATGGACTGCCGCTCGACGTCGTCCAGGACGGCTACTTGTTCCTCGTCCGCGACGCCGACGCGTGGCCGGCCTTCGAGGCCGCCGCCGGCATGCAGCGCGCGCTCGGGGTGCCCGTCGAGCTGCTCGATGCGGATGGTGCGGCGCGGCTGGTCCCGGGACTCGAGGTCGACGGGGTCGTCGGAGCGACCTATTGCGCCCTGGACGGCATCGCCGATCCGTCCGGGCTGACCCTCGGCTATGCGACCGCGGCTCGGCGAGCCGGCGCCATGCTCCGCACCGGGGTCTCCGTCGACCGGATCCTCACGTCCGACGGGCACGTCGACGGCGTCGCCACCGACGGAGGCACGATCAGGGCGCCGGTGGTGGTCGATGCGGCGGGACCGTGGGCCGGGCTGCTCGCCCGGACCGCGGGCGTCGATCTTCCGCTCGAGCCCATCCCGCGGGTCGTCCTCGTCACGGGCGCCTTCCCGGGCGTCCCGGCGCGCCGGACGCTGGTCGTCGACGCGACGAGCACGTTCTACTTCCATCGTGAGGGCGACGGCGTCCTGATGGGGATGGGCGACCCCGCCGAGCAGCCGAGCTTCGACACCCGGGTCGACGAGCGGTTCGTCGCCGAGGAGCTCCTGCCGACCGCGATCCGCGTCTTCCCCTCCCTGGCCGAGGCGGCCATCGCGCATCGTTGGGTCGGGCTGTACGAGATGACCCCGGATCGACATCCGATCCTGGGAACGGTCCCCGGCACGGACGGCCTGCTCCTGGCCGACGGGTTCAGCGGTCACGGCTTCCAGCACGCCCCGATCGTCGGGAAGCTGCTTGCCGAGATCGTGGTCGAGGGCACGGCCCGGACCGTCGACATCTCGTCGCTCGGGCTGGACCGGTTCGCTTCCGAGACCGTGGCCGAGGCCCACGTCGTCTAGACCGGCGAACTCCCGCCGAGCGTCGTCTCGACCACGCCGGCGAGCGTGGTCAACGGGAGGGCACCCTGCGACAGGACCGCGTCGTGGAACGCCCGGATGTCGAAGCGGGCGCCGAGGCGCTCCCGGGCGGCGGCCCGAAGGCGCAGCAGCTCGAGCTGCCCGAGCTTGTAGGCGAGTGCCTGTCCCGGCCAGGTGATGTAGCGGTCGACCTCGTTGGCGATGTTGTCCGGGGCGAGCGCGGTGTGGTCGAGCATGAACGCGATGGCTCGATCGCGTGACCAGCCGAGGGCGTGGATGCCGGTGTCGACGACCAGTCGCGACGCGCGCCAGCCGTCGAACGAGGCGATCCCGATCCGGTCCAGGTCGCTCCCGTACAAGCCCATCTCGTCGCTCAGTCGTTCGGCATACAGGCCCCAGCCCTCGAAGTAGGCGGTGGTGCCGGCGTGGCGACGGAACGCGGGTAGCCCCCGCAGCTCCTGGCCGATCGCCAGCTGGAGGTGATGGCCGGGGACCGATTCATGGAACGCCAGCGCCTCGGCCTCGTACCTCGGCCGGGTCGTCGGGGCGCTCGTGTTGAGGTAGTAGCGTCCCGGCCGGCTGCCGTCCTCCGCGGGTTGGAGGTAGTAGCCGATGGTCGAATGCTTCGATTCGTGGGCCTCCATCTCGACCACCTCGCAGCGCGCGGACGGGAGGATCCCGAACCAGTCGGGGATGGCGGCCTGTGCCCGGGCGAGGGCGGTCTGGGCGGCTCGTAGGACCTCCTCGCGCGTGGTGAACTGGAGCGACGGGTCGCCACGCAGACGGTCGACCGCCTCCGCGCGGCTGTGCGTGCCCAGGATCCGACCCGCCAGGGTCTCGAGCTCGGCGTCGATCCGCTCGATCTCGGCCAGCCCGATCCGATGGATCTCCTCCGGCCGATGCTCGAGCGAGGTGTGCGCCCGGATGAGCCGTTCGTACGCCCCCGGACCCCCGGGAACGAAGGACAATCCCGGGCGGTCGTCGGGCCGGGCCCTCGGCATGATCTCGTCGACCAGGACCCGACGGTACTCCGTGAAGGCAGGCAGGATCCGTTCGCCGACGATCGTCGCCAGCGCGGTGTCGAACCGCGCCCGCTCTGCGGTGGACCAGGTCGGACGCGCGGCGCTGGCCGCGCCGAGCAGCGGCGCCGAGCCGGCCGCGTCGCGCAACAGGTCGTCGAGCTCATCGACGACCTTTCGGAGGGGCGCCTCGGGCGACACGATCCCGTCCGAGGCCGACCTCCGGACGTCCGCCACGCGCTGCTCGATGTAGCCGCCCATGGCGCCCCAGCGGGCGAGCAGCCGGTCGCCGTCATCCGGGGTCTCCAGCGGCTGGAACGACGCGACGTTGAGGAACAGCACCTGCGGTCCCTCGAGCGGATCGACCGCCCATCGACCGAGATCGGCCTCGTGGACATCGAGGTCCATCCGGACGAAGGCAAGCAGCGCCTCCCGGGTGACGGCGTCCCGGGCGTCAAGGTCGTCCGGGTCGACGGCGAGGATCCGCTCGAGCAGGTCCGCCAGCCGGCGTCCCTCCGCGGCGACCGCCCCCGGTGAGATGTCCGCCAGCCGGTCGTCGAACCGGCGATCGCCGATCGAGGTCGCCCCGATCGGGTTCGCGGCGAGCGCCCCATCCCAGGCCTCGGCGGCGAGTCGCGCCAGCTCGGCCGACGCCGGTCCCGCGCTGACGGGTGTCATGTCGTCGGTGGTCATCGGGTGCATTCGCCCGTCGACACCGCGGCGGTGGCGTCGAGGGCTGGCTGGACACGTTCGGCGACGTTGCCCGGCGCGAGGGCGTACCCGACCGACGGATCGCTCAGCGCTTCGGCGTAGACCACCCCGCCGACCGTGCCGTCGGGCAGGATCAGCGGTCCGCCGCTGTCGCCGCGCTCGATGTCGGCGCGCAGCTCGATGATCTGGCGCGTGACCCGGCTGCTGCCGTAGAGGTCCCGCCCCTCGGCCGAGTAGCTGCTCGAGACGGCCGCCGGGATGATCCGGAGGCCGGCCCCGCCGGGATGCCCGAGGGCGGCGCCGAGGGTGGCTCGCTTCGGATCGCTCGTCGCGAAGACGAGCGGCGCGGCCTTGATCTTGGGGGCGCGGAGGACCGCGATGTCGAGCTTGGGGTCGAACAGGACGACGTCGGCATCGACCGGACCCTTGCCGTCGAAGGCGACGACGACCGCGCTCGAGCCGGCGACCACGTGGGCGTTGGTCACGACGTAGCCACCGGGCCCGACGACGAAGCCCGTCCCGGTCGAGACGCGGCCGCACGCCTCGGCCCGGACCGCCAGCGTGCTTGCCGCCGCGACTCGCCCGATCCGCTCGGCCTGCGCGTCGGTCGGCCGATCGACCGGCGCCGCCGGGAACGGCTCGAGCCCGATGAACACCTCGGGAAGTCCCGTCGCGTCCAGCCATCCGGCGAGCTCGTCGACGTACGCGGTGGGCGGAGGCAGGACGCCCGTGATCGTCCGGATGAGCAGCGACCGCTGAGCCTGGGCGGCCATCTGCGGGACCGGACCCGCCGCGAGGAGCCCGCCCACCAGCCAGACGACGAGGAGGCCCTGGGCGAGCCCCGCGAGCGCACCGGCGATCCGGTCGAGCCCGCCCAGGACGCCGTCACCGAGGCGACTGCCGATGCGGGCGCCGATGCTCGAACCCACGGCCTCACCGATCCCGATGGCTGCCAGGAGGGCGACCAGCACCCCGATGGCGCGGAGCGCGGGATCGATGCCTTCGAGGAAGCCGTGGATCAGCGGCAGGACGAGGACGATGAGCGCCGCGCCGGCGGCCGCACCCGCGAGCCCGAGGATCTGGGGGAAGAACCCGGACCGCCAGCCCGCCACGAGACCGAACCCGAGCAGGACGACGATCCCGACGTCGATGAGGTTCACCCGCGAAGTATCGACGACGACGCCCGAACCCGCCCCTGCCCGGTGGTACCGGTCAGTCCACGACGACCTGGACGGGCGGAGCCTCCCCGCCGGCGGAGACCGTGTAGGTCCCCGGATCCAGCTCGCCGAGATCCACCAGCGCGCCCTTGAGCATGGCCAGCTCGATGCACGCGACGCCGCGCTGGTCGGCACCTTCGCGGATGGTCAGGACGATGGCCGAGCCCGTTCGGGCCACATCGATCGAGTCGAGGACCGAGCACGGAGCCACGCCACTCCACCAGGTCAGCCGGACGACGACCCGGCGAGCCGCGACCGACGCCTCGATCGTCGAGGCGCCCACCGGATGGACGTCGAGCCGGCCGGGCTTCGGGGTCACGATGGTCGCCTGCGGCGGGCCGACCGGGGCCGGACCACCGGGTCCGGTCGTCACCGGCCGGTCCGTCCCGAGGCCCGGATCACCGCCGGATCCCGACGACCCCCCGCCGCTCGCGCCGGGCGAGCCCGTCGGGGCGCTCGGGAGACCGCCCGACGTCGTACAGGCGGCGCCTGCTATCGCGATCAGGACGCACAGGACGATGGTCCGAAGTGGGGTCGGCATGGACCGCAGACGGACGCCGGTGCCGGGTGGTTCCCATGAGTTCGGCCGGGGCCGGACCGCCCTGCCGGGTCAGGGCCCGATCCGCGGCGTCCGCCTCCGACCGTCAGCGGCCCGGGGCGGCGGCGGTGTCGACCCGGGCCGGGTGGCCGGCCTCGTAGGCCGAGATCGCGTTCTCGCGAGCCAGGAGCCAGCCCATCTCGTCGGTCCCGGCCAGGAGCATCTCCTTGGCGAACGGGTCGACGTCGAACGGCAGGTCCTCGTCGCCCGGCAGGTGGACCACCTGCGCCTCCAGGTCGACCGTCAACGCGACGCGGGGCTGGCTTTCCACGAGGTCGAGCAGCTGGCGGTGCTTCTCCGCTTCGACGGCGATCGGCAGCAGCCCGTTCTTGAGCGCGTTGTTCCGGAAGATGTCGGCGAAGCTGGTCGAGATGACCGCACGGATGCCCCACGCCACGAGGGCCCAGGGCGCGTGCTCGCGCGACGAGCCGGTCCCGAAGTTGTCGCCGACCAGCAGGATCTGACGGTCCGCCATCGCCAGCCGGTCCATCACGAAGAGCGGTTCCTTGAGCCCACCGTCCGCGTCGTAGCGCCAGTCGTGGAAGAGGGCGTCGCGGAGCCCGTCCTTGGCGGTCACCTTGAGGTAGCGGGCCGGCACGATCTGGTCCGTGTCGATGTTCTCGGCCGGGAGCGGGATCACGGCGCTGGTGAACGAGCTGAACCGGCTGGTCACCTCAGCGACCCCCGAGTCCCGCCGCGGCTTCGATGCCGGGCAGCGTGCGCGGATCCGTCACCATCCCGGTGATGGCCGAGGCGGCCGCCGTGAGCGGCGACGCGAGGAAGGAGCGACCGCCGGCCCCCTGGCGGCCCTCGAAGTTGCGGTTGGAGGTCGAGATCGCGTACTGGCCCGGCGTCAGCTGGTCGCCGTTCATCGCGATGCACATCGAGCAGCCCGCTTCGCGCCATTCGGCGCCGGCGGCCTTGAACACGTCGGCGAGGCCCTCGTTCTCCGCTTCCTTCTTCACTTCCTGGCTGCCGGGCACGACCATCACCCGGACACCGGGGGCGACCGTCCGGTCGCGGAGCACCGAAGCGGCGAGCCGGAGGTCGCTGATCCGGCCGTTGGTGCAGCTCCCGATGAACACGACGTCGACCGGTCGCCCGAGGATGGGATCGCCCGGGGTGAGGTCCATGTACTCGAGCGCGCGCTCGAGCGCCCGCCGCTGGCTCGGGTCGGCCTGATCGTCCGGCGACGGGATCCGTCCGGTGATCGGGATGCCCATCCCCGGGTTGGTGCCGTAGGTGACCATCGGTTCGAGCGTCGAGGCGTCGATCGCGATCGACCGGTCGTAGGTCGCCCCGTCGTCCGTCGGCAGGCGTCGCCAGCGGCTGACGGCATCGTCCCAGGCGCGGCCGTGTGGGGCGAACGGGCGACCCTCGACATAGGCGAAGGTGGTCTCGTCGGGGGCGATCAGCCCCGCCCGAGCCCCGCCCTCGATGCTCATGTTGCAGATCGTCATGCGCTGCTCCATGGTCAGCGCGCGGATCGCCTCACCGGTGTACTCGAAGACGTGGCCGGTCCCGCCGCCGACGCCGATCCGGGCGATCAGGGCGAGGATGATGTCCTTCGCGCTCACCCCGGCCGCGAGGCGTCCGTCGACCCGGACCTCGTAGGTCTTCGGTCGCCGCTGGAGCAGGCATTGGGTCGCCAGGACCATCTCGACCTCGCTCGTCCCGATGCCGAAGGCGAGGGCGCCGAACGCCCCATGGGTGGCCGTGTGCGAGTCGCCGCAGACGATCGTCATCCCCGGCTGGGTCAGGCCGAGCTCCGGGCCGATGATGTGGACGATCCCCTGGTTCGGCGATCCGAGACCGTGGAGCGGGATCCCGAACTCGGCGCAGTTGTCGGTCAGCTGCTGCACCTGCGCCGCGGCCATCGCGTCGGCGATGGGCAGGCTCCGATCATGGGTCGGGATCGAATGGTCCGCGGTCGCGACGGTCTGGCCCGGCCGACGCACGGTCAGTCCGCGCGTCCGGAGCCCGGTGAACGCCTGCGGACTGGTGACCTCGTGGACCAGGTGAAGATCGATCCCCAGGATGGTCGGGGCGCCGGGTTCATCGGCGACGACATGGTCGTCCCAGATCTTGGCGACGAGCGTGCGTGGTGGGCTGGCAGACATGCGACGGAGCGTACCAGAGGCTCGGCCCGAGTCGGGTCCGGGCGTCCGGAGGCGTACGCGAACCGACCGTTCCTCCCCTATCTGTACCGGTCACGGGCGGTACTTCGGGGTTGACCCCGCTGACGTCGTTCGAGAGGACAATCCGTCGGTGGACCATGTACATCCACCGTCCGATGCGGTCATCGGGACCGTCCGGTCGCGCCTGACGGCCCACGCTGCCGTCATCCGGGTCGGGCTGTTCAGCCTCGCGCTGGCGGTGGCGGCGGTGCTCGTCTATGTCGATTCCGTTCGAGGGATGTCGACGCTGGCGGCGCCCGTGTCCGTGCCGTGGCCGCTCATCGCGGTCGCCTTCTTCGTGACCGAGGCCAAGGTCATCGACGTCCACTTCCGGCGGGAGACCCACTCCTTCTCGCTCAGCGAGCTCCCGGCGGTCATCGGCTTCTTCCTCATGCCGCCGACCGACTTCCTGATCGGCCTGCTCGTCGGTTCGGGCGTCGCCCTCGTCATCCAGTCTCGCCAGTCACCGATCAAGGTCGTCTTCAACCTGGCCAACTACGCGTTCATCGCCGTGGTCAGCCTGACCGTCTTCCGGGCGATCGGGACCTTCGCCGGTGGCCCGCCGGCGCCGATCGATTGGATGGCGGCGATGGCCGCGACATTCCTCGGCGCCGTCATCAGCGCGGTGACCATCGCCACCGTGATCGTCCTGTCGGGCGGCGCACCGCAGTTCGAGAAGCTGCCGGAGATGATCGAGTTCGGCGGGCTGGTCGCGCTCGCCAACACCAGCCTGGCCCTCCTTGCGGTGACCATCCTGTGGATCGACCCGGAGGCGATGGCCCTGCTCGCCGTGCCGCTGATCACGCTGTTCGTGGCCTACCGGGCGTACGTCTCCGAGCGGGTGAAGCACGAGCGGCTCGAGCTGCTCTACCAGTCGAGCCGGATCCTCCAGCACTCACCCGAGCTCGACCGGGCGCTGGTCGCGCTGCTCGACCACGCCCGGGACATGTTCCGGGCCGAGCTCGCCGAGGTCCTCCTCGAGCCGATCGACAGCGCCGGTCAACCCCTCCGGACGACCTCTGTGGAGAACGGCGAACGGGAGCTCATGATCCCGGTCGACCTCGCGGACGACGAGCCGGTGCGTCTGCAGGCGCGGACCGAGCAGCGCGCGTTCTTCGCCTCCCCGGCCCGCACTCCGGGCGGTCGGCTGATGACGATCCGCCAGGCGATGATCGCGCCGCTCGTCGGAGAGTCCGGCACGATCGGGATCCTGTCGATCGTGAACCGGTCGACCGAGGGCAGCACCTTCGGCGACGACGACCTGCGCCTCCTCGAGACCCTCGCCAACCAGGTCGCGGTCGCGCTCGAGAACGGCCAGCTCGAGCAGTCGCTGGCCGAGCTCGGCCGGCTCAAGGAGCAGCTCCGTTACCAGGCCTACCACGATCCGCTGACCGACCTGCCGAACCGGGCGCTGTTCGCCGAGCAGGTCGCGACCCGCCTGCGCGACCGGCGCGACGACCGCGTCCCGGTGGTCCTGTTCCTCGACCTCGACGACTTCAAGGTGGTCAACGACACGCTCGGTCATGCGGCGGGCGATCAGCTCCTCGTCGCGGTCGCCGAGCGGATCCGGAGCACGATCCGCGAAGGCGACCTGGCCGCCCGACTGGGAGGCGACGAATTCGCGATCCTGGTCATCGACCAGCCCGATCTGCGCCATTCGCTGGCCGTCGCGCGGCGACTGATCGACCTCCTCGGCGTGTCGTTCCCGATCCTCGGCCAGGAGACCGTCGTCGGGGTCAGCGTCGGGATCGCCATGGCCCGCAGCGGCCAGGGCGGGGGGCAGCCGGAGGACGTCAACGACATCCTGCGACACGCCGACGTGGCGATGTACACGGCCAAGGCGGCGGGCAAGCGCCGGTTCGCGGTCTTCGACCCGGCGATGCACGCGTCGATCGTCGCCCGTCACGAGCTGTCCGCGGAGCTCGCTCGGAGCGTGGCCAGGAACGAGCTCATCGTCCACTACCAGCCGATCGTCGCGCTCGACAGCGGGCGGACCGTCGGGGTCGAGGCGCTCGTCCGCTGGCGGCATCCCGTCCGCGGCCTGACGCTGCCCGACGAGTTCATCACCCTGGCCGAGGAGAACGGGACCATCCTGGCCCTCGGGCGATGGGTCCTGGCCGAAGCGTGTCGGACCGTCGTCGCCCTGCGCGCGGCCGGCGCCCCGGAACGGCTGATGCTCAGCGTGAACATGTCGCCCCTCCAGCTCCAGCGTGCGGACATCGTCGACGACATCCGGGACGTCCTGGCGGAGACCGGCTTCGACCCGGCCGACCTCGTCCTCGAGCTGACCGAGACCGCGATGTTCCGCGACACGACGACGACGATCACCCGGCTGCAGGCCATCCGGGCCCTCGGCGTCCGGATCGCCGTCGACGACTTCGGGACCGGCTACTCGTCGCTGGGTTACCTCCGACGGTTCCCGGTCGACATCCTCAAGATCGCGCGCGACTTCGTGGTCTCGGGCGAGGACGATCCCGAGACGTGGGCGTTCGCTCATGCCATCGTCGCGCTCGGCCAGACACTCGGGCTGCGGATCGTGGCCGAGGGGATCGAGGAAGCCGCTCAGCTCGAGCGCCTGCGCAGCCTCGGTTGCGAGTTCGGTCAGGGGTTCCTGTTCGCGCGACCGCTCTCGGCCGACCACCTGGCTCGTCTGCTGGGTGTCACCCTCGAGGACACGAGCTCGGTCGGGCGGCCGGTCACGATCGGCGAGCGGTCCGTCCCGATGCCATTCACCTTCCCGGTCGGCGGCTGAGCGGATCGGCCGATGTTCATCCTGTATGCCGTCGTGATCGGGCTGATCGTCGGTCTTCTCGTCGGGGGGAGACCAGCCGGTCTCGCCGCCCTCCACTTCCGGTTCGCCTGGCTGGCCGTCCTCGGGTTCGGCGTCCAGGTCGTCATCTTCTCGGGTCCCGTGAGCGACCGGATCGGCTGGCTCGGGGTGCCCGCCTACCTGGCGTCGACCGCGCTGGTCTTCCTCGTCCTGTTGGCGAACATCCGCATCGCGGGGATGCCGATCGTGGCCCTCGGCGCGGCCTGCAATCTGATCGCGATCCTGGCCAACGGCGGGTTCATGCCCGCGTCGACCGCCGCGTTGTCGACCGCCGGCCGGGCACCGGCGGCCGGCTACTCGAACAGCGCGATCGTCGCGGATCCGGCGCTCGCTCCGTTGACCGACCTGTTCGCCCTGCCGGCATGGGTTCCGTTCAGCAACGTCTTCAGCATCGGAGACGTGCTGATCGGACTCGGCATCGTCGTGGCCATCGTGGTGGCGATGCGGCGGCAGCCGTCGCCCGGGGACGCGGCACCGGCCTGAGTCCGTCGGCTCATCGGCGGCGACCGGGGTGCCGCGCCCGCCTGACCCAGCGGCTCATCGACGGCGACCGACGCCTGGGGGCGCGGCGCCGGCCTGACCCAGGCGGCTCATCGGCGGCGACCGACACCACGCCTGCTCCCGCTCGGAGCCTCGGCGCGGTGCGCCCTCGCGCCGGTGCATCGCGGAACCTCCCCCGGAATCGCGTCGCTTCCGGTACCGATGGGTCATTCGTCCCGGCGCGAACAGGACCTAGCGTTCAGGACGAGGGCGACGAACGTCCTCCGCCGAAAGGACCGTCCAGGGCAAACCCGTCGCGAGGCGGGGACGCAAAGCCAGGGATCTCGACCCGTTCGAGACCGCCCGGCCGCCGGGCCGACGACGCGAAGTCACACGAGGTGGAAGAACGTGAAGGCGAACCTGGCGCGCTTCACCACCGTCATCGCGCTGTTGGCGACCATCGCCCTCAGTCTCGGTGCCGGCATGCGGTGGGGCTGACGGCGATGGCACCCGATGCGGGACGTCGCTGGTAGGAATCATCCGAGGCCATGCGGTCTCGACCACACATGCAGAACGACCGTCGGGTGACCCGACGGTCGTTCTGGTTCCGGCACCGGTCGACGCTGGGGTCGTCGACGGTCCCTAGCGGTGGACGAGGTAACCGTCGACCGAGACGAGCGGGTGCCCGGATGTCCCCAGGACCTTGATCGTCAGGTAGTGCGTGCCGACGGACGTGAACGTCGCCGTGAAGAGCTTCTGGCGATAGTGCTTCCTGAGCGAATGCAGGTTGACGGTCTTGACCAGCTTCCCGTCGATGTAGACGGCGGCGCGTCCGTACCCCGGACCCTTGGGACCGAGCCAGACGACCTTGTCGCCGGTGAACTTGAAGACGGCCTTGGCCGCCCGGGTCCGCGACGAGTGGACCGATCCACCGAGGTCGCGAAGCGCCGCCGACCGGAACCAGGCGCGGTGGTAGACCACCGACCGGCTCGTGTCGGCGAGGGTGCGCCAGCCGTTGGTGTTGCCCCTCACCCGACCGCCGTACAGCCAGTCCGTCCAGCCGAAGTTCTTGCCGGGATGGGTGGCGCCGGCCTTCCGGAAGGTGGTCCCATAGCGATAGTCGAGCAGCCAGGGCTGCCAGTCGTCGTTGGCGTCGGCCGGCCAACCGGCGCGGTTGTAGAGGAACTTGGCCGCTCGCAGGAGCGCCTTGTTCTGCCACGACCAGGCGGGGTAACCGGCGCGTTGGAGCAGCTCGGCCTGAAGGACGGCGCCTTGCATCAGCTCCCACGGATACTGGGTCGATGCCGGCGGCCACTGGAGCGAGGCGCCCCGGCGCATCTCGTCCGGGATCGCTCCGTCGAGGTTGATCCCGTTCTTGACGCAGGCCCCGTCGATCCCGACCGGTCTGGCCGCATTGCACTGCCAGGACAGGTCGGCGCCGTAGCTGAAGCCCGCGTACGACGCCCGGTCGCCGAGGAACCCCTTGAACACGGCCGCGGCACGCTTGAGCTGGAGCTTGTCGCCGACGTAGATCGCGATGGCGATCCGGGCCGCACCGGCGTGGGTCCCCCAGTTGTTCGGTCGGAGGTTGTCCGTGCTGACGAGGGTGTCACCCTGGAGGTTCTCGTTCAGCAGCTTCTTGAGCCACGGCTTGAACGTCCGGGTGTTGAACGTCGGCTGGTACGTCGGCAGCGAGATGAGGTCCGCCGCGAGGATGTACGCGGGGAGGCCGCGACCGACGGCGATGCTCCGACCGCCGACCTCGGTGCCGACGACCGCCTTGAGGTTGGTCAGGACGGACTGCCGGTAGGCCAGGATCTTCGTCTTGGCATAGACGAGCGCCTTGGCCAGGACGAGCACGTCGTTGTTGGAGTCCTGGTTCGACAGGTTCGGGGTGCCGGCGCTCTCGTCGGCGGCCTTCTTGAGGTTGGTCCAGGCGACGCCCGATCTCGGCAGCCTGGCGATGTCGGCCGCCGTCGCGATCATGTGCGGTCCGGTGACGGCGTCCGCCGTCTGCGTCGCCGGCAGGCCGGCGCGGTCGAGGATGGGGCCGAGCCCGATCAGAAGGGCCATCCCCAGGACGGCGGCGACGCTCGACGCCATCACTCGGGTGGAGTGCCGGCTCGGGGGATCATCGTGGGAGGCGATCCGGCTCATCGGACACCTCGCCGGGGACGGGGGTCGCATGCGCGAGCAGGTCGGCACGGACCGTGGACGGGGACGCGACTGGACGCCCTCTGGGCGCCGCTTGGGAACCGCGGCAAACTCTTGCCTCCTCCCTACCAGGACGCCACGCGCTGGGCATGGCGAGCGGAGAGCTGACCTTCGGGGGACGGCGCGGCGACCGAGGGCACGGGGGTCGCGGGGTCCGTCGAAGGAGGACTGGGGCCACGCGATCGAGGTCGCACGGCGCACTGGAGCCCGACGGGGCTCCTCGAAGTATGCACCCAACCGCGGAGCATCGCAGGCGGTCTGGTGGGATCCGGTGGACTCCAGGGTGGTCGGGGGTCGTCGGCCGACCGCCGTCAGGTCGGTCCGGTCGGCGGCCGGTGCCGTCTCCGAGCGGACGGCCGACGGGTCAGCCGAGGGTGGTGCGGTCCGGGGCGGTCGCTGAGGTTGCGGAATCGAGCGAGGCTGATAGACTGCCCGCACAGCGCTCGGACCGAACGTGCGAGAGCGTCGCCTGTCGGAGTCACGACTTGGGTCTGTTCAACGGTCAGGACCGTCGCCGCGTCGCCGTCGTCGTCACGACGGACGGTCGGCGTGCGCACCTCCCGATCGACGACTCCGGGCCCGACTTCGTATCTCCTCTCGCTCTTCTTCGCTCCCTCCTTATCGGGCTGGATGGCCTTCTTGGGCTTATTACCGGCTCCCGGCAGGAGAACGGAGGATCGCGGAGGTAGCGACAGCGCCACCGAGAACCGAAGGGACCCTCGCCGGAAGGCGGGGGTCTTGTCATTTCCGGGGACCACGACCGACTACGATGAACCCGACGGAGGGCATGACGAGATGACGATGACGAAGGGGACGCCCGATGGCGGGAGTCCCCCCGCGGCAGAGCCGGCGCCGACCCGGGCCGGTGGGGCGCCGGCCGCCCGGCCGCGACGAAGCCACGTCCCGGCCGACGGGACCCCGACGGCGACGGCCGTCGAGCACGCCCGCGCGGCGATGCTCCACGAGGTCAAGCCGCGCAAGCGGACGAGGATCGGTGCCGACGTCGTCTGCGAGGCGCTCCTGCGCCAGGGCGTCGACGTCGTCTTCTCGTATCCGGGCGGCGTCATCCTGCCGCTCTACGACATCCTCGCCGACTACCCGGAGCTCCGCCACATCCTCGTCCGGCACGAGCAGGGCGGCGCCCACGCCGCCGACGGCTACGCCCGGGTCACCGGTCGGGTCGGGGTCTGCATCGGCACCTCGGGACCCGGCGCCACCAACCTCGTCACCGGGATCGGGACCGCGCTGCTGGACTCCGTCCCGATGGTCGCGATCACGGGCAACGTCCCCGGTGCCCTGATCGGCAAGGACGCCTTCCAGGAGATCGACATCACCGGCATCACCCTGCCGATGACCAAGCACAACTATCTCGTCCGGGACGCCGACGACCTGCCCCGGGTCGTCGCCGAGGCGTTCCACATCGCGCGGACCGGTCGACCGGGGCCGGTCCACATCGACATCACCAAGGATGCCCTCCAGCAGGAGACGACCGCCGAGCATCCGACGGAGGCGGAGATCGTCGCCGGGCTGCCCGGCTTCCGGCCGACGTTCGACGGACATCCCAAGCAGCTCAAGCTGGCGGCCGCCGAGATCGCCCGTGCCCAGCGTCCGATCATCATGGCCGGCCACGGGGTCCTCCATGCGGAAGCCTGGGACGATCTGCGCGCGTTCGCCGAGAAGACGAGCATCCCGGTGGCCTGGACCCTGCTCGGGATCGGGGCGATGGACGAGACCCATCCCCTGGCCTACGGCTACATGGGGATGCATGGCTGGAAGCACGTCAATCGGGCGATCCAGTCCGCCGACCTGCTGATCGCGCTCGGGATGCGGTTCGACGACCGTGTCACCGGCAACGTCCGGACCTATGCGCCATACGCCAGGATCGTCCATGTCGACATCGATCCGGCCGAGATCGGCAAGAACGTGTCGGTCGAGGTGCCGATCGTGGGCGACGCCGGCCGCGTCCTGCGGGCGCTCCTGCCGATGGTCGAGGCCACCGAACCCGCGGCCCGCGCCGACTACCTCGCCCAGCTGGCGGACTGGAAGCGCGAATCCGAGGGGTCGAGCTGGCACGGCTCGGGGGCCTGGCGCGACGGCCTCCTGTCGGCCGACTACGTCGTCGAGCGGATCGGCGAGCTGACCGAGCACCGGGCGACCTACGTGGCCGACGTCGGTCAGAACCAGATGTGGCTCGCCCGGTACACCGGCTTCCGCCAGCCGAACAGCCATGTCAGCTCGGGCGGCCTCGGGACGATGGGCTTCAGCCTGCCGGCCGCGATGGGCGCGGCGCTCGGTCGACCCGATCGCGAGACCTGGGCGATCGCCGGCGACGGCGGCTTCCAGATGACGGTCCAGGAGCTGATGACCCTGGTCCAGGATCGGATCCCGGTGAAGATCGCGCTGCTCGACAACAAGAAGCTCGGGATGATCCGGCAGTGGCAGGAGATCATCTACGGCGGGAACTACCACTCCGCGACGCTGCTGGGTCCCGATTTCGCGAAGCTCGCGGACGCATTCGGCGTCCCCGCGTTCCGGGCTCGGACGCCCGCCGAGGTCGACGACGCGATCCGGGCTGCCCAGGCGGTCGACGGTCCGGCCCTGGTCTGGTTCGAGATCGCCGAGGAGCAGAACGTCTTCCCGATGATGCCGGCGGGCAAGGGCCTGTCCGACCTCATCGAGAACTGGGGCGGGGCCGACGAATGAGCGCCGACGGATCGGCGCCCACGAGCGCCACGCCCCCGCCGTCCCGGGCGCTGCCCGGGTCCGGTGTCCAGCACCGTCACGTCCTGGTCGTCCTCGTCCTCGACAAGCCGGGCGTGCTGAATCGGGTGTCGAGCCTGATGCGGGCGCGGAACTTCAACATCGAGTCGCTCGCAGTCAGCCACACCGACCAGCCCGACATCAGCCGGATGACGATCACCCTCCACGGCGACGATGTCCTGCTCGAGCAGGCGACCAAGCAGCTCTACCGCCTGATCGACGTCCTCAAGGTCCAGGACCTGACCGACGAGCCGACGGTCGCCCACGAGCTCGCCCTGGTGAAGGTCCGCGCCAACGACGCCAACCGGGGCGAGATCGTCCGGATCGTCGAGCTCTATCGGGCTCGCGTCGTCGACATCTCGGACACATCGATCGTGGTCGAGGCGACCGGCACCGAGGCGGAGGTCGACGCGCTGGTCGCACTGCTCCGCACCTACGGCGTCCGGGAGCTCGTTCGAACCGGGACCGTGGTGATGGCCCGCGGCTCGGGATCCATCGAGGAGGCACTGAAGCGATGACCGCGAAATCCTCGGGCCGATGGCGTCGCGGAGCTCAGCCTCCGACCTCGGAGGGCGATTCGCGGTTCCGCGTTGAGGGTGCCAGTTCACGATCGGAGGCAGGGGACCAGTGACCGCGAAGATGTACTACGACGACGATGCCGATCCTGCGGCACTGAGCGGCCAGACGGTGGCCATCATCGGGTACGGCAGCCAGGGCCACGCCCATGCGCTGAACCTCCACGACTCCGGGATCGCCGTCGTGGTCGGGCTCGCACCCGACAGCAAGAGCCGGACCCTGGTCGAGGATGCCGGCCTGCCCGTGCTCACCGTCGCCGAGGCCGTCAGGGCGGCCGACGTGATCATGATCCTGGTCCCCGACACGAGCCAGAAGGCCGTCTACGACGCGGACATCGCCCCGAACCTGCGCGACGGCCAGCTCCTGATGTTCGCCCACGGGTTCAACATCCACTTCAAGCGGATCGACCCGCCCGCCGGCATCGACGTCGGGATGGTCGCGCCCAAAGGCCCGGGCCACCTCGTCCGGAGCGTCTATCGGGCCGGCGGTGGCGTCCCCGCCCTGTTCGCGGTCCACCGCGACGCGAGCGGGACGGCACGGGCGCGGACCCTGGCCTACGCTCGGGGTCTGGGTAACACCCGGGCCGGGGTCCTCGAGACGACCTTCGCCGAGGAGACCGAGACGGACCTGTTCGGCGAGCAGTCGGTCCTGTGCGGCGGGACGGCCGCCCTGGTCAAGATGGCGTTCGAGACGCTGGTCGAGGCCGGGTACCAGCCCGAGCTGGCCTATTTCGAGACGATGCACGAGCTCAAGCTCATCGTCGACCTGATGTATCGCGGTGGTCTCAACTTCATGCGCTTCAGCGTCAGCGACACGGCCGAGTTCGGCGACTACGTCAGCGGCCCCCGGATCATCGACGACCACGTCCGCGCCACGATGAAGGACGTCCTCCACGAGATCCAGGACGGTACGTTCGCCCGGAATTGGATCGCCGAGAACGAGGCCGGCCGGCCCGAGTTCGAACGGCTGCGCGCCGAGGACCGCGACCATCTCATCGAGCAGGTCGGCGAGGAGCTCCGCGGCCAGATGGCGTTCCTCGACCCGGTCGTCGTGCGGGCCGGTCAGGCGCAGGCGGCAGCCAGCGAGCCGCGCCGCGTGGCGGAGTCGTCGAGATGACCGAGGGGTCGGTCCGGATCTTCGACACCACCCTGCGCGACGGCGAGCAGGCCCCCGGAGCGGGCCTGACCGCGGCGGAGAAGCTGGAGGTCGCGCGGCAGCTCGTCCGGCTCAAGGTAGACGTCATCGAGGCGGGCTTCCCGGCTGCATCGCCCGGCGACTTCGAGGCGGTCCAGCGGATCGCCCGCGAGACGAAGGGCGTGGCGGTCGCCGCGCTGGCGCGCTGCCGTGACGGCGATCCGCAGCGAGCGGTCGAGGCCATCCGCGTCGCCGAGCGGCCGCACCTCCACGTGTTCATCGCGACGAGCGACATCCACCTCAAGCACAAGCTTCGGATCGGGCGCGACGAGGCGCTCAAGCAGGCGGTGGAATGGGTCCGCTACGGCCGGAAGGCCCTCGGGCGGGACGCCGAGATCGAGTTCTCGGCCGAGGACGCCAGCCGGACCGACGTCGACTATCTCCTCGACATCTACGAGGCCGTGGTCGCCGCGGGTGCCAGCACCGTCAACATCCCCGATACGGTGGGGTATGCCATCCCGGCCGAGTTCGGGCTGCTCGTCGGGCGTGTCGTCGACCGGGTCGGCCGGGACGCGACGATCAGCGTCCATTGCCACAACGACCTCGGGCTGGCGACCGCCAACACGCTGGCCGCGGTCCAGGCCGGGGCGCGCCAGGTCGAGGTGACCATCAACGGCCTCGGCGAGCGCGCCGGCAATGCCTCCCTCGAAGAGGTCGTGATGGCGCTGCGCACGCGGCCCACCCAGTTCCCCGACCTCGGGTCCGGCGTCCAGACCGAGCAGATCACGGCCGCCAGCCGGCTGGTGAGCTACCTGACCGGCTTCGCCGTCCAGCCCAACAAGGCGGTCGTCGGCGGCAACGCGTTCGCCCACGAATCCGGCATCCACCAGGACGGCGTGATCAAGAACCCGCTGACCTACGAGATCATGACCCCGCAGTCGGTCGGCCTGTCCGGCAGCCAGCTGACGATCGGCAAGCTGTCCGGTCGCCGCGGCCTGCAGGGCAAGCTCCGCGAGCTCGGTCACGACCTCGAGGGCGAGGCGCTCGATGGCGTTTACCGCCAGGCGATCGCCCTGGCCGACGCCAAGAAGGAGGTGACCGACGCGGACCTCCTGGCGCTCGTCGAGGCGCGCAGCTCCGAGGTCCCCGCCTCGATCGCCCTCGAAGGCTGGAGCGTGACGAGCTCGCACGGCGGCAACGCCACGGGCACCGTGTCGCTGTCGATCGGCGGCGACGTCCGGTCGGCGAATTCGACCGGCAACGGCCCGGTCAACGCCCTGTTCACCGCGGTCGACAAGGCGATCCAGCCGGTCCTCGGCTGGCGTCCCGTGCTGACCGAGTACGAGATCAAGGCCGTCTCCGCCGGGGAGGACGCCCAGGGCCAGGTGCTCGTCCGCTGCCGCCGCTCCTCCGATGAGGGGAGCGGGGCGCTGATCGTCAGCGGTCACGGCCTCTCGACCAACATCATCGAGGCGTCGCTCGAGGCCTACCTCGTCGCCACGAACAAGCTGCACGGCGCCGAGATCAACGGGGTCGACGCGGCGTTCGTGACGAGGGCTCGGACCGAGGACATCCCGTGATCAAGACGGATCGCTCGGACGGGACCCCGCGCTATCGGATCGTCGCGATCCCGGGCGACGGGGTCGGTCCGGACGTCCTGGCCGGCGGCCGGCGCGCGCTCGACGCGATGGGCGCGGCGGCCGGGTTCGCCGTCGACTGGACGGAGCTCGTCGTCGGCGGGGCCGGGATCGATGCCCACGGTGTCGCCATCCGCCCGGAGGACGTCGACGTCTGCCGCGATGCCGACGCGGTCTACCTCGGCGCGGTCGGCGGTCCGAAGTGGGACGACCCCACCTCATCGGTGCGGCCGGAACAGGCCCTCTTCGCGTTGCGCGGCGGCCTCGGGCTGTTCGCCAACCTCCGGCCGGTCACCGTCCACCCGACGCTCGTGCCGGCCTCGCCGCTCCGGCCGGAGCTGCTCGACGGGGTGGACATGCTCATCGTCCGCGAGCTGACCGGCGGGCTCTACTTCGGCGATCGGACCGAGGCGAGCGGGGCCCCCGGCTCGCGCTCGGCGAGCGACACGTTGACCTACTCCGAGGACGAGATCGCCCGGGTCGTCCGGCTGGCCTTCGAGCTGGCCGGTCGGCGGCGAGGCCGGGTGACCAGCGTCGACAAGGCGAACGTCCTGGCGACCTCCCGGCTGTGGCGACGGGTCGCCGACGAGGTCGCCACCGAGTTCCCCGCGGTGCGCCTCGACCATCGGCTCGTCGACGCCTGCGCGATGCAGATCGTCCGGTCGCCCGCGGCGTTCGACGTCCTGGTCACCGAGAACCTGTTCGGGGACATCCTGTCGGACGAGGCGTCGGTCCTCGCCGGGTCGCTCGGCATGCTGCCGTCGGCATCGGTGGGCGACCGCCGGACCCGACACGGCCTGCACGGCCTGTATGAGCCGATCCACGGGTCCGCGCCGGACATCGCCGGCCGGGACCTGGCCAACCCGATCGGAACGATCCTGTCCGGGGCGATGCTCCTGCGCTGGTCACTGGGCCTGGGCGACGCCGCAGATGCCCTCGAGGCCGCCGTCGGCCGCGCGCTCGATGACGGCTATCGGACCGCAGACCTCCTGCCGGCCGACCGGCGACCCGACGACCGGTCCATCCGCGTGGGGACGATCGGGATGACCGAGGCGATCGTCGACCGGATCGCGATCCGTCGGGCGGCGCCGGCGACGGTGGCCGCCCGAACCACGTGATCCGACCACCGACGCCACGCTCGATGGAGCCGCCACCGTGACCCAGCCCGACGCCCCCATCGCCCCGACGGGCCCGCCCGACGACCTCCCGGTCGTCCTCTACGACACGACCCTGCGCGACGGCACCCAGGGCGAGAACATCATCCTGTCCCTGGCCGACAAGCTGCGCATCGCCCGGATGCTCGACGAGTACGGGATGCCGTTCATCGAGGGCGGCTGGCCGGGTTCGAACCCCAAGGACATCGACTTCTTCGCGGCAGCCCGGAAGCAGCGTTGGACGACCGCCAGGCTGGCCGCCTTCGGCTCGACCCGGCACCGGGCCAACCGACCGGAGGACGACCCGAACCTGCGGGAGCTCGTCGCGGCCGAGACGCCCGTCGTGACGATCTTCGGCAAGAGCTGGCTGCTCCACGTCATCGAGGTGCTCGGGGCCACGCCGGCCGAGAACCTCGACATGATCGCCGACTCGATCGGCTTCCTGGTCGACCGGGGCCGGGAAGCCGTCTACGATGCCGAGCACTTCTTCGATGGGTACAAGGCCGACCCGGGCTACGCGGTCCGGACCCTCCAAGCCGCGAGGCAGGCCGGTGCCCGGACGATCGTCCTGTGCGACACGAACGGCGGGACGATGACCGATGAGCTGCTTCGGATCATCGCCGCCGTCCGGGAGGTCGTCGACGGCGACGGCTCCGGGCCGCCGCCGGTCTGGGGGATCCACACCCACAACGATGCCGAGCTGGCCGTCGCCAACTCGATGGCCGCGGTGACGGCCGGGATCCGCCACGTCCAGGCCACGATCAACGGCTACGGCGAGCGCTGCGGCAACGCGAACATGGTCAGCATCCTGGCCAACCTCGCGCTCAAGACCGGGAATGCGCTCGTCCCGGCCGGCGGCGGCGACCTGGCCGACCTGACCGCGCTGTCGCGCAGCGTGGCCGAGATCGCCAACGTGGCCCCGCTCGACTACCAGCCGTACGTCGGCCGCTCGGCGTTCGCGCACAAGGGTGGCGTCCACGGGGCGGCGGTCGCCAAGGTGGAGCGAAGCTACCAGCACGTCGACCCGACGATCGTCGGCAACGAGGGCCGGCTGGTCGTGTCGGAGCTGGGCGGCCGGGCGAACACGAAGCTCCGCGCCGAGCAGCTCGGTCACCGGCTCGAGGGCGTCGACCCGCGCGAGCTCTCGAAGCTGATCAAGCAGCTCGAGTCGGACGGCCTGGCCTTCGAAGGCGCTGAGGCGAGCTTCGAGCTGCTCGTCCGACGGCACCAGACGGGCTACGCCGCACCGTTCCGGATCGTCGACTACACCTGTCTGATCGAGCAGCGCGACGGCCGGGAGCTCCTTGCCGAGGCCACCGTGAAGGTCGAGGTCGACGGCGAGGTGCTCCATACGGCGGCCGAGGGCAACGGCCCGGTCAACGCGCTCGACGCCGCCCTGCGCAAGGCCCTCGGGGCCTTCTACCCCCAGCTCGACACCGTCCACCTCGTCGACTACAAGGTCCGGATCCTCGACGGCGGCGCGGCGACGGCGGCCCGGACCCGGGTCGTCATCGACTCCGCCGACGGCGCGCGGACCTGGTCCACGATGGGCAGCGACACGAACATCATCGCCGCCTCCGCCGCCGCGCTCGCCGACTCGCTCGAGTACGCCATCTGGAAGGCCGGTGCCGAGCTCCGCCGGCGCGACGAACGCCATTTCACGACCGCCCGGCACGAGCCGGCGGTCGCCGACCCCACGTCGACGAGGTGATCCGATGACCAGTCAGCCGGCGACCCTCCACCTCGAGCGCTGGACCGTGTCGTCCGGGTCGAACGTCCAGAGCCGCGGGGCGGTCGTCATCGGCTCCGGCGACCACCAGTGGGACGGCGCGGCCGAGGGCAACGGCCCGGTGGATGCGCTGTTCCGTGCCGTCGACGCCGCGCTCGAGGGCGTCCTGACCGGCCACCCGCGGCTGATCGCGTACGACGTCCACGCGGTCGCCGAGGGCCCCGACGCGGAGGGTCTGGTGACCGTCCGTCTCGCTCCACCCTCGTCGGCCGAGGGGGACCGGGCGACCGGGAAGTACACCGGATCGTCGAGCGACGTGAACATCATCGCCGCCTCCATCGAGGCCTACATCGCGGCGATCGACCGGTTGCTTGCGGAGGTCTCGTGGCAGGGCGCGACCGAGGCCGCCGGCAACCGGCGTCGAGCCAAGTCGGCCGAGGTGGCCAGTGCGCCACGACGGGCCGAGCTCGACGAGGACGCGGCCGAGCTCCTCACGAGCGACCTGTTCGAGCGTTGAGTCGAGGGTGAGCGAGCCGGCGATCGTGTCGCCCCGCGGACGCATCGCGTTCTCCGGCGAGCCCGGGGCATTCGCCGAGGACGCCGTCCGGGCGGCGTTCGGCGAGGTCGACCGCGTCGGGCTGCCGGGGTTCCGCCACGTCTTCGACGAGGTCGAGGCGGGCGGGTCCGTGGCCGGGGTGGTCCCGATCGAGAACAGCGTCCACGGAACCGTCCGCGAGAACTACGACCTCCTGCTCGAGCACGACCTCGAGCTCCGAGCCGAGGTCGTCGTCCCCGTCCAGCTGTGCCTCGCGGCGCTGCCCGGCGATCGGCTCGAGGACATCGAACGGGTCTACTCCCACATCCAGGCCCTCGGTCAGGCCGAGGCCTACCTGCGGACCCGGCCGTGGGCGCTCCTGACGACGTACAACACCGCCGGCGCCGGCCGGCTCATCGTCGATCGTCAGGAGCACGGCTCGGCGGCCGTCCTGTCGCCTCGGGCGGCCGGGCTGTTCGGGCTCGGCATCCTGGCCGACGGGATCCAGGACGTCGACGACAACCGGACCCGTTTCCTCGTCATCGCCCGACGCGACGCGCGGCTGCCCGAGCTCATCGCCACCTCCGCCGAGACGATGCGGACGACGCTGGTCGTGGCCGTCCGGAACGAGCCGGGGACCCTCCTTCGCGTGCTCGCGGTGTTCTCGGCGCATGCGCTGAACATGAGCACGATCGAGTCCCGGCCGAGCCGGGAGCGGGCCTGGGAGTACGTCTTCTGGATCGACCTCGACGCGGCCGCCGACGACCCGGGGGCGGCGGACGCGCTGGCCGACCTCCGGACGGTCACGACGATGGTCCGGGTGCTCGGCTCGTACCCGCGCGCAACCCTGGGCTGACCCGGGCAGGTCAGAGGGCGGGCCTGGACCGGAGCCTGGTCATCGCCGCGGTATCCCCGCGCAGCTCCGCGTAGGCGAGCTCGCCGTGGCGAGAGGCGTACCAGTCCGCCTCCCGGATCGCTGCGGCGTCGACCGCCAGCGTCGCGGCGAGGTCCGCGTAGGCCAGGCCACCCTCGTCGAGACGGGCCTGGACGACCGCCGCGGAGATGCCCGTTCCTCGCACGATCCGCGTCCCGAGCCCGATCGGCGGGTCGAGGTGGAGCCAGGCCCCTGCCCGGCCCAGCGCCACCCAGTCCACGTCGCTCGGCGCGGGGCTGACGCCGAGCGTTCGCCCGACGACCTGTTCCGCCGTCCGGAGACGATCGTCGAGATCGCCCGAGATCGTGACCGCGGTCTGCCCCAGCTCGCCGAGCCGCTCGACGAGGGCCGCCTGCTGGCGACGTCGGGCCCGGTCGGAGTCGCGCATCCCGTCCTGTCGCCACGGGATGTCCGGCTCGAGCAGCAGGCTCAGGTCGTACCGGCGGTCCGCGCCCAGCCGATCGACCGCCGGGTCGCGTCGACCGAGGTATTCGACGTGCCAGATCCCCGTGGTCATCGCGTCGGTGTCGCACACCAGGATGCGATCGGCGCGCCGTGCCGTCAGGTCCTCCAGCTGGTTCTGGCGCGTCGCGATCTCGATGAAATCGGCCGTCGTCCAGAGCTCCCCGCTGTGGTCCTTCGGGTCCGAGTACGGCCGGCCCCACTCGAGGACCCAGGCCGTCTCGAACCGGCGGGCGAGCAGGTCCGCCAGGGTGGACTTGCCCGTCGATTCCCCGCCGAGCAGCCGGACCCGACGGATCACCGGGAGCGGAGCCGTGTCGGCGTCGGGTTCGGCGGTCACGGGCCGGTCGAGCGGGGCGGACGGATCGAGGCCCGGACCGGCGTCAACGCCGGGCCCGGGCCTCGATCGTCAGACGTCGTCGGCGCACCGAAGCGCCGGTCGATCAGTGCTCGACGATCCGGTCGAGGTCCCTGGCGGCCGCGATCCAGGCCTCGACGGTCGCCTCGGACGGAACGCGCCGGACCATGTTCGGGCGGGCCGCGTCGACCTCCTGGAAGGTCTGGGCGAGGTTCGCCGCGTTCCGGCGGGCGAGCTCCACCGGCGAGTCGACACCTGCGGCCTCGAGCAGGTCGGAGTACTCGGAGCCGACTCCCGGGATCCGCATCAGGTCCGCGTGGTTGACCCACTCGAGGATCAGCGTGCCGCTGATGCCGGTGTCCGCGGCCAGCCGATCGCGCCCGCTTGGCTTCGCGCCGTGCTCGAGCAGCTCCTCGGTCGTGCTCACGCCCGCGGCGGTGAGCTTCTCGGCTTGCGCCGGGCCGACGCCTTCGATCTCGTCGATGCGCATCGTCGTTCCTCCTGATGTTCGGCCAACGGCCGACCCGCTGCCGTCCGGCGGGCTGGGATCGCACGGGTGATGGTACGCTCGGCGTGCCGAGCGGATCCGATCCGAGCCGGTGGCCGGGACCGGCCGTCGCGACCGCAGGAGGGACCAGTGGACCAGGCGTTCCACGATGCGATGGCGGCCGGCTACGCACTCGACGAACCGTCGATCGTCCTGGGCGGACCGATGCTCGGCGATGAGGTCATCACGGATCTGCGGATCCAGGTCGCTCTGTCGATGCTCAACCGCCATGGGCTGGTCGCGGGTGCCACCGGGACGGGCAAGACGAAGACCCTCCAGCTGATGGCCGGCCAGCTGTCCAAGGCCGGCGTGCCGTGCTTCGTGGCCGACATCAAGGGCGACCTGACCGGGCTCGGAGCGCCGGGCGACGGGACCAACCCCAAGGTCATCGAGCGCAGCACCAGCCTCGGCTGGACCTTCGAGGCGGCCGGCCACCCGGTGGAGTTCCTGTCGCTCAGCGGCAAGCTCGGTGCGCAGGTCCGGGCGACCGTCCACAGCTTCGGTCCGCTGCTCCTGGGCAAGGTGCTCGACCTGAACGACACGCAGACGTCGATCCTCAGCCTGGTCTTCAAGTACTGCGACGACAACGCGCTGCCGCTGCTCGACCTGGCGGACCTGTCGACCACGTTGCGGTTCCTGGGCTCCGACGACGGCAAGTCGGTCCTCGCCGACTACGGCGGGATGTCCAGCGCATCGCTGGGCGTCCTGCTGCGCTCGATCGTCACCCTCGAGCAGCAGGGCGCGGACGTCTTCTTCGGCGAACCCGAGTTCGACGTGGGCGATCTCCTCCGGACGACGCCGGATGGTGCCGGGATCATCAGCATCCTCGAGCTGTCCGACGTCATGGACAAGCCGAGCCTGTTCAGCACGTTCATGCTGTGGATGCTCGCCCAGCTCTACCACGACCTCCCGGAGGTCGGCGATGTGCCCAAGCCGAAGCTGTGCTTCTTCTTCGACGAGGCGCACCTCCTGTTCGACGAGGCATCGAAGGCGCTCCTCGACCAGGTCGAGCGGACCGCCCGGCTCATCCGGTCCAAGGGTGTCGGTGTCTACTTCGTGACCCAGACCCCGACCGACATCCCGGCCCCGGTCCTGGCCCAGCTCGGCAACCGCGTCCAGCACGCCCTCCGCGTGTTCACGCCGCAGGATGCGGACGACATCAAGAAGACCGTCCGGACCTTCCCGATGACCGACTTCTTCGACGTCGAGAAGACGATCACGAGCCTCGGGATCGGGGAGGCCCTGGTCACCGTGCTGTCCCCCCGCGGTGTCCCGACCCCGCTCGCGGCGACCCGGCTGATCCCGCCCGACTCGCTGATGGCGCCGTTGGACCCGGTCCAGTTCCAGGGCCGGATCGCGACCAGTCCGCTGACCGCCAAGTACGGTCAGATGATCGACCGCGAGAGCGCGCACGAGATCATCACGGCGCGGATCACTGCCGCCAAGCAGGTCGCGGCCGACCAGGCCGGCGCGGATCCCAACGCCAACCCGCCCCCGGTCATGCTCAACCCCGCCCAGCAGCAGCGGGAGATCGAACGGCAGGCACGCGAGCTCGAGAAGCAGCGCGAGGCCGCCGAGCGTCAGGCGCGGGCCGACCAGCGGGCCGAAGCCGCCGCCGAGAAACAGCGCAAGGCCGACGAACGGGCACGCCAGCGGTCGGTGGACTCGGCCATCCGGACCGGCGGCCGTATCGTCACGTCACGGGCCGGTCAGGACCTCATCCGGGGTGTCTTCGGGACGCTGTTCGGCGGCAAGAAGTAGCCGGAGCGCGTCGTCGGTTCGTCAGCCCGCCTAGAACGGTGAGTCGTTCGCCGAAAGGTCGTCGATGGGGAACTCGTCGGGCTGCGGCGGTCCGGACTCGAGGGTCATCTGGTGGACCCAGCCCTCTTCGCCGTACGGCGTTCGAACGAGCCAGTAGGATCCCTCCGAGCGGATCAGCTCGACCTCGTCGCCACGATCGAGCCGGGCGACCTCCTCGCCCATGATCTCGTCGGGGATCGACGACATCCGGACGAGGCGATAGCGCACGCGTCGCCGCTCGCCGGCCGGCTCACCGTCGGTGAAGGCCGCAGGCACATAGGCGACCTCGCCGCCGCGCGACTCCTTGCGGGCCTTCTGGACCGACGGGCGGCGCCAGCGCGGCATGCCGGCCTCCTCGTCGGGGATGTCCGCAGCCGCCGCCACGATCCGGGCCGGAGCGGGCTGGGGTGGCACGACCGGCAGGGGGGCACTCTCGGCGGCGACCACCGCGGCGGCGGCCTTGGCGGCCTTGGCGGCGTTGGCTGCCTTCGCGGCATCGGCTTTCGCAGCCTTCGCGGCGGCTGCCTGGTCGGCTTTCACAGCCTTCGCTGCGGCCGCCTGCTCGGCTCTGGCAGCCTTCGCTGTGGCCGCAGCGGCGGCTTTGGCGTCCCTCCCGGCATCGGCCTTCCCGGCCTTGCCCGTGGAGCCCCCCGCGGCGGTGGTGACCGGCGGGGCGGCGGCGGCTGCGGCGGCGATCGCGGCGGCCGGCTCGAGCTCCTCCTGTCGACGGCGACGACTGAACAGGAAGAAGGCCAGCCCGATCCCGCCGACGATCATGGCCGTCATCCACAGGCCGATGCCACCGGGACCGCTCGACCCGGTCAGGCTGCCGTTGGCCCCGCCGTTGGATCCGCCCGATCCGCCGGACCCGTCACCGGAGGTGCCGTCCGAGCCATCGACGTTCCCGATCCCGGCAACGGGCGCTTCGGTGGGCGACGCCGTAGCGGTGGGGTCGGCCGCCGGGTCGGTCGCGTCCGTCGTCGCCGTCGGGGTCGAGGTCGGGGGTGGCGTGGGGGCGGCCGTCTGGACGATCCTTGGCGGTCGGCTTCGGCGTCGGCCTGGGCGTCGGCTTCGCCCTCGGAGCCGCCGTCGGCGCTGGGCGTCGGCTTCGGGGTCGGCTTCGGGGTGGGCTTCGGGCGTGGGCTTCGGCGTCGGTTTGGGGGTCGGCTTCGGCGTCGGCGACGGGGTCGGCGCGGCGACGCTCAAGGTGAAGGGCCCGAGATCGACCGAGCAGCCTCGGGCGGCGTTGAACGTGAACGAGTAGGAGGCAGCGGTGTTGATGGTGACGGTCCGGTGGTAGGTGACCCCAGCCACATACGTCGTCCCCGACCCGGTCATGGCACCGCTACCGCCGGTCACTCCGGGAAGCGATAGCGAGATGGAGTTGGGGGCGCGGTTGTTCGAATGCTTCCAGACGACCGAGAAATCGAAAGTCGTGCCGACCAGCCCACCGCCTGGGGTGACCTGCCCGTTGCTGAGGCTGATCACGCTGCCGAAGGAGTTCGTGCAGCTCGAGGCCGCGGCCACGGGGGCGACGGCGGGTGCCATGAACCCGATCACCATCGCCAGAGCGACGGATGGCGCGAGGAACCGGAGCGGCCAGAGGCCGCGGAGATGCGTATCCACTCAGGACGACCGTACGCACGCCGCAGGGCCTCGTCGATGGGCCGTTGGTCCGGTGCGTCCCGCTCCGAACGGGGGACCGTCGGACTACGCTCGGACGAGCGTGGACTACTCGACGACGACCTTGTCGAGACCCGGCTCGGGCGGGGGATACCGCGGATCGAGTCGATCGAGGGTCTCCTCGACGATCCGCGACACCGCCAGGTTGCGGAACCAGTTCCGGTTCGCCGGGATGAGGTACCACGGCGCGGCCTCGGTCGACGTCCGTTCGAGACACTCCTCGAAGGCGGCGATGTAGGTATCCCAGAGGGCGCGCTCGGGCAGGTCGCTCGACTGGAACTTCCAGTTCTTGGTCGGGTCGTCGATCCGGTCCTGGAGCCGTCGCTTCTGCTCGTCCTTGTCGATGTACAGGAAGAACTTGACGATCGTCGTGCCTTCGTCCGTCAGCGTCCGTTCCCAGTCGTTGATCTGGTCGTACCGCTTCCGCCAGACGGTCTCCGGCACGAACTCGTGGACGCGTACGACCAGGACGTCCTCGTAGTGCGAGCGGTTGAAGATCGCGATCGAACCCTTGGCCGGCGCGTGAGGATGGACACGCCACAGGTAGTCGTGGCTGAGCTCGAGCGGGGTCGGGACCTTGAACGAGGTGACGTCGCAGCCCATCGGGTTGAAGGCGTCCATGACCTTCCGGATCGTGCCGTCCTTGCCAGCGGCGTCGATCCCCTGGAGGACGATCAGGACCGGGTGCTTCGCCTCGGCCCACAGGCGCTCCTGCAGCGAGGACAGGCTCGCCTCGAGCTCGCCCTCGGTCTTGAGCGCCGACGCCTTGTCGTGACCGAGGGTCTGCCCCGCGTCGAAGGCGTCGAGATGGACCTTCGAGCCCGGCTTGATCCGGAGCGCCTCGCCGAGCTTGTCGGTCGGGACCGTTCGAGACATCCCGGGCTCCTTCCGCTTGCCGGGCGCATCCGACGGAAGGCCCGCGAGCCGATGCGTCCACCCGACTGTCTGTAGGATGACAGTCTCCCCGCCCGACGTGGCGGCCGTCCGACCGCCGGGGAGCAGGAGCTCCGAGATGACCGCGACGATCGGTACCGAACCCCATCCGATCCTGCTGGCCGGCGCCTGGGTGGACTCGCCCGATCCGCTGGTCGTCACCAACCCGGCCGACCCGGCGAACCCGGCCGGCACGACGTACCACGCCACGCCCGCCCAGTACGAGGAAGCGGTGACGGCCGCCGTGGCCGCGTTCGAGGAGACCCGTCGCCTGCCGGCCTACGAGCGCGGCCGCAATCCTTCGAGCGATCAGCTCGGGGATCGCGGCGCGTCGCGAGGAGCTCGGGCGCCCTGATCTGCGCGGAGGCCGGCAAGCCGATCCGAGACTCGCTGGTCGAAGTCGACCGCGCGATCCTCACCTTCCGGCTCGGTGCCGAGGAGGCGGAACGGATGACCGGCGAGACGATCCCGCTCGACCTGATGCCGGCGTCGCGCGGCCGACTCGGCGTGACCCGCCGCTTCCCGATCGGACCGGTCGCCGCGATCTCGCCGTTCAACTTCCCGCTCAATCTTGCCGCGCACAAGCTCGCTCCGGCGATCGCCGCCGGCTGCTCGATCGTCCTGAAGCCGCCGAGCAAGGACCCGTTGACCATGTTGACCGTCGGGGAGATCGTGGCCGAGGCCGGTCTCCCGTCCGGGGCCGTCAGCATCCTGCCGATGACCCGTGAGCTGGGCGACCGGATGGTCGAGGACGAGCGATTCAAGCTGCTCACCTTCACGGGGTCGCCGTCGGTCGGTTGGCGGATGAAGGCGCGGGCCGGCAAGAAGAAGGTCGTCCTCGAGCTGGGCGGCAACGCCGGCGTCATCGTCGACCGCAGCGCGGATCTCGACTGGGCCGTCCGGCGGACGCTCGTCGGCGCGTTCGCCTATGCCGGCCAGGTCTGCATCAGCGTCCAGCGGATGTTCATCCACCGGGACGTCTGGGAGCCGTTCATGGCGAAGTTCGTCGAGGGCGCCCGCCACCTCAAGCTGGGCGACCCGGCGGATCCCACCACCGACCTCGGGCCGATGGTCGACGACAAGGCCGCGGCGCGAACCCAGCGCTGGGTGGACGAGGCGGTCGCGCTCGGCGGCAAGCTCCATCTCGGCGGGACCGCCGATGGCACGTTCTTCCCGCCGACGATCCTGACCGACACGCCGGTGACCGCCCAGGTCTGCTCCAACGAGGCCTTCGCGCCGCTCGTCGTGGCCTATCCGTTCGACGACTTCGAGGACGCCATCCGACAGGTCAACGACTCGATGTTCGGGTTGCAGACCGGGGTCTTCACCAATGACCTCGCCAACAGCTGGCGTGCCTTCGAGGGGCTCGAGGTCGGCGGGGTCATCGTCAACGACGTCCCGACGTACCGGATCGACCACATGCCCTATGGCGGGGTCAAGGACTCCGGGCTCGGCCGCGAGGGCCTGCGCTGGGCGATCGAGGACATGACCGAGATCCGGATCATGGTCGTGGCCCAGCCGCAGTAGACGCGTTCCGTCGCCCGGGACGTGGCGGTCGGACCCGCGGAGCGCGCATCACCATCGTTCGGATGGACCTGACCCTCAGCCCCGCCCAGCTCGAGCTCCAGGCACGGGCGCGGAAGTACGTGACCGAGGTCTTGCAGCCGCTCGAGATCGAGTTCGAGCGGGCCGGTGGACGGCTCGCTTCGGAGATCGGCCGCGGCCTCCGGCAGGCCGCGATCGCGGCCGACCTCCACGGTGGTTCGTTCCCCCGCGAGCTAGGCGGCCAAGGCTGGTCGGCGCTCGACCAGGTGCTCGTCCATGAGCAACTGGGGTCAGGTCACCGGGGGTCTGTGGTCGTACATCCCGGGTCCCTACAACGCCCTGATCCACTGCGACCCGGACCAGCGGCGGCGCTACTTCGACCCATCGATGCGCGGCGAGCGATCCGGCTCGTATGCCATCACCGAGGACGGCGCGGGGTCCGATCCCCGGACGCTGGCCGCCACGGCGGTCCGCGACGCGTCGACCGGGGACTACGTCCTCAACGGCGAGAAATGGTTCGTCACCGGCCCGGACGACACCGACTTCATGATCTTCCACTGCAATCTGATCGACGGCGAGCGCCGTCTGCCGACCCTGTTCCTCGTCGACTACGACACCCCCGGCGTCACGATGAAAGCACGACCCCGACTACATGCACACCTTCGCCGACCGTCATCCGCAGTTCCTGCTCGAGGACGTCCGGGTCCCCGCGATGGCCGTCCTCGGGACCGTCGGCGCGGCCGACGAGCTGACCAACGAGTGGTTCGTCGAGGAGCGGATCCACATCGCGGCGCGCTGCAGCGGGGCGATGGAACGCCTCCTCGGGCTGGCGGTCGAGTGGGCCACCGAGCGGGTCCAGTTCGGCCAGCGGATCTACGACTTCCAGGGCGTCAGCTTCCCGCTCGCGGACTCCGCCGCCGATGCCAGCGCCGCTCGGCTCCTGACCCGCGAGGCGGCCTGGCTGGTCGATACGGGGGAGGACCCGAAGGTCGTCCACGCCAAGGCCTCGCTGGCCAAGCTGTTCGCGTCGGAGGCTGCGTTCCGCTGCGCCGACCGGGTCGTCCAGGTGTTCGGCGGTCGGGGCTACATGCGCGAGTTCGCCGCCGAGCGGTTCTTCCGCGAGCTGCGCGTCGACCGGATCTGGGAGGGGACCAGCGAGATCCAGCGGCTGGTCATCGCCCGGGCGCTCGAGAAGCGCGGAGTCGGTCGGGTCGTCGGACAAGGATGATCGACGCCGCCGATCCGGCGTCCGGGGTTCCTGCGAGCCGGCCGGACATCGACCTCGGGCCGCTCTTCGCGCCGCGGTCGATCGCTATCGTCGGGGCGTCGCCCCGCTCCGACCTGACCCCGACGATCCTCAACAACCTGACGGTGATGGGCAGCGGGACGCGCTGCCACCTGGTCAACCCGAACTACACTGAGGCCTGGGGCCGGCCGTGCTTCCCGGACCTGGGCGTCCCTGCCCGAGGTCCCGGACGCGGTCCTCGCGGCGGTCAATCCGGCCCGCGCGACCCTCGTCACGCAGCAGGCGGCCGACGTCGGCGCGCGGGCCGTCCTGATCCCGGGCGGCGGGGTCGTCGAAGGCGGCGAGGCGGCGGCCCGGATGCAGCGCGACGTGGCGCGACATCGCCCTCCGGCACGGCCTGGCGATCCTCGGTCCGAACTGCATGGGCATGGTCGACTGGACGACCGGCTCGGCGCTGTACATCGGCGACGTCAACCCATGGCTGCCGCGCGGCGGCGTCGCCGGGATCGCCCAGAGCGGCAGCGTCACGGATGCGTTCATCCACTCGGGGACGCGGATCGGCTTCAGCCGGATCGTCGGGAGCGGGGCCGAGGTCGTCCTCGACGTGTGCGACTACCTCGCCCACTCCCTCGACGATCCGGAGACCCACACGGTCATCCTGTTCGTCGAGGGCTTCAAGCGGCCGGAGCGGTTCCTCGCCCTGGCCGATCGCGCGCTCCAGCTCGGCAAGCCGATCCTCGCGGTCAAGGTCGGTCGGTCCGCCCAGGCCCAGCAGGCCGCGGTCGCGCACAGCGGCTCGATCGCCGGCGAGGATCGGGTCACGGACGCGGCGCTCGCCGCGGCCGGCGTGATCCGCTGCGCGGATCTGGACGAGCTGCTCGAGTCGGCCGAACTCCATGCCGGTTGCCGCCGGATGGGTCGGTCCGTCGGACGCGGGCGGACGGGCGTCGTGACCGTCTCGACCGGCGAGGCCTCGCTCATCGCCGACCTGGCCGAGGAGACCGGCCTCGACCTGCCGCCCGTCCCCGACGCCGCGCGGGCGGCCATCCTCCGCGACCTCCCGACGATGGGCTACATCGGCAACCCGATCGACCCATGGGGTGCGGCGGACGAAGCGACCTGCTATCCGGCCGCCTTCCGGGGGTTCGCGGGCTCGGGGGCGTACGACGTCCTGGCGATCGTCCACGACTTCCCCTATCGGTCGCTGCCGGGGGAGGTAGGCGTGGCGGAGACGGTCACGCGCGCGCTGATCGAGGCGACCGCCGAGCGACCCGACATCCTGCCGGTCTACATCTCCCTGACCAGCGGTGAGCCGACGCCGGAGGTCAAGGCCATGCTCGATGCCGCCGGCGGGATCCCGCTGCTCCGCGGTGCGCGAGAGGCCGAGGTCGCGATCGCTCGTCGCGCCTGGTGGGAGCGTCGATGGAGCGACCGACTGGCCGGTGGTCCTGCGCGTCCGACCTGGCCCGCGCTCGCCGACGACCGGACTCGCTACGGGCACGACGACGACGGCCCGGCAGGGGAGCCGGCCGCCGGCGCGGACGTGGGGCGGCGGTCGCGATCCATGTCCGAGTTCGACAGCCTCGCCCTGCTGCGGACCGCCGGGGTCGCCGTCGTGGACGCCGAACGCGCGGTCGATGCCGACACGGCCGCGGCGATCGCCGACCGCTTCGGCGACCGGCCGCTGGTCGCCAAGCTCGATGCGGAGGGCCTCGCCCACAAGAGCGATGTCGGCGCGGTCCGCCTCGGCCTCGTCGGGAGCGCGGCCGTCCGTGACGCGGTCGTCGCACTCCTCCAGGTGGGCCGGAGCCTCGCGGCGCCGGTCCGTGGCGTGCTGATCGAGCCCATGGCCGAACGGGGGATCGAGCTGATCGTCGGGATGACCCGTGATCCGCTGTTCGGGCCGGCCGTCCTCGTCGGGTTCGGCGGGATCTTCGCCGAGGTCCTCGATGACGTGGCCATCCGGCTCGCCCCCGTCTCGCACCAGGACGCCATGGCGATGCTTGCCTCCCTGCGGGGAGCGTCGCTCCTGGGCGGTGCCCGCGGTCGCGGCGAGATCGACCGCGAGGGCGTGGCGGATCTCGTGGTGGGGCTGGGACGCCTCGCCTGGGACCGGCCCGACATCGTCGCGGTGGATCTCAACCCGGTGATCGCGTCGGCCTCGGGGGCGCTCGCGGTCGACGCCCTGGTGATCCTGGCCGGCGACGGTGCCTGACGACGGGCCGCTCCGGACGGTCCGGACCCCTTGGGGTGTCCGCCTCGTCCTCGACCGGCCAGACAAGCTCAATGCGCTCAGCCACGAGCTGGTCGAGGCGCTCGACCAGGCGATCGAGCGCGCGGGCGCCGACCCCGCGATCCGGGTCGTGGTCATCGAAGGGTCGGGCCGGGCGTTCAGCGCCGGGTACGACCTGAACGAGGAAGTCGACGAGGACATCGAGGGGCCGCTCCAGTGGCACGAGCTGCTGGCCCGGGATGTCGAGGTCACGATGCGGGTGTGGGCCTGCCCGAAGCCCGTGATCGCCCAGGTCCACGGCTACTGCCTGGCGGGCGGGCTCGAGCTGGCGATGGCCTGCGATCTCATCGTGGCCGCCGACGGGACCATGCTCGGCGAGCCGGAGATCCGGTACGGCTCCGCACCGGTCACGCTGCTGATGCCGTCGCTCATCGGCCAGAAGAAGACCCGCGAGCTGCTCCTGACGGGCGACCTGATCGACGCGACCGAGGCGGAGCGCATCGGCCTGGTCAATCGGGTGGTCCAGATGGACCAGCTGGCGACCACCGTCGACGCGCTGGCCGACCGGATCGCTCGGACCCCGCCCGAGGTCCTGCGGCTGACGAAGCTGATGCTCAACCGGGCACAGCGCGCGGCGGGTCTCGACGAGGCGGTGGCGCTCGGTCTCGACCTCGGCGCGATCATCAACGCCGCCGACACCCCCGAGCAGCGGGAGTGGGACGCGATCGTCCGACGCGACGGCGTGAAGGCCGCCCTTGCCTGGCGCGACCGACGGTACGAGGCCACCCGCCCGGACCCGACCGGCGACGAGGATCCGCCGACCGGCTGAGCCCGATCCGGTGTCGACGGGCACCGCCGGGCGACACATCCGAGCGTGGCACGGGACGAAGGTACCGGTCCCGGTAGCCCACCCGTCGTCTGGTGGACTACGGCGCTTGTGGGGTGAGATGGACACGACCGGGCGACGGGACCTCGCGATCCCCTCCGTCCTGCCGCGAGCTCGGTCGACATCGATCCCCGAGCTCGGCGACCCGCCGGGCGGACCAGTGCTGAGGTTGCGCGCGTCATGCAGATCCAGACCCAGGCCGTCACTCCCGATCCGCTTCCGCGACGCCGCCGGCGCCGGTTGCTCGCGGTGCTTCTCGGACTCGCCGTGGCGACGACCGGCGCCGGCGTCTTCTCGCTCGCCGTCTTCACGTCCAGTCAGACGTCGACCGGAGCGTTCACGACCGGGACGATCGTCCTCGGGGTGAACCCGGCGACGATGTTCACGGTCGCCGGAATACTGCCAGGGGACTCCGGAAGCCAGACCGTCACCGTGAGCAACACGGGGACCGGCGCGCTGCGCTATGCGATGACCAGCGTGAGCACGAACGCCGACACGAAGAACCTCCGCGGCCAGCTCCAGCTCACGGTCAAGACCGGTGCGTGCGCGGGGACGACCTCGGTCTACAGCGGGACGCTCAACAGCGCCGCCATCGGCGATCCCACCCAGGGCGCGCAGGCCGGCGACCGGACGTTGGCGTCGGGCGCCAACGAGCAGCTCTGCTTCGCCTGGTCGCTGCCGCTGGCGACCGCCGACGCCTTCCAGGGAGCCACGACCACCACGACGTTCACCTTCGCCGCCGAGCAGACCCAGAACAACCCGTAAGGCGAGGGGCGGCCGGGAACCATCCGGCAGCGTCACTCGAGAGGATGATCGTGCACATCGGTCCGGGTCCGATCAGGCTGGTCCGCCGGGGGATCGACGCGGCCGTCGTGATCCTCGTCGGGCTCGTGCTGCTCGGAGTGTTCCTCGGACGCGGTCTCCCGCTGGTCGGCCGCCCGACGCTGATCGTGGCTGGTCCGTCGATGGAGCCGTCGCTCCCGATGGGGTCCGCGGCGGTCATCGAGCCGATCCCGGCCGGGGGGCCGGTCGTCGGCGACGTCGTCGAGGTCCGGGTCGGCCCGGCCTCGGCGATCTTCACCCACCGCGTGACCCGGACGCTCGAGCTGGACGGTCTGCCGTACGTCGAGACGAAGGGGGATGCCAATCTCGCGCCCGACCCGGCGACCGTGCCGGTCTCGTCCGTCGTCGGACGGGTCGCTTGGTCGATCCCTTACGCCGGATACCTGCTGGCGCTCCTGTCGATCCCGGCCGGGGTGATCTTCGTCATCGGCCTCGGTCTCAGCCTGATCGTCCTGGCGGACCTGCTCGACACCCTCGAACCTCGACACCCTCGCCCCGTCCGGCTATCGGCGCGGTCGGCCGGCAGCGGGCAGGATCCGCTGCGACTCGAGGGTCGGATCGCCCGGCATCGGGCCGCCCGCGTGGGTCGGGCCCGCGGCCGCGGGTCGGTCTGAGCCGGGTCCGATGACCGCCCGCGCAGCCCGGATCCGGCGGCCCTCGGTGGCGGTCGCCCTGGTCGCGGCGCTCGCCGTGCTCGCGATCGGGTCGACTCCGTCATCGCTTGCGACGTTCACCAGCCCGGCGGCTGCCAGCGGTACCTTCACGACGGACACCCTGTCGTCGCCGACCGGGCTCGGCGCGGCCGGTGGGGTCGCCTCGATCGGCCTGTCGTGGACCGCGACCGTGAAGGCATGGGCGACCGGCTACCACGTCTACCGGGCGACGGCCTCGGGCGGTCCGTACAGCCAGGTCGCGACCGTCACGCCCCGGACGGCCGTCAGCTACAGCGACACGCCCACCGACGGGACCTACTGGTACAAGGTGCGGGCCTACTACCAGGGCTGGGAGAGCGTCGACGCGGGACCCGTTTCGGCGTCCCGGGACTCGACCGCCCCGACGATCGGGACGAGCGTGATCTCGAAGACGACCCAATACCTGCCCGGCTCGATCAAGCCGAGCGCGAGCTTCTATGTCTACGCCAACGTGTCGGACGCGGGCCTGGGAGCCAGTGGCGTGGCGACGGTCACCGCCGACGTGAGTGCGATCAAGGCGGGGAGCACGGCGGTCACCCTGACCGCGGGCGTGTACACCGTCGGCGGCGTCAGCTACAGCTGGCGGAGTGCCGCGCTGACCGCGGACGCCAAGCCCGCCGGGACGTACGGCTACTCGATCCGGGCGACGGATGCGAACGGCAACGTCGCCACGAAGAGCACGTTGAGCGTCGTGGTCGACACGACCGTCCCGTCCGCCTCGGACATCCAGACCACCAACGGCGGGACGGCGGGACGGCCCGATGCCGGCGACACCGTCGTCTACACCTTCAGCGAGCAGATCGATCCCGAAACGGTCCTGGCCGGCTGGACCGGCACGTCGACGACCGTGACCGTCCGGGTCGCGAACAGCGCCTCGAACGATCCGGTGACCGTGTGGAACGCGGGGAACACCGCCCAGCTCCCACTCGGTAGCGTCGCGACGGGCGGAAATTACGTCACGGCTGCCACCACCTTCAGCGGCACGATGGTCCAGAGCGGCAAGACCGTCACCGTGGCCCTGACCGCCCAGACGAGCGGCACGGTCCGCACGAACGCCGTGGCCGGGGCCATGATCTTGACGCCGAGCGCAACGGCGACCGACGCCGCGGGCAATGCCTGCTCGACGGCCGCGCGGACGGAGACCGGGGCAAGCGACATCGACTTCTGAGTGGATGGCCCGCGGTGCGTCCTGCCAGGGCGGGCCCGTCCGGCCTGAGCGGTACACTGCCGGCCATGCCCGACCCCTCGAGGCGCGTCCGCACCGCCGCTGACCTCCTCGTCGAGTGCCTCGAGGCCGAGGGGTGCGCCTACGTCTTCTCCGTTCCCGGCGAGGAGACGATGGACGTCCTCGACTCGCTCAGCCGATCCGAGCGGATCCGTCACGTCACGACCCGCCACGAACAGGGCGCCGCGTTCATGGCCGACGTGCACGGCCGGCTCACGGGCGTCTCGGCGGTGGCCATGTCAACGCTCGGCCCCGGGGCGACGAACCTCATCACCGGGGTGGCCGACGCCTTTCTCGATCGCGCGCCGATGGTCGCGATCACCGGCCAGACCGGGTCGGACAAGCTCCACAAGGAGGCCCACCAACTGGTCGACATCGTCAGGATGCTCGACCCGGTCACGAAGTGGAACACGCGGGTCGAGCGGATCGACGCGATCCCCGAGATCGTCCGCAAGGCGTTCCGCGTGGCCGAGCTGGAGAAGCCGGGGCCGACCCACATCGAGCTGCCCGAGAACCTCGCCGCGATGCCGCCCGAATCGGGCGACGCCGTTCGGCCGCTCGAACCGACGAAGACATACTTCCCGGAGCCGACCGACGAGGCCATCGCCCACGCGGCCCGCCTCATCTCCACCTCGAGCCGGCCGATCATCCTGGCCGGTAACGGGGTCCTCCGCCAGCACGCCTCCGACGGTCTCCGCGCCCTCGCCCGGGGCCTGCACGTCCCGGTCGCGGTCACGTTCATGGGCAAGGGAGCGGTCGACGACCGGTCGCACCTGTCCCTGATGGCCGTCGGGCTGCAGGCGCGCGACCACGTGCTGACCGGCTTCGACCGGGCCGACCTCGTGGTGTCGGTCGGCTACGACCTCGTCGAGTACGCACCGAGCCACTGGAACCCCGACGGCTCCAAGCCGATCGTCCACATCGACACGCAGCCGGCCGAGGTCGACGCCCAGTACCGTCCCACGATCGAGCTCATCGGCGAGATCGGCGGCACACTCCGGCGTCTGCTCGATGCGCTGCTGCCGCTGGGGATCGGCGGTCGCGACGCGACCGAGCGCCACGAATTGAAGGAGACCCTCGTCAACGCCGACCTTCGGGTCGCGCTGCTCCGCGACCTCGAGGCGTACGAGGCGGACGACGGGTTCCCGGTCAAGCCGCAGAAGGCGATCGCCGACCTGCGCCGCGCCCTCGGACCCGACGACATCGTGGTGTCGGACGTGGGCGCCCACAAGATCTGGGTCGCCCGGCTCTACCAGGCCTACCAGCCGAACACCGTGATCATCTCGAACGGCTTCGCCGCGATGGGGATCTCGCTGCCGGGCGCGATCGCCGCGAAGCTGATCCATCCCGAGCGTCGGGTCGTCGCCCTGTGCGGGGACGGCGGCTTCCTCATGAACAGCCAGGAGCTCGAGACGGCGCGACGGATCGGGGCCAACGTCACCGTGGTCATCTGGCGCGACGACGGCTACGGGCTGATCGACTGGAAGCAGCGCAACGAGTTCGGGCGTCCGTTCGGGGTCGAGTTCGGCAACCCGGACTTCGTCGCCTACGCCGAGAGCTTCGGGATCGCCGGCTTCCGCGTGGCGACCTCCGCCGACCTGTACCCGACCCTCATGCGGGCACTCGACGTCCCGGGGCCGACGCTGGTCGAGGTCCCGATCGACTACCGCGAGAACCTGCGGCTGACCGAGCGGCTCGGCGCGCTGTCCGGCGGCGCCTCGTAGGGAGGCCGGCGCGGCGTCCGCCGCGTCCCTGCGACCGCTCGCCGACGTTCGCGTTGCGAGGGGACACCGAAAACCCGGCGTGACCGGGACCATCTTCGGCGAACCTCAGGTACCATCCGCCCATCGTCTCGACGCGCGGGGGCGCGTCCCTCCAACCACTGCAGGGGGAACCCTTGATGCCGTCCAGCGCTCGAAGCGTCCGCCGCTCGCGACCGGGTCTGAGGGCCATCGTCGCATCGCTTGTCGCGATCCTCGGGATGGGGATCGTGGGCGTCGTCCCCGTGGCCGCGGTGCCAGCCACACCAGGCCCCGGCTTCCAGGACTACGTTTACAAGGCCGACACGGATCTGTCGACTGGCGGCAATGACGTCACGTCATTCCGCAATCAGAGCAAGCTCTGGTTCAACGACGGCCGCTGGTGGGGGATCTTGTTCGATCGGACCACGGCTCCGAATGGGACCTACCGGATCCAGAGCCTGAACATGGCGACCCAGACCTGGACGACCGGCATCTCCGACACTGCGAACCCGAAGGTCGATACCCGGAACCGGTCGTCTGCTGACGCCCTGTGGGACGGGACGAATTTGTGGGTCGTTTCCTCACATGACCACGGCAGGAACTGGGCGCCTAACGGCGACCTCCGCTTCTACAAGTACAGCTACAACGCGACGACGAAGACGTATCTCCTCGCGAGCGGCTTTCCGAAGACCATCGCCACGAATGGCGCCGACCCAGATCCGGTCAACAAGGTCATTGCCGCGAGCGGGCGAAAGGCTGCCACGATCGCCAAGGACTTCGACGGCACGTTCTGGGTCGCCTATGTGAAGCAGATCGACCCAACCGTCGCGACACCTGCGCCGGCCGACGTCAAGGTCGTCCACATCAGCGCGACGGGGGCGATCCTCGCGGCCGAGGCGACGATCCCGAACGAGGGCGTCCCAACGACCACGGACGACATGGCTGCGATCACGACCGTCGGTACGACCGCCGGTCACCGTGGTGTAGGCGTGCTGTGGAGCAACCAGACCGCAGGCGAGGAGGCGTTCTACTTCGAGGCTGCGACGAGCGGAACGTGGGGCGCGCGCGAGACCGCTTTCGGCGGCTCGGGCACTCTCAGGGCCGACGGTCACATCAGCCTGAAGACCGACGCCAATGGGCGGGTGATCGCCGCGGTCAAGACCAACCGCGTCACCGGCACCGACCCGCTGATCGATGTGTTGGACAGGACCGGCGATTCGGATGCAGCCGGCACATGGTCGAACCGGATCGTCTCGAGCGTCAATCAGAACGGCACTCGGCCGGTCCTCGTCCTCGATTCCGAAGCCGATGAGGCGAACGTCTTCATTACCGATACCTCCGGGGGCACCGGCCACTACGTCATCACTCGGCGGACCGCGCCGCTGACGACTCTCGCCTTTGGCGCCGCATCGATCGGTATCCCGTTTATCAGCAGCACGACCAACGGCGGGATCAACAACACGACGTCGACGAAGCAGATCACGACAGTCACGTCGGGGATCATCGCGCTCGCCGCCGATATTCCGAACCGGACGTACCTGCACGGCTGCGCCGGTTCGGTCTGCCCGGTCGTCCCGGTGGCGGACTTCAGCGCGACCCCGACCTCGGGTGTCGGCCCGCTCGACGTCGCATTCACGGACGCGTCGACCGGCACGCCGGCGACCTGGGCGTGGACGTTCGGCGACGGCGCCACGTCGACCCTCCAGAACCCGACCCACACCTATAACCCGGGCACCTACGACGTGTCCCTGACCGTGACGAACGCGCTCGGCACCGACGCCGTGACCAAGTCCGGTTACATCACGGTGGCGGTCCCGCCCGGGGCCACCTACACGGCGATCCCCCCGACCCGCGTCCTCGACACGCGCCACAACGTCGGGCTCACCGGAGCGTTCAAGGCGAACGTCGCCCGCGACTTCCAGGTCACCAACGGCGGGACGATCCCGAACACGGCGATCGCCGTCACCGGCAACCTGACCGTCACGGCCCAAACGGCCAAGGGGTACATCATCTTGGCCCCGACCGCCGGTTCCAACACCTCGACCCTCAACTTCCCGGTCAACGACAACCGCGCCAACGGCGTGACCGTGGCGCTCAGCGGCGCCGGCAAGCTCAACGCGGTCTACAAGGCCGCGTCCGGAACGAGCACCGGGCTCCTGTTCGACGTCACCGGCTACTTCGTCAACGGCGGTGCCGGGGCCTCGTACTTCCCGCTGTCCCCGACGCGCGTCCTCGACACCCGGAGCGGGACGGGCACCACGATCTTCCACGCCAACACGGCCAAGGACTTCCAGGTCACCAACGGCGGGTCGATCCCGAACACGGCGATCGCCGTCACGGGCAACCTGACCGTCACCGCGCAGTCCGCCAAGGGCTTCATCATCCTGGCGCCGACCGCGGGCTCCAACACCTCGACCCTCAACTTCCCGGTCAACGACAACCGCGCCAACGGCGTGACCGTCGCGCTCAGCGGGACCGGCAAGCTCAATGCGGTCTACAAGGCCGTGTCGGGCTCGACGACCCAGCTCCTGTTCGACGTCACCGGCTACTTCCTGCCCGGGACCTCGGGCGCCAGCTACTTCCCGCTCGCCCCCGCTCGCGTGCTCGATACGCGGAACGGGACGGGCACCACGACCTTCCATGCCAACACGGCCAAGAACTTCCAGGTCACCAACGCCGGTTCGATCCCGAATACGGCGACCGCGGTGACCGGCAACCTGACCGTCACGGCCCAGACGGCCAAGGGCTACATCATCCTGGCCCCGAATGCAGGGACGAACACCTCGACCCTGAACTTCCCGGTCAACGACAACCGCGCCAACGGCGTCACGGTCGCGCTCAGCGGGACCGGCCAGCTCAACGCGGTGTACAAGGGGTCGTCCGGGCAGACCACGGGTCTCCTGTTCGACGTCACCGGTTACTTCAAGTGATCGGTCGCTGACCTCGCGCCAACGGGACGGCGCGGTCCTGGCCTTCGGGCCCGGGACCGCGCCGTTCGATTCCCGGGCCGGCGCGCCGGGCGTCACCGTCGGCAAGCAGCCGGTGAGGGGCACCCGGCCCAGGCACCGGCCGCAGGTTCGCGGCGGAGCTCCTTCGACGTGCGCCGCAACGTGGCTCGGGGCTACGTCCCGTGGAGACGACGGGCCGCCGACCGCCTGACCGCGTAGCGCCGGACCCCAGAGACCACGGGCCCGGGCCCGCCCTTCAGGGATTGACCCGGCGCCCTCGATACGGCTCGGCGTGGACCTTCGGCTTCTCGTCCGGGTCCGGCTCGGCGAGGGCGATGACGGCGGCCGCGCCGGCCAGGGCCATGATCAGCCAGAAGTAGCGGGCATAGGACAGGTGCAGGAAGATCCCGGTCGTCATGTAGGTCACGACCGAGAGGCTGAACGCCGTGGCCATGTTGGCCAGGTCCGTCCGACGGCCGATCCACTTCCGGCGCGCCTTCGCGAGCTCCCAGAGCGTCAACAGGAGCACGGCCATCAGGCAGATGAGCCCCAGGATGCCGGTCTCCGCGGCGGTCGCCAGGTACAGGTTGTGGGCCTGTCGATCCTCGGCCTTGACGTTGATCGCGACGTCGTTGGCGTACTGGCGGTAGTACGCACTGAACTCACCGGGCCCGACCCCGATCAATGGGTGGTCGGAGAACACCGCCAGCGCGGCGAGGTTCTCCGTGGCCCGGCTGGTGATCGAGTTGTCGGCCTGGTTGGTCGTGTCCCCACCGCTGGTGACGGTGTCCACGATGGCGCTCAGGCTGGTCAATCGGTCGGCGTACTGCGGGACCGCGATGAGCAGCGACACGGCCAGGAGCAGGACGGCGAACAGCTGGATCGGCTTGATGTAGCGCAGGACGGTCATGATCACGATGACCAGGGCGAAGCCGACGGCGGCTCCCCGCGAGAACGTCAGGATCACCGCCCCGGACACCAGGACCGCCACGAGGTAGGCCGCGATCTTGAGCACGCGCCGCTTCTCGGTCCAGGCCTGGAAGAGCGCCAGCGGGACCAGCATCAGCATGATCTGGGCGTAGCGGTTCTTCTCCCCGATCGGGCCGGCCAGCCGGGCCAGGCCCTTCACCACGATCCCGAGATCGTTCGTGGCGTCCGACTGGGCGAACCCGAAGTAGTCGTTGGCGTAGGTCCCGGTCAGGGCCTGGTAGACGGACAGGCCACCGAGGAAGGCGCCGACCGCCAGCAGCGTCCAGACGACGTTGCGCATCGCGGCGGGCGTCCGCACGACGTTGACGACCAGGAGGTAGAGCCCGACTCCCTCGAGCAGGAACGTCGTGAGCCCGACCATCGCGTCGGACATGTCGCGGGCGAACAGGACGCCGAGGATCTGGACCAGGAGGAAGCCGACGACGAACGGGAAGGCGGGCGTGATGACGATCTTGTTGCGCTTGATCAGGAGCTCGTACCCGAGGGGGACGACGAGGATCATCGGGACGACCGCCCCGACGAACACCGGTGCGCCGAACCGCGTCACGGCGACCACCGCAGCGTTGCTGTAGAGCAGGAAGACGACGATCAGGGTGGCGACCTCGGGTCGGATCGCCGAGGCGAGGCCGAGGAACATCGCCGCGAGGCCGGCCACGGCGATGACCGGCCGATCCGCCGCGACTGCGCCGATGACCGCGCAGGCGCCGACCGCCAAGAGGGTGATGATGATCGGCGGCCAGCGGAACCTGGGGCCGACGGCTGCGCTCGGCCGCGCGTCGGGGACGGCGGGTCGCGGGTCCGTCGGGTAGGTCCCTTCGCTCATCGTCGTGCCTCGAGCTCGAGCCGCTCGCCCGGCTCGACGGCATCGCCGTCGCCGGCCGACCCGTCCACCGTCCGGCGCGGCTCCCAGCGGTCGATCCGGCGCCCGCTCAGGAGGTTCCAGGCGGCCTCGAGCGAGGCGATGTTGACGAGCAGGAAGAACGACGCGAGCCCGGCGATCCGGTGCCGGCCGAGTCGCGACGCCGGCGCCGCGAGCCCGACGGTGCCGAGACCGGCGACCGCCGCCGCGCCGAGCGCCGTTAGCTGGTAGACGAGACCCTGACCCCAGAGGAGCGGTGCGCCGAGCGCGACGATGAGGAGCGGGACGGCCATCATCCGGCGCAGGACCTTGTGCGACACCAGCTGGATGGCGTAGAACCCGGTCCGCCGCGGATCGAGCAGGGCGCGTCGAGCGGCGACGCCGCGGAGGCCGCGCGTCATGATCCGGACCTTGCGCCGGTACTCGAGCCCGTTGGACGGGGCCACCGGCTCCCAGGCGACAGCGTCGGCCACGAACACCAGGCGACGACCCTGGTCGACGACCGCGGTCGAGCGTGATGAAGTCGTCGGTGACCCCGGCGATCACGGGCTGGAAGAGCTCGCGCCGGATCGCGTAGATCGCGCCCGTGGCCGCGACCGTGCTGCCGGCGGCGCTCTCGGCGAGCTTGACCTGCCGATCGAAGTCCCAGTAGCTCCGTTCGCCGGCCGCCTCGGTCGTGTCGCTCCCGGCGGGGAGGTAGCGCTGGTCTCCGGCGCACCCACCGACGTCCGGGTCGGCGAACGGCGCCATGAGCGCTCGCAGCGCCCGCGCCTCGAACATCGTGTTGGCGTCGGTGAACACCAGGATCTCGCCGCTCGCCGCTGTTACCGCGGCGTTCAGGGCGTCGGCCTTGCCGATCCGGTCGAGGGCCAGCACCCGGACGCGGCGGTCCGCGTACCGCCGCCCGATGGCGACCGTGTCGTCCTCGGAGCCATCCGACGCCACGACGATCTCGAGCCGGTCGGCCGGGTAGTCGAGCGCGAGCAGGTTGTCGATGCGGTCGCCGATGGCGGCCGCCTCGTTCCGTGCGGCCAGGACGACGCTGACGGAGGGCTCGATCGGGGCGGCCCGAGGGGGACGCGGGCGCGCCCGGGCTCGAGCCAGCACCAGGAGCGGGTAGCCGACGTACGTGTAGGCGATCGTGACGACGGCGGACCAGAAGAGGAGGCGGATCATCGGGCGGCCGTCCGGCCGAGTGCCGCGCCGCCGTCGCCCGCGGCCCGGATCCGGGCGATCAGTCGGGCCGCGTTCCGGTCGACGTCGAACTCCGCGACGACGCGGTCGCGGGCCGCCGCGCCTAGGCGACCGCGCAGCTCGGGATCGTCGTGGAGGCGGCGCAGCGCCGCGGCGATCGCCCCGGCGTCACCCGGTGGGACGGTCAGCCCGGACGAGCCGTCCACCACCAACTCCGGGATCCCCGACAGCGCACTCGCGACGACCGGCAGGCCGGAGCTCATGGCTTCCATCAGCACCACCGGGATGCCCTCGCGCTTGCCGCCCTTGGTGGGCACGCTCGGTGCGACGAGGACGTCGCTCGAGGTCAGGAGGCGGGCGATCTCGGTCCGGGTCCGCTGGCCGAGGAACTCGATCCGGTCGGTCAGCCCGGCCCCGGCGACCTGCTGCTCGAGGGTCGCCCGGTCGGGCCCGTCCCCGACGAACCGGCAGACGAACGGGACGTCGTCGGCGGCGAGCCGGCGGCAGGCCTCGATCAGGTGGGTCTGACCCTTGACCTCGTGGAGCGTGCCGATCGACAGGATCGACAGCCGATCCTCGCGTGGCGTCGCGCGCGGCACCGGGTGGAACACCGCCGTATCGACGCCGCAGTGGATGACCTCGAGCGTGGCGATCGGTCCGCCGCACTCGCGCTCGAACACCTTCCGGTTGTCGTCCGAGATCGTCACCGTGAAGTCGGCCTCGCCGACCTTCTCGCACAGCATCGTCCGGTCGACGTGGAGGTCTGATCCATGCGCCGTGAACGAGAACGGGATGCCGACCAGGCGGTGGATCAGGAAGCCGGCCAGGGCGGGGTGGGTCGCGAAGTGGCAATGGACGTGCTGGACGCCGTCACGCTCCATCAGCCGCGCGGCGTGGGCGACCTTGGGGAAGATCCCGATCCCACCGACCAGGAAGTTCGGGCTCCGCCAGGTCCCGCGGATCATCGCCCCGAACGCCCCGAGGTAGCGCCGCGGCTCACGGCGGAGGAAGTGCCACTGGCTGGCCAGGATCGCCCGGTCGACGAACGGCTGGTAGTGCGCTCGCGCGACGTACGGGACGGCCTCGGGGTGCATCGTCGTCTCGCGCTCGTGGAGCAGCGGGAACAGCCAGACCTCGGTCCCCTGCCGCTCGACGGCGGCCATCTCGAACAGGATGAATGTCTCGGTGAGCTTCGGGAAGCGGGACATCACGTAGGCGACGCGGAGCGTCGACGGGTCGCCGACCGGTCCGTGGTCGGGTTCGGTCTCGGTCGCGACCGCCAGCGCGGTCATGACGCGTAGCCGTCCGGATGGGTCGAGTGCCAGCGCCAGGCCGTCTCGACGATCGCGTCCAGCCGATGGCGGGCGCGCCATCCGAGCGACGCCTCGGCGAGGTCGGGGTCGGCCCAGATCGCGGCGGGGTCCCCCAGACGACGCGGCGCCTCGATCACCGGGACCGGCCGGCCGGCGGCCGCACCGACGGCCTCGATCACCTCCCGCACCGACGACCCCTGTCCGGTGCCGAGGTTGACGGTCGTGCTCGGCAGGCCGCCGGCGAGCGCCTCGACGGCCAGCAGGTGCGCCTCGGCCAGGTCGGCCACATGGACGTAGTCGCGGATGGCGGTGCCGTCGGGTGTCGGATAGTCCGAGCCGAGGATGCGGACGGCGGGTCCTCGGCCCAGGGCCGCCTTGATCACGACCGGGACCAGGTTCGGGGCGTCGGTCCAGTCCTCGCCGTTCCGGCCGTCGAAGGCCGCCCCGGCGGCGTTGAAGTAGCGCAGGCTGATCGATCGGATCCCGGCACCGTCGAACCAGGGCAGGGCGCGTTCGACGAGCAGCTTGGTCTCCCCGTACGGGTTCTCCGGGCGGAGCTCGCTCGTCTCGCGGACCGGGAGGTCGGACGGTGTCCCGTATACCGCGCACGACGACGAGTAGACCAGGGCCGACAGGCCCGCCCGTCCCATCGCCCCGAGCAGGGCGAACGTCCCACCGACATTCGTCCCGAAGTAGCCGGCCGGGTCGACGAACGACGCCTCGACCGACTTCAACGCCGCGAAGTGGATCACCGCCTCGATCCGATGGTCTCGGAGCGTCGACTCGACGAGCCCGGCGTCCGTTACCGATCCGACGACCAGCGGGGCCGTGTCGACGGCGGCACGATGGCCGCGCTCGAGCGTGTCGAGCACGACCGGCTCGTGGCCGCGGGCCGACAGCAGCCGGACCGTCTCGGATCCGATGTAGCCGGCTCCGCCGGTGACGAGGACGCGCACCGGGCCTGGCTCAGCGGCTGTCGGTCGAGTTCTTCGGCGTCGTGGACCGCGTGGTCCGTGGCTTCGACGTCGAGGAGCGGGGCTGGCCCGTGGTCGTCCTCGGCTTGGCCGTCGTCGCGCGCGAGACGCTGGTCGAGGTCGACGCCGACGCCGTGACGTCCGGCGGAGGTGCGACGGCCATGGGTGCGGGCGTGACCGGCGCCGGTGCGACGGGTGCCGGCGGCGGCACCGGGGCGCTGGCCCGGATGACCGTCGGGCGGATCGTCGACGGAGCGAGCACGGGAGCGGCCGACGACGAGGTCGCCGCGGGATAGCTCGACGGACCCGTCGCCTGGGAGCTCGACGTCGGGGTCTGGTAGGTCGATGTCGAGACCGGGGTGGTCGTGACCGGCGGCTGGTACGGCGAGGCCGAGCTCGAGTAGGTCGTCGTCGATGTCGAGCGCTGGCCATCCGCGGGCGGTGCGACCGGCGTCACCGGCCGCGCGCTCTTGGTGGCCATCGGCGTCGGCTGGACGGGCCGGGACGAGCCCCCGCGCCCGCGCCCGAAGACCCACGAGAGCGCCGCGGGACGCTCGGACATGATCGTCCCGATCAGGCTCCCGCCGACGTGGACGAGGGTCTCGGCGCTGGCCTCGATGTCCTCGCGGCGAGCGTGATCGCGCCGGGCGACGAGGACCGTCCGTCCGACCGCTCGCGCCCACGACAGGGCGCCGGGACCGGCGGGCACGGGCGGAGCCGAGACGATGACGACATCGGCCGAGGCGAGGAGCTCCTGGATCACCGCTCGGGCCCGCTCCGGGTCGATCGCGTCGCCTCCCTCGTAACCCGCCGGGATGATCGCCAGGCGATCGGACACGACGCGCATCGCGGCTCGCGGCTGGACGTCGCGACTCAGGACGTCGCGGATGCCGGGCGCCGGCTCGATGCCGTAGAGCTCGGCGAGGCTGCTACGCGAGCCGCTGTCGATGACGACGGCACGCCGGCCGAGACGCGCCAGCGCGCGACCCAGGTTGATCGCCACGACCGCGGAACCCGTGTCGGACTCGGTGTCGACGATCGCCATGCTGTGAAGGACGGAATCGGGATCGCCGAACACGATCCGGGCAGCGAGCACGCGGTAGGCGTTGGCTGCCGACGATCCGTCATCGACGAGGTCCTTGGCGCTCGTTCGGGCCTTCTTCGGGGCAGGCACCGTCCCCAGGACCGGGGCACCCGCCAGCTTGGCCAGCTCCTCCCGCCCGCTCACCGTCCGGCTGAGGTACTCGATCATCAGGACGAGGACCAGGGCGGCGAGGATGCCCGCCGCGGTCGCCAGCAGGACGATCAGCGAGACCTGTGGGGCGACCGGCACCGGGTTCGGGACCGCCGGGTCGGTGACCGTCAGGCTGCCCTCGGGGCGCACGATCCCCGCGCTCGCCCGATCCTCGAGCACGTTCGCGATCGCGTTGGCGATCTTGGCCGCTCCGTCGGGAGTACCGGCCTGGACGCGGATGGTCAGGATCCGGCTGTCGACGTTGGCCGACACGCGGGTGTTCGCCGCGATGGAGTCGGGCGTGTCGGCGAAGTCGAGGAGCTTGACGACGTCGGCGAGGACCGGTCCGGTCGTCGCCAGCGAGGCGTAGGTCTGGATCAGCTTGGCGGACGCGCCGACCGTGGCCGCATCTGTGTTGATCGGCCCGACCAGCATCTCGACCGACAATTCGTACGTGGGCGGGAGGCGGCTGGCGACGTAGTAGCCGGCCAGCCCGGCGACCCAGGCTGCCACGAGCAGCGTCCACCACCAGCGTCGCGCGACCGCGAAGTAGCCCGAGAGCTCCAACCTAGGTTCCTCCGTCGAGCGAGCAGCGGCGACCGTCCCTGGACGACCCGCCGGACCCGCAGCCTACCATCACCGTCGCGTTCAGCCGACTCAACGAGCCAGCCACCCGAGTGCCTGCGCCCGGATGAGCGCTGGGCTCGAGCGTCCCCCGACATTGATCCGTCGTAACCGATGTCGATCCGCCTGGCGAAGGTCGTTCACCCCGCGGATCGTCGTGAATGCCGCTTGGATCCCGAGCGCCGCGACCCGTGCCACCACCCCATCGGAGTGGCTCCCGCTGGGATAGGCGAAGGCCGCGGGTGCCGAGCCGATCTCGCGCACGAGGTCCGTCCTCGAGCCGTCGATCTCCGTGTCGAGAGCGTCCGGGTCGACGCGCTCGAGCAGGGGATGGACGCGCGAGTGTGGGGCGAGGGTGACGCCCTCGGCCGCCAGCCGGCGCAGGTCGTCCCAGCCGAGGACCGATGACTCGCCGGGCTTCCCCCCGAGCCGCTCCACGAGGTCGTCGACCAGGGCCATCGCGGCCGGGTGTCGCATCGACTTGACCTCGCCCCGCAGGGAGCGGAACGCCGCGACCCGGTCGTCTCGCGTCGCCAGCGGTAGGGAACCCAGGCCGGTCTCGAGCGGCTCGGTCCGGGCGGTCCGGATGAGGGCCGAGTACAGCCGATCCCACCAGAACGCGATCGGGCGGTCGGGAAAGGCCGTCGGCACGAACAGGGTGGCCGGGATCCCGTGGGCGCGGAGGACCGGCCAGGCCCCCTCCGCGAAGTCACGGTAGGCATCGTCGAAGGTCAGCAGGATCGACCTGGCCGGCACCGCGGCGCCGCCGTCGAGCCGATCCGTGACCGAGGCCAGCGACACGAACGAGAACCGGCGTCCGAGCCCCTCGATCTGGTCGCGGAACGCCGCGGGCGTCGCGCTGATCAGGCCCGGGTAGTGATCGTCGTCCGGCTCGGCGACCCGGTGGTAGGTCAACACCGGGAGGATGTCGGGACGGTCGCGGTCGATCGCCTCGAGCGCGCGCACGACCCCGCCGAACATCGGCGTGGCCGCGACGGCCGCGGCTGCGGCACGGGGTCCGCCCATCAGGCCTTGCCTCGCGCCGGGTCCGGCGCGGTCGGTCGCGGTGGGTGACCCGGCCGGACGTGCCGACCCAGACGGACGGCGACCCGCCAGGCGTCGAGGACGAACGGGAGCGGGTCGCGCCACGAGCCGACGGCCTCGACCCGGGGGCCGCTGATCGACCGCCACCAGCCTCGCGGCGTCAGTCGGCCGTGTCGAGCCGCCACGAGCGACGATTGCAGGTCACGCCGCCAGTAGATCCACTTGACGCCCTCGTAGCGCTGCGTGCGCGCTTCCGGAAGCGGCTCGCCGAAGGCGTCTCGGTAGGCCGTCATCAGCAGCTCGACGCCGGCGCGCTCGGCCGTCGCCGAACGACCGGTCGGCCGGCCGATGTTGGGTTCGACGATGTAGTGAGCCCCGGTCCGCGCATCGCGCTTCATCTCGAGGTAGCCGAGCCCCTGGTAGTCGACGCCCTTGAAGAACCGGACCGACTCCTCGAGGACCGCGTCGTTGCGCGCCTCGACCCCGAGGCAGCCGGTGCCCGTCTCGATCGGCCATTGGCGGAGCTTCCGGGTGATGAACGTGACCTGGGGCTGCGACGCCCGATCGAAATAGAGGTTCGAGGTGTAGAGGTCGGTCTCGGCCCCGGCGATCCAGGTCTGTGCGATGAGCGCGTCCGTCCAGCCGGCGCATCGGTCGTAGGTCTCGAGCAGCCCTTCGGCGTCGTCGACCTGGAACACCTTGGCCTTCGTGGCGGCCTGCCAACGGGCCGTCTTGACTCCGGGCTTCAGGACGACGGGGAAGTCGAGTGCCCTCGCGGCAGCCTCGGCGTCGGCGCGCGAGCGAAGGATGCGGGTGGCCGGGATCGGAAGGCCGTTGGCCTGGGCGAGCTCGGTGAACCCGATCTTGTCGACGAGCCGCTCGACGAGGTCGTGCGGCGGCAGCACGAAGCTGTACCACGGGGACAGCCGCTCACGGGCGGACGAGATCGACAGGACCGAGGTGTCGGAGCAGGGGATCAGGAACGCCGGCCCATCGCGCGCCGGGTCGCCGACCTGCGGGCCGATCCGCTCCAGCGTCGCGATCAGCGGTTCGCCCGAGGTCGGGCTGGCGACGACCCGTCGGACGGCGCGCGTCCGCGAGCAGTAGTGCCGCGGGTCGGCGGCGACGCCCGTCACCCGAACGCCGCGAGCCGCCAGGATCCGCGCCGTCTGCAGCCCCGTGATGCAATCGAGGGCGACGACGACGGCCGGGTGCGTCGGAGGCATGGCGCTGGTCACGGCAGGTCCGCCCATCCTCAGGCCCGATCGTCCGGCAGGGCAGCCATCGTCCGGACCGGGGCGCCCCGGATGAACTCCGCGATCCGATCGCTCACCTCGGCGACGACCACCTCGGTCGGCTGGCTCGCGTCGACGATCACGAACCGCTTGAAGAGGCCGGCCTGGGCGAGGTATTCCTGCCGCCGCTGCTCAAGCGACTCGACGGTTCCCTCACCCTTCCGAGCGAAGAACAGCTCGGCCGGTGCGTCGAGCATGATGACCAGGTCGGGCTTCGGATAGAGCCGTCGCAGGTTGGCTCCGTGGACCCGGCTCGCCAGCGAGCGTCCGGGCCGACGGTCGACGACATCGAACGCGTAGTAGTCGCAGAAGAAGTGGCGATCGAAGACGACCACCTGCCCCCTTCGCTCGTGGAAGGTCGCGATCCCCTGGCGGAACCACTCCTCGGCCAGCCAGTTCGCCATCCGCAATCCCGCTCGAAGGCTCCGGATCGGGCCGCGTCGCCGGCTTGCGGTCCTCGTCGGTCCCGCGTCCGGAGCGGTCTGCCGGGCGGTCTGCGGCGTCATCTCGCCCGACCCGCCGCGGGCTCGCTTCACGGCCAGCGCGAGCCGCGTCGTGGGCAGCATCGTCGAGCCCGATTCGAGGTTCACGCCCATGTAGATGTAGTAGGACGGGAACGGCAGCGTGGCGACGACGCGCTTGGCGACGGTCGACTTTCCGGCACCATCGGGCCCGACGAGGGCGACGGTCACCATCGGCGTCTTCCTTCCGGACGGCCCATGGCCGACGTACCCGGGACGCAGAGCAACGGTTCCCCCTGACCCCGCGTCGGATGGACTGGGACGAACGACGCGGAGCGCCTAGTGTAGGGATTCAGCCGGCCGAATGGGACATTCGGCGGGTCCGGCATGGCCCGTTCGGCGACTTCCCGGTGCGCTTCGGCACCGAGTCGAGCGTCAGCCCAGGTGCGGTTCGAGCCCGTCCGCGATGGCCGCGAGGTCCGGCGGGTAGGGATGGCGAAGCGACAGCGACGGGCGCCCGCCGAGCGCGCGATCGAGCCTGGTCTCGAGGGTTCCTTCGAGGCCGTCCAGGATCGGGTTCGGGCGGTCGGGGAAGGCGTACCGCCACTTGAGGTAGGCGGTCCACAGGTCGAGCCACTCGTGGCGGATCGAGTGGACCATCCGGCGGGCGACCTCCTCGCCGGCGATCGGCTCGACGAGCACGCCGGACACGTCGGCACTCTCCACGAACACGACCTGGTCGAGCCGCGCGCCGTCGGCCTCGATCCGCCCGTCGAACAGTTGGGCCGGCGCGATCTGGACGTCGAGCTGGCGATCGACGTACGGCCGGGCCCGACGGAGCGTCCGGCCACCGGCGGTCGACCGGACGAACGGCGCGTCGGCGACGCCGCGGACGGCCTCGCTCAGGGCCCTCGTCGACACGAGGCGGGCGCGCTGCGAGCGGGAGACCCGGGCACGGAACCGGGGCATCTGGCGGAGCTGCCAGTCCCACAGGCGGATCGGCTCGGGGAGCCCGACCATCCGTCCATCGTCGGTCAGGTAGATCCATTCGTCGCCGACGTAGGTCGCCCCGCGGGCGGCGAATGCGAGCAGCGTCTCGGTCTTGCCGCCCTTCGCCCAGCCGGTCGCGAGGACACCCCGACCGTGGTGGATGAACGCCGAGGCGTGGATCGGCAGGAGTCCGTGCTCGAGCGCCGTCACGTTGACCATCGGGACGAGGAGCGGGATCGGCCCGACCCCATGCTCGGCGACGATCCGGCACCGGCCGCCGACGAGGTCGAGCGGGATGGCCACTCGGACCGCCGCCTTGAATCGGCCCCGCAGGATGACGAACGACGATCCGTCGAACCCGGCGTCGTCGAGGCTGATCGCCCGGAGCGGGCCGTCGGGCTCGATCCGGTCCACGTATTCGATCTCGATGTCCGGCTCGCGGTCCAGCGGCCGCTCGATGGGACCGACCTGGCGACGGACCGCCTTGGCCTCGGCGGGGGTCGCCCCGATCAGCCGGATGCCCACGGCGCCGTGCAGGTCGAAGTCCGTCGGCCGGGCGCCGGGCTCGCTCATCGGCGGGCCGCTATCGGGCGCGAAGCTGGAGCAGGACGAGCATCCCGATCGCGAACGAGCCGATCCCCAGGATGAGCGGCAGGATGGCGGATTCCATCGAGTCCGGGATCAGGTCCGTCTGCCACACCCCGATGATGAACGCCCCCGAGATCCCGGGGATCACGCCCAGCATCATCCGGCGGAGCACCGAACCGGCGCCCCACGTCCAACGGGACACGACCAGCGCCAGTGCGCCGAGCATGCCCGCGATCCCGGAGAACAAGACGACCTGCTGCACGGCGCCACTATAGGGGTCGGTCCGGGCCGCGGTCCATGACCGTCCGGCTTGCCGTGGAGCGGTCGTATACTCGCCGCCGCCAGCCGCCCGGCCCGACGTCGCGGGTTCGGGGGCACAGGGATCGGAGCGCATGTCGAACCGGATCAAGCTCCTCGGCCTCGCCGCGATCGCCGTGCTCACGGCGGTCATCGTCTGGACGGCGACGAACGATCCGTTCGGGCGGACGAGCCCAGACCAGAGCCTGCCCCCGACGCTCGCCCTGCCCTCGCCATCGGCCACCCTGCCGCCGGAACCGGCCGTGGCCAGTTACGCGGGACAGGCCCTCGGGCCGAATGCGCCGCCTGCGCCGACCGGCGACAAGGCGCAATCCAAGCTGTGGGTCGCCGAGGGATCGTGGTGGGCGGTGATGCTCGAACCGATCACGAAGGCCTACCACATCTACGAGCTGGTCAGCGCCGGGGCCGCCTGGCGGGATACCGGCACGGTGGTCGACGACCGGCCGCTCGCGCAGCCCGACTGCCTGTGGGACGGCACCCACCTGTACATCGCCAGCGGCGTCCGGACGTCATCGGCCTCCGGCGCGGCGCTGCTCAATCGCTACACCTTCGATGCCAAGAATCGAGTCTTCGCGCTCGACCCCAACTTCCCGGTCCCGATCACCGCCGCCGGGGTCGACTCATTGGTGTTGACCAAGGACACCACGGGCAAGCTGTGGACGACCTTCGTGGCCGACGACGGTCAGGTCACGATCAACCGGACCGAAGGCAACGACCTGTTCTGGGGCCAGCCGTTCCCCCTGCCCGTCGATCACAGCCTGGTGACCAAGGACGACGTGGCCACCGTGCTGGCCTACGCCCCGGGCCGGGTCGGCGTGATGTGGAGCAGCCGGGCGGACGGTGCGTTCTACCTGAGCAGCCACGAGGACGGCGACCCCGACGACACGTGGGGCGTCCCCGAGGTCGCCCTCGCCGGCCGGGACCTCGCCAGCGGCCAGCTCAAGGCGATCGCGGCCCCGGACGGGCGCCTGTTCGCCACGGTCAGGACGGCGGTCGCCGACGACCCGAGCTCGAACGGGCGTGCGCCCCAAGTGCTCCTGCTGACCCGGACGGTCGCCGGCGTCTGGTCGAGCGTCCTGTACTCCCGCCTCCAGGACCAGCACACCTCGCCGGCGATCGCCCTCGATACGACGGCGGAGATCGTCTACATCGTCGCCACGACACCGACGCGAGGCGGAGCGATCAACGACAAGCGCACGCTGGCCGATGCCCCAGAGTTCCCGACCGGGGTCGGTCAGCCGTTCATCACCGATGCCACGTCGACGACGATCGGCCACGCGACCTCGACCAAGGACCCCGTCACCGCCGAGTCCGGGCTCGTGTTCCTGGCCTACGACCCGGTGACCTTCCGCTACCTCCACGGGGTCATGGACCTCGGCGGCGGCGTCCAGGCCGGGACGGAACCCCCGGGGCCTCCCAAGGGGGGATCCCGGACGATCTTCTTCGACGACTTCAACCCGTGGCCGATCGGTTCGAGCCCCAACACCGGCTGGAAGCTCGGTGCGACCGACCCGGCGAAGGCGTTCACGATCGTCGGCCGGCCGACCGCGACGAACCGGAGTGCCTCGATCGCCTCGTCGACGGCCGGCCAGGAGATCCAGGCCTGCAAGTCGTTCCCGACCGGCAAGACCGACGTGACCGTCAAGCTCCGCGTCCGCCTGGCGCGGACCGGGGCGACCGACGGGGTCATCACCAACGTGCGCGGGTCGAAGGTCGAAGCGGCTCGGGTCCTCTTCGGGCGCAGCGGGTTCTTCGCCTATTTCCGCGGCGCGACGAAGATCATCACCCTCGTGCCAGTCCGGGCCGGAGCGTGGTACCAGTCCACGGTCGTCGTCCATATCGCTCGACGGACGTATGACTGGCAGCTCCGCAACGGTCGCGGACGGTTGATCCTCGGTGTCCGCGGGATCCCCTGGCGGCAGGTGAGCCCGGCGCCGCTCGACCGGGTCTGCGTCCGGAGCCCGTCCGGCGGCCGTGGGATCGCGCTCGACTGGGACGACGCCTCCGTCATCCGTTAGGCTTCCGGCCACATGCGCATCCTCGTCACCGGCGTGGCCGGCTTCGTCGGGTCCCACGTCGCCGAGCGCCTGCTGGTGGACGGCCACGAGGTCGTCGGCCTCGACGGGTTCACGGACTACTACGCCCGGCCGATCAAGGAGCGGAACCTGTCGGCCGTGCTGGGCCGCCCCGGGTTCACCTTCCACGAGCTCGATCTGAGACGCGATCCGCTGGCGCCTGCCGTCGCGGGCGTCGAGGCCGTGATCCACGAAGCCGCGATGCCGGGGCTCCCGCGAAGCTGGCAGGACGTCGAGGCGTACCTCGACTGCAACGTCCTCGGCGTGGCACGACTGCTCGAGGCATGCCGTGATGCCGGGGTCGGTCGCTTCCTCCACGCGTCGACGTCGTCGGTCTACGGGCTGGAGGCGGTCGGCGACGAAACGATGCCCCTCCGACCGATCTCTCCCTACGGCGTGACGAAGCTGGCGGCCGAGCATCTCATCCTGGCCCACGTCACCACGTTCGGGTTCCCGGCCGTGATCGTCCGCTACTTCTCGATCTTCGGACCGCGGCAGCGTCCCGACATGGCCTACCACAAGTTCATCGAGGCGATGCTCGACGGGCGGCCGATCACGATCTTCGGTGACGGCGAGCAGACCCGCTCGAACACGTTCATCACCGACGCGGTAGACGGCACAGTCCGGGCGCTCGAGGGTGGGCGGATCGGCGAGATCTACAACATCGGCGGCGGCGAGTCGCTGACGGTCAACGAGGCCGTCGCGACGATCGCCGAGGGCGTCGGCGTCACGCCGGTCGTCGAGCGTCGAGAGGCCCAGCCCGGCGACCAGCGCCGGACCGGCGCGATCACCGCGCGGGCCGAAGCCACCTTCGGCTACCGTCCGACCGTCGGCGCCCGCGAGGGCCTGCTCGCCCAGATCGCCTGGCATCGGCAGCTGCGAGCTCGCTGAACCTGCGGGTCGGTCGGCGCGGGCGGCGTCCGACTCCAGAGCGACTCAGTCCGGCGGGATCCTCGCGAGCACGACGTCGTCGACCCAGACCGTCTCGACGCTCTCGCCGACGTCGATCGAGAACACCGCGAAGTCGCTGCCGAGGAGCGTCGGGAAGTCGAACGTCTCGATGGTCCACGTGGGACCGATCGTGAAGTTCATCGAGCGGATGAGCTGCCCGGTCGCGGAGTCGGCGATGCGGACGCGGACGGGCCGAAGGTCGATCGATCGCAGCGCGATCGACACGTGGTAATTGGCTCCCGCCTGGATCGTGAAGCCGGACTGGAGGTAGGCGAGCCCGATCGCCCGATTGCTCGGCGCCTGGATGTCGATCCTCGCCGCCAGTTTCGGGCTGTGCGGGTCTAACGGGTCGGGACTGACCGTCGCCGACGCGGCGGGATCCGAGCGAACGAGCTGCCACGGCGGTTGGAGGCCGCGTTTCGAACGAGCCGTCCTGGATCAGGTTCGGTCCGAGCGCGGGCGACGCCCCGGGTGACCCGGGCGGACCAACGGACGGGGTGGCTGTGGCCGGCGGCGCTGTGACGGGGACGGGCGTCGGGGTCGGCGTCGCGGTGGGCGACGGCACCACGGACGGCGGCGGCGTCGTTGGTGGCATGCTCGGGCTGGCGCCAGTCGAGGGCTCGATCGAAGGTGAAGGCTCGCCGCCGGAGTCGCGGAGCTTGACCAGAGCGGCGTTAAGTGCGTCGAGTGACTTCAGAGTCTTGTCGACGTCCACCGCGGCTCTGGTCCAGGCGGCGACTGCCGCGAGTTGGAGGTCATGTGTGGGATCGATCTGATCCTGCAGCATCGTGTAGAACGTGGCCATGTCACCGCCGACCTTCGCGCCGCCCGGTGATGACTCGAGTCGCCGTGCCATCTGGATCGCTGCCGGCAGCTCGACACTGATCTGCGTGAAGGCGCCCCTGATCGTCGACGGGTCGACCGGTGGTGCACCCACCTCAGCACTGATCGTCGCGGCCGGCGCCACCAGATGGCTGTTGACCGTCAGGAGCGTATTGATAGCGACGGTATCCACCCCAGGCGCCGGCGTGGCCGTGGGAACGGGAGTCGGGCTGGGCGTCGGCGTGGCGAGGGCGACGCCGCCACCGCTCGACAGCCGGCTGGCAAGGATCACCACCACGACCAGCACCGCCAGGATGGCAGCCACGCCCTCGGGCGCGAGCGTCGCGGCCAGCCCACCACCGGTCGGCCGCGGCGCCTGGCCGTCCGTGGTCAGCATCTCGTCGGTCACGCGGGGAGCCGAGCGCTCACGAGGTGCCCGTCGTCCGTCGCGGGGCCCGCTTCTTCGTCCCGAACGCCGACTCGAGGTCGATCCCGTCCTGGACGGTCAGCGACTGGAAGACGATGACGAAGCTCGGCCGGCCCGTTGTCTTCTCGGTCACGACCAGCCGATCCGCGACGACGGTCGCGTCGAGGCCGGTCATGGCGCGCTCGAGGCGGAGCACGCCCGGCGCGATGTCGACCGGTCCGCGGACTTCGAAGGTGCGCTTCCGGCGAGCGATCGCGTAGCGCGCCCCGAGTGACAGGTGGACCGACCCGCCGACGAATACGCCGGTCGCCAGGATCTCGGTGTCAGCCGACCCCCTCGCAGCTACGGGTTGGGCCTGCGACGGCGCCCCGCCGGGGTTCATGCTTGCGGCCGGGACGGCCCCGACCGCGGCCAGGTTCGCCCCGCTGCGGGCGGGCGCGGGCATCGGGAAGGACTCGGCCGGCGCGACCGTCGGCTCGGGGGCCGTCGACATCCGGACGGCGACCCGCGGGGCGCCATCGAGCGGCGAGCCGCAGTTCTCGCAGGTCCGCAGCCAGCCGCGGCCGCGCGCGCCGCAGACCCGGCACCGACCGGGCGGAGCGAGGGCGATCAGGACCGGTGCGATCGGGCCCAGCAGCAGGCCGTAGGCGAACCAGATCGGCGCGCTGCGCTCGCGCACGACGGCGAGCCAGGCGGACAGCGGTCCGAACACGATCGCCGAGATGACGAACAGGATCGGTAGCGCCAGTTGGATGTCGGCCTCCACGGTTCCGGCGGGCGGCGGGCACCCATCCTACTGGCAACCGGCCGCGTGAGGGAACCATAGGACCATCGGTGGTCCGAATGGTGCGCGCGCGCACCGCCATTCACGTTCCGCGACCAATTCGAACAGTACTAACGGGTCATCAACGACCTGTTTGTTATTGCGACCGCAAGGTCGGCGTCGGTAGACTCCGGGAGTCAGTGATGCACCTGCATCGAGGTCTTCGGGTTCCGGCGGGCGAAACCGGACTTATCTCCCACGTTCTTCGTACTTGGCGAAACCAGCCCGTCGCACCTTGCGCGTTCCGGACATCCGGAAGACTCGAACAGGCGTACGCACCGGCACCGGCGATCGGGGAGATCGCATCTGGGGAACGAGGGATGTATCGGCGAGCAGGGTGAGCTGTTCGGGTCGAGCGTCATGCCTCGGGGGAGGGCACAAAGTGCGGATAACGGTGGTTGGGCTCGGCTACGTCGGCTTGGTGACCGCAGCGGGCCTCGCTCGCTGGGATCACGACGTCACCGGGCTCGAGGCGGACCCGGAGCGGGTGACAAGTCTCACCAACGGTGTGATGCCCCTTCACGAGCCCGGTCTCGACGAGCTGGTCGAGACGTATGTCGCGGCGGGTACGCTGCGGTTCAGCGGGAAGGCTGCAGAGGCGCTCGCATCCGCCCATGTCGCGATGGTCGCCGTCGGCACGACCGACGCCGAGGGCAACTGGCAGACCGGGACCATCCTGCGTTGCCTGTCCGAGGTCGTTCCGCTCCTGGCCGATGATGCGGTGCTGGTGGTCCGCTCGACCATCCCGCCCGACTTCGTCCGGCAGCTCGGATCGATCGTCGACGAGATCCGCGATCAGGCCGGTCGCCCGCGCGTCCCGGTGATCCTCAATCCCGAGTTCACCCGTGAGAGCCAGGCCGTCGCCGACTTCCTCGGTCCGGACCGCGTCGTCGCCGGCGTGATCCGGGACCCGGACGGTCACGGCGTGCGCTCGATCCGGCGGGTCTACCACCGCGTGGACGCCCCGATCATCGTGATGCGCGGCGTGGACGCCTCGCTGTCCAAGCTCGGCGCCAACCTCTTCCTCGCCACGAAGATCTCGTTCGCCAACGAGCTCGCCCGCCTGTGCGACGCGTACGGCGGCAAGGTCGACGACGTCGTCGGGGCGATGGCCTACGACACCCGCATCGGCGGGAGCTTCCTCAAGGCCGGGATCGGCTTCGGCGGTTCGTGCCTGCCGCACCAGGTTACCCAGACCGTCCGCAACGCCGCCCGGATCGGGGTCCAGACCCCGCTCCTCGCCGCGGTCGACCAGATCAACCACGACCAGCGCGTCGAGCTCGTCGATCGGCTCCAGGAGCTGACCGGCGGCGAGCTGGCCGGCCGCCGGATCGCGCTGCTCGGTCTGACCTTCAAGCCGGGGACCGACGATCTGCGCGAGGCTCCGGCGCTGACCATCGCCCAGCTCCTCATCGAGCGGGGCGCGACCGTCGTCGCCTACGATCCGATGGAGAAGGCTCGCGTGCGGGCCGCCCAGGAGATCGACGGCCTGATCACCGTCGGGTCGGCGTTCGAGGCGCTCGCCGACGCCGATGCCGCGGCGCTCGTCACCGAGTGGGCCGAGTTCGCGGGCCTCGATTGGGACGCCGCCGCCCAGACGATGCGCCAGGCGCTCATCGTCGACGGTCGGAATGCCCTGACGCCCGATGTCCTGGCCCGGGCCGGCTTCACCTACGTGTCCTTCGGACGCGGTCGGATGGATCCGGAGGAGCTCGTCTCGAACGCCCCGGCGCACGGGCACCCGGCCGTGGTCGGTGGGCGAACCGCTTCGGCCGCAGCCCTCAGCCTCACGGAGCCGACGCTCCTCGGCGACTACTGATGATCGTCGCGGGGGTGGCGGCGATCTTCGGAGGCGTCATCGGATGGGGGGTCGCGACCAGTAGTCTCGTTCCGATCCTGCTGGCTCTGCCGCTGGCGGTCCTCCTCGGTGCGCTCGTCATGGCTCGGCGTCGGGATGAGCGCGCGGTCCCGATCGCCGCGCCGATCTCGAGCGAAGCCGGTTGGGCGGATGTCCATCGAGAGATCTCCCGGGCGCGCCGACACGAGCGCCCGCTGGCGATCGTCCGGCTGCCCGGCGAGGCGGGTTCGGACGCGAACGCCCGCGCCGCGGCGATCGCACCGCACCTCCGCCGGATCGACCGGACGTGGGCCGACCATGGCGAGGTCAACCTGTTGCTCCCCGAGACGGACCGCCCCGAGGCCGAGCGCCTCGTCGAGCGGCTGCGGTCGCGTCAACCGGACGTGGTCATGACCGGTGCGTCGATCGCGACGTTCCCGACCGACGGCCTGACCAGCGGGGCCCTCCTGGCCGCGCTCTACGGCACCCCGCTGCCGTCCGTCCCGGTGCCCGTCGGCGTGGGCCGCCCCGCCGACCTGCCGGCCGACGTCATCGAGCTCCGCCCGCACCTGGTCCCCGATCCCCCTGCAGCCGACCGTCGTGAGTCTTCGAGCTGACGCCGGGGTCCCCTCGGTGGCCCGGGCCGAGCGCTATCGGCCGATCAAGCGAGCGTTCGACCTGATCGTCTGCCTGGCGATCATGCCGCTGGTCGCGCCCGTCCTGCTGGTCTGTGCGCTAGCGGTCCGCCTCGACTCGCCCGGGCCGATCCTGTTCACCCAGCAGCGCACGGGCCAGCACGGGATCCGACTTCGGGATGTACAAGTTCCGCACGATGGTCCGCGACGCCGAGGCACTCAAGGCGTCGCTGATGCACCTCAACATCCTCCCGCCGCCGGACTTCAAGATCATCGACGACCCGCGGATCACCCGCGTCGGCAAGTTCCTGCGCAAGACCAGCCTCGACGAGCTGCCGCAGATCCTCAACGTCCTGCGCGGAGACATGAGCCTGGTCGGGCCGCGCCCGACCTCATTCGCCGCGAGCACCTACGATCTGTGGCACACCGAGCGGCTCGAGGTCGTGCCGGGGATCACCGGCCTGTGGCAGGTCAAGGAGCGCAACGCCGCGACGTTCGACCAGCGGCTGCGGCTCGACGTCGAGTATCTCCAGACCATGTCGCTGGGACTCGACCTCAAGATCATGTGGTGGACGGTCGTCGCCGTCTTCAAACGCAAAGGCGCCTGAGTGGCGTCCAGGGGGACCACCAGGGGGCATTCCATGAATCCGTTGATCACCAGGCTCAGCCGAGCGATCCTCGCGAGCGTGCTCCTGCTGCTCGTGGCAGGCGCCGCGGTCGTCGCTGCGGCCGACATCGGGCACAAGGACTTCACCGATCCCGGCGGAAGCGCCGTCACGGGATCGAAGCCCGAGAGCAAGGTCTGGTACAACGACGGGATCCTGGTGGGCGAGCATGCAGAGCTCGAGCTCGACCGGGTTCTGGATCTACCGGCTCGACCCGAACACGGAAACCTGGACTAAGACCGCCACGCCGCTCGACGATCGGAACAAGACGCGCGCTGACACGCTGTGGGACGGGACTCACCTGTACGTGGCCTCGCAAGTCTGGAAGGTGGACGGTGGCGGGACCACGACGGGAACCGCTGGCCAGACCCGGCTCTACCGCTTCAGCTACAACAGCGGCTCGAAGACCTACAGCTTGGATGGTGGCTTCCCGGCCTCGATGCGGACGAACATCCAGAGCGAGACGCTGGTCATCGCCAAGGATTCGACCGGGATGCTGTGGGCCACCTGGACCCAGAAGAGCGGCTCGGCCAACCTCGTCTACACGAACCACACTGTCGGCCTGAACGACGCCACCTGGTCCGCACCGGCCGCGCTGCCGGTCGGTGGTCAGGGCGTCGGCGTCACGACGGCGCTGGATGACATCTCCACGATCATCGCGTTCACCGTCAGTGGCCAGCACCGGATCGGCGTCCTCTGGAGCAACCAGACGGACGTCAAGGACTACTTCGCGTGGCACGTCGATGGCGCGTCCGATGCGACCTGGACCGCCGAGACCGCGATCTCGTCAACGGGCTCCAACCCCAAGCCGGCCGACGACCACCTGAACATCAAGACGGACTCGAGCGGCAAGATCTACGCGGTCGCCAAGACCAGCAACAGCTCGAGCGCGCAGCCGATGGAGGACCTCCTCGTCCGCGCGTCCAACGGTGGCTGGTCCAACTTCCGGGTGTCAACGGTCGGTGACAGCCCCACCCGGGCGATCCTCGAGCTCGATGAGAGCGCGGGGATGCTCCACGTCTTCGAGACGGGACCGCACAATGGCTCGGGCAGCGGCCAGAGCGGTGGTGACATCTACGAGAAGGTGTCCAGCACCTCGTCGATCTCCTTCCCGTCCGGCGTCGGGACGCCGGTGATGCGCGACAACACCGGCGTCGGGCTCAACGACTCCACGTCGACGAAGCAGAACGTGAACAACACGACCGGGCTCGTCGCGATGGCCTTCGATGACGACGCCGACACGTACTGGCATCATCACGACACGCTCGGAGGCGGCCCGCCGAAGGACCCGCAGGCGGCGTTCACCCAGGACACGACGTCCGGGACCCAGCCGCTGACGGTCAACTTCACGAACCAGTCGACAGGCACGCCCACCCTCACCTATGCGTGGGACTTCGGCGATCCGGGCTCGGGCGGGAGCAACACCTCGACCCTCACGAACCCCAGCCATTCGTACGCCAATCCGGGTGTCTACACGGTCAAGCTGACGACGACGAATGGCAACAGCCAGTCCGACACGCTGACCCAGACCAACCTGATCACGGTGAACGCGCCGTCGTCGACGATCACCCTGACGCCGGACGCCGATGCCCAGGTCAAGTCGGGCAGCCCCACCACGAACTACGGGACCAACGTCCAGCTTCGGACGCGCGAGGAAAACCCGGTCTCGACGAACACATACCGGTCCTACCTCAGGTTCAATGTGACCGGCCTGACCGGCTCCGTCACAGGCGTCAAGCTCCGCCTGTACGCGGATACCGGAAGCTCGAACATCCAGAGCGTGTTTGCGACGCTGACGAACCCGAACTGGATCGAGTCCGGGACCGGCAGCATCAACTGGAACAACGCGCCGACGATCGGGAGCACGCTCCTGGGTTCCGCGTCGGTCCCCACGACCGGGGCATACAACGAGATCACCCTGAGTCCGACATCGATCACGGGCAATGGTCTCGTGACCTTCGCGCTCAAGAGCAGCGGGACGACCAGCGCCTACTTCTCCAGCAAGGAGGGGGCCAACGCGCCGCAACTGGTGATCACCCAGACGACCGGCCCGACCAACACGCAGCCGACCGCGGATCCGACGAGCAAGACGACCGACGAGGACACGGCCGCCACGGTCGACCTGTCCGGCGGTGACGCCGAGACCTGCGAGCTCGGCTTCGCCATCGTGACCCCGCCGAGCCACGGGACCCTCCAGCCGATCACCGGCGCGGCGTGCGTCGCGGGAAGCCCCAACACTGACAGCGCATCGGTGATCTACACGCCGGCCTCGAACTACTCGGGTCCGGACAGCTTCAGTTACAAGACGACGGACCCGACGCTGGACTCGGCTCCCGCGACGGCGACCCTGACCGTGACCGCCGTCAACGATGCGCCGGTCGCCGTCGCGACGAGCGCCTCGACGACGGTCAACACCGCCACGCCGGTGACGATGCGTGGATCCGACGTCGACAACTGCGAGCTCACGAGCTTCACGATCACGAGCCCGCCCACCCACGGGACCCTCAGCCCGCCGACCGACAACACGTGCGTCGCGGGCACTCCCAACACGGACACCCAGACGATCACCTACACCCCGAACAACGGCTACACCGGCGGCGACTCGTTCAGCTACAAGGTCAACGACGGGACGCTCGACTCGCTGGCCGATGCGACCGCGACGCTGACGGTCACCGCGTCCAACACGGCGCCGACCGCCGACGACAAGTCGCCGTCGGTGTTGGAGGACGAGGCCCACTCGATCATCATCTCCGGCGGGGACGCCGAAACCTGCGAGCTGACCTTCTCGATCGTGAGCCCGCCGAGCCATGGGAATCTGGGCTCGATCACAGGCAACACCTGCGCGGGCAGCGGCCCGTTCACGGACTCGGCGTCCGTGACCTACACCCCGGCCGCGAACTACAACGGCCCCGACTCGTTCACCTACAAGGTCAACGACGGGGCGAGCGACTCGTCGGCAGCTACCGTCTCGATCACGGTCGTCGCCGTGAACGACCAACCGACCGCCGACGCCGTCAGCGTCTCGACGGCACAGAACACGGCCAAGGGCGTCACCCTGACCGGGCACGACGTCGAGGATTGCAACCTGACGTTCACGATCACTGGGAATCCGACCCACGGCACGCTGGGTTCGATCGGCGCCAATGCATGTGCGGCGGGTAGCCCGAACACCGATACCGGGTCAGTGACCTACACCCCCACGTCCGGTTACACCGGCTCCGACTCGTTCACCTTCAAGGTGACCGACGGCAGCGCCCAGGACTCGACCGACGCCACCGTCAGCATCACCGTGACCGGTGGATCGCCGACCACGCTTACCCTCAACCCGGTCGCCGACTCCCACGTCAACTCGAGCAGCACGACCACGAACTACGGGACCCTGAACCCGATCCGGACGCGCGAGGACGCGACCCTCGCCACTCCGACGTACCGGCCGTACTACCAGTTCAACGTCCCGGCATTCAGCGGCACGGTGCAGTCGGTCAAGCTCCGGCTGTTCGTGACCACCGCCAGCTCGGCCATGACCCAGAGCGTCTACCTGGTGGGCAACGGCTGGACCGAGACCGGCATCAACTGGGGCAATGCCCCGGCGCTGCCGGGCAGCTCGATCGGGTCCGGGGTCGCCGGAACGGCGAACGCCTATGTCGAGTTCACCCTGACCACCCCGATCAACCCGAGCACCACCTATAGCTTCGCGCTCAAGAGCTCCGGCACGACCAGCGTCTACTTCAGCACGCGCGAGGACGGTACGAACAAGCCGCAGCTGGTGATCGTCTACCAGTAGATCCGGCGAATACCAGCAAACCGGCGAACGCTCTCAGTCGAGCGAACCGCCGGGCTCGAGGGCGTGAACCTCGACGTCGGTCAGCCCGCGGGCGGTGAGTGCGGCACGCAGCTCGTCGGGCGTGCCGGCCAGGATCGGGAACGTCCCGTAGTGGATCGGCACGACGTGCTTGACGCCGAGGAGCTCGACCGCGAGCGCCGCCTCGCGCGGGCCCATCGTGTAGTGCCCGCCGATCGGGAGCAGGGCCACGTCGGGCCGGTACAGCTCACCGATCAGGCGCATGTCTCCGAACACGGCCGTGTCGCCCGAGTGGTAGACGCGGAAGTCGTTCTCCATCTGGACGACGAACCCGGCCGGCTCGCCGAGATAGAGCGGCACGCCGCCCTCCGCGTTCCAATCGCCGGCGGAGTGATCGGCATGGGTCATCGTCACGGTCAGGCCGGCGGCGGAAACCGTGCCGCCCTTGTTCATCCCCATCACGGCATCGCTGCCGTCGGGTAGCTGCCGGGCGAGCCACAGGCTCATCTCGTGGATGCACGGCCAGGTTGGGCGGAGCCGGCTGGCGAGCGCCACCGCGTCGCCCATGTGATCCCCGTGCCCGTGGGTGACCAGCAGCACGTCGCAGGCGGTCACCGAATCGGCCGACTTCGGGCTGAGCGGGTTCCCGAACCAGGGATCGATGAGGATGGTCTTGCCGCCCGGCGTGGCGATCTGCACGCAGGCATGGCCGTACCAGGTGATCGTCGTGTCGCGACCCAGTCCCATGGCACACCTCCGAGGCGAATCCTAGCTCCCGACCGCGCGCACCGTGCCCACCCCCGCGGCCGCGCCCGGCGTGGTGCGAGGCTACACTCGGACCGTGGCTTCCCAGCGCATCGCGGAGAACCTCGCGTTCATCAACTGGACCGTCCTCGCGGCCCTCGGCCTGGGGGCGTTCGCGGCGGTCGTCCTCGCTCGCTGGCGGACCGACGCCACCCGCGGGTACCTGGCCTTCACGTCGGCCTGCGCGACCGGGTTCGCTCTCCTCGCCTACCTCTCGGACGGTGCGCTCCCGACCGTCACCGGTGGCACCGCGGCGGTCGTCATCGACCCGGCGTACGACAGCGCCCGGCAGTCCTGCCTCCTCGCGTTCACGGCCATCGCGGCCGTCTATACCGTCGTCCTCGCCCGGCGCGGTCGGGCGATCTGGTTCGGGCTGCTCGGGGTCGCGGCCGGGGTCGGCGCGTTCGTCTTCGGGGCGCTGGGCTGGGGCGGCGGCTTCCCGGCGCCGATCGCCCTCATCGGACAGAGCCTGCTGCTCGCCGCGGCGACCGGCGGCGTGTTCGCGTCGATGATCCTGGGCCACTGGTACCTCGTGACGCCGAAGCTGCCGGAGGCTCCGCTGATCCTCTTCGCCCGCCTCCTGCTGGCGATCGTCGCGCTCCAGCTGGTCTACTTCGTCGTCTCGCTGGCGTTCGGAGGCGGGTCGGGTGGGGCGCCGTTCGCACCATTGACCGGCCCCTGGGCCCTGTTCGTCTGGCTGTACCTCATCGTCGGGCTGATCTTCCCGCTGGCGGTGTCGTGGGCTGCGATCCAGACCGCCCGCACCAGGTCGATGGAGTCGGCGACCGGGCTCCTGTACATCAATGTCGGCACGATCGCGGCCGCCACCATCGTCGCGGCAGGTCTGTATTTCGGCGCGGGCCTGCTGGTCTGAGCCCGAGGAGGATCGCGGATGAGCACGAGCGGTGGATACATCCCCAGCGCGAAGGACCGGGAGTGGATCGAGGCGACGGCCGCGCCGCTGAACGCGGGGTTGATCGCGATCGAAGCCGCGGCCGGCCCGGATGACATCCCGATCCTCGATCGGGAGGCCGGCCGGATCCTGTCGGTGCTGGCCGCCGGGCGCCATCGGATCGTCGAGGTCGGTACCGCCTACGGCTTCTCGACGCTGTGCCTCGCCCTGGGCGCCGCTCCCGATGCGACGATCGTCACGATCGATCCCGATCGTGGCCGGACGGACCGGGCTCGGGGCTGGTGGCGCAAGGGCGGGATCGCCGACGCGCGGATCGTCGTGGTGAACCGCCCCGCCCTCGAGGCCTTCGCCTCAGGGGCGGATGAGGCCGCGCTCGTCGGGCCGTTCGACTTCGTGTTCATCGATGCGCTCAAGCCCGAGTACGGCGCCTACCTCGAGGCGCTGGTGCCGCGGCTGCTGCCGGGCGCGATCGTGGCGGCGGACAACGTCCTGTGGTCCGGCGCGGTGTCGGGCGACAAGCCGTCAAGATCGAACGCGACGACCGACGCGATCCGCGCGTTCGACACCGCCGTGCTCCACGATCCCCGGTTCATCTCGACGATCCTGCCCGTCGGCGACGGATTGCTCATCGCCTCGTACCGCGGCTGATCGGCGATGCGCGTCCGCGTCCGCCTGTTCGCCATCCAGCGAGAGCTCGTCGGTTCTCGGGAGGTGACCCTCGATCTTCCCGACGGCGTGACCATCGAGGCGGCCTGGACGGCGCTCGTCGAGTGGTATCCCATCCTCGCCCCCGGCCGGAGCTCGGTCCGGTTCGCCCGGAACAGCGAGTACGCCGATGCCGACACCGTGCTGGCCGATGGGGACGAGCTCGCCTGCATCCCACCGGTCAGCGGCGGCGCCGGCGTCGACGAACCGACCGGTCCGACGGTCCGGGTCATCGAGCTGCGCGACGCTCCGTTCCCGACCGGGCTCGGCGAGGAGCTCGGGGCGCGCCTGGCGACGCCGGCGGATGGTGCCGTCGTGGTGTTCGTCGGACGGACCCGGGAGACGCCGGGAACGCCCGCCCCGGGGCAGGAGGCCGAAGCGCTGCGCCACGCCGGGCGACGGGTCGACGCGCTGGAGTACGAGGCGCACGAGTCGATGGCCGAAGCCGTCCTGGGCGCGATCGCCGATGAGATCGAGGTTCGGTTCGGGGTCGTCCGGCTGGCGATCGTCCATCGGACCGGGCCCGTGCCACTCGGCGAGGTGAGCATCCTGGTGGTCGCCGCCGCTCCGCACCGTGACGCGGCCTTCGACGCCGCCCGATATGCGATCGACGAGACGAAGGCACGGGCCCCGATCTGGAAGGCCGAGCGCTTCATCGACGGCCATATCTGGATCGGCGCTCCGGCGAGGACCGCCGCCGAACCGCTCGAGGAGGGATCGTGAAGGTCTACATCAGCGTCGACATGGAGGGCATCGCGGGGATCAGCCACGACAAGCCGACCGGTCGTCGGGATCGTGGCTACCCGGTCGCCGTCCAGCTGATGACCGGTGAGGCGAACGCGGCGATCGCAGGCGCATTCGACGGCGGCGCGACCGACGTCCTGGTGAACGACAGCCACGGCTCGATGTTCAACCTGAGCCAGATCGACCTCGATCCGCGGGCGACGCTCCTCCAGGGCCAGAAGACGTGGTCGATGGTGGCCGGAGCCGGGCCCGATCGCGGGTTCGGCGTGGCCCTGTTCGTCGGCTATCACGCCCGGGCCGGGAACCCGCTCGGCACGATCGCCCACACCTACTCGTTCCGGCCCGTCCGCTCGACGCTGAACGGCCGGCCCGCAGGGGAGGCGGCGATCAACGCGATCGCCCTCGGCGCCTGGGGCGTGCCCGTCGGCCTCGTCGCCGGGGACGATGTCCTGGCCGCCGAGATGGCCGACTGGTTCCCGTGGGCGGAGCGGGTCGTGGTCAAGGAGGGCCTCGGGCGACAGGCGGCGGCGTCGGTCCACCCGACGGTCGCACGGGAACGGGTCCGGGCCGGTGCCGAGCGTGCCGTCCGGCGGGCGATCGTCGGCGAGATGCGCCCGCTCGTCCTCGACCCGCCCTACGTCGTGGAGGTCACCTACCAGAACCCGCTCCAGGCCGACTACGCCTGCCTGGTGCCCGGCGCCGAGCGGGTCGGCGAGACCGGCGCCCGGTTCGCCGCGGTCGACCCGCTGATCGCTTACCGAGGGTTCCTCGCCGGGGTGAGGCTGGCCGGTCTCGTCGGCTGAGGGCGCGGCGGACCCCAGGACCGCCACAGCGTGGGCATAGCCCCGACGGCCCATGGCGCGCGTCCGTATCCTTGTCCGGCCGGCGGTTGCGAGGGACCGCGCCGGCCGGAAACCAGGGAGGACGCTCGTTGCCGGTCTCGCAGCCTCCTGCGCCACGCGCGCGAGCCCGCGACCTGGGGGTCCGGATCGGCCTGATGCCGGCCGGCGCCACGAACTCGATCGTCGACGTGGCGCACGTCTCGGTCGGCCACCGGACCGTCTGGCGCGACGAGCCCGGTCCGCCGTCCGGTCGTGGGAGCGCGCGGACCGGCGTGACGGCGATCGTCCCATTCGGCGCGGCCGAGCTGTTCGCCCGCCGCGTCCCGGCGGGAGCGGCGGTGCTCAATGGTGCGGGCGAGGCGATCGGGATCACCACGATCCAGGAATGGGGCGTGATCGAGTCGCCGATCCTCCTGACGAGCTCGATGGCCATCGGCCGCGTCTACGATGCCGCGATCGCCGGCCTGATCGAGCGGATCCCCGGGGTGGGGATCGACGACGCGCTCCTGCCGGTCGTGGCGGAATGCGATGACGGGGTCCTCAACGCATCGCGGGTCGTCCAGGTCGACGCGGCCGACGTCGCCGCTGCGATGGACGATGCCGCCGGGTCGGATCGAGGAGCGCCGGACCTCGGCGTCGTCGGGGCCGGGACGGGGATGGTCTGCTTCGAGCTCAAGGGAGGGATCGGGACTGCCTCCCGGGTCGTTCGGCCCCTGGCCCGCGACGGATCGGCCCCCGGTGAGGCGTCCGCCGAGTACCGCGTCGGCGTGCTTGCCATGACGAACTTCGGCTGGCTGGAGCGCCTGACGATCGACGGCGTCCGGGTGGGTCAGGCCCTGGTCGAGGAGGGCTGGCCCGCCGCGGGCGGCGGGACGCGCGAGGCGGACATCCATCTGACGCCACGGGAGCGCGGCAGCTGTATCGTCGTGGTCGCGACCGACGCGCCGCTCCTGCCGCACCAGCTCGAGCGGCTCGCGCGACGAGCGGGGCTCGGTCTCGCCCGGACCGGCTCGACCGCCGGTCACGGCTCGGGCGAGATCTTCCTTGCCTTCTCGACCGGCTACCGCATCGAACGCGACCCGCCCTCGGCCACGACGGTCACCACCCACGTGACGGACTCGTACCTGGACCGCTTCTTCATGGCCGCCGTCGAGGCGACCGAGGAAGCCGTGATCGACTCGCTGTTCGTTGCCGACACGGTGACGGGTCGGGACGGCATCGTCGTCCCGGGCTTGCCGGTGGATCGGGCGCTCGGCCTTCTCCGGGCGGCGGGCCGCCTGGCATGACGCGGGCGGGCGACCTGGGACCGATCGATCGGCTGGTCGAGCTCGCTGAGACGCTGGCCGGTGCGTGGGGCGCGCGCGCCCGGTTGTGCACGACCGGCGGGCAGGAGCGTGCGCTCCTGCGGATGTTCGGCGTGACCGGGCTCGACCGATCCGGCCGGCCGCTCGCCGGCGAGGTGGTCGATCGCTACGTGACGCACCGGCCGGACCGGCTGGCCGGTGGCGTGGTGCTCCCGTTCACCGCGGCGCTCCTCGAATACGAGACGACGCCGCAGGAGCTGGCCCTCGATGTCGCGTCGGGCGCGGTCGATCTGGGTCTGGAGGCCGAGGTCCTGCACGACCGGGACCGTCGCGCCGCGGTCGAGCTCGCGGCCAGGACGCTCGGCGCCTCGGCGCTCGACCGGATCGACGCCAATCGGACGGCGCGGCTCGAGCTCCTCGACCTGATCGGCGATGCCGACAAGCCATGGGTCGGCGCCACGCTGGTCGCGGCCGAGGCCGGCGTCGGCGCACGTGAGGCGGCTGCCCTGGCGATGACCGGCGTCGATGTCGTCCAGGTCATCGTCCCGGCCATCCGCGAGCTCGCCGAGCGGCTCCACGACGAAGGCATCGACGTCCCGTTCTGGCGTCCTCGGCCGGCCCCCGGCGGTCCGCCGATCGGCGACGTCCCGATCGAGCCGGCGCCGTCGGGCAGCCAGCGCGGTCTGGCCGAGCTTCGTCAGGCCGTGGATGGGGCCGCGGCCGAGCGGCGGGCCTATGCTCGGCTGGCCACGCTCGGGCTCCCGCTCGCCGCGCCGGAGCAGGCGGTCGTCGCCGCGTTCGAGCGGATCGACGTGGTGGCCTCCGACGTCGTCGCCGAGATCGTCGATGGGAACGTCGACCCGGACCGGGCCCTGGCGGACCATGCGTTCGCCCACCGGATCCTGGCGCGGTCGGGCGCGACCGTCCTCGTCGGGCCGGGTCCGCTCGTGGTCGGGCCGGATCTCGCGCGTGGACTGCCGTCGGACGCCACGACCCGGGCGGGGCGGGCGCTCGCCCTCCAGCTCGTCGGCGTCTTCCTCGCCCGGCTGCACGGCGTGCCCGAGAGCCGTCTGCTGGTCGGCGCGCTCCCGCCGTGGCTGATCGAGGAGCGTGGTCCGGCGGCTGCCGCGATCGCCCAGGTGGCCGTCCGGCGCGCGGCCATGCCGGACCACCCGCTCGCGTTCGAGGAGCCCGCGGCCGGCACGCCGGCATCGCTGGCGTGGATCTCCGTCCTCGGGACCGTCCTGCCCCTGGCCGGATCGTCGGGGATGATCGTCCGGTCCACGCGGGCCGATGCCGACTCGATGGCCGAGACGGTGGCCGCCACGCGCTCCGCGGCGTCCATCGCCCTCGAGGCTTCCGGCTCGCTGGGTCCGTTGCGGCCGCGCGGGGCCGCCCTCACGATGGCCCGCGGGACGGTGAACGCGGCAGTCGCGACGCTCGAGCGGATCGCCGCGCACGGCTGGCCGTCGATCCTCGGCGAGCCGATCCGCCAGACCCGCCGGGGCCGGCTGGGCGCCGATGCGGTCGTCGAGCGGACCGAGGCGTTCGACCCGCTCGTCGGCATGGAGATGGCTCGCCGGTGACGACCGACCCGAACGGCTACGGCGCCACCAGCTTCTGGCTGGAGACGTCTGGGGACGATCTCACGCCACGCCCACGCTTCGACGGGTCCGCCGATACCGACGTCGCGATCCTGGGTGCGGGCTACACGGGCCTGTGGACGGCCTACGAGCTGCTCCGCCGCGAGCCGAGCCTCAAGGTGACCGTTCTCGAGCGCGAGATCGCCGGGTTCGGCGCATCCGGGCGGAACGGCGGCTGGTGCACCGCCGGGCTCCAGGTGTCGTCCGCCAACCTCGAGCGGAGGTTCGGTCGGGAGGCGATGACGGCGATCGAGGACGCCGTCGAGAGCGGGGTGGACGAGATCGGCCGCTTCTGCCGCGAGGAGGAGATCGACGCCGACTACACCAAGGGCGGCAGCCTGGTCGTGGCGCGCGGACCGAGCCAGGTCCCGGCGATGGAGCAGCACTGGGCGGGGCTCGAGGCCGCCGGCCGGGCCGATCGATACGAGCGGCTCGACGCCGCCGGCGCCACCGAGCGGGTCCGCGTGGACGGGGCGCTCGGCGGGATCTTCGGGACCGAGTACGCCTCGATGCACCCGGGCAAGCTCGTGCGTGGGCTGGCTCGCGCGGTCGAGCGTCGCGGTGGGGTCATCCACGAGCGGACGGACGTCGTCCAGGTCGAGCCCGGGGCCGGGAACGGCCAGCTCCGACCCGCGCTGCGGACCGAACGGGGCGAGTTGCGCGCTGAGGCGGTCGTGCTCGCCGGGGAGGCGTACCTGACCCAGCTCCGGCCGTGGCACCGATCGCTGCTCCCGACCTATTCGCTGATCGTCCTGACCGAGCCGCTGACCGATGCGCAGTGGGCGGAGATCGGCTGGGCGGCCCGCGAGTGCCTCGCCTCGTATCGCCTGTCGATCGACTACCTGACCCGGACGCGTGACGGGCGGATCCTGTTCGGCGGACGAGGTGCGCCGTATCGCTTCGGGTCCCGGATCGAGCCGCGGTTCGATCGTGATGAGCGGACCCACTCGATGCTCCGCCACTTCGTCGAAGCCTGGTTCCCGAACCTCAAGGGGATCAGGTTCAGCCACGCCTGGGGTGGCCCGCTCGGCTTCCCCCGCGACTGGCTGCCGACGTTCGCCTACGACCGCAAGACGGGGCTGGCCAGCGGGCGCGGCTACACCGGCCATGGCGTGGCGACGGCGAACCTGGCGGGGCGCGTCCTGGCCGACCTCATCACCGGGGCCCACACCGAGCTCACCGACCTGCCGCTCGTCGACCGCCGAGGCCCGTCCTGGGAGCCCGAGCCGCTCCGGTTCATCGGCGTGCGCTACGTCCAGGAGTCGCTGCTCCGGCTCGACGATCGATCGGAGCGGACGGGCAAGCCACCGAGCGGACGGAGCCTCGCCGAGCGCCTCGCCTCCCGCTGAGGCGCCGAACGGCGCCACGGTCGGCCTCATGCGGGAGGAAGCGCGAGCCACGCACGCGAAGCCGGCGCCGAGCGGGCCCGGCGCCGGCTTCGATGACGAGCGTCAGCCGGCCGGGAACTCCGCGGCGGACTGCCGGGTCCCGTCGGACACGCCGCCACGGTCAGGCCGGCCGCGATCATGAACACGGCGAGGGCTCCGAGGATCGACAGCTTGCGCATGACAGGTTCTCCGTGCCGGTCCCGACGCGGTCCGTCGGTCGGATCGCGTGGCTGGGACGTGGACGGAGCGTGCCTGGCGGGTGCTGATGGGGACGTGAATCCGGGCGGCGATCGGTTTCCCGGCGTTCATCGGGCGGGGTTGCCGCCAGTGTCGCTCATCTCGACCCGCTCGCCTACGAGCATCGACACGATCACGTCGACGGGCTGGCCCGATCGGCGCGAAACGAGGGAGGCGATCCGGAACGGGTCACCCCGCGTCCGGGACAACCTGATCCTGTCGAGTCCCGGCCACAGCAGAAGAGCCCGGCAGCGATACGTCCGACGGAGCTCGGACGACAGGACGGCGCGATGCCGGAGGGGATCCTCGATCCGGTCCAGGGAGATCGGCTCAGTCAAGGCCGAGCTCGGCCCGGACGCACTCGAGGGATCGTTCGCGGATCAGCGATCGGTCGCGGAGCGCGTCGAGGACGTCGGTCGTCGTGACCGGGCGGATCGGTTCGACGGCGACGCGCTGGAATGTCCGGCCGGCGCGAGCGCGACGGATCCGGTCCAGCCCGAGCGGACCCGCATCGGAGGAGCGGTCGGCGAGCCATGACGGTCTGTGCATCTTCTTTCTCGCACGTGTCCGGTCCGGTGGGTCGGTCGCCTGCCCGGGTGATCGTGCCGGACCTCCCTGAAGCCTGCCAGACACGAGATGAAGGGACGATGAAGACGGCGAGTCCGCCGTCAGAGCGGAACCAGCATCCAGAACCTGGCGCCGCCGCCGGCCCGATCGTCGTAGCCGATCGCTCCGCCGTGGGCATGGACGGCCGCGGCCGCCGTCGCCAGCCCGAGGCCCGTCCCGTCGGCCCCCGGCCGACGGGCGCGGGAGAACGGCTGGAAGAGCGTGTCGCGCAGCTCCGCCGCGACCCCCGGCCCGCGATCCAGCACCTCGACCCGAAGGACCGGCGGGACGCGTTCCGGGTCGATCCCGGCGAATACTTCGACGGATGTCCCGCCGGGGGCGAATCGCTTGGCGTTGGCGACGAGGTTCATCACGGCCTGCTCGAGCCGCGGGCGATCGACCCGGATCGTGGCGTCCTGGGAGGCGATCTCGACGGCGACCGGGAGCGTGGTCGATCGCTCCGGCACGAGGTCGACCGCCTCCGTGAGCAAGCCGCGAAGATCGACGGCCTCGCGCTCGATGGGACGGCCGTCGGCCTCGGCCGCGGCGAGCCGGAGCAGGCCGTCGGCCAGGTGGCTCAGCTTGACGGCGTCCGCGTGGGCGCCCGCGACCGCGGATCGGAGTGCGACCTCGTCGGATGGGTGGAGGAGGGCGAGCTCGAGCTCGGTCCGCAGCGCCGCGAGGGGCGTCCGCAGGTCGTGCGAGGCGCCGATCACGAACGCACGCTGGCGCCCGGCCGAGCCCTCGACCCGCTCGAGCATCCGGTTGAGGGTCCGGGCAAGGTCGCCGAGCTCGTCGTCGCGGGTCGATTCTTCGAGCCGGCGGCCGACCTCGTCGCTGCCGATCGCATCGGCCTCGCTGGTCAGGCGGGCGACCGGCGCCAGCGCCCGGCCGGCGAGCCAATACCCGCCGAGGATCGAAAGGAGCCCGCCGACGATGCCCACCAGGGCCATCGTCCGGGCAAGGCTGGCGAGGCTCCGGTCCACGTCGAGGAGCGTCGTCCCGGCGACCACGAGCCGTCCGCCGGCGGCCGCCTGCGCGAACAACGCCTCCCCGCTCAGGTCCTGCGCTCCGCCGGCCGGCAACGTCGACAAGCCCGAGCCTCGGCTCGGTGATCGTCGGCGCCCGCGGACTGGCGTACGTCACGACGCCGCCCGGACCGTAGACGATCAGGAACAGGCCGCGCTCGAGCGCCTCGGCGTCCGGGCGCGCGGCAGGGTCGGCTTCCAGCAGGTCGACCGTCGTCCCGGCCCGCGTCGCGAGGACCTCGTCGACGCTGCGCCGGAGCGCGGACGAGTACTGGAGCCAGACGACAGCGCCGACCACCAGCAGGGTGAGCACGCAGACGACGGCGTACCAGACCGTCATCCGAAGGCGGATGGTCACCGTCCACCTGAGCGGCCCGCTGCCGCGACGACCTTGGACGCGGGCGTGAGGACGTAGCCCATCCCCCGCACCGTCTCGATCCGCGGCCCCTGCGGATGGGCTCCGAGCTTCGTCCGCAGCGCGCGGACGTGGACGTCGACCACGTTCGAGGTGCCGTCGTATGCCCAGTCCCAGACCCGCTCGATGATCTCGCTCCGGCTGAGGACGTCGCCGGCTCGCCGGACGAAGACCTCGAGGAGCGAGTACTCCCGCGCCGACAGGTCGAGCGGGACGCCGGAGATCCTGACCGATCGGGCCGCCGGGTCGAGCGTCAGCTCCCCGACGGTCAGGATGGTCGGTCGGGCCGGTGCCCCGCGCCGGACCAGGGCGCGCAGTCGAGCGGTCAGCTCGGGGAAGGCGAACGGCTTGACGAGGTAGTCGTCGGCGCCGACGTCCAGGCCGCGGACGCGGTCGGTCACGGCATCGCGGGCCGTCAGGAGCAGGACGGACGTCCAGACGCCCTTCGCGCGGAGGTCGGCGCACAGGCTGAACCCGTCCCCATCCGGCAGCATGACGTCGAAGACCAGGACGTCGTACGGGTTCTCGGTCGCCAGCCAGCGGCCGTCCTCGATGGTCGCGGCGTGGTCGACCGCGTGCCCTTCGCCCCGCAGGCCCCGCTCGAGGAGCCCGGCGAGACGGACGTCGTCTTCCAGCAGCAGCAGGCGCATGGATCCGGCCTTTCGCCGGCATCATCCGGCGAGGCGATTCAGCCTGGGTGTCGGCCCGGTGAAGTCTTCGACACCGATGGCCGGAGGCCCGCCTACGTCGAGCGCGCCGCCACGTGGTCGGCCCAGCGATGCTCTGGCGCGTAGCCGAGCAGCCGATTCGCGGTGCCGATCCCGAGGAGCGTCTCGCGCCCCTCGACGGGACGGGTCAGCCTGACGCCCGGGAAGACCTCCGCCATCAAGTCGGCGCTCGGGCGGGTCATGACCGTGTCGGCCGCGGCGACGATGCAGACCTCCGCGCCCGTCGTCGTCGCCTCGAGACCGCGTCTGACGGCCTGGGCGACATCGCGCACGTCGACGTATCCCCACAGGTTCCATTTCCGGATCGTCGCGTCGTCCCAGTACGAGGGGAAGGCCGCGTAGTCGTCCGGTTCCATGATGTTGGAGATGCGGAGCCCGACGAACGGGACGCCCGATCGCCGCGCGAACTGGTGCGCCATCTCCTCGCCGAGCAGCTTGGCGAGCGCGTACGAGGACTCGGGGCGTGGCTCGATCGTCTCGTCGATCGGCGCGAACGACGGCGGTGTGTCGAACGGCAGGCCGAGGACCGTCTCGCTCGACGCCCACACGACCCGCCGCACGCCGGTCGCGACCGACGCCGCGAAGACGTTGTAGGTCGACAGGGCGTTGACCCGGAACGTCTCGCCGTCCGGGCGCAGCCCGGGCGCGGGGATCGCCGCGAGGTGGACCACCGCATCGGCGCCCCGGATGACGTCGTGCGCCTGGCCGAGGTCGGTCAGGTCGGCCACGATGCACAGGCCGTGAGCGCTGCCATCGCGGACGAGGTCGACATTGAGGACGTCGTGGCCGCGGTCGCGCAGGTCGCGGACCACCCACCGCCCGGCCTTGCCGCTCCCGCCGGTCACGACGACCCGCATCGTCAGCGACCCGCCTTGAACGGGTAGACGACCCAGGCGTCGGTCGCGGCGGCGAAGTGATCGGGAGCCCCAGGGACCACGGACCGCGCCGGCTTGTAGTGGAGCACGGCGGTGGTCGGGATCCCGCCGGCCTGGCGGACCCGCTCGGTCACCGCGTGGATCGTCGTGCCGCTGTCCCAGACCTCGTCGACCAGCAGCACGCGACGTCCGCGGAGCAGCGGGTCGGCGGGGAACTGGAGGAAGGTGGGGGCCGGACCCGGCGTGCCGTGCTCGTCGTAGTAGGCGACCGCGGCGACGAGGATGTCGCGGATGCCCAGCCGATAGGCGAGCATCCCGGCCGGGACCATGCCGCCCCGGGTGATCGCCAGCATCGCGTCGTAGTCCCCGGCCACCTGCGTCGCCAGCTCGGCGACCAGCCGGTCGAGATCGTCCCAGGTCACGATGTCCCGCTCGGTCGCCGTGGCCTCGGACCCGCCGGCGATCGCCGGGATGACGTGGACCGTGGCATCCGGCGCGACCGGTGCGTTCAGCGACGTCGTTCGCTCGCCGTCGACGAAGATGTTGATGTGCTGGCGGATCGATGGACCGGCGTCGCACAGGCGATCCGAGAGTCCCGGCCAGCGGGCGTCGAGCGCCGCGATGATCTCGCCGACCGTTGCCCCGGACGCCGTCGTTCGATGCTCCACCCCGGGAACCAGGGCGGCCAGCGAACGCGGGAGGATGACGGCGGCCATCGGGTCAGACGACGATCGCCTCGACCGAGTAGATGGGCGGCAAGGTGGTCACGATCGACTGCCATGCATCCCCGCCGTCCCGGCTCCCGTAGAGCTGGCCGGTGCTCGTCCCGAAGTAGACCCCGACCGGATCGAGCACGTCGCGGGCCATCGCCTCGCGCAGGACCCCGAGGTAGGCATCGTGCTGTGGGAGACCCGTATCTCCGCGGATCCAGCTGTCGCCGCCGTCCTCCGTCCGCCATACCGCGGCCGACCCGTCGGGCATGAACCGGCCCAGCTCGGCCCCGTTCAGCGGGATCGCCCAGACCGTCTTCGGATCACGTGGATGGGCGACCATCGGGAAGCCGAACTCGCTGGGCAGCCCGTCACCGATCTCCTGCCAGGTCAGCCCGCCGTCGAGCGACCGGTACTGACCGCAATGGTTCTGCTGATAGAGGTGCTCCGGCTCGTTCGCGGCCATGACCAGCTTGTGGACGCACTGGCCCGTCTCCGGGAGGGGGTCGGGCAGGAAGCCTGCCCGCACGCCGTGATTGCGCGGCTCCCAGGTCACCCCGCCGTCGCGCGTCTCGAAGGTCCCGACCGCCGAGATCGCGACCCACATCCGGGCCGGGTCGGTGGGGTGCGGGATGATCGTGTGGAGGATCAGGCCCCCGGCGCCGGGCTCCCAGGTCGGCCGGGTCGGGTGATCGGTCAGGCCCTGCACATGGGCCCAGGTCCGCCCACCGTCCTCGCTCCGGAACAGTCCAGCCGGCCCGACGCCCGCGTGGATCGCGCCATGACCGGCGGTCACGTTCCAGACGCCGGTGATCTTGGGCCCGTCGTCGCCGTAGGTCAGGCCGTCACTCGACTGGGTCCAGCTCTTGCCGAGATCGTCGCTCCGGAAGACGGTCGGGCCGTACCACGCCGAGCCGCCCCCGGCATACAGCGTGCCGGTCGCCGGATCCTGGCTGATGTCCTGGATCGGATACCCGTCACAGGTCGGCCCGTGGATCGTCCACGACCGGCGACCATCGCGGGACTCGACGATGAATGCGCCCTTCTTGGTGCCCACCAGGAGCAGGATGCGGTCCGCCACGACGACTCCTCCGTCCGGGCGACCCTTCGTCGGACCGCCCGGCCTAAGAGTATCGCCCCGCCGCGCCCGGGGATCATCGACCGGGGGTCGGACCCTCGTCGCGGACGGCCTCGACCGAGCCGAGCGCGCCGCGCAGCTTGTCGATCCACTCGCCCTGGTGATCGGCCACGAGGCGGACGCACCAGGCGAGGGCGTCGCTCCGGCTCCGGGCGACGCCGGCGTCGACCAGGGTGTCGAGGACCGCCGCGTTCGCGCATGCGCAACCGGGTCATCACCGGGACGCTCAGCGTCGTGAAGTGCTTCTCGACGTCGCCGATCCGGACGCCCCAGGCGACCTTCCGGCCGAAGCGCTGCTCCGCGTCGTCCGCGATGCGCATCCGGGCGCCGCGCGTATCTTCTCGGAACGCCTCGATCCGAGAGGCGCGCGCCGCCGATCGCTCGGCATCCGACGCTCCCTTGTCGAGGGTGACATCGGCCACCTCGCCCACCACGAGGATCTCCTCGCGGTCGCGGGTGATGGTCGGGCCGGACGTGAACCAGCCATCGGTCAGGCGGCCGGCGAACCAGCCGCGGAGCTCGTCGGGGGAGTCGTGATGTCCCATCGGGGAAGACCTCGCAAAGTGTTCGTGTTGCTGGACTTACATGATTACACCTCATGTCAAGGGGACCGCCGGCCGGCCGAGGGCCGAACGTCGGGACCCGGCTAGAATCGCGCCGTGGACGCACCCAGCGATCGACCGCCAGCCCGCCCGCGTGGTGCCGCCTCGACGGCCGGTCTGGGGCTCGTGGTGATCCTGGTCGGGCTCGCACTGGTCGGCGTCGGTCTCGCCGTGCGAGCGGGCTCGGATCCGACTCCGTCAGCCTCGCCCGGGCGGACGGCCGGACCGACGACCTCGGCCTCGTCGGCGGTGAACGGGTCGCCTCCGCCGTCATCGAGCCCGACGTCGTCGGCGACCGGCGGCGCGACCCAGGGCTACCTGGTCTCGCCGGCCGACCTCACCGAGCGGACCGCCGGCGCCGTCGCGGGCGTGGACCCGTATGCGCCCGCCCACGACGAGCTCATCGCCTTCGCCGACGAGGCGCTCAAGCATCCGCCGCGGCCGATGTCGAACCTCGATATCCCGGGGACGGAAGGTCCGTTCGTCGACGACACCGCGACCGCCTACGGCCTCGGCCTCGCCTATGCCGTGACCGGGGACGTTCGCTACGCGCACCAGTCGCGCGCCTACATCAACGCGTGGGTCGATACGACGAAGGGTCTCGTCAACGCCTGCCCGGATGACGGCGGGTGCCAGACCTCGCTGATCGTCGCGCGGGTGGTGCCGGGGTTCGTGTTCGCTGCGGACCTCATCCGCCCGTCGGGCGTGTTCAGTACCGACGATGACGCGGCGTTCAAGGCGTGGCTCGAACAGCTGATCCTGCCCGATCTGCCGACTCGCGCCGGGAACTGGGGCGATGCGGGGACCTTCTCGCGCGCGGCGATCACCGACTACATCGGCGACACAGACGGGTTCGCCAAGGCGATCGATGAGTGGCGCACCCGGATGGACGCAGTCCCGGCCGACGGTCACCTCCCGGACGAGGTCCGTCGCGGGGAGGACGGGATGTCGTATACGCAGGAAGCGCTCCAGTACAAGGTCGCCACCGCCCGGCTCGCGGAGCTGCGCGGCATCGACCTGTGGTCCTACCAGGGCAAGCAGGGCGCGACGCTCCGCGGTGCACTCGATGTCCTGGCGACGTACTGGTCCCGACCTGCCGACTGGCCCTGGGACCCGAATGTCCGCGTGCCGTCGCCGAGTCCGATGTGGGAGCTCGCCTACCAGCACTGGCAGGACCCGGCCTGGGCGAAGATCTTCGCCGGCGACCGGCCGTTCAGCGAAGAGGGCCACTCTGCGGTCCGCTGGACGACGATGACCAACGGCATCCCCATCAAGTAGCCATCGACGCGCCGGACGGGACCGCCCGTCGGCCAGCGCGGTCCGGCGCTATCGTGCGGGCGTGAAGGACGGGCGATGACGATGGAGGGCGGCCGGCGGCGTGTCAGGCGGGTCCCCGACAGCCTCCCCAGGCTGCCGTGGCGATCGATGGTCAATCCCTACCGCCCGGTCGAGATCCTGAGCCTCGACCAGGTCGAGGCCATCCACCGGGCGTCCCTGCGCATCCTGCGCGAGATCGGCGTCGAGGTGCTCGGCGATCGCGCGCTCGACCTGCTCGTCGCCGCCGGCGCGACGGTCGATCGGGCCAGCCGCAACGCCCGGCTCGAAGACGGGCTGACCGAGGAGCTGGTCGGCCATGCGCCGCACGAGTTCACGCTCCACGCCCGGAACCCGGCTCGGGACGTGGTCTTCGGCGGACGGAACCTCGTGTTCGGCGCGGTCGGGGGCCCGGCCTTCGTCACCGACCTCGACCGCGGCCGGCGACCCGGCAACTTCGCCGACTTCCAGGACTATGTGCGGGTCATCGGCTCCCTCGACATCGTCCAGCAGGAGGGCGGCGGACCCCTCGAGCCGAACGACCTGCCGGTCCCGACGCGGCATCTCGACATGTACCGCTCGCTGGCCGTGCTGCTCGACAAGACCTGGCAGAGCCTCGGTGCGGGTCGGGTCCACGTCGATGATGCGATCGAGGTCCACTGCCTGATCCGTGGGATCGATCGGGATGCCCTGGCGGCCGCCCCGAGCGTGATGACGATCATCAACTCCAACTCGCCGCTGCGCCTCGACGGTCCGATGTCCGATGGCCTCATCGAGATGGCCCTCCACGGCCAGCCGGTCGTCGCCACGCCGTTCACGCTGGCCGGCGCGATGACGCCGGTGTCGCTCGCCGGGGCGCTGGCCCAGCAGAACGCCGAGGCGCTGTTCATGGTCGCGCTGGCGCAGATCGCCCGACGGGGTGCGCCGATGATCTACGGCGGCTTCACCTCGAACGTCGACATGCGGACCGGATCACCCGCGTTCGGCACGCCCGAGTACGTCAAGGCGGCCTTCGCCACCGGTCAGCTCGCCCGCCGCTACGGGTTGCCGTGGCGCTCCTCGAACGCCACGGCATCGAGCGTCGTCGACGCACAGGCGGCCTACGAGTCCGAGATGTCGGTCTGGGGCTCGATCATGGGTGGGGTCAACCTGCTCTACCAGGGGGCCGGCTGGCTCGAAGGCGGCCTGACCGCCTCGTTCGAGAAGCTCATCGTCGATGCGGAGATCCTGCAGATGATGGCCGAGGTGCTCGTGCCGTTCGACGTGGACGAGGCTGCGCTCGGGATCGACGCGATCGCCGAGGTCGGCCCGGGCGGCCACTTCTTCGGCTCGTCGCACACGCTCGAGCGCTACGAGACCGCCTTCTATCGGCCGCTCCTGTCCGACTGGCGGAACTTCGAGACCTGGCAGGACGACGGCGCTCGGACCGCCACCCAGCGGGCGAACGGCATCTGGAAGCAGCTCCTGGCCGAGTTCGTCGAGCCCCCGATGGACCCGGCGATCCGGGACGCGCTGGATGCGCTCGTCGGCCGACGGAAGCGGGAGATCGCCGCCGGGTGAGCTTCGCTCAGGACTCGAGCGAACGTCGCTTGCCGAGGACCCGCGCCGTCGCGATCCCGACCACCAGGACACCGACGTAGAACGTCAGCTCGGGCACCTCGCCGAGCTCGACGCCGCGCTCGCCGACGTCGGGCAGGAGGATGAGCCGGATGGACCGATAGACGAATGGCAGGACGAACAGCGCGACCAGGCAGAGCGAGCGGGACGAGGATCGGATCGAGCCTCGTCAGACGGGCCCGGATCCGCGGCACCGCCCACAGGATCGGGAGCGCCGCGCCGTACAGTCCGGCGACGAGCTCGCCGAGGTTGAACGCCCGCTGGACGACGCCGATGTTGTGGATGTTGGCCTCGCCCTGGTGGTTCACGTCCTCGAGGACCGCCGGCGTGCCCCAGCCGAAGATCCGCTGGCCCCACGAGATCTCCTCTCCGGCGACGACGACGCAGGCGACGGCGATCAGGAGGTACAGGACCATCAGTCCGCGTCGACCGTGCCGGCGGGCGCGGATCGCCGCGATGGCGAACGCGACGGCGGCAGCCGCGATCGCGAAGAACTGCGCCCACTCGATGGGGTGATCCTCGTCGATCGAGGAAGTGGAACAGGTCGACGTCGACCGCGGCCAGGACGAGCATCACGGCCATCAGCACCAGGGGCGCGATGATCAACGTCCAGGCGAGCGCGACGGCGATGCCCCACAGGACGGAGTCCGCCACGAGGATCGCGCTGAAGCCGCGGGGACGCGAGGCCTGGGCCATGTCTTCCCCCATCCGAAGGCTGCCCTGCTACGTCGCGACAAGCATACCTGTTCCGCGTGGCGCGCGCCCCCGGCGTGTCGCGCCGGGCGAGCTCGTCAGGGCCCGAGGACGCGCTCCTTGGCGGCCGCGAACTCGGCGTCGGTCAGCACGCCGGCGGCGTGCAATCGGGCCAGGGCTTCGAGGCGGTCGCTGAGGATCCTGGGCGAGATCGGCTCGCTCGTCAGATGTGCCGTGGCCGAAGCGGTCGTCGCGCCCGAGAGCGGCGGGGGAGCCGACGGCGCCTGACCGGTCGGCGCCGACCCTCCGCCGGACACCGGCGTGGGCATGGGCGCTGAGCCGCGGAGGCCGACCCGCGGCCAGAACTGGTCGACCTCGTGACGATAGAAGTCCTCGCGCCGCTGGCCGCGGCGGTAGGCCATCGTCGATGCGGCCATCGCCCGCACGGCGGGGATCTGGGCCTTCGAGAGCGCTGTGCCGTGGGCGCAGATCGGGCAGATCAGGTACTCGTCCGTCCCGTACGGGACGACCGGGATGAAGTACAGGCTGATCGTCTTCTTGGACCGGATGTGGTGGAGGAAGACCTCGTTGTGGCAGTTCGGGCAGACGATGGGTGCGACCTCACCAAGGTCCTCGCCCTTGCCCGGCCCGAACCCGAAGATCACGACCATCGGACCGCCCCGCTCACCGCCATTCGACGATGATAGGCGGCGTGGAACCGACCGTGGCTCATGCCCGCGTCCGCGCACTCAAGGACGCCGAGGACGCGCGGTTCCGGGCCGAGCATCCGCGCTCCCTGGCGCTGCGCGAACGAGCCCGGCGATCGATGCCGAACGGGGTCCCGATGGCCTGGCACATGAGCAGCTACCACGACGCCCCGCCGTGGGTGGTCGAGGGGCACGGGGCCCGCTTCACCGATGTCGACGGCCACACCTACCACGACTTCAACATCGCCGACATGTCGATGTTCTGCGGCTACGCACCCGAGCCGCTCGTCCGGGCCGTCAGCGATCGGATCGCCCGCGGCAACCAGTTCCTGCTGCCGAACGAAGACGCGATCGTCGTCTCGGAGGAGCTCGCCCGCCGGTACGGGCTGCCGAAGTGGCAGTACACGCTGTCGGCGAGCCAGGCCAACACCGAGGCGATCCGGGTCGCCCGGGTCGCGACCGGTCGGGACAAGGTCCTCCTGTTCGATGGCCACTACCTGGGGCATTTCGACCAGGCGCTCGTCGAGCGGGGCCCGGACGGCCGGCTCGTCCCCGAGGAACGCGGCGTCCCGGCGGCGGTCGTCGAGCAGACCGTGCTCGTCCCGCTCAACGACCTCGAGGCGCTGACGCGTGCGCTCGAGGGGCGCGACATCGCACTGGTCCTGACCGAGCCGGCCCTGACCAACAACCATGGGCTGATCCTCCCCGACCCCGGCTACCACGAGTCGCTGCGCGCCTTGACCCGTGCCCACGGCACGCTGCTGGCGCTCGACGAGACCCACACCCAGGTGGTCGGCGCGGGTGGGCTGACGGCGGCGTGGGGCCTGACGCCGGACCTCGTGACCTGCGGCAAGTCGATCGCCGGCGGGGTCCCGTTCGGGGCCTGGGGGATGACCGAGGCCGTCGCGGAAGTCCTGACCCAGGTCAAGGGTCCGGACGGCGAGCGCTCGAACCTGGTGGCCATCGGTGGGACGCTGTTCGGCAACGCCCTGTCGATGGCGGCGGCCCGGGCTGTGCTGACCGAGATCCTGACGCCCGAGGCGTACGCGGAGACCCATCGACTCGGGGCCCGACTCGCCGACGGGATGCGGACCGCGGTCGTGCGGTCGGGGTTGCCCTGGCACATCCACCACCTCGGCCCGCGGTCCGGCTACACCTTCCGCCCGACGCCGGTCCGCGACGCCGACGAAGCGCGAGCCTGCCAGGACGACCTGCTGACCCGGCTGATCCGGATGTGGCTGGCCAATCGCGGCGTCTGGGAGGCGATCGTCGGAGCGGGTCCGGTCTGCTCGATCCCGGCGACCGACGAAGGCGTCGACGCCTATCTGTCGGCCTGGGACGCGCTGCTGGTGGAGCTGACCCGCTGAGTCGTCGACGGACCGGACCCGGGTCCGGCCGAACCGGATCGATCCGCTTCGCTCGCCGCCGCGCCTAGGTCGAGGTCGGGGGATCGGCCGGGCTCGCCCGGACCGCGCCGTCGGCGCGATAGGCGATGACCTCGACGCGCTCGAGCGTGATCAGGCCGTCCTTGACCATCAGGTCGAGCTCCGGCAGCACGGCGCGGACCTTCTCCTCGGTGTCGACGAACTCGATCAGGACCGGGAGATCCTGGGACAGGCTGAGGATCCGCGTCGTGTGAAGGTGGGCGCTCGCGCCGAATCCCTCCATCCCGAGGAAGCTCGAGGCGCCGGCCATCCCGCGTTCACGCAGGACACGGACGATCGCCTGGAACAGCGGCTGACCGTGCCACTGATCGCGCTCTCCGACGTAGATCCGGGCGAGCATCCCCTGACCCTCGATGCGCATCAGATCACCCTCCCGATGGCGAGACCGCCGGCGACGGCGACGATGCCCAGGACCGACGACCCCACGATGTTCGCGACCCCGATCATCGGCGCCCCGGCCTCGACCAGCCGCCACGACTCGAGCATGAGCGTCGAGAACGTGGTGTACGCGCCGATGAAGCCGATGAGGACGGGCCCACGGATGTCCGCCGGCAGGATCCCTCGCTCGGCGGTCATCGCGAACAGGATCCCCAGGACGAGCGATCCGCTCAGGTTGACCACCAGCGTCCCCCAGGGGAACGCGCCTGCCGTTCGCTCGGCGACGGCGCCGTCCACCAGGGACCGGGCGATCGCCCCGAAGAACCCGCCGAGACCGATCAGGACGAGGGGCATGGACATCCTCCTACGGCGATCGCCAGTAGGAGTCATCAGCCCGGTCCGGGCGGTTCGTGGCGGACCCCATCGCCGTTCGGCGCAGGGTAGCACCATCGTCCGGGCGCACGGGACATCGGCTGCGCCATCGCGCGGAGCCGCCGGAACCGGTCCGGAGGGCCTTCGACGTACTTGGCGATAGACTGGGCGCTCGGCTCTGGGATCGAGCACTCGTCGTCGAGCTTTTGGCAGAGGTCCTCATGTCCCACCCGGGGGACCCGACGCTCCAGGCAGGGAGCGATGGCGCCGCTCCGCGCCGCCGGCGGATCGCCGGCAGGGCGCGTCGGGCCGCCCCGTTCGTCGGCGGGGTCGCCGCGGCCCTCGTCGCGGTGGCCATCTTCGCTGCCGTCACCCGCGGGCCCGCCGCGCTGACCCAGGCCGACGTCGCGCGGAGCGTCGCCTCGGCGCTGGCGTCGCAGACCCCCGCGCCGCCACGATCGCTCGGGGTCTACCAGGCGATCCAGCCGTCCCTGGTCCTGATCCAGACGAAGAACGACAAGGTCAAGGGCGACGCGGGTGACGGCCTGGGGAGCGGCGTCATCGTCGACCAGGCCGGCGACATCCTGACCGCGCTCCATGTCGTGGCGGACGCCACGACGATCGACGTCACCTTCGCCGATGGGACGAAGTCGTCCGCGGCGATCAAGACGAGCCAGCCCGACAACGACATCGCGGTGCTCGCGCCGAGCCAGCTGCCCGCGGTCCTCGTTCCGGCGGTGCTGGGGAACCCCGGAGCCGTCCGGGTAGGCAGCGACGCCTTCGTCGTGGGCAACCCGTTCGGCCTGACCGGTTCGATGAGCTCCGGGGTGGTGTCGGGTCTCGGCCGATCCTTCGAGGACCCGAACAGCGATCGCGTCCTCCACGGGCTGATCCAGGTGGATGCTGCGGTGAACCCGGGCAACTCGGGCGGTCCGCTGCTCAACGCCGACGGCCAGGTCGTGGGGATCGTCACGGCCCTCGTCAATCCGACCAAGCAGGCCGTGTTCGTCGGGATCGGCCTGGCGGTCCCCATCGATGTCGCCGGCGGCGCCGCCGGCCTGCCGCAGTACTGACCGGAGGTAGGAACGTGGACCACGACGCGAGCAATGGCGGGGCGGTGCCGATGGAGCGGGTGCTGTACCAGGTCAAACGCGTGATCGTCGGTCAGGATCATCTCCTCGAACGGCTCCTCGTCGCCCTGCTCGCCCGCGGTCATCTGCTCGTCGAAGGGGTGCCCGGCCTCGCCAAGACGATGGCCATCAAGACCCTCGCCGACGCGATCGGCGGGGAGTTCAAGCGGATCCAGTTCACCCCCGACCTGGTCCCCGCGGACCTCGTCGGCACGCGGATCTACAATCAGAAGACCGGCGAGTTCAGCACGTCGCTCGGCCCGGTGTTCACGAACCTCCTCCTGGCCGACGAGATCAACCGGGCGCCGGCCAAGGTCCAGAGCGCCCTGCTCGAGGTGATGCAGGAGCACCAGGTCACGATCGGCCGCGAGACCCACAAGGTCCCCGACCCGTTCCTCGTCCTGGCGACGCAGAACCCGATCGAGACCGAGGGGACCTACGCCCTGCCGGAGGCGCAGGTCGACCGGTTCATGATGAAGGTCCTCGTCGGCTATCCCTCGCCGACCGAGGAGTTCGCCATCGTCGAACGCCAGACGGGACCCAAGGAGGCGGCCGAGTCGGTCCTTTCGACGGCGGACCTGGTGGCCCTCCAGCAGGTCGTCGATCGGGTCTACGTCGACCCGGCCCTGCTCGACTATGCGGTCCGCCTGGCGACCGCGACCCGCACGCCGAAGGCCTACGGCCTCCCGGAGCTCGAGCGCTACATCACCTACGGTGCGAGCCCCCGCGCGTCGATCAACCTCATCCTCACGGGCCGCGCGCTCGCCTTCATCCGCGGGCGCGAGTACGTCCTGCCGCAGGACGTCCGCGACATGGTCCGCGACGTCTTCCGGCACCGGCTCGTGCTGTCGTTCGAGGCGCTCTCGGACGACGTCACCGCCGACCAGCTGCTGACCGCCGTGCTGGACCGGATCCCCGCACCGGTGGTCTCGCTCCAGGAGTCGAACAACGTCCTCGCAAGCGCCTGAGCGCATCCTCCAGCGCCTCGACTGGCAGGTCATCCGGCCGCTCGACGGCCTGCTCCAGGGTGACTACCGCAGCCTGTTCTACGGGGCCGGTGTCGACCTGGCCGACCTCCGCGAGTACCAGCCCGGCGACGATGTCCGGTACATCGACTGGAACGTCACGGCCCGGCTCGACGCCGCCCATGTGCGCCAGTACACCGAGGACCGCGAGATCAACGCCTGGTTCCTGCTCGATCTCAGCCCGTCGGTCGACTTCGGGACCGCGGACGGCGATCGGGAGAAGCGGACGGTCCTCATCGACTTCGTGACGACGATGGCTCGGCTGCTCACCCGCCACGGCAACCGGGTCGGGGCGGTGTTCTACGGGGACCGCGTCGAGCGGACGATCCCGGCGCGCGGCGGACGGACGCAGGTCCTCCGCCTGATCGACGACCTGCTGGCCCATCCGCGGCTGCCCAGCGCGCCGTTCACCGACCTGTCGCCGCTGCTCGATGCCGGCCGGAAGGCGATCCGTCGGCGCTCGCTCGTCTTCGTCGTATCGGACTTCATCAGCGCACCCGGCTGGGAGCGTTCGCTGAACCTCCTCAACCGCCGCCACGACGTCCTGACGATCCGCCTGGTCGACCCGCGCGAGACGGAGCTCCCCGACGTCGGCCCGCTCCTGATGGAGGATGCCGAGACGGGGGAGCAGCTCTACGTGGACACCCACGACAAGGGCTTCCGGCGGCGGTTCCGGGACGCCGCGACGAAGCGCGAGGCGGAGGTGGGGCAGGCGTTCCGGCGCTCGGGCGTCGACGCCATGGTCCTGTCGACCGACGAGGACCTCGTCCGCGCGATCGTGCGCATGGCGAGCCTCCGTCGCCGGCGCCGGCGCCGGAGGTGACGGTGTCGTTCATCTGGCCCCCGATGCTCGCGCTGCTCCTGCTGATCCCGATCGGTCTGCTGGGCTATCGCGCGCTGGACCGACGACGACGGCGAGCGGTCGCGGCCGCCGGTGGTCTCGGCCTTGGGCCTCGTGCCGTCAGCGGCCCACGCCGACGTCGGGACGCGATCCCGGCCGCGCTCTTCCTCCTGGCCCTGGCCGTCCTGACCGTGGCCATGGCCCGACCGCAGAGCGTCGTCGACCTGCCGCGCGAACAGGGCACCGTCATCCTCGCCTTCGACGTCTCGCGGAGCATGGCCGCCGACGATCTCAAGCCGACCCGGCTGGACGCGGCGAAGGCCGCGGCGACCTCGTTCGTCGACCGCCAGCCGCCCGGCGTCGTCATCGGCGTCGTCGCGTTCAGCGGCGCCGGCCTGGCGGTCCAGGCGCCGACGAGCGACCCGGCGGCGGTCAAGGCCGCCATCGCCCGTCTGACGCCCGAGACGGGGACGTCGCTCGGCCAGGGGATCCTGTCGTCGCTCGATACCATCGCCCGAGCCGATGCCGACACCCCGGCGGGCTACTACTCCAACCGCTCGCCGGAGCCGACGCCGGAACCCACCCCCGTGCCCGTCGGGACGCACGCGCCCGCGGTCATCGTGCTGGTGACCGACGGTGAGAACACCCAGTCGCCCGACCCGCTCGACGCGGCCCGGACCGCGGCGGACCGGGGTGTCCGGATCTACACGGTCGGCCTGGGCAGTGCCGCGGGCACGACCCTCGATGTCGACGGGTTCCAGGTCCACACCCAGCTCGACGAGGCCGCCCTGCGCCAGATCTCGGACATCTCGGGCGGGGCGTACTTCAGCGCCGACGACGCCGACGGGCTGCGTTCGGTCTACGACAACCTCGACCTCCGGCTGACGATCGAGCCGCAGAAGATCGAGGTCACGTCGCTCTTCGCGGGCGCCGGCATGCTGCTCCTCGTCATCGGCGGCCTGTGCTCGCTGGTCGTCCTGGGGCGCCTGCCATGACCTTCCTGTGGCCCGTCCTGCTGGCTCTGCTCGCGATCGTGCCGATCCTGATCGCGGCATACATCTGGAGACTCCGCCGTCGACGGCCGTCGGGGGCCCGCTACTCGAGCCTGGCGCTCATCCGCGAGGCCCAGCCGGGCACGTCGCGGGTCCGGCGCCATCTGCCGTTCGTGCTGTTCGTGGGAGCGGTGGCCGCCCTCGCGGTCGGTCTCGCCCGTCCGGTCGCCATCGTGACCGTCCCGGCCAACCAGACGACGATCCTCCTGGCGATCGACGTGTCGCGCAGCATGTGCTCGTCGGACATCCCGCCGAGCCGGCTGCTCGCGGCCGAGAACGCGGCGGCGGCCTTCATCCAGCATCAAGGGTCGGCGACCCGGATCGGGATCGTCGCGTTCAGCGGCTTCGCCGCGCTCATCCAGCCGCCGACGAATGACACCGAGGTCCTGCTCGATGCGCTCGACAGCCTGACGACCGGCCGAAGGACGGCGATCGGCAGCGGGCTGCTCGCAGCGCTCGACGCGATCTCGGAGGAGGACCCGAACGTGGCGCCCGCGATCATCGACGGGCGCCCCGGTGTGGAGCCGCCCGCGGTGACGAAGGGGGCCTACGCGCCCGACATCATCGTCCTGTTGACGGACGGAGTGACGAACATCGGCCCGCTCCCCGAGGACGCGGCACAGCAGGCCGCGGATCGCGGCGTACGGGTCTACACGATCGGCTTCGGGACCGCCGATGGCGGCGAGTTCGACCCGGCCTGCGCGCCGCAGTTCGTCGGTCGAGAGCCCAACCAGGGCGGCGGCGCGTTCCCGGGCGGCGGAGGTGGGCAGGGCGGCGGCGGGTTCCGCCGCGGCATCGACGAGGACACCCTCAAGGCGGTCGCCGACATGACCGGGGGGACCTACTACCCGGCCGAGAGCGCGTCGCAGCTCCAGGGCGTGTTCGACGGACTGCCGATGTCGCTGATCGCCCGCCACGAGGTCGTCGAGGTCGCCTTCGTGTTCGTCGCCATCGGGGCGGTCCTCGCCGCACTGGCGTTCCTGCTCGGGAGGGCGTGGCGCCCGTTGCCCTAGGGTCGGTCTGGCGGAGGAGCGGGATCGGCGGCCGACGGCACCATGTCCGGCGGGTCGGACAGCGCGCGCCAGCCTCGATGGGCGTCGCTGAAGACGAGGACCTCGCCGGTCTCGACCGCGTACAGCGCGGCGTGCACGCCGAGCGTGCCGGCGGCGAGACCGTCGGCGACGCACGGGTAGGTCCGCAGGCGATCGCGCTGGAGCAGCGCGTTGGCCTTGGCCATCGTGAGGCTGCGGTCCGCCGTCGGCACGCCTGCGTCCCCGGGCACGGTCTGCGCGTCGCGCGCCAGCTCGATCCAGCGAGCGAGCTGTGGCGCCGCCGTCGCGTCCACGCCGTCGTCGAGCGCCGCGACCCCACCGCATCCGGTGTGGCCGCAGACGATGATCCGAGCCACCCGGAGGACCAGGACCGCGAACTCGATCACGGCGCCGACGGCGTCATCCGTTCCCGGCGGCGGGACGATGTTGGCGACGTTGCGGATCACGAACAACTCGCCGGGGTCGGCGTCGGTGATCTCCTCGGGGATGACCCGCGAGTCCGAGCAGCCGATCCAGAGGGCTCGCGGAGCCTGCCCGGCTGCCATCGCGGACAGGTCGACCCGCTCGTCGGCGACCCTCCGGCGGTAGCGGTGATAGCCCGCGAGCAGGTCGGCGTCGTCGAACATCGTGCCAGAATGCCTCATGCGACCGACGGTGCGTGACGCGGCCCCGTCGGGAACCCGTCTGGCCAGGATCGCCGTCGGGTTCGTCGCTCTCCTCGCCTGTCTCCTCGTCTTCGGGGCGATCGCCGAGGACATCCACGAGCAGGAGGCGAGCGCGCTCGACGCGATCGCGACCCCGCTGCTCCACAGCCTCTCGAACCCGACCCTCGATGCGGTCATGAACGGGATCACCGCGCTCGGATCGCCGATCGTCGTCGTGCCGCTGTTCCTGCTTTCCGTGGTGCTCCTGGTCTGGAACCGGCGCCGGCGCGAAGCCCTGTTCCTGACGGTCCTGATCGTCGGGAGCCTCGTGCTCAACCAGTCGATGAAGCTCATCTTCCAACGGCCGAGGCCCCAGCTCGACTGGGCCAAGGTCCAGCCCGAGTACAGCTTCCCGAGCGGTCACGCGATGAACTCGCTCGTGTTCTACGTCGGGCTGGCGCTCGTCGTCTGGGCGGTCTGGGGCCGCCGTGCGGGCATGACCGCGATGGCTGCGGCGATCGTCCTCTCGCTCCTCATCGGGATCAGCCGGATCTACCTCGGCTACCACTACTTCACCGATGTCGTCGGCGGGTTCCTCGCCGGGGCGGCCTGGCTGATCATCGTCGTCGCGGCGTTCGACGGTCCGGGTTGGCGGCGGGAACGGCCGGCCCGAGATCAGACGTCGGTACCGTGACGCGCTCGCTGCTATCGTGACGCCGCGACGGGAGGTGCCAGATGTTCGTGCCACTCTCGGTCCTCGAGTTCCGGGACCGCGCGGCGACGTTCTTCGGCGACAAGATCGGCGTCGTCGACGGTGACGCGGCGTTCACCTATCGCGCCTTCGCGACGCGCACCCACCGACTCGCCAACGCCTTGATCGAGCTCGGCGTCAAGCCGGGGGACCGGGTCTCGTTCATCACCTTCAACACGCACCATCTCCTCGAGGCGTACTACGGGGTGATCGAGGCGGGCGCCGTCCTCAACCCGATCAACATCCGGCTCGCCCCGCACGAGATCGGCTACATCCTCGATCACGCCGGCTCCCGGGTCGTCTTCTTCCACCGCGACTTCGCCCCGCTCGTCGAGGCTATCGCGCCCGGATTGACGACGCGACCGACGTTCGTCGTGCTCGACGGCGAACCTGGCGGCATCGCCGACCACGAGTACGAAGCCCTCCTCGCCTCGGGGGCGACGGATCCGCTCCACCCCGAGATCGACGAGAACGCGCTCGCCGAGCTGTTCTACACGAGCGGCACCACGGGACTCCCGAAGGGTGTCGCGATGACCCACCGGGAGCTGTATCTCCACAGCCTCGCCGCGCAGATCGGCCTCCGCTTCACCGAGGACGACGTCGTCCTCCACGTCGTCCCGCTGTTCCATGTCAACGGCTGGGGAACGCCGCACTTCCTGACGATGATCGGGGGCCGCCACGTCATGCTCCGGCGGTTCGATCCCACGGCGTTGATGGCGCAGGTCGAGCGGCACAGGGTCACGAGGCTGCTCGCCGTCCCGACGATCTTCAACGCGGTCCTCCACAGCCGCGAACGCTCCAACTACGACCTGTCGAGCCTCCAGCAGCTGATCATCGGCGGGTCGCCGGCCTCGCCCGACCTGGTCCGGGCGCTCGAATCGGAGCTCGGGACCCAGGCGATCGTCGGCTACGGCCTGACCGAGACGTCGCCGATCATCACGCTCGCCCAGCCACGGCAGGTCCTCACCGACCAGGAGCCACCCGAGCGCCGGCAGGAACGACAGGCCATGACCGGCTGGGCCATCCCGGGGGTCTCGATCCGCGTCGTCGACGTGGACGGGACGGACGTCCGGGCCGACGGCGACCAGATCGGCGAGATCGTCGTCCGCGGCAACACGGTGATGGATGGCTACTACCGCGACCCCGAGGCGACCGAGGAGGCGATCCGGGACGGCTGGCTGCATACCGGCGACATGGCGACCATCGACGAGGCCGGCTACGTGATGATCAAGGACCGGTCCAAGGACATCATCATCAGCGCCGGCGAGAACATCTCGTCGGTCGAGATCGAGGTCGCGATCGGCAGCCACCCTGCCGTCCTCGAGAACGCCGTCGTCGCCGCGCCCGACGACAAGCGCGGCGAGGTCCCGGTCGCCATCGTCGTCCTCAAGCCGGATGCCGCCGCCACGGCGAAGGAGCTGCGGGCCTACTGCCGCGAACGGCTGGCTGCCCACAAGGTGCCGCGGGAGATCCACTTCCGTGACGCCCTGCCGAAGGGCGGCACCGGCAAGGTCCTCAAGGCCGAGCTGCGGGAGCCGTTCTGGGCCGGTCTCGACAGCCGGGTCCACTGACGCTCAAGCGTTCTCATGGCGCCGCGGCTGGGCCGGGCCCGTGACGCCTCCCCGGCTCAGCGGTCTCCCGGCTGGAGGACCTCCTCGCGCTCGTCGGTCACGACTGCCTGGACCGGGCCGGCATCCGCTTCGGCCAGCCGAGCGTCGAGGCGTTCGAGGAACGGGCGCGCTCCCAGTCGGACGAGGGTCTCCCGAGCGGCCATCGCGGCCTCGTGGACCTCGGGCTCGGCTGGATCGAGGACGGTCGCCATGTCGATCGCCGTCAGGACGCCGTCCCAGACGATCCCCAGCTCGTCCCAGCCCTGGAGGGCGTCGCGATACAGCGCCAGGGCGTCGGCGGTCCGGCCCTCCAGCGCGGCGACGGCGGCCTGGAGGGTCGTCCGACGCACCTCCACGACCGGGCCGTGGAACCCGGTCGCGTCGAGGCGCGCCAGGTCCGTCCTCACCGCGTTCACATCCCCGGCCCACACCCCTCCGCGCGCAGCCTCGTAGATCGCCGCCGGCGCGTACCCGCCGTTCACGTCGGCGACGTCGTTCCAGATCGAGCGTGCCTCCTCGAGGCGGCCCTCGGCAAGCGCGAGGTTGGCGATCGTGTCCTTCATCATCGACTGCATGCTGGGGTCGCCCTCATCACCCAGGAGCGCGCTCAGCTCTCGGAGACCCGCCTCGATCGACTCCCCGCGGCACGTTCGGATGATCAGGGCGTTGCTGAGGATCGCGAGACGGTCGAGCCGGTCGAGGTCGTCCGCGAGGGCTCCGTCCATCTCGGCGAGGCCCGCGTCCCACTCGCCGACGAGGAAGCTCGTGTAGCCGATGTTGTTGATGAACATCAGCGTCTGCGCGCGCTGGCCGAGCCGGCGGCTGAGCGGCAAGCCTTCCCGATTGACCTCGAGCGCAGCCCGCAGGTCGAGCTCTCCCAGGAAGAAGCCTCGGGACACGAACGCGGTGAGCAGGGTGGCATGGAGCCCCCGCTCACGCGCGATCTCCTCGGCGACCCGAACGATGCCGATGCCTTCCCGGAGTCGTCCCAGGCTTGCGAGCGCCGATCCCTTGGTGAGGAGCGTCTCGGCGAGGATGTCGACGAGGTCGAGGTGCTCGGCGAACTCGAGCACCCGGTCGGACACCTCGACCGCCCGGCGAGCCTCGTCCCGTGATTGGAATCCACGTGCGAGCTGCGCCTCGAGGGCCACATGAGCCGGGTCACCCGCGAGGTCGGCGTACGCGTCGATCGCGGGCCCGAGGATGGCGAACGCCGCATCGGTCCGCCGACCGGAGAGCAGCGTGCGACCCAGCGCGGCGATGACCTGGGCTGTCGCCCGTCGATCGCTCCCTGTCTCGCGGAGGGCAAGGGCCCGACGCAGGACCGCCTCCGCCTCGTCGTAGCGGGCCGCCGCGGTGGCGGAGGTCCCGGCCCGCTCGAGGAGGTCGGCCTGGTCGCCCGGGTCGTGGGTGACCGTGACCGCCTGCTCGTAGAACCGGACCGCCTGGTCGTGCGCGCCCAACCCGGCGGCCCGTTCGGCAGCCGCGCGCAGGGCGATCCGCGCCTGGCCGGCGAGCGCGTCGGCCTCCGCGCCCTCCGGCGCGTTGGCATGGGCGGCCAGGTAGTGGCCGGCCAGCGCTCCGACCAGCTCGTCGGTCCCGATCGTCTCGAAGAACCGCGCCGCCGCGAGGTGCCGGGTCTTGCGGTCCTTCTTCGCCAGCGTGTTGTAGGCCACCTCGCGGATGAGGGCCTGGACGAAGGCGTACTGGCCGCGCTCGGGTGAGCGCGGGTCGGCCTCGAGGGTCAGCAGCTCGCGGCGGACGAGTGTCGCCAGATGCGGCTCGAGCACGGTGGGGTCCAGGCCGGAGACCGCGGCCAGGCCCGCGATCGTGAAGCTCTGCCCCAGGACCGCCGCGTCCTGGGCGAGTGTCCGGTCGACCGGGTCGAGCGCATCCAGCCTGGCGGCGATCAGCGCCGTCAGCGTCTCGGGCACGGCCAGGCTGGACAGGTCGCCGACCGGGACGAACACGCCGTCCCGGAGCTCGAGACGCCCCTCGGACAGAAGCATCCGAACCGTCTCGACGGCGTACAACGGGATCCCGTCGGCTCGCGCCACGATCGCCCGGACCGTCTGGTCGGGCAGCCCGGGCACGAGCCCGGCGAGCAGCTCGCGCATCGCCGGGACCGGCAGCGGGTCGAGGCTCAGCGCGACGAAGTTGCGCTTGCCCGCGCCCCAGTCCGGACGCTTGTCGAGGAGCTCGGGTCGGGCGAGCGTCACGATGTAGATCGGCAGGCCCTTGCTCCAGGTCAGCAGGTGGTCGATGAAGTCGAGCAGGCCCGAGTCGGCGAAGTGGAGGTCCTCGAAGACCATCGCCACGGTCCCGCGCTCGGCGATCCGTTCGAAGTACGTCCGCCACGCCGCGAACAGCTGATCGGACCCCGTCCCGGTCTCGAGGCCCAGGAGCGTCAAGAGTGCCGGCTCGACCCATCCGCGCTCGGTCTCGTCGGGGATCCACTCCGCGACGGAGGCGGCGACCTTGGCACGGGTGGTGGGCCCGTCGTCGGTCTCGAGCAGCCCGCAACGACCGCGGACCATCTCGCCCAGCGCCCAGAAGCTGATCCCCTGGCCGTACGACGGTGACCGGCCGGCGTGCCAGTACATCGTCTCGGCGAGACCGTCGACGTACTTGAGGAACTCCCAGGCGAGGCGGCTCTTCCCGATCCCGGCAGGGCCGGTCACGCTCATGAGCCGGACCCGCCGCTCACGGCCCGTCGCGTGGAACAGGTCCCGCAGCAGCCGGAACTCCTCGTCGCGCCCGACGAATGGCGCCTCGAGCCCCTCGGACCGGTTCCGGCCGCCGACCTCCGCGACCACCCGGAGGGCTCGCCAGGCCTGGACGGGGGATGCCTTGCCCTTGAGCGCCTGCTCGCCGATCGCCTCGAACGCGATCGACTGGTGTGCGGCGCGCTGGGTCGCCTCGCCGACGAGGACGGTCCCCGGTTCGGCGACGGACTGGAGCCGGCTGGCGGTGTTGACGAGATCGCCGGCGACCATCCCCTGGTTCGTCGCGCCGAGGGTCACCGCGGCTTCGCCCGTCAGGACGCCCGCGCGCGCGTTGACGCCCGGGCCGAGCGTCCGCACGGCGTCCACGAGGTCGAGGGCGGCCCGTACGGCGCGCTCGGCGTCATCCTCGCGCGTCGTGGGGGCGCCCCAGACCGCCATGACCGCGTCCCCGATGAACTTCTCGACGGTCCCGCCATAGCGCCCGATGACGTCGCGCGCCAGGTCGAAGTAGCGGGACAGGAGCTCCCGCGTGTCCTCCGCATCCTTGCCCTCGGCCAGCGCGGTGAAGCCCACGAGGTCGGCGAACAGGATCGAGACGACCCGACGCTCGGCGACCGGTGCGGAGGTCGGAGCGGGTGCCGCGACCGCGGGGCTCGGCGCAGGTTCCCCGGACCGCCCCGTGGCGCCGGCCAGCGCCGTCCCGCAGTCGCCGCAGAACCGCTTGCCCGGCGGATTGATCGCTCCACAGGTCGGGCAGCCGGCCGCCAGCGGCGTCCCGCAATCGCCACAGAATCGCTTGTCGGGCGGGTTCTCGGTCCCGCAGTTCGGGCAGACCACGATCGACGCTCCGCGCGATGGTTGACGCGAGGGTACAACGCGCGCACCCATCGATTCGAGGGGCGAGTGCGTCGGCACCGGATCCGGATCTCGCGGCGAGCGTCCCGGCCGATGCTCAGCGGGCGCAGATCGGCCTGCGCGGAGTGGCATGATATCGAGCCGGGGATCCGGCGATCCGCCAGAGATCGGCCGTGCGCCAGCTGGGCGCTGCCCAGCTTCGAGGGAGGATCTCGTGAGCCCGATCGATCTGTACCGGACACAGCTGCGGATCCTGTGGGAATGGCGCGGCGGCCCGCGAGCCCTGATCAAGCGTCTGCTCATCACCCTGGTCGTCTCCGCGATCGCGTTCGCTGTCACGGCCTGGCTCCTGCCCAACATCACCGTCGACCGGATCATCGACGGCGTCTACGTCGTGATCCTGATGGCGATCTTCAACGCCGTGATCCGCCCGGTCATCCTCGCCTTCGTCGCGCCCCGTTCGCTGGTCCTGACCGGGATCGCGGTGCTGGCCCTCCAGGTCCTCGTCTTCCTCGCTGCCGCCAACCTGGTCCCCGGGGTCCACGTCGCCGGGTTGTTCACCGCGCTGGTCGGCTCGTTCGTCTATGCGATCGTCAACACGGTCCTCACCTCGATCCTCGGGGTCGACAGCGGCGATTCGTTCTACGGCCTGCTGATCCAGACGCTGATGCTCAAGGGAGCCGCCGCCCCGACGGACAAGCCCGGTCTCGTGATCGTCCAGATCGACGGCCTCGCCCACCCGATCCTGGCCGGCCGGATGCGCGCTGGGTCGGTCAACAACATGGCCAGCTGGGTCCGTGACGGCAGCCACAAGCTGTCGCGCTGGGAGGCGATCCTGCCGTCGATGACGTCGGCCAGCCAGGCCGGCATCCTCCACGGCAACAACGACGGGATCCCGGCGTTCCGCTGGTATGAGCGGGACCGCCAGCACCTGATGGTCTCGAGCAACCCGGTCGACGCGGGCGAGATCGTCCGCCGGGTGTCGAACGGCGAGGGCCTCCTATCGAACAACGGCGCGAGCATCTGCAACCTCATGACCGGGGACGCCACCCGGGCCTACCTGACGACCGCGGCCATCAAGGACGAGTCGCAGGGGATCGGCGACAGCAAGGCGTTCCTCGGGTTCTTCTTCAGCCCGAGCGGCTACCTGCGCTCGTTCACCCTGTTCCTCGGCGAGTTCTTCAAGGAGATGTTCCAGGCGCGTCGCACCCGCCGCTCGGGCATCCGGCCGCAGATGCACCGCGGCTTGAAGTACGCCGGGATGCGGGCGGCCAGCAACGTCCTGCTCCGCGACGTCAACACCTCGTTGATCATCGAAGAGATGTATCGCGGGACGAACGTGATCTACGCGGACTTCACCGACTACGACGAGCTGGCCCATCACTGCGGCCCCGAGCGGGTCGAATCGTTCCAGGCGCTCGACGGGGTCGACACCGCGATCGGCACGTTGGCCAAGGCGGCCGAGGACGCGCCGCGGCCGTACAAGTTCATCGTGCTCTCGGACCACGGCCAGAGCCTCGGGGCCACGTTCAAGCAGCGCTACGGTCAGAGCCTCGGCGAGCTCGTCCGCGACCTGATGGGCGGGCGGGCCACGGTCGTCCAGACGACGACCACGGCAGAGGGCTCGACCTTCGTCAACTCCTTCCTGTCCGAGATCACCCGGAGCACCGGCGTCGGGCCCTCGGTCGCCCGTGCGGCGCTCGCCAGCAGGACGACCGACGGTGTCGTGGACCTGGACAAGGAGGACATCCCGCCCCCGGCCGACGAGTCCGCGATCGCGGTCGTCGGATCGGGCAACCTGGGGCTCGTCTGGTTCACCGGGAACGACCACCGGCTCACCGCCGAGGAGATCCGGGACCGGAACCCGCTCCTGCTGGCCAAGCTCGCCGAGCACCCGGGGATCGCGCTCATGCTCGTTCGCTCAGCCGAACACGGCGCGATGGCGCTCGGCCGCGACGGGATCCGTTTCCTCGATCAGGACCGCGTCGAGGGCGAGGACCCGACGACCCTGTTCGGACCGCACACCATCATGAGCCTGAAGCGCGAGGACGCGATGACCCACGCGCCCGATATCCTGTGCCTCAGTCAGTACGACCCGGAGCTCGGGGAGGTCGCCGCGTTCGAGGAGCTGATCGGCTCCCACGGCGGCCTGGGCGGGCCACAGACCGAGCCGTTCATCCTCCATCCCGTCGAGTGGACGCTCGACGAGGACGTGCCGCTGGGGGCTCCGTCGGTCTACCGCAACATCCGGGCGCTGGCTCGAGTCGATCGGCATCCCGCTCGGGAAGCAGGGCGCGACCGAGGCCGCGCCCGCGGCTGCCCCGGGAGGGACCCCGCTCGCGGGTCAGGTCGCCGCGGACGCCTGAGTCCGGCTGAACCAGGACGACGGGCCGCGGCCCCAGGGGCACGTCCCGACGTCGCCGCGATCGCCGGACCGCTCGGGAACCTTTCGTGCGACACGCGCGACATACCGTGTGAGGGAGACACGATGGTGGCTCCCGGAAGCGGGGTCGCGATGAACCAACGAGAACTCGTCGAACGCGCGCAGCGAGGCGATCATGACGCCTTCGCCGTGCTCGCCGGCGCGTTCGTCGCGCGGTTGGACGGCGCGGCCCGACTCATCCTCCGGGATCGCGAGCTCGCGCGAGACGCGGTCCAAGAGGGCTTCATCCACGCCTGGCGGAACCTGCCGACGCTCCGGGACCCCGATCGCTTCGAGGCCTGGCTGCACCGACTGGTCTTCCGAGCCTGCATCGACATCCTGCGTCGGCGTGGTCGTCGTCCGATCGAGGTCGAGCTCTCGCCCATCGAGGACGAGCGCCTGGCCGTCACCGCCGACCTCTCGACCTTCGTTGCCGACCGCGAGCTGCTGGACGAGGCGCTCCGGCGCCTCGATCCCGAGTGGCGCGCGGTCGTCGTCCTGCATTACTACCTCGGGATGCCGTTGCCAACGGTCGCCTCGACCCTCGGCATCCCGACCGGCACCGCCAAGTCCAGGCTCCATCGATCGCTCGCCGCGATGCGGCTGACGATCGACGCCGACCCGGACGACCCAGGATCGAGTCCAGTCAGGCAAGGGCAGTACGCATGACCTCCACCGATCGGTTCGAACAGCGACTGCCCGACCTCATGGCCGACCTGGCGGCGGCGCGCATCCCCGACTACTTCGACGATCTCCTCCAGGAGACCGCTCGCAAGCGGCAGCGGCCCGCCTGGAGCTCCCTCGAAAGGTGGCTCCCCTTGAGCGTCACGACTCTCTCCCCCGTCTCGAACCGGGCGCGGCCGTTGGCGGCTCTCGTCATCCTCGCGCTCGTCGGTCTGCTCATCGCGGCCGGCGTGGCGGCCTACGTCGGCTCCCACACGGTGCGCCTGCCCGCTCCGTTCGGACCGGCCGGGAACGGGCTGATGTACTACTCCGGTAGCGACGGCGACATCTATTCGGTCGACCCCACCAAGGGCACACCCACGGCGATCGTCCGAGGACAGGCGACGGACGCCGGGCCGTTGCCATCTCGGGACGGGCGACGGATCGCCTTCACTCGAGCGGTGGCGGGCGGGACGGAGCTCGTCGTCGCCGATGCGGACGGCTCGAACGTCCTCGCCCTGCCCGGGACCTGGGTCAACTTCGCCGAGATCGACTGGTCTCCGGATGGCACGCACCTGGCGATCATCTCGGACGTGAAGGGTGTGCCTTCGTTGACCGTGGTGGCGACCGACGGGTCCGGCGCCACGACGCTGCCGATCGGTCTCGAGACTCACGAATTCTGGTATCTGCCGGACGGACGGATCGTCTTCAAGGGCACCGACAACGGGCCCGGCGGACCGACCTACGGCCCGTACGTCGTCAATGCGGACGGCACCGGCCTGCGGCCGATCATGCCGCCGACGTCGGGCGAGTCCGACGTGATCGAGGCAAACCCGTCGCCCGACGGTCGGAGCCTCGTCTTCCACGTCTGGCGGGATGCTCCCCTGGAGCACGGTCGCCTCTACGTCGTCGACATCGCGTCAGGAAAGGTCCGTCCGGTGACCGTCGACGGGACCACCGCCGACGAGGCGTTCGAGGGCGCGGGGTTCTCACCCGACGGCACGCACATCCTCTTCGCTCGCTACCGGGCGGACGGGGACCGACTCGCCGTGGTGCCCGCCGGCGGCGGTGCGGCGATCTCCATCGGCCCGACGTTCGTGGACAGCCAGACGCCGGTCAACTACTACTCGCCGGACGGCGGGTCGATCGTCGCCTACTACCCAGGGAGCGGAGAGACGTGGCTCCTCGACCCGACCGGGGGCGGTGGAGATCGGAAGCTCAGCCTGCCGGTCTCCGACGCCCCGGCCTGGCAGCGCGTCGCTCCCTGATCTGGTCTGGTCCGACACGAGCACCGCGGACGCCACGCCCGCGGTGCTGCCGCGTTGGTGGGCCGGAACGGTCGCCCCACCGCCGGTCTGGGCGCCTAGACTCGACGTCCATCGGTCCGTCCGTTGAGGTGCTCATGCGCTCGTTCGAGATCGGCGTGGTGCTCGGCACGTGGAGATCGACCACCGACGGCGCCGCCGTCCCGTGGTCGGAGATCCGCGACCTCGCCGTCCAGGCCGAGGCGATCGGCTTCGACACGGTGTGGAGTCCCGACGAGCTCCTCGGACGTTTCGTCAAGGAAGGACCGAGGTTCGGCTTCTGGGACGGGATCGCGATCCCGGCCGCGCTCGCTGTGGCGACGTCGCGTGTCAAGATCGGGACGTGGGTCCTCTCCTCGCTGCATCGCAACCCCGGGATCACCGCGAAGGCGGCGGCGACGATCGATGAGATCAGCGGCGGCCGATTCGTCCTCGGGCTCGGCGCCGGTCATGCCGGCAGCGGCGCCCATGCCTTCGGGCTCCCTGAAGACCACATCTACCAGCAATTCGAGGAGGCGCTCGAGATCGTCGTCCCCCTGCTCCGCGGCGGTCGCGTGGACTTCGAGGGCACGTACCACCTGGCCCGTGACCTGGAGCAGCTCCCGGCGGGACCACGACCGAGCGGCATCCCGATCGTCCTGGCGGGCCACGGCCCGAAGGGCTATCGGCACGCGGCTCGCCTCGCAGACGTGTGGAGCTGCTATGCGGAGGAGCGCAGCGACGCCGCCGAGCTCGCCCCACGGGTCGTCGACTTCGAGGCTGCCTGCGCCGAGGTCGGTCGAGATCCTTCGACGATCGGCCGCTCCGCAGGGGTCGTCGTTGCGCCGCTGGAGGCGGCCGGAGCGACGGGCATGTTCGGCACGATGATCGGCGGCTCGACCGAGCAGATCGCCGACGCGTTCCGCTCGTTCCGGACCGCCGGGTTCACCCAGCTCGAATTCATGCTGCACCCGCAGACGGCCGCGGCACTCGAGGCGCTGGCTCCGGTGTTGGAACTGCTCGACGCCGACTGACTCGATCCGACTCGCCTGGGGCGAGCGAGCGGTGGCTCAGGACGAGGCCGACGTCCTCGGAGCGGTCTCGGTGGCTCGTTCGCTCGATGGCGCAGCCGGGATCGGACGGCTGATCGCCGCCTCGAGACGGTTCAGGAAGGGCTTCGCCCCGAGACGAAGGAGCGTCACACGTGCGATCTCGGCCGCCCCTCGCACCTCGGGGTGAGATGGATCGAGGACGGTGGCCATGTCGATCGCGCATAGTGCCTCGTCCCAGACGAGGCCGAGATCGCGCCAGACGCCGAGAGCCTCGCGATACCCGGCGAGCGCCTCCGCGGCCCGGCCGTCGAGTGCCGCGATGCCGGCCCTGATCGTGGTCCGGTCCGCGTCGATCGAGCGGCCGTTCCGTGTCGTCATATCGGTGGCGAAGTCCGACCGAGCGAGCTTGGCGTCCCCGGCGAGGATGTCGCACCGAGCGGCAAGGAGGGCCGCCTCGCTCGTACCCGGTGCGAAGATCTCGGCGAACCGCAGGATCTCCCGTCGCCCCACATCGAACCGCCCCTCGACAAAGCCCAGGAACCCCTTCGACCAGGCGATCGTCGCAGGCTTGACCGTGTCGCCCGACCTCGGAGGGATGGCCTCGGCATCGGCCATGAGTCGGTCCGTCGACTCCCCACGCAAGGCCCGCAGGGAGATGGTGTCGCTGATTGCTACCAGCCGGATCACCGGGTCGATGTCGTCGTTCACCATCGGCTCGAGCGCGGCCTCGGCCCAGTCCCAGTCACCGGTCCGGATCGCCGCGCTCACCGCGTTGTCCAGCATCTGGAACGAGCGCTCCCCGAGGCGACGTTCCAGCGCGAGACCTTCGCGCGCTGCATCCAGCGCGGCGCGTGGATCGTCATCCATAAGGAACGAGGACAGGTTATTGAGGGCTCGGCCGACGATGTCGTGGATGCCGTTGGTGGCGGCCAGCCGCTCGCCGGCTTCGATCGCGCCGATCCCTTCGTACCGACGACCGTCGCCGGCCAGGGCCGACCCGCGCGTCACCAGGGTGTCGGCGACCACGCGGATGAGGTTCGAGCGCTCGGCCACGGCGAGGACGCGATCGGAAACGGCGACCGCTTTGGCGTTCTCTTCGATCAGGAAGTAGGCCCGGGCGAGCTGTCCGTCGAGGATGACCACGCCGGGGTCGTCGGCCAGATCCGCGAACCGTTCCGACGCCTCCGTGAGGAGGGCGAGCGCGTCGTCGAAGCGGTAGGCCTGGAGGAGCGTGCTGCTATACGAAGCCGTCACCCGTGCCTCAGCGCCTCGATCGCGCGCCCGCGCTCGAAGCTCGATCGCCGCCCGATAGTGGGCGGCCGCATCCTCGACCCGCGAGACCGCGGCGGCCGAGTCACCGGCGAGCTCATGGAGGTTCGCTTCATCGACCGGGTCGGAGGCGACGGTCAGTGCCTGATCGCAGAACCGGAGCGCCTGCTCGTGCGCTCCGAGCGTGATGGCCCGGTCGGCGGCCGCCCGAAGGGCGATCCGAGCCTGGCCGGCCAACGCGTCGCGCTCGGGTCCGGCGCTGCTGTTGGCGTGCGCCGCGAGGTACTGGCTGGCCAGCGCACCCGCAAGCTCATCCGATCCGAGTGACTCGAAATGGCGGGCGGCGGCCAGGTGGCGCGCCTTGCGATCGGCGCGGGCCATCATGTTGTAGGCAACCTCGCGGATGAGCGCCTGGACGAACGCGTATTGGCCTCGCTCCGGCGAGCGTGGATCGGCCTCGACCCGCAGGAACTCCCGTTGGGTCAGCGAGCGCAGCCGGCTCTCGAGGTCCGGTTCCGAGACGCCCGATACGACGCCGAGGCCGGCCAGCGTGAACGACTGGCCGAGCACCGCCGCATCCTGAAGGACGGCCCGGTCGGTCGGCTCGAGACCGTCGAGACGGCTGGCGATCAGCGCCGTGAGGGTCTCGGGGACCGCGAGGTCGTCGAGGTCGCCGGTCGGACGATAGGCATCGCCGTCCTTGGTGAGCCGGCCCTCGGCCAGGAGCATCCTGACGGTCTCGACCGCATACAGCGGGATCCCGTCCGCCCGCGCGACGATCGCCCGCACCGCGGTCTCGGGCAATCCGGCGACCAGGCCGGCAAGCAGCTCCCGCATCGCTGGCGCGGACAACGGCTCCAGATAGAGCGACGTGAAGTTGCGCTTGCCCGCGCCCCAGTCCGGCCGCTTCTCGAAGAGCTCGGGTCGGCTCAGCGTGACCACGTAGATCGGCACATGCCGGCTCCACTCCATCAGGTGATCGACGAAGGTGATCAGCCCGGTGTCGGCGAAGTGGAAGTCCTCGAACACCAGGACGACCGGAGCGGTCGCCGCCAACCGCTCGAAGAACGTCCTCCACGCTCCGAACAGCTGCTCCGAGCTGACCCCGGTCTCGACGCCCAGCAAAGACAGGAGCGCCGGCTCGATCCAGCGTCGATCCTCCGCGTCGGGCACGTGTTCGACCAGCATCGCCGTGACGCCGGCCCGGGTCGTCGCCGCGTCGTGGGTCTCGAGCAGCCCCGCCCGGCGGCGGACCATCTCGCCGAGCGCCCAGAAGCTGATCCCATCGCCGTAGGCGGGGCTTCGGCCCTCGTGGAACCAGACGGTCTCGACGAGGCCATCCAGGTACTTGGACAGCTCCCAGGCGATGCGCGTCTTGCCGATCCCGCCCGGACCCACGACGCTGACGAGGCGGGCACGACCCTCGCGGGCGGTCGCGTGGAACAGGTCCTTGAGCAGCCGGAGCTCGTCATCCCGACCGACGAAGGGCGCCTCGAGCGTCTCGCTCCGGTTCCGGCCACCGACCTCGGCTACGACACGAAGTGCGCGCCAGGCGGGCACCGGCGCCGCCTTGCCCTTGAGCGCCTGCTCACCGGCCTCCTCGAAGGCGATCGCCCGCGATGCGGCACGCTGGGTCGCCTCGCCGACGAGGACCGTGCCGGGCTGGGCCGCCGCCTGGAGGCGCGCCGCGGTGTTCACGAGGTCGCCGGCGACCATCCCCTGGTTCGTCGCTCCGATCGTGACCGCCGCCTCGCCGGTCAGGATCCCGGCCCGGGCCTGGATCCCGGGCCCGAGCGAACGGACCGCATCGACGAGCTCGAGTCCGGCGCGAACGGCGCGCTCGGCATCGTCCTCGTGGGCGGACGGCGCGCCCCAGACGGCCATGACCGCGTCGCCGATGAACTTCTCGACCGTCCCTCCGTACCGGCCGATCACGTCCGATGCGACCTCGAAGTAGCGTGACAGCGTCTCGCGGACTTCCTCGGCGTCGCGTTCCTCGGCGAACGGGGTGAACCCCACGAGATCTGCGAACAGGACGGAGACGAGCCGGCGCTCCGCGACCGGCCCGACCGTGCGTTCGGCCGGCTCGATGGACGGCACCGCGGCTGGAGCGGGGGCGTCGGCCGCCAGCGGGGTCGCGCACTCGCCGCAGAACTTGGCGGCCGGCGGGTTCGACGTGCCGCAGTTCGGGCAGGTCGCACCGAGCCGCGACGCGCACTCGATGCAGAACTTGCGTCCGAGGTCATTCTCGGTCCCGCAGTTCGAGCAGATCACGGTCGGCCGCTCCGGCATGACGACATGACGAGAGGGTAGCGCACCCGAGGAGCGGCTTCGGACTCGGGTCCGGGGCTTCTGGCGCCCGGTCTTCGCGTCGCGCGCGAACGGCCGATGGCGCATCATCGTCGGCACGCGGCCGGAGCCCGGGCGCGAGTCGCCGGCGCCGGATGGAGGACCGACCCGTGGCACGTCTCCAGGCGAAGCCCCTCGACACTCCGGATGAGGTCCGTTCCACGAAATTCGGACGGGTCGACATCTACAACCTCGACGACCTCGTCATCGGCCGGATGGTCTTCGAACCCGGCTGGCATTGGATGGAGCACGTCCGGCCGATCGCCGGGACGAGCCTGTGCCAATACCACCACGTGGGCATCTGCATCTCGGGGCGGCTCGCCAATCGCCTGGAGGACGGCACGAGCATCGAGATCGGCCCCGGGATGGTCTTCGACATCCCGCCGGGCCACGACGGTTGGGTCGTCGGCGATGAGCCGTTCGTCGCCTACGACGTGGCCGGCGTCCGGTCCTTCGCGCGGGTCGACGAACGGACCCAGCGGGTGCTCGGCACGATGCTCTTCACCGACATCGTCGATTCGACCGCGCTGGCGGAGTCGCTCGGCCCGGCGCGCTGGCGCGAGCTCGTCGGGACGCACAACGAACGCATCCAGTTCGAGCTCGACCGCTTCCGCGGCAGGCTGATCAAGACGACCGGCGACGGCGTGCTCGCCCTGTTCGACGGGTCCGAGCGCGCGGTCCGTGCCGCCGCCGCGATCTGCGTCGCCGCGAAGTCGCTCGGGCTGACGATCCGGGCGGGCGTCCACACCGGCGAGGTCGAGATCGCGGCCGCCGACGTTCGCGGCCTGGCGGTCCATATCGCCGCGCGGGTCATGGCGCTCGCCGGCCCGAGCGAGGTCTACGTGTCGGCCACGACGCGGGAGCTTGTCGCCAATTCCGGCCTGACGTTCGAGGATGCCGGGATCCACGAGCTCAAGGGCGTCTCCGGGGCGCGCCAGCTCTACCGACTCCTGGGTACCGAACCGGGCTGACCTCCGGGCCGCCTCATCGGTCGATCAGGTGGCCGGATCCGTGGCGTGCGCTCCCGCCGGCGAGCCGGACGGCTGTCGGATGATGGCCAGCAGGGCCCCAAGGACGATGACCGCGCCGACCCATTGCCGTGGTTCGAGACGTTCCCCGAGCAGCAGGGCGCCGGCCGTCACGCCGACGATCGGGATGAGGTAGAACGACAGCGCGGCGAACGAAGCCGGGACGTGGCGCAGGGCGCCGAGATAGAACCAGTAAGCCCCGGCGTAGTAGAGGGCGCCCGAGCCGATCGCACTGGCCAGCCCGAGCGGGGTCAGCGACGACGGGGCGATCGCTCCACCGGCGAGACCGACGAGTACGACGAGCACCAGCGCCAGGCCGAGGGCATGCGCCTGCTGGGCCAGGATCACCTGGCTCGTGTCCCTGGCATCGGGGATCCATCGCCGGGCGATGACCGAGTAGACGGCGCAGCAGGCGATGCCGGCCAGCGTGAAGGCCACGCCGATCGCCTGACCCGTGCTCGACGAGGGGTCGTACAGGATGACCACCATCCCCGCGACGGCGATGAGCGACAGGCCGACGAAGGCCGGCGTGATCCGTTCCCGAAGGAACACGGCTGCGAGGACCAGGATCATCAAGGGCTCCAGGGCCCACATCAGCACGGACAGGCTGGCGGTGATCGTGACCAGCCCGATCAGGCTCAGCGCATAAGCCATCCCCGGATTGAGCAGACCCAGCCGGCCGAGCAGTGGAGGAGCATCGCTGCGGAACGAGATCCCCTGGCGACGCATCAGGACTCCGAGGATCACCAGGCTGGCGGCGAGCTGGATCGGCAGGAGGGTGAGCGGCGGGACCTCGTCGAGGGCGGCCTTGCTGATGACGGTCCCGACACCCCAGCAGGTGGCGGCCAGCATCAGCCCGGCGAGGTCCCTGCGTGCGACGGGCATCGTCACCTGACGATCGAGTCGGGCCGGAGCGACCGCGATGGATCCATCAGCAGCAGCCGGTACCACCGCAGCAACCGGCGTCGTCGACCGGCAGCTGCCGCGGCGCCTCCAGATCGATGAGTGGCCGCGCGTCGGCGGGCTTGGACGCCTTGATGATCGCGCTGATCATCCCGTCGGCGACGGTGTGCGACGGGGTGATCGACACGTCCGTCAGACCGACCGCCTCGAGCCCGTCCCGGAACTCGGAGACCGACAACGCGCCGGCGATGCAGCCCGCGTATGAGCCACGCTCGGCGCGCTCGTCCGGGCTCAGCGCATCCTCCGCGACGATGTCACTGATCCCGATCCGGCCGCCTGGTCGGAGGACCCGGGCGATCTCGGCGAAGACGGCGCTCTTGTCGACGGCCAGGTTGACCACGCAGTTGCTGATGACGACGTCGATCGACTCCGCGGGCAGCGGGATCGCCTCGATCTGACCCTTGAGGAACTCGACGTTGGTCGCGCCGGCCTCGGCGGCGTTGTGCTGGGCGAGGGCGAGCATCTCGTCGGTCATGTCGACCCCGAAGGCGCGACCGGTGGGGCCGACCCGCTTCGCCGACAGGAGGACGTCGATGCCGCCACCCGACCCCAGGTCGAGGACGCGCTCGCCCAGGTGGAGGTCCGCGACGGCGGTCGGATTCCCGCACCCGAGCGAGGCAAGGACGGCCGCATCAGGCAGCTCGTCGCGTTCGAGCGCGGAGTAGAGGCCGGCACCGATGGTCCCGGGGTCGCTGCAACACGACGAGCCCTGCGAGGCGCGGACCGCGGCGGCGGCGTAGTGCTGACGGACGGTCTCACGGACCGACTCGCCGACGGTCTCATGGGGGGTTTCGGTGGTCATCGTCGGTGGCTCCCTGGGTCGTGGAGGATCGTGTCAGCTGTATTGATACTTGACGATATAGAGACTTGTCAATACATTGGTCCGATGAAGCGACAGACCGACCCCGACGTCCTGCTCCTGCAGGCGGCCGCCGACCCGACCCGGCTCGCGATCCTTCGCCAGCTGAGCGACGTCGCGGAGGTGTGCGCGTGCGACTTCACCGCCTGCTGCGACGTCAGCCAGCCCACGGTGTCGCACCACCTCAAGGTCCTCCGCGACGCCGGCTGGATCGACGGCCAGCGCCGCGGGACCTGGATCTTCTACTCGCTGCGGCCGCAGGCGGTGGCACGGTTCCGCGAGCTCGCCGGGGGCGTGGGCTGGAGCCTCACCGTGCCGCCGCCGACCTCGCGACGCCTCCCCGTCCTTGAGATCAGCGCCGTCTAGTCGCTCGAGTTCCCGTCTACGAGTCGTCGTCGGGCGCGACGGGTCACGACGCGACCGGCGACGGCACGACCGCTCCGTAGAACCGGCGTCTCGCCCATAGGGAGACGTACACCAACCCGACAAGCACGGGCACCTCGACGAGCGGGCCGACCACGCCGGCAAGGGCCTCACCCGAGGTCACGCCGAAGACCCCGATCGCCACGGCGATCGCCAATTCGAAGTTGTTGCTTGCGGCCGTGAAGGACATGCTGGTGTTCTTCTCGTAGGACATCCGTAGGCGGAGCCCCAGGGCGAACGAGCCGACCCACATGATCAGGAAATAGGCGAGAAGGGGCACCGCGATCATCGCCACGTCGAGCGGCCGGGTCGTGATGACCTCACCCTGGAGGGCGAACAGGACGACGACCGTGAACAGCAGCCCGTACAGCGCCCACGGCGCGATCCGTGGGAGGAATGTCGTCTCATACCACTCCACGCCGTGCGTCCGTTCGCCCCATCGTCGGGTGAGGTAGCCGGCCACGAGTGGGATCCCGAGGAAGAACAGTACGATCCGCGCGATGTCCCACATCGACACGTCGAGGGTCGCCGTCTGCAGCCCCAGCCAGGCCGGCAGCAGTTCCAGATAGAAGTAGCCCAGGACCGAGTACGCGACGATCTGGAACAGGGAGTTGATCGCGACGAGGACGGCAGCCGCATCCCGATCGCCGCAAGCGAGATCGTTCCAGATCAGGACCATCGCGATGCAGCGTGCAAGACCGATGATGATCAGTCCGGTCCGGAACTCCGGCTGGTTCGGTAGGAAGATCCAAGCGAGGGCGAACATCAGCGCCGGCCCGATGACCCAGTTGAGGACCAGTGAGCTGACCATCAGCCTCGGGTCGCCGGTGACGCGGCCGAGCCTCGAGTAGCGGACCTTGGCCAGGATCGGGTACATCATGACGAGCAACCCGAGGGCGATCGGCAACGAGATGGACCCGATCTTGAGGGCGTCCAGCCAGTCGTTGAGGTCGGGGATGGCGCGACCGAGGGTCAGTCCCAGCACCATCGCGCCCAGGATCCAGATCGGCAGGAACCGATCCACCACGGATAGGCGGGCAAGCGCGGGCTCCGCCGACAGGGTATCCGTCGGGATCAACCCGCGATCGACGCCCTACGACCGCGGCCGGCGGCCCGCAGGGCGACCTCGATGAATGGGCGGATCCGCTGGTTGAGTTCCATGTAGGTCTTCTCGAATGCTGCGAGCCGTTCGGCGTCGCTGCCCTCGACCTCGGCCGGATCCTCGAGACCCCAGTGGAGGGTGTTGTGGACCCCGGGGAAGACCGGGCACGACTGGCGTGCCCGGTCGCAGACCGTGATGACGTAGTCGAACGGCTGGTCGAGGAACTCGTCGACCGACTTGCTACGAGCATCCGACCAATCGATGCCCGCGTCGTGAAGCACGCGGAGAGAGTAGGGGTTGACGCCCTTCGGTTCGGTCCCGGCCGAGAAGACCTCGAAATCGGACCCGCCGAGTCGGCCGAGGATCGCCTCCGCGAGCTGGCTGCGAGCGCTGTTGCCGGTGCAGACGAAGAGCACTCGGATAGGACTCCCGGACATCGGACGATCCTTTCTTGTGCCACGAGCCCGGCCCGCGGCCGCGATCGTGGCTTCGAGGTCGATGAGCTCGTCGTCGAGGCGGTCGAGGTCGATCCGCTGTCGGGCGATGGCGCCCCGCTGGTCCGCGATGAGCGGAGCCAGGTCACGGTCGAGCTCGCCGTGCTCGAGGCAGAGCCGTGCCATCCGTCCGGCGTCCTCGGGGCCGAGCCCGAGTCGCCGCAGGCTGACCACCAGCCGCAGCCTCGCGAGGTCCTCGTCCGCGTATTCCCGATAGCCGTTCGCCTGTCGGGTGGCGGGCGGCAGGATGCCCACCGCCTCGTACCAGCGAACGGCCGATGGCGCGATCCCCGCGCGTTCGGCGAGCTCCGAGACTCTCACGTCCTGACCGTACACCTTCGAGCCGCTTGAAGGTCAAGCGGGGACTGTCGGAAGGCGACGACGCGGACCCAGGTGCTGGACCGACGAGCCCCCGGGCAGCGCCGGGGGCGGCCGATCAGCGGGCCATCGGCGTGAGGCCGTACCGGGCGATCACGTCGGGGAGCCAGTCAGGCTCGGCGAACGGCAGCCCGTAGCGATCCCCGAGCTCCGCCATCGCCTTCATGTCCGGCGCGCCGACGGCGGTCAGGTCGGTGAGCTCCCGGAAGAAGCCTTCGAAGCCCGCGGGCGAGATGACCTCGATCATCCGGGCGGGCGTCCTGCCCGCGTTCCACATCGCATGGACCTCGCCGCGCGGCTTGATGATGTAGCCGCCCGGTCCCAGGACGACCTCTCGGTCATTCGATCGGAATCCGATCTCTCCCTCGAGCACGATCGAGTACTCGTCCTCCAGGGTGTGGATGTGCGGCGGCACCAGGGCACCGACCGCGAACGGATGCTCGACGATCGAGAGCGCACCGCCGGTGTCCTCACCGTCGATCTTGAAGACGACCCCGACACCGGGGGCGAGCCCACCGGCTCGACCCTCGCCGGGCTGGACCACCTTCAACCGCGTCGCCGTCGCTGCTGGACTCTGGCTCGTCATGGCGTTGGACCCTCCGCTTGCAATATCGAGTGAACAGGGTTGTACAATGAACGTCCGGCGGCAGGAAGTCAACATCGAGTAAACAGATGCGTTCGACGAAATCAAGACCGTACACGATGCGGCGCCGCGCCGAGCAGGTCGACCAGACCCGCCTTCGGATCACCGAGGCCGCGGTCCGTCTGCACACGACCGTCGGGCCGGCGGCCACGTCGATCGCGTCGGTCGCCGATGAGGCAGGCGTGACCCGGTTGACGGTCTACCGCCATTTCCGGGACCTCGACGCCCTGTTCGAGGCCTGCACGGCGCACTGGACGGCCCGCAACCCGCCGCCCGACCCGGCCGCCTGGACAGTGATCCCCGGCCTCGAGGCCCGGGCGCGGGTGGCGTTCACCGAGCTGTACGGCTGGTACCGGGCCCATGCCGAGGAGCTCCATCCGATCTACCGGGACCTGGAGGCGATGCCCATCTCCGCTCAGCAGGGCAGGGTCGCCGTGAACCGTCGGCTGGCCGGCGCTTTGATCGGCGACGAAACCGGTTCGGACGGCGACGGTGACAGCGAAGCTGGACGGCGATCGCGCGCCGTGGCCCGCCACCTGGTCCACTACGGGACGTGGCGGTCGCTCGCGGTCGATCAGGGGCTGGGCGACACGGAGATGGTCGAGGTCGCCGTCCGGCTCCTATCGGCGTCGGCTTAGCGACCGCGCGCACCCCCGGCGCGGCGCAGGCTCAGCCGGCGAGGCGCTTGTAGCGGATCCGGTGAGGTTGATCCGCTGCGACACCGAGCTCGCGGTGCCGGTACTCCTCGTATTCGGTGAAGTTCCCCTCGAACCAGCGGACCTGGCTGTCACCCTCGAACGCCAGCACGTGGGTGGCGATCCGATCCAGGAACCAGCGATCGTGGCTGATCACCACGGCGCAGCCGGGGAACGACTCGAGACCGGCCTCGAGTGCCCGAAGGGTGTCGACGTCGAGGTCGTTGGTCGGCTCGTCGAGCAGCAGGACGTTTCCGCCCGACCGCAGGAGCTTGGCCAGGTGGACCCGGTTCCGCTCGCCGCCGGACAGCTTGCCGACGGGCTTCTGCTGGTCGGTCCCCCGGAAGTTGAAGCTCGACACGTAGGCGCGGGCGGGGATCTCGCGGTTGCCGACCTTGATGATCTCGTCGCCGCCGGTGATCTCCTGGAACACGGTCCGGTCGGCCTGGAGATCGTCGCGGTCCTGGTCGACGTAGCTCAGCTGCACGGTGTCGCCGATGACGATCCGCCCGCTGTCGGGCTGCTGCTGCCCGACGATCATCCGGAAGAGGGTGGTCTTGCCGGCCCCGTTGGCGCCGATGATCCCGACGATGCCGGCCTTCGGCAACGAGAACGACAGGTCCTCGATGAGAACCTTGTCGTCGAACGCCTTGCGCAGATCCTGCACGTCGATGACCGTGTCGCCGAGGCGAGGTCCGGGCGGGATGGCGATCTCGACCTCGCGACTGCCGCCCTTGTCGGCCTGAGCCTCGGCCAGCAGCTTCTCGTAGGCGCCCGAGGCGGGCCTTTCCCTTGGCCTGGCGGGCCTTCGGCGCGAGTCGGACCCATTCGAGCTCGCGCGCGAGCGTCCGCTGCCGAGCGTCGCTGGCGCGTTCCTCACGAGACAGCCGGTCCAGCTTCTGCTCGAGCCAGCTCGAGTAGTTGCCCTCGAAGGGGATGCCCCGACCGCGGTCGAGCTCGAGGATCCACTGGGCGACGTGGTCGAGGAAGTACCGGTCGTGGGTGATCGCGACCACGGTCCCCGAGTAGTCCTGCAGGAAGCGCTCGAGCCAGTCGACCGACTCGGCGTCGAGGTGGTTCGTCGGCTCGTCGAGCAGCAGCAGGTCAGGGTGGCCCAGGAGCAGGCGACACAGGGCGACGCGACGCCGCTCCCGCCGGACAGCGTCGTGACGTCGGCGTCGTCCGGCGGACAGCGCAGGGCGTCCATCGCGATGTCGACGTTGCGTTCCAGGTTCCAGGCGTCGGCCGCGGCGATCCGGTCCTCGAGGACCGCCTGCTCCTTGCCGATCGCGTCGTAGTCGGCGTCCGGTTCGGCCCATGCGGCCATGACCGCGTTATACCGATCGATCAGCGCCTGGGTCTCCGCGACGCCGTCCATCACGTTGCCCTTGACGTCCTTGCCGGGGTCCAGCTCGGGTTCCTGGCTCAGAAACCCGACGGTGAACCCGGGCGTGAGGCGAGCCTCGCCCGTGAACCCGTCGTCGAGCCCGGCCATGATCCGCAGCAGGCTCGACTTTCCGGCGCCGTTCGCGCCGATGACCCCGATCTTCGCCCCCGGATAGAACGAGATCGAGATGTTCTCCAGCACGGTCCGGTCGGGCGGGTAGTGCCGGGCCAGCTTGTAGGTCGTGTAGATGAACTCGTGCGCCATAGACCCAAGGGTACCGGGCTCGGACCTGCGTTCGCGCCCGGGTGTGCACGCACGCCGTACCCTTGCGGACGCGGCCCATGAAGGTCGCTTCGAGCCAGCTGCGCGGCCGGAGGTCCAGTGACGACGGTGGACGCTCTCCCACGGTTGGTCGCTCTCGGCCGGACGCAGACCGACCGGGAGTCGCTCGATGGCGCCCTTCGCGAGCTCGACGCCCGGCACGGTCTGGCGTCGAAGATCGCGGCCGAACCGCATCTCGAAGCCATCGTGTCGGAGTTCGTGGACCGCCTGATCGAGGCCTTCCTCCCGCTCTCGACCATCCGTCGACGGAGCGTCCTCGACATCGCCTGTGGCTCGAACTCGAGCCAGTCGCCGGTGACCGGGCGGCGGACCGCGGAGTTCGAGCCATGGATGTGCCGGCTGCTCCTGGCGCTCGGGGCGCGGCCGGTCGGGATCGACATCGGAGACCTCGCCGGCGAGTCGTTCGAGCACCATCGGGTCGACCTGGGGATCCCCGGCGCGCTGGACTTCCTCGCGACCGGGTCGTTCGACGCCGTCCACGAGAGCCGCCTCTTCGGTTCTCCCGAGTTCCGTGCCGCACATCGGCGCGACACCGAACGCGTCCGCCGCGAGATCCATCGCCAGGAGAACCGACTCCTGCGGCCGGGCGGGATCCTCATCCACAGCGACGGCCGGCCCGGGAAGCGCCGCCGCGAGGATGCGATGCTTCCGCGATGAGCAAGAGCCGGGTGGAGGCGTTCAGCGACGGCGTCATCGCCATCCTGATCACGATCATGGTCCTGGACCTCAAGGTCCCGCACGGCTCGACCCTCGCCGATCTCGTCCCGCTCGGTCCAGTGTTCCTGTCTTACGTGCTGAGCTTCGCCCTCCTGGGGACGTACTGGAACAACCACCACCACCTGCTCCAGGCGTCAAGGGTCGTCGACGGGCGGGTCCTCTGGGCGAACCTCGCGGCTCCTGTTCGCCCTGTCGCTCGTTCCGTTCGCGACCGCCTGGATGGGCGAGACCGTCTTCGCGCCGGTGCCCACGGCCGTCTACGGCATCGTCTCGCTGATGGCGGCGATCACCTACTTCATCCTGGTCCATACCCTGATCCGCGCGCGCGGCCAGGCGCCGACGCTGGCACGCGCCCTGGGCACCGATCGCAAGGGGATGATCTCGCCGGGGCTGTACGCGCTCGCCATCCCGGTCGCGCTCGTCGCGCCGGCGATCGCCATCCTGCTGTTCGCCACCGTCGTAGCGCTCTGGATCGTCCCGGACTTCGGATCGAGCGAGCCCTGGCGGAGTAGGGAGTGTCGACCCGGCAGGATCTGACGGAACCTGTCATCTACATGCCCGATGATGGGCAACATGGCGTCGACACCTGGACGGGAGGACAGACCGACATGACGACCGCACCGATCATCCTGGTGCCCGGCTTCTGGCTCGGAGCCTGGGCGTGGGACGAGGTTTCGGCCCAGCTCCGGGCCGACGGCCACGACGTCACGGCGCTGACGCTCCCGGGCCTTGGCTCGGTCGCCGAGGACCGGTCCGCGATCACGCTCCAGGACCACGTCGGGACGATCGCCGACGCCGTCCGGGCAGCCGCACGGCCGGTCGTGCTCGCCGTGCACAGCGGGACCGGGTTCTCGGGGTACGCCGCGAGCGACGTCGTCCCGGGTGGGATCGCGGCCATGATCTACGTCGAATTCGGCGCCCGGCAAGGGCGCGCTCGACCCTGGCTTCGAAGGTACCGACAAGCCGATGATCTGGGAGGAGATCAAGGAGGAGGAGAACCTCGACGGGCTGACCGACGCGCAGCTCGCTACCTTTCGCGAGCGGGCGGTCCCCGAGCCGGCCGGGGTCCTCCGCGAGGGTCACGACTTCACGAACGACGCTCGACTCGACATCCCCACCACGATGATCTGCACGGGTTTCCCGTCGGCCGCCTACCAGAAGTACGCCAAGGAGGAGAACCCGGCCTGGCTGGCCGGGGTGGGGGAGCTCCACGACATCGCCTGGGTGGACCTCCCGACGAGCCACTGGCCGATGTGGTCGCGGCCGACCGACCTCGCCCGGATCCTGGGCGAGGTCGCCACCCGCGCCGGAACGACGAGCTGACGCGGCACGACCCGCTGACGGCACGACCCCGCCGACTCAGGCCGGGCCATCAGCGGATCGTCAACTCCAGCGCGACGATATCGCCCACCTCGAGCGCCTCGGCCTCGCGGACCACGTCCTTGACGGGCACAACATAGCGTCCGTCCTTCGGGAACAGCGAGGTCTCCCAGACGGTTCGCCCGATCCGGACCCTGACCGGGATCATGCCCCAGCCATAGCTCACCACCGGTGCCAGGGCACGCAACGCGACACAGCCGTCATCCGGCACCCAGATGAAGTGGTAGGGCGACGGCCCCCGCCAGTACCAGAGATCGCCGGCGAACTCCAGGCGCAGCGTCTCCCGATCCGCCCCGCTGAGGAAGGTGTCGCCAGTGCCATCGACGCTGGCCGCCATCCGGAACGTGCCGTGGGGGCGTTCGCTCATGCGCGGAAGGATACGGGTCCATATCGGCCATGATCCGCCCCTTCCGGTGGCCGGGTGGCATGCGGCTGGCGCCGGCGCCCGCTAGCGGAGCGTCGAGACGAGGAGGAGGGCGGCAAGCACGAAGATGCCGGCCGAGAGGACCGCCGGCACGACGATCCGCGCGGCCAGAGGGCGCAGGCGCGACCCGCCGAACCGCTCACGGTAGTCGGCGTCGAGGGCGAGCATGTCCGCGATGGACCGGACCGGTCGCGGAGTCCCGTGCATCGGACGGAGGCGTTCGACACCGGCCCGGTGCTCCGCGACGGCGTCGGCGATCGTCGTCCGTACGATCCGCACCTGATGGCCGGGCTGGTCGGTCGGCGCACCGCTGGGGTGGTGTGTGCCGAGCCACATGCCGTCAGGCCACGCCGAGCAGACGCCGGAGAGGCTCGCGCCCGAGAAGGCACCGGCAAGGATCCCATACGACGCCGCATCCTCCGCGGCGACGATCCACGCGAACAGCTCTCCACCCGGGAGCGAGAGGCTCGTCACCCCGATCTGGCGATAGCCCTGCTCCGCGAACAGGGCGAGGCGGTCGACGATGCCCGGCGGGGCGGCCGGCGCCCGTGCGGTCGCGTCCTGCTGCCGCCGCCGTCCGGCTCCCGCGTACAGGCGCCAGGCGTGGATCGCGCCCGGCCCCAGGCGGGCGAGGAGCAGCCCGGACACGACGAGCAGGACGAGCGCGATGGCCTGCTCCGGCGACACGCTCAGCCGGGCCGCGAGGCCGCGTGGAGGCGCATCGCGCCGCCCACGCCCTTGAGCTCGACCGGGCCGATCTCCCGGAACGCGACCTCCGCCCCGACCGAGGCGTCCACGACCTCCTGGCTGACGAGCACCTCGCCCGGCCGGGCGTACTCGGCGATCCGCGCGGCGACGTTGACCGTCTGCCCGTAGTAGTCGCCTTCCTGGAAGACGACCGGACCGGCGTGCAGACCGACGTGCGCCGGCGGCAGCCCGGCCTCGGCCACACCCGCGACCATCTCCAGGGCGGCCACCACCCCCGGTCCGGGATCACGGAAGTGGAACATGACGCCGTCGCCGAGCCACTTGACCGGTCGTCCGCCATGCCTGACCGAGGTCCGCTCCACCAGTCTCGCCAGCTTCGTCGCCAGATCTGCGGCAGCGGCGTCGCCCCGCTCCTGGGTGAGACGGGTGTACCCGGTGATATCAAGGAAGCACATCGCCGGCAGGCGGTCGAGACCGTCGTGCAGACCGGCCCTGGCCAGCACGCTCTCCGCTCCGGCGATGATGTTGGCGGTCCAGACGTGCACGAGCTGCGCCCGGTAGATCGCCATGAGGGCTTGCTCGATCAGCGGGTTCCAGGCTCGTGATACCTCGTTCGAGGCCGCCCCGACCTGCTTCGCCGTCTGGCCGGCCGCCAACAGCGGATCCGTGACCTCGGAGCGCCAGGTGTCGCCCGAGGTCTCGACGACTCGCCGGAGGCTGTCGCCCATCACCCGCAGGTTGCGCTCGACGGAGATCTCCTTGAACCCATGGGCGAGCTGGAACTCGATGGATGGCAGGATCGCCATCTCGTCCTCGCGAACGCGACTTGCCGGATCGGGTGCGGCAGATCCGGTGGCCTCGCGCATCGCCACCAACAGGTGCAGCGGTATGCCGGTCCTGGCGCTCAGCTCCTCGAACGTCTCTCCGGTGAACGAGGCGAACAGGCTGTAGTTGGGATCGTCGACGAAGTCGAAGGAGAGGTCGCCGCTGTGCAGCGCGCTCGCCAGGAGGTCGAGCGGGATGGATGCCGCGACGAGGCTGTGGACGACGCCGACGAGCCGGATGGCGCCGTCGGAGAACCGACCGTCAGCATCCGGCTGGAGGATCCCCAGCTCCACGAGGTCACGCAGCTCCTCGACGCTCGCCCCGGCCCGCTCGGCTGCGTTCGCGATCTCGTACCGCTCCACGCGCCCTACTCTACGACGCGGGCTGACCGACGAGGTCGTCGGTCGCGGTCGATCCGGCCCTACGGCAGGTGGAATGTCGGAGCGGGAGCTCCGCCCTGCTTCCACGCAGGCGGTGTCGAGGCCCGTTGCCGTGCCGGCGTCGACGAATGCCGCGATGACCGAGGGCCCGCACCCGAGGTGGCCGACCACGTGCTCCTGGGCGGGCATCACGACGATGCGGCTGTCGGGCTGCTGGGACGGCACACCCGTCAGGTTGGATGGCGGATCCTGCGGATCGGCGTCACCGGCGAGCCAGAGGATCGGCAGGTTCGTTCGGACCGGAGCGGCGTCATCCACCGGCACGACGCCCTTGGGCAGGTACCGGCACATCGTCGCCTGCTGGGTGGCCCAGGCGCGGACGAAGGGGACGGCGTAGCTGCCGCCGCCCTGGCGCTCGACCTCGGCCGGGTCGAATCGCGCCCACGCCTCCGAGCAGAGGATCTCGTCCTTCATGAGGAGGGTGGGCCCGACGCTCGGGGACGCATCCGAGGGGGGCACGAGTCCGGCTCACCTCGGCCCATCGGCCTTCGGACGCGGCATGGATCGCGAGCGGCAGCTGGACCGCGGCCGCTCCGGTCATGAGCGCGTTGTGGATGGAGGGCCCCACGGTCGCGAGGTCGGCCATCCCGGTCGCCCCGGAATTCGGATCGGTGACCACCACGCCTTCTGAGAACGCCGCGATGAGCGTCGACCACTCGGCTGCGAGGTTCGGGAAGGCGGCGTGGCAGGCCGGGTCGGCCGCACACCTGGCGATCAACTCGTCGAGCGCGTGCTGGCTCGACGCCGCCATGAGCTCCAGGACGGGGACGTCGAGCGGCGTCGAGCCGTCCATGATCGCGACGCGCACATGGTCTGGGTGCTGGCGGAGGTAGTACTGGGCGAGCTCGCCACCGTAGGAGGTGCCGTAGAGGTCGATCCTGTCGTACCCGAGGGCGGCCCGGACGGCGTCGAGATCGTCGGCCGCCACGCTGCTCGTGTACATCCGCGGGTCGGCGTCGAGCCCGGCGAGACTCTCCTTCGCCCAGGCCGAAAGGCGCGCGTCGGCCTCGGTCGCGGACAGCCTGCTCGTGTCGGGGATCGCGGGCAGGGTCAGCCGGTTCGACGCCCCGGTGCCGCGCTGGTCGACAAGAACGATGTCGTGGCTGGCGTGGACCGCGGTGTAGAGCCCGGGGAGCCAGGCGAAGAACGACGTGCTCGCCTCGCCCGGTCCACCGGCGAGCGCGAACAACGGGTCGGGCTTCGCGTCCGCCGCGTCCGCTGGGACCACGGCCACATTCAGACCGATCTGCCGACCGGACGGGTTCGACCGATCTTCGGGCACCCGCAGCGTTCCGCAGTAGGCCGGGAACGAGGTCGTCACCGGGACCTCTCCGCTGATGGTGCACGGGGCCATGGGCCGGCCGGCCAGCAGACGGCTGTAGGAAGTCGGAGCGGCAGACCCGCCGGGAGCCGACGTGCAGCCGACCAGGAGCGCAGCGACCGCGACGGCCAGACCGGCATACCGCGTGGCGATCATCACGGTGCCTCCTTGCTCGCGCGACGGGGGCGAGCTGCGACTGGATGCTGCGTCGGTGACCGTCAACTCGGCGCGTGTTCGACCCTCAAGGTTCGACCGGCGTTCGGCCCACGGCAAGAGACCAACGGGCCGAACTGACGCGACAGATGGCCCGTTGCCGAGCTCATACTCGCGTCGCGCGACGAACGTCAGCGCGATGCATCGTGATAGAGGTGTCGTCCAGGCCATGAGCGACCGAACCACCGACCCTGCGCTCGATCGGCTGCTCCGGCACATGGCGTGGGCCAACGCCGCGCTGTTCGCCCAGCTTGCGGAGCTGCCCGCCGAGGCGCTCGCCCTCGCGTCGCCCCGGAACGAATGGACGGTCGCGAGGATCGCCGAGCACATCGAGGGCGCCGCGGGCCGCTATGCGGCTCGGCTCGAAGGCGTGGGCCGCTCCGAGGGGACCGCACCGCCGACCACGACCGCAGAGCTCGCCGAGCTCGCGGCCCGGTGTGCCGACCACGACGCGAGGATCCGCGCTCAGGCTGCCCTTCCGGACGGCCCGGCAGGCTACTCCGACCCAGGGGCGGACATGCGAGCGCGCTCGACGATCGTCGCCCAGGCGATCCACCACGCCACCGAGCACCGGGCCCAGATCGCGGGCGCCCTCGCGACCAACGGGATGGACGTGATCGACCTCGACGCCCTCGACGTGTGGGCGTACGGCGAAGCCGAGGGCCTCGGCGCGTAACCGAGCCTCGATCGCGGCGTTCGGCCGGGCCCCCGGCCCCGATCAGGCGATCGCCGACCTCGCGTCGTTCCATGGGTGGTCGCGCTGATCGGCGCTTCGTCGATCGGCGCCCATCTGACGTCGAAGGAGCGCCGAGAGGAGCTCCTGGTCCCGCGTCGTCAGGAACCACCGGCACCGGCACAGGCCATCCGGACAGCCCTCGTGAGGCAGCGTCGGCGAGCGAAGCTCCTCGGCGATCTCGACGACCCGATGGTCGTCCGCCCGGCAGGCCTCGCAGCACGAGTCTCCACGAACCTCGGCGTCCCTGGCGACCTCGCCGATCGCCTGCAGGTCCGCCGCGATGCCGTCGCGGTAGAGCCTGACGAGCTCGTGGGATGGCGGGCCCGACGGGCCGGCGATCGCGGACAGGACACCCGCCTGCTCGAAGCGGATCCTGGCCGCCTCTTCCCACCGGCGATCCCTCTCCGCGAGCCTGAAGGCTCGATCGGCGCTCGACATGTACCAGGCTCGCGCGGCCGCGACGTCAGCTTCGGAGATCAACTCTGCAGCGAGATCCGGCTCCTGGTCGCTGCCCGCCCCGCTGTCGTGAGCCAGGTCGAGCCAGCGGTCCCGCTCCCGGGTCCAGCGGGCCTCGTCATGCCGCGCCGCCTCGAAGAACGGCAGCACGGATTCAGCGAGGATCGCCACCCGAGCACCGACGGATCGGACGACCATCCGCTGCTGACAACGTGGGCATCGATCGTCCGTCTCCGGCAGCTGCGGCAGAAGGATCGCGCAGTACGGGCAGCAGGGAGCCGGCTCGACGAGCACCTGATCGGTGGACGCGGCGAGTGTCGTTTCGCTCCCGGAGTCCACTCGTTTCAGGCCCTTGGCCGCCGCGCGGCCGGACCGTCGTCCCTGCCGAGGCTGGGGGCGGATCTCGGGCTCCGCGGCCTCGACAAACTCGGGCTGAAGATCGGCCGCGACGACCAGGGCCTCGGGCGCGCTCGGGGCGTCAAAGCCGGCCTCATGCAGCGCCTCCCCGGCGGCGAGGGTCTCGTAGAGCACGTCGACTCCGGCCTCGGCCGGGAACCCAGCGTCGAACATCGGGGGTGCGGTCTCGGGCTGGCTTGCCGTGGTGTCTCCTTCAGGGTCCTGGAGCGGTGCCACGAGCAGCCACGCCGACGGAGCCTGGGGTTCCGCTCGGACGACCGGCGGCACCGATGCGCCAGGTGACCCTCCGTCGATCCGCCGCACGATCACCGGCCGTCGATCCGGGTTCGGCGGATGGTCGGCCGAGACGCCATTCGTGGCCGTCAGCCGGGCCATCACCACGCGCCGGAGGTCGTCGAGCTCGGTCTCGTCGGCGTCGCGCCGACGCTTCAGGATGCGTTCAAGGTGCGCCAATGCCCAACCCCCCTTGCGGGCCCGGCGTCCGCGCTGTCGTCTGGACGCGACGCCGAAGCCTCTCCTGATGCGACGCTAGCACCCGAACGGTACGAATGGGGGGTTTCGGCATCGCCAGAAGTACCAAAACGGGTGCGTCGGCGCACCCCTCGAACGTGGCCTGCCCCGACGCGGCCGGGTGCAGTCCGCTGGTCCCTGAGGTGCGAGACTTCCTTCGATGGGCGATGAACGGCCGACCACCTCCGCACCCCGATTGATCCGACTCGTCCCGATCCTGCATTGGTCGAGGACGTACGACCGGAGCTGGCTCAGGGGGGACCTGATCGCGGGCATCGCGGTCGCCGCGATGATCGTGCCCAAGAACCTCGGCTACGCCGGCATCGCCGGCATCCCGGTCGAGAACGGGCTCTATGCCGCCGCGGCGGCCGCGATCATCTACGCCCTGTTCTGCACGTCACGACACATCTCGACCGGCCCAAGCTCATCGCTCGCGGCCGTCGCCGGCGGCGCGGTCATCGTGACCGGCCTCGGCGGGAACGAGGCGGCCCAGCTCGTGGCGGCGATCGCCGTCGCCACCGGGGCCCTGTTCCTCCTGGTCGCCGTCCTGAAGCTCGGCTGGATCGCCAGCTTCCTCTCGCGCGCGGTCGTGACGGGCTTTCTCGCCGGCGCCGCGATCGACGTCGTCATCGGCGAGCTGCCGAAGCTCACCGGAACGACCTCCGACGGCGTGAATGCCTGGCAGGAGTTCGCGTCCTGGGTGCGCGGCCTCGGAGATCTGAGCCCGACCACGTTGCTGGTCGGTCTTGTCGCCCTTACCGTCATCCTCGGGCTGCGCTTCGCGGTTCCGAGGGTCCCGGGAGCGCTCGTCCTCGTCGTCGGCGGCCTCGTCGGCTCGGTGGTCTTCGACCTGGGAGCGCACGGGGTCGCCCTGGTGGGCCCCGTGCCGCGCGGTCTGCCGCTTCCGCAGGTGCCATCGCTGGAGGTCGTGTCGCAGAACCTCCCGACGATCGTCATCGCGGCCATCGCGCTCCTGCTGATCGGGTTTTCCCAGACCGCGGGCGATGCCCAGGCGTTCGCCACGAGGCATCGCTACCGCATCGACCTCAACCAGGAGTCGATCGCCCAGGGGATGGCGAACCTCGGCGCCGGTGTCTTCCAGGGCATGCCGGTATCGACCAGCCTTTCGGCGAGCTCGCTGAACGAATCGGCCGGGGCCCGGACGCCCGTCGCCTCGCTCGCGACCGGAGGGATCGTCCTTGCCACCTTGATCCTGCTCGCGCCGCTCTTCTCGCAGCTGCCCAAGGCGGTCCTGGCCGCGATCATCATCGACGCCGTCGTCTTCGGGATGATCGACCTCGCCGAGTTCCGACGACTCCGGCGGGTGAAGCGGTTCGACTTCTGGATCGCGATGGCGGCGGTCATCGGGGTGCTATCCGTCGGCGTGCTGCTCGGCGTGGTCGTCGGGATCGTGCTGTCCCTGCTCTGGCTCATCCACGTCGCGACCCGGCCGTCGATGCCGACCCTGGGTCGCGAACCGGGCACCCAGGTGTACCGCGATATCGACGAGCACCCTGACGACGAGACCGACCCGGGCGTGGCGGTCCTCCGCATCGACGGTGGCCTGTTCTTCGCCACGGCGGGGGCGCTGGACGAGCGCGTCCGCGCGATCCTCGGGGGCCAGCCCGGCCTGCATTCCCTCGTGCTCGACCTGGAGGGCGTGAACTTCGTGGACTCACAGGGTTCGGCGAAGTTGACGGAGCTGGTCGAAGTGACCGACGCCGCCGGCGTGGAGCTCCGCCTGGCTCGCCTGAAGCCCGATGTCTCCGGCGTCCTGGCCGCGGACGGGCTCATCGACCTGATCGGGCCGGACCGGATCCATGGCAACGTCCACCGGGCCGTCGAGGCGGCGCAGGCAGCAGATGCCGGACGGCGATCCGACCTGGCGCACCCGCGCACGCCGTAGGCCCCCGGAGACGTTGATGCCCCAGCTCGCGCTCGTTGCCCTGGCGATCCTCGGTTACGCGCTGACGGCGGTCCGTCTCGACCGACTGTCGATCAGCGGTCCGGTCGTTCTCGTCACGGTGGGGGCGCTGCTCGGGCCTGCGGGCATCGGCGCGGTCTCGGCGCCGGCGACGTCCGAGCCGATCCGTGTGCTCGCCGAACTGACCCTGGCGCTCGTCCTGTTCTCGGATGCGTCGACGATCGGGCTCAGGGAGGCCGGCGGCATCGCTTGGCTCCCGGGACGGTTGCTGGCCTTCGGACTGCCGTTGACGATCGCCGCCGGGGCGCTGCTCGGGTGGCTCCTGTTCCCAGCCCTCGGCGTCGGCTTCGCCCTCGTCCTCGGGTCGATCCTGGCGCCGACCGACGCGGCGCTCAGTCTGCCCGTGCTGCTCGACCGCGCGATCCCGGTCCGGGTCCGCCGCGCGATCAACATCGAGAGCGGCCTGAACGACGGGATCGCCGCGCCATTCGTGGCCCTGTCCCTGGCGATCGCGGTGGCCGAGGAGACCGCGGGCAACCAGGACTGGCTGATCGTGTCGGCCGAGGAGATCGGCCTGGCGATCGTCGTCGCGATCGTCGTCGGCGGTCTTGGCGGTCGCTTCACGAGCGAAGCCCGCAGGCGGGGCTGGGCCTCGCAGGCGTCCGAGTCCCTCGCCGTCGTCGCCCTGGCGATCGCCGCGTATGCGGGCGCGACGGCCGTCGGCGGGAACGGCTTCGTCGCTGCATTCGGGGCCGGGATCGCGTTCCGGACGGCGACCCCACGCTCGGAGCCGTCTGTCGAGTTCGCGGAGTCGATCGGGCTGGCCGCCTCATACGTCGTGTGGCTGATGTTCGGGGTCGGACTCGCCGGTCCGGTGATCCGTGCCGGGCTCGACCCGGCGCTCATCGGCTACGCCCTTCTCAGCCTGACCATCGTTCGGATGGTCCCGGTCGCGGTCGCGCTCATCGGTGCGCGCCTGCGCCCCGACACGGTCGCCCTGATCGGCTGGTTCGGGCCGCGCGGCCTGGCCTCGGTGGTCTTCCTGCTCGTCGCATTCGACGAGCTGGGTCCGGCGCATCCGGCCACCGACATGCTCGTCCGGGTCGTCACCTGGACCGTCCTGCTGTCGGTCTTCCTCCATGGACTGAGCGCGGGTCCGGTCGGTGCCTGGTACGGCCGACGGATCGCTCGGGCACCAGCCAGCGATTGGGAGCGTGGCGGTGCCGATGAGCCTCGGGTCAGCCGCCGCCATTCGTGGGCCCGACCGCCGAGCCAGGGCGACTGAGACAAGTCAGTCGCCGGCGAGTGGGTCCCCCGAGGCCAGACGGGACAGCTGATCCCGGAGCAGCTTTCCCACCGCGTTGCGGGGGAGCCGGCCGACGAACGAGATCGAGGTCGGGACCTGGTGGGCGGCGAGCCGGCCGCGGCAGAAGGCTCGCAATTCGTCCTCGGTCACATCGGCCCCGGGCGCCGGGACCACGAAGGCGACGCCGACCTCGCCGCCGCCAGGCGCCGGGACACCGACGACCCCAGCGTCGGCGACCGACGGATGATCCAGCAACACCCGTTCGACATCGCCGGGATAGACAACCTCGCCCGCGGAGACGAACCGGGCCTCCAGACGATCCACGATCCAGACAAACCCTTCGTGATCCATTCGAGCCGCGTCGCCCGTGCGCAGCGATCCTCCGTCGATGAGCACCTCGCGGGTATCGGCCGATCGCTTCCAATAGCCGTTCATGACGTTGGGACCGCGAACCAGCAGCTCCCCCGTCTGACCCGGCGCCACATCCGCCCCGTCCGCATCGACGATCCGAACGTCGACGAACAGGGGTGGCTTGCCGGCCGAGCCGACCTTCCGGCGCGCCTGCTCCGCGTCGAGCAGCAGCACCAGCGGCCCCGCTTCCGACAGTCCATAGCCCTGTAACAGCGTCACGCCCCGGTCGAGATAGGCGCGGATGAGTCGGTCCGGTACGGGAGCACCGCCCGTGATCACGAACCGGATCCTGGACAGGTCGACCGACAGCCACCGGTCGGCCCGCGTGAGCGCGTCAAGGAGATCGGGGTTGCCGAAGCCCACCGTCACCCCGTGCTGCTCCATCAGCTGAAGGAGCACGTCGGGTCTGGGATCGTCGGGCACGACGACCGTACCGCCGAGGAAGAGGACCGGCAGGACGTTCACGCCCGTCCCGCCCACCCGGAAGAACGGGGCGATGGCGATCGTCACGTCGTCGCTTCGGAAGTCGGCGCCGGTGAGGAAGTTGACTGCGTTCCAGGTCACGTTGCCGTGGGTGAGCATCACGGCCTTCGGGATTCCGGTGGTGCCCGATGTGTGCGGAAGGAGCAACAAGTCAGCCAGGTCGACCGGTTCGCCGATGGGATCATCCGGCGACTCGGCGAGGAGGTCCTCGTAGTCGATCGTCCCCTCGAGCGAGCCGCCGACCGTGACTCGGTGCCGGATCGACGCGGTCGTGGCCGGCTCCGCGGTGTCGTGCTGGATCATGACGATCGGCTCGGTCTGCGCGAGGACGACCGCTCGCTCATCCGGCCCGAGACGGTGGTTCACCGGCGCCAGCACGGCCGCCAACTGGCCGACCGCGAACAGCGACTCGAGGAAGGCGGGATGGTTGGGGCCCAGCCAGGCAACGCGGTCGCCACGCCCGACCCCGAGGCGGCGAAGGCCGTTGGCCAGGCGTCTGATCCGTTCGGCCAGTTCGGCATAGGTGAGAGACCTGGTGCCGGATATGAGGGCCGGGTGATCGGGCGCGGTGCGGGCCCGCCGTTCGACCCACGAGCCGACCCCGAAGTCTCCCGTCGTGACCTGGCTCACCGCGTCAGGATACAGACGACGCCAATGGGCCAGAGAAGGGCTTCGAGCGGTCCTCAGAGGTCCGGAACCGCGGAGGTGGAGCGGGAGACGGGGTTCGAACCCGCGACCTTCTGCTTGGGAAGGAGATCGACGAGGTCCGGCAGACCATCCGGGGTCAGACCACGTGTCCGCTATCCGTCCCGGTCGTGTCGCCCGTCAACGCCCCGTCAGGGCGGGATCGCCTCGGTCCACCCTATCGCCAGTCGACGTTCACGACCTCGATCGGCTCGGAGATGCCCTTGAGGGTGGCGCTCCGGAGATCGGATGTCCGGTGCGCCTCGCCGACCGTCGCCACGCTGGCGACGATATCGCCGCCGCCGCCGAGCGCCGCGATGCGGGCAGCCTCATGGACCCCCCGGCCGTGGAAGTCGCCATCGACCCGGGTCGCGTCTGAGGCGTGGAGTCCGATCCTGACCTGGGGCGCGAAACCCTGTGTCGCGCGATGCTCCGCGAGTCTCCGCTGGATCGCGATCGCCGCCGCCACAGCGAGATCCGGCGAGTCGAAGCTGACGAAGAAGCCGTCGCCGGTCGTCGAGATCTCCTCGCCGGTGTGGGCCACGAAGACCTCTCGGAGCGCCGTGTTGTGCCAGCGCAGGATCGCCTCCCATGCCTCGTCACCGAGTGCCTCCACGAGGGTCGTCGAGCCGACGATGTCGGTGAACATGAACGTCTTCATGACCCGTCGTGCGGGACCCGCCTTGCCGCGCAACTGCCAGGGCAGGAGCTCCGCGACGTCCTCGAGGATGATGGCCGCGGTGGGGCAGGCGAACGCGGCCGCGCGGAGGATCTCCTCGTCGACCGTATCGGGCCCGACGACGTCGGTCTTGCCGTAATCGCCCGCGAGCCAGTCGAACGCCGTCGGGGCAAGGGTGATGCAGTTGCCCGCGCCGACGCACTTGTGGCGATCGACCCGTGCCCGGACGACCATCAGCGGGACCCGACGGCGGCGAGCCCGCGGAAGGCGAGCGAGGTCGCCTCGGCACGGCTCGATGTGCCGAGGCGAGCGAACAGCCGGGCGAGGCGGATGACCACATCCTCCTCGGAGGAGTCGATCTCGGCGGCGATCTCGGCGTTGGTCCGACCCTCGGTCAGCAACTGGAGTAGGCGGCGCTCCGCCTCGTCGAGGCGGGGCTGGTCCGTGTCGGCCTCGGTGGCTGTGGCGGCAGGAGCGTCCATCGGGCCGGCCAGCTCGACCAGCTCGCGACCGACCGGTCCGGTCAGCCATGCGACACGGACCTTCTCGTCCGCCGTGCCCTGGGCGATCCGTGCCAGCGTCTGCTGGAGGTAGCCACGAACGAACCCCTGCATCTCGGGCGGGCCGCCGGCCAGCACCGCCCGGGCCGCCGGGATCACGATCTCCAGGCTGACGTCCTCGTGGAGCCCCGCCTGCAGGGCCTGGAACGCCGCACCGCCCGCCACGACCGCGGATTCGATGTCGCCGCGCGCAAGGGCGACGGCCGACAGGGCGGCATCCGCCTGCGCACCCCACGGGGCGTGCCCGGGCAGGAGCGGAAGCAGCTCCTTCACCTGCGCCGCGGATCGTTCCGTGAGCTCGACCAGGGTCGGGTCCGGAGGGCTTCCGGCCGCGGCCAATCGGCTACTCTCGATGGCGAGGCGGGCGAGGGCCTCGCAGCGCGCGGACGCCCGGCCACCATCGGTCGCCATCGACAGGGCCTTGTCCAGGTGCTCGCGCATACCGGCCGGCATCGCCGGCCTGCCGCCGCGACCATGCCGCGCCACGTCTCGAGCTGGATGGAGCGGCTCCGCGACGGTGCCATGGACGCTGCGGCGGTGGCCATCCCCAGCCATCCCTCGGCTGCCTCCTTATCGCCGAGCTCGAGGCGGCTGAGCGCCATCCCGCCGGCCGTCAGGAACTCGATCCCGCGGTCGCCCTGCAGCTTCGCCGCCCGATAGGCCTCCTCACCACGCGACAACGCCGTGTCTGGGACCACCTTCGCGCGGGACCAGACGTGGACGCCGAACAGCATCTGGAGGTCGAGGCGGGCCCGCTCGCTCTCGGTGACGTACTCGGACAGCCGGCTTGTCACTCGCCGGATCTCTTCGAGGTGCCGCGCCGACGCCGACAGGTGCATCACCGACCCCATACCGGGCGTAGGCCATCGCGATGACCGTCGACATCACGCCGGTCCGGTCGCCGAGCCGCTCGAAGATGCCGAGCGCTCGCTCGAGGAGCTGTGTCGATTCGATCAGGAGCGGGCCGACCGGTGACGCGAGGATGATCGTCTCGAAGTCGGCGCCGGCCGCGAACGCGGCGAGCATCTCGGTCGCGCGGCCGGCCCTGATCTCGCCGGTGAACCACCCTCGTCCCCGTGCAGTAGTCGATCATCCCGACCTCGCGGAGGGCGGCTGCGAGGTTGCGATCGTCGGCCAGTCCCTCGGCCAGCTCGATCGCGCGGCGATAGGCTTCCTCGGCATCGTCGAGCTCGAGCTCGAGCGCGGCGCCACCGAACGACTCGCCCAGCGGGGTGCGCATGAGTGCCTGACCGAGTTCGAGGGTCGCCCGAAGCTCCAACGCCGCGTCGCCACGCTCGGTTGCCCGGGTACGGACGCGACGGGCCAGCTCCGCGGCGGCATCCTCGTCGTGGCTCATCCGCAGCGCCGAGGCGCGGCGGAGCTGCACATCGAGTTCGATCGACGGATCGCGCATCGCCTCGGCGAGGGCGGCCAGCTCGGTCAGGCCATCGAGCCGGTCGCCGGTCCGGCGCAGGACCGCGTACGCGTCGTCGCGGGTCGCAAGCAGGACCCGGCGGTCGGCGGGCGATGACGACGACCGGGAGTGCCTGCTCGACGAGCCGGAGCGCCTCCTCAGGAGCATTCGACGCGAGGGCGGCCGTCGCCGCATCGATCGAGAAGCGCGCCGCGCGAACTGTGTCGCCGGCCGCCAGCGCATGCTGGGCGAGCATCGGCAGACCGGCCGGGCGCCGGGTCGCCACCGTCGAGCAGCAGATCGACGACCGCGGCGTGGACCTGCCGGCGACGGCCGGCCGACAGGAGGTTCGACGCGAACTGGCGGACCTGCTCATGGGTGAACGTGTAGTCGGCGGGCTCGCCCTGCGCTTGCGGGAGCAGGAGGCCGGCGTGGACCGCTGGCTGGAGATCGTCGGCGAGCGGGTCGGCCCCCTCGTTCAGAGCCGATCGACTGGGCGTCGTCCCTGGGGCGATCTCCCCATCGCCGATGCGTGCCCGGATGGCCCGCAGGTCGCGCAGGCTGAAGCTGCGACCGAGGATCGCGGCGTCGCCCATGGCGGCCCGAGTCCGGGGTGGGAGTCGCGCCGCGCGGCGGTCGATGAGCGTCCGGACCGCGGAGGGCACGAGCCGGGCCGCGTTGCGCCCGAGCCGCCACTCGCCATCGATCTGCTGCAGCGTCCCGGCCTCGCGGTGCGCCCTGGCGATCTCCTCGACGATGAACGGGAACGCCCTCGGCCTGGACGTGCATGGCGGCCGCGGATGTCGGCCTCGACCGGACCGCCGAGGACACGTTTCAGCAGCTCGGCCGATTCGAACGAGCCGAAGCGGGCGGGTCGCAACCGCCGGACGAGGCCCATCCGCTCCATGTCGGCGACGAAGTTCACGGCCTCCGTGACCGAAGCGAACTCGTCCGGCCGGATCGTCAGGAACAGGAAGATCGGCTGTTCGGCGTCGCTCCGGACGACGTATCGCAGGAGTCGGAGGGTGTCGTCGTCGGCCCACTGGACGTCATCGATCGAACAGCGCGATGCGGTCGGATCTGGGAGAGTGCGGAGACCGCGACGCCCGCCAGGTCGAACGCCCTGAGGAGCTTCGCGTCCGGCGACAGCGTTCTCGTAGCCGGGCTCGTCGCGACCGGAGATGGCCTCGACGACTCGCCTCACCGCTGCTTCGGCCGGGGTCCCCGCGGCCGTGTCGCGGATCGCGATCGACGCGAACAGGCTGCGCGCGAGGAGGAACGGCCCGCGGATCTCCTCGTCGGCCGTGATCGCGACGCACGTGAACCCGCTCGCTGTCGCGAGTTCGACCGCGGCGAGCAGCAGCCGCGTCTTGCCGATGCCCGGCTCGCCCTCGAGGGTCACCGCGGCCAGGCGGCCGGAAGCCTCGCGGAGCTCCTGCGAGATCGCCTCGAGTTCGGCGCCCCGACCGATGACGGCACCGGTCGCCCGGCGCAGCTGGACGGCGAGCGAACACTGGGGTCCGACGAGGGGGTCGAGCGCGCCGCCATCGGCCGCCCGAAGGGGCGAGCCATGCTCGATCGACGGAACCTCGCCCAGCATGTCGCGGATTATGCCCTGTCTCCGTCAGCTCGCAGCGCGGAGCTGGTCGGCGTACTTCTCGAGCGACCGCGCGACCTTGGCGAGTGGCTCCATCAGCGCGGGCGTGCACAGGTCACCGCAGCGCACGGCGAAGGCCGCGGCATCCCGGAGCCGCTCCTCCATCAGGACCCACGCCGCCTCCCGGTGCGGGAGCAGGTAGTCGACCTGGTAGAAGAGCTCGAACCCCGGGCCGGCCGTGACGCCAGGCATCTCGGGCCCGATCGGCAGCGTCGTGGCGACCGTCCCGAGCGGCATGATCGCCGTGTACATCAGGCCGACCGAGACATCGGCCAGAACCTCGAGCTGCGCAGGGGTCTCGTCCGTATGGGCGAAATACCGGGACAGGAGCTGCAGGAGGACCTCGTACGGCGACGTTGAGAAGGTCCATGCAGCGAGTCGTGCCCGGGTCGGTGATGAGCGGGACGACCACCCCGGTCGCCTGCTGCCGAACGTTGGCGGCCACGACGGGTCGCGCCGGCTCGAAGCTCGGGTCTGCCCGCTTGATCTCGAGATACTCGTCCAGGATGCCCAGCAGGCGCCCGAAGTGGGCATCGCGCCACTCGCCGCGGGCTCCTTCGCCCTGTTCGACGATGGTGTCGATCGCCCGCCGCGCCGACTCCGATATCGGTGACGGCGACGAGTTCCGGCCAACGGAAGTGCTCCTCGGTCGCCTGCGCGTTGGCAGGCCCGATGAACAGGCGATCCGGGCCGAGGCGCTCGGCCAGGAACTCGAGGCCGGCCTGGACGGACCGGTAGAGCTGGCCGATCGTGTCGAACTCCTGCAGCTGCGGGACGATCTGGTCGTCGACGTCGTGGGGTAGCGCGACCGCCTGGGCGATCGCCTCGAACCCTTCGGCATCCTCGACGTCCATGCCTTCCGGTCGTTCGAGGAAGGCGAAGTGTCGGAGCGCCGCCTCACCGAACGGCAGCAACTCGATCCGGACGCCCGCCGGGTAGCTGTAGGCCGGCATCGGGAAGTTCGGGCGGGCGAGGCGGGGCGCGGCGCCGACGGCCGTCAGGAGGTTCTGGGCGAGGGCCAGATGGAGCATCTCCTGCTCGGCGATCTCCAGCAGGGTCTTCCGCCAGCGCCCGACCGCTGCGAGCGACTCGGACGTCAGTCCCTCGCTGACGTTCCGCTTGAGCGAGAACGCCGCGAAGAGGTACTGGAGCATGATCAAGTGCTCCAGCTCGGCGGCCTTCCCGAGCGTATAGATCAGCGCCTCCCGGTGCTGGAGCCCGGACCCCGGAGCGTCACTCCGCCCCCGGCGAACGGCGAGGACGTTGGCCAGCGGCCCGTGCGGGCCGGGGACGATCTCGATCATGTCAGTCCTCCGCGGATCCGTCGCCTGCAGGACCGGGGAATACAGACGGTCGTCCGCGTAGCACCAGCGCCAGTCCTCACCTGGTTCGGCGGACCGGATCATCGGATGGCCCGTCTCCTGGAAATGAGCCGTGGCATGCCGGTTCGGGCTGAGGTTGCAGCAGCCGGTCCGTCCGCACGTCAGGCATTGGCGGAGGTGTTCCCAGCTGGCCCCGATCTCCACGCACGTGGCACAGACGTCGAGCGGGGGATCGAGCGGACGGTCAGCCTCGAAATGCTCGCAGACTCGCGTCACGTGGCAGCCTCTACGGTGCGCGCGTTCGGGGACACGCCCGTGGCTGGGTCCCAAGCGATGAGGACACTAGCACCGAATCGTGTGGGAGCCCAAGGCGGCGTTGAGCGCCTGGGCCGTCGAGGACCTCGAGTGGGTCGCTGGCCGGTAAAAGGCCAGGGGAGGCTGACTGCCGCCACCCGTGGACTCGCCTCCGACCCGCGCGAAGCGCCGTGAGGAGTCCGACCGATCGGGGAGGTGGAGCGGGAGACGGGGTTCGAACCCGCGACCTTCTGCTTGGGAAGCAGACGCTCTGCCAACTGAGCTACTCCCGCTCGGGAGGAGGCGATTGTATCGGAGGCTCAGGCCGGGAGCCAAGCCGAGCTCGGTCTCGCGGACGTCCGAAGGCCCAGTCGGTGGTTAGGGCTGGAGGGGCGGCAAGCTCAGCGTCGTCGCCGTGCCGGTGGGCAGGGGAGCGACAAACTTCCCGTTCGCATCCTTTACGCCATTGACGGCGAAGTATCCCTGGTCGCCGACCGCGCGGATGCACACGGGGTCGACCCAGATCTCGCCGGTCTTCGGCATCGGGATGTCGCCCTTGAACTGGACCAGCCAGACTGGCCCGGGGAGCTGGAGCTGCGGCTCCATACCGCTGAACGGCGCGTACCTGGGCAGATCCGCAGCCGACGGGATCAGGCCCATCCCGGCCACCGCGCCATAACCGTAGCGGGCGAGGCTGCACGCCACGAACGCCTTCTCGGCCTCAGCCGAGTGATCTTGATCGAGATCGGCGCAATCGACGGATCGACCGGCAGGCCGGCCGCACCCGGTGCAGTCGAGATCGTCGCCGGGGCCGGGCTCGTCACGGCCGCAGCGACGGAGGGCGCTACCGCGTGTGTGATCGATGCTGCCGGCCCACCGGACGCGGTGCACGCCGATACGAGGAGTGCTGCCGGGATGGTGAACAGATGGATCTTCATCGCCTCTAGAACCTCACTGCGCCCGGTCTTCCACCGAGCGTGGGGCGGAGCGCAGCGCGTAGGCCTCAGTCGGTTCGACCCGACCCTTGACCGTCACCTGCCCCAGTGACAAGAGTTCGAACGGTTCATCGAGCTCGGCGGCGGTCATGGGCCCGACGACGACCTCGCCGGGCTTGGCGATGTCCTGGAGCCTCGCGGCGAGGTTGGTCGTGTCGCCGATCGCCGTGAAGTTCCGGTAATCGTCGCTCCCGATATTGCCCACCAGGGCGGGGCCGGAATTGACCCCGATATGGAACCTCGGGCCTGGACGCGGGCCGGTGGCGAAGACCGCTGTACGTTCGAGGATCGCAACGGCGGCGCCGCAGGCCCGGGACGCATGGTCAGCCTGCGGATTCGGGGCTCCGAAGACGGCCATGACAGCGTCGCCGGCGAGCTGGGTCGGTTGGCCACCGTGCTCGAGGATCGCCGGCAGGGCCACCGCGAAATACTGGTTCAACATGGCGACGACTTCGCTGGGCGCCCTCGTCTCGGCGTAGGTCGAGTAGCTGCCGAGATCGGCGAAGAGCACGGTCACGACGGCGATCTCGCCGCCCAACTCGGTCCGACCCGGGTCGGCCAGGAGCATGGCGGCGAGGTCCGGCGAGAAGTAGCGTCGGACGATCTGCCGCACGCTGGCCAGCGAACCCTCGTGCCCGCCCATCAACAGCCGCACCAGGAACAGCGTCAGCAGGGCTACACCCGTCAGATTGAGCGGGAAGAGGCTGCTCCGAAGCCATGCCGGCAGCGGGGGAGGCAGCGGTGTTGGCACGATCGCGGATGCGGCCATCAAGCTCACGTATGTGACGGACGAGGATGAGGGCGGCGCGGCGATGGCCGAGCAGGAGTGCGGTGATCGGTCCGAGGCTGGCCCAGATCGCCACGACGCTGCCCGTCACGAACCCGCCCAGGGTCCACATCAGCAGGAACGGCAACGTGATGTATGGGACGAACTGGCCGACGGCGAACCAGCGATAGCTGCGCGTGATCGAGAACGCCAGCAGGCTGGCGGTGGAGATGACGACGTAGAGCCACGGGATGGCAGCCACGCTCGTCGCCCCGACGGTCCAGTAGATCGCGCCCCAGATGACGGCCAGAGGCGTGATCGCCAGCGCCGCGACGAGCAGGAGGACTTTCCGCAGGCGGGTGTCCTCGTCATCGTCGGGTTCGGCACCGACCGCGAGCACCCGGCGGAGAAGGCCGCTCATCGAGCGATCTTACCGGCAGGACGGCCGGCGGCCGGTGCTCGACGTCGTGCGATGATTCGCCGATGTACGTGCCGGCCCATTTCAAGCCCGCAGACGAGCAGGTGACGGCGCTCCTCCGGAACCTCGGCGCGGCTGCGACGACTCAGCGACCACCACGAACGAACGGAGCCGGACGTTGCGGTGGAAGTGCCCGGCGGGCTCGCCTGGTGACGCGTCGTCGGCTTGGGGACGTGGAGCGGGCGAAAGCCCGTGAAGCAGCAGCGTGCGTCCCAGGCCTCGTTTCGCCTAGAAGACGGCCTCGGGCTCAAGGTGGCGAATGCGGGCTGCCAGCGCATGCAGGACCTGGATCTCGATCGAAGGGCGACGCGTGAGCAGTGAGTGAAACTCGCGGTGGCCGATGACTAGCACGCGCGAGGGGACGTCCGCGATGACGGTCGCGGTACGCGGCCCCCCGTCCACGAGAGCGATCTCGCCAGCGAAGTCCCCTGGGCCCAGGCGATTGATAACGTTGCCGTGTCGTTCGATCCGAAGCGCACCGTCGACGACGATGATGAACTCGTGGGCGGTCGTGCCTTCGCGAAAGATCACCTTGTCGGCGGCGATGTCGACCTCGTCCGCAAGCCTGCCGATCCACTCCACGTCGCCCGCAGTGCATCCGCTGAATAACGGCACCCGACTGATCAGGTCGAGCTTCGGGTCCTTGGCCATGCCTTCGCTCACTCCCTCATGGCGAACCTGACAGCTGCCAGGCGCCTGCCGCCGATTCCCGCGCGCCGCGAGTCCGTCGGTGCACGATACTCCCACGGCGGCCACCTGGATGTCGCTGACCTGACAGCCGCCGACGGCAGGCGGCCCCTTCGGGCTCAGCCGTTGCCGCGGACCGGCTCGCGTCCTGACCAGGAACGCCCACGGGGAAGATGGCCACCCGGGTTCAGGTCGATCGATCGTCGGCGTTTGCCAGTCGAGCATCCACGACTCGCTCGGCGAAGACGACCGCTTCCCGGTCACCGGTCACGGCGGCGACGAAGCTTCGTGAGTCCAGGCCGAAGGCGCTGGTCTCCGAGACGGCCCGGACCGTCGCGGTGCGCGGGATCTTGCGCAGCAGGGCGACCTCACCGACATGGCCTCCGGGGCCGATCGTGCGTAAGGTCGCTCCGGCTTGCTCGACCTCGACGGACCCAGTATCGATGAGGATGAACCGATCGCCGGGGTCCCCGGCTCGCATGAGGACGTCACCGGGAGCGAAGTGGAGCGGCGTGAGGCTGCCAGCCAGCTGTTCGATGGTGCTGACCGACAGGCTAGCGAACATCGAGATGCCGCGCAGCAGACGGAGCTGATGCTCCGGCACCAGGGCCACGTCGTCGACCCGAAGAACGCCTCGGACCGCGATGGCAGCGACGACCGGGAGGATCGCCCCGGTCACCACGAAGGCCCACTGGACCCCGACGACGGCCAGGAGGATCGGCGCAGCGACCCCGCCAAGTCCGGCCGTCGCCGCGATGTAGCCTTCGAACACGCCCATGATGCTCGCCCGGACGTCGTTCGGGATGGTTCGCTGGAGGAGGGTGAAGCCGGCCACGTCGAGGATGGCATTGGCGGCGCCGACGACCACCATCGAGGCGACCGCGACCCAGACGACGGGCACCAGGCCCACCACTGAGATCGGCGCTCCCCAGAAGACCAGGCCAAGGATGAAGAAGGGAGCGAGTCGTGGCCTCCCGACGAGCAGGACGCTCGCCACGGCACCGATGATGCCGCCGGCGCCGATCGCCGAGTTCAACAAGCCGACTCCTGACTCCCCGAGGCCCAGGGACCCGATCGCGGCGACGACGATCAGGACGGTGAGCATCCCCCGCACGAACGGCTGGATGCCGAACACGGCGATCACGAGGAATGGCGTCGGCAGATCCCGGAGCGCCTTGATCCCGTCGAGGTATCCGCCGGACGATCGCCCACGGTGCGTGGTGGGTCCGGACGGAGCTGCGCCCGGCAGACGGGTCAGCGGCGGGACCCGGCTGAACGCGATCGTCGCCAATGCCATCCCCACCGCTCCGGCGGTGGCCGCGGCCGCCGTGCCGAACACGAGCAGGATCCCGCCGAGCGCGGGCCCGACGAGGAGGCCGACGCCTTCGCCCGTGCTCGTGGCGACGTTGGCTGCCACGAGCTCGGCGGGCGATCGGGCCAGCCCAGGGATGATCGTGTTCTGGAGCGGTCGGATCGTCGCCGTGGCCACAGCGTTGACGGCCGCGATGACCAGGACGATGGGGAACGGCGATCCCAGGGCGAGGGCGATCGCGGCTGCAACCGCGGTCGCGAGCGCGGTGGCGTAGATCCCCAGGAGCACGCGGGTCCCCGAATGTCGGTCGCCCAGTGTCGAGGCGAGCGGGACCCCGATCAGGGTAGGCAGTGTGCGAGCGACCCCGAGGATCCCGACAGCAACAGCCCCTCCAGCCCCGTAGGCGTACACCAGAAGGGCGACGATGAGCGCCCACTGGGCGGCGATGGACAGGGTCCAAGCGGCCTCGAGCCTGCGAAGGTCGGGGTTCAGCAAGACTCGGCGGATCGCCTGCAGCGAGGCCGCGAGCTGCTGGCGGATCTCGTCCACGGGACCGAACACTAATCGTGGGTCGTCACCGCCACAAGGGAGACGGTCACAAGCCGTTGAGCGGCGCCGCCAGCGCCATCCGCACCTTGCCGACCATCTGGGTCCACAGGTGGAGGGTGTCGATCGTCGGTCCCCACTCGCGCCACGGGAGCTCCGGCCAGTCCTGCGCGGCTTCGGTCGGGGCCGAGGATCCGGTCAAGGTTCGGTCTCCCGCGACGGGGAGGCCGGCGCGGCGTCCGGCTCCGCGAAGCGCTGCTCGGTCAGCTCGACCACCCACGCGCGCAGACGATCCAGGTGCTCCGCGTAGTGATCGACGCCGGACTTGCGGATCCACCATGCCGCCTCGTCCGACGGTTCGCGCAGCGCGTGCCACTCGGTGACCATCCGGCTGCGCCCGGCATTGGCCTGGAGCCAGGCGACCTCCCATGGCTGACCGGCCATCGCCGCCAGGAACCGCGCGTTGAGTCCATCGATGTCGACTTCGTGGCCCTCGTAGGTCCCGGCGCTGATCTGCTCGAACCGAGTCTCCGCCTCGGCCAGCCAGGTCCCGAGGTGGGCGACGAGATCGCGAACGCTCCAGTCCGGGTCACGCTGGTAGCCGGGCTCCAGGATCTCCGCGGCGGTCATGGAACGGACGAGCGTGGTGACCTCGTACCAGCCACGCCGCTCGGCGTCGATCTCGCGGGCGTACGGATGGTGGAGGTGGTCCGCCGGGTCCGGTTCGGGCATGCTCATCGGGTCGTCGCGAACTCGCCCTCGAGGGGCAGTCCAGCGTCCTCCCAGTCGAGCAGGCCGCCCGAGTAGCGCCGCACGTTGCGATAGCCGCGCCGGACGAGGTCGCGGTAGAGGGCGACGCTCGAAAGGCAGTCGACCTGCGAGCAGTAGACCACGACGTCGTCGTCGGGCCGGACGGCCGCGTAGAGGTCCTCCGGGGTGTCGAAGTGGAGCGAGCCCGGGATGTGCTTGGCGTCGAACGCCCAGCGGTTGAGGGCCATGATGAGCTTGAAGTCGTCGCCCCGGTCGAGCTTCGCCTTGAGGTCCTCGCGATCGATCGTGCGGACGGGTTCGGTTCCCAGAGCGGCGTTCGGGTGGGGCTGACCGGCGCCGGGCTCGTAGCTCGGGGCCACCGGGTGGCCTTCGTCGAATGCGTGACCGCCGGGCGGTACGTCTGGATCGATGTCGTGATCGGCCGACATCCCATGCCTCCTCGTCCCCCAGAGTAGCGCTTCCACGAACAGCACCTTGAGCCCGAGGACGCCGTCGACGGGATCGATCCTGTCCACTGGGAACGCCTCGCGGAGGCGATCCACGCCGGCGTCGGTCAGCCCGACCACGATCCCCCTCGCCCTGCAACGAACGTGCAACGGACTCCCGCCGATTGGTGGGCAAGATCGGCCCGACGTATCGACCATCCTGTCCCACACGGCGCCGAGGAACGAAGCAGAGGGCTCGCGAAGGGTCATCCTCAGCGTCCACGGCACCATCCAGGAGGAACGTCATGAGCCAGTCAACGATCCGTGACGGCGCCCCGGTCCGTCCGGAGACCGACGGCGGGCGATCCGGCCCCTCCGGCACCGCACCAGCGGCCCCCGGCCCGCGACAGCGAGACAGCAGCGCCGTCGCGATCAAGGGCTTCGAGGCGATCAAGACCATCACGATCGACGCGTCCCGCGCGCAGGTCTGGGACGCGCTGACCGACCCGCGGAAGATCGCGAAGTGGCTCCACGGGACCACGGTCTCCACGGACTGGTTCGTGGGCAGCCCGATCACCTGGAGCGGCGAGTGGAAGGGGAAGAGCTACGCCGATAAGGGCGTCGTCCTCGAGTTCGACCCGGAGAACCGCCTGCGCACGACGCACTGGAGCCCGCTTGGTGGAACCGAGGACACGCCCGAGAACTACCACACGGTGACCTACGACCTCGCCGGCCACGACGGGCGGACGACGCTGACCCTGACGCAGGACAACAACGCCAGCCGGGCGGAGGCCGAAGAGATGGCCGACGCGAACTGGGGCCCGGTCCTGCTGGCGCTCAAGAAGGAGGCCGAGTCAAACGGATGATCGAGACCCGGCGATCCGACCGGCCGTCGTGGCCATCGACGAACGGCTCCGTCAGCGGTGCAGGGTCCGCCCCGGAGGAGTGACATGGACGCGAAGAACCTCGCCGATCTTTACGGCCTTGATCCGATCCCCTGGTCGCGGGCGCTCGAGGCCCTCGAGTCCGGGGAACCCAAGAAGCAGACGACCTTCCTGGCCACGACTCGACCCGACGGCCGGCCGCATCTCGCTGGAGTCGGCGCTCTGTGGGACAACGGCAAGGTCTACTTCGTGAGCGGAGCCGGGACCCGCAAGAGCCAGAACCTCGCACGGAACGCCGCCTGTGCCATCTCGATGCCGGCGCCCGGCATCGACCTGGTCGTCGAGGGTCGCGCGCAGAGAGTCACGGACCACCCGACCCTCCAACGTCTCGCCAAGCGCTATGCCGACCAGGGCTGGCCGGCGACCGTCAAGGACGGGGCGTTCACCTACGACTACAGCGCGCCGAGCGCAGGCCCGCCGCCGTGGGACCTCTATGCGCTCACGCCGAGCACCATCTTCGGGGTGCTGTCGGAGGAACCCGGCGGCGCCATGCGGTGGCAATTCGAGGACTGACGCCTCAGTCGCGACACATGGCGGGTGTGCTTCCTCCGACGAGGAGGATGCGGCCGGCCCGCGACCAGGCCTACGGTGCGATCGTCCGAGTGGACTCGCGCAAGGTCGACCTGCCTCGACCTGTCCCGGTCTTCGCGACCGGGGTCTCATCGACGAGGCGCGTGACTCGCCCGGGAAAGCTGCTCGCACTGACCGCACGAGGAGATGTCAGATGACCCAACCCACGACCTCCGCAGCGACGTCAGCAGATGCCTCCGACGAGGCCGTCGTCGTCGGAGCACAGGTTGCCGACGATCAGGGCGCGCTGGTCGAGGGCGCGGTCGCGACCCAGGGCGGGCACGTCCTGATCGTGGCGCGTTTCGCCGGCCCCACGCTGGCGATGAGTACCTATGACGACCTCATCGATGCCGAGGTCGCGGGCCTCCTCGAGATCGACGGCGTCCTCGTCGTCAAGGCGGACGAGAGCGGCAAGCTCCGCGTCCAGAAGATGACCGACCACAGCACGCGGACGGGTCTCAAGTGGGGCATCGTCGGCGGCGTCGTCGCGGCAGTCTTCCTGCCCGCCACGATCGTGGCCGGCGCGGTCGCGCTCGGCGTCGCCGGCGCGGCGGCCGGCAAGGCCCGCAATCTCCATCACCGGGCCGAGGTCGAGAAGGAGCTCGCCGGCGTCATCACGCCGGGTACCTCGGGCATCCTCGCGCTGGTCTCGGCGATGGACGCCGACGCAGTCGCCCAGAAGATGCCGGCCGCCGAACAGGTCAAGACGGTCCCGGTCGATGAGGAGACAGCCGGGGCGATCAAGGCGGCCGCGACCGCCGCGGCGCATGACGGATCCGCGATCCCGGCCTGAGTTCGCGGCGCATGGACCCGTTCGGCGCTCGACCGACGCCGGATATCGGGGATCAGGGTCAAAGGAGATCAGGACATGGCAGTCAAACACGTGACCGGCCCGATCCAGGTGTTCGTGGTCGGCTTTGACAAGTTCGAGGCGACTGGCCGGATCATGGCCGAGCTGCGCCGGGCGCGGAAGCGCGGCGTCATCCGCCTCGTGGACGTGATCTTCGTCCAGAAGGACCGGCACGGCGACATCGAGAACTCGATGCATATGACCGACCTCTCCGAGGACGAGCGGATGCGCCTCGGATCGATCGCCGGCGGGCTGATCGGCCTGCACGCGGGCGGCGTGACCGGGATGGTCAAGGGCGAGGCGCTGGGTGCACTCGCCGTCGCCGAGCGCGACGCCGGACTCTCGGTGGACCGGATGCAGGAGCTCGCCGAGGCGATCCCCGCCGGCAGTGCCGCTGCGATCCTCGTCATCGAGCACCACTGGGCAGCGAACCTGCGCGACGCCATCGTCGACGCCGGTGGCCGGACGCTCATGCAGGCGATGCTCGCGCCCGACGCGCTCGCGATCGTCGGTGACGAGCTGCGGGTGAAGATGGAAGCCGAGGACGCGATCGAGGCCGCCGAGGAGATCAAGCTGGCCGCCGCGATGGAGATCGCCCAGACCCTCGTCGAGGCCGAGCTGATCGAGGACGCAGCCATCGCCGAGGCGGCCGATGTCGTCGCCACGGCGCTCGCCGTCGAGGATGCCGCAGCCGAGGACGTCGTCGACACGCTGTTCGCTGCCGAGCTCATCGAGGAGTCCGCCAAGGAGGAGGCCGAGAACGTCGTAAAGATGTCCCTCGATGTCGAGGAGTCGGCCACGGAGGAGGCCGAGGAGGCCGTGGCCGCAGCCGACGAGATCGAGGCCGCCGCGGCGCTCCGCGCGGTCCGCGCGCTCATCGCTGCCGACCTCATCGAGCGCAGGGCGGCCCAGGAGGCGGTCGACGCGCTCGTCGCGGCCGACATGATCGAGCAGGAAGCGGCCGACGAGGCGCTCGCGTCCATCCTCGCCGCCGAGGAGGTCGCAGCTGGCGTGAGTTGAGTCGGTCGGAGTGCGAACGAACGCTCCGAATGCGGTACGTACACAAGAACGAAGGAGATCACGAGATGACCGAGACGAAGGACACGGCCGCCCATCAGGACGAGCCGGTCGAGGCGGCCGCGGCCGTGGTCGGGGCCGACGGCAGCGTGCAAGCGCTAGGGGCCGTGGCTGTGCAGGGCAATCAGGCCCTCATCGTGGCCCAATTCGCCGACATGGATTCGGCCAAGGCGGCCTACGAGGCGCTGCTCGATGCCGAGGTCAACCGAGCGCTCGACATCGACGGAGTCCTGGTGGCCAACGCGGACGACCAGGGCAAGATCCACATCCAGAAGATGACCGACCACAAGACCCGCAACGGCTTCTTGTGGGGCGCCGTCGGCGGCGCGGTCATCGGCCTGATCTTCCCACCCACCATCCTCGCCGGAGCCGTGGCCGTCGGCGTCGCCGGTGCCGCGGTCGGCAAGGCCGGCAACGTGCTCATGAAGAGCGACGTGGCCGACGAGCTCGCCGGAGTCATCACCCCCGGGACCTCGGGCATCGTTGCGCTCGTGTCCGTCGCGGCGGTCGACGCCGTCGAGGCGACGATCCCCGCCGCCAAGGTGGTCAAGTCGGCTCCGATCAGCGACGAGGACGCCGCCGCGGTCAAGCAGGCCGCCAAGGCCGGAGGCGACAAGGCCGCCGGCTGACGTCGCCACCCGGCGGAACGCCCGTCCGGGAACAGAGCGAGCTATGGAGGCGACCCGGGGGATCGTGCCGAACGACCCCCGGCCCGCCTCCATTCCATGAGCGCGGGGTTCAACCCCGACATCAGACCGATGCGACGTCGGTCACGTTCCCAAACCAAGGAGCTGGTTCCCCATGAATAGCCTGGGCGATTTCCTGATCTGGTCGATCGAGGTGTTCTTCCTCATCCTCGCGATCTGGATCTTCATCGCGATCTTCTCGGACATCTTCCGCCGGACGGACATCCACGGCGGGGCGAAGGCCGGCTGGATCCTGTTGATCTTCATCCTGCCGTTCGTCGGCTGCCTGATCTACATCATCGCGCGGCCCAAGGTCACGCCCGGTGACGTCCAGATGATGGCCCAGGCCGACGCGGCCAACAAGGCGGTCGCGGGTGTCTCCACGGCGGACGAACTGGCCAAGCTCCAGCAGCTCAAGGATGCCGGCACCATCACTCAGGCGGAGTACGACCAGCTCAAGGCGAAGACACTGGCCGGGGCCTGACCGCCCTCCGGTCCGCTGACGGGACGATCAGGCGGGGCAGTGCAGCCGGCGAACCACGCATGCGAGTCGGTCCGGTGCGCCCCGAGGTCGCACCGGACCTGACCGGCCCGAACGGATCGCCGTGACCAGTCACCGGATATGAAGACCGCGAGTGCAGCCAGGAGGACCCGTGCCGCAGATCGCCATCGCCGCGCTCGTGATCCTTGGCTACACCCTCCTCGCGGCCCGGCTCGACCGGCTGTCGGTCAGCGGCCCCATGATCCTCGTGACGATCGGGTCGTCCTGGACCGTCAGGGGCCGGAGCGTTCGCGGCACCGCTGACCTCAGAGTCCGTCCAGCTGCTTGCGCCTGGATCCCGGCCCGGCTCCTCGCCATCGGGCTGCCTCTGACGATCTGCGCGGGGGCGTTGGTCGGCTGGCTCCTGGTCCCGGCGCTGGGCCTCGCGTTCGCCCTCCTGATGGGTCCGATCCTGGCGCCGACGGACGCGGCATTGAGCCTGCCGCTGCTCGTGGATCGGGCGATCCCGGTCCGCGTCCGGCGGGCCATCAGAGAGCGGATTGAACGACGGCATCGCGACGCCGTTCGTCACCTTGTTCCTGGCCGTCGTGGTCGCCGAGCAGGCGTCCGCGAACCAGCACTGGGTCATCGATGCCGCCCTCGAGATCGCCCTGGCGATCGTGGTCGCGATCGTCGTCGGCGGCTTCGGCGGGCGCGTCATCGCTCAGGCGCGTCGGCGTGGCTGGGCCACGACGGCGTCCGAGTCACTCGCCGTCGTCACCTTGTCGGTCCTCGCCTACGCGAGTGCGACGACGATCGGAGGCAAACGGGTTCGTGGCTGCGTTCGCGGCCGGGGCTTCGTCGGTCCGGTGCTCACCGCAGGCCTCGACCCAACCGTCCTCGTCTACGCGGTCCTGAGCCTCGCGCGTCGCTATCCGGCTGGGCAAGTCGTCGCGAGCGTGGCCTCGATGGCTGACCCTGCTGTCTTGATCTGCTCGATCGCCGTCTTGACCGCGACGAGCTTTGCGCCGAGGCTCGGCTGATCGCCGAGTCCGGTCAGCGTGGTCTGGAGCGCCTGGACGGAGGTCAGCAGGTCACTGATCGGCTGGCCGACAAGGTCGTGCCCCGACACGGCGAGGGCCTGAGCCGACGACTGCACTCCGGTCAGCGCTGCGGTCACGCCGCTCACGCCGATCGTGGCGAGCGTGAGACCGGTGAGCGCCGTCAGCGACGCGCGGAATTGCGCCGCGTCCGCGCAGACCGCGGCGGAGCCCGACGCGGTCGGCACGGTCGATGTCTGCGTCGTGGCCTCGGCTGTCGGCGCTGCCGACGTCGCCGTCGTGGCCTGATCTGTCGGCGTGCCCGGTGTCGGCGACGAAGAAGCCGCGCAAGCGGCGACGGCGAGCGTCAAGAAGAGCACGGGGGCGAGGAGGCGAGGGTCTCTGGACATCGGTATCTCCTTGGGTCGGGGTTTTGATCGGCCAGGCGTCGGCCTCGAGACGCACTGTTGTGAGGGTCGGTGGCCCGCAGGTCCGTGACGGCGCTTTGCTTTCCGGTGGCCGCCACGGCGTCAACCGCCGCGCCGCACACGATCACCGCACGGTTCGGATCGGAACCCGATCTAGGCGCGACGGCCTTGACGTGCCCTCGCCGACCCGTTTGCGACGAAGGGCCCGGTCACGTCGACATCACCGCTGCCCATCTGGACGATGTCACGCTAGGTCGCGAACAGGCGGACCGCATCCTCCCCGTCGGAGGAAGAACGCTTGCCAGGCGCCAGCAACCGCGCACGGCAACGCGAGGACCAGAGACGCGGTGCCATCGGGCCGCCGTCTTGTCCCTCCGCTATGATGCTTGCCCTGACCAGGGCTCGGTCGCTGGACCGCGCCGCCAGCCGGTAGGCCCTATGCCCCCTTCCACATCCTCTGTCGAGATCCGAGCGACCGAGCGTGGAAACCTCAAAAGCAGCGGTGGCGGCCCTGGTTCGCTCGATCCCCTCCTCGAGGCCAGGCTCGTCATGCCGCGCCGGCATGTCGGGACGCTGCGCCGGACCAGGCTGCTGCGCCAGCTCCGGTCAGCCCGCGACCGACCCGTGGTCTCGATCGTGGCGCCACCTGGCTACGGGAAGTCGAGCCTTCTTGTCCAGTGGGCGACCGAGGACCCACGGCCGGTCGCCTGGCTGACGGCCGACGACAGCGACAACGACCCGGTCGTGTTCCTCACGGATCTCGCGGCCGCGATCGATCGCCTCGTCCCGCTCGATCGCAGCTCCTTAGCGCGATCGCGGCGGATACGGTGTCGCACCGGACCGTGGTCGGGCGATTGCTGGTCGCGATGTCCGGACCTCCGGAGCGCGTCAGGATCGCCATCGACGACGGGCACCTGATCACGTCAAGGGCATGCCTCGACGTCCTCGCCGAGCTGGTCGAGCACCTGCCCGATGGGTCCCAGGTGGCGATCGCGGCACGCGCACGGATGCGCCTCCCGTTCGCCCGCTGGGCCGCCGAGGGCTCGCTGCTCGAGATCGGTCCCACGGAGCTGGCGATGGACGAGCGCGAAGCCGTCGGGCTGGGACGCGAGCTCGCGGTGCGCATGTCGACCGAAACGACGTCGCGCCTCACCCGAGAGACCGAAGGGTGGCCGGCACTGCTGGCGCTCGCGATGCTCGGAGCCCGGACGTCGCGGGGAGGAGTTGATCGGATCGACGCCGGCACCGAACACCTCATCGACGACTACCTGCGATCCGAGGTGCTCGAGCGCCGCTCCACGGCCGAGATCCGGTTCCTTACTCGGACATCGATCCTCGACCGACTGCCGGCACAGCTTTGCGACGTCGTGACGGACCGACCAGGGTCGGCCGACGTCCTGCGGCAGCTTGCACGCTCGACACTCCTGATCGACGAATACGGTGGGTCGTACCGCTACCACACGCTCCTGCGCGACTTCCTTCAGCGTGAGCTCGCGTCCGTGAGCCTGATCGGGTGACCGCCCTCCACCGGCGCGCCGCTGCGTGGTATGAGGAGAACCACGCCATCGAACACGCCGTGGACCACGCCTTCTCCGCAGGCGACCCCGAGCTCGTCGCCACGCTCGTCGGCAAGGGCTTCGTCCGATATCACTGGTCCGGCCACCGAGCCACGATCCGGGCCTGGGCAAGGCGCCTGGGGGCGGATGCTCTCGAGTCACGGCCGTGGCTGGCCGTGCTGGCGGCCTGGGAGGAGATCGCCGCGGGCGATGTCGCCGCGACGATCCGTTTCGCGGATCTCGCCGAGCGGGGACGGTTCGAGGGCAGGCCGCCAGACGGCACGGCTTCGTTCGAGGCTGGGCGGGCGATGCTCCGAGCCGGCATGGTCCGCCATGGGGCAGACGACGCATTGGCGAATGCCACCCGTGCGGTCGAGCTCGAGGGCGACGTCGGCTCCTGGCGCGACTTCGCGCTGTGGCAGATGGCGTTTGCACACATCACTGTCGGCGATCTGGACCGGGCAGATGCAGCGTTGGCCGATGCGATCGGCGCGGCCCGATCGTCGGGCGACGTCGCGGTCCTGTATTGCGTGCTCGGGCATCGCGGTCTCGTCGCCGTCGAACGGGGTGACTGGGATGCCGCCGCCGCCCTCGTCGCGGAGAGCGACGCGATCGACCCGGCACCCCAGATCGAGGGATACCTTTCGAGCGTCCCGTCGCGTGCGGTCCGCATCAGGCTGATGATCCACCGCGGGGACGTGGCTGGAACGCGTCGGGAACTCGCTCGCGCGACCGGCCTGCGGCCGCTCCTGACTGCCGCAGCTCCCGGCGGGGCCGTCCAGCTCCTCCTGGCGTTCGCGCGCGCGCATGTCGCGATCGACGATCCGACCGGTGCCCGGGCCCTCGTCGCGCAGGCAAGGGATGTGATCCGCGATCGGCCCGACCTTGGTGTTCTGCCTGCCGAGGTTGACGCCCTCCAGGCGGTCCTCGCTGCACGAGAGCCGGGGCTCGGCGCGGGCGCAACCGGCCTCACGGTCGCGGAGCTCCGCGTCCTTGCCCTCCTTCCCTACTACTTGTCATTCAAGGAGATCGGGCAGCGACTCGGCGTCAAGGAGACGACGATCAAGTCCCAGGCGCTCGCGATCTACCAGAAGCTTGGCGCGGCCACCCGCAGTGACGCGGTCGACCTAGCCGTCGACGCCGGGCTCCTCGAGCGCTTCTGGCCGGCCTCGGCACCCCTGCCATCGAGGTTGGCGTCCTCCAGGGATTGACGACAAGCGACGTCGACCGTCTCCTCCGAATGGGAGGATGTCCCCGTCGCCGGGAACGGCCGAAATAGAGGTGACAGCGGGCGAGGCACGCGCCTGCCACCCGCAGCGAGAGCCGTGGGCCAGAGCCCCGTGGTCGATCCGGCCCTGGACGCGCCGGTCGGCGCCGGCGAGTCGGCCGCCGGCGAAGGAGTGAACGCATGACGTCGAACACGACAGGACGGCCTACACGCGGCGCTCCGTCGGAGCCCGAAGTCAGCCCAGCGGCAGCCATCGATTCCGCCTGGCGTGTCGAAGCCCCGAGCGGGGACGCGTGGACGGCGCGCCCGTGGGTCGATCCGTCTGGCCGCATCGCCGAGGGAAGGGCCGCCCGCAAGCGGGTTCCGCGCGCCACTCACGCTGCGTTCGAGCCCGCACCGGGGCGCGACCCGATCGCGATCCTCGATGATCAGGAAGGGGACCGCCTCCCTGAGCTGGTTCCGCTGCGCCATGCGCGAATGGCGGAATCCGCGTTCGCGTACTACCGCGGCACCCCGGCGGTCATGGCGTTCGACCTCGCTGATACCCCTCGCACGGACATCGTCGTCCAGGCCTGCGGTGATGCCCATCTCTCCAACTTCGGTCTTTTCGGTTCGCCAGAACGGACGTTGGTGTTCGACACCAACGACTTCGACGAGACGCTGCCGGGCCCATGGGAGTGGGACGTCAAGCGCCTCGCCGCGAGCATGGTCATCTCCGGACGCGGCCAACGGATCGAGTGCTGCCAAGAACCGAGACGCGGCGATGAGCGCCGTTCGAGGCTATCGCGAATGGATAGGTCGCTATGCCGGCATGCGTCTGATCGACGTCTGGTACGCATCGATCACGGACAACGATCTCCGCGAGGCCGCGGTGCAGTCCGGGCTGGTCTCGGGTCGGACGAGAGCCGCCAGCAGCCAGGCACTCGAGGCTGTCTTCAGCAAGGCACGGCGAAAGGACGGGTTGCGCGCATTCGAGTCGCTCACCGCGATGGTCGATGGTCGTCGCGTCATCGTGGACGACCCGCCGGCGATCGCGCATGTCGCCGTGGATCTCCCTCAGGAGGCCATCCAGAGGTTCTTCACCGACTATCGGGCGACGCTCGCCGAGAATCGGCGTGAGTTCCTCGAGCGTTACCGCTTCGTCGATGCCGCCCTCAAGGTCGTGGGCGTTGGTAGCGTCGGCACCCGCTGCTGGATCGTCCTGCTCGAGGGTCGCGACGAGAACGATCCGCTCATCCTCCAGTTGAAAGAGGCGACCGCGTCGGTGATCGAGCCGCACTTCCAGCCGAGTACGCATGCCAACCACGCGGAGCGCGTTGTCGTCGGCCAGCGGCTCATGCAGGCGACCCCCGACATCCTCCTCGGCTGGACGCGCGCACCAAGCGGCCGTGACTTCTACTTCCGCCAGCTGTGGGACATGAAGGGTTCCGTTGATACAGCCACGCTGACGCCATCGGGGATGAGCTTCTATGGCGGCCTATGCGGCTGGGCGCTTGCCCTGGCACACGCTCGAAGTGGCGACGCGGTCGCGATCGCTGCCTACCTCGGGACAGGTGACGTGTTCGATGGCGCCGTCGCTGACTTCGCCGAGACGTACGCCGATGTGAATGCCCGGGACCATACCGCGTATGTCGCCGCGATCAGCGCGGACCGCGTATCGATCCCGACCGCGGCCGAACCGGCCCGAGGGCGGTAGCGAGATCGATGGGACTTGTCGTGGCCGAGGCCGAGGACCAGCAGGTCCCGTTCTGGCTCGTGGGCGCAGGTGGGTCGAGCCACAACATGGCGCTGACCAAGGATGTGTCTCCGAGCACTGGATCGGATCCTGACCCGGATGCGGATCCGGCCACGCTCGGCAGTGATCGAGCCACCCCCGAGGGCGGTCCGGCTCGTGGACATCGACGTCGGCCGCCGGCGGTCACGGTGGTGGCGGTCACGTACCTCGTCCTGTCTGTCGCCTGGGCGGCGATCACGGTCCGGGTGCTCATCTCCGCCCACATCCTCTTGCCGCCGGGCGGCGGCGTCCTCGACATGGAGTCACTGCGGAGCGGCTTCACGCTCCTCGGCGGCATCGTGGCGGTGCGGCAGGCGGCCGTCGGCGTGACGGCCTTCGTCGGCGGCATCGCTCTCCTTCGGATGCAGCCGCGCGGCTGGCTCTTGGGGATGGTCGCCGCGGTCATCGTCCTGGCGGTCCAGCTCGTCTCCTGGTACGACACGACGCCCAACTACGTCCTCATGGCCTTCGCGGTCGCGATCGTTCTCCTCATGAACCAGACCGAGGTGCGCGACGTCTTCGGCGAGGAACCGACGGCGTGAGCGACGCCGCGATGTCGCCTGAGCTCGCTTCAGGCGACCCCGGTTCAGCCGCGATCGTCACGCAGCCCGCCATCGACCGGGCAGCCGACCTGGCGCTCCTGCGCCGGTACGAGCCGATCGTCCACTACACGAAGGGCGAGCTGTTCTTCCCCACCGAGGTCGACGAGTACGTCGCTCGGAGCTCACTCTGGGCGCACCGCCCGAGCACCGGCCGGAATGAGCTCCTCGTCCCCGCCGGGGACCTGTCAGTCGACAACCTGGCCGAGCCGCGCACGACCGAGTTCGGCGCCGTCGAGTTCCTCCGGCGCGTCGAAGACGTGGATCTGGCGACACAGGCTCGTGCCCTGCTCGCCGGATCAGCGCAGGACTTGCCGGAAGCCGAGCGGTTCCACCCCGGAGCCGGCCGGCTGGCGCGGGTCGGCTACGTCTCCCGCCTGATCGACGCCGTCTTCACGCTCAGCCTGCTCGTGCGGGGCCATACGCCGGGGGCCGTCGTGGCGGCCTCGGCGCGCGCATATCGCGCCGCGCTCGCCCATGACGAGCGGTACGTCTATTACGGCCGAGTGGTGCGCGGCGGGGGATGGCTCGCCCTGCAGTACCGCTTCTTCTTCTACTTCAACGATTATCGCTCGACCTTCGACGGCGTCGACGACCACGAGGCCGACTGGGAGATGGCCCTCGTGTACCTAGCGACCGATCCGGAGGGCGAGCTCAAGCCCGAGTGGGTCGCCTACGCGTGTCACGACTTCAGCGGCGACGATCTGCGGCGACGCTGGGATGACGACGAGGGGCTTATCCGAGTGGGCGACCACCCGGTGATCTTCGCCGGGGGCGGGTCGCATGCCTCGTACTTCAAGCCCGGCGAGTACATCCTGCAGATCGAGCTGCCCATCACGAGGTCGCTCAGGCGGCTCGGCGCGGCCGTGAGCCGCTTCTGGAGCGGGACCCTGCGCCAGGGTTCGGCCGGGCGCGGGAGTCTCAGCGTGTTCACCGTGCCCTTCGTGGACTATGCCCGCGGCGACGGCTTGTCGATCGGGCCGGGACAGGCGAAGGGATGGACACCGGTCAACCTCGACCCGGTCCCCGACTGGGTCACGAAGTATCGAGGGCTGTGGGGCCTGTTCACCGGAGACCAGCTGGGGGGCGAGGACGCACCCGCCGGCCCGATGTTCAACCGCGACGGCACGGTCCGCCAGGCGTGGTACGACCCGTTCGGGTTCGCCGGCCTCGACAAGGTCGCCCCGCCGGCCGAGGTCCTCCCACTGCTCGAACGCCAGCGCACCGAACTGGTCCAGGCGAACGCCGCGCTCGCGCTCGAGACCGATACGAAGACGGATCAGCTTCGGCTGCAGAACGAGGAGCTGGCCGCGCTCGCAGGCAACCCGTATGTCGAGCACGAATACGACGTGGTGTCTGCCCGGGTCAGGGAGCTGGTGGCCGACCTCCGGAAGCTCCACCGCGCCGGTGCCGAGAACACGGCGAGCCTCGAGGCGATCGACCTCCGGATCCAGCGCCTCCGGGAGGGAGCCACCGACGACCCGAAGGCTCACATCCGGCACGCGAACGAACCGACCACCTCCCGTCAGGCTCGCTTCGGCCGCGCCGCGGAGGTCTGGGCCGGCATCAGCATCGGCCTCGTCCTCATCGCCCTGGTCGCCGTCGTCCTGCTGGCGCCCGAAGAATTCCTGCCGACCGCCGCATTCCTCGTCGGCCTGACCCTCTTCATCGACGCGTTGTTCCGCGGCGTGGCCGAGCAGTTCGTGAACACGCTGGCCGTGGTCCTCGCGGTCGCGACCGCCGCGATCCTGCTGTGGACGTTCTGGCAGCTCCTCCTGCTGGGGCTGCTTCTCGTGGCCGGGGTCTACCTGACCTGGGAGAACCTTCGGGCGGTCGCCGAGTGATCGGCTCGCCTCCCGCGGTTCGCGCGCCGCTCATCCCGACTGGCTCGGCAACGCGGCGGCGATCGGCTGGCGGGTGCTCGTCGTGTTCGCCTTGATCGTCGTGCTCGCCGATCTCGCGGTGATCCTGGGGACCGTCGTCGCGTCGATCCTGTTCGCCCTGATCGTCGCCGTCCTGTTCGCGCCGGTCGCAACGCGGTTGCGCGGACGGGGCTGGTCTCGGACGAAGACGGCTGGCACCGTGACGCTCCTGGCGATCCTCGTGATCGGCACGATCGTGGTCCTCCTGGCGGTCGCTGTGGTGCCGCTCGTGCCCGGGATCGTCGAGGCGGTCCAGTCGGGGCTGGCCAGACTCCAGGCGGATGCCAGCGCGAGTGGCCAGGGCGGTCAGCTGGGCGACGCGTTCGGCCAGGCTCGATCGAACGCCGAGGCGTGGATCGGCGGCCAGCTCGCGAGCGTTGCATCCTGGCTGGCGACCGCGGTCACGGTGACGATCCTGGGGAGCATCCTGACCTTCTTCCTGCTGCAGGACGGCGACAAGGCGTGGACCTGGGCGCTCCAGGCGACGGGCGATCGCCGGCGTGAAGTGATCATGTCGAGCGGCGACGAGGCCTGAGGGGAGTCGGGGTCTGGCTCCGTGGGACCGCGACGCAGGCGGCCATCGACGCAGCGACCGTATTCGCCGTCCTGTCCGTGCTGAGCATCCCCGCCGCGCTCGCCCTGTCGATCATCACCTTCTTCGCCGGCTTCATCCCGTATCTCGGCGGTCTGCTGGTGATGACCGTCCTGCTCGTCGTGACCTATGCCTCAGGCGGCCTCGCCGCCGCTGGCACCATCTTCGTCGCGGTCATCCTGGTCCACGTCGTCCAGACCTCCGTCGTCGCCCCGAAGGTCTTCCGCGGGGCGGTCCGGATGCCCCGGCCCGCCGTGCTCATCGCCCTCCCGATCGGGGCGGCGATGGCCGGGTTCGTGGGCCTGTTCCTGGCCGTCCCGGCCGTCGCCTTCGGATATGCCGTGACGGGTTCCCTCGTCGACGTCATCGGCATGGACGTCAACGGTGGTCCTGGTGAGTCGACCTCGATCGTGCCCCTATGGCTGGATCGCCTCGCGCAATGGAGCTGGCGATCCCTGATCGGGCTCGCGTTCCTGGGCGTGGTGGTCCTCCTCGCGGTCCAGGTCCCGATCGTCCTCATCCCGGTCACCCTCGCCATCATCCTCGCAGCGACGCTCTCGCCGATCTACCGTCTCCTCCGAGCAGGGGCTGGAGTCCGACGCGCGCGGCCGGGACCGTGACCGTGGTGTCGATCGTCATCACCACCGTCGTGGTCGTCCTCACCGTGGTGAGCCTGGCGACCCAGATGGGGCCGATCGTCGCGGCTGCCAGCGTCGGTGCCGGGCAGGCGATCGCCTCGGATCCCCAGGTCCTCGCCTGGCTGCAGCCGCTGGTGTCGAGCTCCTCCGACTTCCTCGCGGCAGGCTGCCCAGGCGGTCCTCGCCGGTTCCGTCGGGCTGGCGGTCGTCATGCGTCATCGGCGTCCTGCTGACCTTCGACTTCATGCGCGATGGCTCCAGGTTCTGGTCGTTCGCAACGTCCCGCCTCGCCGAGTGGCGCCGCACCGAGGTGGACGCTGCCGGAGGTCGGGCCGTCGGGGTCCTGGGCGGGTACATGATCGGAACCGGCGCGATCTCGCTGTTCGGGGCGGTCACCCAGCTCGTGATCATGACGATCCTCGGGATCCCGCTCGCGTTGCCCCTGGCGGTGCTGTCGTTCTTCGGCGGGTTCATCCCGTACATCGGCAGCATCCTCACCACCCTGCTGGCGTTCTTCGTGACCCTGGCACTCGGAACTCCACAGGACGCCGCGATCATGGGCATCTACACCATCGTGTTCAACGTCGTCCAGGGGAACTTCGTGGCGCCGATCGTCTATGGCCGCGCGGTCAACATCCATCCGGCCATCATCCTGCTCGCGATCCCGGCCGGCGCCGCCCTGGCGGGGATCGCCGGGATGTTCCTCGTCGTGCCGTTCATCGGAGTGTTCGCGACGACGTGGCGGACGGGGCTCTGGTCCTGGGCGACGGCCCGTCCGCTCGCGGATGCGGACGACGATGCCGCGGTTCGAGCGTGAGGAGTAGTCGATGAAGGGACAGTCAGCCCTGATCGCACTGGCTGGCGCGCAGTTCGTCATGGTCCTCGACCAGACGGTCATGGGGGTCTCGATCAGTCAGCTGGTCGCCGACTTCGACACGACCGTCACGACGATCCAGGCGATCATCACCCTGTACTGCCTCGTGATGGCGATGCTGATGCTCGCGGGCGGCAAGGTCGGCGACATCATCGGGCGTCGCCGCGCCTTCAAGATCGGCCTCGTCATCTACGGCTGCGGCTCCGCCATGACGGCGCTTGCCCCGACGGTGGCGATCCTGACCCTGGGCTGGTCGATCCTCGAGGGCATCGGCGCTTCTCTGGTGCTGCCGGCGATGGTCGCGCTGATCGCCGGCAACTTCGAGGGCAAGGACCGCAAGGTGGCCTACGCGGTCATCGGGGGCGTCGCCGGCGCCGGCATCGCGGTCGGTCCGATCGTCGGTGGCTGGGCCACCACCGTGCTCAGCTGGCGGGTCGTCTTCGCCGGCGAGGTCGTCCTCGTGATCGGGATCTTCATCATGACCCGGTTCGTCGCGGACGCCCTCCGGAGCGGCCCAAGCCTCGGCTCGACGTCGTCGGTGCGGTGCTGGCTGCCGCCGGTCTCGGGCTGATCGTCCTGGGGACACTCCAGTCCAGTGTCTGGGGCCTGATCCAGCCGAAGGACGCGCCGGTCGAGCCGTTCGGCCTCGCTCCGACCCTCTTCGTGATCGCCGCCGGCGGGGTCCTGTTGTGGGCGTTCGTCGGGCTGGCAGCGGCACCGCGAGGCGATCGGGAGCGACCCGCTCGTCCACCTCGACCTGCTCAAGATCCTGCCGCTCCGATCGGGCCTCGTCGGTCTCTTCACCCAGAACCTCCTCCTGATGGGCGTCTTCTTCACGATCCCGCTCTATCTCCAGCTCGTCCTCGGCCTCGACGCTCTCCAGACAGGCCTCAAGATGCTGCCGGTGTCGATCGCGATGTTCGCGGCGTCCGCCGTGGGGTCGCGCCTGTCGAGCCGCTACTCCGTACGTTCGATCACGAGGACGGGACTCGTCCTTTCCTGCATCGCGTGCGTCTTGCTGCTGGCGACGATCCAGCCCGACCTCGCGGACCTCGCCTTCGCCGCATCGATGGCCGTGCTCGGCGCCGGAATGGGGCTGATGGCGTCGCAGCTCGGCCTCGTGGTCCAGTCGTCGGTCGACGCCTCCGGCCGCGGCGAGGCCGGCGGGCTGCAGTTCACCGGGCAACAGCTCGGCTCGTCGCTCGGGGTCGCCCTCATCGGCGCGATCGTCCTTACCGGCCTGACGACGACATTCGTGTCGACCATCCAGGCCGACCCGCGCATCAGCCAGGAAGTCGCCGGAGAGGTCGGGACCGCGGTCGGCTCGGGGATCGACTTCGTCTCATCGGCGGCCATCGGGGCTGCCGCTCAGGAGGCCGGGCGCGACGCGGCCACGACCGCCGCGATCGTGGACGACTACGAGCAGGCCCAGCTCCGGTCGCTGAAGGCGGGTCTGCTGGCGGCGGCGCTCCTGGCTCTCGTGTCGCTGGCGTTCACCGGAGGCCTGCCGGGGAAGGTGCCGATCGGCACGCTCGCACCCGGCGAAGATGGCGGCGGTCCGGGACAAGGCCGCGCCGGCAGTCGGCCTCGTAGCCGCAGGATACCATACGTACTCGATGGAGGCCGATCGGCCCACTGATGAAGTCTCGACCGAGCAGCCCGCTCCGCGCGGGAAGCGCGGCGGTCGCACGTCTCGAGCAGCCGATGTCCTGCCGCTGGACCGGTTCAACGCGTTCACGGACGGCGTCTTCGCGATCGCCATCACGCTGCTCGTCCTCGAGCTCTCGGTCCCAGCGCCCGGTGACGGTCGCCTGCTGCCTGCACTCGGCGAGCAATGGCAGGAGTTCCTCGGGTACCTGATCAGCTTCGTGTTCATCGGCGGGATCTGGGTCAGCCACGCCGGGATGACGAAATTGATGCGGCACGCCGACACCCTGGCGTACGGGATCGACCTGCTGATGCTGCTGTTCGTCGGCGTCCTGCCGTTCTCGACCAACCTGATGGTCACCCACCTGTCCGGTCCGGACGTCGAGGCCGCGGTGATCATCTACGGGGTCAACGTGCTCCTGGCGTCGCTCTGCCTGAGCCTGCTGATGTTCTACATCGCCAGCGAACGATCGCTCGTGGTCGACGGGGTCGCCGACGAGACCCTGGATGCGAAGGTCCGCCAGCGGTGGATCGTGATCGCCCTGAATGTCGCGGCGATCGCCCTCGCCGTCGTCGAGCCGCGCGTCGCCGTCGGGCTGTACCTGGTCATGACATTCCTCGCCCTGGCCCTCCCGCTGATCCACCTTCGCCGGCGAAGGCACTAGGGAGCTGAACGGCGCGACCGGCACGATCGCGGCCCAGGACGATCGAATCGGTCTTGACGGCTGCGCCGCAGGCGAGTCGGTCGCCAACGCGAAGACCCTTGAGGCCCAGGGCTCACCCGGACCGATACCGCCTCGGCGATCGCGGCCGTGGGGGGCGGTGGTAGCCTCGGCGGTGGAGGTGCGGCGAATGCCCGATACACACTACCCGCCCCCGCCGAAGGTCCGGCCGACGGGTGCATATCTACAACACCGCAAGGACGAGCCGCCGGACGCTCAATGGGCTTGTGCTCACGGCGACGATTGGATCATCGCCGCGCGGCGATCCGATGGTAGCTACGAGTGCCCGCGATGCCGCGCCACGGTCATCCACGCTGCTCCGAGGTAGTCGCGAACCCTCGGGCAGGAGGAGACCCCGGCCGCACTTCGTGGGTCCGGCGGGCTTCACACGGCGGAAGTGCATCCGAGCGAGCTGGCGCTCCTCCTGGACGAGCTAGCCCGGGACAGCGCCCGCGCCGGCTGACGACTCCACCGTGGCGCTTGGCGCCAGGCGCGCCATCGCCTTGTCGAGCATCTCGAGGTGGGGCATCGCGCCAAGGTGGACCAGGATCTCGCGAGCCGCGTCGGCGGCAGCCCGCACTTCCGGTTCCGCGGGGTCGAGCACCGTCGCCATCGCGATCGCGCAGAGCGCCTCGGCCCACGGCAACCGGAGATCGTGCCAGCCTGCCCGTGCTCGTCGGTACGAGTCCAATGCCTCGTCCGGCCGTCCTTCGAGGCCCGCCACGCCACCGGCGAGTTGCGCCGATGCGGCCCTGCCCGAGACACCGAGAGCCCCGACTTCGTCGAACCGGAGCAGCGCGCGTCTGACGCCCGCGGGGTCGCGCAGGACGGTGGCGATGAACCCTGCCAACTCAGAGGAGTCCTGGAGCAACTCCCGCGATCCGCTGGCGGCCTCGTCGGCCAGGGCCAGCGCCAGGTCGGGGCGACCGCTCGCCAGGGCCGCGACGGACCTGACGTTCAGGTGGTAGGCCCGCTGGAATGGGTTCGTGATCGGACCGAGCATCTGGTCGGCGGTCGTGAGCAACCGTTCGGCTTCGTCTGCCTCGCCGCGCATCGCTGCGATCTCGGCGCGTTGATCGGCAAAGTGGATGACGATCTCATCAGGGACGACGCCCTGTTCGAGGTCCGCGATGATCGCCAGACAAGCGTCCCAGTCGCCCGTCCTGATCGCAAGATCGCCAAAGAGCCGGCCGAGCTGGACGAGCCAGCCGCGATCCGAGATCCGCCGCGCCTGCTCCAGTCCGCCGCCGACGATCGCCACGCTCTCGTGCGGCGCATCAAAGTACACCCCGAGGGCGAGGTTGTTGATCGCTCGCAGTTCGGGCTTGGTCAGGCCGTTGGCGACCGCCAGAGCATGGGCACCGCGCAGCAACGCAACGCCTTCTCGGAAGCGCACCCCATCGGTCAGCGCCGTGCCCTTGGTGATCAACGCGTCTGCGATGACCGCGACATCGTCGACCTTCCCCGCGGCCAGCAGGGCACGATCCGCATCGATGACTGCCTGGGCCGCTTCGTTGTGGAGCATCCGCGCTCGGGCCAGCTGAGCCCACAGCGGCGCCGACGCCGCGTCCGACCGTGTACCCACGCGGAGGGCCTCCTCGAGGCGCTCGATCGCCGGCTCCACACGACCCCGGAACACGAGGCACTGGCCGAGCTGGGCACTGGCAGCCGCGGCCTCGTCGGTCATCGCCTGGGCCCGATACCAGTCCACCGCCAGTTCGAGGTAGCCTTCCGCCGTCTCGAATCTCGCAGCGGCCTCGGCCGACACGGCGATCCTGCGCCAGGTCTCGGTCCGTTCCACAGGCTCGGTCGTCACCGTCAGGGCCTGTTCCAGGAAGGCGACCGCCTGGTCGTGGCCGCCGAGGGCGGCCGCGCGCTCGGCCGCGGCCTTGAGGGCGATCCTCGCCTGTCCGGCCAGGGCGTCCGCCTCCGGACCGGCCTCGCTGTTCGCGTGGGCGGCCAGGTAGTGTCCGGCCAAGCCGCCGGCCAGTTCGTCGGTATCGAGCGACTCGAAGAACCGGGCGGCGGCGAGATGACGGGTCTTGCGGTCGCGGCGGGCCAGTGTCTTGTAGGCGACCTCGCGGATGAGGGCCTGGACGAAGGCGTACTGGCCGCGTTCGGGGCTGCGGGGGTCGACCTGAAGGCTGATCAACTCGCGCGCGACGAGACTCACGAGTCTGGACTCGAGATCCGCCTGCTCGATGCCGCTCACCGCCGCCAGGCCCACGACCGTGAAGCTCTGACCGAGGACCGCCGCGTCCTGGACCAGGATCCGATCGGCCTGGTCGAGTCCGTCGAGGCGACTGGCGATCAGGGCCGTCAGGCTCTCCGGGACCGCCAGCGTCGTGAGGTCGTCGACGGGCCGGTAGACCCCGTCGACCAGTGCCAGTCGACCCTCGGCGAGGAGCATCCGGACGATCTCGATCGCGTACAGCGGGAAGCCGCCGGCACGAGAGACGATCGCCTTGATCGCCGGTTCGGGGAGTCCCGGCACCAGGCCGGCCAGCAGCTCGCGCATGTCGCCGTCAGCCAGGGGTTCGAGGTAGATCGAGTTGAAGTTGCGCTTCCCGGCCCCCCAGTCGGGACGTTTCTCGAGGAGTTCCGGCCGGGCCAGGGTCACGACGTAGATGGGAACCGCCCGAGACCACTCGAGGAGGTGGTCGACAAAGTCGATGAGCCCCGAATCGGCGTTGTGGAAGTCCTCGAAGACCATGACGACCGGGGCTGTCGCGGCCATCCGTTCGAAGAACGTCCGCCACGCCCCGAACAGCTGGTCGGAGCCGACTGAGCCTGTGTCGATCCCGAGCAGAGCGAGCAGCGCCGGCTCGATCCAGCGCCGTTCGGTCTCGTCGGGGACGTGCTCAGCGACCGTCTCGGCGACCTTCAGCCGGGTCGTCGGCTCGTCGTCGGTCTCGATCAGACCCGCCCGCCGTCGGACCATCTCACCGAGCGCCCAGAGGCTGATCCCGTCGCCGTACGCCGGCGAGCGGCCGTCGTGGAACCAGACGGTGCCGATCAGGCCATCGGCGTACTTGCTGAACTCCCAGGCGAGCCGCGTCTTGCCGATGCCCGCCGGGCCCATGACCGACACGAGCCGCGCCCGCCGCTCGCGGGTCGTCGCCTGGAACAGATCCTTGACCAGGCGGAGCTCGTCGTCGCGGCCGACGAACGGCGCCTCCAGCGTCTCGGCCCGGTTGCGTCCTCCGACCTCGGAGACCACCCGCAGTGCGCGCCATGCGGCGACCGGAGCGGCTTTGCCCTTGAGGGCCTGCTCGCCGATCTCCTCGAAGGTGATCGCCCGGGACGCTGCCCGATGCGTGGCCTCGCCGACCAGAACGGTCCCGGGTTGGGCCACCGACTGGAGCCTGGCCGCCGTATTGACCAGGTCGCCGGCGACCATGCCCTGGTTGGTGGCGCCCAGCGTCACGGCGGCTTCCCCGGTCAGGACGCCGGCGCGGGCCTGGATGCCGGGCCCGAGGACGCGGACGGCGTCGACCAGTTCGAGGCCCGCTCTGACCGCCCGCTCGGCGTCATCCTCGTGCGCCGTCGGGGCACCCCAGACGGCCATCACCGCGTCGCCGATGAACTTCTCGACGGCGCCGCCGTAGCGGGTGATGACGTCGGTGGCCAGCTCGAAGTACGTCGTCAAGGTGTCCCGGACCTGCTCTGCGTCGCGCTCCTCGGCGAACGGGGTGAACCCGACGAGATCGGCGAACAGAACCGACACCAGGCGCCGCTCGGCGACGGGGTTCGTGGCTCCGCCACCGGCGCCAGTGGTGGCCGATGACGCGACGGTACCCGGCGCCGGGGTGCCGCACTCACCGCAGAACTTCGTGCCAGCGCTCAGCACCGCTCCGCACGACGCACACGAGATCGCAAGTCGAGTGCCGCACTCGCCGCAGAACTTGAGGCCGGACGGGTTCGGCGTCCCGCAGTTCGAGCAGATCAACCGATCGCTCCCTGATGAGGTGGTCCTGAGAGCGTATCGGAAAGTCGGTCGGGTGCGTAGAGCGGAAGAGGGCGCTGCGACGGGCGCGCCCGAGCCACTACACGGCCATGAGGACCGGACGACCGCTCCTTGGCCCTCGGGCGCGATCCGGTGCCCGACCCCCACGGACCAACGCGCGGCCGGTGGACTAGCCGGTCGCCTCTCGTCTGGCCGCCCTGCGCATCCATCTGACACACCCGAGCAGGGCGAGGCCCGGAAGACTTAGCAACGCGAACGCCACCGCCGACCCGGCCACGTCCAGCGGGGCCCCGGTCGGATGCAGCGTCACGATCGCGGCCACGGCGACGACAAGGCTCGCGACCGCGCAGATCGCCGCAAACCGGAGCCCAAGGGGCCGCCCCCACAGGCACAGGATGAAGCCGATCGTCAGGATCGTGTACGTCTCCGCGATCAGCACGTTGGGGACCCACAACGCGCGATCTCCGACCCCCGCGGCGCCCAACTGAAGGCTTGACATGGCGCCGGCGAAGCCCTGGTACGCGACCGCTAGGATGAAGGTGACGACCACCCAGGGACGGACCATCGAGCGAGTCATGTCAGACCTCCGGCGCGCCGTGGCCGAGATGCGGGAGGTCCCGGCTATCAGGTCGACGTCCCGGAGTGCGCCTTGTTACAGCTCCCGTCCGCGAACGTCTGGTGGTCCGCCGATGCCACGTTCGCACTGTTGTTCGGGACCGCGAGAACCCGAACGTCTCTGAGGGACGGCCTCTATGGACCAGGTGCCCCCGGCGGTCCAGGATCGTGCGGCTCGGCGTCCGTCGCCTCTCCGCTCGGGTTCGCTCCCGCATCGGGCGCCGCTCCAGCCACGGTGCCGGATCCTCCGGTCGGTGGGCCGCCCGTCGTGCCTCGCCCTCGATACAGCATGTAGATCGCCACGGCGAGGCCGATCCCGAGGACGATCACCAGCAGGATCAACCACGGGGATGCGCCGCCTGCGGTCTCACTCGACCCGGGACCTGGGGTGGCGGATGGACCGACCGTCTCCACGCTCGCCGTCGGGCTCGCCGAGGCCGTCGGGGTCGGGGTCGGGGAGGCAGTCGGGGAGGCCGTCGCAGTCGGGGTCGGCTCTGGGGTCGATGTCGCCGTCGGGGTCGGCTCCGGGGTCGATGCCGCCGTCGGGGTCGGCTTCGCGGTCGGCTTCGCGGTCGGGGTCGATGCCGCCGTCGGGGTCGGCTTCGCGGTCGGGGTCGATGCCGCCGTCGGCGTCGGAGGGGCCGGACTGGCGGTCGGGGCCGAGGTCGGCTTGGGTGTGGGCGTGGCCGCGGGGGCCGGTGTCGCGGTCGGCAGCGATGGGCGGGCCGGCAGCGATGGGACCGCAGGCAGCGATGGGACCGCCGGCAGCGACGGTAGGGCCGGCAACGACGATCCCGAGATGCCGCATCCGGCTGCGATCATCGCCAGGCCGAACAGTGCAGCTATTCCGCGGATGGTCCTGGCGTGGCCACGATCATGCCCGGTCGTCGGGGACCGGGTCGGATCGTGGTTGGGACGACTGCGCGGCATACCGCACCGACGATACCACCGGCCGGCCAGGCTGGCTGTCGTCGCCCGGCCGGACCTTGACCCAGGCCGAGTGGGACCGCTTCCTGCCCGGTCGGCCATACCAGTCGGCGTGCATCCAGTGATCTCGACACGCGGACGGCCACGTGTCGGCGTCGCAACCGGATCGCGACCTCGTCGCCGTTGACAGTGCGCCGATCGAGTCGATACGGTCTCATGACAACTGAAGAGTTCTTATCAAGAGTGGCGGAGGGACCGGCCCGTTGAAGCCACGACAACCTACCGGCGATCCGGCAAGGTGCCAAATCCGGGCAGGTCCATCCTGCGAGATAAGGCGTCCCAAGACCCTTCCTTGCGCAGGAGGGGTCTTCTCGTGTCGGTCCCCCCGCGATGGAGGTCGGACCGATGGGGATCGCTCGAGGCGCGCACCTGGTGGGTGGGTTGGCAGCTCCGACCACCGAGGACGCCATGCGAACGACCAGCTCGATCCTTGGGCGCCACCTGTCTCGCCTGACCGACGGTGAGACCGGTCCGCGGAGCCAGTGGATCTGGTGGCAGATCGACCGGCTCCAGGCCGTCGCAGGGATCCGCATGGGCCAGCCGCAGATCAACCCCGACACCGGCAACCCCGACTACAGCGTGTTCCCCGGCCTCGATGTCGACGCCGGCGTGACGATCCCGCCGCGCGCCCTCGGGTACGCCGACTCGGCGATCGAATCATGGGCCGTCTTCGAGCGTCTCCGGGCCGAAGGGGTGATCGACGCTGAGGTCCGGTTCCAGGTCAGCGTCCCGACGCCGTACGCCGTGGTCGTCGCGTGGGTCCAGCCCTCGGCTCAAAGCGGGTTCTTCGCGACCTACAAGGCCGCGCTCCTCGGCGAGGTCGCCGACATCTGCGCGGCCATCCCGGCCGATGACCTCGCGATCCAGTGGGATGTCGCCGTCGAGATCGGCGTTCTCGAAGGCGTGTTCCATCCGGCGTCCGAGCTGGCCACGTTCGAGCGGGTGACTGCGGAGCTGGCCGACTGCGTGGCCGCCGTGCCCGACCCGGTCGCGGTCGGCATCCATCTCTGTTACGGCGACTACAAGCATCGCCATTTCAAGGCTCCGACCGATCTCGCGCTGCCGGTCCGGATCGCGAATGCGGTCGCCGCGGTGAACGACGTCGACTTCGTCCACATGCCGGTCGACCGGGAGACCGGTCTGGCGGCAGGCTACTTCGATCCTCTGCGAGACCTCCGCATCGGACGCGCCGATCTGGCGCTCGGTGTCGTCGACTACGAGAACGACTCCGCACGGATCGACGAGCTCGTCGCGGCCGCCGCGGCCGCAGCCGGGCGATCGTTCGCGGTCTCGACCGAATGCGGCATGTCGCGGCTCGGGGAACGCGGCGAGTCCGTCACGCTCGAGGACCTGCTCACCCAGCACGCTCGGGTCGCCGCTCCCATCCGCTGATCGTGCGCCGGCGATCGCCGACCGATCGACGTCGCGAGCCGGCGGACCGGCGGCGCCCGCCCGTCGAGGCCGTGCGATGATTCGCCGATGTACGTGCCGGCCCATTTCAAGCCCGCAGACGAACAGGTGACTGCGCTCCTCCGGAACCTCGGCGCGGCCGATCTGATCACGATGACCCCGACCGGGTTGGTCGCGACGACGCTCCCGCTGGTGTACGACGAGCCGGGTAGTCGACCCCGGCCTGGGACCGTGGGGCGCCCTGCTCGGGCACGTCGCCCGGAACAATCCCCAGTGGCGATCGGCGACATCGAGCGAAGCCCTGGTCATCGTCCGCGGCCCCGATGCCTACATCTCGCCCCGCTGGTACGCGACGAAGCGGGAGCACGGGCGGGTGGTGCCGACCTGGAACTACATCACGGCGCACGTGTACGGCCGTCTCGAGGTCCACGACGATCCGAGCTGGGTCGAGGCGAACGTGCGACGACTCAGCGACCACCACGAACGGACCAGTGCCACGCCGTGGTCCGTCGACGACGCACCCGAGGCGTACATCGCCGGGCAACTCAAGGCCATCGTCGGCGTCGAGGTCGTCATCGATCGGGTCGAGGGCAAGTGGAAGCTCAGCCAGAACCGTTCGGACGAGGACATCGCGGGCACGATCGACGGGCTCGACGCCCGAGACGAGCACGGCATCTCCGCGGCGATGCGGGAGCTGCTGCCGCGTCCGTAGGCTCCCGACGACGGCGACGCGGGTCGGATGGGGAGGGGCGAGAGGATCGTCGACCAGATCGACCTCAGACGATCCATCAGGTTCGGAGAAGCGGATCGCGGGCTGAATCGTTAGGGTCTGAGTTGATCCCACCGAGACGGCGAACGCGATCACCGCGTTGGCCAGGCATCGAGCGAAAGGACGAACCGACATGAGCGACACGAAGGCATCGACCAAGCGAAGCAGCTCGGCGAAGACGTCTGGCAACGTCTGGAGCGACGAAGAGCGGGCGGCGATGCAGGAGAGCGCCAGGGAGCGCAAGAAGGCGGCGAAACTCAGCCCGGAGCAGGAGCGTGCCGCGGGCGAAGAGGAGGTGCAGGCCAAGATCGCCGAGATGCCGGATGACGATCGGGCGATGGCGGCGCGCATCCACGAACTCGTCCTCGCGACCGCACCGGAACTCGTGCCCCGGACCTACTACGGGATGCCGGCCTACGCCAAGGACGGCAAGGTGGTCTGCTTCTTCCAGTCGAAGTCGAAGTTCAAGGTGCGCTACTCGACCTTCGGTTTCCAGCCCGACGCGCGGCTCGACGACGAGAAGATGTGGCCGATCGCGTTCGCCCTCACCGGCCTGACGTCGGCGAACGAGAAGCGGATCGCCGAGCTGGTCAAGAAGGCCACGACCTGAGGCTCGGCCACGACCGGCGTAGGGCGGGCCTTCGTGCCGCGAACGGCGGCGACGGCGATCCAGGCCGGATCGGCGGCGGGCCGACGATCTAGGATCGACGCACCACCCGGATCCCGACGAGGAGGCGCGCGATGCTCACGGCCACCAAGGACCTGATGCTTCCTGCGACGGTCACCGGCTCGTGGCCGCGGCCACGCTGGTACGACGGCGGCCTGTGGGGGCGGCCGCTCGACACCGCGCTGCTCGACGTCCGGTTCCGCGAGCAGTTCCTCGACGCGCACGCCACCGTGATCGCCGACCAGCAGCGCGCCGGGCTCGACATCCTCACGAACGGCGACTACCACCTCGACGAGGATTTCGCCGGCCGCTCCTGGCACCACTATCCGTTGCAGCGCTGGAAGGGCCTGGAGCACGAGGAGCTCCAGTACGAGGGCTCGCGCGACAGCCTGCTCGCCTTCCCGGCGGGTACGTTGATGAACGAGATCGAGACGACCTGGCGCTGGCCGCGCGTCGTCGGCAAGGTGGAGCACGACCCTCGCAATCCGCTCGAGTACGCCAAGCTCTGGCGGATCGCCCAGGCTCGGTCGGGGTCCGGCAAGCCCGTCAAGTTCGGGACCTGCTCGTCGCAGGTGCTGGCGATCTTCCTCGACAGTCATACGGCCGAGTACGACCTCGACGACAAGAAGCAGCTGATCTGGGACATGGCCGGGGCCATGAACCTCGAGCTTCGGCAGCTCGCCGCGGCCGGCGCCAAGGTCATCCAGATCGAGGAGCCGACGATCCACTTCACGGCGGCCTTCCATCCCGAGGAGAAGGAGCTCCTCGATTTCATGGTCGACGCCTTCAACCACGAGGTCGAGGGCCTCGACGACGTCGAGGTCTGGATCCACACCTGCTGGGGCAACCCGAACATGCAGAAGGTCTACACCGGCGAGTCGTACGCGAACTCGATCGAGATCTACCTCGAGCGCCTGAAGGGCGACGTCTGGACCGTCGAGGCCACCGAGAACGAGCTGGCGGAGATCGACCTGTTCAGGCCATATGCCGGAAGCCTCAAGAAGAAGGTCGCCGTCGGCGTCGTCAGTCACCGCACCCTGCAGGCCGACATGGCGCCGGTCGTCGCTGGGCGAGTGCGGCGTGCCCTGGAGGTGATCCCGGCGGACAAGCTCATCCTGTCCACCGACTGCGGCTTCGGCCGCCAGGGGTTCAACCGGACGGTCGCGTTCTACAAAGCCACGGCCATCGCCCAGGCGCGCAACATCGTCCTGAAGGAGCTCGGACTCGAGGAACGCTACGTGCCGGCGGCCGACCCCTCCCTGCAGGTCGACGTGCTTCCGGACCGGGAGCCGCTGACCCACCTGCCGTCACCTTGGAAGCAGGGCGCCTGACCGGCGGCCGGCTCGAGGCGTCTAGTCGGCGTCCAGCTCGAGACGGTAGTAGCGGCCCGCGGCGCGCACGTGGGAGCGGGCGAGTCGGTAGATCAGGTTGCCCGGGAACGGGTGCTGGGCGGTCGCCCGGATCGCCCGATCGCGTTCCGGGCCCGGCGCGAGCGGAGCGGCCCGAAAGGCGACGCTCGCTTGGCCCGGCCAGCTGACCAGCATCCGCCCACCGGCCGCGTCGAGGTTCCGTGTCCAGTGGGCCGGCCCGTTCGGATGACCCAGGTACCACCGCCCGTCGGCCACGAGCAGGCCCAGCAGCGTCCGCTGCGGTCGCCCGGTGCGCCGCCCGGCGATCGTGACCTGCACGACGTTGCCCAGTCCGTACCCCTGCCACCACAGCCGGAGCACCGGATCGAGCCAACCCAGCGTGCGATACAGGGCGCGGAATCCCAGGCTCCACGCTTGGGATGGATGGACGGGATCGCTGATCACCACGCCGTGGCTACGTCGGCCGGGCCGTCCCGGATCGGTCGCGATCGTCGTTGCCGGTGCGTCGTCGTCAAGGGGACGCCGCGGTCGGCAACGGCTGACCCGGGGTGCAGAACGCCGAGTCCTCGGCAAGATCGCCCGGTCCGGGTTCCTCGGATCGATACGAGAGGGTGCCATCACTCGGGATCGTGATCGTCCCGGGTTCATCGAAGCGGCCGACGGACGTGCAGTGCGAGTCGAACAACTGGACGGGCGCGGCCGGGGTCTCAGGCACGCCCGCGAACGGGAACACCGCGACCTTGATCTTCCGCTTCGGCGGGATGATCAGGTGATGGCCGTCATCCGACACCGCCACGTAGGTGGTCTCGGACTGGTTGTCGACGTTGAGGTACTGCGGACCGTCGCAGGCCATGACGATCGAGGCGACGACGACCAACAGCAGGGCAGGGACTCGGACAAACGGCTCCACGTCGCAGCCTCCGCGGTCAGCAGGGTGACCGACCCGAGGTCAGGGTACGCGACCGAGCCAGCCTCGCCGCGGATCGACGGCCGCTCGCCGCTCTTCATGGTGCAGTCGCGCGCCGCGACCCCTGCGACGGGTCCCGAGGCAGGGGGCCCCGCGCGATGACCCTCTTGCATTCCATCGGACTATACGTATACTCGTACGTATAGCTACTTTCGCACGCGGGAGTTACGATGGAGCCGTGCCGAACAAGACGATCTATGTCTCCGATGGAGACCTCGCCATCTACCAGCGAGCTCAGGAGCTCGCTGGCGACAACCTCTCTGCGGCGATCTCCGCGGCGCTGCGTCGCTACGTCGACGTGGAGGAGGGTCGCCGAGAGGGGTTCGACGAGATCACCGTTCGGGTCGGACCCGGCAAGGGCCGGAAGGTCCGGTTCGTCGGTGTCCTCCTCGGGGAGTGGGTCCAGTCGTCGTGGAGCCGCCCCGAGACCTACCGCGTCTACCGCGGCCGCACGGGGAAGTTCGTCGTCCACACCGAACGGAGCCCCGACTGGACGATGGTCGACCAGGAAGGCAAGCCGGCCGGCTGGCGCGGGCATCTTGGGATCGGGAACGTCAGCTACGGGAGCTCGCCGGGTGGCTCGACCCTCGAGGTCGTCGAGACCCTCGAGGAGCTTCGCGAGCGGATCCCGCCCCAGCTCTACGACATCGTCGCCGACTCGGCCCAGCAACCGACGGTGGAAGACCTGGACATCTGATCGACGTCGGCTCGCCGACCCGCGGGGAGGAGCGGCATGACGACCGATACGACCCGGGTCGCGATCCGCGCGACCGGGCTGCGCAAGTCGTACGGCCCGCAGGTGGTCCTCGACGGCATCGACCTCGAAGTCACCGAAGGGACGGTCTACGCCCTGCTCGGGCCGAACGGCGCGGGCAAGACGACGATGGTCCGGATCCTGTCGACGCTGATCTCCGCGGATGACGGCCAGGTCTGGATCGGCGGCCATGACATCGCCCGAGAACCCGATGCGATCCGTGCCGTGATCGGCGTCACGGGTCAGTTCTCGGCGGTCGACGGGCAGTTCAGCGGCGAGGAGAACCTCCAGCTGATGGCGGACCTCCGTCACCTCGGCAAGGATGCCGGCCGCCGCCGGGTCGCCGAGCTGTTGCATCGTTTCGATCTCGTCGACGCCGCCGGGAAGCCGGTGACGACCTACTCCGGCGGCATGCGACGGCGACTGGACCTGGCGATGACGCTGGTCGGCGATCCCCGGATCATCTTCCTCGACGAGCCGACCGCCGGGCTCGATCCACGAAGCCGCCGCGCCATGTGGCAGACGATCGAGGAGCTCGTGGCGACGCGGCGTGACGATCCTCCTGACGACGCAGTACCTCGAGGAGGCGGACCGTCTGGCTCATCGGATCGGCGTCCTCGATCGCGGCGTGCTGGTCGCGGAGGGGACCCCGGACGAGCTCAAGCGCATGGTCCCAGGCGGCCATATCCAGCTCTCGTTCGCCGACGCCGATGCGCTCGAGCGGGCCGCCCGAGCCTTCGTCGGGGCGTCGCGCGACGATGAGTCGCTCACCCTTCAGATCCCAGGCGACGGTGGGATCGGTTCGCTGCGCGCCCTGCTCGACACGATCGAGCGGAGTTCGCTCGACGTCGGGGCGCTGTCGCTCCAGACCCCCGATCTCGACGATGTCTTCCTGTCGCTGACCGGCGACTCCGACGCACAGAAGGTGACCGTCCCATGACCGCGTACCCGCTCGTCCTTGCCGACTCGGCCACCATGCTCCGGCGCAACCTCCGTCGGATGCGCCGCTACCCATCGCTGACGGTCTTCATCGCGGGGATCCCGGTCGTCCTGCTGCTCCTGTTCGTGTACGTCTTCGGCGGCACGCTCGGCGCAGGCCTGGGTCCCATCGCCGGCGGGCGCACCGCCTATATCGCCTATGTGGTCCCAGGGATCCTCCTGATCACCGTGGCCGGTGCCGCCCAGGGCACGTCGATCTCGGTCGCCATGGACATGACCGAGGGCATCATCGCCCGCTTCCGGACGATGGACATCGCCCGGGTGTCGGTCCTGACCGGCCACGTGGTCGGCAGCGTGATCCAGACCATGCTGGCCATCGTCATCGTCATGGCCGTCGCGCTCCTGATCGGGTTCCGTTCCACGACGGGTCCGGTCGAGTGGGTCGCGGCGGTCGGCCTGCTGGCACTCGCGGCGCTCGCGATCTCGTGGCTGTCGGTCGCCCTCGGGATGGTCGCCGGAAGCGTCGAGACCGCCAGCAACCTCCCGATGTTCCTGGTCCTCCTGCCGTTCCTGAGCAGCGGCTTCGTCCCGACCGAGTCGATGCCGGCGGGCCTCAGCTGGTTCGCCGAGCACCAGCCATTCACCCCGCTCATCGAGACCGTGCGCGGCCTCCTGGTCGGCACGCCGATCGGCTCGAGCGGCGTCGTCGCCGTGGCCTGGTGCGTCGCGATCTCGGTCCTCGGGTACATCTGGGCGCGACGGCTGTACGACCGCGAGCCGGTTTCGTAAGTCGCGACGCGGACCATCGGCGGCCACCGACGTGGTGCGCCGATGCACCACTTTGTGCCGGACTCGGTCGCCCACACCGAGATCGACCGGGCCGGCGCAGAAACATTTAAATCAACCCCATTGACACGCCAACCGCACCGGACTACACCTGACCACCTACCCCGTCGCGCACGCTCGACGAGCCCGACGAGGTCGCGGTCGATCGCCACAGCCCCCAACCCATCCGACAGCGTTGGCGTGGTGGTGTGGCCTGGCAACAGCACGAGGTATGGGCATGCGCGCTCCGGCTTGGAAGCCCGTCGCTGCGGCAGGGATCCTGCTGCTCGGTCAAGCCTTCGTCAGCGTGGCGCCGGCGGTCGCCGCGGCACCGATCACGATCACCGCGGACATGCCTGCTGCGGTACCCGTCGGCCACAACTGGTCATTCGACGATTACTTCCCGCGCCATCTTGCCGTTCCCCAGGGCACGACCCTCCAGTTCGTGAGCGAGGGATTCCACACGTCGACGCTCCTCCCACACGGGCTGAGCGCCACGGCCGACGAAAAGGTCAATGGCGTCGCGACCAACGACCTTGACGACCTCGCACGGAACGTCAACGGGACGACCCACACCGAGCTGAACCTGCCCGCGCTCGCGCCGACGTCGGGATGCGGGACCTGGACGACGCCGTGCGACTTCAACGGAAGTGGAGTCGTCACCAGCGGCGCTTCGCTCGGCCCGCCGACCGGTCCGTTCGTGGTGACGATGAGCGCGCCCGTCGGGACGTACACGTTCCACTGTCGGATCCATCCAGGGATGACCGGTCAGATCAACGTGCTGCCGGCCTCGGCCACCGGGACGAGCGCCGCCGAGATCGCCGAGCACGTCAAGCATCAGGTCAAGGCCGACGTCCATGCTGGTTTCGTCGCCGAACGCGCTGCCAGCAAGGGGTCCAAGGTCCGCAACCCGAACGGCTCGACGACCTGGTACGTCACCGCCGGGACGGGCAGCCCAAACGGGCGGACGGCGGTCCTCGAGTTCCTGCCGACGAACATCCGGATCAAGAAGGGCGACAAGGTCGTCTTCCGGCCGCTCGAGCCGAACGAACCCCACACGGTCACATTCCCGGGCGAGCTCAACAGCGACATGGTGCCGCTCTGCGAGAACGGGGCGACCGACACCCCGGCGATACCCTTGGTCATCCCGCCGACAAGCCCCTTCGACTTCACCTGCGGCGGTCCGCCGGTCGAGATCGAGTTCGGCGGCGGTAACGGGGTCAAGCACGTCACGTCGCCGACGACGATCTCCGAATTCGGGGATCATCGGGACCGCGGCCATGCGTCGGGCATACGGTCTCGCTCGGCACGCCGTCCTGACCTCCTGGACGACGAGCTTCCGTGGTGCGGCCAAGGGCACCTACACCTTCATCTGCCAGATCCACGGCGCCGCGATGGGTGGGACGATCGTCGTTCATTGACCGCCCGCGACACGGAACGAAGCCGACCTCCAAGAGGGGTCGGCTTCTTCCTTCTCATCGCTCGCTGTCGACCGGCCGGATGACGCAGGCGATCCTCCTGCCGTTCCTGACCAGCCGCTTCGTCCCAAGCCGACCGCGATCGGGCGTCCTAGGTCGCCGACCCTTACCAGCGACCTTACCCTTGATGGCCCGGCCCGGAAGGGACTAAGGTACCAACGACACGATGACCCAGATGGGTCCTCCCGGCCGCCGGCTGGTCCACGCCGTGACCGGACGGGACCCTCGGGTTCGCGATGATCGCCCAGTTCGGCTGCGGCACGTCGTTCTTGTCCGGTACGGGAAGGGATGGACCCGATGTCAGCAACGATCGCTCACGGGCGCGCACGGCGCCTTCGCATCGCAGGGACCGCAGTCGTCGCGCTTCTCCTCGTCGTTGCCCTTCCGGGCGTCGCCTTGGGCCACCACGCGACCGCGACCTGCGAGCACATCACGATCGGCGGCGTGCCCGTCGGGATCTCCGGCGAGCTGACGCCCGGTCCGATCGAGATCGTCCCCCCGAATGCCCAGACCAGCATCAACGGGACGTACGCCGTTCCGCCCGGCACCTATACCCTGACCTTCTCCGATCACGCTCGCCCGATCACGGATCTCGTGGTCACGGTCTGCCCGTCGGGGTCGGCCGAGGCGACCGCATCGGCAGCCAGCTCGACGTCGACGAATCCCACGCCCACCGCCAACCCCACGCCGACGGCCTCGACGACGACCGAGTCGGCGCCGCCTTCCGGCGAAGTCGAGGGCGCCACCGGGACGCCAACGACGATCACGCTTCCTCCGACCGCGACGATCGACGGCTCCGGAGGCGGCGGGGCGGGACCAGGGCTGCCGATCATCCTGGTCGTGCTCTTCGCGGTCGCGTTGGGCATCGGCCTGCTCCGTCCGGCCTCCGGTCGCACCCTCCGATCCCGTCGCCGCAAGTGAGCTGAGGAGGCGACCCGGACCTGGCTTCGCCCGACAGGGCCAGGCCGCCGGCGAGGCGGGTCAGACCGCCCGTACTCGTTTGGGTCGATCTACCGGGATGGTTCGGGTGAGCGTCCGGTGCCCGTGTCCGGCGACGCCGGCGACGCCGGCGTCGTCAGGACACGCATGATCGGCGGCGTGACGAGCCGCCGGGTGATGTCGAGCACGATCGCGACTGGCGGCAGCCGCAGGTACGGGTACGCCAGCAGGACGGCCAGCAGCGGCGACATCACCGGCAGGGCCATCGTCGAGTAGTGGAACTGGCTCGACGGCCAGATCGCGGGCACGGTCAGCCACCCGGCGGCACGCCGGTCGCGGAGCGCGAGCAGCACCAGCGCCACGACGCAGATCGCGAGCAGCACCGGGAAGTAGAAGGCCGACAGGCCCTGGAGCGACTCGACCTCGAGCCGGCTCGAGATCGCGCCCAGCTCGCGGACGTAGTCGAGCCACAGCCCGGGGGCGATGGGGATCGTCGCCGCGTTGAACAGCACCGCGACGCCGATCTGCCGCCAGCGCGTCTCGCCGAACAGCGGGACGAAGGCGTAGACCTTGAGACCGGTCGCAAGCGCCGACGTGATCGGGGTGTTCGCGACCAGCAGCGCCAGGACCACCAGCTGGGGATTGCCCGAGAACAGGGCCTCCGCGATCGGCGGGAACAGGAGCCACCAGAGCGGGAAGTGCAGGCGGTGCAAAGTCCACACCGTCGCGGCCATGGTGAGCGCGAGCCAGAGGTAGGTGAAGGTCTGCTCGCCGAGCAGGGTCACCGGGGCCATCATGACCGTCGTCACGGGCGATCCGGCGTAGTGGTAGGCATAGCCATTGACCGAGACGGATGCCGCCCACGGATCCGAGCCGTGCAGCCACGCGACGACGCCGCGGTAGTAGATCGTCGCGTCGAGCCCCCACGGGAAGTTCAGCCGGAGGAAGAACGAGATCCGCGCGTACGTCTGCCACGCGAACCACAGGAACAGGAGCACGTTGCCGACCCGACGCACGTCAGGGCCGTAGACGAGGTACCAGGCCGCGACCCGCGCCCACTGACTCCTGACGGCCGCCAGCGTGGGGTTCACCGGGGGCTGCGGCCTCATCCGGCGAGTCTACGTGCGCCGAGCGGGGGCGTCGGCTCGCATCCGCGGGGGGTCGCGTTCAGCCGGTCGCGGCGCCGAAGACGAGCGCCGCGTTGAGCCCGCCGAAGCCGAACGATGTCGACAGCACCCGGCGGTAGGCGCCGGTCGTGCCGGCGCGGAGCAGGCCGGGCAGGAGCGCCATGACCTGCGGGTCCGGGTCGACCAGGTTGACCGATCCGGGCGCCCAGCCGTCGCGGATCGCGAGGACGCAGATGGCGGCCTCGATCGCGCCCGAGGCGCCGAGTGGATGACCGTACAGTGCCTTCGTGCCGCTCACTGCGACGGTCGATGCGCGGGGTCCAAGGGCCGAGGAGATCGCCCGCGCTTCGGCGAGGTCGCCGATCGGGGTCGACGACGCATGGGCGTTCACGTAGTCGATCTCGGCCGGGTCGACGTCGGCGTCCGCGAGGGCGATGCTCGCCGCGCGGGCCGCTTCGGCACCGTCCGCCCGCGGCTGGAGCATGTGGTTTCCGTCCGATGTGGAGCCGTAGCCGAGGAGCTCGGCATATGGGACCGCCCCCCGCTTCTCGGCAACGTCGGCTGCCTCGAGCACCAGGAGCGCGGCCCCCTCGCCCATGACGAACCCGTCGCGGTGGACATCGAAGGGCCTGGCGGCCCGGTCCGGTCGATCGTTGGAGCCCGAGGACAGGGCGCGGATGATGTCGAACGCTCCGAACGCCAGCGGGCTCAACGGGATCTCGCAACCTCCGGCGATCGCGGCGTCGACCCGCCCGTCGCGCAGGTCGCCCAGCGCCTCACCCAGGGCCACCGCTCCGGAGGCGCACGAGTTCGCGGTCGACAGGATCGGCCCTCGCACCCCAAGGGCGATCCCGAGGTTGGCGGGCGCGGCACCGCCGAACACGGCGAGCGCGAGGTTCGGAGCGACGCTCCGGATGCCGCGCTCGAGGTACCGCTCATGCTGCTCTTCCGCGTAGGCGATCCCGCCGAGCGCCGAACCGAGGTAGATCCCGATCCTGCTCGGCTCGGCGCCGCCGCCGGCTCCGGGGGTCAGCGCGGCATCCTCGAGCGCGAGGCGACCCGCCACGAGCCCGAACTGGCTGAACCGGTCGAGCTGGCGCGCGGTCTTGGGGGGCATCCAGGCGAGCGGATCGAAGTCATCGACCTGGGCGGCGACCCGCGAGCGGAACGGGCTGGCGTCGAAGCGGTCGATCCGCCGGATGGGGGATCGTCCCGATCGGAGGCCGGCCCGGAACGCATCCCGTCCGGTCCCGACGGCGGTGATGACGCCGATCCCCGTGATCCAGACCCGTCGACGCCCGCTCACGATGTCGACGGCTCGGCGAGCGCTTCGGCGAGCGCCTTGAAGGTCGCCAGCGTCCTGCCGGCGATCGCTCTCGTGAACACCCGATCGATGAAGGACGCCAACCCTGGCACGGGTGACCGGAAGTCATGGTCGATCGAGACCCGGGTGCCGGGCCCGATGGGCTCGATCCGCCAGACCACCTCCATGCCGGTCGTCGGGCCGGCGACGTGGACGAAGTGGAGGCGGAGCGCATCCGGATCCGACCATGTCCGCGCCCGCCACGCGACCGGCCACCCGAGCCCGATGACCGAGGCGACCGGGCGCCGTGCGACGAACGCCACGACGAGGGCGCCGTCGGCCCTCTGTCTGATCACCCGTGAGCGGGCGTAATGCGGGAGGAGCCGCTCCCAGCGCTCGACCCCCGCGGCGAGTCGGAAGACCAGCTCGGGGGCCGCCTCGACGTCGATGCTCATCGTGCTCCGCATCCTTCAGTTCGCTCGACGGTCCGTCATGGCGCGAGCAGCGCGCTGAGGTAGCGCGGGTCGAGGATGCGGCTCGCCCCGATGAGGTCGCCCATGGCGAGGCCCATCGTCGCCCGGAGCGCCGGGCGGGACGCGAGTCGTCGCGCCGCGTACTCGAACAGGGCGGGTCGCCCCAGGAACAGCTGGACGATCGCCGAAACGGCATCCTTGGCCAGGAACCGGCGTTGCATCTCTCGATCGTAGGCGGCGAACGCGCTGCCGATGTTCCGTGACCGGCCGTGGATCGCCGCAGCCGCGAGCTCGCTCGAGACCAGGCTCCGGTGGAGCCCTTCGCCCGTGAAGGGGTCGAGGAACCCGGCGGCGTCGCCCACCAGCAGCCAACCCCGTCCCGCTCGGCTGGTGACCCGTCGCCCGAGGGGGGCGGCGCCGACGACGGCGTCGGCCGGTCGGCCGGCGCGCCAGGTCGCCGGGTCGTCGTCCGTCGGCGGGATCGCCGCCACGATCGCATCCGCGACGGCGCGCCCACCCCGTGCCGCGAGCTCGGCGTGCCATGACTCGCCGAGCACGATCCCGACGTTCACCAGGCCGCCGGCGACCGGGGCGATCCCGACGTACCCGTCGCGCAGGATCCGCATCCTCGCATCGCGACTCGTCGCGGGGTCCGGGTCCGGCAGGTGGTAGGTGAGACCGACGCGATGTCCGAGCCGCGATGGCCGGTCGACGCCGGCCGCCGCCGCGACGATGGAACGCCGCCCATCGGCACCGACGATCACGTCCGCTCGGATCGTCGATGGCGTCCCATCGGGCCGGCGAACGCGGACGGAGTGCCCGACCGGGTCGACACCGGCGACGCTCCAACCGAGCCGGACGTCCGCCCCCGCCCGACGCGCCAGCTCCAGCAGCGCGGGATCGAGGCGCGATCGATCGAAACCCACGGCGGGCTCGCCGCCGGCATCCGCGCCGTAGGTCAGCCGGAACACCGTCCCGGCGGCGGTCTCGACCCGCATCGCCGGGATCGGCCGCGCGACAAGCCGCAGGGTCTCAGCGTCGAGGCCGACCCGCGCCAGCGCCACCATCGCCGCCGGTGACGCGAAGACGCCGCCGGCCCGCCAGCGCCAGGCCGGGGCGCGCTCGAGGATCGTGACGTCGTGGCCCATACCTCGCAGTCTCGCCGCCAGGACGGCACCGGCCGGTCCTCCACCGATCACCGCGATCTCGACCCGTTCGTCCGTCACGACTCGGTCCGCGAGACTGCGGACGCCGGGATCGAACCATCGTCCCGACCCGGTCCGGCCACGATCGCGTAGCGCATCCCGAGGATCCCGTGGATCGTCCGCAGCGGCGTCAAGCCGGCCCGCCGGATCAGGTCCGTCGCCTCGCCCGACCGGTACGACCGCCGTACGGACAGCGGAGCGTCGTTGCGCGTGTAGCGGTTGCCGGTCAGGAGGTGACCCATCAGCCAGGCGCCGAGCCAGGCGATGCGACCGCGATGCAGGTCGTTGACGATGACGCCGAGCCTGGCGACCCGGCCCATCTCGCGGAGGAGCGCATCGGCCTCGTCCGGCTCCATGTGGTGGAGCACCAGCGAGGCGTGGGTGATGTCGAACGATCGATCGGCATAGGGGAGCGACTGGCCGTCGCCGAGGTGGAGGTCGAGCCGGCTCGTTGACGCGATCTCCGGGTTCGCCAGGACAGCCGCGACGAGGACCTCCGGTCGACTGTCGAGCCCGACGACGGTCATCGGGCGACCGCCGCGATCCGCCGCCCGCAACAGCGCCAAGGGGATGTCCGCGCCGCCCGTCCCGACATCGAGGACGGTGAGCGCGGACCGGCCCGGAGCCAGGGCCTCGACCGCGTCGCGGCTGAGGCCGACACCGCTGAGCCAGCGGTTGATGCGGCGCAGGTCGCGCAGGTTGCCGACGAGGGCGGCCATGTCGTCGAGCGGCCCATCGAGGAGTTCCACGGCATCGGCGAGGCGCTCCATATCGTGGCGATGCTCCCACAGATCCGGATCGGGTCAAGCCGGCCGCCGGGGAGGTCGATCATCGGACGACCGCGGTTCTGGGAGAATCCGGCGATGAACGCGACGGTGGATCCGCACCTGTTCGGAGGGGTCGAAGCCGGCGGGACGAAGTTCGTCTGCGTCATCGGGACCGGTCCGGACACGATCGTCGACACGCTCCGGATCGAGGTGGGCGATCCGGACGCGACGATCGAGGCGGCTCTCGGCTTCTTCCGGCGGGCGATCGCCTCGGGGACGCACCTGGACGCGATCGGCATCGGTTCGTTCGGACCCGTCGAGCTCCGCCCGGGCCACCCGGGGTACGGGGCGATCACGACGACCCCGAAGCCGGGCTGGTCCGGGACCGATCTCGCCGGCCCGTTCGGAGCCGCCTTCAGGCTGCCGGTGGGGTTCGACACCGACGTCAACGCAGCCGCGCTGGCCGAGGGCCGCTGGGGCGTCGCGAAGGGCCTGGCGTCGTTCGTCTACCTGACGCTCGGGACGGGGATCGGCGGGGGAGCGGTCATCGATGGCCGGGTCCTCCACGGGCTGGGCCACCCCGAGATGGGTCACGTCGCGGTGCCGAGGCATCCGTCCGACACGTTCCGCGGGACCTGCCCGTTCCACGGCGACTGTCTCGAGGGGATGGCGAGCGGTCCTGCGGTCGCCGCGCGCTTCGGCCGCCCGGCGGAGCAACTGGAGGGGGCCGACCGTGCGTCGGCCGCCGAGCTCGTCGGGTTCTACCTTGCCGCGGGGATCCGGTCGATCGTCTACGTCCTGGCCCCCGAGCGGGTCGTCGTCGGCGGCGGTCTGTCGGCCCTGCCGGGTCTGTTGGACGCCGCTCGGGCGGAGCTCCGGGCGCAGCTCCACGGCTATCCGGGCCTGCCCGAGCACGACTTCCAGGACTTCCTCGTGCCGGCGTCCCTCGGCGCCCGGGCCGGTCCTGCCGGGACGCTCGATCCTCGCCGAGCAGGCCCTCCCGGCCGAGGGCGGCTGATCCGGACGTGGTGAGACCCCCGATCGGGTCGGGGGTCTCGTCCAACGGGTCTGGCGTGCGCCGCCGGGACGTCCCGCTAGCGGCTGGCCAGGCGCTCGAGCCGAACCTTCGTGAACGGTCCGACCCGGGAAGGGCCGTACGGCCCCCAGCCGTGCTCGTCCTGGATGAACTGCAGCCTGGAGTCGGTCAGCGTGGTGGTCGATGACGGAGCGGCGAGGATGCCGTGGTCGACCAGGAACTGGAGCCGGTCCTCGGTGATCGGCGCAGCCGCCGAGAAGCCGTGCTCGGAGGCGATGAAGTCGACCTGGGACTGGCTGAGCGTGGTGGTCGATGACGGAGCGGCGAGGATGCCGTGGTCGACCAGGAACTGGAGCCGGTCCTCGGTGATCGGCGCGGCCGCGGTGAAGCCGCGTTCCGAGGCGATGAAGTCGAGCTGGGCCTGGCTGAGCGTGGTCACCGGAGCGACGGCCGAGCCATGCTCGGAGGCGATGAACTGGAGGCGTGCGTCCGTGAGCGTCGTGATCGACGTCGGCGCCGCCGTGCTGGCGGTGCGCAGCGCCGCGGACCCGACTGCCACCACGGCCACGATCATCCCGACGACGGCGACGATCATGAGCGCGATCGCCAGCCCGCTCGGCGGGTTCATCCCCTTGGCCTGTGCGATGTTCTGACCTGCGGTCATCTCTGTACCCCCCTTGTCGGCCACCATTGGGTCGGTGATCGAACTCGGGGCGATCGTCGTCCAAGCCGGCGGCGACTTGAAGTGACGCGTTGACCCGGTTTCGGTCGGGCGCGGCATGCCGCCGGAGTCACCCGAGCGATGGCCGGTGTGTCGGCCAGTCGATGCTTCGAGCCCTTCGGCTCTGTCAAGGGACGAAGCTGCGGCTCAACATCGAGGTCGTCGACCTGCGCGGAAAGGAGCATCGGTGAAGCCGACCGTCCGACGGCTCGTCGCCGCGGGAGCCGCGATCGCCGCGTTCGCCTGCATCGGGCGGCTCATCCGGACGTCCGTGCCCGGGGTCGTGACCCAGCGTTTCAACCCGCTGGTGATGCGGCACGGTCTGGCCGGTGGGCGCCGGTCCCCGTGGGCGATCCTGGAACACCGCGGTCGAGCATCGGGCGCCACCTACCGCACCCCGATCTCGATCCTCCAGGGCACCTCGGACGATCACGTCTACGTTCGGCTGACGTACGGCAGCGGGGTGCACTGGGTCAAGAACGTCCGCGCGACCGGACGCTGTCGGGTCCAGGCACACGAGACGATCCTCGAGCTGGACCAGCCGACCGTCGTCAGGGCGAGTGAGAACGTGCTCATCCCGGCATCGATCCGGACCATCCTCGACCTCGCCGGCCGGACGTACCTCCGCCTCCATGTCGTCGAGGCGGAGGCCGGGCACCTTCGCCGAGAGCGCCCTGAGCTCGGTCGCCTAGCCTCGGCTAGCCGTCGCGGCGCGGACGCTCCGCGTCCTTGGACGGGCGCGGCTCATGCCCCGGACGTGGCGGGCGGGGCCGGGTGCCGGGGGCCATGTCGGGCCGACGGGGCTCCGGGCCGCGCGCTCGGGCGGCGTCCACCTCGAGCGCGAACGCACGCGCGATCGCGGGCGGGACGCTGCCCACCCAGGCCGCTTCGATCTCGCGGACCCGAATGGTCTCCTGGTCGCGCCGCTCGCGCTCTCGCCTCGAATGCTTCGTCATCTGGACCCCGTTCCCGTCGAGCCGTGGCGGCTCGCTCGTCGGGGCAGTATGCGCGCTCGGTAGCCGATCGGCCCACAGGCCCATCCAGGGAACAGGCCAGCGCTCCCTTGGGGGGGTCGGTGAGCCCGGCCGGCTCAGGACCATCGTTCGGTGTGGCGTGACACCAATTCAATGGTCACCTTCGATCCTTGCTGGTACACCCATCCCGGTGGGGTTCGTCGGACCAGGGGCGACCGGAACCCCCGACCACTTTGCCGGGAGGATCCCATGTCTCACGACGCGATCCGCAGTCGTTGGCGCCCTGGTCTGGCACTCGTACTCGGGGCGACACTCCTCGCACTTTCGGCCTCCGTCGCATTCGCGGCCGACGGCAACAACGGCACGCTGAAGGTCCACCAGGGAGCGACCGACGCCGAGCGGATCCTCAACGAGGAATCGCACGTCTGCACCTTCCACCTGCACTTCTTCTTCGCCGACGTCGGACAGCAGGGCAGCTGGGAGATCGATCAGGCCGCGCCGACCGGCACAGCCACGTCGGTCGTCCAGGGGACGTATGACACGGGCGCGGCGACCGAGTTCCAGACCGTCGAGTACGGTCTGCCGCTCGGCCACTACGACGTCGCCTGGCAAGGTCGCTCCGACCAGAACGTCAAGCACAAGACCTTCTGGGTGACCTGCGCCAATGAGCCGGGCCCGATCGGCGGGATCGGCTGACCGCGACGTTCATGGGCCGGGGGGTGGTGGCGATCGGCGCCTCCGCCACCCGGCCGTCTCCCCGCCGCCAGCGACCGGTCTCCGCGACCGAGGCTGGACGCCGACGGACGCGCCCCGAACGGACTCGTCGTAGGATGCCCGAGAGACGCGCATCGATGCGGCCGTTTCGCCGCACGAGCGTGCGGGAGGAACCTCGATGACTCGACGGATCATGGGCGTGATCGTCGTGCTGGCGGTCACCGCGGTGGTTGCAGGCTGCAGTAGCGCAGCCTCGAGCACCGCACCCTCGGTCGCGGCTGCGGCAAGCGTCGCCGCGCCGGCCAGCTCGGAGCCCACGAGCGCCTCGTCGGCACCCGAGTCGGCGGCGCCGACGGCCACCGAGGCCCCCTCTACCGAGCCTTCGGAGGCGCTTCCGACCTTCGAGCTGCCCAACGACGACAAGGGTCTCGAGGCGTTGCTGCCCGCCAAGCTGTGCGGCAAGACCGCGACCCGGGTCAGCTACAGCGGCGAGCGCTTCAAGAAGTATCCCGACGCCACGCTGACCAAGACCGTCGCCCAGCTCGGCAAGACCGTCGACGACGTCGCGATGGCGATCTCGACGGTCCTGTCGTCCTCCGGCACCTGCCATAGCGCCGCCGGCGTCTTCCAGGTCAAAGGCGCCGATCCCGGTGCGTTCCGTGACTACTTCATCGCTCAGGCGAAGAAGGAGGACCAGACGACGTTCACGCAGGGCAACGTGGCCGGCCACGACGTCTACATCGGCGTCAAGGCGGGCGACCCGACGAAGACCTATGCGTACTTCAAGGGCGACGCCCTGTTCTTCGTCGTCGCCCCCGACGACGCGGCGGCCGCGCCGCTCCTTGCGCAGATGCCCTGACCGCGCGATCGGGCGGTCAGGCGCACGGCAGTTCGAGGCAGGGGTCGTCGGTCTCGTCCGCGCTTTCCGGTTCGAGGACCTCACGGAGGTGTCGGAGGGCCCGTCGCGATCGCGTCTTGACCGTGCCGATCGGCCACCCGAGACGGGCCGCGATCTCGGACTGCGTGAGCCCGTCGCGATAGGCGAGCAGGATCACCTGGCGCTCCAGTCCGTCGAGCGTCGCGACTGCCGCGACGATCGCGGCGCGGGTCTCGCTCGACATCAGCGCGACCTCGGGTCCGGGTTCCGGCACGCCGGCCGCCAGGATGTCGCCCGACGCCATCAGCCAGTCGATGGTCGACGCCTCGTCTCGTTCGTCGGGCACCAGTGCGGACAGCGGACCGGCCGGCACCCGACGCGCGGCAGCGCGGACCCGGTCGATCGACCGATTGCGGGCGATCGCGAGCATCCAGTTCATGGCCGAGCCGAGCGTCGGATCGAACGACTCGGCGCGGTTCCACAACGTCAGGAACGTCTCCTGGACGACGTCCTCGGCGACGCCCCGGTCGCGGCTCACGATCAGGGCGACGCGCAGGACCGCCGCCGCGTGTCGGTCGTACAGCGTGGCGAGGGCTCCCTCGGACCCCTGTGCCACCTGGCGTACGAGACCGGCATCCTCCGCTTCGGATCCTCGCGCCCGAGCGTGTTCCCTCTCCATCCCCCGAGTCTCCATGATAAGTCTCTCGTTGGTAAGATACTAATGTAGTATCTCGGAACGATATAGTTGTGGGATGGAGCGAGACTTCACCGACCATCTCATCGATCGCTGGTCCGCGATCCACCCCGAACTCGGCGTCGGGGACCTGCAGGTGACCGCCCGGCTCGCCCGGCTCGGTCGCCACATCGGGATCCGCGAGGAGGAGGTCTTCTCGAGGTTCGGGCTGAACCGCGGGGAGGTCGGCCTCCTGAGCGTTCTGCGGATCTCGGGTCCGCCCCACCGACTTTCCCCGACGCGCCTCCGGAAGGGCCTGATGCTGTCGTCGGCCGGCGTCACGAGTCGGGTGGACCGCCTCGAGCGTCGCGGGCTGCTCACCCGGGTCGCCGACCCCGATGACCGGCGCGGCGTCATCGTCGAGCTGACCGCCCACGGCCTCGAGCTGGTGGACGCCGCCGTGGCAGCGAACGTCGCGAGCGATCGGCAGCTCCTCGCCCGGCTGGATCCGGACGAGGTGGCGACCCTCGAAGCCCTGCTGCGCAAGATCCTGGGCGGCCTCGAACTGCCCGAGGTCGACTGACCGACGGTCTCCCGCAGCAAAACCGATGGACCGATCCGCGCGTAGGAGTGGACGGCCCAAGGGACCGGAGGCAGATCCGCCCGATCGGCCGTGATCGGGCGTTCCCTGTGCGGAGTGGGAGGCGCCGCGGAGGGATGAGCATGGCAGGGTGGCCAGGGACCGACCCGACAGGGCAGCTGTCGCACGTGCGCGGACGCATGGCCGAGCTCGAGGCCGAGGCGGGCCGAGAGCGGATTGCCAAGGCCGCGAACGCTCCATCGTCCGTCGGCGGCCCGCGAATGCGTTTCGGTCGCTGGCTCGTCCGCTTGGGTGAGGCGCTGACCGCGGATCGTGCGTCGGGTGCTCGCCTCCCGGCCGGAGCCACGAGCGACCGTCCGGGGCGCTGAGCCGCGCGTCCGGTACCGGGTTTCCTACGGGGCGAGGTCGACGCGAGGCGGTCCGGCCGCGATGCGGCGACGGACCGATTCGACCGTCGGTCGCTCCCAGTCGGCATCGATCCACCAGGTCCCGCCTGCCGCGAGGAAGGGTCGAACGACTTCGGTGGCATCCTCCCGGTCGGGATCGGTGCGTCCCTGGATGACGATCTCGAACGGGGCGGCGGACCCAGGTGTGGGCGGCTCCCGCTCGCGGTCGACGTACCCCGCGATCGCCCGGATCTCGTCGGGTCGGTCGGTCTGGGTGACGATGCCGTCGTAGCGCAGCACCCGGCGCATGGACCGCTCATTGGGCCACGCGCCGACCACCCAGATCGGGATCCGCGGTGTCTGGACCGGGGTGGGTGCGAACGTCATCGGATCGAACCGGTAGTGGCGACCGGCGTAGCCGAACGGCCGCCCACTCCACAGGCCGTCGAGGATCTCGAGCGTCTCATCGAGCAGCTCGGCTCGGACCTTCGCCTCGGTCGGCTCGCCGACGTTCCCGAAGGCGAGGTCGTCGATGGCCCCGAGCCCGACCGGGACGACCAGCCGGCCGGCCGACAACCGATCGACCGTCATCGTCTCCCGGGCGAGCTTCCACGGTCGTCGCCGCGACGGCGGCGTCACGATCGCGCCGAGCCGCACGCGGTCGGTTCGCATCGCCATCGCGGCCATGACCACCCACGGGTCGTACGTGTCGACCGACCCGATCGCGATGCCGTCCCAGGTGAAGACGCCGTCCCAGCCGGCGGCCTCGGCCTCGGCCGCGAGGTCGGCGGCCGTCCGCGGATCACCGCACGTGACGACGATGCCGTACTTCACGATGTCCGTCGCTCGGTCGAGATCGCCGGCAGGGATCCTTCGGTCAGGGAGGTGCTCGGGTCCATCGTCCACCGATCATAGCGACGGGCGGAGCCGACCTTCCGACCGTGCAAACGGGCCCGACGGCCCTTGCTCCTGATCGTGCGTGGGGTCGAGGATCGACGCGAGGCGGGCCATGCCCGTCCGCAGGGAGACTCCGCCATGACCGCGCAGCCGATGACCGATCACCCCGCGCAGGCGATCCCGAGGCCGGAACTCCACCTCGCCGGCAAGGTGTGCATCATCTCTCTCGTTCTTCTCGGCGTCGGCGCCCTGGCGGGCGGCATCGCGCTCCTCGCCAGGCCGGACGGGAGCGTGATGCAGTTCGATACGGCACTCCTCGCCGGGAGCCCGTTCACCGACTTCGCGTTCCCGGGTCTGATCCTTGGCGGCCTGTTCGGGGTCGGTTCGTTGGTCGCGGCCGGCCTGGGCCTCGGCCATCATCGTGCCGCCCCGTTCCTCGCCTTCGCCATCGGCATCGCCCAGATGATCTGGATCGTCGTCGAGCTCGGGATCATCCGCGAGCTGAGCTTCCTCCACCCGCTGTGCTTCGGCCTCGGCCTCGTCATCGCCGCGTCCGCCGTGCCGTGGGGCTGGCCGACCTTCCAGGGCTGGCGCTCAGCTCGGTGAGTGCGGCGGTCCGGCACTGACGGGCACCGCGAGCCGGCGCGGCGCGGATATGGTTCCGATGTCCAGACGACGCTCCGGAGGCCCGCCGAGATCATGTTGACCGAGGACCAGATCGAACAGGCCCGCGAGCGTACGGCCATGGTCCTCGAGGCTGCCGGCGTGGCGCTGACCCCCGAGGAGCGGGCGTCGATCGAGATCGCCGACTTCGGGCTCGGCATGCTGCACGAGATCGGCCTCCAGCTCGTGATCTACGTCAACACCGAGCGGGTGTGCGCGAAGGAGATCGTGCTGTTCCCAGGGCAGACGTGCGCCGAGCATCGTCACCCGCCGTTCGACGACACACCGGGCAAAGAGGAGACGTTCCGGGTCCGATCCGGCATCGTGTTCCTCCACGTCGAAGGGCTTCCGACCCAGAACCCGAGGGCACGGCCGGCGCGCGCAGATCGAGGCGTCTACACCGCGGCGCGCGAGATCGTGCTCGGTCCGGGCGAGCAGCACACGGTCCCCCCGGACACGCTCCACTGGTTCCAGGCGGGTCCCGAGGGCGCGATCGTGTCGGAGTTCTCGACGCAGAGCCGAGACGATCTCGACGTCTTCACCGACCCCGAGATCGTCCGGGCGACGATCGTGGCCGAAGAGCGTCCTCGGCCACGATCCGGATCCTGAGACGGGCCGACCCTCAGGTCGTCCCGACGCGCCCTACGTACCCTGGGCGAAGACGAGGGTCCCCTGGTCGACGGTCGTGATCGTCAGCTGGCCGTTGGCGATCGCATAGCTGGCGGCATTGCTCATGGCGAGGATGTAGAGGTCCCCGAGTGAGCCTTCCGCACAGGCGACGATCGTCGACGGGCCGGGCGTGATGGTCAGGCCGCCGGCGGACGTCGCCGTCCACTTGCCTGCGACCGTGTTGCAGTCGGCCTTCGCGTTGAAGGTGCCGTCGGTGTTGAACTGGAGGGTGTAGTTCTTCTGCTGGTCAGCCGGCACGACGCCCTGGAACGCAGGCGTCTTCATCGTCAGCGCGGTCAGCTGCCAGAGCTTGCCGGTCAGGTCGGCACCCGGGGACGGCGTCGGTGCCGCCGTCGGAGCGGCGGTGGGGGCCGGCGTCGCGGTCGGCGCGGTCGTCGGAGCCGAGGTCGGGCCGGTCGTCGGCTTGGCCGTCGTCGACGGCGTCGGCGAAGGCGTCGGCTTCGGCGTCGGGCTGGCGGTCGGCTTGGGAGTCGGGCTCGCCGTGGCGGCCGCTGCCGCACTCGTCGTCGGGCCGACGGATGGAACGGCTGCGCCGGTCACGAAGCTCAGGATGCCGCCGTCGTCGAGGTCGATCGTCAGCTGGTCGCCGGTGACCGCGTAGGACTTCGACCTGGCGAGGGCGAACGCGAACAGGTCGCCGTACGAGCCCTCCGGGCAGGCCACCAGCGTCGACGGGCCGAGCGTGATCGTGAGGCTCGTGCCGCTCGTCTTGTACGAGCCCGACACGACGTTGCAATCGGCCACGGCGTTGAACGTCCCGTCCTTGTTGAAGATGATCGTGTACTTCGTCTGGTCGGCCGCGGGCACCACGCCTTGGAACGCGGGGACCTTCTCGGAGATCGAGGTCAGCTGCCAGGTCTTGCCGGTGAGATCGCTGGAACTGTTCCCGCAGGCCGCAGCGATCACCGTCACCGCGACAGTGAGCGCGACCAACATGGATCTGCGCATGGTTCTCCAATCTCCACAACGGTCGGCCGGATGCGTGCCGCCAGCGGGACGCCTCGGGCATCCTAGCCGAAGACGCGCATCTCGGCTGGCTTGGCGGCGCTACGATCCTGCGACGATCGCCGACCGCCCGGTGTCGGCCCGCCGCTCCTGGGAGCTCGCGTCATGAAGGTCCTGGTCGCCGATCCGTTCGAAGCCTCGGGCCTGGACGGCCTGGCGCGCATCGGCTGCGAGGTGATCTTCGAGCCGTCGCTCAAGGACGACGCCCTCGCCGAGGCGATCGCGGGGAGCGGAGCGGAGATCCTCGTGGTCCGGTCCACCCAGGTGACGGCGACGATGATGGACGGCGACCTGGCGTTGATCGTCCGGGCCGGCGCCGGCTACAACACGATCGACGTCGGCGCGGCGTCGGCGCGCGGGATCTACGTCTCGAACTGTCCGGGCAAGAACGCGATCGCCGTGGCCGAGCTCACCCTCGGACTCATCCTCAGCCTCGACCGGCGGATCCCGGACAACGTGGCGGAGCTGCGGGCGGGTCGGTGGGACAAGAAGGAGTTCGCCCGCGCCGCGGGGCTCTACGGTCGGACCCTCGGGTTGCTCGGATTCGGGAACATCGCCCAGGAGGTCGCGCGGCGCGGGCGGGCGTTCGGGATGGACCTCGTCATCTGGTCGAGGAGGTTCGCCGACGATCCACCCGAGGATCTGGACGCATACGGGTTCGAGACCGCCGGCCGCCGCCCAACGGTCGAGATCGTCGGAACGCCGGGCGAGGTGGCCGACCGGGCGGACGTCCTGAGCGTCCATGTCGCGCTCGGCCCCGAGACACGCGGCCTCGTCGACGCGGCGCTCCTCGCCCGCCTTCGACCGGGCGCGTCGTTCATCAACACCTCGCGGGCCGAGGTCGTCGACCACGCCGCGCTGGTCGATGCTGTCCGCCTCCGCGGCATCAGGGTCGGGCTCGACGTCTTCCCGGACGAGCCGACGACCGGCACGGCCGAGTTCCATCTGCCCATCCTCGGGGAACCCGGCGTGTACGGCACTCATCACATCGGGGCGTCGACCGAGCAGGCGCAGGAGGCGGTCGCCGCGGAGACCGTGCGGATCGTCCGTGCCTACATGGAGACGGGGCGGGTGCCGAACGTCGTCAACCTGACCCACCGGACGCCGGCGACGCACATGCTGGTCGTCCGCCACCGGAACCGCCCCGGGGTGCTGGCCGACGTCTTCGACAACCTGCGCGCCGACGGGATCAACGTTCTCGAGACCGAGAACACGATCTTCGAGGACGCCGAGGCGGCTGTGGCGCGGATCAATATGGACGGGCCGCTGTCGGCCACGCAGCTGACCTCGATCCGGGCCGCGAACGAGCACATCATCAGCCTGCAACTGGTGGCGCTGTGAGCGTGCCGGCCGAGTCGCGTCGGGGCCCCGGAACGCTACCTGGCGACTGCTATCATGCTGCGACCATCACCGAAGTTCGGGAGCGATGGCAGAGGGAGGCTCACGCTACATGCAACGACCCATCGGCGTAACCGCGTTGGCCCTGGGAGCGGGGCTGGCCGGGCTCTATGAGATCTGGCGCGCTCTGGTCTTCGTTGGGATCGCCAACTTCACCTTCGTCGGAAAGTCCGTCTCGTTCTCCGGCAACCCGCAGTGGGGTCAGGCGCTCTGGGCGTTGATCATCGCCGCGATCTGGTTCTGGGTGGCCGAGGGCTTCTGGAACGTCCGCGCGTACGCGTGGAGCTTCGGGGTCTTCATCAGCATCTTCACCCTGATCTTCGGCTTCATGGCGCTCCTGTTCGGATCGTCGGTCGAGGCCGAGTCGGTGCCGTGGATCCTCGCCCTGTTGATCTACATGTACCTCAACTACCCGGGCGTCCGGAACCACTTCGTCGAGAAGGAGATGTCGCTCATGACGCCGGAGCAGCGAGCCGCGCTCGCCCAGGTCCAGGCGGCCAATGAGGCCGCGGCCCGGGCGATGGCGACCCCGGCCGCTCCGACCCAGACCCCGCCCGCGCCGCCGGCTCCGCCGAGCGCACCCGCCAGCTAGTCGTTCGTCGCGGGTCGAGCCCATCGGGCGACCCGCCGGACACCGTCGAGACCGATCGGCACGACCGCCGGTCGGTCTCTTCATGCCCGCGTTCGGGACTCCCGGCTCGCCTTCTCCCATCCTGGTGTATCGTTGCGTCCGCAACGAACTGCGACGAGAGGACGCACGATGCCCACGCGCCGATCCGACACCCCGACGCCGAACGGTGCCGCCTCCGATCCCGTCGAACGGGTGGCCGATGCACTTCGGTCGCACAACATCGAGGCGATCGTGGTCGACACCGGCGAGCAGGCTCGTGAGCTCGTCCTCGGGCTGATCCCGGCGGAAGCCGAGGTCCACACCGGCAAGTCTCGGACGCTCGAGCAGATCGGCCTGTACGACGAGCTCGTGATGTCCGGCCGCTACGACGCGATCCGACCGAAGATCGTCGCGATGGACCGCGAGACGCAGGGTCGCGACATCCGCAAGATGACCTCGGCCCCGGACTTCATGCTCGGGAGCGTCGCCGCCGTCACCGAGGACGGGACCCTGGTGGCCGCCTCGGCGACGGGCAGCCAGCTCGCCGGGTACGCTGCCGGGGCGGGTCGGCTGATCCTGATCGTCGGCAGCCAGAAGGTCGTGCCCAACCTCGACGCCGCGCTGCGGCGCATCCACGACGTCGTCTTCCCATGGGAGAACGAGCAGGTCCGCGCGCGACTCGGCGTCGATACGGCCCTCGAGAAGGTCCTCGTCCTGTACGGCGAATGGCGCGCCGGACGCACGACCGTGGTGCTCGTGCGGGAGCCGGTCGGGATCTAGGCTCGCCGCCACGGCGCTCGCCTGGCCCACCCAGGGAGCGTCCCGCCCGAGGGTCAGTGGCGGAATCCACTCGCTTCCTTCTCCGTCAGCGGACGCGTGTGCGGATGCGCGTCGAGATGGGCGAGTGCGCGACCGTAGTCGTCGAGGAGCAGGTTCGCCAGATCACGGCTGAAGTCATGGCGGACGAGGATCCGCTGGATCGCCACCTCTTGGCGGTTCGCCGGCAGGGTGTACGCCGGGACCTGCCAGCCGGAGACCCGCAGCCGGTCGGCGAGGTCGAACAGCGTGAAGGGATGCCGAACGTCGTCGCGCAGCGTCCAGGCGAGGGCCGGGATCCCCCCGCGCCCGTCGTACACGATCTCGAACGGGCCCATCTTCGCGATCTCGTCGGCGAGGTAGCGCGCCGTGGCATAGCTCGCATCGTGGATCTTCCGGTAGCCCTCGCGTCCGAGGCGCAGGAAGTTGTAGTACTGGGCGGCGATCTGGCCGCCCGGCCGCGAGAAGTTCAGGGCGAAGGTCGGCATGTCGCCACCGAGGTAGTTGACCCGGAAGATCAGGTCCTCGGGCAGCTCCGCCGCGTCCCGCCAGATCACCCACCCGACACCGAGCGGCGCGAGGCCGAACTTGTGGCCCGAGGTGTTGATCGACTTGACCCGTGGGAGACGGAAGTCCCAGACCAGGTCCGGGTCGACGAACGGGGCGATGAAACCGCCGCTGGCCGCGTCGACGTGGATCGGCACATCGAGGCCGACCCGCGACTCGAGTCCGTCGAGGGCAGCGGCGACCGCACCGACCGGCTCATAGTCACAGGTGTAGGTCACCCCGAGGGTCGGAACGACGCCGATCGTGTTCTCGTCGACACGCGCCAGCACCTCCTCGGGCGACATGATCAGGCGATCGCGCTCCATCGGGATCTCCCGGTGCTCCACACCCCAGTAGCGCGCGAACTTGTGCCAACAGATCTGGACCGGGCCGGTCACCAGGTTCGGCCGATCGGTCGCCCGCCCCAAGGCCCGTTGACGTTCGCGCCATTTCCACAGGAGTGCCATCCCGCCGAGCATCGCAGCCTCGCTCGAGCCGGTCGTCGACGTGCCGAGCGTGTCCTCGGCATCCGGCGAGCTCCACAGGTCCGCGAGCATGTGGACGCAGCGGGATTCCAGCTCGGCCGTCTGCGGATACTCGTCCTTGTCGATCATGTTCTTGTCGATCGTCAGGTCCATCAACCGGTGGACCTCGGGCTCGAGCCAGGTCTGGCAGAACGTCGCCAGGTTCTGCCGGGAGTTCCCGTCGAGCATGAGCTCGTCGGCGACGACCTGGTAGGCATGCCGCGGGTCCTGCTCGCCGTCCGGGATCCGGTACTTCGGCATCGACACGGCGAGGTCGGTCGAGGCGAAGACGTCATCCTCCAGCTGGTCGCGGATGGCATCCTTCGAGTGCAGCATCGGGTCGCTCCTTGCGGGGGCTGCGATCGTACGTCCGTCCCGCCATCGACCACGTCCGGGGTACGCCGAGGCGGTCGGTCGACCGACCGCGACCGAGTCCGGGCGGGGTCGGCCGATCGCTCGCTACACTGGCGCTCCGATGATGCCGGATCCCGAATCCACGCTGCCGCCCGACAGCCCGGCCGCCCTGTCGCTGGCGTACGGACGCGCTCGTCGCAAGGCGGTCACTCGCCGGAGCCACGCCTCCTGGGCGCCCAGAGCCGACCGGGACGATCCGGTCGACACGCTGATCGCCTCGAACGAGGGCCGGCTGCCGCAGCTCGTCCCGATCCGGACCGGTCGGATGCTCGCCTCGCCGTTCGCCTTCCTCCGCGGTTCGGCCGCCGTGATGGCCGGGGATCTCGCCTCCACCCCGAGCATGGGATCGTTCGTCCAGGCGTGCGGCGATGCCCACCTCGCCAACTTCGGGATCTACGCCAGTCGGGAGCGCCGCCTCGTCTTCGACCTCAACGACTTCGACGAGACGTACCGCGGGCCATGGGAGTGGGATGTCAAGCGCCTCGCGGCGAGCTTTGTCGTCGCATCGCGGGACAACGGCTACTCGGAGTCCAACGCCCGGGACATGGCCGGGATCGTCGGCCGGGAGTACCGCCGCTGGATCCGGACCTTCGCCGGGATGCGGGCGCTCCAGGTCTGGTACGCGTCGATCCCGATCGAGTCGATCATCAAGCGGGTCGAGCAGGCCCGTCTGCGCCAGAACCTCCTGTCGGACGTCGAGAGCGCCCGGCGGCGCGATCACCTGTCCGCCCTGGGCAAGCTGTCGGTGGTGAACCCCGCCGGTGGCTGGCTCCTGCGCGACCGACCGCCCCTCCTGCTCCGTCTCCCGGATGACGACCCGTCCCGACCGAACCTGGCGGCGATGTACGCGTCCTACCTTCGATCGCTGACTCCCGACCGGCGGGTCCTGGTGGAGAAGCATCGCCTGCTCGACGTCGCGCTCAAGGTGGTCGGCGTCGGCAGTGTCGGAACGCATTGCTACGTCGCCCTCTTCGCCGGCCCCGCCGGTGGGCCGCTGGTGCTCCAGGTCAAAGAAGCCCGCGAGTCGGTCATGGCGCCCTATGTCCCGGGCAAGCGCCCCAAGCATCAGGGCGAGCGTGTCGTCACCGGTCAGCGGATCATGCAGGCGCTGTCGGACAGCTTCCTCGGCTGGACGAAGTCGCCCGTGACGAGCACCGAGTACTACGTGCGCCAGCTGCACGACATGAAGTACGGCGTCGACCTGGCGGGCCTCCGACCTCCGGGCATGGCCCTCTACGCCGAAGTCTGCGCCTGGGCGCTCGCCCGAGCCCACGCTCGGTCGGGCGACCCGGCGGCGATCGCCGGTTATCTCGGCGCCGGCCCCGTGTTCGACGACGCGATCGCCGCCTTCGGCGTCGCCTACGCGGACCAGACCGAGCGCGATCACGCCGCCCTGGTCGAGGCGGTCAGGACCGGCCGCATCGCCGCCGAGACGGGGGTCTGACCGGGGTGGCCGGCCCGCCGGTGAAGCGACCATTGCTCGCGGCGTCCGTCCTCGCCCTCGTGGCGACGTCGATCCTGAGCGGGCCGTTCGTGGCGAACGCCGCTCCGACGGCGCCCGACCCTCCGCCGGCCGTCATCGGGATCGCTGCGTTGCCGTTGTCCGGTCTCGTCATCGCGCTCGACCCGGGCCACAACGGCGGGAACGCCTCGCACGCGACACGGATCGCTCGTCGTGTCTTCATCGGCAACGGCTGGAAGGCCTGCAATACCGTCGGGACGTCGACCCGCCGAGGCTACCCGGAGCACCGGTTCACCTTCGCCGTCGCGATGCGCGTCAAGGCACGTCTCGAGGCGCTCGGTGCGACCGTTCGCCTGACCCGGTCGACCGACATCGGCGTCGGACCGTGCGTCGACGTCCGAGGGCGCTTCGGCGCGAGGGTCAACGCAGCGCTGACGATCAGCATCCACGCCGACGGGTCGGCGCTGTCGAATCGCGGGTTCGTGGTCATGAAGCCCGGACGGGTCGCCCGCTACACCACCGACATCCTGGCTCGGTCGTCGCGACTTGCGACCGCGATGCGTGCCGGTCTTCTCGACGCCGGGCTGCCGATCGCCAACTACTACGCCGTGAACGGGATCCGCAGCCGGACCGATCTGGGCACCCTGAACATGTCCGATGTCCCGGTCGTGATGGTCGAGCTCGGGAACATGAAGAACGCAAGCGATGCGACGCGGATGTCCGGTGCCGTCGGCCGCGACCGATACGCGGCCGGCCTGGTCGCCGGGATCCGCCGCTACCTCGGACGCTGACCGGCACCGCAGGCACGGGATCCGATGCCCGCCACCATCCTGCTCGTCCGCCATGCCGAGAAGCCGATCGGCGACGGCCCGCCATTCGGGGTCACGATCGATGGCGTCCTGGACCCGGAGTCCCTCATCCCGCGCGGGTGGCAGCGCGCCGGTGCCCTCGCATCCCTGTTCGCGCCGGGTCCCGACTCCCTGGCCCACCCGTCGGTCGTCCCGACGCCGACCCACCTGTTCGCGTCGCAGGTCGGCGTCGACAGCAGCAGCCGGCGTCCGCGGGAGACCCTCGAGCCGTTGGCGGAGCGGCTCGGCCTGACGATCGACACGCGGTTCCTCAAGGAGCAGGCCGCCGATGTGATCGACGCGATCCGAGGGATCGACGGGGTCGTCCTCGTCTCCTGGGAGCATCGCCTGATCCCCCTGATGGCCGAGCGGATCGTCGGCGATCCGTCGGGACTGCCAGGGGTCTGGCCGTCGGATCGTTTCGACCTCGTCTGGGTATTCGAGCCCGACCGGGCCGGATCCCGCTACCGGTTCCGCCAGGTCCCGCAGATGCTTCTCGCCGGGGATCGGCCGGAGCCGATCGGCCCGCGATCCGAGGTCGAGGACGCGACCACGTCCTGACCCGAGACTCCGCGGGACCGGGCCGAGCGGCACTGGCAGGCCCGTCCGGCGGCTCGTACCGTCGGACTCAGGAGGTCTCGATGCGTACGTCACCGATCCGTCGTGAGCCGCTGTGGAGCGGGCCGTTGACGGCTCCACTGGCCGGGCGCGTCCCGGCCGATCGGCGCCCCACGGTCGTCGTCCTGATCAAGTCGGTGCACACGGCGATCTTCGTGTCGATCGCGGGCCTGATCGTGCGCTTCACCTGGGACGGAGTCCGGGGACGGACCGGCCGGGGAAGTGCGGTCGCCGCTGGGGTCGCCCTGGTCGAGACGGCGGTCTACCTCAGCAACAATCAGGTCTGTCCCTTGACCCCGCTCGCGGAGGAGCTCGGTGCCGAGAGCGGGACCGTGACCGACATCTTCCTCCCGGATCGGCTCAGCCGGCGCATCCCGGTCATCTTCGGCGGCATCCTCGCGATCGGCCTGGCGGTCAACCTCCGCACCTGGCTCGAGCGTCACCCACGAGCCCTGGCGACGCGCTAGAGTCGGCCTCCCGGCGGGTGGCATCGGTTCGGAGGTTGCTGCGTGAGTTCGTTCAAGGTCAGGGATCGCGCCGAGATCGGGGTCGCCTTCATCGGCGTCGGCCGGATGGGGGTGACCCACGTCAAGACGCTGGCGGGGATCCCCGACATCCGGGTCGTCGTCGTGGCGGACCACGGCCGGGAGCGCGCCGAGCGTGGCCGCGCGATCGCGAAGGCCGAGCGCGCGGTGACCTCGTCCGAGGAGGCGATCCTCGATCCGGCGGTCGAGGCGGTGGTCATCTCCACCCAGACGAACACCCACGCCGACCTCATCGAGATGGCGATCGACGCCGGCAAGGCGGTCTGGAGCGAAAAGCCGATCGCCCTGGACCTGGCGGAGACCGGGCGGATCGTCGAACTCGTCGCATCGACCGGTATCCCCGTCCAGCTCGGGTTCATGCGCCGATTCGATCCCGGGTACGAGGCCGCCAAGGCCCGGATCGACAGCGGAGCTCTCGGGCGGATCGAGATGTTCCGTGCGCTGTCCCGCGACACCTACCCGCCGGGCCTCGAGTTCCTCAAGTCGAGCGGTGGCGTCTTCCTCGACATGGCCGTCCACGACCTGGACCTGGCCCGGTTCCTCGTCGGCGAGGTCGACGAGGTCCAGAGCTGGGGCACCGTCCTCATCGACGACCGCTTCGCCGAGGCCGACGATTCCGACACCGCGGTCACGATGCTCCGGTTCCACTGCGGCGCGCTCGGCGTCATCGAGACGTCTCGCCGCTCGGCGTGGGGCTATGACATCCGGACCGAGGTGGCCGGGTCGACCGGGAAGGTGGTCGTCGAGGCGCCGCAGAAGACGTCGATGGTCTTCTCGCGCGACTTCGGGTTCGAGGCCGACCACTTCGAGAACTTCCCGGACCGGTTCGAGGTGGCCTACCGGCGCGAGCTCGAGCTGTTCTTCGAGGCGCTGGGTGAGGGCCGGATGCCGTCGCCCGGGCCGGCCGATGCGCTTGAGACGCTTCGCCTGGCCATCGCCTGCACTCGAAGCTGGCGCGAGGGCCGGCCCGTGAAGGTCGCCGAGGTGACCGCTTGACGCGCGCGATCGGACCCGCGCCTCGACGGGGCAATGCGGTCAACGCATGGATCCGCCCGCCGGCGGTGTTGTAGGTGTCGAGAGGCGGCCGGGGACGACCGCCGGAATCGTCCGAAGGGGATCCGATGACCGACACCGACGACGACCTCGACGCCAGGCTGATCGCGCTCGAAGCACGCGCGCCCGGACGAGATGATCCGCCCGGCCTGACCGCGGGGCGGCGCCGAGGTCGGTTCGCGGCCCCGCTGGCGCTGGCCTCGATCCTCGTCCTGGGCGTCGTCGCCACGGCTGCAGGCGCCGTCGTCGTCCAGACGATGGCCGAGGGCCGGCCGGGCATCGAGAACCCGGGCCAGCCGCTCGCCGGCGCGAACATGGAGTGCATGACGCCACCCCAGGCGGCCGACTTCCTCGCCGCGCACGGCTACCGCGACGTCGTCTGGCAGGTCGAGACGGGCCAGGTCACGAACGCCGCCGGCGGGAAGGGCCCGAGCAGCACCGCAGACCAGTCCACACCGCCCGAGCATGGTTACGTCATCCCGGCGTCGGTCGCCGGCGACGGCAAGCTGTACATGGTCGTCGACCAGCGGATCGGCGCGACGGGGGTCGGCGCGTGCTATGGGAAGCCGATGCCGTGAGGTCCTCACCGCTCGCGGCGACGCGGTCGCAGGTCGTGACCGCGTCACGCACGGACCCGACGGCGTTCGAGACCGCCGTCCGGCCACACTACGGCAACCTCGTCCGACGTCTCGTCGTGGTCCTCGGCGACGAGAACGACGCCCAGGACGTTGCCCAGGAGACGTACCTCAAGGCGTTCCGCTCGTGGGACCGGTTCGACGGTACGGATGTCCGGGCCTGGCTCTACACGATCGGGCTGCGCCTCGCGTTCAATCACCTCCGCGGGCGTCGACGCTGGCTGGCGGCGATCCAGCGGATCGAGCCCAGGACCTGGACGGACCCGTCCGACCCGGATCTCTGGGCGGCCCTGCGAACCCTCGAGCCCCGGACGAGGAGCGCCCTGCTCCTGAGCGCCGTGGACGGCTACACCCAGCGAGAGATCGGCGCGATCCTCGGGGTACCCGAGGGGACCGTGGCGAGCTGGTTGTCACGCGGCCGGACGGCCCTCCGTCGCGAGCTCGGGCCGGATCGCCGCCCCTGACCGTCACGCGCAGGGCGGCGGCCTCGGCGATCACCCGTCGGGCGTCGCCCTCGAGGAACCGGAAGGCCGGAGGTCTCCCTCCGGCCTTCGTGTTCGGTGCGGGACGGTCGGTCAGTGATGGGCCGACCCGTGCGAACCCCGAGCGACCGTACTGACGGCCCCGCCGTGGTTGTCGTTCTTGCCGCCGACCTGGGTCTTGTCCTTGGCGACCGCAGAGACGGCGGCTCCATGGTTCGTCGTGTCAGCTGCCGTGGAGGCGGTGGTGCCGGCCGCGCTCGGGCCGTGGGTCCCGCGGGCGACGGTGCTGACCGCCCCGCCGTGGTTGTCGTTCTTGCCGCCGACCTGGGAAGGATCACCCGCGATCGCGGAGACCACGGCCCCATGGTTGGGCGCCGGATCCTCCGCCGCAAGACCCGGGGCGACACGGGGGGCGACGGCCAGGGCGCTCGTGGCGGACAGGGCCACGCCGAGCACGGCTGCCCCCAGGGCATGGAGCTTCTTCATCGATTGCCTCCTCAGATACGGTGACGGATCGCTCGTCCCCTAGAACGCTGGCCACCGGATCGCGTTATGGGTCGCAAGTCCCGCGGACCGATCAGTGGATGAGCTCGACCCCGAGAGCAGCTCCCGGGAACCCGGGTGTCGAGGTCGTCGGTCCGCTGAAGATCGCCTTGCGCCAGACGCCCTCGATGTCCTTGCCGCCCGTGCAGCCGGTCAGCTGGAACCCTGCGTAGCCGATGATGTGGTACCAGGCGTTCTGCCCGGTGCCGCCCGCGGTGTCCCAGACGGGAACGGTGACCGTGATCCCGTGGTCGATGTAGTAGGAGCAATCGGCAGCGACCTTGTTGCCCGGCAGGTTCCCGATCCGGTCGGGTCCCGATACCTTGACCGCGGTGCAGCACCCGTAGCTGTTCGCCGGCGGCCCGATCTCGCTCGCCAGGAACGGGATCGAGTCGGCACATCCGCCGACGTTGGCCGGCGGGACCTGGCCGAGGCCATAGCCGTCGCAGCCGAACTTCAGCCATCCGAAGCCGCCCGGGACGTTGAGCGTGCCGGGCGTCAGGTGCTGCGGATAACAGGCGTCTCCCGGCGTCGTGCTGACCTTGCCCTCGGAGCAGAACGGGAACGTCTTGAAGAAGTTCTCGGCGATCCCGACCGGGAAGATGGTGCCGCCCGGTCCCCCGGCTGCATACCCGCCCTTGGCCGTCGCGTCCGCGGCGGCGGACCAGCTCGAGAACCCGATCAGCCCGAGGAAGTACGGCGTCCAGCTCCTCGCCGACGCGACCCTGACGCCGACGGCTTCCGGCGGGATCGTGCCGTTCCCGACGTAGGTCAGCAGCCCACCGTTGGCATCGACATAGCGCGGACCGTTCGGAGCACCGAAGGTCATCGCTGTCCCGCCGTTCGACGCCACTCCATTCGCGATCGCCAGCTTGACATTGCCGTCGGTGCCGTTCACGGCATCGCCGCCGATCGACTCGGCCACGATCCTCGCCCCGGCGAGCGCGGCGAAATCCGAGGCGTTCTGGGCGGCACGGCGCTGGGCGAGGGCGGTCCCTCCGTCGATCACGAGTCCGACCATCAGCACGCTGACGGTGAGCGTGAGCGCCATCAGGACGATCATCTGGCCACGCTGTGCAGAGTGGGTCGTCGGATGAGGGGTCATCGCATGCCTCCTAGTTGATGACCATCGCGGCGGAACCCGAGGTCGTGATCGTGCCGATCCCACTTATCCCAGGGGTGATCGGCATGAAGGTGAGGCGGACCCGGACGGAGACCACCATGTTCGTGTCGTTGTCGACGCACGAGACGCCCGTCCAGGCGCCGGTCGGGACGCTCCCCGGGTCCGTGCATCGGATGAAGACATCACCGACCGCAACGCTCCCGAATGGGGCGACCATCCGGTTGACCGCGGCGGCAACATCGGCCTGGAGACTGGTCGCCCCGGTCACCGCCGGCGGGCACGTCGGTCCACCGACCGCACCGCAGCTGGGATCCGACGCCCCGATCCATCGAGCTTCGACCGTCGCCAGACGCGCGCCCTCACGCGCCGCCTGCGAGACGACACTCCCCATGTAGACGTAGCGGGCGCCGTCGAACAGGCCGAGCAGGATCAGCAGGAAGACCGGCAGGACGAGCGCGAACTCGACGAGCCCCTGCCCGTGGTTTCGCTTCGCGATGCGCCGGCGGGATGCGATGTGGGAGATCATCTGGGCCTCACTGCGAATGGACATAGGGCGACGACGGGCCGGCTGCATTCGTCGCGACCAACCGGACCGTGTGGGCGTTGTTGCTGGTGTAGGTGTGGAGCGGGTTCTGGGCGTTCCCGAGAACGCCGTCCCCGAAGTCCCAGGCCCAGTCGGAGATCGGACAGGCAACCGGGTCGTTGACGGTCGACGTGTCGACGAAGCTGTAGGTCTTCCCGTTCTTGACGTACGTGAACGACGCGACCGGGACCGAGCAGGTCGGGGGCGGCGGACCCGCGGGCACGGTGACGGGCGAGGTCTTGCTCGAGGACCCTGCCTGGTTCGTGACCGTGAGCGTGATGGGATACGTCCCCGCCAGGGCGTAGCTGTGGCCGTCGCCCGTCGCGGATCCGACGTCGGTCTTGCTGTCGCCCCATTGCCAGGTGTAGCCCGAGATGTTGCAGATGCCGCTGTTCGGCGACGAGGAGGACGGATCGGCGAAGATCGTTGTCCCCGAGGTGATGGTGACCGCGAAGTCCGCGACCGGCGGCGCACATGGTCCGGGCGCCGACCCACTGCCGGGCGCCGCGTACCCGAGGACGGTCGCGGTGGCCGATGCTCCCATCCGGAAGTCATCGTTGAAGAACCCGTTGATGAACGGCGTCAGGAAGCTGAACTGCTCCGCGACCTTGATCGTGATCACGTTCCCAGGGCCGACCCCGCCCGCCGCCTGGGAGCACGGGACAGCTCCCCCGGACGAGTCGGCGCAGCTCGCGCTGACGGTGATGGCACCCTCGCCGCGCTGGGCCTGGGAGCTGGTCTCCTGCCGTGCGTGCGAATCGATCGATGCCATGTCGGTCGGGCTCGAGGCGCCGAAGGCGGCCCCTTCGCGAGCCGCGTTGTGGACCTCGATCAGCGAGAAGTACAGGCGCCCGAAGTCCACGGCCATCAGCAGGAGCAGCAGGAAGACCGGAAGGACGAGGGCGAACTCCACCACGGATTGACCCCGCTGCCTGCGGGGCGATCCGGCGTTGGCCGCCGGGTGCCGTGGGCTTCGTCGTTCAGGTGCGATCATCGCGGTCTCCGAGGCCGTCCGGGTGATCCCGGTCGTGACAGGTGTCGCTACGGACAACGGCGGATCCGCGCCATTGGTACTGGCCTGGTACGGCTTCGAGCACGTCCTCGGTGACCAACCGCAACGGACCGCCTCCCCCGACCGCCGCCGAGGGTCCTGTTCGGTGTCCCGCTGCACCGAAAACGGCCTCCGGAGGCTCGCCGACGGGCCCCGGAACGCTCCTTGGGCGGTACGCTTCGGTTGCCGTCGCGCGACCGGGGTCGATGTGGCGGGCACGCGCTCGGCGGCGCATCTCGGGGGTCCGCCGGACCCAGCCGCATAACAGTCACGGCAAGGTCACGTTCCATTGGTCGATGAACTCGACGCGGAGACCCTGGCGACATTGCTCGCCGCTGCGAAGGCGGGCGATGGTCGCGCGTTCGCTGCCATCTACGACGCCTACGCGTCGCGTCTCTATCGGTACCTGCTCCTCAGGGTCGGCGAGCCGGCCGACGCCGAGGACCTCCTGCAGCGTGTGTTCGTGAAGGTCATCGAGGCCCTCCCGCGATATGAGGACCGGGGCCTCCCGTTCGGTGCCTGGCTGTTCCGGATCGCCCGGAATGTCGCGATCGACTTCGCCCGGGCGCGTCCGAACGATCAGGCGCTGGCCGACGCGGAGGGCCACTCCGATGACCGGCACCAGCCGGCCGACCATGCCGAGCTGATGGCGGACCGTCGCCTCGTCCGCGAATTGCTCCAGCTCCTCACGCCGGAGCAGCGAGACGTCATCGTCTATCGCTTCTTCGCAGGGCTGAGCCCACGGGAGATCGGCGTCCTGATGGGCAAGCGCGAGGGCAGTGTGCGCGCCATCCAGTTCCGAGCGCTGGCGACCCTGCGCCGCCACCTCGAACCGAGTCTGCTCGTCGACCTGCACCTTGCCGAGGTGCGGTCATGACCTGGCTTCGCGGACGGGCGACCGGATCCGGTGTCGACATCGCGCTATCCGAGCCGTTCGAGGGCCGGTTCGCGGGCCTCGTCGACCGCTCATTCCGGAGCGACGACGACGCCATCGAGGATGTGCGCAGCCGCGTCCTCGCGGCCTTCGCACAGCAGGCGCCCGCGGTCGCGCGACCGCGGTTCGGTCGTCCGGCGCGCCGTGGATTGGCCGGGATCCTGGCCGTGAGCGCCAGCCTCGTGGCGTTCGGAGCCGTGGCCGTCGGCGCCGAGCCCGGCGCACCGTTCTACCAGGTTCGGCTCGGGGTCGAGACCGCGACCCTTCCGTCAGTGGACGCACCGGCCGGGTGGCAGGCGCGACTCGATCGACTCGAGCGCCGGATCGGCGAAGGCGTCATGGCGGGAGGGCGGGCCGACGCGAGCGCGCTCGTTGCAGCGCTCGGCGAGTACCGCGTCGAGCTGATCGGGCTTGCCGCCCAGCCGGTGGATCCGATGCGGCGGTCGGCGTTGCTCGCCGCCGTGGCGCGGAACCTGCCGGTCGTCGCCGACCTGGACCGTCGGTATCCGAGCGTCGCGACCGAGCTCGCCCTCGGCGAGATCCGGACGGTCGTCGGGACGATCGACGGGGACCCAGGCGCCGACGAGGTCCGTCCGGGCGACCCGCACGCTGACGGGACGGTGGCGGGCCCCCAGGGTGTCGACGATGGGACGGGCGATCGTCATGCCGGCCATGCGATCGGTGACCCACACGCCGATGGAACGACCGGGAACCCGCACGAGGACGGCACCACGGGCAATCCGCATGCCGGCGGGAGCACCGGCAACCCGCACGCCGATGGCACGACCGGCAACCCGCACGCCGATGGGACCACCGGGAACCCGCACACAGGCGGCGCGACCGGCAACCCCCACAAGGGCGGCGCGACCGGCAACCCCCATCCGGGCACGACGGGTCAGCCGAAGGGGAAGTCGCCGGGTACGACCGGCAAGCCCTCGAACTGAGGCGATGGCCGCTCGCCGGTCACTGGGACCCGCGTGACCCCTGCCGGGATCAGGCGCCGGTCGGCTCGGTCCCGAGGACGATCTGGCTGCGTCGATCCAACGCGAGGCGCTGGAAGTACTCCACGGTGACCAGCACCAGGGCGGCGAGGATCGCCGCCGCGATGACCAGTCCGAGCCGGGCGACACTCCCGCTCATCAGCGAATCCTGGACGGTCCGGTCATCGCCCCCGATCCGGCGGAGGATGATCACCACGTATGGGACGTAGAACGAGGCGAGGAACGTCAGCCACCAGGCGATGACGAGCACGGCCGGCCAGAGCGACACGCCCGATAGCATGGTGGTGACTTGCCGGACGACCGAATAGGGTCGCTTCAGGCCGATGAACGGGATCCACAGAGCGAAGAACGCCGAGAACGGGCCGAATGTCGACCAGCGCGCGGTGAGCGCCGGGACGTTCATGACGATGAGCGCCATCCAGATCGACCACAGGATGCCGCTCAGGATGTAGCCGCCGAGATGGACCGCCGCGACCGTCGAGAGCGCGTCGAGTTGCGACTGGGCGACCGTCCCGACCGCATCGGCGACGGCCAGTGCCTGTCGCGTCTGGACGACGTCGAGGCCGGTCGTCCCGAGGATGAGGGTCCCGGCCAGCACGGCCACCGGCCACGATGGCCGGTACCTGACGCCGAGGCGGGTCGCAGCGGCGAGCACCGTCTGGGTTGCCTGGGCGTCGGCGGCGGAATAGGCAGCCGTCGCCTCGGTCAGCTCGGAGGACGTCCTGGGCAGACGGCAGCGATAGCATCGCTTGCTTCTGGCGTTGTTCGTCGAGCGGCAGTCGCCGCAGACCCACATGTCGGCCATCCCGGTCAGTCTTGTCCGGCTACCTGGCGTCGCCCACCCCTCGATGGTCACCGTCCCCACCGGACCGCCCTTGGTGGAGCGTGCCGTCGCCGTTCCTCAGTCGTCGATCGCGAGTCGGGATGCCTCGGACGCCAGCTGGCCGCTCCGACCGGCGAGCAGGGCGGCTTCCGTCCGGCTCGAGACGCCCATCTTGACCAGGATGTGCGTGACGTGGACCGAAGCGGTCTTGTCGCTGATGAACAGTGCCTCGCCGATCTGTCGGTTGGTGCGACCCTCGCCGACCAACGCGAGGACCTCGCGCTCGCGTTGGCTGAGGCCCCAGGGGTCCGCCAGCGGGGCCGACGGTCTGCCCTCGGTCGCCGCGGCGTCTTCGTCGAGCGATAGGCGCGCCCGCCGAGCCAGATCGTCGATTCGATCGACCAACGGCACGATCGTCACTTGCGCCGCGAGGCGACGTGCCTCCACGAGGCGTGCGGTGGCGGCGGCGCGGTCGGCGGCTGCGAGGAGGGCCTCGCCCTGGCGATACCGGCAGTAGCCGAGGTCGGGGAGCGTGCCCACAGCCGCGTGGGCGGCGGCGGCCCGTCCCCAGGCCGCAGGGTCGCTGCGACCCGCAGCGCGGCCGGCCTCCGCCTCGACCTGGGTCGCGATGGCACGCATCCACGGTGTCGACGAGCCGCCGTCGAGATGCGTGCCTGCAGCAAGCGCCTGCGCCTCTCGCTCGAGCTCGGCGGCGCGTCTCGCTGCGGCAGCGGCGCCGGTCAGGTCGCGGGTCGCGCGGTCGCGTTCGGCAAGGTCGGCGTAGGTGCGCACCGAAGTGTTGATCAGACCGGTCAGGGACGGCAGTTCCTCCTGCCCGGCCATGATCGCGAGGGCAGTCTCGACGTGCTGCGTCGCGGAGCCCACGTCGCCGTCCCACAGAGCCGCCTCGGCGCGGACCCGTGCGAACTGCGCGGCGAACCACGCGTGCGATTCTCCGTCGATCCCTCCGGTCATGAGCTGTTCGACGCGCGCCCGATCTCCGATCCTGGAGGCAAGCTCGCCTTCGATCAGCACGGCATCCATCAACGGCAATCCGACCTCCGCGTCGTCGCGGTAGCGCTCCAGCCGTTCCTCGGCGGTGTCCCGATCGCCGACCGCGATCGCGGTCAGCGCCGCGGTCGACTCCACCCAGCGAGCCCATCCTCGCTCCGCACCGATCGCCCGGGCGTGCGCCATCGCGTCGTCGACGAACGGCAGGACGCGGTCGAAGTCGCCGATCAGGTAGAGAGCGAACGCGACGTTGGTCACGATCTCGCTGGCTGAATACGCGTCGTCGTCACCCAGCGACGCATAGATCTGGACCGCCTCGTCGAGGGCGGTGCGGGCGTCATCGATACGACCGATCGACGCGGCGCTGATCGCGCGGCAGCCCAGCGTCGAGCCGAGTCTCGCCCGGGTTCCGACCACGCGGGAGATCGCGATGGCCTCGTCGGCGAGCTCGATCGCCTCGCGGCATCGATTCGCGATCATCCGACGTCCCGCGAGGTGGGCGACGGCGTCGGCCCGCTGCGTCGAGGGAGGTCGAGCCGGGATCAGCTCGACCGCCCGTTCGCTCGCCGACTCGGCAAGGAGGAAATCGCCGCCGTCGCTGGCGAGGGTGGCAAGCCAGGTCAGGAGCACGCCGGATCGGAGCTGGTCGGATCTGTCATCCGTTTCCACGGCGACCTGGGCGAGGGCCGACCCGCGACGAAGGTCGCCTGCGAAACCCGCCAGCCATGCCGAGCGCATCCGAAGCTCAGCTTGGTCGATCGGTGCGAGCGATCCAGCCCCGGTTGCAGCAAGATCCGCTGCACGCTCGAACGCTTCCGAGGCTTCGCTCCAGGCGTTGGCGGCTTGCGCGCGTCGACCGGCTTCGATCAGGGCGGGAAGCGCACGGGCGGTGTCGCCGGCTTCCGACCAGTGGTACGCCAGCTCGGCGGCAGCCGTCGCCGGCGACGATGCGGCGAGCTCAGGTCGGGTCTCGAGGGCTTCGGCTACCTGCCGGTGGAGGGCCACCCGCTCGCTCGGGAGCAGGTCGCTGAGCACGGCTTCACGGAGCAAGGCGTGCCGGAAGCGCTGGCTTCTGCCATCCGAAGCCGGCGCGAGCACATGCTCGTCGACAGCCTGCCGCAAGGCGACGCGGATCTCGGCGTCGGTCCGTGGCGAGACGGCGACGAGCAGGCCTTCATCGACGTCCCGACCGATGACCGCCGCCAGACCCAGGAGCTCGAGCGTCGGCCCATCGAGGCGATCGAGGCGTGCCAGGAGCACTTCCTGCAGCGAACGGGGGAGCGTACGGGCATCCACCCCGAGCGCCGCGAGCTCCTCGGCGTGGAACGGGTTGCCGTCCGCCAGGGCGACGATCCGTTCGAACCGGCTCGCGCCCGGAGTCGCGCCGAGGATCGCACCGAGCTGGTCCCGGATCTCGGACGCTCCGAGAGGGTCGAGCGGGATGTCCGCCACCACGGCGCTCCGCGCCAGCTCGGCGAGCACCGGACGCAGCGGATGACGTCGGTGGATCTCGTCCGAACGGTAGGCCAGCACGATCAGCACGCGTCCGCTCGACAGGCGAGTGGACAGGAACGTCACGAGGTCGAGCGTCGATCGGTCCGCCCAGTGCAGGTCGTCGATGCACACGACGACATCGGCGCCGGCGGCGGCCCGGACCAGCAGATCGCGGATGGCGACGAAGATCCGACCCCGGCCGGACGAGATGCGATCACTCGGCCCAGCACCGCCGAGCTCATCGCGGAGGGCCCAGGCGGCGGTGCGGTCGTCCGGATCGTCCGTGCCGTTGGCCAGGTCGTCGAGGACATCGAGGACCGGCGCGAACGGGAGCTCGCCACTCCCGAGCTCGACGCAGGTGCCGCGGAGGATCCGCATCGGCCGGTCGCCCGGCGGTTCGTCGACGGCGGACCGGGCGAACTCGTCGAGCAGGCGCGTCTTGCCGATCCCGGCCTCGCCGTGGACGAGGACGATCCGGCGTGGGTCGCGCTCGATCGCGGCGAGGGCCGAGCGCAGGGCTTCGAGCTGGTCTCGCCGGCCGATGAACGTCGGACTGGATACACGACCGGGCACGGACCGCATCATCACACGCGGCTGTCCCTCGCTCGTCGTGCGCGGCTGGATCGGCGGATCACCGTCCACCTACGAGGGCATGGACTCAAGCGCGGATCCGGTCGACGTCGCCGCGACGCAGCGGCAGGCCGAACGCCGGCCGTGCGAACCACCGCTTGCCGCTCGCCTCGGAGTCCACCGCGACGGCGGCCGCGCGACGTCGGTCCTGAGCGGCATCGGTGCGGGCACGGCGCTGGATGTCGTGGGCGACGCTGAAGCTGGCTGGCTGATGCATCGGATCCTCCGCTGTCGTCGGGTGTCATCCCACCGGTGCATCGAAGGTTGGGCCCGCGCGGGGACCGCGCCATCGGGCAGAGCCTTACTGTCGGGCGCCTCCGAGCCTCATTTCGGGGCGGACCCGGGCCGCGGGGCCTTAGGTCGCCTGCCTTCGAGTCGCATCACGTCGAGCGACTCCGCGCCGCTACGATGGAGGCGTGAACGACCGCATCGCCGTCCCGCACCGGATCGTCGAGAGTGGCGTCGTCGCGATCGGCCGTCGCCTCGACCCGCGGTCGGTCGTCCGGATCGGCGAAGGGCTGGCCACGGCCGGGATCGGTGCGTTCGAGATCACCGTGGGCAGTCCCGGCGCCCTCGACGCCATCGCCGCGCTCCACGCCCGGTTCGGCGGGCCGGGCGACCTGATCATCGGTGCGGGCACGGTCCTCACGGTGGCCGATGCCGAGGCCGCGATCGGCGCCGGGGCCACGTTCGTGGTCATGCCCGTGACCGACCCGACGGTCGTGGCCTGGGTCGCGGCCAAGGGCATCCCGGCATTCCCGGGGGCGATGACCCCGACCGAAGCGCTCAGTGGCTGGGCGGCGGGCGCGGCCGCGATCAAGCTCTTCCCGGCATCGGTCACCGGACCGACGTTCATCCGCGAGCTTCACGGGCCGTTCCCGGAGATCCCGGTGATCCCGACCGGCGGCGTCACGGTCGACACGGCGGCGAGCCTGATCGTCGCCGGTGCGGTCGCGGTCGGGATCGGCAGCTGGCTGACCGGGGACGGGGATCCGGCCGGGATCGCCGAGCGCGGACGGCGCGTCATGCGGGTCATCCAGGCCGCCCGTCAGAGCGGCCGGGTCCCGTGAGCATCCGGGCACCGGGATCCCGGCCGCCCGAGGTCGTCACGCTCGGTGAGTGCCTGGTCTCGTTCGTCGCCGCGGAGGCTGCGCCGCTGGCCGGCGCCGGAGCCTTCCGCGCGTACCCCGCGGGTGCCGAGGCGAACGTGGCGGTCGGCCTGGCCAGGCTCGGGCGACGCGTGGCGTTCATCGGTCGGGTCGGCGACGACGGGCTCGGGACCCGGATCGAGCGTGCGCTCCGCGGCGAAGGCGTCGACGTCACGGGACTGACGGTCGACCCGGCCGGCCCCACCGGGATCATGATCCGGGAGCGTCGGACGCTCGGCCCATCCGAGGTCTTCTACGCCCGGGCGGGCTCGGCCGGCTCGCGGTTGGGCCACGAGGACGTGCAGGCGACGGCCTCGCGGAAGGCGTTCGCCTCCGCTCGCTGGCTCCACCTGACCGGGATCATGCCGGCGTTGTCGTCGCGCTGTGAGGCGGCCGTGCTGACGGCGATCGAGCTCGGACGAGCCGCCGGGTTGACGATCAGCCTCGACATCAACCTCCGGCGTCGGCTGTGGTCGGAGGCGGAGGCGACCGCGACCCTCGTCCAGCTCGCCGCGCTGGTCGACGTGATCATCGCCGACGTCGACGAGGCGACGGTCATCACGGCCGCGAAGCCGGGGACGGCCGAGCGAACGCTGGCGCAGCGTCTGCTCGCGCTCGGGCCGTCGCTGGCGGTCCTCAAGCTCGGGTCGCGGGGTGCCCTCGCGCTCGAACCCGGAGACGAGCCGGTGACCGCGCCCGGGCTGCCCGTGGCGACGATCGTGGACCCGGTCGGTGCCGGTGACGCGTTCTGTGCCGGCTTCATCGACGCCCGGCTCGACGGCCTGGACCTCGCGGACGCGCTCGCCCGAGGGAACGCCTGCGGTGCCGCCGCGGTGGCGGCGGAGGGCGACCAGACCGGGCTACCGACCCGGGACGAGCTCGTCCGGCTGCTCTCGGCCGGCGGGCCCGACACCCTGCGCTGAGGGTCAGCCGGCGAACGCCGTCGGCGGGCGACCGCGGACCCCCGGGCGGACCCGGAACATCGCCCCGGCCAGCGGCTCGGCCGCGTGCTGCGCCTCGCTGAGCTGCTCCCAGGCCGACGTGATGTACAGCTCGTCGAGGTCCGGACCGCCGAAGACCGGGCAGGTCACCTCCGAGACCGGTAGCCGGATCTCGCGATCCACGGAGCCGTCGGGCAGGTAGCGGCGGACGACCCAGCCGTCCCACAGGGCGACCCAGAGCCCGCCCTCTGCATCGACGGTGAGGCCGTCCGGGTTGCCGTCTTCCGGATCCACCACCACGAACGGGCGTCGATCCGAGATCGAGCCCGTCGCCGGATCGAAGTCGAAGCGATCGATCCGATGGGTCGGCGTGTCGACGTAGTACATCGTCCGGCCGTCGAGGCTCCAGTCGAGCCCGTTCGAGATCGCGATGTCGTCGACCATCCGGTGGACCGTCAGGTCCGCGTCGAGCCGATAGAGCGCTCCTGCGCCGGCGCGCTGGTCGAGGGCCATCGTGCCCGCCCAGAACCGGCCCTGCGGATCGCATTTGCCGTCGTTGAACCGAAGATCGGGGCGGTCGGACTGGACATCGGCGAGCCGCTCGACGGTGCCGTCGTCGGCGATCGCCCAGAACCCGTCGGCGAGCGCGGCCAGCCAACCGCCGGAGGCGCGGATCGCGATCGAGCCGACCAGGGACGGCAGCTGGATCGTCCGGGTCTCGCCGTCGCGCGCGGTCAGGTAGATCCTCGCCTCCGGGATGTCGACCCAGGCGATCCGCCCGATCCGGGCGTCCCACACGGGTCCCTCACCGACCATCGACCCGAACGCGACGACGAGCTCCGGCTCGCCGGGGTCGCTCATCGCTCGATCGTTCATCGCTCGATCATGGCAGCTTGACCGGGGTCGGCAGGGGCTCGCCGCGGACCCCGGCCAGGAGGTTGGCGGCGGCCATCGTCGCCATCCGGTCCCGTGTCGCGGTCGTCGCCGACGCGATGTGGGGCACGATCAGGCAGTTCGGCAGTCGGAGGAGGGGATCGTCCGGGTCGATCGGCTCGGGATCGGTCACGTCGAGCCCGGCCGCGCCGATGGCGCCACTCGCCAGGGCGAGCGCCAGTGCCGCGCTGTCGACGATGGGGCCGCGCGAGGTGTTGACGAGTACCGCGGTGGGGCGCATCCGAGCGAGCGCGGTCGCATCGATCAGGTGGCGGGTCTCGTCGGTCAGCGGGACATGGATCGACACGATGTCGCTCCGCTCCAGGAGCTCCGGGAGCCCGACGAACGTCGCGCCGAGCTCCGCCTCGACCGAATCCGGCGCCCGATCGCGCTGGTGGTACAGGATGGTCATCCCGAAGCCCGCGGCGCGCCGGGCGACCGCCCGGCCGATCCGGCCGAGCCCGACGATGCCGAGGGTCGATCCGTGGACGTCCGTTCCGAGCAGGAGCATCGGACCCCACGTCCGCCAGGCGCCGGACCGAACGAACCGATCCCCCTCGCCGACCCGTCGGGCGGCCCCGAGGATGAGCGCCCAGGCCAGGTCGGCGGTCGACTCCGTGAGGACGCCCGGGGTGTTCCCGACCGCGACCCCGCGTCGGGCGCAGGCCGCGAGATCGATGTTGTCGAACCCGACCGCGAAGTTCGCGACCACGCGCAGCCGCGGGCCGGCGGCGTCGAGGAGCTCGTCGTCGACCCGATCGGTCAGGAGCGTGAGGATCCCGTCGCATCCGGCGACCCGGTCCAGGAGGGCCGTGCGCGGCGGCGGCCGGTCCTCGGTCCAGACGTCCAGGTCGCAGCTCGCCCGGATCGGCGCGAGGCCGGCCTCCGGGATCAGGCGAGCGACGAACACGCGCGGGCGACCGAGCGTCCCTTCCACGGATGAAGCCTAGCGTCCGATGGTCAGGTCGGGGCCGTGCTTTCCTCGACCTTGGCGCGGAACCCGGCGCGGGCGAGGCGGCGGACCTCGGCGGCGGCTCGCTTCATCGTCGAGAACTCCCGCTCGACCTCGTAGCGGTCCTTGTCCCGCTCGATCCGATAGCCGGTGAACCCCTTGGCTCGGAGCTTGGCCAGCCGTTTGAGGGCGTTGGCCCGGTTCTTGAACGTCGTGCTGGCGGCCTCCCACTGCGGCTTCGGGGGCGCGACCTCGGGGATCGGCGCGATCGGTGACGCCGACGGTGTCGGTGGGACCGCGGTCGGGCTGGGGCGGACCGGCGAGGTGGTCGGCGACGGAGATGGTGGCTGGCTGGCCCGCGCGATGGGCACCGGCGTGACGATCGGCACGGGATCGAACAGGCCCGAACACCCGGCCAGGAAGCCCGACACGAGGATGGCTGCGATGGCAGCCGTCCATGCGGTTCGCCGAGACGCGCTGGGATCGGTCATCGACCCGCTCGTACCCCCGTTGGCAAGTCGGCCCGCAGGCGTCGCGAAGCGAGGCACGACCAGCCCGATTGTGGTCCGCCGCGACCCACCTGACAATCCTCCAGCCCGGATCAGCCCCCCGATCGCGCCCGTGTCGGTACAGTGGAGTCGTCCGCAGCACGATCGGCGATGCCGGCTCCGCAAAACCGCGGGCGACCACACGAGGAGGTCTCCATGGCCAGGTATCTGTGGCAGGTGTCCTACACGCCCGAGGGGATCCGGGGACTGATCAAGGAGGGCGGCACGAGCCGAGCCGCGGCGATCAGCCGCCTGGCTGAGAGCCACGGTGGCAAGGTCGAGTCCTTCGACTTCGCCTTCGGTGACGACGATGTCTATCTCATCGCCGAGCTGCCGAGCCATGTCGAGGCATCGGCGATCGCGCTCGCGGTGGCCGCGTCGGGCGCGGCTTCGATCAAGACCGTCGTGCTGCTGAGCCCGGCCGAGATCGACAAGGCCGTCAAGATCGACGTCGGCTACCGGGCGCCCGGCAAGTAGCGGGCAACAGGGTGCGACCTGCGGCTGGGTCCGTGCGGTCGGGTGACATGGATGGGCCGGCCGCGGAGATCGCAGCCGGCCCGTAGTCCCCCCGCCAGAGATCGGCTTCGCCGACCTCATCGCAGGTACGGGTGTACCAAGGACGACTTGTCCGTCGCCATTGAATTGGTTCGCCCGCGCACCGCGAACCGGCGAACGTCCCATCCCGGGGCAGGACCGATGGCTGGGTCGCGGGGCGTCAGGCCGTGGCGGCGGCCGACAGACCCGCGAGGAAGCTCCCGCGCCAGCCCTCGGTCGCCTCGATCCCGTTGAACGTGTAGAGATGGATCCCGGCGATCGCTGCGGCCGGATCCGCGATGAGCGGCGCCAGCTCGAGCATCAGGTCGTCGGGTCGATAGAACCCGCCCGAGCGGAGCATCTTCGTCACGAACCGGGCGTTCTTGAGGACGAACCGCCGGGTGTCCTTCACCCCGATCCGCGCCCCGATCGTCATCAGCCGCTGCGGGTCGGCGACCCCCGGGATGCCGAGGATGGCGGGCAAGGCGATCCCGTCCGCCCGTCGGGCAGCGAGCCAGGTCGAGATGGCATTCGCGTCGAAACACATCTGGGTCGTCATGTACCGCGCGAACGGCGTCTTGGCCGCCAGCGCCTCGAGCAGGCGATCGTCCGGGATCGACGGATGACCCTGCGGGTAGCACGGGATGCCGATCTCGCCGACGCCGTGCGGGAGCTCGGCCATCGCCCGGAGCAGGGACAGGCCGTCCGGGAAGTCGCCCGGGTCGTCGGCGTCACCGCCGACCACGAAGGCGCGGTCGATCCCGGCATCGTCGAGCCGGCTCAGCAGCTCGGCCAGGTGGCGCCGGTCCCGGATCATCTTGGCCGACAGGTGGGGGATCGACCGCAGGCCGTGGCTCTCCAGCTCGATCGCCAGCTCGACGGTCGCCTCGATCCCCTTGGCCGGTGAGGCGGTGACCGAGACCGTCGCGCCCGGCGGCAGGAACGTGGCCTGGTCGTGGATGTTCTTGAGCGGGATGACTTCGAACGTCGGGGACTCGAGGACGCGGACCAGGGCGGCCTTGGCCGCGTCGTCGAGCGTCCGGCCGCGCGCCATCAGACGAAGGCGTCCGGCATCGACGCCTTCTTGCGGATGATGTACTCGAGCAGCTCGTCGTCGATCGCCTGGTCGAGCGGTGGCTCCTGGTACTCCGCGAGCATCCGCTTCCAGATCGCGTTGGCCCGGGCCTGGGCGTCGAGCCCGCCGTCCTCGAGCCATTGCTCGAAGCTGTTGTTGTCGGCGGTCTCCGCCCGGTAGAACGCGGTCTCGAAGTTCGCCAGGGTGTGGGCGCTGCCGAGGTAGTGCGTCCCGGGCTCGTTGTTCCGGATCGCATCGAGCGCCTGGCCGTTCTCGCTCAGGTCGATCCCCTGGGCGAACACCTGCATCATCCCGCACTGGTCCGCGTCGAGGACGAACTTCTCGTAGCCGACGGCGAGGCCGCCTTCCAGCCAGCCGGCGGCATGGAGGACGAAGTTGACTCCCGCCAGGACGGTCGGCTGGAGGGTCGCGGCGGATTCGTAGGCGGCCTGGGCGTCGGCGATCTTCGAGGCACACAGGCTCCCGCCGGAGCGGAACGGCACCCCGAGTCGGCGCGCCAATGCCGCCATCGCGTACAGGACGAGCGCGGGCTCGGGCGTCCCGAACGTCGGCGCCCCCGTCTGCATCGACATCGAGCTGGCGAACGAACCCAGGACCACCGGCGCCCCCGGACGGGTCAGCTGGACGAAGGTCATCCCGGCCAGGGCTTCGGCCAGGGTCTGGGCGCAGACGCCGGCGGCGGTCACCGGAGCCATCGCGCCGGCCAGGATGAACGGCGTCAGGAGCGTGGCCTGGTTGGCCTCGGCGTAGGCGCGCGCGGCCCCGAGCATGACCGAGTCCCAGACCAGCGGCGAGTTCGCGTTGATGAGGCTCAGGACGACCGCGTGGTCCTCGAGGTAGTCGGTCCCGAACAGGATGCGGGCCATGTCGACCGTGTCGCGGGCGCGCTCCGGGGCGGTCACCGAACCCATGAACGGCTTGTCCGAGAAGCGCATGTGGGCGTAGACCATGTCGAGGTGGCGCTTGTTGACCGGGACGTCGACCGGCTCGCAGACCGTCCCGCCGCTGTGGTGGAGGTGCGGGCTGGCGTACGTCAGCTTCACGAAGTTGCGGAAGTCTTCGATCGTCCCGTACCGCCGGCCGTTGTCGAGGTCCCGGACGAACGGCGAGCCGTAGTTCGGGGCGAAGACCGTGGCCATCCCGCCGATCTGGACGTCGTTGGCGTGGTTCCGGGCATATTGGGTGAAGATCCGCGGCGCGCTCGCCTGGACGATCGACCGACACATCCCGCGCGGGAACCGGACGCGGACCCCCTGGACGTCCGCGCCGCCCGCGGCGAGCAGACGCAGGGCGTCCTCGTCGCCGCGGAACTCGACCCCGACCTCCTCGAGGATCGTGTCCGCGTTGTGCTCGATCAGCGACAGCCCCTCCTCGTCGAGGACCTCGAACGGAGCGAGCTTGCGGGTCAGGAACGGGACGCGCTCGACGTGGGCGTGGAGCCGGGCCGCCTGGCGTCCGGCATGGCCACCGGAACGTCGCCGTGGGCTGTCGTCGGTCATCGGTCCTCCTTCGCGGCGGCGGCCACGACCGCTCGTCGCCGGCGTTGTGCGGCTCGGGGATCGCCGCCATCGGCGGGGCCGCTGCGGCGGGCGGGCAGCTCGACGACCCTGGACAGGTTGGCGAACGTCGCCGTCTTGTGGGGGAACGCCAGCGCGTCGACGAAATGCTCCTGGAACCGCGGCTCGACCGCGGTCTCGATCTTCTCGACCCGCCGGACGACCTCTTCGATCTCGCGCCTGGCCGAACCGGACAGGAGGGCGATGAGCGCTCCGGTGCCCGCGGCATTGCCGGCAGATCGGACATGCGCCAGGTCGCAATCGGGGATGAGGCCGAGGACCATCGCGTGGGTCGTGTCGATCTGGCTCCCGAATGCCCCCGCGAACCGGATGTCGTCGACCGCCTCGATGCCGGCTCGATCCATCAGCAGGCGGACGCCGGCGTACAGCGCGGCCTTCGCGAGCTGGATCGCCCGCACGTCGTTCTGGGTGATGACGATGCGCGGTGAGCCGTCGCTGAGGACGTACGAGAATGTCCGCCCGTCGGGGACGATCCGGGTGGTCCGGGCGGCCAGCTCGCCGTCGACGATGCCGTCGGCGGTGATCACCCCGGCCAGGAAGAGCTCGGCGATGACCTCGACGATGCCCGAGCCGCAGATGCCGGTGATCCCGAGGTCGGCGGTCGCCGCGGCGAAGTCCGGGGCGTCCGACCAGACGTCCGAGCCGATGACCTTGAAGCGCGGCTCGAGGGTGGCCCGGTCGATCCGGACGCGCTCGATCGCGCCGGGGGCGGCGCGCTGTCCGCCGCTGATCTGGGCGCCCTCGAACGCGGGCCCGGTCGGGCTCGAGGCGGCCAGCAGGCGGTCCCGGTCGCCGAGCACGATCTCCGCATTCGTCCCGACGTCGACGATGAGCTGGATCGAGACGGCTCGATGGGGCGCCTCGGCCAGGATCACGGCGGCCGTGTCGGCGCCGACGTGACCGGCGATGCACGGCAGGACGTAGACCCGCGCGCCCGGGTGCGCCCGCACCCCGATCTCGGCCGCGGTCGTCCGGACCGCCCGATCCGTCGCCAGCGCGAAGGGTGCGGTCCCCAGCGGGATGGGATCGATGCCGAGGAGGAGGTGATGCATGATCGGGTTGCCCACGACCGTGACCTCGAGGATCTCCCGGGCCGGCACGCCGGCCTGGACGGCCAGCCCGGCCACGAGCTTGGCCAGTGCTCCGCGGACGGCCCGGGTCATCTCGCCGGCACCCTCGGGATGGAGCATCGCGTACGAGACCCGGCTCATCAGATCCTCGCCGAAGCGGATCTGCGGGTTCATCACGCCGTTCGAGGCGAGGACCGAACCGTCGGCCAGGTCGGCCAGGTGGCCCGCGATGGTGGTCGAGCCGACGTCGATCGCCACGCCGTAGGCGCGGTCGTGGAGGCCCGGCCAGATCGCGGTGATCGTCCGCCGATCGTGGACGGCGACCGTGACCCGGTACCGGCCCTCGGTCAAGGCCGGCTGGAGGGCGCGCACGACCTGGAGGTCCGCCTCGAGCCCGGTCAGGTCCCACTCCCGGGCGAGCGCGTCCATCAGCCGAGCCAGGTCCCCGGACGGGGAGGCGAGCGCGGGCTCGGTGACCTCGACATAGTGGAGGCGGACCACCGGGTCGATCTCGAAGTCCCGCACGTCCAGGCCCTTGCGCACGACCTGGCGATGGACCTGGCTCTCGGGCGGGACGTCGACCAGGACGTCGCCCTTCAGCGTCGCCGTGCAGCTCAGCCGCCGATCGGCGGCCAGTCCGTGCTCGCGGCGGTACTCGGCCTCCACCTCGCCCGACGGCGAGAGATGCTCGGGCAGCGAGGTGATGCCGAGCTTCGGGAAGGCACCGACCCCGGGGCTGACCTGGCAGCGCCCGCAGATGCCTCGCCCGCCGCAGACCGAGTCGATGTCGACGCCGAGCGATCGGGCGGCATCGAGGACGGTCGTCCCGGCCGGGAAGCGACCGCGCCGTCCGGACGGCGTGAAGACGACCTGGCTCTCGGCGGTGTCGCTCACCGGGCCAGGCTCAGCCGGCGACCGGCGCTTCGACCGGCCCGCCGCCGCGACGGCGATTGACCCGCACGCCGCGTTCGCCTTCGACCGGCGCCTGCCGGAACGCGCGGATCCAGCGGGCGCACTCCGGGTCGTTCCCCATCAGGACGTCGGCGGCCATGACCGAGTGCCGGACGCCGTCGGCGATCGGGTTGGTGATCGCCGAGGTCAGACCGCTGGCGATCGCCATCGACAGGTACGTCCCGTTGATCCCCTCGCGGTTCGGCAGGCCGAAGCTCACGTTCGAGGCGCCGCAGGTGCTGTTGACCTTCAGCTCGTCCCGCAGCCGGCCGAGGATGTGGAAGACCTGCCGGCCGGCATGGCGCATCGCCCCGATCGGCATGAGCAGCGGGTCCACCACGATGTCCTCGCGCGGGATGCCGTGATCGGCCGCTCGTTCGACGATCCGTTTGGCCACGGCGAACCGAACGTCCGGGTCCTCCGAGATCCCGGTCTCGTCGTTCGAGATCGCCACCACGGCCGCCCCGTACTTCTTGACCAGCGGCAGGACCCGCTCGAGCCGATCGTCCTCGCCGGTGACCGAGTTGACGAGGGCCTTGCCGCGATACACCGACAACCCCGCCTCGAGCGCGGCGACGATCGACGAATTGATCGACAGCGGCAGGTCCGTCAGTGACTGGACCAGCTGGATCGTCCGGGCGAGGATCGCCGGCTCGTCGGCCAGCGGGATGCCGGCGTTGACGTCGAGCATGTGGGCACCGGCCTCGACCTGGGCGAGCACGTCGCGTTCGACCCGGCTGAAGTCGCCGTTCCGCATCTCCTCGGCGAGGAGCTTCCGCCCGGTCGGGTTGATCCGCTCGCCGATGATCACGAACGGCTGGTCGAAGCCGAGCACGACCTCGCGCGTCGCCGAGCTGACGACCGTCCGGGTCATGGGCGGGCCTCGGCGTCGCCGGTTCCCGTGGTCGGCTCGGCCCCGCCCGCCGCGACGAGGGCCGCGAGCTCGGTCTTGCCGTAGGCGGCCTCGAGCCGAGCCGCCTCGTCGTTGGCCTCGGACTCGAGGTCGTCGCCGCAGGCGCGCTGGGTCTTGCGCCACTCCGCGATGTAGTCGTCCATCGCTCGCCGGCCGGCCTTGACGGCTGCCTTGTCGATGGCCACCTGGAAGCGCGGATGGAGGACCACCTTGCTGGCGCGGCGCCCGTCCTTGGCGACGACCTGGGCGGGGATGTCCCGCCACCAGATGACGGTCAGGGTCGCGCTCATGTCAGGCGGCTCCGGCAAGGTCGGTGGCGGTGGGGGTGGATCGGGCCGGAGGCGGCTCGGCCGCCTCGGCTGCCGCCGCGGGAGCGGCCGGGGCCGTGGTCGACGCGAGCGACGTCAGGGTCGCGTCGAGCTCGCCGAACCCGGTCGACCGGCGTTCGAACGCGAGGCCGAGTCGATCCGCGGCGCGACGCGCCCGAGCGGTCAGGTCCGGATCGTCGGTCTGGGCCAGGTACACCAGCCGGCGGTAGTTGCCGAAGTACATCGGCAGCAGCTCGGGGTGACGGTCGATCCCGAGGCCGGCGATCACCAGCGAGTCGAAGTGACGCGCCAGGAAGTCGGTCAGGAAGAACGTCGCCGGGTCGTCGTCGGTCAGCCGCGCGAAGGCCTCGCGTCCGGCGTAGACCTCGTAGCAGTGCGCTCCCGCCAGACGTTCGACGCCCTCGGCAGCGAGGACTCGATCCAGCTCGCCCGCGGTGCCGCAGTCGGCGTAGGCGACGAAGATCGTCCGGTACCTGGGTCGAGCGACGCGGATCTTGCGTTCGACGGCGCCCGCGATCTGGGCGGGTCGGTTGTGCAGCCGGGCCGGGAGACAGGTGACGTCGAGATGCTCGAAGCCCGGCCGTCGCGCGATCTCGACCAGCTCGCGGGCGAGGGCGCCGCAACCGATCACCAGGACCCGCGACGGCCCTCCTCGGCCGGTCGGACGTCAGGCGACGCTGGCACGACGTGCGTCGATGAGTCGCCGCGCCGTCTCCGCGGCCACACCCGCGTCGCGGCAATAGGCGTCGGCCCCGACGGCGATCCCGAACTCCTCATTCAGCGGGGCGCCGCCGACGAGGACGATGTAGTCGTCGCGGATGCCGCGCTGCTTGAGCGTGTCGATGACGACCTTCATGTACGGCATCGTGGTGGTCAGCAGCGCCGACATCCCGAGGATGTCCGGCTTGTGGAGCTCGAGCGCCGCGATGAACTTATCCGCGTCGGTGTTGATCCCGAGGTCGACCACCTCGAACCCGGCGCCCTCGAGCATCATCCCGACCAGGTTCTTGCCGATGTCATGGATGTCGCCCTTGACCGTGCCGATGACGACCTTGCCGACGGGTTCGGCCCCGGTCTCGGCGAGGAGCGGCCGGAGGATGGCCATCCCGGCTTTCATGGCGTTGGCGGCGAGCAGGACCTCGGGCACGAACAGGATCCCGTCACGGAAGTCGATCCCGACGATCTTCATGCCGGCGACGAGGGCGTCGTCCAGGACTCGGGTCGCCGACCAGCCGCGTCCCAGGAGGATGTTCGTCCCCTCGACGATCTCGGCGGCCATCCCGTCGTAGAGATCGTTGTGCATCTGCTCGGCGAGCTCGTCGTCGGACAGCGCCGAGAGGTCGATGTCCTGGTAATCCTCGGTCATCTGGATCTCCTGCGGCCCCGATTCCCGGCGGGGGGTTCCACGATGCGGAACGGTGCCGTATGATGGAACGCAAGTACTCGCTGCAGCGTATCCGAAGAGGGAGTCAGTGTCCAGAGTCCAGTCCATCGAGCGCGCCTTCTCCGTGCTCGAGGCGCTCGCGGACGGTCCGCTCGGGGTGACCGAGGTGGCCGACCGGGTCGACCTGCCGAAGAGCACCGTCGCGCGGCTGCTCGGATCGCTCGTCCACGAGGGTGCCGTCGAGCAGGTCGAGGACGGCACGGACTACCGGGTGGGCGGCCGGATCGTGACCCTCGCGGCCGGCGTCCGGCCGACCCGGAGCCTTGTCGCCGTCGCGCGGCCGCACCTGGTCGAGCTCGCGTCGCGGGTCGGCGAGGCCGCCGGCCTGTCGATCCCGGATGGGTTCCTCGTCCACTACGTCGACCAGGTCGACAGCCCGCATCCCGTGGGCATCCGCGACTGGACGGGGACGCGGCTGCCGATGCACGCCGTCTCGTCGGGGCTGGTCTTCCTCGCCCACATGCACCCGGGCGACATCGATGCCTTCCTCGCCGGGTCGCTCGCGCGCTACACGCCGACGACGGTCATCGACCCGGACGAGATCCGCGATCGGCTCCGCCAGACGCTCCTCGAGGGCTACGCCTGGACGCGCGACGAGGTGGCCGATGGGATCAGCTCGGTGGCCGCGGCCCTGGCCGACGAGGACGGCGAGGTCATCGCCGCCATCCACGTCCACGGCCCGTCGTACCGGTTCCCGGCAGCGGGTGCCGAGGTGGCGGTCGCCGAGCGGGTCGTCCTGACCGCCGCTCGGATCTCGGCCGGGCTTCGCCAGGCGGGATAGCGCTCGTCAGCTCGCTTGGATCACGCCGTCACCCCAGCCCGTCGACCGCGTCCAGCAGCCACGACGCGAGATACCCCACGAACGACGGACGAACCAGCAACCGATAGTCGGGCCCGCCGCCCGCGTCGTCGCTCGGCTCCACTTCGACCAGGATCGCGGACGTCCGTGCGATCGTGGTCTGGGCGCAGCGACCCGGCGCGAAGGCGCGCGAGTGCAGGTCGATGGAGCAGCCGGTCTCGAGGATCTCGCGGGCCGCCGGTCCCGCGAGTCGGAGCATCGTCCGGTTCGCCGAGACGTCCACCGCCGCCCCGGGCGCTCCCTCGAACGCGCCGAGGAGCGTCGCGAGAATGGGCTCGGCGGTCCCATCGGCGTCGACGATCAGCCACTCGTCCGGACCGAGCCACAGGGCTCGTCGGACCCCACCGGGCGCGGACCCGACCGTGTTCGGCCGGTCAGGCAGGCCGATCCCCAGTGCTGCGGCCAGGCGTCCGAGCAGCGGCTGATCGGCCGGGTCGGCGCGGAGGTCGACCTGAGTGCCGAAGGGGATCGACTCGAGGAGGACGGCGCCGCCCGTCGCTGTCGTAGCGTCCCTGAACCGATCGGTGAACGCCTCGAGGGGGTCGTGCCTGGCGGGGGTCGGCAGGGGCGGGGTCATCGCCCATCCCCGTCGCGCCGGAGGTTGTCGGGGTCGTAAACGACCGGCTCGACGATGGTCGCCGCGATCGACCGGCCGTCGAGCAGCGGCGCGACGACGGTCTGGCCGAGGCGCTCGCGTCCGGATCGGATCATCGCGAGGCCGAACGTCCGGCCAAGTGCGGCGCTCCGATAGCTCGAGGTCACGTGGCCGAGCATCGGCACGGGCGGCGTGTCGAGGCGGGCGTCGGCCGCCACGAGCTGCGCCCCTTCGGGCAGGAGCGCCGTGGGGTCGACCGGCAGGAGCGCGACCAGCTGCCTGCGGTCGGGTCGCCGGCTGTCGGGTCGTCGGTGCGACCGGCTCCCGATGAACGGCTTCGTCTTCGAGACGATCCAGTCCATCCCGAGGTCCTGGGGCGTGACGGTCCCATCCGTCTCCTGGCCGACGATCGCGTAGCCCTTCTCCGCCCGCAGCACGTGCATCGCCTCCGTCCCGTACGGGGTGATGTCGTGGTCCGCGCCCGCGGCCATGACCGCCTCCCACAGCGCGAGACCGGACCAGCTCGCAACGTTGATCTCGTAGGCGAGCTCACCGCTGAAGCTGATCCGGAACACCCGGGCGTCGATCCCCCCGACGACGGCGTCGCGCCAGGTCATGAACGGGAAGGCCGCCGGCTCGAGCGCGAGGCCCGGGGCGAGGACCCGCATGACGTCGCGGGACCGCGGGCCGACCACGGCGACCGTCGACCACTGCTCGGTCACCGACGTGGCGTAGACGCGGAGGTCCGGCCACTCGGTCTGCAGCCACTCCTCGAGATGATCGAGGACCGCGGCGGCGTTACCGGTGGTCGTCGTCATGTGGAATCGGTCATCGGCGAGCCGACTCGTGACCCCATCGTCGAAGACCATCCCGTCGACGCCGCACATCAGGCCGTAGCGGCAGGATCCGACCGCGAGCTTCGAGAAGCCGTTGGTGTAGACGCGGTCGAGGAAGGCCGCGGCGTCCGGGCCCTGCAGGTCGATCTTGCCGAGGGTCGAGGCGTCCATCACCGCGACGCCCTCGCGGGCCGAGCGGGACTCGCGCAGGACGGCTTCGTCCATCGACTCGCTGCGGCGGGGGAAGTAGCGCGGCCGCTTCCACTGGCCGACATCCTCGAACACCGCGCCGTTCGCGACATGCCACGGGTGGATCGCCGTCGTCCGGACCGGGTCGAGGAGGTCGCCCGCGTCGCGGCCGGCGAGCTGAGCGAACGACACCGGGATGGTCGGCGGCCGGTAGGTCGGGACCCCGACGCTGCCGACGTCCTGGCCGAGGAGCGCGGCCGCGATCGCCGACGCCACCACGCCCGACGTCTTGCCCTGGTCGGCCGCGGTCCCGATCGTCGTGTAGCGCTTGACGTGCTCGATCGACTCGAGACCCGCTCCGAGGGCCCGGCGGATGTCACGGACCGTCGCGTCACGTTGGAGGTCGACGAAATGATCCGCCCAGCTCTCGTCGGCCGCGGGGTCCGTCGCGGGCGGCACCACCCACCGGGGTGCCACGATGCCGATCCCGTCGATCTCGCCCGCCGCGGCCCCGACCGCCCGAAGCGCCCGGAACGCGCCGGGGCGATCCGGGACGAACGCGGCGATCCGGTCATCGAACCGGAGCGATCCCCCGGCCTGGCTCCACAGCGCGACGTTCGGGTTCCACCCGCCCGACACGAGCAGCAGGTCGCAGGCGACGGTCCGGACGGTCGTCGGATCCACGCCGCCAGCACCGTCCAGGCGCGCGATCCGGACCGCGGCGAGGTGTCCCGCCTCATCGGCGAGGGTGTCGACGACGAGCTCCCCGGTGCGGGCGTCGACGGTGCTCACGAGCTCGATCCCGCCGTCGTCGAGCGCGGCGGCGACCGGGACCGTGCTGTCGTTCGTCGTGAACACGACGGCGCGTTCGCCGAGTCGGACGGCGTGATCGACGAGGTAGGTCAGCGCGGCACTCGCCAGCATGATCCCCGGTCGGTCGTCGTTGGCGAAGGCGATCGGCCGCTCGGTGGCGCCGGTCGCCAGGACGATCCGCCCGGCGCGGATGTGCCACAGGCGACCCTCGGTCCGGCCGTTCGGGCGGCGTTCGACGGCCGTCACATAGCCCTGGTCGTAGATCCCGAGCGCGGTGGTCCGACTCAGCAGTCGCAGGTCGTCGTGCGCGGCGAGCCCGGATCCGTCGATGGACGGGCCGTCGTCGAGCACGATAAGCCGGGCGTCCCCGGGAGCCGCCGCGGCCGCCGTGAGCCCGGCGGCTCCGGCTCCGACCACCAGGACATCGGCGTGCGCGTAGCGCCGATCGTGGCGGCTCGCCGGCGCCGCCACGAGGCGGCCCTTCCCCGCGACAGAGCTTGCGGCCAGTCCGTCCACGAGCTCGACCCGCGTCGCGCGAAGCATGGGCTCCGACGTGCCGTCCGGCCAGGTCACCTGGACCAGCGCGTTCGGTTCCTCGGGGCCGGCCGTCATCACCCCCCGCGGACGACCCCGATAGACGCTGGTCGCCACCGACGTGATGCCGTTCGCCAGGAGTGCGGAGGCGAGGGTGTCCCCGGCGAAGCCCGATAGCTCCCGGCCGTCGAACGTGAACCTGACCGGTCGCGCGCGATCGATCGACCGCCCGCCGCTCGGCAGGCGTCGATCCCGCACACCCGGCTCGGGTCGCGCCCCGTCCCGGCTCACGGCAGGAACTCGTTCGTCAGGGTGTCCCGACCGACATCGAACCAGCGTCGGCACCCGGCCGCGTGGTACCAGCGCTCCTCCCACGGCCCCTTCGGGTTGTCTCGCAGGAACAGGTAGGAGCCCCAGGCCGCATCGTCGAGGGCGTCCGGGTCGACGGGCGAGCCGATCCCCGCCTGGCCGCCGTAGCGGAACTCGGTCTCGTCGCGCGGGCCACACCACGGGCAGGGGACGAGCAGCATCAGTGCGCCACCCCGGCCGCGCCGTGCTCGTCGATGAGGGCGCCGGTCGTGAAGCGGTCGAGCGAGAACGGGCGGTTCAGCTCGTGCGGCGCGTCGTGCGCGACCGTATGCGCCAGGACCCAGCCGGACGCCGGTGTCGCCTTGAACCCGCCCGTTCCCCAGCCGCAGTCGAGGTACAGCCCGGTGACCGGTGAGAGCCCGACGATCGGGGACGCGTCGGGAGTGACATCGACGATCCCGGCCCACGTCCGGATGACATGCGCTCGCGCGAAGATCGGGAAGAGCTCGACCGCGGCCGCCATCTGGTCCTCGATCACGTGGAACGAGCCACGTTGCCCGTATCCGTTGTGGGTGTCCATCCCGGCGCCGATGACCAGCTCGCCCTTGTGCGCCTGGCTGACGTAGACATGGACCGCGTTCGACATCACGACCGTGGGATGGACGGGCTCCAGGAGCTCCGAGACCAGCGCCTGGAGCGGGTGGCTCTGGAGCGGCAGGCGGATCCCCGCCATCCCGGCGACGATCGAGGCGTGTCCGGCTGCCACGATCGCGACCTTGCCGGCGGCGATCCGCCCGCGCGAGGTGACGACCCCGGTGACCCGGCCGCGATCCTGCTCGATGGCCGTCACCTCGGCGCCCTCGATCAGGTCGACGCCGAGGCGATCCGCGGCGCGCGAGTACGCCCAGGCGACGTGGTCGTGCTTGGCGATGCCGGCCCGCGGCTGGTACGCCGCGCCGAGGACGGGGTAGCGGACATCGGGGGACAGGTTGACGATGGGGCACAGCCGCGCGATATCGTCGGGCTCGAGCCACTCCGCATCGATGCCGTTCAGCCGGTTGGCGTGGACGGTCCGGCGGCTCGCCCGGACGTCGCCCACCGTGTGGGCCAGCCCGATCACGCCGCGCTGGCTGACCAGGAGGTCGTAGTCGAGCTGCTCCGGGAGCGCCTCCCACAGCTTCAGCGAGTGCTCGTAGATCGCCGCGCTCTCGTCCCACAGGTAGTTCGAGCGGATGATCGCCGTGTTGCGTGCCATGTTCCCGCCACCCAGCCAGCCACGTTCGACCACCGCGACGTCGGTGATCCCGTGGTTCCGGGCCAGGTAGTACGCGGCCGCCAGGCCGTGCCCGCCGCCGCCCACGATGACGACGTCGTAGGCCGGCTTCGGGTCGGGATGGCGCCACAGCCGATCGGGGTGCTGGTCCGCTGCCGAGGTCACGGCCGGGACGGTAACAGGTCCGGTCGGCCTGCACCGCGGGCCACCGCCTTGACGGACCCGGCCGCGCCGGACGAACGTAGCGCGCACGCCCCGCCCATCCCGACCGCCACGAGGCTGAATGTGCCCACCCTGTTCATCGATGGCCGCTGGGTCGCCTCGGCCGACGGCGCCCGGTACGCCGTGATCAACCCGTCGGACGGGACGGTGGTCGACGAGGTCGACGTCGCGACCGACGACCAGGTCCAGTCCGCGATCGCGGCCGCCCGACACGCCTTCGACCGGACCGAATGGCCGCGCACGCCGACGGGCGATCGAGCCGCGCTGCTCGACCGGGTCGCCGGATTCATCGACCGCGATCTCGAGGAGCTGGCGCGGGCCGAGACGCTCAACACCGGGAAGGCGATGCGCGAGAGCCGCTGGGACATGACCGACGTGGCGCGCGTCTTCCGCTACTACGCCGACCTCGCCGACAAGGAAGCCGGCCGGCTGGTCGACGCCGGCGACCCGAACGTCGTCAGCCGTATCGCCTACGAGCCGGTCGGGGTCTGCGGGCTGATCGGCCCGTGGAACTACCCGCTCCTCCAGATGAGCTGGAAGGTCGCGCCCGCGCTCGCGGCGGGGAACACGGCGGTCATGAAGCCGGCGCACTACACGCCGCTGTCGACGATCCACCTGACCCGCCTGATCGAGGAGGCGGGCGTCCCGCCCGGCGTCGTCAACCTGGTCCTCGGACCCGGCCCGCGGGTCGGGCAGGCGCTCGCCGACAGTCCGGACGTCGACCTGGTGTCGCTGACGGGCGGGCTCGAGGCCGGTCGGGCACTCCTCCGGGCGGCCGCGGTCAACGTCAAGAAGGTGGCCCTCGAGCTCGGCGGCAAGAGCCCGAACATCGTGTTCGCCGACGCCGATTTCGAGACAGCCGTGGACAACGCCCTTGCCGCGGCGTTCGTCCATTCGGGCCAGGTCTGCTCAGCCGGCTGCCGGGCGATCGTCCAGGACGAGATCTACGACGAGTTCGTGGCGGAGATCGGTCGCCGGGCGGACCGGATCCGGCTGGGCGTCGGGACCGACGATGCCACCGAGACGGGCGCCCTCATCAGCGCCGACCACCGGGCCCGCGTCGAGGAGTTCGTCGCGTCGGCGATCGAGGAGGGTGCCCGGCTGGTCGCCGGCGGACGACGGCCGGACGAGCCCGAGCTCCAGGCCGGGTTCTTCTACCGGCCGACGGTCTTCGCCGACGTCCATCGCGGCATGCGGGTGATCCGCGAGGAGATCTTCGGGCCGGTCTTGACCGTCGAGCGGTTCACCACCGAGGACGAGGCCGTCGAGCTCGGCAATGACACCACCTACGGCCTGGCGGGCGCGGTCTGGACCGCCGACGCCGGTCGTGCCCAGCGGGTCGCGGCCCGACTCCGCCACGGGACGATCTGGATCAACGACTACAACACGTATCTGCCGCAGGCAGAATGGGGTGGCTTCAAGCAATCGGGCATCGGTCGCGAGCTTGGCCCGAGCGGCCTCGACGAGTACCGTGAAGCGAAGCACATCTGGCTGAACACCGATCCACGACCCGGCGGCTGGTTCGCCGGATAGCGGCACGGAGGAACGGATGACGGACGCGACGACCGGGCCCATCGAGCGACCGAGCGGGCGACCGGCCCCGGGCGCGCCCGCGACACCCGGCGCGAAGCCGACGATCTCGGTCCGGGGCCTGTGGAAGATCTTCGGTCCGGCCGAGAACAAGATCGTCGGCACGCCGGATGCGTCGCTTCCGAATGACGAGCTGCGCCGCAAGACGGGCTCCAACGTGGCCGTCCGCGACGTCTCGTTCGATGTCTGGCCGGGCGAGATCTTCGTCGTCATGGGCCTGTCCGGAAGCGGGAAGTCCACCCTGATCCGCTGCCTCACCCGGCTCATCGAGCCGACCGCCGGCGAAGTCCTGCTCGACGGCGAGGACATCCGCAAGGCCGACCCCAAGCGGCTGCGCGAGCTTCGTCGACGCCGCTTCGCGATGGTCTTCCAGCACTTCGGTCTGCTGCCCCACCGAAAGGTCATCGACAACGTGGCGTATGGCCTTGAGATCCGTGGCGCGTCGAGGAAGGAGCGCCACGCGCGTGCGCAGCAGGTGATCGAGCTGGTCGGGCTTGCCGGCTCGGAGAACCGCTATCCGGACCAGCTTTCGGGCGGGATGCAGCAGCGCGTCGGGCTCGCCCGGGCCCTGGCCGTCGATCCCGAGGTCATGCTCTTCGACGAGCCGTTCAGCGCGCTCGACCCGCTCATCCGACGCGATATGCAGAACGAGGTCCTGCGGCTCCACGACGAAGTGGGCAAGACGATGATCTTCATCACCCACGACCTCGCCGAGGCGCTCAAGCTGGGCGATCACATCGTGATCATGCGCAACGGCGAGATCGTCCAGGCCGGACGGCCCGAGGACCTCGTCGGCGCGCCCGCCGACGACTATGTGGCCGACTTCGTCCGCGACGTCCCGAAGTCGCATGTCCTGACCCTGCGCTGGATCATGCGCGACGTCCGACCCGACGATCCGATCGATGGCCCCGCGTTCCCACCGGACACGATCATCCGGACGGTCATCCACGCCGCCGCCTCGACCGACAAGCCCATCCGGGTCATCGACGGCGGGACGCTCATCGGGGTCGTCGACCGAACGCAGATCCTGTCGGCCATCGCCGGCCTCGAGGATGTCGCCGAGCGTGAAGCGGACGAGCGCGCGACGCAGAGCGTGGCCGATCTCCCCGAACCATCGGTCGCGGCGTCGGCCGCGACGGATGTCTCGTCCGGGGCGGTCGCCGCGGCGATGCGGCAAGGGCCGCCGCGATGACGTCCATCTCGTTCCCGCTCGTTCGCGAGGCGGAATGGCGACCTGGCCGAGGGATGCTTCTTGGCGCGCTCCTCGGCGCGTTCGCCATCGGCTTCCTCGCCCTGCGTGGGATGTGGACCCTCCCGTTCGATCCGGATGCCCCCCTGTTCGCGACCCTCAACGGGCTGCGCGACTGGGTCGACGCGAATCGCGATACCGCCCCGATCTTCGTCTACGTCTTCGACCCGATCCGCGAGGCGATCAAGTGGATCGTCGACGTCTTCTATTTCGTCCTCCAGTCGATGAGCTGGATCGGTGTCACCGCCATCGCCGGCGCGTTGGGCCTGGTCTTCGTCGGCTGGAGGACGGCGCTTCTCGTCATCGGATGCTTCATCGCCTTCGGCCTGCTCGGTCTGTGGGACGCGACGATCGAGACCCTCGCGTTGACCCTCGCCGGGGTGGTCCTGTCGCTGGTCATCGGGATCCCCCTCGGGATCCTTGCCGGGCGGAGCGACCGATTCCTGCGGCTCGTGTCGCCGGTCCTCGACGTGATGCAGATCATGCCGACGTTCGCCTACCTCGCCCCGCTGACCCTCATCTTCCTGATCGGGCCACCGGCGGCAGCGATCTGCACGATGATCTATGCCATCCCGCCGGCCATCCGGATCACGGCCCTCGGTATCCGGGGCGTGTCGCACGAGACGATCGAGGCGGCCGACTCGCTCGGATCGACCCGGCTCCAGGTGCTCCGCAAAGTCCAGCTCCCGATGGCCCGCAGCACGATCGGCCTGGCCGTCAACCAGACGATCATGATGGCCCTGTCGATGATCGTGATCACCGCGCTGATCGATGCCGGCGGCCTCGGCGAGAAGATCATCAATGCGCTGTCCAAGCTCAACATCGGGTTGGCGTTCGAGGCTGGACTGGCCGTCGTCCTGCTCGCCACCGTCCTCGACCGCCTGACCGCCAGCGCGAGTCGCGTCAGCGACCGGCGCCACCGAGGCGAGGATCCGTTAGCTGACAACCGCCGTCGGCTGCTCATCGCGGTGACCTGGTCGGCCACGGTCGTGCTGGTCGTCGCCGGTCAGCTGCTCCCGATCGGCGAGCAGTTCCCGAAGGACTGGCGGGTGTCGATCGCAGCCTCGATCAACCAGATCGTCGTGTGGATCGCCAAGAATCTGTATCCCATCACCGACGCGATCAAGGACTTCGTGACCTATGTCCTGCTCAACCCGCTCCAGACGATCCTGACCGAGTCTCCCTTCTGGCTCGTGATCGGCCTTGCGATCGGGCTCGCCTGGATCATCAGCGGGCGGCGCGCGGCAGTCACGGTCGCGATCGCGATGGTCCTGGTGGTGGCGATGCAGCTCTGGGAGCACTCGATGGAGACGCTCGCCCTGGTCATCGTCGCGGTCGTCATCACGGTGGTCTTCGGCGTCGCGCTGGGGGTAGGCTCGGCCCGTAGTGACCGGTTCGCCGGGATCATGCGGCCGGTCAACGACGCCGCCCAGACGATGCCTGCGTTCGTCTATCTGCTGCCGGCCGTCGCTCTGTTCGGCCCGACCCGGTTCACGGCGATCCTGGCTGCCCTGATCTATGCCGCTCCGGCGGTGATCCGGCTGGTCGAGGACGGGATCCGCGGTGTCTCACCGACCGCCATCGAAGCGGCGACCGCGGCCGGCTCGAGCCGGCTCCAGATCATCCGCAAGGTCCAGCTCCCGATGGCCCGCGGGTCACTCTTGCTCGCGACCAACCAGGGCGTTGTCCTGGTCCTGGCGATGGTCGTGGTCGGCGGTCTGGTCGGGGCCGGGGGGCTCGGCTACGACGTGGTCGCCGGTTTCTCCCAGTTCGAGGACTTCGGGAAAGGCCTGGCGGCGGCGATCTCGATCGTCCTTCTCGGCGTGTTGCTCGACCGGATCACCCAGGGAGCGGGCGCACGTGAGCGTGAGCGCCTGCCGACCGGGACCTGAAGCGTACCGCCGAGAAGTGGGTAGGATGACGCAGTCCTGAAACGGTGCCAGCGATCCCGACCGGCTCCCGCCGGCTCGGACGCCATCAGGCGTGGAGGAGAGGGCCGTCACGGACCTCGTGCGGTCCATCCAGGAAGGAGCAAGCGTGAGCCTCGGAGGCAGTAAGTCAATCCGACTTGGAGTGGTCGGAGCCACATTCATCCTGATCCTATCGGCCTGCACCGGGACGGGTTCGTCACCGGCGGCCAGCACCGCTGCGGCCACCCCAGCGCCGACCGCGGCTGCCGGGTCTCCGGCGGCCAGCACCGCTGCGGCCAGCACGGCCGCCTGCGGCACCGTCAACCTGGCCGTCAATCCGTGGGTGGGCTACGAGGCCAACTACGCGGTCATCTCGTACCTCCTCGAGAACGAGCTGGGGTGCAAGGTCGAGAAGAAGGACCTCAAGGAAGAGATCTCCTGGCAGGGCTTCGCGAATGGCGACGTCGACGCGATCCTCGAGAACTGGGGTCATCCCGACCTCGTCAAGAAGTACATCGACGATCAGAAGATCGCCCAGGATGCCGGCCTGACCGGCAACGAGGGGATCATCGGTTGGTACACCACAAGGCCTACGCCGACGCTCACCCTGAGATCCTGACCGCTGCGACGGACCCGACGGTCCTGAACAAGCTCGCGGCGGACTTCAAGACGTCCGAGTCGGGAGACAAGGGCCAGCTGCTCGACGGCGACCCGTCCTACGTCACCAACGACGAGGCCCTGGTCAAGAACCTCGGGCTCGACTACAAGGTGATCTTCTCCGGCAGCGAGGACGCCTCGAACACGGCCATCAAGGCAGCGTCGGATGCGGGCAAGCCGATCCTCGCCTACTACTACGAACCCAACTGGTTCAGCGCCACGGTCCCGCTGGTCCACATCCCGCTGCCGCCGTATACGGCCGGCTGCGACGCGGATCCGAAGAAGGTCGCCTGCGACTACCCGCCGTATCACCTCAACAAGATCGTGTCCACGAAGTTCGCCCAGAGCGGTAGTCCCGCCTACAACCTGATCAAGAACTTCAAGTGGACGAACGAGGACCAGAACTCGGTCGCGGCCTCGATCACCCAGGATCAGCTGTCCGACGCCGATGCCGCCAAGAAGTGGATCGACGCCCATCCAGACGTGTGGAAGGCCTGGCTCTCGCAGTAGTCGGACCGCTCCCCGGAGCTCAAGGTGGCCGCCCGGTCCTCCTGGACCGGGCGGCCATCGACCGGCGAGAGGGTCGCAGCGTCCCGACCGCATGACCCCCGGCGCGAGTCGGGCGAAACCGACCTGTCTGCTATCGTCCGGACGTGGCCACGATCTCCGCCGAACCCTCGGCCGCCCCCTCCCGAACCCACGCCCGGACGTTGGACGTCCGGTGGATCGGCCGAGCGGATTACCGCGAAGTCTGGGCGCTCCAGAAGCGACTCGTCGAGGACAGGGTGGCCGACGAGATCCCCGATACGCTTCTGCTTGTCGAGCATCCCGCGGTGCTGACCCTGGGCCGCCAGGCTGACGAAACGCACGTCCGGGCGACGCCGACCGACCTCGCTCTGCGCGGGATCGAGCTCATCCGCGTCGAACGAGGCGGAGAGGTCACCTATCACGGTCCCGGCCAGCTGGTCGCCTACCCCATCGTCAAGCTCTCCGAGCGCGGGATCCTCCTCCGCCCGTTCGTCCGGGTGCTCGAGGGCGCCCTCGCCGACACCTGCCGCGCCCTCGGCGTGGATGCCGATCGACGCGACGGCCACCCCGGCTGCTGGGTCGACCCGGCCGGGGCGCGACCGCGCAAGATCGGCGCGCTCGGCCTCCGGATCGAGCGGGGCGTGAGCTATCACGGGGTCGCGCTCAACGTGACGGTCGACCTGGCCGGGTTCGCCCTGATCGATCCATGCGGGATGCCCGACGTCGAGTCGACCTCGATCGCCCGTGAGCTCGGCCAGGCGACCGACGATCGGTCTGCGGCGGACGTCAAGGCGGTCGGGACCCTGTTCGCGGCCGCCTTCGTCGAACGTCTCGCCCGAGCGCACTGAGGGATGTCCGCCGGCCTCTTCGAGCTGCGGAAGGACGCCGTCACCGGCTGGTGGGTGGCGACGGTGGTCGATCGGACGTTCCACCGCGATCGCTTCCGGCTGACCGCGGGCGAGGTCGGAGGGGACTGTCAGAACTGCCGCGAACCGGTCGGCGACGGCGTCCGGACGCGGACCCTCAAGGACTTCGCCTTCCACGTGGTCGGCACCGAGGAGGAGTCGCGCCGGATCGACGGCGATCTCGCCCAGGTCGCGCTCGAGCAGGCGAGGTCGTCCGGGAGCTGGCGAACGGTCGTCGCACCGCCGCGCGAGCACCGTCCGCTCCAGGCGGTCGGTGGCGCGATCGCCGGCGAGATGCTCCGGGCATGTCGCGACGCGGTCGCCGCCGCGGAGCGCGCGGGCCAGACCGCCTACGTCCAGGTCGTCCAGAACTGGGGCGCCCAGGCGGGTGCCCGGACCGACCACCTATGCCTCGACCTGTACGACCTCCCGCAGGTCCCGCACCGCGTCGCCGAGGAGATCGGCGGTGCTGCCCGCTTCGTGATCCGCGAGGGCGAGTGCCCGTTCTGTCGACTGGTCCGCGAGGAGCCGCGGCTCCGCGACCGGCTGGTCTGGGAGGACGACGCCTCGGTGGCCTTCGCCCCGTTCGCGTCGCGCTCCCCGTTCGAGGTCTGGATCGTCCCGCGTCGTCACGCGGCCGACTTCGGAGCCGCGTCCGACCCGGACGTCGCGGCGACGGCCGAGGCGCTCCGCCAGGTCCTCGGCCGCCTCGCCCGGCTCGACGGACCGCCCTACAACCTCGTCCTGCATACCGCGCCGGTCGGTGAGCGGATCGACGCCACCTACCACTGGCACTGGGAGATCCATCCTCGTCTTCGGGAGATCGCGGGCCTCGAGCTGGGGACCGGTCTGCCGGTAAATCCGGTCTCGCCCGAGGAGGCCGTCGAGGAGCTGCTCCGAGCGGTCCCGGACGTTCGAGCGTCGACGTGAGCGCCGAGCGTCACACGGGGCGATCGGGCCCCGTCTCTCGGCCGTGCATCCCACCGGTCAGTTCGTGCTCTCCGGGGACCGTGCGATGACCGGTACGCCGGAACGCACGGCCGCCGACGCGTTCATCGAGGACCTCTTCGCCCGTCACCAGGGCGAGATCTACGCCTACCTGTATCGGATGGTCCGCGATCCCGAGCTCGCCGCCGATATGACCCAGGACGCGTTCATCAAGGCCTATCGCAATCATGCGTCGCTGACCGACCCAGCCCATGCCCGCGCATGGCTGTACCAGATCGCCCATCGGGTCGCCCTCGACGAGTTCCGCCGGCGCAAGATCGTGCGGTTCATGCCGTGGACCGGCGAGTCGCACGGTTCCGCACCATCCGCCGAGCACCTCGCCATGGATGCGCGCCTGTCCGCCCCGCTCCAGCGCGCGCTCGACAAGATCCCGGAGCGGCAGCGCGCGGCGCTCCTGCTCGCCGAGATCCACGACCTGACCGGCGTCGAGCTCGCGGCCGCCCTCGGGGTCAGTCACGTCGCCGCCCGTGCCCTCCTGACGCGCGCCCGGGAGAGCCTCCGGCAGGCCCTCGCCGCCGAACGGGCGGCCGAGGCGGCCGCCGAGGCGGAGGCGATCAGCGCGGCCCATGGCGCACCGCCCGGCCGATCGGGGAGCGGGCGATGACCGAGAGCCGCCACAACGACCCGCTCCAGCGGCACAACGACCCGCAGAGCCCGCACGAACGCGCCCGGGGCCTCGCCTCGGATCGCCTCGGCGGACCGCTCACCGCCACCGACGCGATCTGGCTCGACGACCATCTTCACGGCTGCGACTCCTGTCGAGCCGTGGCGGCCGCGTACGCCGAGGATCGCGAGCTGCTCCGCTCCCTGCCCGTGCCGCAACCGCCTCGAGATCTGTGGGCGCGGACGTCGGTCGCGCTCGATCGCGAACGAGCAGCCGGTCACGGGCTCGCCTCGCGCCGCAGGGGCATCGGATGGCGCGCCTTCCCCGCCATCGTCGCGGTCGTCCTCGTCGGCGTCGTCGTCGGGCGGTCGATGATCCCGAGCGGCCCCTCGGAGACCCCGGGGATCGGCCTGTCCTCGCCACTCCCCGCGCAGTCCGGCAATCCCGTCCCGACGGTCGGTGCCGGGGCGACCCCACTGGCGGTCGACCCCGGGGACGTCGCGTGGGTCAACCACGGGGCCGACGGCAAGTACACGATGAACATCGCCAACGTCGCCGCGGTCTGCCCCGCCGACGCCGCACCGTCGCCGGACTGCGCTCCGCTCGATCAGGGCGCCAAGCAGCTCGTCTCCTTCGACTCGCAGCCCGGCTCGGTGGTCCTCGATCCCGATGCGCTCCAGGCGGCCGTGGTCGAGTCGAGTGCATCGACGACCGGCGGCAAGATCTTCGTGGTCCCGATCGCCCGGGCCACGCCGAAGCCGTCGCCGACGGCGACCCCGACGGAGGCACCGAGCGTCGAGCCGAGCGCCAGCCCGACGGAGAGCCCATCGATCGCCGCGACGGGGTCGCCCGCCGCCTCCCCGACCCCCACCGCGACGCCGACCGCGGCCGCCGGATCGAGCCCATCGCCGGCTCCGACCTCGAGCGCCGAGTCGTCCCCGGCGCCGACCGCCACGCCCGAGACACCGCCGCCGAGCTTGGTCCCGACCGGGACGCCGGCGCCGACCGCGGCCGCGATGCTCGCGATCATCAAGGACGTGATCGTCGTCGGCGGCGACGCAGCGTACTCGCCCGACGGTGACTGGCTCGCGTTCTCGGCACGACCCTCGGCCGGGACGGACGGCCCGGATGTCTACGTCTGGCACACGGGTGACGATCAGGCCAGGGTCCTGACCAAGGACCACGCGTCGGTCTTCTCATCGTGGGTCGGCGACCGGATCCTCGCCAGCCGGGCCGTCGACGTGCCCGCCGACGCGGCGTCGTCGGTCGCGGGTGCGCACCTGCCGACGTCGTTCCTGATCGATCCGAGCTCGGGCAAGGAGGTCGGCACGAGGCTCGACGGGGTCTGGCGACCGGTCGTCGATCCGAGCGGTCACTGGATGGTCTACTGGACGGGCACCCTGGTCCTCGACCCGGTCGCCCGGACCTGGACGCCGGACGAGGGTCGCCTTGTCGTCGATGCCTGGCCGGCCGCCGACACCGACACGTACACGCCGGACGACCCGCAGTCGCTCCTCACCCCGAAGCCCGACGTCGCGATCAAGGACTGGGAGGTCCGCTGGGATCCCACCGGTCGGTTCGTCGGGGTATGGGTCGCCGATCCGCTCGACTCCGCCCTCGGTCGCTTGAGCCTGGTCGCGATCGATCGTTCGAACGGGCACATCGACACCGAGCGCAAGCCGGTCCTGCGCGACGCACCGGCCCTGCCCGGGTTCGCCATCGGCGACGGGCGGATCGCCTGGGCATCGCCGCCCGGTCAGGACGGGGAGGGCAGTCGGCTGCTCGTGCTGGCCTGGAAGGGCCCCGACGCGGGTCGGACGCGGACCGAGCCGGCCTCGTCCCTGGAGGACATCATCGTCGTCCGCTGAGGGCGGTCCGCTGGTGTCCCGGAACGGCCGTGATGCCCCGCTGGCGGTACGTTCCGGGGCGGTCCGGTGGGGTCTGGCCCCATCCCGGGGATGGCGGGTTCCCGTCCGATGGGCTATGGTTGGGGTCTTGTGCGCCCCAAGATGATCATGGCGGGTGTGGTGCTCACCACCGCCCTCGCACTGGTCGCCGCTCCCGGTTTTGCCGGGTCCCGGACCCCAGCTCCCTACGAGCCGGTGCCGGCAGCAGCGTTCCAGGCACTGAAGACCAACGCGAACGCAGGATCGACGGACTCGATCGGTGGGTTCGACCACGCGTTCGACTCCGCGGGCCGTCTGGCGGACGATGCGGTCTTCGTCGAACCCGGGACCCCGTCCGCGGCCTCGGTTGACATCCCCGTCCTCAAGCGAGACGCGGCGCAGCCCGATCCTACGGCGACGAAGGTCTACAAGAAGTCCCGCTACACCCTCACCGGGAAGGCGACGTTTTACGAGAACGGGACGACCGCGATGCGTCTCCCGCGCGGCACCGTGATCCGCGTCTGCGGCGCCGGTGGTTGCCTCGAGCGGGTGATCAACGATTACGGTCCGATGGCCGGCTCGAACCGGATCATCGACCTGTACAAGCCGGATTTCTTCAAGATCTGCGGCTGCGGCTCGTGGTCCGGCGTGACCAACGTCAAGGTATACGTCTACGGCGTCCCCTGATCCCGAAGACGGACCGCGCGACCGGCCGTGCCCGGTCTGCTGCGGTAGACTCAGCCTGACCCTTTAAGGACCGGTCCGAGAGGCCGGGAAGGAGTGGGCGTGCACCGATCCGACGGCGGCTCGAGATGACCGGGCGCCAGATCATGACGGCGGACGAGATCCGCCGGGCGACGATCCGAATCTCCCACGAGATCGTCGAGAAGCAGGCCGGGACAGCCGGTCTCGCGCTCGTCGGCATCCAACGCCGCGGCGTCCCGCTCGCCCACCGCATCGCCGAGGCCATCACCGAGCACGAGAGCGTGACGCTGCCGGTCGGGGCGCTCGACATCACCTTCTACCGCGACGACCTGTCCCTCGTGGCCCAGCAGCCGCTGGTCAAGGGCACCGACCTGCCGTTCGACCTCAACGGGGCTACCGTGGTCCTCGTCGACGACGTGCTCTACACGGGTCGGACGATCCGCGCTGCGATGGACGCCCTGGTCGATTTCGGTCGGCCCCAGGCGATCCGGCTGGCGGTGCTCATCGACCGCGGTCACCGCGAGCTGCCGATCCGCGCCGATCATGTCGGCAAGAACGTGCCGACATCCCGCGAGGAGCTCGTCCGCGTCCACCTGGCCGAGACCGACGGCGACGATAGCGTCGACATCGAACGCGTCGTCGGGGCGGTCGCGGAGCCCGTCGCCCGATGAGCCTGGTGGTGCCGGACGGGACGGGTATCGACCTCCAGACGGGGGTGCCGCCGTCGGCGACCGCGGCTCCGGCCCGCTGGAGCCATCGCCACCTGCTCGACCTGGACGTGGTCTCGTGGCCCGAGATCGAGCTGGTGATGCAGACGACCGACGCGATGCGCGAGGTGCTCGCCCGACCCATCGCCAAGGTCCCGGCGCTGCGGGGGACCGGCGTGACGATCCTGTTCTACGAGGCATCCACGCGGACGCGGGTGTCGTTCGAGGTGGCGGCCAAGAACCTGTCCGCGGACGTCGTCAACATCGCCGCATCGTCGTCCTCGGTGACGAAGGGCGAGTCGCTCGTCGACACGATCCGCACGGTCGAGGCGCTCGGCGCCGACATGATCGTCATGCGCCACGCCACGTCCGGTGCGCCGTACCTCGCGGCCGAGCATTTCGGGGGGTCGATCCTCAACGGCGGCGACGGCTGGCACGCTCATCCGTCGCAGGCGTTGCTCGACCTGTACACCATCCGCGCGCACCTGCCCGGGGGCCCCGACCTGCACGGCCGGAAGGTCGTGATCCTCGGCGACGTGCTCCACAGCCGGGTCGCGCGGTCGAACATCTGGTCGCTGACGGCGGCCGGGGCCGACCTGTGGCTGTGCGGACCGTCGACCCTCCTGCGCGGGTTTGACCGATGGGCCGCCGCGATGGCGTCGGTCCCCGGTCACGGTCGGTTCACCGTCACGTCCGATGTGACCGCCGCCGTGCGCGACGCCGATGTGATCATGGCGCTCAGGATCCAGCGCGAGCGGATGAGCGGCGGCCTGCTGCCATCCCTGCGCGAGTACGCGGCGCGGTTCGGCCTCGACCTCGACCGCCTGGCGCTCGCCAAGCCGGGGGCGCTGGTGATGCATCCGGGCCCGATGAACGAGGGGGTCGAGATCGCCCCCGAGGTGGCGGTCCATCCGCGATCGGTCATCACCGACCAGGTGACGAACGGGGTCGCCGTGCGGATGGCCCTGCTCTACCTGCTCGCCGGCGCCGCCGGTCGGGCCCGGGAGTCCAGTGGTGGCTGAGATCCGCGTCGCGCGTTCGGACGTGGGACGGACGGTCGGCGACCTGGAGCTCAGCCGGGCCTGGCTGGTCGATCCCGCGAGCGGGCGCGAAGGCCCCGGCGACCTGATCGTCGAGGGCGGCCTCGTGCGCAGCGTCGTCTGGCTCGAGGGCGCGGATGCCGACGGGATCGATGCCAGCGGCGTGGTCGTCTCGCCCGGGTTCGTCGATCTGCATGCCCACTTCCGCGAGCCGGGGTTCGAGGATGCCGAGACGGTCGGGAGCGGATCGGCGGCGGCTGCCCACGGCGGCTTCACGACCGTCTGCCTGATGCCCAACACGTCGCCGGCCATCGACGAGGCGAGCGTCCTCGCCCGTGTCCGCGAGGCCGCGACGCGGTCGGGCTCGCCGATCGAGGTCCTCGCCTACGGCGCCGTGACCGTCGGGCGCGATGGCGAGACCCTGGCCGCCCTCGGCGAGCTGGCCGACGAGGGCGCGATCGGCTTCAGCGACGACGGCGCACCGGTGCGCTCGCCGGCGATCCTGCGCAACGCGCTCGTCTACGCGGGGATGCTCGGCCGGGTCGTCGTCGACCACCCCGAGGACCGGAAGCTGACCGACGGCGCCGAGGCGAACGAGGGGCTCGTCGCGTCGATCCTCGGCCTGCGCGGCTGGCCGACCGCGGCGGAGACGGCCGCGGTCGCTCGTGACCTGGCCGTGCTCCAGGACGCCCTGGCCGACGAGCCGAACGCGAGGCTCCACCTGACCCATCTGTCGACGGCCGACGCGCTCGAGCTCGTCCGCCGAGCGAAGGCGAGCGGTCTGCCCGTCACCTGCGATGTGACGCCGCACCACCTCGGGCTGACCGACGAGTGGATCGCCGGGGCACGCCGCTGGGCGTGGGACGCGGTCGACGGGGATGGGCGGGCCCGCAGCCCGTGGGCCGACGGCGCCATCGTCGCCGGCCCGTACGACCCGTCGCTGCGGGTCAACCCGCCGCTCCGGTCGGCGGAGGCCGCGGCTGCGGTCATGGCCGCCCTCGTCGATGGGACCGCCGACGCGATCGCGACCGACCACGCACCGCATACCCGGGTCGACAAGGAGGTCGAGTTCGGGCTGGCCTCGAACGGGATCTCCGGGATCGAGACCGCGCTCGGGGTGGTCCTCGCGGCCGTCGACGCGGGTCGTCTGTCGCTGGCGCGGGCCATTGCGGCGTTGACCACGGGCCCCGCAGCGGTGCTGGGCGGTTGGGGCTGGGATGGGACACGCGGGCTCGTCGAGGGAGCCCCGGCCGACCTCGTCGTGTTCGACCGCGGGGCCACCTGGCGGGTCGAAGCGGACGGTCTCGCCTCGCGGGGGAAGAACTCTCCGCTGCTGGGCCGGGAGCTCGGCGGGCGGGTGATGCTGACCGTGGCGGGCGGCAGGATCGCCTACGAGGACGCCGGTTGACCACGCTCGAGTCGGACCCGCGGAGCTGGCTGGACGGCCACCTGGCGGAGCTGGGCATCCCCTACGAGCTGTTCCCGTGCGACCCCGCGCTGGCCGACACGGCGGCCTTCTGTGCCGCCTACGGGTTCGCGCCCGAGGATTCGGCCAACACGATCGTCGTCGTCGGCAAGTCGTCGCCACCGGTCTTTGCCGCGTGCGTCGTCCTGGCCACCACCCGGCTCGACGTCAACCGGACGGTCCGCGAGCGGCTGGGGACGCGCAAGGCATCGTTCGCCGCGGCCGATCAGACGCAGGAGCTCACCGGCATGGCGATCGGCGGCGTGACCGTCTTCGGACTGCCGGCGGACCTGCCCATCCTCGTCGATGCGCGCGTGATGGCCCGCCTGCGGATCGTGCTCGGGGGCGGCAGCCGGTCGTGGAAGGTCCTCGCCCCGCCGGCGATCCTCCAGGCCCTCCCGAACGTTACGGTCGTCGACGGGCTCGCCCTGGAGCCGCCGCCGGGCTGACCGGCCGAGACGAATGGACCGGGCTGGCGCGCCGGTCGGCCCCCCGTCACGGCAGGGTCCACCGAGTGGCCAGGAGCGAGCCGGTGGCATCGTCGACGAGCGCCCAGCCGTAGCCGTCCGCGCCGCCGACAGCACCGGGCTCATGCCCGACGAGGCGGATGGCCCAGACCACCGCGTCCGGGTCGGTCCCCGGGTCGATCTCGATCGCCCCGAGCCCGATCGCCGGGAGGTCGCGACGGGTGACGGCGGAGATCGAGATCGGCCATGTGCTCGGACCCTGGAGCGGACCGACGTCGGTACCGCTCAGCACCTGCTGCGCGGTGTGGTTCGGCGCGAGGCCGGGCGCGACCCACATCGTCGGTCCCTGGCCCGTTCCGTCCAGCCACGCGACCTGCTCGAGGCCGAGGGACCCGGCGCGGAGGACGAACACGGCAGCCATCGGGGTTCCGACCGGAACCGGCGGCGGCACGGCCCCGCCGGGGACGAGCGCCGGACGCAGGTACGGCCCGCTGATCTGGGCGATGGCCGGAGATCCGCCCGGGACGTCGGTGACCAGCCGCTGGTCGGTGCCGGCCAAGACGAGCCGGTCGCCGGAGCACAGGTTGGAGCCGTTTGGACACGGGGCGGGCGGCAGGCGGGTGAACCAGCCGGCCACCGCGATCGGGGGTCCCGTCGGGTCCTTGTCGAGCGTGGGGTCGAGGACGTCGGCGACGGTCCGGACCGGCAGACCCTCGATCGTGTCCGGGAACCCGTCGGGCGCCGGCGCGAACGCGAACGGTGTGGCCGGCGCCGGGAGGTCGTCGACCAGCGGGCCGCCGATCGCGCCGGTGGCATCGTCCACGGTCAACCAGCTGGCGACGGGCGTACCCGCCGGGCGTGGATCGCTCGTGCCGTCCGGGACCGGGCGCCAGCCGCGGACGAACCAGGTCGGCGGACACACACAGTCGGCCGCGGCCTTCGCCGTGAACCAGGGCGCGTCCGAGCCGAGCTCGAGGCCGACCTGGAGCACGGTCGCGTACGGTCCGACCCGATCCTGGGCGAGGCGCAGCGCGGCGGCGCCGGACAGCCGCGTGGCCGGCGGAGGCTCGACCGCCGAAGTCGGTCGGTCGAAGATCGTGCCGTACCCGGAGCTGAGCACATCGACCACGAATGTCCGCTCGCAGGCCAAACGCTCGTCCGCTGGGCATCGGGAGGAGCGCTCGTCGTGGAAATGGCCGACGGCGACGACCGCCTGCGGCGTGGCATTCATCGCCTGGCGCGGCCCGCCGTCCCCACCCAGCGGCTCGGCGGGTGCCACGAAGCGCAGCGGAAGCACCGTCGCGGGGTCCGCCGGCTGCTGGTAGGTCCCGTCCGCGGACACGATGGGTCGCTCGGTCGAGCTCAGCCAGGCGTGAACATCCGAGCAGCGGATCTCGACCGGCGGGGCCGGCATCGGTTCGAAGGTACACGGCAGCGCGAGGTCGCTCGCCGAATACCAGCCCGCGATCGCCAGCTCGGTGTCGCCGAGCGTCGGTTCGTCCAGGAGCTGCGCCGCGTCCGCGATCGAGCGGACCGGGAGGCCGGCGACGGCGGTCGCGAACCCGGCGACGGCCGGGCTCGGTTCGAACGACGGGTACGGCGACCCCTGGCCCGAGGCCGGAGCCGTGCCCGATCCGGCCGGGCCGGTCGCGGTCGTGCCCGGCCGTGAGGGCCGCGGCTGAGCGACGACGCCGACGACCGCGACGACGGCGACCACGGCCACGACGGCGACGAGGCGATCGCGCGTCGGTCGATCGACGCTGGGCCACCAGCGCGGACGCCGGCGCGTCGCCGCGACCCGTTCGAGCGTTCCGATCGTGAGGTCGCGCGGTGCCGGTCGCTCGTAGCGGTCGGCGAAGGCGGCGGCGAGGCGGTCATCGTCCCAGCGTTCGGCGGCCGCCGGCGGTCGGGTCGGACGGCCAGCCGAGCCATCGGAGCCCGCCGGGCGCGCGAGGTCCGGAAGGTCGTCGTCGGTCACCGGTCGGTCTCGCCGGCGAGCGCGCGCTCCAGTGCTCGCCGTGCCGTGAACAGCCGGGACTTGACCGTCCCGACGGGGATCCGGAGCACCTCGGCGATCTCGGGCAGGCCCTGACCCTCCAGATGATGGAGCGCGAGGAGGGTCCGCTGGTCGACGGTCAGGTCGGCCAGCGCCCGGGCGAGCCGACCCGCGTCGTCGTGCGCCCGGCCCGCGTCGGGACCGGAGACGCCGGCGCCTGCCGCGCTCGCGCGGCGGATGACATCGTCGCTGGCGATCTCGCGGACCTGTCGCCGACGTCGGCCGCGAAGGGTCATCCGTGCCGAGTTGACGGCGATCCGCTGGAGCCAGGCGTCGAACCGGTCGACCTCCCGGAGCGAGGCGATCCGGCGCCAGGCGTTGACGAAGGTCTCCTGGGCGGCGTCCCGGGCGTCGGCCTCGTCGCCGACGATCGCCAGGCTGAGTCGATACACGGCATCCATCCGTTCACGGACGATCGCCTCGAACGCATCGGGGTCGCCGCCACGCGCGCGTTCGATGACGCCTCGATCCACGTGCTGCGACCTTCCTCTGACGATCGGTCCATCCATCCGATGCCGGTCGGGCCTCAGCGGTTCATCGGGACGTGCCGGGTTCGTCGACCCCATCGACGGGATCGTCGACGCTGGAGGCGAGCGGAGCGTCGTCCGGATCGCCCCGTGTCGCCGCGGGCCCCGGGGCGTCCGTGACCGCGGTGTCCGCGTCCGGGGCGTCCACATCCGGCGGCGGACCCTTCCAGAACGCCGGGTCGGGCGGCGATTCCGCCAGTGCGGCCTCGGTCGGCCGGGCGCGCTCCGACAGCCAGGCGTCGCGGAGCGGTTCCTCTGCGGCCAGCCACGGGCTCGATGCGCCCCAGTCCAGGCTGGACTTCGACCGCCCCAGCTGCTGGTCGATGTGGAACTCCGGATCCGGCTCGATCTCGCGAGCGTCGGCCGGGCGTGGCCGGTGGCATCGGTAGCACGTCGCGTGGGTCGGGTCGTTGAACGACGAGCAGGCGTCGCACAGCCAGACGCGGTCCGGCAGGATCGGCGGCTGGGTGTTCCCGCGCCACCCACCGACGTGCCAGCCGGCCCACGAGGCGAACAGGAGCACGACGATCCCGGCGATCAGGAAGACGATCGTGTCGGGCATCGGATCCTCCGTCAGTCCCCCGGCGGGAATGCGGTCTTGAGCGTGAACGCCAGCGCTGTCGGACCGTTCGCCGCGAGCAGGTCGAGGCGCTCGCGCGCCTCGGCCACGGTCGGGATGTGCCCGACCGTCACCCACCACAGGACGAGATTCGGACCGTCGAGCGGGACGAACCACTCCCGCCGCCGCCGGAAGACCTCGGCGTGCGCGGATCGGTAGGCGAAGGCGCGAAGCGCTTCGATCGACGTCCAGACCGTCAGGTTGACGATGATCCGTGGATCGTCGAACGCGCGGATCGCGGTCGCGGAGCCGGACTCGTCCTTGAGTCGCCAGACGAACCCCGGGGCGGCCTCGCCCAGGGCGTTGATCCGATCCAGGTTCGCCATGAAGTCGGCCATCGCCGGGTCGTCGATCGGCGCGACCGACCGGGCGATGTTCAACTGCGCCAGATGCCGCATCCCTGGCCCGGACGCCGGTCCGTTCGCGCCGTCCACGGTCAGCGGCTCCCCAGGCTCTCGGGTGACTCGCCCGCGGCCAGGCGCCGGAGGTCGTCGAGGATCCGGTCGATGTCCGCCTCGCTGGCGAGATGGTTCACGATCCCGGCCCGCAGCCAGGTCGCCCCGCGGAGCACCGTCGTGCCGAGCCACGCGTCCCCCGAATCGACCAGGGCCGTCTGGAGCCGGTCCTGGTGCCCGTCGAGCTCGATCGGATCGAGCCGCGCAGCCGCCCGCGCCCCACCGGGAAGGTGGCGGAAGCACACGACCGACAGCTCGGGCTCCGCAGGGAGCACCTCGAAGTCGTCGGCCTCGACGCAGCGGCGGGCCAGGTAGGCCGCCAGGTCGTCGTTGGCCTCCACCAGGCGTCCCAGGCCGCGCGTGCCGAGGTGCTTCCAGCTCATCCACAGCTTGAGGGCGCGCCAGCGACGGGTGCCCTCCAACGACCGCTGGTAGAAGTTGAGCTGTTCGACCTCGTCATCGGCGCCGCCGTGGGCGTCATCGGGGACCCCGACGGTCTCGCCCCCGCGGTAGTACTCGGGGGCGTGGTGATAGACCTCGAGGAGGTCGTCGCCTCGCCGGACCAGCAGCCCGCCGATGTCGTAGGCCTGGAAGAACCACTTGTGCGGGTCGATCGTGACACTGTCGGCGCGATCGAGGTCCGGGACACGGGTCCGATCGCGTTCGGACAGGAGAGCGCCCCCGCCGTACGCCGCGTCGACGTGGAGCCAGAGCCCCTCTCGCCGGGCGACGTCGGCGAGCTCTCCGGTCAGGTCGACCGAGCCGGTGTTGGTCGATCCGGCCACCGCCGAGATCGCCCACGGGACGAGCCCCGCGCCACGATCCTCGGCGATGGCGCGGGCGACCGCGTCACCGCGCAGTCGGAAGCGATCGTCGGTCGGGACGAGATGGAGCGTCCCGGTCGGAAACCCGAGCTCGTCGAGAGCGCGCGCGATCGAGAAGTGCGTCTGCTCGGATGCGTACGCTCGGACGCCCTCGAGACGCGCACCGCGCGGCGGGCCGTCGAGCTCGAGGATCCGGCGCAGGTGGACGTCGCGAGCGACGGTCATCGCCATCAGGTTGGCCATCACCCCGCCGGAGGTCAGGATCCCGAAGCTCGCCGGTCCGTAACCGACCAGATCGCACAGCCAGCGCCCGACCTCCTCCTCGACGAAGGCGCCGACCGGGCCGGCGTGCCACACGTCGACGCCCTGGTTGGTGAACTGGGCGAGCAGCTCGCCGACGATCGACATCGGCAGCGGCGGCGGGGTGAAGTAGCTCAAGGTCCGCGGGTGCCAGGCGTTGAGCTGGTGCGGCGCCAACCGGCGGCGGAACTCGTCCAGGATCTCGGCCGACGGGGTGGGACCGAGCGGGGCGGGACCCGGACCCGGGCTGGACGACGGACCACGGCCACGGTCCGGCACCGCGGCTGCCGACGCCGCTGATGCGGAGGCATAGAAGGTCTCTCTCAGCTCGGCGTATCCCGTCGGTGTCCCGGCGGAGCGCCGGAGGGCTTCGTCGTACAGGTAGTCGAGGGCGGTCTTCCAGGCGGCGGCGCCGAGGTCCTCGAGGGCCGGTCGCGACGTCGCCTCATCGTCCACGCCGATGAGCCCGGGCTCGGGATGCCAGCCGAACCGCGACGCGGCCGAAGGACGTACGTCGGGCGGGCTCGGCGGCGGGCGATCCGGCATCACCCGGATGGTAGTGCGTCGGGGCGGGCCCCACGGGCGGATGCGGCTCGACTCCCGTATCGTTGGCGCCCGTGACCGACGAGACCGATCCGCCCGTCCCCGCCAGCCCCGAGCCGGGGACCTCGAGTCCGACGGTCGCACCCGCGAGCTCGTCGTCGACCCCGTCGCCGTCGACCGCGGGTCCGCACCGACCGACCGGGTCGATCGTCCCGAAGCCGGTCGAGTACAAGGGTCAGCCGCTCGAGCCCGACCGCGGACCCGGACTCGGCTGCTTCCGGTTCCAGCTCGTCCTGCTGGTCGTCCTGATCTGTCCCGCACCCTCGGATCGGTGAACGGGTGCGAATGGCGCCTCGAATCGTCTGTCGCCTCGGCCCCTTCGCCCGGTCCCAGCCTCAGCCCCGGCTCACTGCCAAGTGCGGCTCAATGGCGAGTGCCGGTTGGACATCGCCCGGTGGCGTGCGATTCCAGTGGCATCCCGGGCGCACGACACCGAGGTTGGTCGCGGCGCGCGATCGCCCACGGCCGCCCGGCAACCGGCGGTCCTCCCGCGGCGCTATACCCGAACTCGCAAATCGCTGATGCGCAGCGCCCGGCCGACAGCGCGGGCCGGACGTGCGTGCGCGTCGGCATGGGCGTGACGATGCCCGACTGGGGTCGTCCTTTGGCCCCGCGGAAGGCAGAGCGTCGGGCGGTCGGCCCAGCAACCAGCTATTCTGCGAAAGCTGGCGCTAGACGATGAAGAAATCGCGTGGGTGAGCGCGAGCGAGTTTCGCGAGCGTGGCGAATTTCACTGCGCCGCCTGCCGCGCTGCCATTGCTGTCGTAGAGGAGCGCGCCGGTCGTCGGGTTGTAGATGATGCGGTCGTCGCATCGTGCGCTGCCGCTCCCTTGTAGAAGGCCGCGGTCGTCAGCGTGCCGGCGGCGAGTTTTGTAAAAACTCCAGTGTTCTCCAGTTGGATCGTGTCCCCGGGGATAAAGAAGTCGGTGATCGTATCGACGTTGTTGCTGGCGTTCAGGGCCGTGTTGAAGAAGAAGGTGTCGTTGCCGGCGCCGCCGGTCAGGACGTCGTTGCCGGCGCCGCCATTGATCACGTCGTTGCCGATGCCGCCACTGAGCCGGTCATTGCCACCCATGACCGAGGAGCACATCCCTGCCGCCGGAGCCGTTGATGACGTCGGGGTTGGTGCGTCCCAGGATCGTGTCGTTGGCTGCCGTGCCTACGATCGTCAACACGTCATTCGAAGAGATCGTGACAGCACCGAGCGCGAGATACTGCGCCAGCGTCAAGGACAGCGCGTTGTTCGTCGCATCGAGGCGGTCGACACCCGATCCGGCAAGAGCGCCGATCTGTGCCTGGGTCAGCGTCGCAAGGTTCGCGCCGGTGTCGGCGAGCGTGACGATGTCGGCTGGCGTCAAGGCGACGGCGCCGCGCGCCCGATAGGCGGCGACGGAGAGGGAGAGAGCGTTGTCGGTCGCGTCCAGCCTGTCGACGCCCGATCCGGCAAGAGCGCCGATCTGTGCCGGCGTCAGCGCCGCAAGATTTCGCGCCAGTGTCGGCGAGCGTGACGACGTCGGCTGGCGTCAAGGCGACGGCTGCCGAGTGCGCCCGATAGCGCGGCGACGGAAGCGAGCAAAGCGTTGTTCGTCGCATCGAGGCGGTCGACACCCGATCCGGCAAGAGCGCCGATCTCGGTCGCGGTCAGGCCGGCAAGGTTCGTCCCGCTGTCGGTCAGCGTCACCTGGTCGCCCTGGCTGAGGGCAACCGTTCCGAGCCCGCGCCAGGCGGCGACCGAAAGGGCCAACACATTGTCCGTGGCGTCGATCACGTCGATGCCGTTGCCGGCGAGGCCGGCGAACTGAGCCGCGGTCAATGCACCGATGTTGGCACCCGTGTCGGCAAGCGTGACGGTATAGGCCGCCGGGAAGGTTCCGGCCGACAGGTAGCCGGCCACGGTGACCGGCATCTGACCGACGGATGTGGCGAGCGACAGGACGCGGACCTGCATCTCGTTGCTGAGGCCGCCGGTGCTCGCGGTGAACCCGAAATAGGCAGACTGCGCTCCCCCGAGCAGGGCCTCGACGCTGCTCGCCGCGAGATCGGCGATCGCAACCCCGTCGAACGAATAGGACAGGGACGTGCCGTTCCAGGCGACGACGACATTGTGCCAGTCGCCGTCCTCGATGTTGCCGAGGTCGGTGACCGGGGAGACCGACGCTCCGCTCGCGGTGGAAAAGAAGCTGGTGTGGTCGTTGGGAATGTCGTCGGCCAGATCGGCGCTGTCGTAAGTGTCGAATTCTATGGCGACGCCGGCGGCGATGCCCATCGCGCCCAAGGCGCCGCCGCCGAAGCCGAGCGCCTGATTGCCGGCGGGGTCGTTGTGGAGCACGAAAGCGGCGCCGTCGGCACCGTCGTCGTCCTTGCCGCCGAGATTGATCTCGAAGGTGAGGGTGAAGGCGCTGGTAAGATCGATGGCGGTTGCCGACATCACGCTGCCGCTCTGCTGCGCGGCGTCGGGGGTGAGCGTGAAGGAATTCGCTTGCGCGTCGGCGGCTGGCATTGCCGTTGGTGACGAAGTTCGGCAGCGGTTTGAGGTTGCCGACGGCGATCGTGACCTCCCCCAGTGCGCAGGCACCCGCGAAGTCGTCGGCGCAGTAGGTGAAATGGTCGATGCCGACGAAACCGGCCCGCGGCGTGTAGGTGAAGCTGCCATCGGCACCCATCGTCAGGGTGCCGTTGGCCGGGGCGAGCAGCTTGGTGTGCTGGAGAAGGTGCGAGTCGTCGCAGATCGAGAGCGGATCGCTGTCGGGATCGCTGTCGTTGGCGAGAACGCCGTTGCCGGCCGCGACCGTCAAGCTTCCGTTGGCGGCGACGGCATAACTGTCGTCGACAGTGGTCGGACCGCATTCGGACCGACCAGGTGCAGGAGCTTGCCGTCCGCGGCGGTGGCGTCGAGCCGCAGGATGCGGACCTGCTCCAACTCGCTGAGGTCGCCCGTGGCGCCGGTGATGCCGAGATAGGCGAGATGCGACCCGCCGAGATAGGTCGCGACGATGTCCTGGCCGAGCGTGGCGACGTCGGCCCCGTCCAATGAATAGGACAGGGTTTCGGCGGCCGCGTTCCAGACGACTTTCACATGGTGCCATTGCCCGTCGTCGATATGGACCGAGATTGGTGACCGGCGAGCCCAGCGCGCCATTGTCGGTGTCGACGAACTTGCCGACGCCGTTTGCCGTGCTGCTGGCGAACCGGCGCCTTGCGAGGTGTCGAACTCGAGGGCGAGGCCGTTGGCAATCCCGACGGCGCCGAGTGCGCCCGCGGTGCCGCCGATGGCGTGGCTGCCGAGGGCATCGTTGTGCAGGACGAGGGCGATGCCATCGCCGTCGGCCGACATCCCGTCGCCGAGCTTGAAATCGAAGGCGACGACGAAGGACTTCGCGACATCGATGCGCTCGCCGGTCATGACGCTGCCGTGCTGCTGCGGCAGGTCAGGCGTGACGGCGTATTTGTTCAGGGCCGGGTCATAGCTGGCATTGCCGTTGACGATGAAGGCAGGCGGTCGCGGCACGTCGGCGCGATCGGCATGAAGCGAGGCGCCGCCCTCCAGCGTGCCGTCCAGCTTGTCGATGCGGACCTTGCCGAGCTCGCCGGCCGCGCCCGAGCCGCCGGTGAAACCGAAATAGGCGAATTGTGAGCCGCCCAGGTAGGCCGCGACGCATATCCGCCGTGAGCGATGCGATGGCGATGCCGTCGAAAGAATAGGCAAGGGTGGTGCCGTTCCACTGGAGGTGAACGGTGTGCCAGGCTCCGTCTTCGATGTTGCCGAGGTCGGTGACCGGCGAAACCGCTGCTCCGCTCGCCGTGGACATGAAGGTCGTGTGGTCGTTCGGAATATCGTCGGCGAGATCGGCGCTGTAGTAAGTGTCGAATTCGATGGCGATCCCGGCGACGATGCCCATCGCGCCCAACGCACCGCCGCCGCCACCGAGCGCGTGATTGCCGGCGGGGTCGTTGTGGAGAACAAAGGTGATGCCGTCGCCGCCGGCATCGTTCGCGCCGAGATTGACTTCGAAGGTCAGGTCGAACGAATGCGAGAGATCGAGCCGCTCGTTCGACATGACGCTGCCATGCTTCGCCGCGGTGGCATGGGGAACCAGGGCGTAGCTGTCGTCGAAGCCGTCATAGGCGGCATCGCCATTGATCGCGAAGGCCACGCCGGGATCGAGCGCCAGCTGCTTCGGCTGGTAGTCGGGCAGTTCGGACTCGATCTTGATCGTCGAGGCGACCGACGGGGTGCCGTGGCTGTCGATCGCGAACAGCATCCAATAGCCGGGCGTAAGCAAATTCGCGTTGTCCGGGAGGTCGACCTGCAGGTCGCCGTTCGGCAGCACATGGAAAGAGAGCTCGATCCGTTGCGCATCCATGTTGATCGAATGGGTCACCGAGCCGAACGGCATCAGCGCCAGCGTCTGAATTGTCCCGCCGCCGGTGACGTGGATCGTGAATTCGTCGCCGACCTCCAGGTGGGCCGGGGCCGCGCTGATCACCGGCCGGGCGGCATCCGTGCCGCCGGCACCGTAGAGGTAGTCGGGATGGAATATCTGGCCGTTGGTGTTGGTCAGCGGCCCGGGGGCGCCGCCGCCGAGGTTGAGAACCGTGCCGTCCGGGAGCAGGAGCGCCGTCGAATGGTACAAGCGCGCCACCGCGGCATCGGCTTCGACGCTCCAGTGACCGGTATGCGGGTCCCAGAACTCGACGGTTTGCTCGACGCCGACGAGCTGGTTGTCGACCGCGCTGCCGCCGCTGATCATCACCCGGCCGTCGGGCAGCACCGTCAGGTTCGACCACATCCGGTCGGTGCCGATGGCGTCGGTCTGCGTGAACACCGGCTGCCGCGCCGCTGATGTCCATCACCCAGGCGGAGCCGTCATTGGCGACGAGCAGCACCTTGTCGGGCGCGAACATCACTTCCGGCATCTGCCAGGTGATCTGCGACCGGCTTGCTGCCGACCACGTCGACGGCACCGCTGCCGGTCGGGTCGATGGCGTAGATGTTCTGGTTGCCTTGGGCCGTCGTCCAGATCTTTCCGCTCGATGACAGCCAGACGCGGGGGTAGAGGGCGTCGGTATTGAAGCTGTCGATATAGGCGCCGGTCAGCGTCCGGAACCCGTAGCCGGGCGTGTAGATCTCGGGGTAGGGACTGTATGTGCCGCTCGGCATCCTCCCGTCCGCCGAGCATCATGATTTGGCCGGTGCCGAGGGTTACGGCGGTCCCGTACCAGCGCGAGAATTCCATCGGTCCCGTCGGCGAATGCGTCAGGCTCTCGTCGCGGTAGTCGAACACGTTGACATCGGGAATGCCGCCATTGACTACGCCAAGCGGGCGGGAATCGCCGCCGCTGATCAGAAACTCGCCGGTGTCGGGCACGATCAGCCCCGCCGAGCAAAAGAGGTCGGAGTGCGTGTGATGCTCGAGTGTCACATGGGTGTTGGCGACCGGATCCCAGACGTCATAGATGTGCAGCCCGGTCTGCATGCCGTTCTGGTCGGTGCCGAAGGTGAGGACCTTGCCATCCGGCGTCAGCGCGGCGTGAATACCGATGATCGGCCAGGAGAACTCGTCGCTCCACGCGCCAACTTCAGCGGGATTGTCTGGCACCGTCTACCCCAATCTACGTCGAAAGTCGAATTTCCGAGGGCCTGCGCTCGGAAGAAACGTTGCTGAACCTCGACCGCCATCATGGTGAACCATTTGTTAAACGATAAACAGTTCCCAATACAATTTTCGGCGTTAATCATTAACGCGCATGAGCGCAATGACTGCGTGTCGCGCTGGACTGCGAAGAACGAGCAATCCACCGTAACGAACCTCGGCGTTACTTCCCTTGCTGCGACGCGTCGTGCCTGAAATCAGAGCAGGTCGATCACTCCGGGATGACCAAGACATGCCGCGCCGGAATGATCCAGACCGAGAGCGCTCTCGATCGGAAGTCGGCAGCCGAGGCGACTGCCCGCGATCGGGCCGGTCCCGTCTCGTCAAAAGATCTAGTCGGTGGTGTAGGACGCCTGACCCGTCGCCGCGTCGTAGTGGAGCGTGATGTCGCTGATCGTGCAGAGGTCGACGCCGTCGAGCCGGACCGAGGAATTGTCATCGGCCCAATCGATCTTGATGTTCCAGACGCAGCCGCGATCCGCCTGGTTGAATTTGACGAAGGCGGTCTCGTCGTTGGCGAGAACCCGGCTGATCTCGTTGTCGTTCCAGACTTCGTCTCCGGGCGGATTGAAGCCGAGGAATTCGATATCCCTCCCGGTCGCATTGATGAACGTCACGTCGCGGTCGACGGCATCCGCGGAAATCGACAGGGCGATCAGGACTGCAGCGGAGAGAAGGATCGTCCGGGGGCGCATGAAATTCTCCAGCATGGGTCGGCCGGGCAGTTGACGGTCGGCGTGCCGGGACGTCAAGGGCCGGCCAGCCCGCAATGGCCGCGCGCGTGAGCGCACGCCCGCACAACCGCGGTGGCGACGCGTCAGGCGCTGCGTGGCCGCAGGGCGCGCAAGAGCCGCCCATCGATCGCCGCGAGGCCGAGGCCGATGCATGCCATGCCGAGGAAATGGTTGGCGCCGAGATGCTCGTGCAGAAACAGCGCGCCGAGGAGGATCGCCGTCACCGGGACCAGGAACGTGACCAGCATCAGGTTGACGGCGCCGGCGGCGGCGAGGATGCGGTAGAAGATGATGTAGGCCAGCGCCGAGGAAAGAACGCCGAGACCGAGAAGCGCGGCCCAGACGTCGAAGCCGGGCATCGGCAGGGTCCAGGGCCGGTCGATGATGAGGACGAGCGGCGCCATCATCACCGCCGAAGCGGTGAACTGGCCGGTCGCGGTCACCATCGGCGACAGGCCGGCGCGGCCGAAGCGGCGGCCATAGATCGGCGACAGCGCGTAGAAGACCGAGGCGAGAAGCAGCGCCAGCTCGGCGATGAGGTCGGTGGTGGCGCCGGCGAGCGCGTCCGGACCGATCATGATCACGACGCCGGCAAAGCCGATCAGCACGCCGGCGACGCGGCCGGGGGTCATGCGCTCGTCCCTGGTGAGATAGTGCGCGAGGATCACGGCGAAGAGCGGCGTCGTCGCATTGAGGATGGCCGCGAGCCCGCTCGCGACATGGCTCTGCCCCCAGCCGATCAGGTTGAACGGGATGACGTTGTTGGCGAGGCCCATGACGAAGAAGGCGCCCCACGTTCCCGCGGTCGCGCGGCATCCTGGCGCCGGTCGCGCGCACCACGAGGTAGAGGAGGAGGGCGCCGAGCGTGACCCGAAAGGCGACGATCTCGAGCGGCGTCAGCACCTTGATCGCCACGCCGACATAGAAATAGGACCCGCCCCACAGCACGGCGAGGAAGACGAGTTGCGACCACTCGCCTGATGTCATGGTGCGATGGATGACGGGAGGCATGTCGGGGCTCTCGGGGCAGGCGAAGGAGGCGGGACCTTAGGCGAAGGCCGTCCGCCCCGCATTCCGTTTCTTGCGGGCCTCAGTCGGGCAGGAGCCAGCCGCGGTAGCGAACGATCAGCCCGACGAGCGGCAGCGCGATCTCGACGTGAAAGTGGAAGCGGCCATCCTCGCCGCTCTCATAGGCGAGGCTCCGCGGGCCGAGCCAAAGCGGCAGCGTCAGGCCGAGAAAGCTCCAGCGGCGGAGGATCGAGATCGAGCCGTCCGTCCTCGACCACGATCGCCATGGCGAAGGTGAGCGGACCGAAGCGTTCCAGGAGGAGATGCGCTGCGCGTCCGCGTCCCTCGCTCTGAGATGCTCGAGAAGGGTTTGCCCGCGAAGGACCGCGTCCAGACCTCCGCGGCGCCTTCGCTGGCGAAGGTCACCTCGACCGGAACGTCGCGTCCGGCGGCCGGAAAGCCGATTGTGGCGGCGACCAGTCGCGCGAGAATTCCCCGGCCCCGATCGATATCCGCGACACCGCGCGCCGTCATCGTGCCGGCGAGCTCGTGCATCCGGCGGATCGGTGCCGCGAGGTCGTCAAAGGCGCTGCCGAGGATGCGCCTGTAGAGCGGAGCGCCAGCGCTGCCCGCGTTCCGTTCGCGCAGTCCGGTGAAGATCGTCCGTCCGGAGAACACACGGTCATAGTCGGCGAGGCTCAGCTCGCCCGCGGCCGCTCTGGCGCCGGCGGCCGGACGCCGCCCGGCAAGGCAATGGCGGATGATCGCCGCGCAGCCATCGAGGGAATGTACGGCCCGTCATCGCCCTCGGCGAGGAGATGCCAGGATCGTTCGAGCGGCCCGTCGGCCGTCGACCCCGACACGGCGACGAACATGCCGCCGCGGTGTTCGCCATGCGCGAGGATGTTGACGGCGCGATGGAACAGGCGCGCGAACGGCCGGAGCGACGGCAGCAAGCGAAGCCGCACCAGCCAGGCAAGCCCGATGAGCATGCGGTGAAGGTATTCCGGCACCGGAGCCGCCCCCATCCAGGTCTTCTTCAGGCCGGGAAAGACCGCGGGAAGGACCCGCAGATCCGGAACATCGACCAGCGAAAACAAGCGGTTGCGGAGCGGCAGCCGGCCCGGCGGAGCGATCGTGAAGCGCATCGTTTCGGTCAGGGGAAAACCGTCGGCCGGCTGCCCGTCGCGCACGATCGGCACCGGCCTGCCGGCATAGCCCGCAATGGCGCGGATGACGTTCAAGCCGACGCCGGCATAAGGCGAGGGGGCGATGCCGCCGGTTACCGAATTGATGCGGACCAGCCCGCGCGACAATTCCTGCACGACCGCGACGGTGAGCACCGGGAAACTGCTCGCCCCGGACAGGACGAAAACGTTCGCCCGGCGCGCCGCCTCCGTCGAAGCGGCCGATGCCGGCAACGAAACCGGAGCCGTCGGCAAGATCGAGATAGTCGATGCCGAGCCCGATGCACGCCTCGACCAGGCGGTAGGGCGCCTCGCCATAGGCCTGGAACGGTCCGCTCGCGTCGACGACGATATCCGGAGCGGCTCGGGCGAGGACGTCCGCCGAGGTCGTCGCCGTCGCGGTCGAGCGCGAGCGCCGACCGCTCGGCTCCCGGGGCAAGGCCTGCCGCGAAGCGGTCGGCGTGCTCGAGCGAGCGTCCGGCGATGATCAGCGCGAGTCGGGGCTCGTCGGCGAGGAGTTCGGCGAGGCGCCCGCCGAACGTGCCGTAGCCGCCGAGGATCAGGACCTTGAGGCGTCCGCCGTCCATGGCAGCCGGCTACCGGCGCACGGCGCTGGCGGCGAGCGCGGCGGACCCGCCGATTTCGCGGAAATACGGCCGCCGATGATGAAATCTCTGGCTCACAATCGCCATTTTGCTACGGTGACTGGCGGGACCGCAAATCCCGGAGAATGCGGCAGGGGTTAGAGGATGACAGTTCACGTACCGGTGGAGCCGGTCGCCCGCAACGAGGCGGGGCTGGCGGTTGCGCTGCCGGTTCTGGCACAGCGTTTCGGCGAGCGCCTGGTCCGCTCGGAGGCGATTCGCTGGCAGCACGGCCATACGACGACGTGGCTGGAGACCCAGCCGCCGGACGCGGTCGTCTTCCCGACCACGACCGAGGAGGTCGCCGACATCGTCCGCATCTGCGGGGATCATCGCGTGCCGGTCATCCCCTTCGGCGTCGGCACCTCGCTCGAGGGCCACGTCAACGCGCCCGGCGGCGGCGTCTCGGTCGACATGAGCCGAATGAACCGCGTTCTCGCCGTCCATGCCGAGGACCTCGATGTGGTGGTCGAGGCCGGCGTGACGCGGAAGCAGCTCAACGAATATCTCCGCGACCAGGGTCTCTTCTTCCCGATCGACCCCGGTGCCGACGCCACCCTCGGCGGCATGGCGGCAACGCGGGCGTCGGGCACCAATGCCGTCCGCTACGGCACCATGCGCGAGAACGTCATCAACCTGACCGCGGTGATGCCGAACGGCGAGGTGATCAGGACGGCGCGGCGGGCGAAGAAATCCTCGGCCGGCTATGACCTGACGCGCCTCCTCGTCGGCTCGGAAGGGACGCTCGGGGTCATCACCGAGCTGACGCTTCGCCTGCACGGCATCCCCGAGGCGATCGCCGGCGGCGTCTGCCCGTTCGACACGGTCGCGGGTGCCTGCCAGGCGACCATCCTGACCATCCAGAGCGGGATACCGGTAGCCCGGATCGAGCTCCTCGACGCGCTGATGGTCAAGGCCACCAATCTCTATTCGAAGCTCGGCCTGCCCGAGGTGCCGACCCTGTTCGTCGAATTCCACGGCTCCGAGGCCTCGGTGAAGGAGCAGTCGCGAGCGTTTCGGCGAGATCGCGCGCGAATTCGGCGGCGGCACGTTCGCCTGGGCGACCCGGCCGGAGGAGCGGACCAGGCTCTGGCAGGCGCGGCACGACGGCTATTTCTCCTCCTTCACGCTCAGGCCGGGAGCCAAGAACATCTCGACCGACGTCTGCGTGCCGATTTCGCGTCTTGCCGATTGCGTCGGCGAGACGATGGAGGACATCGAGCGGAGCGGACTGGTCGCCCCGATCGTCGGACATGTCGGCGACGGGAACTTCCACCTGTCGATCATGGTCGATATGGAAGATCCGGGCGAGGTCGAGCGCGCCGCCGAATTCGTCGGACGGCTCAACCTTCGCGCCATCGAGCATGGACGGGACCTGCACCGGGGAGCACGGCATCGGGCAGGGCAAGATGAAATATCTCAGCGTCGAGCATGGGCGAGGGCTCGACTTCATGCGTGCGATCAAGCAGGCGATCGACCCGAGGAACATCATGAATCCCGGCAAGATCGTCGGCCCGGGCTGAAGCGCGCGGGCAGGGGCTAGGCGGAGGCGGACGCTGGGCAGGTTGCTCCTCATCCTCGGAGGACTGGTCGTCATCGCGCTGTTCACGGCGCTGATCGGCCCCTATTTCGTCAATTGGAACGACTACAAGTCGACCTTCGAGGCGGAAGCGGAGAAGATCCTCGGCCAGCCGGTCCGCGTCGTCGGCACGGCCAAGGCGACCGTGCTGCCGTCGCCGTCGCTGACCTTCACCGATGTCCAGGTCGGCGATACCGAAGGCGAGCCGATGATGACCGTCGAGCGCTTCGACGTCACCATCGAGCTGATGCCGCTCCTGCAGGGCGAGATCCACGTCATCTCGATGAAGCTGCAGAAGCCGCATGTCCGCATCGCGGTCGACGATTCCGGGACGATCGACTGGCTGATCCGGTCGGAGGCGTCCAAGGCGCTCGATCCGGAGAAAGTGGCGCTCGACAACGTCGAGATCGCGGACGGCGCGGCGAGCTACATCGATGCGCGCACCGGCGTTCAGCTCGACTTCGACAACATCAATGCCAGCGTCAAGGCGACGTCGTTGAGCGGCCCCTGGCGGATCGAGGGCACCTATCGCGACCGCGCGCACGACAACATCATGCAGTTTCAGGTCGCGACCGGCCGCAAGCTTCCTGACGGGACGATCCGCGTCAAGACGGACATCAATCCCGCCAACGCGCCGCTCACCGCAACCATGGAAGGCGTCGTCACGACCGGCGAGGCGGGGCTCGCCTACGCCGGCACCTACAGCGTCAGCGAAGTCGTGACGTCGACCGACGAGAGCAAGCCCGCGGCGACCGAACGGCTGGCGGAGCGAGGGCACGTTCAATCTGACCCGCGACCGGCTCGCCGTCGACAAGGCGGTTCTCTCGCAGGGGCCGCCGGACCGGCCGGCCAGTCTCGCCGGGTCGCTGGCGATCACCTTCGGCAAGTCGGCGCGCTTCTCGGCGGACGTCGCGGCGCGCCAGCTCGACCTCGATCGCTCGCTCGGCAAGGGACCGAGCGAGCCGATCAATGTCGGCACGGCCGCCGAAAGCCTCGTCGACTGGCTCGCCAGCCTGTACGTGCCGCCGATTCCGGGCCGGGTCACCTTCAACGTGCCGGCGATCGTGGTCGGCGGTGCCGTCATCCAGGATGTCGGCTTC
>CAVVNZ010000002.1:0-88404 GCA_963749735.1 uncultured Chloroflexia bacterium
CTTGAGAAGCGTGACGTAATCGATGTCCACGCCCGCGGCCTTGGCCGCATAGAAGATGTTCGCCACGTCCACGAAGACGGCGACGTTCTTGCCCACATTGACTCCTTGATCTGGTGCGCCGGCCGACCGGCGCGCTGCGCGCGGCTCGGTGGCCGTGATGGTGGTGGTTCAGCTTTGTTCGGGCGACGGCCCTCCCCGCCGCCACGGTCGTGACAGCAGCGGTCCGTCCTCGCCGAATTCCCGGCGCTCCCAGCGGGCCCGCTCCGCGGGATCGGTCGGGCGGGCCACCTCGACGGTGGTGCACCCCTTGTTCTTGGCTGATCGCAGGACTTCCTCGATGAGGACGTCGGCGACGGCGTCGACATCGTGGTCGGCGTCGCTCGCGAGGAGGTCGACCGTTCCGACGAAGCCGCCCGCGCGGACCGACGGCCGGAGCGCGAGCACCGCCACGCCGATGACCGTCCGGCGTATTCGGCGACCAGGACGCTGGCCTGCGGGAGGTAGACGAGCGTGCGCAGCAGATCGGGGGCGACGAGCGGCGCGTCACCGGCGGCCTTCGAGGTCGCCTCGGCGCACAGCGCGACGAGTCGATCGATGTCCGTGATCCGAGCCGCTCGAACCTGATAGTCCACGCTGACGGGCAGTGACCTCGCGAGGCTGGGGCGCGTCTGTTGCGATCGTGCGATCGGGTTCGACCTGGATCGCCCACCGGCCCGCGAGCGCGCCTCCGGGGGCGAGCGGTGAACCGCTCGACAGCCGCCAGGGGCGCTCCCGACCTGATGTTGCAATCGACGCGCCGAAGGCTAATATACGGCATCGCTTCGGCGGCCACCTGCGCGCCGCCCGAGCCCGGCCGTCGTGCCGTCATCCGCACCGCACCGACGCCATCAGCGCGAGTCCCAGTCGACGACCCCGGGAGGAGGGGCCGACCGGCCGACCGCCCCGGTGGCAGATGGGCGCCGGGGACGCCGCGTCGCCCGGCCGGGCACGTCGCGCAGGAGGATCGACCGGGTCGCTCGCCCATCCGGGGCGGGTGCAGATCTAGGAGGAGTCGTACATGAAGAACGCCAAGATCGGCGCATTCGTCGCCGGCGCGGTGATCGTACTGGCGGCGTGCTCGTCCGGCGGGTCGACCGCCGCACCGACGACCGCGCCCGCGAGCGCGGCGACGGGCGGAAGTGCCGCCCCCAGCACGGGCGCATCCAAGGGCGAGCTCAAGCTCGGCGTGACGCTGCCGCTGTCCGGTGGCGCTGCCGCCGACGGTCAGCCCACGCTCAAGGGCGCGCAGCTCGCGGTCGACCAGATCAACTCGGCCGGCGGCGTCGACGGCTACACGATCAAGCTCGTCCCGCTTGATCACGCCGTAAACGGCAAGTACAACGAGCAGCAGGGCGCCCAGGACATGCAGACGTTCGTCTCGGACGCTGGCGTCATCGGTGTCGTCGGCCCGTACAACTCGGCCGTCGCCAAGGTCCAGATCCCGATCAGCAACGCGGCCGGCCTGCTCCAGTGCAGCCCGGCGAACACCAACGAGTCGCTGACCAAGCCCGAGTTCGGCGCGCTCGACTATCGCAAGACCAATCCTGACAAGATCAACTACATCCGGGTCGCCGCCACCGACGACATCCAGGGTCCGGCGATGGCGGTCTACGCCTACAACACGCTCGGCCTCAAGAACATGCTCGTGGTCGACGACGTGACGACCTTCGGCAAGGGTGTCGCGGACAACTTCCAGAAGAAGTTCGAGTCCCTCGGCGGGACCGTGATCCGCGTCGGCGCCGGTGCCGACACGACCGACTTCAACTCGATCATCACCGATGCCAAGACCAAGAACCCGGACGGCGTCTACTACGGCGGCGTCGTCACCTCCGGCGGCGGCCTGCTCCTCAAGCAGCTTCGCCAGCAGGGCCTGACCATCCCGTTCACCGGGCCTGACGGCATCGTCAACGGCGCCGGCGACGCGAAGGGCTCGCTGATCCAGATCGCCGGGGCCCAGGCGTCGGCCAATTCGTATGGGACCGTCGCCGCCATCGGTGACTTCCCGGGCAAGGCCGACTTCGAGAAGGCCTTCGCCGAGCACTTCGAGAGCGACGCGGACTTCAAGGTCGCAGGCGCCTACAGCGGTCCGGCCTACGCGTGCGCGACGGTCATCCTCGACTCGCTCAAGGCCGCCCTGAACGCCAACCCGACGGCCGACCAGGCCGCCATCCGCGAGGCCGTCCGGGCCTACGCTTCCGATCCTTCCCACACCTTCAAGACCGTCCTGGGCGACGAGTCGTTCGACAAGAACGGCGACACCACCCAGCAGTTCATCTCCTTCTACAAGGTCGATCCGACCGCCAAGGGTGGCGTCGGCGACTGGGTCTTCAAGGAGCAGCAGAACTTCTCCGCCAACGCGCCGGCGGCGTCGCCGGCCGGGGCGTCACCCTCGCCGTAACGCGACAACCCAGAGGGCCGGGGCGCTTCGCCGCTCCGGCCCTCTGACCTAACCAGGATCCGGGCAGGCCGAGGAGACCGGATGACGACGTCCACGCTTCGGCGGGAGCAGCCCCCCGCGTTCGTCGAAACGTTCCAGCGTCTCCGTCTCGGGCCTATCTCTTCGTCCCCGGCGTGGCGATCGTCGACTTCCTCGTCATCGGCCCCGCCCAGTTCGTCAATGGCCTCACGATCGGCGCCATCTACGCGCTCGTGGCCATCGGCTACACGATGGTCTACGGGATCATCGAGCTGATCAACTTCGCCCACGGCGACGTGTTCATGGTCGGCGCCTTCACCTCGATGTACGTCCTGACCAACGTCCTCGGCCAGGACGGCCTGATCAACGACCCGCCAGTGCTTGCCGCGGTCCTGTTCGTGGACTTCGCCGTCACGATGACCTGCTGGGCATCCTCGGGCGTCATCGAGCGATTCGCCTATCGACCGCTCCGCCACGCGCCGCGGCTCGCCCCGCTGATCACCGCCATCGGCGTCTCGTTCATCCTGCAGAACACGATCCAGATCCTGTTCGGCCCGTCGCCGGTGAACACGCCGCAGCTGATCCCCCCGACCGCACGGGTCAACGTCTTCGGCCTCGAGGTCGGCTGTCGTGAACATCTTCACGATCGTCGTCGTCGGTCTCGCTGATGATCGCGCTCCAGCTGTTCGTGAGCCGGACGCGGATCGGCCGGGCGATGCGCTCCACCGCGAGGACCGTGAGGCGGCCCAGCTGATGGGCGTCGACATCAACCGGACGATCGCGATCACCTTCTTCATCGGCTCGGCGCTGGCCGGCGCCGCCGGCGTGGTCCAGGGTCTGTACTTCGGCAACATCCAGTTCACCCTGGGCTTCCAGGCCGGCCTCAAGGCCTTCACGGCAGCCGTCCTCGGCGGGATCGGCAACATCACCGGTGCGGCGCTGGGCGGGTTCATCATCGGCTTCGTCGAGGTGACCGCCGGCGCGAAGGGCGTCTTCGTGTGGGGCCAGGCGGCCGTCTTCGTGGTCCTCATCCTGACGCTCTTGTTCCGGCCGGCGGGTCTGCTCGGGCAGCAGCTCGGAGAGCGAGCGTGACCGCCGTCGGCCACGCCCCGACGGCGAGCAGCCCGGGGATCCGAGAGCGGGTGGCGGCCTGGTCGAGTCGCCACCGATCGCTCAGCGTGATCGTCGGGATGACCATCGTGGCGGCGATCCTCCCGCTGGTCGTGCTCGTGCCGCCGTTCAACAGCTTCAGCGGCCAGGCGGTCTGGATGGACGGCTTCACCATCGCCGGCATCTACGTCCTGCTCGCCCTCGGGCTGAACATCGTGGTCGGGATGTCGGGGTTGCTCGACCTCGGCTATGCGGCGTTCTTCGCGATCGGCGCGTATTCGTACGCCTTCGCGGCCTCGTCGTTCACCCATATCGACATCCCGTTCTGGCCGATGCTCCTCGCCGGCGCGGCGATCGCCGCGGTCTTCGGGATCCTGCTCGGAGCCCCGACGTTGCGCCTCCGCGGCGACTACCTGGCCATCGTCACCCTCGGGTTCGGGGAGATCGTGCCGATCACGATCCTCAACTCGAGCAAGTACACCGAGGGTCCGAACGGGATCGGCGGGATCTCGGCGCCATCCCTGCTGGGTACGGACTTCCCGACGACCGGCAACCCGTGGCCGTTCTACCTGACGATGCTGGTCATGATCTGTATCTCGATGATCCTCATCTACCGGCTCCAGGACTCCCGGCTCGGACGGGCCTGGGCCGCGATCCGCGAGGACGAGCTCGCGGCGGCGGCCAACGGCGTGAACACGGTCGTGACCAAGCTCCTGGCGTTCGCGCTCGGCGCGTCGACGGCCGGCCTGGCGGGCGTGTTCATCGCCGCGAAGCTCCAGACCGTCACGCCCAACCTGTTCCGGTTCGACGTCTCGTTCACCGTCCTGGCGATGGTCGTCCTCGGCGGGATGGGTAACATCTGGGGCGTCGCGGTCGGCGCGTTCGTGGTCTTCATGATCCAGAGCGTCTTCCTCAAGCAGCTCAACATGTTCTTCGACAACGCCCATGTCCCGTTCCTCCAGGACATCAACTTCCTGGACTATCAGTTCCTTCTCTATGGCATCGCCCTGGTGGCGATGATGCTGCTGCGGCCGGAGGGACTGTTCCCGAGCCGGCGGAGACGGCGCGAGCTGCACACGGACGAGGACCAGGAGTTCGGCGAGCTCGGCGATGAGCTCGGAGCGTCGCCCGAATGAGCGAGCCGCGTGACGCTGTCGTGGCCGTCGGGGCAGTGGACCCCAGCGCGACCGAGGACGGGGTCGAATACCTGCTCCAGGCCAAGTCCATCACCAAGCGGTTCGGCGGGCTGGTCGCCGTGCGGGACGTGAACCTGGACATCCCCAAGGGGGCGATCGTCAGCATCATCGGCCCGAACGGCGCCGGCAAGACGACCTTCTTCAACGTCGTCGCCGGGATCATCGATCCGTCGTCGGGCCACGTCCAATTCCGCGGGCGCTACCTGATCCTGCGCCCGCAACGAACCTGGATCGAGCCGATCCTGTGGGTCGCCCCGTCGTTGATCGCGGTCGCCGTGGCGGGCCTGCTCGGCGCCCAGAACCGCGGCGACCAGGGGATCGGGATCACCGGGCTCGTCGTCCTGGGCCTGCTCATCACGATGCTGCTGCTGGCGATCATCCGCCCGCCGTGGTACTCCCTCCTGCTCGGCCGGCTGGGGATCCTGCGAAGCGCTCGCCCGAACGATGTGGTCGCGGCCGGGATCGGACGAACCTTCCAGAACATCCGCCTGTTCCAGAACATGTCGGCCCAGGAGAACGTGCTCGTCGGGATGCACCTGCAGCTGCGGTCCAACCTCATCGATCACGTCATCTCGTCACGACGTCAGCATCGCGAAGAGGAGGCCGGCGCCAAGCGAGCGAATGAGCTCCTGCGCCTGGTCGGGCTGCGCGGCCGCGACCAGGAGCTCGCCAAGAACCTGCCGTACGGCGACCAGCGCCGCCTCGAGTTGGCGCGAGCGCTCGCCAACGATCCGGTCCTGCTCCTGCTCGACGAGCCGACCGCCGGGATGAACCCGAACGAGACCGCCGCGATGACCGCGCTCATCGGCCGGCTGCGCAAGGAGCTCGGCCTGACGATCCTCCTGATCGAGCACGACATGCGGGTGGTCATGGGCGTCAGCGACCATATCCTGGTGATGGACCACGGCGAGCGCATCTCCGAGGGAACACCCGAGGAGGTCCGGCGCGATCCGAAGGTCATCGAGGCCTACCTGGGGACACCGGCGTCATGACCGAGCAATCGATCCCGCCCACGACGGACCCGGGCCGGCCACCGATGGTCGGGAGCGACGAGCCGTCGAAGCCCGCACCCGGCCCCCGCACGGCGGGCGACGTCATCCTCGAGCTTCGTGACGTCCACACGTACTACGGGAAGATCCATGCGCTCCAGGGCATCGACCTCGACGTCCGCGAGGGCGAGATCGTCACCCTCATCGGCTCGAACGGCGCCGGCAAGACCACCACCCTCAAGACGATCAGCGGTCTGCTCCATCCTCGGATGGGCTCGGTCCATTTCGCGGGACGGGACGTCACCCACGCGGCGGCCCACGAGATGGCCCGCGACGGCATCGGTCATGCGCCCGAGGGTCGTCGCATCTTCTCGCGCCTGACGGTCACTGAGAACCTGCAGATGGGGGGCTACACCCGGACGAGTCGCGAGGTGGCCGAGAACATCGAGCACGTCTTCACGATGTTCCCGCGGCTGCGCGAACGGGCCGGGCAACGGGGTGGCACGCTGTCAGGCGGGGAGCAGCAGATGCTGGCGATCGGACGCGCGATCATGACCCGCCCGAAGGTGCTCCTCCTCGATGAACCCTCGCTGGGTCTGTCGCCGATCCTCATCCAGCAGATCTTCACGATCATCCGTGAGATCAACGCCGGAGGGACGACCATCCTGCTCGTCGAGCAGAACGCGCTGCAGGCGCTCGAGGTCGCCGACCGCGGCTACGTCCTGCAGACCGGACGGGTGATCCTGGCAGACTCCGCGAGCGCCCTCGCGGCGAACCAGGACGTCCGACGGGCCTACCTCGGGGAGATCTGACCAACGCAGGGCGGGCAGGATCCGCGGCGTCAGTCCGGAGACGGACTCCCGAGCGAGCCTGGCGCTCCGGGCGTCGGGCCACGCGCGGATCGCCCGGTGGAGCTCCAGTCCCTGCGAACGCCGGGGCCGGGGTCGCGGCCGGCGATCATCGTCGCCGTCGCCCTGCTCGGCGTCGCGCTGGCGATCGCCAAACCCTGGGACACGGGTGGGCCCGTCCGTTCGGCGCCTCCGATCGTCGCGGAGGCGCCAGCGTCGACGTCGGCTGAGCCGGCCACGCCGAAGCCGGGACAAACGCCATGGGTGTCCCTCCTCGCCCGCTCGTGGCAGTGCTACTACGCCAGCGACTGGCGGGTCTTCGCGCTCGGTATGCCGGTGAAGCAGCTCGAGGAGCTCGCCAGCACGCCCGCACCGGCCCCGTCCGGGAGCAAGACCGCGCCGCCGTCCCCGGCAGCGGGGGCGCCGCTGTCGCCGCCGGACCTGGTCAACCCGATCCGGACCTGGATCCAGGTCACTCCGGCGGGCGATATCACCGACCCGACGGACCCGCGGATCCCGTTCGTCCGGATCGTCGACGACGGGATCCCGGCGCTCGGCTACTGCGCGCCGCTCACCGAGACCGACCGCCCACCCGACCAGGCTCGGACCAGTGCCTGGTCCCTGGGGCTGGACGGCTCGCCGGTCCCGGTCGAGCTGACGGCCGTCCGCGCACCGGACGCCCCCGCCGACACCACGGAGGGGCTGTACGCGCCCGTGGGCCAGCGGACGATCGAATGGACCGCCGGACGCTATGTCTTCGTCGTCCGTGACCCGACGCCGGGCGCGTACGCCCGCTGGTTCGGAGTCGAGATCGTCGATCCGCCGGGGCCGTTGCGGAGTGCCACGCCGTGACCCGAGCGACCGTTCGCGGAGGACCGGAACGTCGGAGCCGACCGGCCCATGGACCGCCGCCATCATCCGGAGACCATGCGTCGTAGACTGTGCGCCCGATTCGCGGACACGCCACCCGATCGTTCGCGGACGTAGGAGGAGGACGAGATGTTCAAGCGAGGGATCTCGCTGCTTGCGGTCCTGGCGGTGATCACCGCGGCCTGCACCAGCGCCGGAGCCAGCTCCGCCCCGTCGGCTGCGGCACCAACGGCCGCCGCGCCGAGTGCAGCCGCTCCGTCCGGCGGAGCGTCCGCGGCCCCGTCCGTGGCGGCCTCGGTCGCACCGGTCGCCGGCGGCCTGCTCGAGAAGGTGCTCAAGGCCGGCGTGCTCAAGGTCTCCACCGATCCGAACTACGCTCCCCAGTCGTTCCTCAAGCCCGACGGGACCTTCGAGGGCTTCGACATCGACGTCGCCAATGAGATCGCCAAGCGACTCGGCGTGAAGACCGAGTTCCAGACGCCGAGCTGGGACACGATCACCGCCGGCTCCTGGGGTGGACGGTGGGACGCCAGCGTCGGATCGATGACGATCACGACCGACCGCCAGAAGTTCCTCGACTTCAGCCCCGCCTACTACTACACGCCGGCGCAGATGACGGCCACGACCGCCTCGGGGATCACCTCGCTCGACGGGCTGGCCGGCAAGACCGTCTGCGTCGGAACGGCGACGACCTACGCGGATTGGCTGGCGGGCAAGCTCACCAGCGTGTCGCTCGGTCCGGTGGCGACGGCGCCGGCCGGGGTCAAGATCGAGACGCTCCCGACCGACCAGGAATGCGCCCAGGCGATCGCCGCCGGTCGCAAGGAAGCAGAGGGGTTCCTCACCTCGAGCACGACCGTCGACGCGGCGCTGGCCAACGGCACCCCGATCGTCAAGGTCGGAGCGCCCGTGTTCACCGAGCAGCTCGCCGTCGCGGTCGACAAGAGCGGTCCCAACGACACGGACTTCGTCGCCGCCGTCACCAAGATCGTCAACGACATGCACACGGACGGGACGCTCAGTGCGCTGTCCAACAAGTGGTTCAAGGCCGACCTGACGACCCCACCGTCGCCATAGGGCCGGCACGGCTCACGGACCAGGGTTCCTGAGGATCCAGGGGCGCCCAGCCGGGCGCCCCTGCCTCGTTTCGAGGGAGGAGTCATGACCGCCCAGGCCACCGCCGGCGAGATCGTCCCGCCGATCGTCCTCGAGATCGAAGCTGCGGACCGAGGTCACCGGAGAAGGTTCCGAACCTTGTTCCTGCTGACCTGGCTCGTCGTCCTCGGTCTGGTCGGCGGGTTCCTCCTCTCGACCGTCGGGGTCAACGTCGGGTTCCTCCAGCAATGGCTGCCGTTCATCATCGGCGGTGTCTGGGTCACCCTGTTCATCTCGGTCGTGTCGATCTTCTTCGCGGTCATCCTGGCGATCTTCGGCGCCCTCGGGCGGCTGTCGTCCAACCCGATCTTCAACGGCCTCGCGTCGCTCTACGTGTCGGTCGTCCGGGGTACGCCGCTGATCGTCCAGATCCTGTTCATCTTCCTGGCGTTGCCGTCGGCCGGGATCGTCATCGACCCGCTGCCGACCGGGATCATCGCCCTGGCCTTCAACTACGGGGCCTACCTGACCGAGGTCTTCCGGGCGGGCATCCAGGCCGTGCCCGGCGGCCAGGTCGAGGCCGCTCGGGCGCTCGGCCTGCCTGAGCGCGAGGTGATGCGCCGGGTCATCCTTCCGCAGGCCGTGCGGATCGTCACGCCGGCGGTCGGGAACGACTTCATCGCGATGACCAAGGACTCGGCGCTCGTCTACGTCGTCGGCGTCCAGGAGCTGCTGTGGCGGGCCCAGACCGCCGGCCGGCCGACCGGCCAGAGCTTCCAGACGATCATCGTCGCGGCGCTGATGTACTGGGGCCTGACGATGGTCCTGTCGGTGTTCCAGGCCCGTCTCGAGAAGCGGATGGCCGCGGGGGATCGCAACCGATGAGCGAGTCGCTGAACGAGGCCACCATCGTCGATCTCCCGCCGCCCGGCTCGGTCCCCGGCGGGTCGCCGCCGACCGACCCGTTCGCGGCGCCGGGCGCGCTCACCCCGCCGGGTGCGTCGAAGATCGTGTCGGTCACCAACCTCGAGAAGTACTACGGCCACAATCACGTCCTCAAGGGCTGCACCCTCGAGGTGTACCCGCGCGAGACGATCTGCCTGATCGGTCGCTCCGGGTCCGGCAAGAGCACCCTCCTGCGCTGCATCAACTTCCTCGAGGAACCGACGGTCGGGTCGATCATGGTCGACGGTGTCGAGGTCCAGGCGAACCCGCTCCACCACCGCTCGTCGGCCGACCGCGAGAAGATCCGGACCATCCGGACCAGCGCCCAGATGGTCTTCCAGGAGTTCAACCTCTTCCCCCACATGAAGGTCATCGACAATCTCATCGAGGGCCCGGTCAAGACGAAGGGCGTCCCCCGTGACCAGGCGATCGCGACCGCCGAGAAGTTCCTCGACAAGGTCGGGCTCCGCGAGAAGCGCGACGAGTATCCGGCCCGGCTGTCGGGCGGCCAGAAACAGCGCGTCGCGATCGCCCGCGCCCTGACGATGGAGCCGAAGGTGCTGCTCTTCGATGAGCCGACGTCGGCCCTCGACCCGACCCTCGTCGGCGAGGTCCTCAAGGTCATGGCCGAGCTCGCCCACGAAGGCTCGACGATGATCGTGGTCACCCACGAGATGGCCTTCGCCCGCGAGGCCGCCGACCGGGTCTACTTCATCGAGGAAGGGGTCTTCATCGAGGTCGGCCCGCCCGGCCAGGTCATCGACAAGCCGCAGGATCCACGGACCGCGCGGTTCCTCTCCCGACTGCTCAACAAGGTCTGATCGGGCGACGAGACGACGGTCCCCACCTTCGGGCGAAGGGGACCGCCGGTCAGAACCGCCGCTCGGTCGAGATCTCGTAGGTCGCCCGGGCGAGGATGATCAGGCCGACCCCGACGATCCAGATCCCCGGCGCGAGGTCGGGTCGAAGGCCCGCGGGGTCGACCAGGATGAACTCGATCGTCCGCCACAGGTAGGCCCCGATCGCGACCGTGACGACGATCACGTACGACAGCGCCCGGTCGATCGCGAGCGGCTTGTCGCCCGCGGCGTACGGCAGGCTGACGAGCGCCAGCACGAGCAGCGCGCAGATGAACACCACGATGCCCTTGTCGGAGAAGGCATTGGTGGTGATCGGGGTCAGCCCCGTGTCGCCGCCGGTCGCGGCGAACCACGGCAGCACGCAGCCGACGAGGACGACGAGCGCGCCGATGGTGGCGAGCTGGCGCCCCCGACCGAGCGGACGACGATGCACGGGTGGTCAGCCTCCGCCGGAGTACACCTCGGGGCGCAGGACGCCCACGAAGCGCAGGTTGCGGTAGAGCTCGCCGTAGTCGAGGCCGTACCCGACCACGAACCGGTCCTCGATCGTGAAGCCGGTGTAGTCGACCGGGATGTCGACGAGGCGGCGGGCCGGCTTGTCGAGCAGGGTGCAGATGCGGAGCGAGGCCGGGCTCTTGCCGCGCAGGTAGCGGATCAGGTAGTTGAGCGTCAGCCCGGTGTCGATGATGTCTTCGACCAGGAGGACGTCCTCGTCGGCGATGCTCGCCGACAGGTCCTTCAGGATGCGGACCAGACCGGACAATTCGGTCGCCGTCCCGCCGTAGGAGGACACCTCCATGAGGTCGATCCGAACCGGGACGTCGATCGCCCGCATCAGGTCGGCCATGAACGGGAGCGACCCCTTGAGGACGCTGACCAGGGTCAGGTTGCGACCTCGGTAGTCGTCGCTGATCTGCCGGCCGAGCTCGCGGACGCGCGCCTGGATCGCCTCCTCGGAGACGAGGATCTCGGCGACGTCGGCCTTCAGGTCGACCGGGCCGCTCACCGGTCGGCGACCGACGCACGGGTGGCTTCGGGCCTGGCGATCGGCCGGCCGTGACGCCGGCGACGGCGACGCGGCGCCCCGGCGGACGGCGCGCGAAGGACGGGCTCGGCCGACGCGCCGGGCTCGGACGACGCACCGGGCTCCGACGACGAGGCGAGCTCGGCGGCGGCGCGGGCGACCGGACCGCCGTCGGTCCGACCGACCGGACCGAACGGTCCCGCCAGGAGGTCGTCGTAGGTGCGCTCGGGCGTGACCTGACCCGAGGTCCCGGTGAGCTCCTCGGCCAGCGTCAGCCGGCCGTACTTGAGCATCAGGGCCCGGAAGTCGCGCGCGTAGAACAGCTTGATGTTGATGTCCGGGTAGAGCTCCCGCAGACGACGCAGCTTGCGATTCTTCTTGCGGACGAGCTTCTGGCGAAGCGTGGTGAGCTCGACGTAGAGGTCGAGGTCCGGGAGGTAGAAGTCCGGGGCGAAGCTCTCGAGCACGTCACCCTCGGTGTTCCACAGGATCGGGAAGACGCGCGGTTCGTACTCCCAGCGGACGGCGTAGAAGTCCAGGATCCTGGACAGCTCCGCCTCGCTGGCGTGGGCGAAGGCGGGCGACGGATCGACGGCGGGGTCGACGGGCGCATCTCCCGCTTCGACGGTCGGCGATGCGCCCGCGTCGGCGTTCACCGACCGCGGGTCGCTCACGCGGCCGTCCCGGCGGCCGGTCGCGCAGGCAGAGGATCGCGGGAACCCATCGAAACGCAGTCTAGCCGACCGCTGCGAGAGCGGTGGTCGCGGGATGGGTCCGAGGCGACGACCCCGATACCCTCGCTCGATCCGGTGATACTGGAGGGGAGTATGATTGGGGCTCGATGGGCATGACCAGCCCCACCAGATCGAGATCGAGAGACACCACCATGGCAACGACCGCGCGTCCGACCCGCCCGGCCCAGCCGGCAGCCACACCGCCGGACTTCCGGCACAGCTATTCCAAGGACAAGGGGACCCTGGTCCGTCGGCTGAGCCGGATCGAAGGTCAGGTCCGCGGGATCGCCCGGATGATCGAGCGCGACGAGTACTGCGTCGACATCCTCCAGCAGACCGCGGCGCTCCGAGCGGCGGTCGATGCGGTCTCCATCCTCATCCTCGAAGACCATGTCCGGGGCTGCGTCCGGACCGCGGCCGAGCGCGGCGAGTCGGACGCGTACGTCGATGAGGTCATGGACGTCGTCCGTCGGACGATCGGTCGTCCGGTCCGCCCGGCCAGGGGAACCTAGCCCGGCGATCTCGGGCGGTCGGTACTTCCGGCGGGTCGATGCGCCGGACGGGGGATTTCCCGGACGCACCACCCGGGACGACCATGCGCCCGATGGCCGATCGCTACCCGCCACTCGCCCGCGTACCCACGCGGGCTCCGACCGTCGGACCGCCGGGACCGTACGTCGAACGGCGGCAGGGGTCCCGGCGCCGACTCGACCGGTCCGCTCATGACGAGGCGGTCCTGCTCGCGCGCGCCCTCGACGTGCTCGTCTCCGAGACGTCGGCCGAGGCGCACCTGGCCGGCCTCCTGGAGCTGCTCGCCCGCACGGCGGGCGCCCGACGAGCCGCCGTCCTGTCGAGCGTCCCGGAACGGCGGGTCGCCGTGTCGGTCGCACCGGGCGACGACGAGGCCGATGCCCAGCGCCTCGCGGAGTGGCTCGACGCCGAAGCCCCGCGAAGCCGCGCGGAACGGGCCGCCGCCGGCCGCGCCCCGATCACCTTCGTCCGGACCGTCGACGGCGGGACGCCCGCCGGATCCGCTCGGACCGGCGCGGACGTGGTTCGTCTGCGGCCGGGTGGCAGGAAGGCCGAGCGGGACGACCGCCGGTCCAGCGGGACCTCCTTCGCCTGGATCGAGATCCCGGGCACCGGTCACGTCGCCCTCGGGTTCGAGGTGGTCGACGGCGAGGGCGGCCCGAGCCTCGCCGACCGACTGCCACCCACGCTGGCCCGTCACGCAGCGGTCGTCCTGGCCCTCGTCAGCGGGCAGCTCGCGGCGGCCGCCGAGCTCGAGAGCCTGCGCTCGCGGGAAGCGGAACGCGAGCGCTTCGTGTCCACGGTCGCGCACGACCTGCGGACGCCGCTGACCGGTCTGAGCGGGTACCTTGACCTCATCCTCGAAGGGCGCGTCGACGACGGGGCGACCGAGCGGGAGTTCATGGAACGCAGCCGCCTGATCGTCGACTCGATGGGCGATCTCGTCGGGGACCTGCTCGACATCTCCCGGCTCGACTCGGGGAACCTCCACCTCGACCTCCGGCCGTTCTCGGTCGCCGAGGTCGGGGGGCGCGTGATGACCGCCGTGGCCCCGCTCGCGCTCCAGCGCGGCATCGACCTCCGGTCCGATCTCCCACCGCGGATGCGGGCGGCGACGGGCGACCGCCGCGAGGTCCAGCGGGTCCTCACCAACCTCGTCGGGAACGCCCTGAAGTTCAGCCCGGACGGCGGACACGTCGAGCTCGCCGGCTGGTTCGATGGGGCCGTCGCCGTGATCGCCATCCGTGACGACGGTCCCGGGATCCCGAGCGAGGACCGGATCCGGATCTTCGAGCGCTTCCAGCGGCTCGACGCCCATTCGGCGGTCGGTGGGACCGGCCTCGGCCTGGCGATCGCACGGGACCTCACCCGGGCGATGGGCGGGGATCTTGACGTGGCGTCGGTCCCGGGGTCGGGCTCGAGCTTCGTCGTCGTCCTTCCCGGGACGACGCAGCTCGGCCATGCGTCGATCGACGCCATCCTCGAGAGCGCGCTCGCGGACGAGGAGCTCCTCCTCGAGGAGGCTGCCGTGCTCCGGGCCATCCGGTCGGGCAGCCGGCCGGTCGTTCTCGAGACGCCTGCTCATGCCGCTGGACCGATCGACGCTCCGCAGGAGCCGGGCAGAGGGTCGATCGACGCCACGCCCGGCGCCGTCGAGCCGCCGCCGCGGCCGGTCCGACTCCGCTCGATCGATGGCGCGTTGTCCCGGTCGGACCCCCCGGATCCGGCCTGAAACCGGCCGACTTATCCACGAACGTGGACCACGGATCACGGTTCGTGGATAACCGCGTTGACTTCGGCCCCCGGGTCCCGTAGCGTCCGGCATCCGCACGACATGGCGGCACCGCAGGGTAACGTGGTTCGCGAGGGGCCCCGGGAGACCGGAGCCGGAACCGGATGAGCCACGGAAGACCGACCGGCCCTCCATGGCGCGCAGACGATGACGCCGGGAGCGGCTCGCGACGGTCCACGCCCCACCACCGAGGAGGCAAGTGGAGCGCCGTCGCGAACCGCTCCCGTTGCGCGTCCAGGACGTCCCCGAGCTCCCGGCCGCGGCGGTGTCCGCGCTCGACGACGGTCTTGCCGTCCTGGGCCTCGGCGATCTCCCGCCCCACGCCAGGTCGGCCATCGAAGGTCACCTTCGCCTGCTCCTGGCCTGGACGCAGGCGATCAACCTGACCGCGATCCGCGAACCGGTCGAGGCCGTCCGCCGGCTCGTCCTCGACAGCCTCACGGCGACGCCGCTGCTGCGCGAGCGGGGGATCGACGCGTTCGTCGACATCGGCAGCGGTGGCGGGTATCCGGGGCTCCCGCTCGCGGCCGTCCTTCCGGCGCGGCGGGCCCTCCTGGTCGACAGCGTCGCCAAGAAGGTGCGGTTCCTGGATGCCGCCGTCGCGGCCGTGGATCTGGCCGCATCGGTCGACTCGTTCGCCGGACGGTCCGAGGTGCTGGCGGCGGATCGCCGTCACCGCGAGCGCTGGCCGGCGGTCGTGGTCCGAGCGGTCGGCGATCTCGCCGGCATCGCCGAGCTCGGCCTGCCGCTGCTCGCGCCCGATGGCGTCCTGATCGCCTGGAAGGGCGCCGACGCGCGGTCGGAGATGGGCGCGGCAGGATCGGCCATCGCGGTCCTCGGCGGATCCCCACCGGTCGCGGTCCCGGTGGACCGCCGCCTCGGGTCGGACGACCACGTCCTCGTCGTGACCACGAAGGTGAACCCGACCCCGGACGGGTTCCCGCGCGACCCGGCCGAGCGCCGGCGTCGCCCGCTGTGATCGTTCCCCGGCGGCGCGCCGATCGGCGCCCCGGAACCGGCCTCCGCCCGGCCGCGAAGTGTCGGACACTCTGACCGTGCGGATCGCGGTGCTGTCGGACATCCACGCCAACCTGGTCGCCCTCGACGCCGTCCTCGCCGCGATCGGCGACGTCGACACGGTCTGGCACCTCGGCGACGTGGTCGGCTACGGTCCCGAACCCGATGCGGTCGTCGACCGGCTGCGGGCGCTCGGCGCGATCGGGGTCCGAGGCAATCATGATGCGGCGGCGGTCGGCGGCCACGAGATCGACTATTTCAATGCGGATGCCCGGCGTGCCATGGAATGGACGCGCAGCACGATCGCGGCGGAGACCAGGTCGTGGCTCGCCGCGCTGCCCGAGCGACGGATCGAGCGTGACTTCGAGATGGTCCATGGCAGCCCGCGTGACCCGACCTGGGAGTACGTCACCACGGCGCCCGTCGCGCGACTCAACCTCGAGGTCCTCGCGGCGCCGTTCTGCCTCCACGGCCACACCCATCTGCCGTCGGTCTTCCGTGACGAGGACGGGTTCGTCGAGATGCTCAGTCCGTCCGACCGATCCACGCTCCTCCTCGACGGGCGCAGGCTCATGGCCAATCCGGGCAGCGTCGGCCAGCCACGCGACGGCGATCCGAGGTCGAGCGCGCTCGTCCTCGACACCGAGGACCTCGAGCTGACCTGGCATCGCGTCCCGTACGACATCGCCGCCGTGCAGACGGCGATGCGCCGGCGGCGGCTCCCCGATCGGCTCGTCGAGCGGTTGAGCCATGGCCTCTGATACCGTGCCGGAGCCGCGACCGGCGACCGAGCCCGCAGTCCACGGAGAACGATGATCGGAGGACGGCGTCCCCTCCCGGGGCGCAAGCCGGCAGACCGACGCGTCCGGGTCGAGCGACCGCATTCGCCCTACTTCCGCTACACCGGCCCCGGTCAGATGGTGGCGAAGGAGGCGGCCAGCCGCCCCCTCACGCCCGTGGGACGCGCCTTCGCGCGCGTCCGCGGGGTCGTCTTCGGGCGTCCGCTCGCCAGCGAAGAGGAGATCGGCGAGCGGCTGGCCAAGAAGAAGGCGCTGGCCATCTTCAGCTCGGACGCGATCTCGTCGTCGGCCTATGCGACCGAGGAGATCCTCAAGGTCCTGATCGGGGTCGTGGGCCTGTCGGCGATCGCCTACTCGGTCGGCGTCTCGATCGCGATCGCGATCCTGCTGGCCGTGGTCTCGGTCTCGTACCGGCAGGTCTGCCGGGCCTACCCGAGCGGTGGCGGCGCCTACGTCGTCGCGCGCGAGAACCTGTCGCAACTGACCGGGCTGGTGGCCGCGGCGGCACTGCTGATCGACTACGTCATGACCGTGTCGGTCTCGACGGCCGCCGCCATCGAGCAGATCCAGTCGGTGCTCCCGGCGGTCTACGACTACCGGATCGAGATCGCCTTCGTCTCGATCTCGCTGATCACGATCGGCAACCTGCGCGGCCTCCGCGAGTCGGGCAACATCTTCGCGGTCCCGACCTACCTGTTCATCGGGCTGGCCCTCCTGATGGTCGGACTCGGGCTGTTCCACATCGTGACCGGGACCGTCACCCCGATCGTCGAGACGGACGTGTTCCTCCCGAAGGCGACCGAGACCCTCGGCCTGTTCGTCCTGCTCAAGGCGTTCGCCGGCGGCTCCGTCGCCCTGACCGGCGTCGAGGCGATCGCCAACGGTGTCCCGGCGTTCAAGCCGCCCGAGGCGCGCAACGCCGCGAACACCCTGTCGATCATGGCCGTGCTCCTGGGGATCCTGTTCATCGGGATCACCGTCGTCGCCCGGGCCTACGACGTCCTGCCGACCCAGCCCGGCGGTCCATCGGTCGTCGCCCTGGTCGCGACGGCGGTCTTCGGCGCGGGCTCGTTCCTGATCCCGGCCTTCGCGGCCGCGACCGCGCTCATCCTGTTCCTCGCGGCGAACACCAGCTTCAACGCCTTCCCGCGCCTCGCGGCGATCCTGGCCGAGGACGGCTTCATGCCCCGCCAGTTCTCGTTCCGCGGCGACCGCCTTGCCTACAGCTGGGGGATCGTCCTGCTGGCCGCGATCGCGTTCACCCTGCTGTTCATCTTCGGCGGTGATACCCACGCCCTCATCCCCCTCTATTCCGTCGGGGTGTTCGTCTGTTTCACGCTCTCGCAGATCGGCATGGTCAAACACTGGAACACCGTCCACGAGGTCGGCTGGCAGTGGCGCGCGGCGCTCAACGCGTTCGGAGCGGTGCTCACCGCCGTGGTCATGGTCGTGGTCGTGTCGGTCAAGTTCGTCGACGGGGCGTGGCTGGTCGTCGTGCTCATCCCGCTGCTCGTCGCGATGATGCTGTTCATCCATCGCCAGTACGCGGCGTCGCGTGCGCAGCTCGCGGTCCGACCCGACTTCGTCATGTCGGCCCCCAAGCGCGAGGAGCGCGTCGTCGTCCCGGTGCCGAGCATCAACCGGGCCGTCGTCCAGGCGATCAACGTCGGTCGGTCGATCAGCGACGACGTCCGGGCCGTGTACATCTCGTCCGACCAGCTGGAGACCGCCCGGATGCGTGACCAGTGGGAACGGCAGGTCCCCGGTGTCCCCCTCGTCCTGGTCGAGTCCCCCTACCGGGCGCTGGTCGGACCGCTGGTCGCCTACCTGGACGTCCTCGATCGGGCCTGGCCGCCCGACAAGCCCGCACCGGTGACCTTCGTCGTCATCCCCGAGTACGTCGCCCGCCACTGGTGGGAGCGGATCCTCTACAACCAGTCGGCCAAGCGGCTGCGGACCACCCTCCTCGGACGACCGCACACCGTCGTCGTCAACGCGCCGTATCGACGCGAAGAAGCCGGCGGCGCGGATCGCGACGACGACGACGAACCGCTCGCGAGCGATCGGTCCACGGTCGGCGAGGATGGCGGCTCCGACGACGGCCCGCCGACGGTCGGTCGGTCGGTCCGGACGAGGCCGCCGGGCCCCGCCTGAGACCCGCCCGAGCGCCGGTGGTATCGTGACCGCCGTGCCGGAGCCTAGCCCCCGTCTCATCGAGCGCGCGGTCATCGCCGTCAACGGCGCGACGAGCGATGAGCGCATCGTCCGAGTCGCGTGCGGACTGGCCCGGCCATCCAAGGCGGAGCTGGTCGCCGTACACGTGGTCGAGATCGGCTGGTCGATGCCCATCGATGCCGATGTCGCGGGACGCTCCGAGGAGGCGCAACGGGTGCTCGACATGGTGGAAGGCGTCGCCGACTCCGAGCGGATCAGGATCGAGACCGTCCTGCTTCAGGCGCGCGACGTGGGCGCCGCCATCGTCGACGAAGCGAGCGAACGCGGCGCCGACCTGCTCGTCCTGGGTCTGCCCTATCGAAAGCGGTTCGGCGGCGACTTCGCCATCGGCCGGACCGTGCCCTACGTCCTGAAGAACGCGCCGTGCGCCGTGATGGTCGTCCGCGAGCCGATGACCGAGGAGTCGCAAGCATGAACATCGTCATCGTCGGGTGCGGCCGGGTCGGAGCGACCCTGGCCGGCGACCTCGACGCCAAGGGCCACAAGGTCACCATCGTGGACATCTCCACCCGGGCGTTCGAGCGGCTGCCCGCGACGTTCGGCGGGAACGCGGTGCGCGGGGATGGGACGGACGAGGACACCCTCCGCCGGATCGGAGCGGCCGAAGCCGATGTCTTCCTGGCGCTGACCGAGGGCGACAATCGCAACGTGATGGCCGCCCAGCTCGCGACGGAAGCGCTCGAGGTCAAGCAGGTCGTCGCCAAGATCAACGATGTCGTGCGAGCAAAGGCCTATGCCGAGCTCGGGATCGCGACGGTCTGCCGGACGGACCTGATGACGCATGCCCTGCTCGGCCACATGGGTCTGCCGGTCGGACCGACGCCGCGCATCCGCGAGGCCGCTCCTCACGCCCACCCCGAGGGGCGAGTCCGGTGGCAGCCGGCCTCGGCGGCACGACGCTCGGCGGCACGACGCTCAGCGGCACGACGGTCGGCGCCCTGCCGACCGTGGAGGGCTGAGACGTGTTCGTCCTCGTCGTCGGTGGCGGCAAGGTGGGCTACTACCTCGCCAAGGAATTGATCGATGCCGGCCATGAGGTCGTGCTCATGGAGAAGGACCCTGGTCGAGCGGCCCAGATCGCCGACGACATCGGCTCGATCGTCATCGCCCGGGACGGCTGCGAGGGCAACCACCTGGCGGAGGCGGGCTGCGAGCGGGCCGACGTCGTGGCCGCCGTCACCGGCGACGACGAGGACAACCTCGTCATCTGCCAGATGGCGAAGCACCATTTCGACGTGCCCCGAACGATCGCCCGGGTCAACAACCCCAAGAACGAGGCGCTCTTCCGCCACCTCGGCGTGGACGAGCTGATCAGCCCGACTCGGATGATCCTCGGGTCGATCGAGCAGGACATCCCGGTCCACGAGCTGCTCCACCTGGCCGGCCTGGGCGGTGGCGAGCTCGAGATCATCGAGGCCCAGCTGCGCCAGGGCTCGCCGGCGATCGGACGCGCCGCCCGCGAAGTGCCGATGCCCGAGGGCTGCGCGATCTTCGCCGTCATCCGCGACGACGTGGCCATCCCGGTCCGCCCCGACACGATCCTGACCGAGGGCGACAAGGTCATCGCGATCGGGCGGGCCGAGTGCGAGGTCGCCCTCCACGGCCAGCTGATCGGCGATCCGGAGGGCCTCCAGCCGGCCGGAGCCTGACCCGCCGCACGATCCAGCTCGGTAACCGGTCGTGTCCTGACACTTGACAACGTGATTGTCATGGTTCTACCCTGCGCGTGTGTCCGGTCCGTTCGACCGGTGTCAGGTGATCAGGAGCTGCGATGGGCCAGGTCGGGCGTGAACGGGACCCCTCTCTCCCGGTGTTCGTGATCAGCGTGGCCGCCGGCCTCGTCCGGGTCCACCCGCGAACGCTCCGGATCTACGAGGACGAGGGTCTGCTCTGCCCGGCCCGGACCCCGACCAACATCCGGCTCTACAGCGAAGACGACATCCGTCGCGTGCTGTGGATCCGCCATCTCACCCAGGACCGCGGGGTCAACCTCGCGGGCGTCCGGATCCTGTTCGAGCTCGAAGAGCGGCTCGGGACCCGGATCCTGGAAACGCTCTTCGATGAAGCCCAGGCCAACTTGGCGGACGACGCCGGTCGGACCGAGTACCGTGACCCACGCGGCAGGGGTGCCGCACCTCAGGAGACCCGTTGATGTCTGACCGACCTTCGACCCCGGACAAGCCGGACCACGCCACAGACCAGCCGAAGGCCGCCGCCCCCAAGGCCGCGTCGCCGAAGGCGGCCGGCGCGAAGGCTTCCCCGCGGACCAAGACGCCGCGTCCGCGCGAGCTCCCGCTCGTCGCGCTTCGCGAGACCGTCATCTTCCCCGAGATGATCGTGCCGCTCCAGGTCGGTCGCGAGAAGAGCGTCAACGCGCTCAACGCGGCCGTCGAGAGCGGCGGACCGATCGCGCTGGTGACCCAGCGACGACCGGAGCAGGAGGACATCGGCGATCCGGCCGAGCTGTACGAGATCGGCACGCTGGCCAAGATCGCCCAGGTCGTCCAGCTCCAGGACGGGACGGTCCGCGCGATCGTCCAGGGTCAGGGGCGCCTGCGGGTGAGCCGCTTCTCCCAGACGGATCCGTACATCGTGGCCGTCGTCGAGGAGATCGCCGATGCGTCGCCGGCCGGCGTCGAGGTCCAGGCGCTGATGCGCACGGTCCAGGCCGGCATCGAGCAGTACGTCGCGAACGGCGCTCCCGTCCCGCCCGAGGCGGCCGTCGCGGCCCGCAACATCACCGAGCCGGGCCTCCTCGCCGACATGGTCGCCTACAGCCCCGACATGTCCACCGAACAGCGCCAGGAGCTCCTCGAGACGATCGACGTCGTCGAGCGGCTCAAGCTGGTCCAGGCGTTCCTCGCGCGCCAGGTCGAGATCCTCGAGCTGAAGGGGAAGATCCAGTCCGAGGTCAAGTCCGAGATGGACAAGACCCAGCGCGAGTACATCCTCCGCGAGCAGCTCAAGGCCATCCAGCGCGAGCTGGGCGAGGACGACCCACAGCAGGCCGAGATCAACGAGCTGCGCGAGAAGGTCGACGCGGCCGGGATGCCGGAGGAGATCAAGGCCCGGGCGATCAAGGAGATCGACCGGATGAGCCGGATCCCGTCCGCCTCGCCCGAGGTCGGCGTCATCCGCACCTACGTCGACTGGCTGGTCGGCCTGCCGTGGAACGTCTCGACCGACGACCGGCTCGACATCAAGGAAGCCGCCAAGATCCTCGACGAGGATCACTACGGCCTCGAGAAGATCAAGGAGCGGATCCTCGAGTACCTCGCGGTCCGATCCCTCGCCGACACGATCCGCAGCCCGATCCTGGCCCTCGTCGGTCCCCCCGGCGTCGGCAAGACGTCGCTCGGGAAGAGCGTGGCCCGGGCGATGGGCCGCAAGTTCGTCCGGATGAGCCTCGGCGGCATCCACGACGAAGCCGAGATCCGCGGCCACCGACGGACCTATATCGGGGCGCTCCCCGGACGGGTCATCCAGAACATCAAGACGGCCGGGACCAACAACCCGGTGTTCATGCTGGACGAGATCGACAAGATCGGGATGGACTTCCGGGGCGACCCGAGCTCGGCCCTCCTCGAGGTCCTCGATCCCGAGCAGAACAACACGTTCCAGGACAACTATCTCGAGGTCCCGTTCGACCTCAGCAAGGTCCTGTTCATCGCGACGGGCAACCTGATCGACCCCATCCCGGCGGCACTGCGCGACCGGATGGAGATCATCCAGCTGCCCGGCTACACCCAGCTCGAGAAGGCCCAGATCGGCCGGCGGTTCCTGATCCCGAAGCAGATGACGAACCACGGCCTCAAGCCGAAGAACATCGAGATCACCGACGAAGCGATGACCAAGCTCGTCCAGGCGTACACCCACGAGGCCGGCGTCCGGAACCTCGAGCGTGAGATCGCCAACGTCATGCGCAAGGTTGCCCGGTCCGTGGCCGAAGGTCGGACGCGCAAGACGGTGGTCGACGTCAAGAAGCTCAACGAGTACCTCGGGCCGCCCCGCTACGAATACGGCGAGCTCGAGGCCGAGGACCAGACCGGTGCCGCGACTGGCCTGGTCGTGACCGAGGTCGGCGGCGACATCGTCGCCGTCGAGGTGACCAAGATGGAGGGCAAGGAGGACTTCATCCTGACCGGCCAGCTCGGCGAGGTCATGCGCGAGTCCGCCCGGGCCGCCCTGTCGTGGATCCGCGCCAATGCGGACCGGCTCGGGATCCCGCGCGAGATGTTCGAGAAGAACACGCTCCATATCCACGTCCCGGCGGGCGGCATCCCCAAGGACGGCCCGTCGGCCGGAGTGACGATGGCGACCGCCATGGTCAGTGCGTTCACCGGCATCCCGGTCCGCAAGGACGTGGCGATGACCGGCGAGATCACCCTGCGCGGCCGGGTCCTCCCGATCGGCGGTCTGAAGAGCAAGATCCTGGCGGCCCACCTGTCGGGCGCGAAGACCGTGATCCTGCCCAGGAAGAACGAGAAGGATCTTCGGGACATCCCCGAGGAGATCCGCAAGGAGACCAAACTCGTCCTGGTGGACTCGATGGACCAGGTCCTCGACGCAGCCCTCCGTCGGCGACCGAAGCCGCTCGCGCCCCGGCCGAGCGGCGCGCCGGGGGGCGGCGTCGAGCGCTCGACCGGGACGGCCGTCCGGCCGACCTATCCGCCCGATCAGCCGTCGGTCGTCGTCCAGCGCGCCCTCGAGGCGGACTGAGCAGGGTCGGCGGTGCCGGTCGACTACCGCGACTACTACAAGGTCCTGGGTGTCGGCCGGGACGCGACCCAGGCTGAGGTCAAGCGCGCCTTCCGCAAGCTCGCCCGCGAGAACCACCCGGACCTGAAACCGGGTGACGAGAGCGCCGAGCGTCGGTTCAAGGAGATCAACGAGGCCAACGAGGTCCTGTCCGATCCCGACAAGCGGAAGCGCTACGACCAGCTCGGGGCGAACTGGGCCGCCTACTCCGGGTCGACCGGGGCCGGCGGTGCCGACCCGTTCGGCCCGGGCGGGCCGTTCGCCGGCTACGGCACGGCGGACGGCGGCAACGTCCGCTACGAGTTCCGCACGAGCGGCGGCGATGCAGGCGGCTTCAGCGACTTCTTTCGGACGTTCTTCAGCGGCGCCGCGGCGGGAGCGTCCAGCACCGGCGGGCGGAGCCGGGCCCGTCGCGGGTCGGCGACCGTCGATCAGGGCGGTTCGTTCGAGGACATCCTGGCCGGCATGGGACTCGGTGGTACCGCCGACCCCGGCGCCGGACGAGCCCAGACCGCCGCGAACGGTTCCGGCCGCCCGCGCAGCATCGAGGCCGAGGTCGAGCTCAGCCTGGAAGAGGCCTACCACGGCACCTCCCGGCTGGTCCAGGTCGACGGCAAGCGCCTCGAGGTCACCGTCCCGCGCGGCGTCGAGACCGGCAGCCGGATCCGGCTCAAGGGTCGCGGCGGCGGCGATCCGGCGCATCCGGCGGACCTCTACCTCGTCACCCGCGTCCAGCACCATGCCGTCTACACCCGGCTGGGGGCGGACCTCAGCCGGGAGGTCCCGATCACCCTCGGCGAAGCGCTCCTCGGCGCCGAGATCCCGGTCACGACCCTCAAGGGCCGCATCCGCCTGACGATCCCGCCCGAGACGCAGACCGGTCGGACCTTCCGGCTCAAGGGCCAGGGCATGCCGCGGCTCAAACCCAAGAACGGCGAGGCCGCGACCGGCGACCTGCTGATCAAGGTCAAGGTCATCCTGCCGACGGGCCTGTCGGACGAAGCGCGGACGGCGGCCCGGAAGCTCGTCGACGCGGCCGTCCAGCCGAACCCCCGAGGGGCCGGCGAAGATTCCTGACTCACTGACAAGAACCTTGTCAACATGATTGACAATCATTAGAATGACGGACCGGCGGCGGGCCTCCCCCGTCGATCCGTCCCACCGAGAGAACGTCCGATGCAACTCGACCAATTCACCCAGAAGGCCCAGGAGACCGTCATCGCCGCGCAGAAGCTCGCGGAGACCCTCCACAGCCCGATCCTCGACGCCGAACACTTCCTCGCCGCGCTCGTCGAGCCGGATGACGGGGTGCCGGCCGAGACGCTCCGGCGCCTCGGCGTCGACCTCCCGGCGTTCCGCGCCGAACTGGCCGCGGTCCTGGCGCGGCGGGCCCGGATCGAGGGCGGATCGCTCAGCCTCGATCCCCGCGCCAAGCGGGTCATCGAGCGGGCCGAGGAAGAGGCGCGACGACTCAGCGACGAGTACGTCTCGACCGAGCACCTGTTGCTCGGCACGGCCGAGGCGGGCGGCGAGGGACAGACGCTGCTCGAGCGTCACGGGGCCGGGCGCGAGGCGATCCTCGGCGCGCTCCAGGGCGTGCGTGGCGGGCAGCGGGTGACCTCGCCGAACCCGGAAGGCACCTACCAGGCGCTCGAGAAGTACGGCCGCGACCTGACCGCCGAGGCCCGCGCCGGCAGGCTCGATCCCGTCATCGGCCGTGACGAGGAGATCCGCCGGGTCATCCAGGTGCTCTCCCGCCGGACCAAGAACAACCCGGTCCTCATCGGTGAGCCCGGGGTCGGCAAGACGGCGATCGTCGAGGGCCTCGCCCAGCGGATCGTCCGCGGCGACGTGCCCGAAGGGCTCAAGGACAAGCGGGTGATCTCACTCGACCTCGGCGCGGTCATCGCCGGCGCCAAGTTCCGGGGTGAGTTCGAAGAGCGCCTCAAGGCGGTCCTCAAGGACATCAAGGACAGCGAGGGCCAGGTCGTCCTGTTCATCGACGAGCTCCATACGGTGGTCGGCGCCGGAGCGGCCGAGGGCGCGATGGACGCCTCGAACCTGCTCAAGCCGATGCTGGCCCGGGGCGAGCTCCACACGATCGGGGCGACGACCCTCGACGAGTACCGCAAGCACATCGAGAAGGACGCCGCCCTCGAGCGGAGATTCCAGCCGGTGATGGTCGAGCCTCCCACGGTCGAGCAGACCGTGTCGATCCTGCGCGGACTGCGCGAGCGCTACGAGGTCCACCACGGCGTCCGGATCACCAATTCGGCGCTGGTCGCCGCGGCGACGCTGTCGGATCGCTACATCACGGAGCGGTTCCTTCCGGACAAGGCGATCGACCTCGTCGACGAGTCGGCCAGCCGGCTGCGGATGGAGATCAATTCGATGCCGATCGAGCTCGACGAGCTCGAGCGCCGCCGGATCCAGCTCGAGATCGAGCGCGAAGCGCTGCGCAAGGAGAAGGACGACGCGTCGAAGGCACGGCTCGAGACCCTCGAGCGCGAGCTCGCCGAGCTGGCCGAGGAGGCCGGGGGGATGAAGCAGCGCTGGGAGGCCGAGAAGACCGCGATCGCGGCGATCCGGACGACGAAGTCCGAGCTCGAGGCTCTCCAGACGCGCATCGACCAGGCCGAGCGTGAAGCCGATCTGGGCAAGGCGGCGGAGCTGAAGTACGGGCGCCTGCCCGAGCTCCAGGCACGCCTCAAGGAACAGGAGGCCGCCCTGGCGACCCTCCAGGGCCCCGGCTCGCTGCTCAAGGAGGAGGTCGATGCGGACGACGTCGCCGAGATCGTCGCCGCCTGGACCGGCATCCCGGTCACGAAGCTGCTCGAGGGTGAGACCGCCAAGCTCGTCCACATGGAGGAACGCCTCCATGAGCGGGTGGTCGGCCAGGACGAGGCCATCGAGGCCGTGTCGGACGCCGTCCGGCGCGCCCGGGCCGGCCTGCGCGACCCTCGTCGCCCGATCGGCTCGTTCCTGTTCGTCGGTCCCACCGGGGTCGGCAAGACCGAGCTCGCCCGCGCGCTCGCCGACTTCCTGTTCGACGACGACGGCGCCATGGTCCGGATCGACATGAGCGAGTACATGGAGAAGTACTCGGTCTCCCGGCTCGTCGGCGCGCCCCCGGGCTATGTCGGGTACGAGGAGGGCGGCCAGCTGACCGAGGCGGTCCGTCGGCGCCCGTACCAGGTGGTCCTGCTCGACGAGATCGAGAAGGCCCACTCGGACGTGTTCAACATCCTCCTCCAGGTCCTCGACGACGGCCGACTGACCGATGGCCAGGGCCGGACGGTCGATTTCAAGAACACGGTCGTGATCATGACCAGCAACGTCGGCAGCTCGGCGATCGCCGCGTCGACCGAGGCCGAGCGCGACTCGGCCTACGAGGCGATGAAGGCCCAGCTGACCGAGGCCCTGCGCCTCCAATTCCGGCCGGAGTTCCTCAACCGGATCGACGAGGTCATCGTCTTCCATGCCCTGACCGACGTGGAGCTGGCGTCGATCGTCGACCTCCTGCTGGCCGAGCTCGACCGGCGCCTGGCGGGCCAGGACCTCGGTCTCGAGCTCACCCCGGCGGCACGGTCGCTCATCGCCCGCGAGGGCCACGACCCGGCGTTCGGCGCCCGTCCGCTCAAGCGGACGATCCAGCGCCTGGTCGAGAACCCGCTGGCACGGGCCCTGCTCCAGGGGCAGTTCAAGCCCGGCGACCGGATCGTCGCCGATGCCGACGCCGTGGGCGGCACGCTCGTCTTCTCGACCGCCGACGCATCGGTCGCCGTCGAGGCCGGGAGCCGACGCGACGCCCGGGCGGCCGCCCCGAACGGTGCGCGGTCGAAGCGGACGCCGTCGGTCCTCGACCTGCCCGATACGGACGACAAACCCTCCCGGCCGGGTGGGGAGCTCGTCAACTAGATCGGGGCAGGGCCGCTCGCGCCGCAGGCTCTACGATCGTCGACGATGCGGATCGAGACCGTCCTCGCTCGTCTGGCGGCGCTGCCCGAGCCCCTGCCGGTCGGTCCGGCTGCGCTGACGCCGGTCCTGACCGACGGGAGGGCACGCGCCTTCCCGCCGCGCGATCCGGCCGCGGACCGGCCGGCGGGCGTGCTCGTCCTGATCGTGCCGGATGACGATGGAGACGCCCGGGTCGTCCTGACCGAGCGCCCGACGTACGACGGGCATCATTCGGGGGAGGTGAGCTTCCCGGGCGGCAAGGTCGAGCCGGATGACGCCGACATCGTGGCTACCGCGCTCCGCGAGGCGCGGGAGGAGGTCGGGCTCGATCCGGTGGCGGCGGGTCTCCGGGTCATCGGTCGGCTCGACGAGGTCTGGATCCCCGTCAGTCGGTTCGCGCTGGTCCCGATCCTGGCCGTGACCGAGCGGCCGCCGATCCTCATCCCTTCACCGCTCGAGGTGGCGCGCATCCTGCGGCCGCCCGTCTCGGCGTTCCTCCGGGACGCCCCGATCCGGATGGTCGACCGGACGATCAGCGACTGGCCCCTCCGGTACGGCGCCTACCCGGTCGGCGGCGACGACGGCGACGAGCTCCTGGTCTGGGGCGCCACCGCACGGATCCTCGGTCAGCTCGGGGCGATCCTGGGCGACGATCGGGCGGCATCGACGATGCCTGACCGGACCCGGCCTCGCCGCTAGAGCGGCTCCCCGTGGGTCGGGTCGTAGGCCGCCTCCGGGTGGTCCTCGACGAGAGCGCCCTCGGCCTTTTCGACCGGGCCGGCCTCGAGCGCGAGCGTGACCCCCTCGAGGATGTCTCGTGCGGCGGCATCGTCCGCGCCGGCCAGCTCGACCACGATCGCGCGCATCTCCGACAGGTCGGTCGAGGCGCCGTGGAGGATCCCGGCGGGCCACAGGACCGCCTCGCCGGCGAAGACGCGGGCCGTCTCGTCGCCGACCCGGACGAACCCACCGCCCTCGATCACCAGGAACCAGGTCGTGTTCGGATTGGTGTGCGGCTCGATCAGCGCCTTCCGGGCGAACGCCAGCTCGGCGATCGTGCCGCGGGCGTCCGTATGGATGACGGCGGACTGGACACCATGCGTCCCGGCGGGGCCGTCGGGTCGGCGGTGCCCGTAGCCGAACCGTCGGATCTCCATCGTCCGGACGACCTGACCGCGGTGGACCGGGCGATCAGCGCCGGCGTCGGCGCTTGGTCGACCGGGACCGGGTCGACTTGGCGGGCTTGACCCCCTTCGTCCGGATCGTCGACTCCGGGTGGGCGAACTTCGTCCGGGTGAAGTACCGCTCGCGCGCCAGCTTCCGGGCATAGACCTCGAAGACCGGCGGGAACCGGTAGAACCGGATCCAGAGCAGGATCGCGGCGCCGCCGAGCATCGTGGCGAGGACGAAGATGAAGTCCCACACGAACAGGCAGAACACGAGCAGCATGCTGAACGTGATCAGCCCGGTCCACAGCAGCCACTCGTACATCTCGACGTACGGCTGGTGGTTGTGCAGCGCGCGGGTGCGGACATTGAACAGGATGACGAGGACGACCAGCAGGATCAGCGACGAGATCCAGACCGGCCGGAACAGGTCGGGAAACGTGTCGCCGGAGAACTTTTCGAAGAGGTATTCCCAGGGCGGACGGGTCACCGGCTGACTCCTGCAGGGGGCGCATCTGGCGGCGTGGGAGGCCGAGTATGCCATGCCGGGCGGTATACTCGGGCCGATGACGGATGCCCCCGAGCCGGGGCATCGGCGGAGGCGCGTCGTCGACCGGAGATCGGGAGGTGGACCCGGGGTGCGTGCCCTGCTCTCTGTGGCGAACCGCGACGGTGTGTCCGCCCTGGCTCGCGAGTTCGCCGCGCTCGGCATCGAGATGTTCGCCACGGACGGGACCCGTGAGCACCTCGCGTCGGACGGGATCGAGGTCGCGTCGGTCTCCGAGCTGACCAACGTCCCGGCCCTGGTCGGCGGTCAAGTGAAGACGTTCCACCCGGCCGTCTACGCGGGCATCCTGGCGCGTCGCGACGTCCCGGCGCAGCTCGACGAGCTCGCGGAGCACGGGATCGGCCTGATCGACATCGTCGTCGTCAACGTCAAGGCGTTCTCCCCCCAGGCCGGGGCCGAGTCCGTCGCCCTGCACGAGGCGATCGAGATGATCGATGTCGGCGGCGCAGCCCTGCTGGGGGCCGCCGCCCGCAACTACGCCGGGGTGGCGGCGGTCGCCGATCCGTCCCATTACGGTCGGGTCGTGCGCGAGCTCAAGGAGCGCGGCTCGGTCTCCGCCGAGCTCCGCCAGCAGCTCGCCGCCGAGGCGTTCGGGATCGTCGCCGCCTACCACGCGGAGATCGCCGCCTACATCAACCAGGTCTCGGGAACGACCTTCCCGACGCGACTGGCGATGGTCCTCGAGAAGGTCGAGGACCTGCGCTACGGGGAGAACCCTCACCAGCGGGCCGCCTTCTACCGGGAGACGACCCACCGCTCGGGGACGCTGGCCGACGCCAAGCAGCTCCAGGGTTCGCTGCCGAGCTTCAACAACCTACTGGACCTCGACTCCGCCTACCGGATGGCGCAGGACTTCACCGCGCCGACGGTCGCCGTCGTCAAGCACACCGATCCGGTCGGGATGGCTTCGAACGACGAGCTGGTCGAGGCCTACCGCAAGGCGCTCGAGACCGATTCGGTCGCCGCGTTCGGCGGCATCGTCGCGGTCAACCGCGAGCTTGACGGCGCCACGGCCAGGGAGATCGCCGCGAACTCCTACGAGGCGGTCGTCGCCCCGGCCTACAGCCATTCGGCGCTGGGCATCCTCAAGGCCAAGACCGGCCTCGAGATCCTGGCCGTGCCGGCCGGGCCGACCGATGGGATGCGCGATTACGGCATCGCGAATCTCGACTTCAAGCGGGTCAGCGGCGGGCTCCTGGTGGAGACCCAGGATGCGCTCGGGATCGAAGCCGGCCACCTCCAGGTCGTCACTCGGCGCCGCCCGACGCTCGAGGAGCTGACCGACCTGCTGTTCGCCTGGCGGACCGTCCGACACGTCCGGTCGAACGCGATCGTCCTGGCCAAGAACGCGGCGACGATCGGGATCGGCGCCGGTCAGGCCAGTCGCCAGGTGTCCGTCGAGATCGCCCTCCGGCGGGCGGGCGATCGCGCCCGGATGAGCGTCATGGCCAGCGATGCGTACTTCCCGTTCCCCGACGGGATCGCCCTCGCCGCCAACGCCGGGGTCACCGCGATCATCCAGCCCGGTGGATCGATCCGCGACGAGATGGCGATCGAGGTCGCCGACCGACACCACCTGGCGATGGTCTTCACCGGCCGCCGACACTTCCGTCACTGACCGCGGATCCGATGGAGCAGCTGCTCGCGCTCGAGATGGTCCGGGTCACGGAGGCCGCGGCGATCTCGTCGGCCCGGTTCATGGGCCGCGGCGAGCGCGATGGGGCGGATCGCGCCGCGACCGAGGCGATGCGCCGGACGATGGACGAGATCGACATGGCCGGCACCATCGTCATCGGCGAGGGCGAGCGGGACGAAGCCCCGATGCTGTACATCGGCGAGCAGGTCGGCCGTCAGAGCGACGACAGCCCGGCGATCGACATCGCGGTCGACCCGCTCGAAGGCACGAACCTGGTCGCCCACGGCCAGGCCGGAGCGATCACCGTCCTCGCCGCGTCGGAGGCCGGCGGGTTGCTCCACGCGCCCGATACCTACCTCGAGAAGCTGTGCGTCGGACCGGTCGCGGCGGGACACGTCGACATCGCGGCGAGCCCGTCCGAGAACGTGCACTGGATCGCCGAGGCCCTCGGCCGGAAGGTCGCCGACATCACCGTGGTCATCCTCGAGCGCCACCGCCACGAGGAGCTGATCGCGGAGGTCCGCGCAGCCGGAGCGCGGATCAAGCTCATCTCGGACGGCGACCTGTCCGCGGCCATCTCCTGCGCGGTGTCCGGGACGGGGGTCCACGCCGTCATGGGGATCGGCGGTGCGCCCGAGGGTGTCATCACGGCGGCGGCGCTGCGCTGTCTCGGCGGTGAGATCCAGGCTCGCTTCCGGTTCCGCAACGACGAGGAACGCGCCCGGGCGCGACGGATGGGCAATGACGACGATGAGTCGCGCGTGTTCCGGACGGAGGACCTGGCGTCGGGCGAGAACCTCGTCTTCGCCGCCACCGGCGTCACCAGCGGGGACCTGCTCCAGGGAGTGCGGTTCTTCGGTGGGGGCGCCCGCACCCACTCGCTGGTGATGGGCTACCAGTCGAAGCAGGTCCGCTTCGTCGACACCGTCCAGATGTTCGACCGGAGCCGTCCCCCGGCCGTCCGCCTCTAGGCCGGCGCGGCCCACCCGCCGGACCGCGGACCGCCGCGCCACGATGCGATCGGCCGGACCGCGTCGACACCCTCGACGACCTCCTGTCGCCGGCGGGCCGTGTCGACCGCCTCGCCCCAGCCGGGCGGGACGAGACCGGGGGCAAGGTCCGACAGCGGCGCAAGCACGAACGACCGCTCCCGCGCCTCGCGGTGCGGCACCTCGAGGAGCCGGGCCGCCCGCGCCGGATCGACCTCGGCGTCGAGCGACCGGGCCGCCTCGGGCCGCTCGATCGACAGCCGGGCCCGACCGAAGACGAGCAGGTCGAGGTCGAGCTCGCGGGGTCCCCAGCGCTCGCGCGACTGTCGACCGAACGCTCGCTCGAGCCCCTTGAGCGCGATGAGCAGCGCCAGCGCTCCGGTCGCGTCGTCCGGGCCGGCGGGGACGTCGAGCCCCACGACGGCATTGCGGAACTCGGGCTGGTCGACGACCCCCACCGGGACGGTCGCGTAGAGCCGGGAGACGCCGCGCACCCGGACGCCCGGCAGCGCCGCGAGGGCGTGGACCGCCGCGCCGAGCGTCGCTGCAGCGTCGCCGACGTTCGCACCGAGGCCGACGTAGGCGGTCCGGCGTCGGGGGCTCGCCATCGGACGGGGGTCCTCCTCGTGGTGGCCGGCCGTCGTCGCTAGACTCGCCCGGTGGCCGCCGTCGACGTCATCATCCTCCACCCGCTCGCGGCCGAGGGCACGGGACCGCTCGAACGCGGCCTCGCCGACGCGCGCGGCCGCCTCGCGGAGCGGCATCGAGACGGGTTCGTGCGGGCCGGCGCGGACACCGCCCGGATCGTCGCCGGCGAGCCCGACGGGCGTCCGTTCGGCGAGCGCGTCATCGAGCTCCTGGCGGACCGCCGAGCGGGCCGCGGCCTGGTCCTCCTCGGGTCGGGGGCGATGGCCCTGGCGACGCTTCGAGACCGCACGGCCTTCGTCTCGGCCGCGCGGGCGGACGGTCGCGTCGCGCTCGCCAACAACCGCTTCTCGGCGGACGCGCTCGCGCTCAGCGGGCCGGCCGTGGCGGTGCTCCGTCGCCTGCCGCGAGACCTGCCGACCGACAACGCCGTGCCTCGCTGGCTCGAGGAGCACGGCGGCGTGAGCGTCGACGATGTGCGGACCCGCTGGCACCTCGGCGTCGACCTCGATTCACCGCTCGACGTCCTGCTCGTCGAGCGGTCGCGCCGGGGACGCGGCCGCCGGTCGAAGGCAGGCGACGATCCCGCCGGCGCCGCCACGACCCAGGTCGAGGAGCGCCTGGACCGCGTCCGGCGGGTCATGGCGGACCCGTCCGCCGAGCTCGTCGTCGCCGGCCGGACCTCGGCCGCGAGTCTCCGATGGCTGGAGCGGGCGACCCGCTGCCGGGTGCGCGCCCTGATCGAGGAGCGGGGTCTGCGCGCCTCGTCGCCCACGGCGACGAGACCGGCCGACGGCCGCCGGGTGCGAGCCGCAGGTCCCGGGCGTCCGCCGCGAAGCATCCTCGGGCTGGTCCTCGACCGGGATGGGCCGCGGGCCCTCGGGGATCGCCTCGCCGAGCTCGGCGATGCCGCGTTGGTCGACAGCCGGGTCCTCCTCGCCCACCGGCTGGGGGTCGACGAGGCCGGCTGGCCGGCCGCCGAGTCCCGGTTCGCCTCGGATCTGCTGGATCCGGGGTCGGTCGACGACCCGTGGCTGGCCGAGCTGACGTCCTCCGCGGCGGACGCGCCGATCCCCGTCGTCCTGGGCGGACATACGCTGGTCGGACCGGGCCTTCGCCTCGTCGCGAGCGGCCGCTGACGATGGACCTCGAGGCGGGCCTGCGCCGGATCCCCGACCCCGGCCCGATCCAGGTCGAAAGCGAGCCCGGGCTCGTCGATCGGATCCGGACCGAGATCGCGACGGCCGGGCCGATGACCTTCGCCCGGTTCATGGAGCTCGCGCTGTACGACCCGGATCTCGGCTACTACCGTGTCCCCGCGGAGCGACCGGGCCGCGCGGGCGACTTCATGACCGCGCCCGGGATCCACCCGATCTTCGGTGCGGCGATCGCGCGCCAGCTGAGCGAGGTCTGGCAACGCCTCGGCCGACCCGACCCCTTCACGCTCCGCGAGTACGGCGCCGGCTCCGGCGAGCTCGGCCTGGCGATCCTGGAGGCGCTGGCCGGTGGCGGAGCACTCGGACGCATCGCCGGTTCAGCCGGTCTGGCCGCGGCCATCCGCTACGCCCCGATCGAGATCAATCCCCACCGGCGAGCCGCCCTTGACGAGCGGATCGCGGCCGCCGGGTTCGGGTCGGTCCTGGCCGTCGACCCGGCGCCCGACCGCCCCGCGGTCGGAGCGGTCCTGGCCAACGAGTTCCTCGACGCGCTGCCGGTCCATCGCGTCCGGCAGGTCGGCGATCGGCTCCTCGAGCTGTTCGTCGAGTGGGACGGTGGCGGCTTCGTCGAACGCCTCGGGGAACCATCGAGCGAGGACCTCCAGGGGCGGCTGACGTCGGACGGGGTGACGCTCCGGGACGGCGCGACGGCGGAGATCTGCCTCGAGGTCGAGGCCTGGATCGCCGAGGTCGCTCGGGGCCTGGAGCGCGGCGTGGCGCTGATCGTCGACTACGGGTACCCGGCGGCCGAGCTGTACGACCCGACCCGGGCGGACGGGACCCTGCTCGCCTACAGCGGCCATCGCGCCCACCCCGATTGGAGCGTCGCGGTCGGCCGGCAGGACCTGACCGCACACGTCGACTTCAGCGCCCTCGAGCGCGCCGCAGTCGGTCGCGGGATGACCATGCTCGGCCTCACCAGCCAGGCCGAGTTCCTCGTCGGCGTCGGCACGGACGAGCTGCTCGACGCCATCCGCTCGGATCCGGCCACGACGCTCGAGGACTGGCTCGCGGTCCGCTCGGCGATGGGCCGGCTGCTCGACCCTCGGGCGATGGGTGGGTTCCGGGTGTGCGTCATGGGGACGGACCTGCCGAGCGGACCGCCCCTCGCGGGCCTGTCGTTCCGCCTCGCGCGTTAGCCCCCGGCTACGGCATTCGCCCTATTGTCCCGGGCCACGCGCCGGCGCACATTTGGCCCGCCGGGGGACGACTCGCATCCTTGCTACGCGCGCTCGGCGCGAGCCGCTCCTCCGGTCCACCCAGCCCTCCCTCCATGTCGGTCCGTCAGCGCTCCGTCGCCCGTCCGGCCGGACACGTGGCGCGGGCCTCCGCTGATAGAATGGCGCCGCGGGACCGAGTCCCGTGAGATGGTCCGTGCACGCACGGACCCACCCGTCGCCACGATGGAAGCGCTGCCCAGCCGCAGGTGCCTGCGGGGTGCGTCCGCTGTGAGGTTCGATTGACCGGGATCTGGTACGTCGTCGGGTTCGCCATCGCCGGCGTGTCGTTCGTGCTCGTGACGATCGCCATGGCCTGGCTGATCTCCCACCGCAACCGCGGCGACGAGCACAAGGGCCTGCCCTACGAGTCGGGCATCGACACGTACGGCGACACCCACGGGCGGTTCGGCCTGTCGTTCTACATCTATGCCCTGCTCTTCGTCGCCTTCGACATCGAGGTGATCTTCATCTACCTCTGGGCGATCGTCTTCCGGGACCTGCTCATCGGTGGCTTCGTGAGCATGCTCGTGTTCGTGTCGATCCTCCTGCTCGGTCTGGCCTACGCCTGGCGGAAGGGTGTCCTCACGTGGCGCTGACCCCGGAGCGACCCGACGAGGGGCCGGCCGTGGCCGCTCCCGGCGAACGCTCGACCGCGATCGAGCCGGCGGGGGGGCACGACGTCGTCGTCCCCATCATCGTCCCGAACACGATGTGGGAGTCGGTCGACCCGCGCGCCTACGTCGGCGGCCGGGCCGACGAGAGCACCCACCTGCGCCAGCTCGAATCGTCCGACCTGCTGCGCAAGGACGACGCTCGTTGGGGCGCCCTGGACGTCATCCCGACGAAGGCGGACTACGTCCTGGACCTCATCCGGGCGAACAGCCTGTGGCCGCTCCTGTCCGGGCTGGCGTGCTGTGCGATCGAGATGATGTCGACCGCCACGTCGAAGAACGACATGGACCGCTGGGGGATGTTCCCGTTCCGGGCGAGCCCGCGCCAGGCGGACGTGCTGATCGTCGCCGGGACGCTGACCACGAAGATGGCCGGGCCGCTGATCCGGCTGTGGGAACAGATGCCCGAACCCAAGTGGTGTGTCGCGATGGGCGACTGCACGTGCTCCGGGGGTCGCTACAAGCGGAGCTACTCGACCATCCAGGGGATCGACCGGGTGATGCCGGTCGACGTCTACGTCCCCGGCTGCCCGCCGCGCCCAGAGGGCCTGATCTACGGGATGATGAAGCTCCAGCAGCTCGTCCTCGAGCGTCGCGGCCACTGGCCCGAGCGAGCGGTCGGACCCACGGTCCCGGACGGGATCTGACTCGATGGATCGAGCCCTCAAGCGCCGCCTCGAGGCCCGCTTCGGAGACCGGCTGCTCGGCCCCATCCGGCAGCGCCACGACGAGACCGAGATCCGCGTCGCCCCGGGCGACGTGCCCGAGGTCATGCGTGCGCTCCACGACGAGCCCGAGTTCCGGTTCGAGGCGCTGATGGACCTGTGCGGGGTCGACACCGGCAGCGTGATGCAGACGGTCTACCACCTGTGGAGCAATTCGACCCCGGACTGGCTGCGGGTCGTCGCCGACGGGCTGTCTCGTGACGATCCCCGGGTCCCGTCGGTGACCTTCCTGTGGAAGGGCGCCGAGTGGCAGGAGCGCGAGGCCTACGACATGTTCGGGATCGCCTTCGAGGGCAACCGGGACCTGCGCCGGATCTACATGCCGGCCGACTACACGAGCTTCCCGCTGCGCAAGGACTTCTTCCTGCCCGACGACGCGGCCCGCTCGCCGGGCGCCGGGGTCCGGCACATGGAGCAGGCCCATGCCCCGTCGAACGCGACGGCGGACGCCCAGGTCCGGAAGGCGCCGTCATGAGCGCCGACCTGACGACCGCCCGACACGCCTCGTCGGACGACCCACGGGTCATGCTCGAGGAGGAGGTCGGCGTCTTCGCTCCGATCCCGCCGTACCCGCCGCGGACCGAGCGGGAGGCCGAGTTCTACACGCTCGGCGATGGCGAGATGTTCATCAACATGGGTCCGCAGCACCCGTCGACCCACGGCGTGCTCAGGGTCGTCCTCAAGATCGAGGGCGAGCGGGTGGTCGATCTCGATCCGGTCCTCGGCTACCTTCATCGCGGCGTCGAAAAGCTGTGCGAGAACGCCGACTACCACCACACGATCGCCTACACCGACCCGCTCGAGTACATCAGCGCGCTGTTCAACGAGTGGGCGCCGGTGATGGCCTTCGAGAAGCTGATGGACGTCGAGGTGCCGCGCCGCGCCGAGTACATCCGGGTCCTGTCGGGCGAGCTCAACCGGATCGCCAGTCACGCCCTGTTCATGGGTTGGATGGCGCTCGACCTCGGTGGCCTGACGCCGATCCTGTGGAGCTTCATCGAGCGCGACGAGATCGTCGACATGCTGGCCAGCCTGACCGGCCAGCGGATGCTCTTCAACTACTTCCGGATCGGCGGGGTCAACGGCGACCTGAACCACGAGTTCATGAGCCGGCTCGGCGCCTGGATGAGCAAGGCGACCTCCCAGATCGAGGCCAATCAGGCCCTCCTCAACGAGAACGAGATCTTCGTCCGGCGGATGCGCGGGCTGGGTACGCTCGACCGCGAAGCCGCCTTCCGGCTGTGCATGACGGGGCCGAACATCCGGGCGTCAGGCGTGCCGCTCGACATGCGCCGGGCGCATCCCTACAGCGTCTACCCCGAGCTCGAGTTCGACATCCCGACCCGTCAGGAGGGCGACTGCCTGGCCCGCTACCTGGTTCGCCTCGACGAGGTCAAGCAGAGCCTCCGGATCATCGACCAGTGCCTCCACGACATGCCCGACGGGCCGATCATGGCCAAGCTCCCACGGCTCATGCGTCCGCGCCCCGGCCGGGCCTACGCCGCGGTCGAGGGGCCGCGCGGGCAGTACGCCACCTACGCCATCAGCGACGGGACGGACCAGCCGTTCCGGATGCGGATCCACGACCCGAGCTTCGTCCACCTCCAGGCCGTCGGGCTGCTGACGTCGGGCAACCTGATCGCCGACACGATGGCGATCATGGCCTCGCTCGACCCGATCATGGGCGGCGTGGACAAGTAGATGGACTCCCCGAGCCGGACCTTCGAGCGCCTGACCCTGCCGGGCAAGATCATCTTCACGCTCGTCCCGATCCTCATCGCCCTGTTGGCGGGGCTGGTGATGGCGGCCGTCCTGGCCGGGCCGTTCGTGCTCGACTTCCTGTCGGCCAACCTGCCGCTCGTCCGGTTCGTGGTCGCGGCCACGGTCGTCCTCCTGATGACCGTCCCGACCGCGTTCCTGATCATCTACATGGAGATGAAGGTCATCGCCCTGATGAACCTTCGCTACGGGCCCGACCGGGTCGGCCCGTACGGCTCGCTCCTGTCGGTCGTCCACGGTCTCAAGGTCCTGATGAAGGAGGACTTCACCCCGACCGGCGCGGACGGGGTCGTGTTCACCTGGGCCCCGGTCGTCGTCTACATGGCCAGCGTGATGACCCTGCTCGTGCTGCCGTTCGCGCCGGGCCTCTTCGGCGTCGACATGAACATCGGCCTGCTCTACTTCTTCGCGATGGGCGGGCTGGGCGTCGTCGGGCTGCTGATGGCCGGCTGGTCGAGCTTCAACAAGTACTCGCTGCTCGGCGGTCTCCGGTCGGCGGCCCAGGTCGTCAGCTACGAGATCCCACTGACGCTGTCGGTCGTCGGGATCGTCCTGCTGTCGGGCACGCTCAGCCTCAACAAGATCACCCTCGACCAGTCGGGCAGCCTGTTCGACTGGTACGTCTTCAAGCAGCCGCTGGCGTTCATCATCTTCCTGATCGCCGCCACGGCCGAGGCGAACCGGACGCCGTTCGACCTGACCGAGGCGGACTCGGAGATCGTCGCCGGGTTCGCGACCGAGTACTCGGGGATGCGCTTCGGCTTCTTCTTCTTCGCCGAGTACGTCAACGTCTTCATCGTCTCGGGCCTGACGGTGGCGTTGTTCATGGGCGGCTGGAACGCGCCGTTCGATTGGCCGTTCCCGATCGTCGCCCAGCCGGACCTCGCCGGGATGGGCGTCGGGCTGCTGCTGGCCATCGGCCTCATCCCGCCGCTCACGATCCTGCTCCTGGCGATGCCGTTCTACCTGCTCAACAGCGGGCTGCGCTTCTGGCAGGCGCTGGTCATCGGGTTCGTCCTGTTCAACGTCGTGGCGATCGCGGCGCTCCTCGGGTTCGCCTTCATCAGCTTCGACTGGGTCGTCGGCCTGATCTGGTTCCTCCTGAAGACCTACGGCTTCGTCTTCCTGTTCGTCTGGATGCGCGGGACGCTGCCGCGGGTCCGGATCGATCAGCTGATGGGCTTCGCCTGGAAGTGGCTCCTGCCGGCCGCCCTGCTCAACCTGTTCGTGACCGCCCTGGCGATCGTGCTCGTGACGACGCCGCGATGAGGACCGACCGATGAGCCTCATCCCGGGCCTCGGCCTGGCCCGCGGGATGGCCCTGACCCTCCGCCGGTTCTTCGAGCCGAAGGTCACCAACCTGTACCCCGAGATCCCGGCCGACATCTCACCGAAGTTCCGCGGCCGGCTGCAGCTGCTCTACGACGAGTACGGCACGCTCAAGTGCGAGACCTGCTTCCAGTGCGCCCAGGCATGCCCGATCGAGTGCATCGACATGGGCGGCGAGGACACCAAGGGCCGGTTCGCCGTCCATTGGGGGGCGTCCGAGACGTACGGCGAGCGGCGCGAGGAGTCGGCCCTCCGGCGGTCCGGGCGGACGGTCCCCGATCCCGCCTACGAGCACTTCCACGACATCGATCTCGGGCCCGTCGACGCCATCCTCGACGAGGTCGACCACGATCCGAAGGAGATGCTCCGGATCCTCGACGCGATCCAGGCCGCGTACGGCTGCGTCGCCGGTCGCCGCGCTGAAGCGGGTCAGCCAGACGACGGGCGCCTGGTACGCGATGCTCTACGGCACGGCCACCTACTACGACCACCTGGCGGTCGGGGCCGGGGACGACCGCGGCCGTCCCGGTGATGCCGTATTCCTCGGCGCGCTCGACGAGGCGCTGGCTGGCCGCACGAGCGGCGACGGATCGGCGGCCGACGCATGACGGCGTTGCTCAAGACGCCCAGCGCCTGGCCCCGGATCCTGCTCCCCGTACCCGAGGCGAGCGACGCGACCGACCTCGATGCGGCGGTCCGCGCGGGTGCCTTCGACGCGTTGAAGACCGCGGTCAGGGCGATGACGCCCGGCCAGATCGCGGCGACGGTCGGAGCGGCGGGTCTCCGCGGCCGAGGCGGCGCGGGCTTCCCGACCGGCACCAAGTGGAAGGCGGCCGCGGCGGCCCATGGGTCGACGAAGTACGTCGTGGCCAACGGCTACGGAGCGGACCCATCCGTCCAGACGGACCGGACGCTGCTCGAGCTGGCGCCCTACGCCGTCCTCGAGGGGATGGCGCTGGCGGCCTACGCGATCGGCGCGGGCGATGCGATCGTCGCCATCCGGGCCGACGCGACGCAGGCCATCCGCAACGTCGAGGCGGCCATCGCGGCGGCCGAGGACGCCGGGTTCATCGGACCCGACGTGCTGGAGACCGGCTGGTCGCTGACCGTCACCGTGCGCGCCGTCCAGGGCGCCTACATGCTCGGCGAGGAGACCGTCCTGCTCAAGGCGCTCGAGGGCAAGCGCGGCCAGCCCGAGCAGCGGCCGCCGCACCCGTCCGAGCGCGGCCTGTTCGGCCGGCCGACCGTCGTCCACAACGTCCAGACGCTGGCGGCGGTCCCCTGGATCGTCCGCCACGGCGCCGAGGCGTACGCGGCGATCGGCGCCAAGGCCAGCCCGGGGACGATGCTCGTCCAGCTCCGCGGACCGGCGGGCGGCGGGATCGCCGAGGTCCCGCTGGGGACGCCGCTGAAGACGATCGTCGCGCTGAGCGGCGGCGGTCGCAAGGCGAAGACCGAGTCGGAGCGACCGGTCAAGGCGCTCCTGGTCGGCGGGCCATCGGGCGGCTTCCTGCCGACCGACCTCCTCGACACACCGTACGACTACGACTCGCTCCGGGCGGTCGACGCTCACGTCGGCTCCGGCTCGATCGTCGTGGCCGACGACCGCGCCTGCATCGTCGACCTGGCTCGCCTGCTGACGAGGTTCTGTGCGGACCAGGCATGCGGCAAGACGATCCCCTGCCGGATCGGCACCCGTCGGCTGTCCGAGGTCGTCGACCGGATCGCCATCGGGACCCCGAAACCCACCGACGCGGCCCTGGCCACGGACCTGGCGGCCGACATCTGCGGCTCCGCCCTGTGCGACCACGAGCGACTGGCGACCCTTCCGGCGACCAGTGCGATGCGATACTTCCGAGCCGAGCTCGACGATCACCTTCTCCGCAGCACCTGTCCTGCGGGCGTCTGCCACCCGATCGCGGTGGCCGTCGCCGGCGGGGCCCATCGAGGCGCCTGATGGCCGATCTGATCACCCGTCCGCCGACCGACCTCGAGCCCGTCCCGACGGAGACCGTCCCGACGGAGACCGTCGCCGAGCGGCTGCTGACCACCCAGGCGCCGCAGCGCCCGCAGTCGACGCCGGTCATCCGGATCGAGGTCGATGGCCGGGTGGTCGAAGGCTTCGAGGGCCAGACGATCCTGGAGGTCTGCCGGGACAACGGGATCGAGATCCCGACGCTGTGCTACGAGCCGAAGCTGCCCGGCTTCGGGGCCTGCCGGATGTGCGTCGTCGAGGTCGAGGGCGAGGAGCATCCGCCGATCAGCTGCTCGCGGACCTGCGAGCCGGGGATGAAGGTCGAGACCCAGACCGAGCAGCTTCGACGCCTCCGCGCCACCAACCTCGAGCTGATCTTCAGCGACCACAACGCCTACTGCCTGCCGCCCTGCCAGAACAAGTGCCCGAGCCATATCGACATCCCCGGGTTCCTCAAGCAGAACGCCGAGGGCAACTGGCGCGAATCCACCCGGATCTTCAAGCGGACCATCCCCTTCCCCAGCGTGCTGGGCCGGGTCTGTCCGGCACCGTGCGAGGAGCACTGCCGTCGGGACGAGGTCGACGAGGCGATCGCCATCCGCGACAGCCACCGCTACGCCGGCGACCAGGTCCTCAAGGCGATGCTCGACGAGGGCGTCGATCCGCCCCTGCCCTTCGAGCCGCAGGCGCGCAGCGGCCGGCGGGCGGCCGTCATCGGCTCCGGCCCGGCGGGGATGAGCGCGGCGTTCTACCTGCTGCTCGCCGGCCACGACGTGACCGTCTTCGAACGCGATCCGGCCCCCGGCGGGATGCTCCGGTACGGCATCCCGCAATACCGCCTGCCGAAGGTCGAGGTCCTCGAGGCCGAGTACGAGTCGGTGACCCGGCTCGGCGGCAAGATCGTCTGCGGCCAGGGTCTCGGGCGGGACTTCACGCTTGACGATCTCCAGGGCCAGGGCTTCGACGCCGTCCTCGTCGCGATCGGCTGCTACGACACCAACAAGCTCGGGATCCCGAACGAGACCGCCGACGGGGTGATCGACGGCCTGGAGTACCTCCAGACGGCGACGCTCGGATTGCCCTATCCGGGCCACGCCGGCAAACGGGTGGTGGTCATCGGCGGCGGGTTCACCTCGATGGACTGCTCCCGGACGTCGGTCCGCCAGGGGGCCGCCGAGGTCACCCTCGTCTACCGCCGCGACATGAAGGACATGCCGGCGTCCAACGAGGTCCACGAGGCGATCGAGGAAGGCGTCACCGCCATCTTCCAGGCTGCCCCGACGCGGGTCATCGTCGACGAGGCGACCGGCAAGGTCACCGGGGTCGAGTTCATCCGGAACAAGCTCGGCGAGCCCGACGCGTCCGGTCGACGCCGGCCGGAGCCGGCTCCCGGGACCGAGTTCACGATCGACTGCGACCGGGTCCTGCTGGCCATCGGCCAGGGTCCCGACCTCAGCTGGATCGGTCCGGGGTCCGAGGGTCCCGAGGCGACCAAGCAGCGCCGCCTCAAGGCCGATGCGGTCACCTTCGAGACCGGCCGACCCGGGGTCTTCGCGACGGGCGACGTCCGGATCGGGGCGGCGACCGTCGTCCAGGCGATCGCCGAGGGACGGCGGGCGTCGTACGCGGCCGACGCCTACCTCAAGGGCCTCGACCTGTCGGCGATCAAGACCCGCCAGACCCTGGCCGAGCCGCAGCCCGAGTTCCTGTCGATCGTGCCGTTCACGAGCGAGATCAAGGAACCCCGCTACCGGCTCAAGGCGATGGACGCCGAGATCCGCAACAAGAGCTACGTCGAGTACGAGATCCCGTACACCCCCGCGGAAGCCGTCGCCGAGTCGACCCGCTGCCTGCAGTGCACCTGCGAGGCGATCGGGTTCTGCGACCTCCGCCGGCTGGGGATCGAGTACGGGACCACCCTCCAGACGCTCGAACCGGCGTTCCACCAGGGGGCGGGCTACCGGAGCGTCACCGAGAACCGGTTCACCGGCACGAACCACGACTACATCCGCGACGACAGCCACGCGTTCATCCTGCGCGAGCCATCCCGCTGCATCGATTGCGGACGGTGCGCCCAGGTCTGCTCCGAGGTCGTCGGGGCCGCCTGCTACGACTTCATGCGGATCGGCTTCGATACCCTCGTCACGACGCCGCTCGACATGAGCCTGAACGACACCCCCTGCGTGTCGTGCGGACGATGCGCCGAGACCTGTCCGACCGGCGCGCTGATGCCGAAGCCGCGCGTCCTCCAGAAGTACGAGGTCGATGAGAGCCGCTGCATCCTGTGCGGGATCTGCGTCGACGCGTGCCCCTACGACGCGCTGCGCGACGGGGCGGACTTCGAGCTGGCGCACACCAGCCGCGTCGAGCCGATGATCGACCTGATGGCGATCGCCGCCGTCGATCGCGAGACCGAGGTGACCTACATCCGCCGCGAGCGCGACTGGCTCGACCGGGCCACCGCGGAGGGCCGGCTGCCCGATCCCAGCCGGATGCTGCCGGTCCTGCCGCCGTCACTGGCGGCCGGTGGTCCGGGTTCCGGCAACGGGCATCGCCACGGCTCGAACGGCGAGGGCCACGGCGCGACGGGCGCCGGCCACGCGCATCACGAGTAGCTGAAGGAGGTCGGGTGGCCATCCCGGACATGATCCCGATCCTCGGGGTCAGCTGGAACGACGCGCTGTTCGTGATCTTCGCCGGGATCCTGCTCGGCGCGGGGCTGCTCGTCGTCACGATGCGCGACATCATCCGCTGCGGCCTGGCCATGATCGTCTGCTTCGGTGCCCTGGCCGGGATCTACGTCATCCTCGGCGCACCGCTCATCGCCGGTGCCCAGGTCCTGGTCTACATCGGGGCCATCAGCGTCCTGGTCCTGTTCGCGATCATGCTCACCCAGAGCAAGAGCGGACCCGCCCGCCTCGTGTTCCAGACGCAGGCCGTCCCCTCGGCGATCGCGGCGATCATCCTCGCCCTGATCCTCGGCCTGGCGATCAGCTCGACCGACTGGGGCGGCGCCGCCGTCCGCGTCGCGACGGCCACCAGCGACCTGGCCAAGGTCCTCTTCCAGGACTACGTCCTGCCGTTCGAGGTGGTCAGCGTCCTGCTTCTGGCGGCGGTCATCGGCGGGGTCTACCTCGCCAAGCGCGAGCTCGATCCGGGCGAGGAGACCGGGCCGCGATGACGAACTCGCTCGACAGCTACCTCATCCTGTCCTCGCTGCTGTTCTGCATCGGGACGTTCGGCTTCCTGGCTCGCCGCAACGCGATCAGCATGCTCATGTCGATCGAGCTGATGCTCAACGCGGTGAACCTGTCGATCGTCGCGTTCGGCGCGTTCAACCCGGCGCTCCGCCCCCAGGCTTCGGTCATCGCCCTGATCGTCATGGCGGTGGCCGCGGGTGAGGCGACCGTCGGCCTGGCCATCGTCATCGCGATCTTCCGCAACCGGCGAACCCCGCTGGTCGATGAGTACGATGCGATGCGGCAGTAGCCGATGCCGTACGACGCGCTGATCCTGCTGATCCCCGCGCTCCCGATCGCCGGCTTCATCTTCGCCGCACTGTTCGGCCGTCGGCTCCAGGCGACCTACGGACGCAACGCGGCGAGCCTCGTGCCGGTCGTGGTCGTGGTCGTCAGCTGGGTCGCGGCGATGATCGTCGTCATCCCGGCGCTCGGCCACGTCGAGCCGTTCGGCGAGCACGGCCTGAACGTCCCGCTGTGGGACTGGATCCCGGCCGGCGCCTTCAACGTCGAGATCGGCTTCCACGTCGACGCCCTGACCGCGTGCCTGCTCATCGTGGTGACGACGATCGGCATGCTCGTCCACGTCTACTCGATCGGGTACATGGCCCACGACCCGGGGACGTGGCGGTTCTTCGCCTACCTGAACCTGTTCATGTTCTCGATGCTCCTGCTGGTCCTGGCCGACAACTTCCTGCTGGTGTTCGTGGCCTGGGAGCTGGTCGGCCTGTCGAGCTACCTGCTGATCGGGTTCTGGTATCGCAAGCGGACCGCCGCGCTGGCGAGCAAGAAGGCGTTCATCGTCAACCGGGTCGGCGACGTCGGGTTCGCCCTCGGGATCATGCTCATCTTCATCAGCCTCGGGACGCTGAACATCCAGGACGTCATCACCCGGATCGGCACCCTCGACCAGATCACGATCGCCGCCATCGCCCTGCTCGTCCTGTGCGGCGCGATGGGCAAGAGCGCCCAGTTCCCGCTCCATGTCTGGTTGCCCGACGCGATGGAGGGCCCGACCCCGGTGTCAGCCCTCATCCACGCCGCGACGATGGTCAACGCCGGCGTCTACCTCGTCGCCCGGGCCAACCCGATCTTCGCTCACGCCCAGGACACGATGCTGATCGTCGCCGGGATCGGCATCTTCACCGCGATCCTGGCCGCGTCGATCGCCTTCACCCAGACCGACATCAAGCGGGTCCTGGCTTATTCGACGCTGTCGCAGCTCGGCTACATGTTCGCGGCGCTCGGCGTCGGAGCCTGGGTCGCGGCGATCTTCCACCTGATGGCCCACGGCTTCTTCAAGGGCCTGCTGTTCCTCGACTCGGGGTCGGTGATCCACGCCGTCCACGAAGAGCAGGACATGCGCCGGATGGGCGGCCTGTCGAAGAAGATCCCGATCACCTACGTCACCATGCTGATCGGCTCGCTGGCCATCGCCGGGATCCCGCCGCTCGCGGGGTTCTTCAGCAAGGACGAGATCCTCGGCGAGGCGTTCAGCAACGGCTTCTTCGTCGTCTGGGCGATCGGCATCGTGGTCGCGTTCATGACCGCGTTCTACATGTTCCGGCTGATGGGCATGACGTTCTGGGGCCCGAGCCACGTCGACCCGGCCGTCGAGCCGAAGATCCACGAATCGCCGCGGTCGATGACCGTGCCGCTGATCCTGCTGGCGATCCCGTCGATCTTCATCGGCCTGTTCCTCGGCCTGCCGTTCGGTGACAGCCGGATCCAGCAGTGGCTCGATCCGATCTTCAGGGAAGCGAACGCGATCATGGCCCGGACCGAGAAGCCGGTCGAGCTGTTCGGCATCGACGGCGCGCTCATCCTGCTCAGCGTCGCCGTGGCGACGCTCGGGCTGCTGCTGGCCTGGCGCTACTTCGGCGTCGCGATCGGCGCCCTCCGTCGGGATCCGCGGCCCGACCAGGTCCACGCCATCGCCACCGCCAACTCGACGACCCGGTTCCTGTACCGGGCATCGCTCAACAAGTGGTGGTTCGACGAGCTCAACGACCTGCTCTTCATCCGGATCGGCGGCCGGGTCGCGGCGGCCGCCTGGTGGTTCGATCGCAACGTCATCGACGGCATCGTCAACTGGATCGGGCGGTCCGCCGGCGGGCTCGGGACGGGTCTGCGCCGGGTCCAGACCGGCCGGGTCCAGAACTACGCGCTCGGGATCGCCATCGGCCTGATCGTCATGGCCGGCTCGTACCTCGTGCTCGTGGCCCGCTGATGATCCTCGACCAGTCCGGCCTGCCGCTGCTCACGCTGATCACGTTCACCCCGCTGATCGGGGCGCTGATCATCGCGTTCATCCCGAAGGCGAACGTCCGGGCCGTGCGCTGGACGGCCCTGATCGTGGCGCTCGTGGCGTTCGGGTTGTCGCTGCTGATGCTGGTCTCGTTCGACCCGCACAAGCCGGGCTTCTCGCTCGTCGAGACCCACGCCTGGATCCCCATCTTCGGGATCCAGTACAAGGTCGGGGTCGATGGCCTGTCGGCGGTCCTGGTCGTCCTGACGACCACCCTGACCTGGATCAGCATCCTGGCCTCGTTCGGCCCGATCCAGGACCGGGTCAAGGAGTACATGATCTCGTTCCTCGTCCTCGAGGTCGGGATGATCGGGGTGTTCATCGCCCTCGACATGTTCCTGTTCTACGTGTTCTGGGAGATCGTCCTCGTCCCGATGTACCTGATCATCGGGATCTGGGGCGGCTCGAACCGGATCTACGCGACGATCAAGTTCGTGCTCTACACGCTGGTCGGGTCGCTGCTGATGCTGGTGGCGATCCTGGCCACGGCCTTCACCTACCAGGCCGCGACCGGCTCGTGGGCGAACGCCTTCGACTTCGAGGCGCTGCGAGCCTTCGCGGCGACGACCGGCTTCGCGTCGAACCTCCAGGCGTTCGCGTTCCTCGCCTTCTTCCTGGCGTTCGCGATCAAGGTGCCGATGTTCCCCTTCCACACCTGGCTGCCGGACGCCCACGTCGAGGCGCCGACCGCCGGCTCGGTGATCCTGGCCGCGGTCCTCCTGAAGCTGGGCGCCTACGGCTTCATCCGGTTCACCCTGCCGCTGTTCCCGGATGCGGCCCACACCTTCGCCCCGTGGATCGTGGCCCTGAGCCTGATCGCGATCATCTACGGCGCGATCGTGGCGCTCGTCCAGCCCGACCTCAAGAAGCTGATCGCCTACTCGTCGGTCAGCCACATGGGGTTCGTCACGCTGGGCATCTTCGTGTCCGTGCTCATCCCGGTCGGAGGCGCCGGACGCGAGCAGGGGATGCAGGGCGCGATCCTCCAGATGGTCAACCACGGCCTGATCACCGGCGCACTGTTCCTCATGGTCGGGGTGATCTACGAGCGGACCCACGACCGGACGATCGCCCGGATGGGCGGCCTTGCCGGGCGGACCCCCGTGTACGCGGCCGCCTTCGGGTTCTTCATGTTCGCCAGCGTCGGCCTGCCCGGCCTGTCCGGCTTCGTCGGCGAGTTCCTCGTCCTGGTCGGGGCGTTCGGATCGAGCCCGTACGTCGCGGCGGTCGCGACCTTCTGCATGATCCTCGCGGCCGGGTACCTCCTCTGGATGTTCCAGCGCATCTTCACCGGGGACCTATCGGAATTCCTGTCGGGCCTCGGCTCGCACCTGACCGACATCCGCCCGGTCGAGCTCGTCACCGTCGTGCCGTTGGCGGCGCTGATCGTCGTGTTCGGCCTGTTCCCCGGGCTGATCCTCAACCTCATCCAGACCAGCGTCACCAGTGTCCTGGCCAGCGTCGCCGACGGGCACGGTGTCGCCCTCCATCTTCTCGGCCGGTAAGGAGCGCGCGACCCGACCATGGCCTGGCAGGACATCGCCGCGATCGCCCCGCTCATCGCCGCCGTGCTGGTCGCGGCGGCGGTCATCGTGGTCGACCTCGTCCGGCCCGGCGGGCGGACCGCCCCGATCGTCGTCGGCCTCGTCGGTCTGGCCATCGTCGCCGGGCTGGTCGTCACGACGAGCGAGACGACCGCCTTCGGCGGCGCCTACCAGGCCGACGCGCTGTCGAGGCTGCTCGACCTCCTGTTCGTGGCGATCATCGCCCTGACGCTGCTCCTCGCGCCGGACTACCTCGCCTCACGCGGCCTGCCGCTGGCCGAGTTCGTCGCCATCCTGATCTTCGCCATGACCGGCGCGATGCTGATCTCGGGCTCGATCGACCTGCTCGTGCTCTTCCTCGGCCTCGAGCTGATGGTCATCCCGGGGTACCTGCTGGCCGGCTTCGCCAAGCGCGATGCGCTGTCGACCGAGGGCGCGATCAAGTACTTCCTCCTCGGTTCGTTCAGCTCGGCGATCTTCCTGTTCGGCCTGGCCTTCATCTGGGGCCTGACGGGTTCGACCCGGGCCGATGTCATCGCCGGCCACCTCGCGTCGATCGTGGCCGGGACGGCGCCCCTGTCGACCGGCCTGGCGATGGGCCTGGCGTTCCTGACGACCGGCGTCGCGTTCAAGATCGCGGCCGTCCCGTTCCACTACTGGACGCCCGATGCCTACCAGGGCTCGCCGACCCCGGTCACCGGCTACCTGTCGGTCGGCCCGAAGGTCGGGGCGTTCGCGCTGATCCTCCGCCTGTTCCTCGGCGCGCTCGGTCCGCTCCACGCCGACTGGCTGATCGTCATCGTGATCCTGTCGACGCTCACGATGACGCTCGGCAACCTGGTCGCGATCACCCAGGACAACGTCAAGCGGATGCTGGCGTATTCCTCGATCGCCCACACCGGCTACATGCTCGTCGGACTGGCCGCCTGGTCGAGCGCCGATCCCCAGATCGACGGCATCGAGGGACTCCTCTACTACCTCGTGGCCTACAGCTTCATGAACCTCGGGGCGTTCGGGATCGTCGTCGCGCTCCAGCGCCGGCGCGGCGTGTCGAGCAGCATCGAGACGTTCGCCGGCCTGGGCAAGCGCGAGCCGGCCCTGGCCATCCTGATGACCCTGTTCCTCCTGTCGCTGACCGGGATCCCGCCGACCGCCGGCTTCTTCGCCAAGGCGTTCGTCATCCTGTCGGCCGTCGAGGCGGGCGGGCCGGCCGGCTTCCTGGCCGTCATCGCCGTGCTCAACGCGGCGGTCGCAGCGTTCTACTACCTGCGCATCGTGGTGTACATGTTCATGCGCGATGCGGCGGGCGAGCCGGTCCCGGTCGACAAGAGCTGGATCATGCGCATCGGCCTCGGCGTCGCCGCGGCGATGACGATCGTGATCGGCCTGTTCCCGGAGCCGTTCATCGAGGCGGTCCAGGCCGCCGCCGCGGTGTTCGTCTCGTAGGACGAGCCCGGGGCGGCGTCGGCCACGCTACGGCGACGGGGAGGGCGCCGCTCCCGCGGCTCCGGACGGCACCGGGGATCCGGTCGGAGCCACCGACGAGCTGACCGACGACCCGGGCGAGCCGGCGGCGGACGGGCCGGGCGATGTCGACAGCGTCCCGGGCTCCGGCGAGCCGGACGAACCGGGACCACCCGACGGCCCGAGCGACGGCGTCGTCATCGTGGGTGAGATCGACGGCGCCGGCGGCGAGGCCGACACGAGCGGCGACGGCGTGGGGGTGGCGTGGACCGGCCCGGGGGCGTACGCGACGACCGCCGCCACGATGACCGCCCCCGTCGCGATCCCGGCCAACAGTCCGAGGACGATGGCGAGGCGTGGCAGCATGGCGGGAGGGTACCAGTACCACGCGCCGAGGGCGGGCTCCCCAGCGACGGGCTAGGATGGCGCCCGCATGCGCACGCTCGCCGATCGCCTCCAGCGCCGCCTCGTCCCCGCGATCCTCGCCGCCATCGGCGTGTCGCTCATCGCGGCCGGTCTGTCTCAACTACTCGAACCCGGTCGACGCGACGGCGCTCGCGTCAGGGGTGCCGACGGCCCGACCTGCGGACAGCCCCGGACCGAGCGCGTTGCTGACCTTCCCGCCATTGGCGAGCGCGAGTCCGGGTGGCAGCGCGTCCGCGTCCCCGGGCAAGGCAGCGGTCGCTTCCCGGGTGGTCGTCCCGGCACTCGATATCGATCTGCCGGTCATCCGCCAGCCGGGCGGCGCCAACGCGTTCCCGCCGTGCAACGTCGCGATGTATCTGCTCCAGCTCCATCAACCCGGCCAGCCCGGGCCGACCTACCTGTACGCCCATGCCCGGACGGGCATGTTCCTGCCGATCCTCGAGGCGTCGAAGATCAACAACGGGCGGCGGATGAAGGGGATGCTGGTCCAGGTCTACACCACCGACGATCAGCTCTACCTGTACGAGATCGTCGAGGTCCGGCGGCACGTCACGACCCTCGATGCGGCGCTCGCCGACAAACGCGAGGCCGTCTGGCTGCAGACCTCCGAGGGACCCGTCGGGACGTTCGAGAAGACCCAGGTCATCGCCCTTCCGCTCGGCCACGGCCCGGCCGATCACAAGGAAGCGAACCCGAAGGCCGACCCGGTCTTCTGCCACTAGGCCCGCGGCGAGCTGCAGCTAGATCCAGCCCAGCCGGCGCAGGACGTAGGCCAGCAGGAAGGCCAGCCCGAAGATCCCGGCCGTCACCAGCCAGAAGCCGGCCGCCTCGGTGCCCGCGAACGCCGCCCCGGCCTCGCTCATCCCGAAGATCCCGCCGAACGCGGCGATCCCCGCCAGGACCACCGTCACCCCGGTCAGCCGCTTCATGATCAGTGACAGGTTGTTGTTGACCGTCGACAGATAGACGTCGAGCGTGCCGCTCACCAGCTCGCGATAGGTGTCCAGCTCGTCGGTCAGCCGGATGAGGTGGTCGTAGACATCCCGGAAGTAGATGATCTCGTCGCTGTCGACGAGCGCCAGGTCGCGGTTCGTCAACTGGTTGAAGATCTCGCGCACCGGTCCCGCGGCACGGCGGATCGCGATGAGCTCGCGCTTGAGCTCGAACAGCCGCTCGAGGACGTCGGGCGTCGCCCTTCTCGATGACGGCGTCCTGGATCAGGTCGATCTCGTCACCGAGCTTGTCCATCAACGGGAAGTAGCCGTCGACGAGGTCGTCGCAGATCGCCCACAGGAGGTGGTCGGGGCCGCGGTCGAAGATCGGCCGATCCCGTCGCCGCGCAGGTGGTGGGTCGGCCGCGGGTCCCATTCGGGAGCGTGGACGGTGAGCAGAAAGCCGTCGCCGAGGACCATGTCGATCTCGCTCGGGCGGATCGGATCCCCGTACTGGAGGGCGAACATGACGACGTGGATGCGGTCCTCGGTGACCTCGATCTTCGCCCGCTGGTTCCCCTCGAGGATGTCCTCGGCGATCAGCTCGTGGAGGCCCAGCCGCCGGGTGATCTCGGCGACCTGGTCGGCAGATGGGCCGCTGATGTCGATCCAGCCCGTCGTCCCGTCGGGGAACGGCGCCGTCGGGATGGCGTCGAGGTCGGTCGACTCGACCAGGCCGGTCGCCGACCGGATGGCCACCCGGACGGTCGCCGGCGCCCGTGCCCTCGGCGCCGACCACCGGGAGCCGCCCGTCAGAGTGCGAGGGTCGCCGCCGGCTCGTCTGCGCCATCGATGGTCCGCTCGCCTCCGCCGTCGATCGCGGGTCCGCTCGGCCCGCTCCTGTCGGTCCTGCAGCGTCGCCTCCGAGCCGCTCGCCAGCATACGCGCTCGGCGACTGCCGAGCGCCAGGGCCGGGAGCGCGGCCACGACCGTCACGACCGCGGCCACGAGGAAGAGACCGACCATGATCCGGGCGGCCTCCCCGGACGCCCACCGCTCCAGTGCCGCGATGACCAGCCCGTCGCGGAACGGCCGGCCGACGAGGTCCGCCGGGAGGAACGCCTTGTACGCGTCGGGGGTCGCGTAGATCTGCGCCGTGAGGCGTTCGATGGTCGTCGACCCGTAGGCCGTCAGCACCGCGAGCCCGACCGCCATCCCGATCATCCGGGCGACGGTCACCGTCGCCGAGGCCATCCCGAACGCGGTGCGACCGGCCGACTCGACCGCCGCCGTCGAGCGGGGCGTGACCGTGAGCCCGAACCCGAGCCCGAAGGCCGCCACCGCGAGCGCCGCCGCGGGGATCGCCGTCGACGGGCGACCAGCCGGCCATCGCCACGAGGGCGGCGGCACTCATCGCCAGTCCGACCACGGTGATGGCCCGAAGCGAGATGCGTCGGACGGCGAACCCGGACACGAGGGCTCCGACGGCGGTCGCCGCGGCGAGCGCCCCGAGGACGACCTGCTGGTCGGCCGGGCCGCCGTACAGGACGCGGTCGACGAACACGGCCGAGCCGACGATCGCCGTCGCGAACGCGTAGCCCGTCAGCAGCGAGACCAGGGCGGCCGAGGCGAACTCGCGCTGGCGGAACAGCCGGACATCGAGGAACGGGTCGCGTCGGCGTGAGGCCTCCGACGACCGTCAGCCCGAGCCCGATGACCGAGGTCGCGAGGAGGATGGCGATGAGGGCCGTGGTGGGGATGCCCAGCACGTCGCCATCCGGGGCACTGCCGATGAGCGTCAGGCCGATGAGACCCGCGCCCGAGGCCGACCGTGAAGGCCACCGCCCCGGCCAGGTCGACCCGGGTCGGTCTGGCGGGGCGTCTCCCAGCCGGTGCTCGCCGCCCAGGCGAACGCCAGGGCCACGATCCCGATCGGGACGTTGATGTAGAACACCCAGCGCCATGACGGGGCCAGCAGGTCGGCGAGCGGGCCGCTCGTGATCCCGGCGGCCGCGAGCGCGGACTCGGCGTGGATCGAGCGGAGCAGCGCCGCCCCGACGAACGGGCCGGCCGCCATCCCGAGGAAGGTCAGCGCACCGATGGCCCCGAGCGCTCGCGGCCGCGCCTCGCCCGAGTACAGGTGGGCGGCGGCGGCCGTCGCGACCGGGACGAGGATCCCGCCACCGAACGCCTGGATCAGCCGGGCCGCGATCAGCATGTCCAGACCCTGCGACGCGCCGGCCACGAACGACCCGACGGTGAACGCGGTCAGGCCGAGGAGGAACAGCCGCCGCGCGCCGAAGGTATCCGACAGCCGGCCGGCCAGCGGCATCGTCGCCACGTACACGAGGAGGTACCCGTTGACGATCCAGGATGCCTTCCGGAGCTGGGTCCAGTCGGCCAGGTCGACCAGGATCGACGGGAGGGCGACCGCGGTGATCATCAGCTCGAGTCCGGCCAGGAACACCCCGGCCCCGAGCACGGCGAGGATCACGAACGACGCGCGCTGACTCACGGCCGGAGTGTAGCCGGACCCGGTTCGCCGCCGGCGCCCGTGCCAGCTCCGGGCAGGGATGGTCTCGGCTCGGGAAGGCCGGCCTCGGCTCTGGAGGTCGAACGGCGACCCGCTGCAGGGACGGCCGCCCGGCGGTTGACATGGACGAGGCCTCGCCGTAGCATCAACGCCGATTTATATAAATCCCCGTTGAGCCGTCGCGCGCGGCACCACCCCGGAGCCTCCCCTGAGTCCGTCTCCCGCCCGCATCCGTTCGACCATCGCGTCCGTCGTCGACCAGCCCGACGAGCTACGCGAGATCCGCCTGTTCCATCGCGCCCTGGCCGACGTGAACCGACTCCGGATCGTCCAACGCCTGTCGCAGGGCGCGGCCACGGTCACCGAGCTCATCGACCACGTCGGGCTGTCCCAGCCGCTGGTCAGCTGGCACCTCGGCAAGCTTCGAACGTCGGGCATCGTGACCACCCGCCGGAGCGGCCGCGAGACATTGTGCAGCCTCCGGCCGGAGGCGTTCGATGAAGCGGCGGCCCGCGAGCGACTGCTCCTCCGATCGGTCGCCCGCCAGGCGCCCCATCCGGCGCCGGCGTCGACCCACCCGACCGTCGAGGATCCGGCCGGATGAGCCTGTCCAACGAATCCCGCGGTCGGATCAAGAAGATCTTCGAGCCGATCGCCCTCGGGATGGGCCGGCTCGGGCTCACCCCGAACGGCCTGACCCTGATCGGGTTCGGGATCACCATCGTCGGCGCGGTCCTGCTCGGCTTCCAGCAATGGCTCGTCGGCGGGATCGTCGTCTTCCTCGGTGGGGTCTTCGACATGTTCGACGGGACGCTGGCGCGGGCGACCGGCAAGGTCGGACCGCTCGGGGCGTTCATGGACTCGGTCTTCGATCGCTGGGGCGAGGCGATCGTCTATCTCGGGATCGCCTGGGGTGGCGTCCTCGCCGGCTCCGACCCCGTCGCCATCCTCGCGACGGCGGCGATGGGCGCCGCCTTCATGGTCAGCTACACCCGCGCCAAGTCGGAAGGGCTCGGTTTCACGGCCGGGACCGGGATGGCCGCCGTCGGCCTGATGCCGCGCGAGATCCGCCTCGTGATCCTGTCGCTTGGCCTGATCATCGCCGGAGCGACCACCAACCTCACGATCCTCAGCGGGGCGCTCGGCATCATCGCCGTCGGCGCCACGATCACCGTCATCCAACGCATCGTCCATGTCCGCAACCAGGCCGTCGCGAGCGACGGGAAGTAGGAGAACCAGGTGGCCAAGAGCGCGAAGAACGGGTCCAACGGGACGCATGCCGACGGAGCCAGGCCGCGGGCCGGGGCCGGACGCAAGCGACGGCAAGATCCGGGTCGCCATCGTCGGCGTCGGGAACTGCGCCAGCAGCCTCGTCCAGGGTCGCTACTACTACGAGAACGCCAAGCCGGACGACTTCGTCCCGGGCCTGATGCATGTCGACCTCGGCGGCTACCACGTCCGGGACATCGAGTTCGTGGCCGCCTTCGACGTCGACAAGAACAAGGTCGGCAAGGACCTGTCCGAGGCGATCTACCAGAAGCCGAACAACACCTACGTCTTCCAGCAGGTCCAGCCCCTCGGCGTCAAGGTCGACCGTGGGATGACCCACGACGGGCTGGGCAAGTACCTGAGCCAGATCATCGAGAAGGCGCCGGGACCGACGGCCGACGTCGTCGGGATCCTCAAGGAGCGCGAGGTGGACGTGATGGTCTCCTACCTGCCGGTCGGCAGCGAGGAAGCCACCAAGTGGTACGTCGAGCAGGCGCTCAAGGCCGGTGTCGCCTTCGTCAACGCCATCCCGGTGTTCATCGGCCGCGAGCCGTACTGGCAGCGGCGCTTCGCCGAGGAAGGCCTCCCGGTCATCGGCGACGACATCAAGAGCCAGGTCGGCGCGACGATCAGCCATCGGGTCCTGACCCGCCTGTTCATGGATCGGGGCGTCCGCCTCGACCGGACCTACCAGCTCAACTTCGGCGGCAACACGGACTTCCTGAACATGCTCGAGCGCGAGCGGCTCGAGAGCAAGAAGATCTCCAAGACGAACGCCGTCACGAGCATGCTCGACTACGAGCTCGATCCGGACGACGTCCATGTCGGTCCGAGCGACCACGTGCCGTGGCTGCTCGACCGGAAGTGGTGCTACATCCGGATGGAGGGCACCACCTTCGGCGACGTCCCGCTCAACGCGGAGCTCAAGCTCGAGGTCTGGGACAGCCCCAACAGTGCCGGCGTCATCACCGACGCGATCCGCTGCCTCAAGCTGGGCCTGGATCGCGGGCTGACCGGGACGCTCGTCGCGCCGTCGAGCTACTTCATGAAGAGCCCGCCGATCCAGATCCACGACGATATCGCCTTCAACCGCGTCGAGGCGTTCATCCGCGGAGAGGACAACGAGACCCTCGTCGGGACCGAGGCCCCGCAGAAGCGAGCGCTCCGGCGCCTTGCCGGGACGAAGGCGAAGGTGGCGGCCGGCGCCCGGTGACATCGGCAGCGGATCGGCCCGTCGCGGGCGAGCCGATCGAACCGAGCCCGAGGCGGACGCTCGAGGCGCCCCACCGTCGCGTGGCCAGCGCCCCACGCGTCGTCGAGAAGGCCGCGGTCCTCGGCTACCGCTCGGCGGAGTGGGTCCTCGGCCGGCTGCCGACCGGCCCATCCGCCCGGGTCGTCGGTTGGTTCGTCCAGGCGTCATACCTCCTCTGGCCGAAGAAGCGCCACTGGTCGAACCTGAACTTCGGCCACGTGCTCGGGCTGCCGCCGGCCGACCCAGCGGTCCGACGGATGGCCCTGCGAGCGTATCGGAGCTACGCCCGCTACCTCGTCGAGCTGATGCAACTGCCCGGGATGCCTCGTGACCAGGCCGGGACGATGCTCGATCCCGCGGCGCTCGACACCGTCGAACGGATCTGGCGCGACTCGAACGGGGTGATCTTCGTGGCCTGCCACGTCGGCAACAACGAAGCCATCGCCGCCGGCGTCGGGGCGCGCGGCTGGCCGCTATCGGGCCTGGCCGACAATTCCACGTTCCCCGAGCTGTTCGAGCACCTCCGTGAGGAACGGGCACGGTGGGGCTCAACGGTCATCCCGTGGCGCAATCTGCGCGAGGTCTACAGCGTCCTCCGCCGCCACGAGATGCTGGCCCTCCTGGTCGACTGGGGATATCGCCCGGATGACATCCCGGTCCGCTTGTTCGGCGCGTGGACGACGCTCCCGGCGGGACCCGCCACGCTCGCCGGCAAGACGGGCGCGGTCATCGTCCCGGTCGTGGCGCGACGCCTGCCGGACGGCCGGTTCCACGCCACGACCGACGACCCGATCCACGTCGCGTCGACCGCGCCCGCGGAGGTCCTCCGGGCGACCCAAGCCGTCGCCGACGCGATCCAGCGGGTCATCGCCGCGGCGCCGGACCAGTGGTACAGCTTCAAGCCGATGTGGCCGGAGACCGAGGCCGAGGCCGCCGCGCTCGAGGCGCGGGCTGCCCGGATGGCCGGCCCGGGTGCCGCTCCGGCCGGCCCGGCGGGTCCGGCTCGCGCCGCCGGATGAACGCGACGCCTCGGCAGCGGTTCGGCGCGACCGTGTTGACCGGCGTGTCCTGGCTGGCCTGCCACCTGCCCGAGCGGGTCCTCCTCGAGCTGGCGGACTTCGCCGGCGAGCTGTGGTACCGCGTCGATGCCCGCCGAGCGGCCCAGGCGCGGAGGAACCTGCAACGGGTCGCGGACTGGCTCGTCGCCGAGGGTCGTGCCGAGCCACGGATCCGGGCCGCGGCCCGCGAACCGCGGGCGATGGATCGGCTCGTCCGGTCCGCGTTCCGACACTACGCCCGGTACTATCTCGACGTCGCCCGGGCACCGTCGTTCACGCCGGCCTTCCTGGCCGAGCGACTGACCGTCGAGACGCCCGAGGCGTTCGAGGCGGCCTTCGGCGAGCCGGGCCCACGGATCTTCGTCGGGCTCCATTTCGGGGCGATCGAGCTGCAGGCGTATGTCGCGGCGGTCCATGCCGATCGACCCCTGATGACGCCGATGGAGACCATCGACGACCCGGCGATGCAGGCCTGGTTCGAGCGGACGCGGGGCGCCCTGGGGATCACCATCGTCGGTCTGCGCGAGGCGCGCCGCGAGCTGATGGGTGCGCTGGCCCGTGGCGAGCCGGTCGGCATCGTCGGCGATCGCGACCTGACCGGCGGCGGCATGCCGGCGAGACTGTTCGGCGCCAGCACCTCGCTGCCCCTCGGACCGGCGCTGGTGGCGATCGAGAGTGGAGCGCCGACGTTCGGTGTCGCCGTCCGTCGTCGACCGGGCGGGCGGTACATCGGTCGGCTCGATCCGTTCCCGGTCCCGACCGCCGGCTCCCGTCGTGAACGGGTGACGGCGTTCCTGGACCAGCAGGCGAGGATCTTCGAGCGTCAGATCGCCCAGGCGCCCGAACAATGGTGGGCGGTCTTCTTCCCGATCTGGCCCGACCTCGAGGCGGTGTCGCGATGATGGCCGAGCGACGCACCGCCGACGACCCCGCACCGACCGACCTCGGCCGGGCGGACCTCCACATCCACACCCTCGCCTCGGACGGGACCGCCGGTGTGGCGGAGGTCCTCCAGCAGGCGGTCGCCGTCGGCCTCCACGTCGTGGCCATCACCGACCACGAGCGGATCGACTCCGCCCTGGCGGCCCGGGCCCTGGCCGGGCTCGGCGGGATGCCCCTCGAGGTCATCGTCGGCGAGGAGATCTCGACCCGGGGCGGCCACCTCCTGGGGCTGTTCCTGACCGAGCCGGTCAGGCCGTGGCAGTCGCTCCGGGCGAGCATCGCCGCCGTCCACGAGCAGGGCGGCCTGGCCATCCCGGCGCATCCCCTGTTCCCGTACCCGCTCTGTGCGCAGGGTCCGGTCCTGCGTCGCCTCCTGGCCGACCCCGATCCGCGGGTCCGGCCCGACGGTCTCGAGGCGTTCAATCCGACGACGCTCGGGCGGGGTCAGCGCCGGGTACGCTCGTTCATCGAGCAGCACGACCTGGCCGGCATCGGCTGCAGCGACGCGCACGCGCTGGAGGCCGTCGGGCAGGGCTACACGACCTTCCCGGGTCGGACCGCCGACGACCTGCGCGCGGCCATCCTCGAGCGACGGACCGCCTGGGACGGCGTCGTCCATCCGACCGGCAGCCAGCTGTCGATCTTCGGACGCCAGCTCCGCAAACGCGGCCGCGACGTTCGCGACGAGGTCGGCGGCCGCGTCCGGCGCGACGGGACCGGGCGGGACCACGGCTACCCCGGTGGGCGGGCGCGACCGCCGCGCTACGAGCCGGCCGATGGGCTGGCCGGCGACCCGGAGGTCCGCCGATGAAGATCGGGCTGGTCACCCCGTACGTCTACCCGGTCCCGGGCGGGGTCAACGAGCACGTCCGCTATCTCTACGAGAACCTCCGTCTCCACGGCCACGACGTCCGGATCATCAGCAGCAGCCACGGCCTCCAGCGAGCGTCCGAGGGCGACGTCATCCGTCTCGGCAAGGGCTTCAGCATGCCGATGAACGGCTCCGTCGGGACCGTGACCGTGTCCCCACGCTACGTCAGCCTGGTCGACGACATGCTGGAGCGCGAGCGGTTCGACGTCCTCCACTTCCACGAGCCGTTCGTCCCGTTCCTGTCGCTGATCCTCCTGCGCCGCTCGCAGAGCATCAACGTCGCCACGTTCCACGCCTACGCCGGGTTCTCGCTGTCGTACGAGTTCGGCGCCCGGGTGATGCAGGGTCACGCCCGCCTGCTCCACGGCCGGATCGCAGTCAGTGCGGCAGCGCGGCACTTCATCGACCGGTTCTTCCCCGGCGACTACAAGATCATCCCCAACGGGGTCGACGTCGATCGGTACCGGAAGGCGGTCCCCATCGCCCGCTGGCAGGACGGCACGCGGAACATCTTGTTCGTCGGACGACACGAGCCCAGGAAGGGCCTCCTCGACCTGCTCAAGGCGTACCGGATCCTGCGCAAGACGGGGTGCCCGTGCCGGCTCCTGATCGTCGGCTCCGGACCGCAGGAGCGCGAAGCGCGCCGCTACGTGCTCACCCGCCGCCTGGCCGGCGTGGAGTTCCTGGGACGGGTCAGCGACGCCGAGAAGGCCCAGCTCTTCCGGACGGCCGACGTGTTCGTCTCCCCGGCCCGGGGCCAGGAGTCGTTCGGGATCGTCCTGCTCGAGGCGATGGCCGCCGGCGCCCCGATCGTGGCGTCGGACATCCACGGCTACAAGGGCGTGGTCCGCCGCGGCGAACAGGGACTGCTGGTCCCGCCCGGCGAGCCGCGCGAGCTGGCCGCCGCGATCGGCCGGCTCGTCCTCGACGACGACCTCCGCGCGGAGATGAGCGCGAGCGGCATGGAGCGCTCGGAGACGTTCAGCTGGGAACGGATCACGGACCGCGTCGAGGCCTACTACGGCTTCGTCATCCGGCGGGTCGCGGCCCAGGGCGCACTGCCACGTGACTTCCGGGCGGACGTGCCCCCGCCGCTGCGTCCCGCCGCTGCCTCGGCGGCGGCGTCCGCCGCGCCCCCGGCCGGCGTCGGCCCGGCCGAGCCGACGATCCTCGTCCCGCGGCCCTAGCCCGCCTGGCCCCCGGGCGCGAGGCCGCCCGGGTCCGTCGCCTCGGCCTCGCGCTCGGCGGTCGAGACACGCCACGTCCAGGCGCTGTACCCCACGACCACGCTGGTCAGCAGGAGCGCCCCGAACAGGAGCGGGGCGGCCGGGACGCTGACGCCGAGGATCACCGCCGGCGCCATCAGGTGGAACGGCGTGACCGGTTCCGTGTTGACGGGGAACTGGAAGGCGTACAGGTAGGTCGGCAGGAGCCCCTGGTAGGCGTTCACGATCGCCGACGGCAGGGGCAGCGCCGAGATGTTCGGGTACCAGCCGACGAACCAGACGACGCAGGCGATGACCATCCCGGCGGCGAACCGACGAGCGTCGCGCGCTGTGGCGACCACCCAGGCGACCGGCAGCAGCGCGATGAGGACCACGAGCGCGATCGGCTCGATCCGGAAGCCGTCCTGGTTGAGGATCGCCGTGTCGGGCAGGACGGCGCCGACCGCGACGAGGGCGATCACCCCGCCGAGCGCCGTCAGTCCGATCGCGACCAGTCGCCGGTCCATCTCCCCCCGCGATCGGTCGAGCTCACCGAGCCGGAGGAGCTGGACGACGAGCATGACGCCCGCGACGAGGAGCACGGCGATGATGCCGGCGGTCCGCCAGGTCAGCACGATCTGGCCGGGGGCGGTCGCCACGCAGGCCTGCGAGCCGGGGTTGACCGCCTCGACGCGGACGTAGGCGCACAGGGGCCCCTTGAACAGCCACAGCAGCGCCGGTCCGAGGACGGCGAGGGCGGCGGTCAGCCGCGCCAGCATCCACGTCCGGGGCGACGGCCCGTTGCGCAGCTCGGCGATGAAGTAGGCCAGCGCGATCAGGAGGAACGGGATCGCCGCGTAGTAGTGGTACTGGAACGTGGCTCGGTCGATCCGTGCCCACGGCATCCACTGGAAGGCGAACGCCACGAAGACAAGGCCGAGCGCCAGGCTGCGGCGACGGAACGCCTGCGCCGCGACGAAGATCATCGCCGGGATCGACAGCCACCACGCCACGAGATTGCCGGCGTCGTAGATCGCGGCGGCCGTGTTCCCCGCGAAGCTGTCCTGGTAGAACCAGACCGGCTTGAGGTCGAACGGCCAGGCCCAGTACGGCGACGACGCCGCGTGGGTCGCCCGCAGGCCGTTGTGGTAGTCGTACATCGACTTGGTCAGCTCGAGCAGGGTCTGGCCGGTATGGCCCGGCGGCCACGTGTCGGTGAGCCGATTGCCGAGGGCGACCCATGGCAGATACGAGATGACGTAGACCACGATCGGGATGACGGCCAGGCTGACGAGCCCCCAGACGATCGGCAGACCGAGCATGGTCCCTGGTCGAAGCCAGCCATCCGGCGCAGGGGCGGCCCGCTCGAGCAGCCGAACGGGGTCATCGGCCTCGGGCGGACGGGCGAACGGTCCGAAGCCCCACACGGCCGCGACGCGCATCAGCACCCAGACGCCTCCCGAGGCGAGGACGAGCGCGAGCGACAGCTCGACCGGCGTGACGCTGAGCGAGCTGAACGTGATCGGACTCGTCGCCGCGCCGAACGGCACGGCGAGGAGGAAGATGAGGATGCCGATCGCCGCCGGTCCGACCAGCGCGAGGCGGGTCTCCTCGGTCGACCAGGCGAGCGGGTGGAGGACGGTCACGAGGACCGCCCCGAGCGTCAGGGCGATCATCAGGCCGACGAAGAACAGGTTGCCGTTGCTCGTCGCCGCCGCGGGTACGTCCATCGCCATCAGCCCGAGGACCGTCGTTCCGAGGATCAGCCCAAGGATCAGCAGGATCCGACCGAGCGCCGACCGACCCAGGATCAGCACCGCGATGCCGGCGATCGCGTACAACCCGACCCACTTCGAGGCGAGCGCGAGCCCGAGCAGGATGCCGACCAGCGGCAGGACGACCCAGAACGCCCACGGGCTCCGCCAGCGCCCGGTCCACAACGGCGTGAACAACGTGTAGGCCGCCACGATGAACAGCCCGACGTACACGTCGTTCATGGCGATCCGGCTCTGGACGAAGAGCATCCCGTCGACGAGGACGAGGATCGCCGCGATGACCGCCACCTCGCGGCGACGGAACAGCATCCGGGTCAGCAGGAAGATCAGGCCCGCCATGAGCGCGCCGGCGATGACCCCGGGCAGCCGCCAGGCGAAGGCGTGATCGCCGGTGTCCACCGAGGCCAGCGTCCCATCGGCCGACGCGACCAGGATGTCCTGTCGATCGGAGCTCGGGTAAGCCGCATTCCCGTCGAGCGCCCACGCCGCCGCCTGGAACGGGAGGCGTGCATCGGCGAAGGTGGCATTGGCGTGCGGTTCGATGACGTAGATCGTGTCGCCCGATGCATCCTGGGCCGTGCCGAGGACGTGGACCATCCCCGTCGGCTCGTCGTACAGGACATCGCGGACGTCGCCGGGGACCTTGAACGTCGTGTCCCGGCGCGGCCGCTGCTTCCCGTCGGTGTCGCCGACCAGCAGCACGGCCACCTGCTTGTCCGCGAGCGCGACGTACAGGCTCGGCTTGTCGATCCCGGTGACCTTGGCCATGCCGCGGGCGGCCGAATCCAGCTCCACGGTGTCGGTGACCTCGCCGGTCGTCGGATCGATGAACGTCACGCCGGTCGGGCCCGAGGCCGCGATCCGCGGCAGCGAGCCGATGCTGAACCCCTTGAGGCTCCCGTCGCCGATCGCGCCTTCGAGGCTGCCTCGGACATCCTCGTCGAACCCGCCCAGGACCACGGCCTGGGCTCCGGCGGCGGCGGGTGCCGCGAGCCGTCGCTCGTACTCGGCAGCGTCGCCACCGGTGATCCGGGCGAGCGTTTTGGCGGCCGCGGCGTGATCCGGGACCGCTGCCGGATCCGCGGTCAGGCCGCTGCCCATGCCCCCGTCCGCGAGGTCGACGACGCCGGGGAGCTGTGTCGTTGCCAGGACCTCGCCGGTGTCCGGGTCGACCGACACCACCGATCCGTCGGCGGTGGCCACGGCGAGCGCGCTCCCGTCGTCGGTCAAGGCGATCCGGGTGATCGGGGCTCCGACGTTCGCGAGCTCGGTCGGGCCGATCTCCGCGGGGACGGTCGCGTCGGACGACGTTTCCGCCGATGACGCGGTCGCGGCGTCGACGACGAGCAGTGATCCGTCGTCGGTCCCGATGAATCCCCGGCGCCCGACCGAGTCGAGTCCGATCGCGGCCGCCCCCGGGACGGCCCAGGTGACGACGAGCTTGCGCGTCGACAGGTCGTAGCCCCGGACCTGGTCGCCACCCGCGACGTAGAACCGATCGCCGCCGTGACCCGCGGGCAATGTCGGTGTCCTCGTATCGCCCCGCGACGACGGCGTCGCGGACCGGCATCCCGAGCGACACCTCGCCGGTCACCCGGTCGTCCCCGGCGGCGATGATCCCCACCGCCATCGCGTATTTCGCAAGGTGCGGGTGGGTGAACTCGTAGATGTCGTGGGGCATCCCGTAGCGCCAGTCCTGGAGGAACTCGGTCGCCGTCCGGGCGTGATAGACCTCGTCGAAGTGCATCCGGTACGGCTCGGACAGGCGGAACGTGCGGAGGACCAGGGCGGCCACGACGATCACGATGAGCAGCCACAGGTCGAGCCGGCCGAACCCGCCGCCACCCTCGCCGTGCAGCCATCGCGATCGGTCCGGCTGGAGCGCCCGGATGGCCCCCAGGCCGAACGGCAGCGGCAGGCCGCCGCGGTCGTCGGTGGACGGTCCGCCCGGCGCCGGGTCGGCTGCCGCCGCGAGCGCGGAGCCACCCGCGACGGATCCCGCCGAGGTGGCCGGCGCTCCCGTCGACATCGCGAGCGACGTCGCGGTCGGCGCCCCGTCTGGCGCCGCTGGACCGAATGCGGCGTCCGGGCCCGGATCATCCGGCTCGAGGGCGCCGGACTCCTCGAGCACCTCCCAGTGCGCGTCGGTCAGCGCCTCGGTGTCGAGACGCCGGATCGCCGCGGGTCGAAGCTCGGACAGGGCCCACACGAACACCGTGACGTGGCCGGCGACCACCAGCGTGACGCCGAGCGGGGAGCGGATCGCATCGGCCACGCCGAGCCAGTCCTTGATCCCGGGGTTCTGGAAGTACGGGGTCAGCAGGACGGCGTACAGGTTCGCGAAGCTCGCCACCGCGAGGACGGCGTAGGCGATCCGCCAGCGCACCGAGCTCGCGGCGAGGATCGCCCCGAGCGCGAACGCCGGGAAGAGATAGCGTTCGTGGACCCGGGTCGGGACGACGAAGAAGATGAGAGCCATCGCGGCCAGCGCCACGACGAGCAGCCGTCGGTCGTCGACGAGGACCCGGAATGGACCGCCCGGCAGGCCGTCGTCGACGACGACCGTCGAGCGGCGGGCGTAGCGGGCGACGACCAGGCAGACGGCCGCGATCGCGACCAGCAGGAGCCCGGTCCCGATGTACAGCGCCGGGATCCCGCCGATCGTCGTGGCGTCCTCGCCCGCCTTCACGCCGGCGACGTCGCGGAGCCACGTCCCGTTCTCGGCCAGGCCGTTCCCGGCCCGGGTGATGAGGGCCCACGGGTTGTAGGCATTGACCGTGATGTACGGGTACCCGCCGGCCGCCTTGCCGACCTGTCGGATGAGGTCGATGAACGACAGCCCGAACGGGACGCACAGGACGATCGCGGTCAGGAAGCCGATCGCGGCGCTCGTGACGAGCCGCACGGGACCCTGGCCGAGCCGGTCGAACCAGCGGTCGCCGGTGGGGCCGGCGGGTCGCTCGACCGCCGGATCGCCGTCCGCGTCGGTCGGGCCGGCCGGACGAAGCCAGTCGTAGAGATGACGACGCAGCAGGACGACGGCGATGATCGGGACGAGGATCCCGAGCTGCGGCTTGACGATGGCCGCCACGACCGCCCAGAACGAGGCGCGTTCCGGTCGACGGCGCCACAGATCGCGGACGCTGAGCAGCACGAAGATCACGCCGACGGCGTCGACCTGGCCCCAGATGGCGCTGTCGAACCAGGTGACCGGGTTGACCAGGAAGAGGGCCGCGCCGATGAGCGCGGCGCGGCGCGAGCCGCCGAGCTCGCGGACGATCGAGTGGATGAGCCAGGCGACGACGACGTCCGAGACGATGGCGGGGAGCTTGATCAGGTCGCCGATGCCGCCGATCGCGTTCCCGACGACCCCGAGCAGCCACAGGACGTAGAGGTACCCGGGGGTGTAGTCGATGAACGAGACCCGTTGGTAGAACCCCGACGGGCCGTTGGCGGCGAGGTCGCCGGCCCAGGCCTGGAAGGTCCCTCGGTCCGCGCCGAATCCGGACCCGGGCAGAAGGACGTATGCGATGATGAGGCGGAAGGCCAACCCGAGGATCAGGATCGCGATGAGCGCCCCGACGGCCTGGTATGACCGCTTCGGCGTTGCGGTGCCTCGGTCGGGCACACCGGGATGATCGACTGCCAGGGAGGTTCCCCTCCTGCACGGGCGCTGAGGTGGAGCGGAGTATAGCGCAGGGTCCCTTGACGGACGTCCGAACGAGCCGCCGACCCGCCACCCGCTCGACTGCTCGTGCGACGGTCCTCACCGGCCTCGCGATCGCGGGTCTGCTGTTCGCGGTCTACGTCGTCAGCAACCCGCAGCGGCCGAGCTACTACAACCACTTCGTGTGGCAGGCCGAGGCGTTCCTCGACGGGCGGGCGGCCATCCGCTTCCCGGTCGCCGACGGCCCCGACGGTCACGGGAACGACCTGTTCCAGGACGTCGTCCCGGCGATCGGGCCGCACGGCGAGGCGACCGGCTACGGCCTGCTGCCGTTCCCGCCGCTGCCGGCCGTCGCGCTGATGCCGTTCGTCGCGATCTGGGGTCTGTCGACCGACGCCCAGCTCATCGCGGCGTTCATCGGCGCGCTCGATGTCGCCATCGCGTTCTGGTGCCTCGGACGGCTGCCCATCGGGCGCCGGGTGAGGATCGCGACGACCCTGTTCCTGGGGCTCGGCACGGTGCTGTGGTACGCCGCCGAGCTCGGCACGACCTGGTACCTGGCGCATGTCGTGGCCGTCGGCCTGACGCTCCTGGCGATCGGGCTCGCCCTGTCGCGCGATCCGGCGGCCGCCGCCGGCGAGCCCGACGATACGGCGTCCGTGGCCGCCGCCGCGGCCCGCCGTCGGTTCGGGCTGGATCCGGGCCAGGTCCTGGCCGGGTTCCTGTTCGGGCTCGCCTGCACGGCTCGCCTGACGATCGTCTTCGGGCTGCCGTTCTTCGTGTACGTGGGCGGGGGCGGCGATCGGGTGCGCCGGGCCGGCTCGGCGATCCTCGGGGCGGCGATCCCGATCGGTACCCTGCTCGCCTACACCTGGCTGACGACGGGCCACCTGCTCAATCCCGGGTACGACGTGCTGTACCAGGCCGAGGCCGCGTCGTATCCGCAGCTCGACTACCACCCGGGCTGGGGGATCGAGGACCCGCGCTACCTGCTCCAGAACCTGGGCCTGCTCCTGGGCGGCCTGCCGTCGATCATGCCGGCCCTGCCCGACTGCGCCGCCGGCGCACCTCGCGAGCTCTTCTCGACCATCTGTCCGATCGTCGCGCCGCGCGACGTCGGGATGGGTCTGTTCCTGACCAGCCCGGCCTGGCTCCTCGCCTTCGCCTCGCTGCGCTGGTTCGGGCGCGACCGCCTGGTCACCGGCGCCGCCATCGCGGTCCTGGCGATCGCGCTGGCCGACCTGATGCACTTCAGCCAGGGGTGGGTCCAGTTCGGGTACCGCTTCAGCAACGACTACGCGCCGTTCGGCCTCATCCTTCTCGCCCTGGCACTCGAGGCCGGCGGCCGCCTCCGCCGTTTCGGCTACGTGCTCATCGCCCTGTCGATCGCGATCGTGGCCTGGGGTGTGACGTGGGGACACCTGTACGGATGGTGACCTCGGAGCGGCCGGCGGCGTCGACCCTCGAAGCGGCCCTGCCCGCGCTCGGCGCGGGACTGATCGGGCTGGGCCTGTCGATGGCGACCCTCCTGCCCGGTGTGACCTTCTGGGACACCGCCGAGCTCCAGGCGGTCGGCCCCCTCCTCGGGACCGGCCACCCGACGGGGTTCCCGACCTGGGTCATCCTCGGCTGGCTGGCGTCGGTCGTCTTCCAGCCATTCGGCGACCCCGCGTTCCGGATGAACCTGCTGGATGCCGTGTGCATCGCGGTCGCCGCCGGGCTGACCGCCGTCCTGGTCGGTCGATTGACCGGCCGGCCGTGGATCGCCTTCGTCGCGGGCGTCCTGCTGGCGACCACGCCGATCGCCTGGTCGATCGGGACCCACGCGGACGTCCACGCCCTGTTCCTGGCGTTGACCGTGCTCCTGCTCGTGCTGCTCGTCGACTGGGAACGACTCGACCGGGCGGGCAGTCCGGGGGCGGACCGTCGGCTGATCGCGGCCGCCGCCGTCTTCGCGCTCGCGTTCGGGAGCCATAGCCTCATCCTGCTGCTCGCCCCGTCGATCGGTCTGTTCGTCTTCGCGGTCGCGCCGGGCATCCTTCGCCGGCGGCGGCTGGTGGGGACCTGCCTCCTCGCCCTGGCCGGGACGCTGGTGCTCGTCTACCTCGAGCTGCCCCTCCGGGCCGGGCCGTTCCGGGCCACGATGGTCTACGGCCACCCCGAGACGTGGGACGGGTTCTGGGCGATCGTCCTTGCCCAGCAGTTCCAGGGCAGCCTGGTCGCACCGTTCAGCGACCTCGGGACGAAGGCCGTCGCGCTCGCGACGTTCGCTTCGGACCAGCTCGGACCGCTCGTCTGGCTGGTCCCCTTCGCCCTCGTGGCGACGATCCTGCGCCGGCCTCGCTACGCCCTGCTGACCGGACCCGCCCTGGCGCTGATGTGCTGGTTCGCCGCGTCCTACGACAACGCCCAGATCGACCGGTACTACCTCGTCCCGGCGGTCATCGCCCTGACCTGGGTCGCCATCCTGGCCGAGGTCGCGATCGACCGGCTGGAGCGGATGCTCGCCCCCGGGGGGCTCGACCGGCATGGCACCCGGGCGAGCGCTCCGGTCGTCGCGGTGCTCGTCGCGGGACTCCTCCTCGTTCCGGCGCTCATCCTGCTGCCGTCGCGCTGGGCCGCCGTCGACGAGAGCCACGATCGGAGCGGCGCAGCGTGGCTCGATGCCGTCCTCGACAAGAACGTCATCGGCCAGGACGCGGTGGTCCTGTCGTGGTGGAGCTACTCGACCCCGCTATGGTACGCACAGCACATCGAGGGCCGACGACCGGACATCCAGGTCGTCGACGACCGAACCCGTCTCGATGAGCATCTCGGAGACATCCCCGACGTGATCGACGCCAATCTCGGCCGCCGGCCGGTCATCCTCATCCAGATCGACCCCGACGTGATCGCATCACTGGGGGATCGCTACCGGCTCACCCAGCTGCCCGTCCCGGGCCCCCAGATCGTCTACCGCGTCGACGGGACCCTCGCCGAGAACCCTCCATGACCGCGGTCGCGGAGCCCGAGGCCGGGTCGCTGGGCGCGGGTGCGACGCGCCTCCCGGAGCTGTCCTATTTCTTCCCGGCCCACAACGAGGAGTCCAACCTCGAGCCGCTGGTGGACGAGGCGCTCGCCACGCTGCCGTCGCTGGCCGACCGGTTCGAGATCGTCATCGTCGACGACGGCTCGCGTGACGGGACCGGCGCCATCGCCGATCGGCTGGTCGCGGCCAACCCCGGGATCGTGCGGGTGGTCCACCATCCGGTCAACCGCGGCTACGGAGCGGCCATCCGGTCCGGGTTGCGGGCCGCCAGGTTCGCCTTCGTCGCCTTCACCGACGGCGATCGCCAGTTCAAGGTGGCGGATCTCGGGCGGCTGACCGGGCGGATGTCGCGAGCGGACGCGCCGGACGTCGTCATCGGCTACCGGATCAAGCGGGCCGATCCGGTGATCCGGACGATCTACGCCAGGAGCTACCGCCTGGCGAACCGGCTGTTCTTCGGGCTCAGGGCGACCGACGTCGACTGCGCCTGCAAGCTGTTCCGGCGCGAGGCGCTGGCGGGGATCCGGGTCGAGTCGGGCGGGGCGTTCCTGTCCGCGGAGCTCCTCATCAAGCTGCGAGCGCGGGGCCGGTCGGTCGTCGAGGTCGGCGTGCCGCACTACCCGAGGACGGCCGGCTCGCCGACGGGGGCGAAGCCGCAGGTGATCGTTCGAGCCGTCCGCGACTTCTGGTCGCTCCGCCTCCGCCTGTGGGCCTCCCCCAGGCGCGCCCTGTCGCGAGGCGAACCCATCCTGGCCGAGTGACCTACTCGGGGCGGGGTCCCTCGCGGGTGCCGGCGTCGCCGCCCAGGTCGAGCGAGTTGATGAAGTCACGGAACACGTCGAGGCGCGGATCCGCCGGCGATGCCGCGTCGCCGGTCGACTCCAGGTCCTCGATCGTGGTGTCGCCTTCGTCCGGCCGGACGCCGGCGCGGTCGAGGACCCCGTCGGCGGCGAAGATGCGCACGCCGGCCCGGACGGCCAGCGCCAGGGCGTCGGACGGGCGGGAGTCGACCTCGAGCTCACGGCCGCCGGAGTCGAGGTAGAGCCGGGCATGGAAGGTCTCCTCGGCCAGCGAGGAGATGACGACCTTGCGGATCGCGACGCCGAGCAGCTCCAGCGTCGACGCGAACAGATCATGGGTGAGCGGCCGCTCCGATGACACACCCTGGAGCTTCATCGCGATCGCGTTGGCCTCCCACGGACCGATCCAGATCGGGAGATACCGCTCGCGCTCGAGCTCCTTGAGGATCACCACGTGCTGGCTCGACGGCATGTGGACGCGGACGCTCTCGACCACCATCTCGACGAGTTCCTCCGCCATCGTCCGATTATCCCACGGTGGCTCGGAGCGTCACGGCCTGGGCGTCTTCCTCGGCTTCGGCTTCTTGGTCGCCTTGGGCGTCGGGGTGGGCGAGGCGCCCGGGGCCGCGCTCGCGCCCGGCGAGGCGGTCGGCACCTTGACGGCCTCGAGGATGGCGGTCATCAGCCGGCTCTTGTCGACCCAGACGAGGGTGGCGGGCTCGGTCCCGGTGCCGGCGATGACGTACATCCCACGGACGTCGGCCCAGGCCGGATCGGCTCCGCTGATCCGATACTGCCGCTCGAGCGAGCCGTCCGCCTTGGTGAAGGCGAGGATCCGCGCGTTCGGCTTGTCGTAGGCGTAGACGTCGCCACTGTCCTTGACGGAGCCGGATGCGATCAGGCTGTAGTTCGGCGACGGGCGGAGCAGGCTGTCGCCCGGATCCTCCGGCTTCCACCCGCTCTTGCCGCCCTTGACATAGCGGGTGATCGAGTCGCCGCCCGGGCGCGACAGGTAGATGTCCCCGTCGATGAGCATCGACTCCACGGTTGCCACGTCCTGCGGCGCCGCCAGCCATGGGGTGGGGTCGCCGAGGAACCCGCCACCGTCGAAGGCCGGGGCGTACGACAGGATCTGCTTCTCGGACGGGTCGACCACGTACAGCCGGTAGAGACCCTGGTCCGGGTTCGTCACGAAGGCGCCGATCGCCCGCACGTCGTCGCCCCAGCTCGCGGAATCCTTGACCCGGACCCGGGCCAGCGTGCCCTTGCCCGTCTTGTCGGCGGGACGCCAGCGCCACAGCGCGTTCTTCGTGTCGAGGATGAGGACGTCGGGTCCGGCCGGCGTGATGAACCGTGGGTCGGCGACCTTGGTCCCGCCGACGCTCTGGCCCGACTTGTAGACCGGCGCGGCCTTGCTGCCCTTGACGTCGATCCGGTAGACCGACTTGGTCGAGGCGTCGAGCACGTACGGTGCCCCGTCCGGGCCGAGGACGACATCCTGGAGGTCGACCGGGGGGTTGCTGTCGACGAACGAGAAGAGGGTGCTCGCCGCGACCGAGTCCAGACCGTACAGCTGGTCGAGACCCGCGCGCGCCTTCGCCCGGAGCGGGTCGATCGCGCTCGCCGTGATCCCGGCCGCGGCGGCGGCGTCGAGCTGCCGCCAGGCGGTCGTCAGGAGGTCGGTCGCCCGGGGCGGGTCGTTCGTGACGAGGTTGACGCCGGGGGCGTAGACCTCGTCGATCGCGCTCTTCGCCTGCATCAGCGCCTTCTGCCCGGCCGTCTGGGAGCCCAGCTCGCTCGGCGATCCGCTGCGGCCGCCGACGGCCCAGACGGCCAGCCCGAGCGTGGCCACGACGATGACCAGGGCGAGCGCGGCGACGGCCGCCCGGCGCTGGGTCTCGCGACGGGCGGAGGCGCCGGTGACCCGTCGGTCGGCGCTGCCGGTCCGGCGCGGCAGCCGATCCTGGATCCCGCCGAACATCCGGCCGGCGGCGCCCCCGGCGGCGGTCCTGGCCTTGCTCGCCGACTGCTGGACCGCCGCGGCGCCCGCGGTGACGCTGTCCGCCAGGGGGATCGGGGAGCGCTCGGGTGAGCCGGCCAGCGGCTCGGCCGGCTTGACCGGGACGAGCTTGCGCTGCTTGGTGGTCGCCGACACCTCGGTCGCCTCGAAGGCGATCGCCCCGTCGCTGCCGATGCCGTCGGCGGCGATGAAGCGGTGATGGAGGTGCTCCATCGCCGATTGCGGATGGAGCGTGACCATCGCGTCCTTGAGCTCGTCGGGGCCGAGCCGGGCGACCAGGTTCGGGGAGGCGAGGACGACCGAATCGCCGACCGAGATCTCGCCGCGCCAGACGTCCGGTTCGATCTCGGTCGTCGGGAGACCACGTTCGCGGTGCGGGTCGGGCAGCGTCGACAGGCGGGCCTGGCGGATCAGGTAGGCCTCGGCCGGGCCGACCGTGACGACGTACAGCTCGTTGCCCCGGACGACGGCGGCGGCGACCCCGATCGGGCCGTTCGTCTCATCACCACCCAGCCGGTCCTTCTGGTGGACGAGCTTCTTGTTGGCGGCCTTGATCGCCTTCGCCAGGCAGACGACGATCCCGGCGGACTCGTCGTAGTAGTACTCGCGCCGGATCGTGTCCGAGACGAGCCGGGTCACCTCGCGCAGCCGGGCACCCGGGGTCCGGGCGGTCACCAGCAGGTACAGGTTGCCCTTCGATCGGACGATCGAGCCGATCGTCGGCTCCTCGGGCACGACCGTATCCGGCGAGTCGGGGAGGCGGTCCTGCTCGGCGACGAAGCCGAGCTTCATCTGAAGCCGTGCGGCCAAATGCGTCTCGTCTCGGGATCTGGCGGTTCGAGGCTCGGGGTGCGCCCGCGCGACCCACGAGATTGGCTGGCAGGTTGGGCCGGATTATACCCGCCGCACCCCCACCCGAAGTCCACTCGCCGAGAACCCCCCGGGAGCCGTCCGGAAGGCGCCGAGCAGCTCGCCGGTCCGCAGCCGGAGCTCCTGGGCGACGATCTGGTGGTCTGCCTCGACCATCAACGCGTCGCCCTCGATCCCGACCAGGCGGCACGACCCGGTCGCTGCGGGGACCCGCTCGGCGACGAGGGCGTCCCAGGTCGTGGTGGCACGAGCGAGGCGGAGCTCGGTCTCGAGACCGAGCTCCCGTGCCGCGGCCGGGAGCAGGTCGCCGATCCGCTCCATCGGCCGGCGCCGCGACGACGTCACCCGGCCACCTCCGAAGAGACCGGGGCGACCGACGTGAGCGGGGCCCCCGGTGCCGCGGGGGGACCGAGCTCGGCGCCGTCCCGACCCACGGCCACCTCCCAGGACGTGGCTGCGGCCCGGAGCGCCGGGTCGAGGTCGTCGAGCGTGGTCGTGCTGACGAATGCTTGCGGCAGCTCGGCGATCCGCCGGACGAGATGGGCCCGGCGGTCCGGGTCGAGCTCACTGAAGACGTCGTCGAGGAGGAGCAGCGGCGGATGTCCGTCGAGCGCGGTCAGGACGTCGAGCTCCGCGAGCTTGAGCGCCAGGATGGCCGTCCGCTGCTGGCCGCGCGAGGCGAACCCGGCGAGGTCGCGACCCTCGAGCTCGAAGACGAGATCGTCGCGATGGGGGCCGATCAGGGTGGTCCCGTTCCACGCCTCCTTCTCGGCCGTCTCGGCCAGCCGCCGGGTCAGGGCGGCGCGGATCGACTCATCCGGCCGTGGCGGGGCGTTCGTCGCATAGCGCAGGGACAGCCGTCCCTCGTCCGGGGCGATCTCGGCGTGGGAGCGTCGGAGCGGCTCGGCGAGCTCCTCGAGGGTCGCCAGCCGTCCTTCGACGACCTTCGTCCCGGCGTCGAGGAGCGCCGTGTCCCAGTACCGGAGCTGGTCCCGCTCGGCGACGCCCTCGCGGATCGCCCGGAGGAGCCCGTTCCGCTGCTGGAGTGCTCGACCGTACGTCGCGAGCTCGGCGGCGAACGCCGGCGACCGGCTCGACGCCAGCGTATCGATGGTCGCTCGCCGCGGGCCGGGCGCGCCGGCCACGAGGAGCATGTCCTCGGGCGCGAACATCACCGTCCGCAGGATGCCGGCGAGCGCAGTCGCCCGACGGGGGACGCCGTTGACCCTGATGCGCTTGCGCTGGGCTCCGTTGCCCTCGCGGACCAGCGCGATCTCCACGGTCGTCGGATCGGCGACCGAGGCCGGATCCGGCGGGCTGACCCGCGCTTCGACCCGCGCCAGGTCGCTGCCCCAGCGGATCAGCTCCGAGTCGGTCGACGTCCGGTGCGATCGTCCCCAGGCGACCAGGACGATCGCCTCGAGCAGGCTGGTCTTGCCGGCCGCGTTCGGCCCCCAGACGAGGTGCGGACCGGGGCCGAAGGCGACCTCGAGTGACGCGTATCCGCGCAGGTCGCGAAGGTCGATCGACGCGAGCAGAGCGGTCGCCGGGGTGGGGACCCGGCCTCCTAGGACGTCGTGCGGACCGGCATGACGACGTGGGTGTACGCGTCGTCACCGATCGGCCGGAAGACCCCGGGCGAGAGCGGTCCGTTGAGCTCGAGCGCGAACTGGTCGGCCGAGACGTTCTGGAGGACGTCGACGAGGTAGCGGGCGTTGAACGCGATCGTCGTGCCGTCGCCCTCGACGGTCGCCTCGACCTTGCCCTCGTTGTCGCCGACCTCGGCGGCCGCCGTCACGACCACCGACGGGTCGCCGTCCACCCCGACCCCGAGCTTGACGATGTTCGCCGCCGAGCTGGCGATCAGGGCAGCCAGGCGAACCGCCTTGAGGAGGTCCTCGCGGTCGATCACGGAGCGCGTCGTATGGCTCTTCGGGACCACCTGCTGGTAGTTCGGGAACTGGCCGTCGATCAGACGGCTGACGAGGTCGATCCCCTCGAGGTGGAACATGATCTGGTTCTTGCTCTGGGCCAGGACGACATCGACCGGGTCGTCGACATCGGCCAGCACCCGGCTCAGCTCGTTGAGTGACCGCGCCGGGACGACGATGCTCGTCTCCTCGACCGGGTCGAGGGTCGCGATGGACTTGACCGCGATCCGGTAGTTGTCGGCCGCCGCCAGCGTGAGCAGGTCTCCCTCGAACCGGCAGAGGACGCCGGTCAGGATGGGTCTGGCTTCGTCGCTCGCGGCGGCGAAGGTCGTCTCGGTCAGGGCCTGGCGGAGCAGCTTCTGCGAGATCCGGGTCGTCGGGCGCTCGGCCGCCGCCGGGATCGCCGGGAACTCCTCCGCGTCGATCCCCTTGACGTGCGTCTCGAACCGTCCGCAGCGGATCCGCAGGGTATCGCCGGCCTGGAGCTCGAGGTCGACCCGGTCTCCGGCGGGCAGACCGGTAACGATGTCGGTCAGGAGCTTGGCGGGGACGGTGATCGCGCCATCACTGTCGATCTTGCCGGGGACCCAGTAGGTGATCCCGATCTCGAGGTTCGTCGCGGTCAGCTTCAGACCGGCGTCCTCGGTCCGGATGAGCACGTTGCTCAGGACCGGGAGGGTGCTCCGCGACGACACGGCCCGGCTCACGACGGACAAGCCGCGCGCAAGGTTCTCCTGCATCACCGAGACATTCACGAGGGTTCACTCCAGGGCAGGCTGGCCGGGGCTGCGAGAGGTCGTTCGGGTCGCGCTGGGTCCGTCCGGCGGCCCCCCTCGGGTCCGGACCCCGACCGGAGGCACGTTCTGTGGGTTACCCATCGGTATCTTAGAACGTCGTCATCACCATCATGCGGTGGACGGTGTGGATGCCGCCGAGCGATCGTGCTCCGATCGGCTGTTGACGACCGCTCCTCCGCGGTGGAGCGGCGAGCCCACCGCGGGGACGGGGCCGGGAGAGCCGGTGGACGATCGCCGACCGTGGTCGCCGACCCCGCTCCGCGATACGTGATCGGTCCACCGCCGGCCGGCCACCTGTCCCCCGTCGGACCGCCCCACGAGGCGCCCGTTGTCCACAAGGGACCCGGGTTTTCCACCGAATCGGTGCCGTTACCCACAACCAGGGGCCGGAAAGGCCCGTCCGGGGGCACCGTCGAGGCGGTCGGCACGGCCGACCGGGGTGGTCCGGTGCCGTCCGGATCAGTCGGCGTAGATCAGCTCGCGGACCGCCGCGATCTCGCGGCGAAGCTCGTCGTTGACCGCCGACTCGCGATTGATCTTGTCGCAGGCGTGGAGGACCGTGGAATGGTCCCGGCCGCCGAGCTCGGCGCCGATCCGGAGCAGCGAGACGTCCGTCTCCTCGCGCATCAGGAACATCGCGATCTGACGGGGCATGACGATCGCCTTGTCGCGCTTCTGCCCCTGGAGGACGTCCATCGGCACGCCGTAGTAGTCGGCGACGACCCGGGCGATCCGCTCTGGGGTGACCTGGCGCTTCTTCGGGTTGTAGATGACGTTGGCCAGGACGGCCTGGGCGAGCTCGATGCTGATCGGGACCGCGCTCATGCTGGCGTAGGCCACGATCCGGTTGAGCGCGCCCTCCAGCTCGCGGATGTTGCTGACGACCTTGCGGGCGATGAACTCGATCACGTCCGACGTGATCGGCACCGCGCCCTCCTCGGCCTTGGCCCGGAGGATGGCGATCCGGGTCTCGAGATCCGGTGCGGTCAGGTCCGCGATCAGACCCCATTCGAAGCGGCTGCGCAGACGCTCTTCGAGGGTCACGATCTGCTTCGGCGGCCGGTCGCTCGACAGGACGATCTGCTTACCGTCCTCATGGATCGCGTTGAACGTATGGAAGAACTCTTCCTGCGTCCGCTCCTTGTCGGCGATGAACTGGATGTCGTCGATCAGCAGGAGGTCGATCCGGCGATAGCGGGCGCGGAACTCGTCGATCTTGCCCTGCTGGATCGAGGTGATGAATTCGTTGGTGAACTTCTCGGACGTCGCGTAGACGACCTTCTTGCGCGGGAACTTGGCGATCACCTGGTTCCCGATGGCATGCATCAGGTGGGTCTTGCCCAGGCCCACCCCGCCGTAGAGGAAGAGCGGGTTGTAGGCGTGACCGGGGCGCTCCGCGACCGACAGGCTGGCGGCGTGGGCCAGCCGGTTCGCCGACCCGACGATGAAGTTGGCGAAGGTGTAGCGCGGGTTGAGGCTCGACGCGCCGCCCTCGCCGCCGACCCGCGTCGGCTCGAGCCGGACCTGCTGGGCGCCCGCCGGACCCGCGCCGGCTGGTGCGACCGGTGCCACCCGCGTCTCCGCCGGAGCCGACCGGACGACGAACTCGACCAGGACGCTGTAGCCGACGATCCGGGCCAGGGTCTGCGAGATCAGCGAGCGGTAGCGTGTGTCGAGCCAGTCCTTGGCGAACCCGTTCGGGACGGCGATCCGGAACCGGTTGTCGTCGACGTCGACCAGCTGGGTGTCCCGTAGCCATGTCTCGAAGTTCGCCGGGGACAGCGCGACCTGCAACTCGCCGAGGGCTGCCCGCCAGACTTGCTTCGCATCCATGGATCGAGGGTGACCTGCGGCTACCGGATGGGTTGGTCGATGGGTATCGTTGGCCAGGGTCGCGGGCTCGGGGGAACCGTGGCGTGGCTCGTTTCGGCGCGCTCTGCAGGCCGGCGGCGGTCCGCTCCAGGGGCTCCTCCGGAGGTCCTCCAGAGGCTGCCACCGCGCTTCCCGGCGCCGACGGCCCGCGAAGGATAGCACCGCCCGTCGGGCCCCCGCAAGGCGATCGGACAGGAATCGCCTCATACTCCCAGGGAGTATCCGTGCGTAGCCCGTCGGATGGGCCCGGCGGGGCTCGGCGCGACCGGATCCGACGACCGTCCGACGGGCCCTCACGGACGGTGTCGCCACGTTTGACACCCCTCCTGGCGGGTTCCATAATCCGGCCTGACGTCAAACGCGCCATGCGCCTGTGTGCGCCCGGCGCGTTCACGTGCCTTTAGGGGTCGATAACACCGTCGGACCCGAGGCCGGATGGAGAGGATCGCGCACAGCCCCGATGAAGCAGACCTACCAGCCAAAGAAGCGCCATCGCGCCAAGGAGCACGGCTTCCGCGCCCGGATGAGGACCCCCGGGGGCCGGCGAATCCTGGCCGCTCGCCGCGCGCGCGGCCGCAAGCGGCTGACCGCCTGACCGGCGAACGCGGGGCAACGGCGCCGCGTCTCGTGGTGCTCTCGCGACCGAGGGACTTCCGGGCGCTCCAGGGCGACGGCTTCGTCCGGTCCCATCCGCTCCTCGCCGTCCGTTTTCGCCGGACCGATCTCGAAGCGACCCGGTTCGCTCTGTCGACCGGTCGAAAGCTGGGGGGAGCGGTGGTCCGCAACCGGGTCCGGAGGAGGCTTCGCGAGATCCTTCGGGCTCTGGCCGCCTCGTTCCAGCCCGGCTGGGACGTTCTGATCATCGCCCGCCCGGCCATCGTGAACGCCAGTCACGATGAGATCGTCGAGGCGGTTGGACGGCTCCTCCGTAAGGGAGGGGTCCTGGGAGGATCGACGACGGCGTGAGATCGATCGGCATCGGCCTGATCAAGCTCTACCGAGTGATCTTCTTCTGGCTGCCGTCGAGCTGTCGATTCGAGCCCACCTGCTCGCGCTACACGGAGCAGGCCATCGAGAAGTACGGCCTGTTCAAGGGAAGCTGGATGGGGGCCAAGCGGATCGCGCGCTGCCATCCGTGGAATCCGGGTGGCTATGACCCCGTTCGCTAGCTCGCTCCGGGCGGTGCTGGCCACCCTCCGCGTGCAGCTTCGCCCGTGGATCATCCCGATCGCCGTCGGGATCGGTGTCGCCGTCCTCCTCGTCGCCTGCGCCCCGCTGGCCGGTGTCAGTCCATCGGCCGCGCCCGGCTCGCCGGTGCCGTCGCTGGCGGCCACGCCGACCCCCATCCTGACCCCCAACCCCCAGTCGATCCCCCTCCAGCCGGCCAACCCGAGCCAGCCGCCGATCATCGGAACGCTGGCCTGGCTGTTCACGCCGGTCTTCCAGAGCCTGTTCATCCTGCTGGTGTTCTTCGCCGAGGTCCGCGGGCTCAACATGGCGATCGCGATCGTCATCGTGACCCTGATCGTCCGGGTCCTCCTTATCCCGCTCTACCGCAAGCAGATCGTGTCGCAGAAGCGGACGCAGCTCCTCGCTCCGGAGCTCAAGGAGATCCAGCGACGGTTCAAGGGAGACCGGGTCAAGGTCCAGGCGGCCACGAGCGAGTTCTACAAGGAGCGCGGGGTCAACCCCGCCTCGGGCTGCCTGCCGCTCATCCTCCAGTTCGTCCTGCTGATCCCGATGTACTCGGTGTTCAGCCAGGGCCTCACCAACATCGACCCGAACCGGATGCTCAACGTGTTCGGCATCCAGCTGATCTCGCTGAACTGTCCGGGCGCGAACGTCCCGCCGCACCCGGGGCCGGTCATCCCATGCATCGACTCGAACGTGCTCGGGATCGACCTGAGCCAGCCGAACGTGCTGTTCCACCTGCCGATCCTCGGGCTCGGGATCTCGATCCTGGCGATCATGTCCGCGCTGCTCCAGCTGGTCCAGTCGCGGATGGCGCTGCCGCCGGCTGCACAGGGCGTGGACGACCAGAACACCCGGATCCAGCGTCAGACGATGCTGTTCGTCCCGTTCATCTCGATCTTCTACGGCGGCTTCCTGCCGGCCGGCCTGTTCATCTACTGGATCGTCTCGACGATCTTCTCCATCGTCCAGCAGTACCTGATCCTTGGCTGGGGCGGGATGTTCCCGGTCTTCGGCTGGCATCCGGCCTGGGCGATGGGCCATACCCCGCGCTTCCCGGTCGCCATCCCGGCGGCCGATCCCACGAAGCGGGCACCGACTTCGGTGCTGACCGCGACCGACGATCGGGCTGCCAAGGCAGCCTCGACCGTCCGCCCCCGAGAACGTACCGCCCGCAAGGGTCGTCGCGGGCGACGACGCTGACATGCGAGGGAGACCACGCTCATGAGTGCCTACGAAGAGTTCACCGGCAAGACCGTCGAGGAGGCCCTCCGCAATGCCCGCGAGGCATTCTCGGTCGGTCTTGACGACCTCGACTTCGAGATCCTGACCCCGGGGAGCCGGGGCGTCCTCGGCATGGGCGCCGAGTCGGCGCGGATCGTGGCAGCCCCACGGAACGCGCTGGGCGGGAGCGCGCCGAAGCGCGAGGCGGCCCAGTCGACGCCGCTGCCGCCCGCCCAACACGACGACCGCCCGCCCCGCCGCGACGACCGCCCGCCGCGAAGCGATGACCGCTCACGCAGCGGTGGCGACGACACACCCGCTGCGGGAGCGACGACCCCGGTCCCGACGCCCACCGCGGCGCCGGTCGCCTCGACCGACCGCCCCCGCGACGACCGTCCGCCCCGCCGCGACGACCGATCCAGCGGCGATCGACCGCCGCGCCGTGATGACCGTCCCCGTCGTGACGACCGCCCACGCCGAAGCGCCTCGAGCGACCTGACCGAGCGCGATCGGGCCGAGCTGGCCGCAGCGCGCGGCTCGGTCGCGTCCGAGCGCGCGGAGCTCGACGCCGCCGAAGCCTCGCCGGAAGCCCTCCAGGCCGGCAAGGAGATCCTCGAGAAGCTCATGGAGCTGCTCGATTTCGACGTTCGCGTCGAGGTCGAGACCGGGGACACGAGTCGACTGAACGTCGTCGGGGACGATGCCGAGAAGGAGGCCCTCGGGGCGCTCATCGGACGCAAGGGCGAGCGGTTGTCCGCCCTGCAGCACCTGGTCAACCTGATGCTGTCGCGCAAGATGGGTGACTGGACCCGGGTCCTCGTCGACGTGGAGGACTACCGCGGCCGCCGCGAGCGACAGCTCGTGGAGATCGCCCGGCGGGCCGCCGACCGGGTGGTCGAGACCGGGAAGATGCTCCAGCTCGAGCCGATGTCGGCGCTCGAACGGCGCTGGATCCACATCGCGCTGCGCGACAATCCGGACGTCGTGACCCAGTCGATCGGTGAGGAGCCGAACCGGCGGATCGTCGTCCTGCCACGGGCGTGACACATCCGTGGAGCCTCGTGCGTCCCTCACGAGCCCGGCGATGGGAGAACCGTACCCCTTACTTCAGCGAATCATGCTGGTAGGATGACCGTCGCACCATGACGACCACGACCGAAACCCAGCTCGCAGCCCCCGCGATCGAAGCGCGTCGATGGCGGCCGGGCCGCATCCTGCTCGCCTTCGTGGTGGGCATCCTGCTCGTCGCCGTGGTGGCCGTCGGCTCGGTGCTCGCCTACGAGCAGAGCTACACCGGCAAGGTCGCGGCCGGCGTGAGCGTCGGCGGCGTCCAGGTCGCCGGGATGACCCGCGACGAAGCCGCGGCGGCGCTGAGCTCGGCCTACGCGTCCGTCGGGACCGGGACGTTGACGGTCGACACGGTCAACGGACCCACCACCCTGACCTATGCGGACCTCGGGCGCCGGCTCGACGTCGACTCGATGCTCGACGAAGCATTCGCCATCGGCCGGACCGGGGACCCGCTCCAGCGCGTCGTCGAGGAGGCGCGGACGGCGTTCGGCCGCACCAACATCGCCCCGAAGATGGTCATCGATCAGGCGGTCCTCGCCAGCACGATCGCGACGCTGGCGGCGAAGATCGACCGCGAGCCGACACCGGCCGCCGTGACCACGACTCCGGATGGGTACGCCGAGACCCCGGCGGCCTGGGGCCGCGACGTCGACCAGGCCTCGATGGTCGCGTCGATCTCGGAGGCCCTCGCCGCACCGGACGCTCCGGCGACCCTGACGATGCCCCTCGCGGTGACCCCGGTCTCCCCGGCGATCACCGACGTCGATGCGATGATCGCCCGGTCGCGCGCCGACCGGATGATCGCTCCTGTGGTCCTGACCCACGGCAAGGACAAATGGACGATCCCGGACACGGCCGTGCGGTCGTGGGTCTCGTTCGGCGCCTGGCCGGACGGCTCGTATGGTCCGCTCGTCGACCCGGCCAAGGTCCAGACGGCAGTCAAGTCGCTGTCCAAGAAGATCGACAGCGCCGCGGTGTCGGCGACGTTCTACACGTCCAAGGGCGGCGGGATCGTCGGTGTCAAGCCGGCCAAGGTCGGTCGCAAGCTGAACGTCCCCGGGACCGTCGAGGCCGTCCAGGGCCTGCTGATCGCCCGCGCGGGCGCGGGCAAGGAGCCCGGCGCCGCGATCGTCCCGGCGCTGGCCATCGTCCAGCCGGATCTGACGACCGATGAGGCGACCAAGGCCGCCCCGAGGATGCGCGCGCTGTCGACCTGGACGACGTTCTACGACGTCGGCGCCCACAACGGCTTCGGCGCCAACATCACCATCCCGTCGATGGCGATCAACGGGACCGTCGTCGCCCCGGGTGAGTGGTTCAGCTACTGGAAGACCGTCGGCGAAGTGAGCCTGGCCAAGGGCTACAAGCTGGGCGGGGCGATCATCGATGGCCATTCGGTGGAGGGGAAGTCGATCGGTGGCGGGATCTGCTCCTCGTCGACGACGCTGTTCAACGCTGCGCTCCGCGCCGGGCTCCAGATGGGCCAGCGGAAGAACCACTACTACTACATCAGCCGCTACCCGAAGGGCCTCGACGCGACGGTCTTCAAGGGCGACGGCGGCGGCGTCCAGGACATGACCTTCCGGAACGACACGCAGTACCCGATCCTGATCCGGACGTACGCCCGGCCGGGGATCGTCAAGTTCACGATCTACAGCGTGCCGTCAGGACGCCGCGTGACGTTCAGCAGGCCGACGGTCAAGAACTACAAGCGTGGCTACACGATCACGAAGTACGTCACCTCGCTTCGCGCCGGCGTCCGGGAGTCGGTCGAGTACCCGGCCGACGGGCAGGACGTCTGGGTCACCCGCGTCGTCAGGGACCGCACGGGCAAGGTCATCCACAAGGAGACCTTCTACAGCCACTACGCCCAGATGATCGGGGTCATCCTGATCGGCAAGAAGGGCAAGTAGCGCTCACGGCGATCGGAGCCGGCCTCCGGCTCGTTCGCGTCGAAGATCGAGCGTAGCCCGGCTCGAGCACGCCGGACGGACGGTCGCGGCAGAACGCCGGACGTTGCCGGGCGCCGTCAGCCAGGGTGTGGTGGAGATGGGGGAGAGTCGAACTCCCCGTCCAGAACCCGTCGCCAGGGACCAACTACGAGCGTGTCCGATGATTTATCGTCGACCGCCCGGGCGTCCATCGGCAGGCTACCGAGCGGTCCAGTCACGTGCCCCTAGATCGGGCTTGGTCCAGTGTTACGCGACGCTGGCGCTGGACGCATCCCCGCTGGATGACGCTTCCACAGCCCGCGAGGAGGAGGCTGCTTCCACGCTCACCTTACTGCCTAAGCAGCGAGGGCGAGAGTCGACTGGCGGTTGCCAGGTACTTCGTTTTGCCACCTGATTAACGAGGCCTGAGTGGCATCCTCGGCTCGCGCTCCCGGGCAGCTGGACCCTGTCGAATCCACGCATCCCCGTGCCCTGAGTCTAGCCGATGTCCTGCGCTTCGCCAATCCGGGGTCCGCGCCGCCCCGCCGCCCCGGGAACGCTCAGCCGCGACCGCGCTGGATGTCGGCGAGCTCGCGAGCGACGTCACGCCGGGAATCCCGGTCGGCGATGTCCTGCCGTCGATCGTGGAGCTGCTTGCCGCGGGCGAGACCCACCTCGACCTTGGCCCGCCCGCGACCGGTGAGGTAGAGCTTGAGCGGGATCATCGTCTGGCCCTTCTGCTTGGTCCGCGACAGGAGCTGGGTGATCTCCGCCCGATGGAGGAGGAGCTTCCTGGTCCGCTTCGCCTCGTGGTTGTAGCGATTGCCGGTCTCCCACGGGGCGATGTGCATGCCGAACATCCACGCCTCGCCCCGGTCGATCCGGACATACGCGTCGGCCAGGTTCACCTTGTGCGCCCGGATCGACTTGATCTCGGTGCCGGTCAGGACGATGCCGGCCTCGAACGAATCGTCGATCGTGTACTCGTGGCGGGCTTTTCGGTTGAGGGCGATGGTTTCCTCGCCCATCGGTCGGACTCCTTCAGCGGACGGACGCCCCGGGGACGCAGAGTGTGCGCCACCGGGCCGTGGTGGGTGATGCCCTCGCGGGGCGGCCGATCCGGGGCCGTCCCGACGATCCCGGGCGCACGAACGCCGGCCCTTTCGGACCGGCGTTCGAAAGCTTCATCCACCCGCAGGGTGTCCGCTTAGACGGCCATCTCCTGCGAGGTGGTGCAGCTTGTACTGTCGATCACTGCACATCACCTCCTTTCGTTCCGGGCTACCCTAAACGAACCGGTCGGCCAGTGCAAGCGTGACGATCAGGCCGCTCGATCGGCACCGAGAACGGCCGTCGGCGGCGCGCCGAGCTCCTGGAGAGCGCGATCGAGGACGGGATCGGCCCCGGCCGCCGCCGCGCCGGCGTCGACGGCGACGTCGGGCTGGAGACCGACGCCGTGGATCCAGCGCCCGTTCGGCGTCAGCCAGCGGTCCACGGTCAGACGGTAGCCGCCGGTGTCGTCGGCCAGCTGGAGCCAGACCTGGATCGTGCCCTTGCCGTATGACTTGGAGCCGACCAGCTTCGCCCGTCCGAGATCCTGGAGAGCGCCGGCCACGATCTCGCTGGCCGACGCACTGCCTCCGTCGATCAGCACGACGAGCTGGATGGACGGGTCGGTGGCGGCGCCTCCGGGCTGGGCCAGGGTCGGCGTCCGGACGCCCGACGCGTCCTGCTGATAGAAGATCGTGGTCCCGGCAGGGACGAACTGGCTGAGGACCTGCTGAGCCGCCGTCACGAAGCCGCCCGGGTCGCCGCGCAGGTCTACGATCAGCTTGGTGCGTCCGGCGGCGACGTGGTCGCTCACCGCTCGATCGAAATCGACGGCCGCCTGGTCGCTGAACCCGGCGAGGCGGACATAACCGACCGTCCCGTCGGCCAGGGTCTTCGTCTGGACCTCCTTCTGGACGATCACGTCGCGCACGATCGGCAGGTCGAACGGGGTCGTTGACGTGCCACGCACGATCTCGAGGGTCACCGTCGTGCCCTTCGGGCCCCGCAGGCGGGTCAGGGCCTGATCCACGGTCGACCCGTCGACCGAGACCCGGTCGATGGCCGTGATCCGGTCGTCGGCGAGCAGGCCCGCCTTCGCGGCCGGCGCACCCTCCAGCGGCTCGACGACTACCAGGCCGCACCCGTCGCCGAGCGTCGGGCAGGCGCCTTCGCCCGTGACCCGACGGGCCGCCACGGTCGCCCCGATGCCTTCGAACCGCCCGGACAGACCCTGCAACGACTGACGATACTCGTCAGGACTGAGATACGCCGAGAACGGGTCACCGAGCGCGGCGATCATGCCGCGGATCGCGCCTTCGACGAGGACCTTGCGGGCCACCGGCTCGCCCGCATAGTCGCCGGTGATCGAGCGGTACGTATCCCAGAACGGCTGGAACGCGGCCTGTTCGTCGGCCGGCGTCCCGGGGGTCGATGCCTTGAGCGAACCCAGCGCGAATCCCGAGACGAACAGCGCCGACCCGGCCAGGACGGCGACGAGCGCGATCGCGACCGGAACGAGCCCGATCCGACGGCCCGGCCGGTCACGGGGTGGCGCGAGCCCGGCGTCCGGTGCGAGCGCGTCGGGTGTCGCCGACTCGACCCGATCCGCCGTTCCGGCGGGTCCAAGAGGCGCGCCGGGCGCGAGCGGCGCGGCGGGGTCGTCGGTGGTCATCTCGCGGATCCCTGTTCGAACGATGGGGTCGACTCGGCGGCCGGCGGTCGACGAGCGAAGGTCGGTCGGTTCGGCTGGATGGCACAGCGTACGACGGCTCGCCCGAAAGGGCCGCGACCCGAGGTGGGAAGGATGGCGCGGACCTACTTCAGGAGATAGCTCCGCACCGAGACCCACGAACCGAGGACCCCCAGGCCCACCCCGGTGGCGACGACGATGATCGCCAGATCCCGCCCCAGCGACCCGAGCTGGAGCGGCAGGACCTCGAAGAAGCCGGTCATCACCCGGCCGAGCGGTTCGGCCCCGAGCGCGAGGAGGCCGAGGGTGATCGCCGCCCCGATGAGACCGACCAGCGCGCCCTCGAAGATGAACGGCCAACGGATGAAGGCATCCGACGCGCCCACCAGCCGCATGATCTCGATCTCCTCGGCTCGGGCGACCACGGCCAGGCGGATCGTGTTGACGATGATGAACAGCACGACGACCCCGACCAGGGCGAGCACGACCAGGCCGCCCGTCCGGAGCAGGTTCGTCACGGTCAATACGCGTTCGATGAGGTTCTTGACCTCCTGGACGCGCTCGATGTTCGGATCCGCCCGGAGCGACTCGACGACGTTCCCGAAGACCTTCGGATCCTTGAGCTTGATCTGGAGCGACCCGGGCAGCGGGTTCTTGTCGAGGGCCGTGGTCAGATCTTCACGGCCCTGCTGCTTGAGTCGCTCCTGGAACCGTCGAAGGGCCTCGTTGGCGTTGACGTACTCGACGCTGGCGACCTCCGGCATCGCCGCGACCCGGGTCTGGAGCGCCTCGATGGCGAGCGTCGGGGCGGTGTCCTTGACATCGGCCACGATCTCGACCTTCTGCTCGACGAACTCGAGACCCGCGTTCAGGCCGGTCAGGACCACGTAGAAGCCGGACAACAGGAGGAGCATGAAGACCATCGTGGCCGTCGCCGCGAGGCTCATCACGGCGTTCCGCCAGAATCCCTGCCAGGCTCGTCGGAGGCTGAACGCCACGAACGAGATCACCGCGGCCTAGTCCTCACGGTGATACGCCGCGGCCTCTTCATCGCGGATGATCCGGCCGTCCTCGAGCGCGACCACGCGCTTGCGCAGGGCGGTGACGATCTCGGCGTTGTGGGTGGCCATCAGGACGGTCACCCCGAGCTCGTTGATCCGGAGCAGGAGCTGGAGGATCTCCCAGCTGATCAGCGGATCGAGGTTGCCGGTCGGCTCGTCGGCGATGATCATCCGGGGGTCGTGGACCAGCGCCCGGGCGATCGCTGTTCGTTGCTGCTCGCCGCCCGACAGCGTGCCGGGCAGCTGGCGGGCCTGGGCCGACAGGCCGACCAGCGCGAGCACCCGATCTACCGCCGGTCCGATCTCGCGCGACGGCGTCCCCGTCACCTCGAGCGCGAACGCCACGTTCTCGCGGACCGTCTTGGTCGGCAGCAGCTTGAAGTCCTGGAAGATGATGCCGATCTTCCGACGCACCTTGGGGACCTGGCGCCGGGCGAGGCGGGCGAGGTCCTGGCCATCGAGGATGACCGCCCCGGTCGTGGCGATCTCGTCGCGGATGATCAGCTTGATCAGGGTCGACTTGCCGGCGCCCGACGGCCCGACCAGGAACACGAAGTCGCCCTCGGGCACGACCAGGTCGACATCCCGCAGGGCGACGTTGCCGTTCGGGTACGCCTTCGTGACGTCGTGCAGCACGAGCACGGCACCGTCGACCGGCGACTCCGTCGGGGCCAGCCCGACGGGACGTTGGCGGTGCGAGCGGGCGGCGGCCCGAAGGGGAGCCAGGGTCACGGTCTACTCCGAGGCGGCGATCCGGACCGGCGAGACGCGCCGGTCTCGTGCGTCTCGGCTCCGACCGCGGGCACGAGCGAGGGAGCCACTGCCGCGAGGCTACCACGCTCCGGCCGCGGGGGCGTCCGGAACAGCCCGGGACGCCGCGGGACGGGCGGGGCGTGCCGCCACTGCGCCGGACGTCAGAGCAGGCCGGGCGAGATCGGGACGTAGCGGCTGAAGTCGGCGAACGGACGGTCCCAGCACAGGAGCAAGGGGAACTCGTCGATCCGCAGCCCGGCGGCGAGCAGCGTCGGCATCAGGCTCGGTGCCGCACCCGGGACCCACATCGCCCGTGCGCCGCGAGCCGGGACCGCACCGATCAGGTGACCGGTGACCGGTTCCAGGAGCGCCGCGTCGCGGACCGCGATCGGCCCGATGCGGCCGACCTCCCCGGCATAGCCGTAGCCGAGGACCGCGCCGCCAGCCCCGCGGTACAGGAACCCGCGCCGGTGCTCGGTCCGGAGGAAGCGGTGGTCCTGGGGATGCTCGGCGCCGAGCAGCTCGCGATCGAGCGCGTCGACCTGCTGGGCCAGAGCCCGGTGTCCCGGGCCGGCCGGCGGCCCGTCGGCGATCGACTCGAATGGGACCGCGACCACTCCGTCGGGCAGGTCCGGGAAGGCCTCGGGCCGGTCGACGTCGCCGCGCAGGTCGACGATCGGCATGCGGGGGGCGATGCCGTAGCGGGCGTACAGCGCGGTCGAGATCGGCTGGAGGCTGTCGATCGCGGTCGCGAGCACGCCGTCGAAGGTCGGCGCGGGGAGCAGACGCTCGAGGATCGCGCGACCGAGTCCCTGCCCCTGGGCTTCGGGTCGCACGAACAGCATCGACAGGAACCAGATCCTGCCGCGTTCCACGGCGGATCCGAACCCGAGGATGCGCTCGCTCCCCTCGCCCGGGACCACGGCGACGACGAACCGGTCCGGATCCGTCGCCTGGGTGTGGGCGTGCAACCGTCCGATCGGCCCGAGCTCGTCCGGGATCTCGGGCCGGTTCAGGCGCACGAGATAGTCGTTGATGGACTCGCGCCAGATCGCGGCGCATCCGGGCAGATCCTCGGGCCTGGCAGCGCGGAAGGTGATGCCGACCAGCGCGATCGGCAGGCTGCTCGGCCGGATCGTCACGCAGGTACGCCGGTGCCCGCCGCCGGATCGTCCGTCGCCACCCGTTCGAGCTCGGCCTGCATGAACGCGTCGAGGTCCCCGTCGAGGACGGCCGTCGTGTTGCTCGTCTCGTACTCGGTTCGCAGGTCCTTGACCATCTGGTACGGGTGGAGGACGTAGCTCCGGATCTGGTTGCCCCAGCCGGCTTCGACGTGCTCTCCTTTGAGTGCGCGAAGCTCGGCCTCCTTCTCTTCGAGGGCTTTCTCGAGCAGGCGGGCCTTGAGGACCTTGATCGCGGTCTCCTTGTTCTGGGTCTGCGACCGCTCGTTCTGGCTCTGGGCGACCGTCCCGGTCGGCAGGTGGGTCAGGCGGA
>CAVVNZ010000003.1:0-167897 GCA_963749735.1 uncultured Chloroflexia bacterium
CGGGTCGGGCTCCGGCGGAGGACTGCCGGCGATCACCGGCGGCGGGCTACTTGCCGCGGCGGAGGAAGCTCGGGATCTCGAGGTCGTCCGGATCGATCTGGGCGCGCTGCGCGGGAGCCGGCGTGACGGCCACGGTGCGCTCCACCCGGACGGCGGCGGCGGCGCCGCTGTCGAGGTCGCCGGCGTTGGCGGCACGCTGCCGATCGAGCTCCTCGAGGAAGTCACGCGACGTCGGTCGCGGGGTCCCCTGGACCTCCCAGGCGGATCCCGAAGCGGCCTGACGCGCGGCGTCGCGCTTGCGACCCGCGTCGAAACCGGTGGCGATGACCGTGATCTGGACCTCGTCCCCGAGACGCTCGTTGAAGCTCGTCCCGAAGATGATGTTGGCCTCCGGGTCGGCGGCCTCCTTGATGGCCTCGGCGGCCTCGGTGACCTCGTACAGGCTGAGGTTCGACGAGCCGGTGATGTTGAACAGGATCCCCTGCGCCCCGGCGATGCTGACCTCCAGGAGGGGGCTGGCGATCGCCTGCTGGGCAGCCTCCACGGCGCGGTTCTCGCCCGACGCCCGACCGATCCCCATGAGCGCCGACCCGGCGTCCTTCATGATCGTCCGGACGTCAGCGAAGTCGAGGTTGATCAGGCCCGGGACGGTGATGATGTCGCTGATCCCCTGGACGCCCTGGCGGAGCACGTCGTCGACGACCCGGAAGGCATCGACGATCGACGTGTTCTTCTGGACGACGTCCTTGAGCCGATCGTTCGGGATCGTGATGAGGGTGTCGACGTTCGCCTTGAGCTCCTCGGTCGCCTTCTCGGCGACGAGCTTGCGGCGGTTGCCTTCGAACGAGAACGGCTTGGTCACGATGCCGATCGTGAGGGCGCCCATCTCCTTGGCGATCTGGGCGATGACCGGGGCGGCGCCGGAGCCGGTCCCGCCGCCCATCCCGGCGGTGATGAACACCATGTCCGAATCGCGCAGTGCGTCGGCGACCCGCTCCGAGTCCTCCTCCGCCGCCCGCTGGCCGATCGACGCGTCCCCGCCGGCGCCGAGGCCGCGGGTGATCTTGTCGCCGACCCGGATCTTGTGCGGCGCATCCGACTGGAGGAGCGCCTGGGCATCCGTGTTGCAGGCGATGAACTCGACACCCATCATCTCGGCCCGGATCATCCGGTTGACGGCGTTGCTCCCGCCGCCACCGACACCCACCACGCGGATCAGGGCGAAGTTCTCGGAATCGGATCGCAGCGACATCGCCTCTCCTCCGGTGGTACGTGCCGGGTCGTTCGGTTGGGGTGGGTCAGGGGGTGCGCGCTCTGGAGATGTCGACGGAGTATAGCGCCGGGTCAAGACGTCGGGGCAGATCGCTCCTCGTCAAGGTGTGAGCGCGCACCGCTGGCGGGCGAGGCGACCCGCCGGGTCGACCGGACGATCAGGGAAAGATGCTGCGGAGGGCGTCGCGCAGCCGGCCGAGCCCGCCCATCGCGGGGGCCGATTCGTAGCGACCGGGCTCGCCCTGGGCGAGGACCATGGCGCCCCAGCGGAGCAGGCCGATGGCCGTGCTGTTGGCAGGCGTCAGCAGGTTGTCGACCAGGCCCCCGACGCCCGACGGACCGGCGATCCGGACCGGCATCTGGAGGACCTCGCGACCCAGCTCGGCGGCGCCCGCCAGCTCGGCCCCGCCGCCGGTCAGGACGATCCCGGCGGGGAGCATCCCGTGCCCGGTCCCCTTCATCTCGTTGGCGAGCAGCTCGAACGTCTCGCGCATCCGGGCCTCGATGACCTGGCACAGCTCGAGCCGGCTGACGGTGCGGCCCGCCTCCTCGCCGAGCATCTCCACGTTGATCATCTCGTCGCCGTCGACCGCGCGCAGGTCGCTCGTCCCGTTGTGGATCTTGAGCTCCTCGGCCACCTGGAGGGTCGTCTTCATGACGGCGGCGATGTCCATCGTCACGTTGTTGCCGCCGACCGGCAGGACGCTGGTGTAGAACGGCGACCCGTCGGCGAACAGGGCGAGGTCGATCGTGCCGGCGCCGATGTCGGCGACCGCCACCCCGAGCTCCTTCTCCGTCTCGCTGAGGACCGCTTCGGCCGAGGCCAGCGAGTCGGCCACGAGCTCGTCGATCTTGACTCCGCCGGCGACGACGCACTTGGTCAGGTTCTGGACCGCGGTCGCCGAGCCGGTGACGATATGGGTCTCGACCTCGAGCCGGACCGCGCTCATCTCGAGGGGATCCTTGACCCCTTCCTGGCCGTCGACGATGAACTGCCGCGGCAGGACGTGAAGGACGTCCCGGTCGGACGGGATCCTGACCGCGCGGGCGACCTCGGTGGCTCGGTTGATGTCCTCGCGTGACACCTCCTTGGCGTGTCCGCTGACCGAGACGGCGCCGCGCGAGTTCTGGCTCTCGACGTGCTGGCCGCCGACCCCGACGAAGGCGCGGTCGATCTTCCAGCCGGACAGCCGCTCGGCCTGCTCGACCGCACCGGCGATCGACTGGACCGTCTGCTCGATGTTGACGACCACGCCCTTCTTCAGGCCGGTCGTCGGGACCGTCCCCTTGCCGATGATCGTGAGCCCGCCGTCCCGGCCGACCTCGCCGATGAGCGCCGTGACCTTCGTCGTCCCGACGTCGATCCCGACCAGGACCGCTTCTCGTTCCACAGTCGTCGTTGCCCCTCTACAGGAAGTGGCGGCGGATGAGGGCCACGTTGTTGAAGATCCGTGGCCCGAAGGTGATCAATGCGACGAGGTACAGGTCCAGGCCGAGTCGATCGCCGATGAAGGTGAGCAGGACGGCCACCGTCGCGTTGGTGACGAAGCCGGTGATGAAGATCCGATTGTCATAGACCCCGTCGAGTTCGGCGCGCACCGCGCCGAGGACCGAGTCGAGCGCCGCGACGATCGCGACGGCCGAATAGCGAGCGAACTCGAAACTGACATCGACCTGGAGGAGGAGCCCGAGCAGGACGCCCAGAACGAGGCCTGCCAGGGGAAGCAGCACGCGGCGTCGCCCTCCCGTCGGATCGTTTCGGCAAGGCTACTCGACGCGACGGATCGCGGGCAACCTGCAGTCCCGCGGGCGGACCCGGGGACGATCGTCACGGCGCGACCTTGGCGGTGTACGTCCCCTCGCGGTCGTCGGCCAGGACGATGCTGGCGATCGCGTCCTCCCGCCCGGCGAGGAGGCTCTTGAGCAGACGGACCTGACCGGGGATGAGGTCGGTCTTCCGGATCGTCGGGGTGTAGTAGCCGAAGACCGCCGACCAGCCGTCCTTGCCCGTGTCGAGGCTGAACCCGGTCGCATCGTCGATCCGCACGTGGAGCCCGGCGCCGCCACTGCCGACGTCGACCGGGAGGAGCGACCCGAGCCGGGTCGCGGCGTCGAAGTCGACCGGGTCGATCGTGTCGCCGACGTGCATCGCCAGCACGACCGGGGCCGTGTTCGGGCCGGCGTCACCGCCGCGACCGTCGCCGGGCTGGGTGGCGGGAGCCCGGCGGTCGTCGATGACCGGGAGGTCCGAGGCCTCGGTCGCCTCCGCGAACGCGAAGCCGTCGGCGTCGACCAGGAACCGCTGTCCGCCGACCTGCCAGATGACGACGGCCTGTCGCTCGACGAGGTGGACCCGGAGCGTGTCGGGCAGGGCGATCTCGATCGTCGCGCCCGCCACGGTCGGCAACGCCCGGAGCCGTTCGCCCATGCCGTCGGTGGACAGGCGGAAGAGGTTGCTGCCGTCCGCGACCGACAGCTCGGAGCGGATGATCGCCTGGTCGGTGCGGGCAGCGCCGACGATGTCCAGCCGTCGATAGCCGAAGGCGGGGCTCGCGCTGACGCCGTAGATCGCCAGGGCCGAGCCGATGAGCACCAGCAGGGCGAGCGACCGGGTCCGGTTCATCCCGGCCGATGCGCGTCGGATGTCCGGGCCGCGGCGGCCCGACCGCCGGGTCCTTGGGCGGCTCGTCCGCCGTCCGCTCATCGGGGCAGGTCCGCGGGGGTCAGCCGCGGCCGGACGGCGGCGGCCTGACGTTCAAGGGCGAGCTCGACGATCCGCTCGGCGACGCGGCCGAAGGTCCCCCCGCCCAGCGCGGCCATGACCGGGAACAGGCTGATCGGGGTGAACCCCGGGATGGTGTTGATCTCGGACAGCACGACACCCTCCGGGTTGAGCAGGAAGTCGATCCGGGCGAACCCCTCGGCGCCGATGACGCGATAGCAGTCCCGGGCGATCTTGAGGATCGTCGCCCGGGTGACCGGGTCGATCTCGGCCGCCGGCGTCGTCCGCGACAGGCCGGGGGTGTACTTCGCGGCGTAGTCGTAGAACTCGTGGCCTGCCACGATCTCGCCCGGCCCGGACAGCTCGAGCCTGGCCGGATCGTTGCCGATCACGGCGACCTCCAGGTCCCGCGCGCCGGCCACGTACGCCTCGGCCAGGACGAGCGTGTCGTGGCGGAGCGCGAGCTCGATCGCCGGAGCGCGCTCGTCCGGACCGTGGGCCAGGGACATCCCGACCGAGCTCCCAAGACGGGCGGGCTTGACCATCAGCCGTGGGTCGCCGGTCCCCGCGGCGAACGCCTCGAGCTCGACGAGGACGCCCGCCGGGTCCGCGGCCCAGCGGTCGGAGCGGACCTCGCGCCAGTCGGCGAGCGGCAGGCCGATCCCTCGGCACAGCCGCTTGAAGATGGCCTTGTCCATGCCGATCGCCGAGGCCGCCACCGCGGAGCCGGTGTACGGCAGCCGGGCGGCCTCGAGGAGCGCCTGGACGGTGCCGTCCTCGCCGAACGGACCGTGCAGGGCGATGAACACGACCGGCAGCGGGTCGGCCCCGGCGAGCTGCTCGATCGCCGCCGCGGCGGCGTCCGGGCCGGTCGCTCCGATCGCGGCCGGGTCGTCCCAGGCCGATGGTGGATCGGCCGGACCGCGCGACCCGGCTGGAAGTCGCCACCACGAGCCGCCGAGGTCGATGAGGTGCCGCTCGACCCGGTGGCCGAGATCCTCGAGCGCGTCCGCGACGGCACTCCCGGACACGACCGACACGTCGTGCTCGGCGGACGGCCCACCGAGCAGGACCGCGATCGGCGGGAAGCGGCTCGTCATCGAGCGACCTCCGAGCCCGAGGTCGGCATCCAGGAGTCCTCGACGCCCCAGTCGCCCACGAACACGACCTCCGGCTCGAGCCGGACGCCGAACCGGCGGGCGACCTCGGTCCGGACGATCTCGCCCAGACCGCGTACGTCGGAAGCGGTCCCCTTCCGGTCGTTGATCAGGAAGTTGGCGTGCTTCTCGCTGACCGAGGCACCGCCGAGGCGGGTCCCCTTCAGACCGGCCGCATCGATCAATCGCCCGGCCGAATCGTCGGGAGGATTGCGGAAGTAGGAGCCCGCGCTCGGGATGCCGAGGGGCTGGTGCGCCTGGCGCCAGTGCCGGATGTCGTCGAGCCGGTCGCGGATCTCGTCGGGCGTGGCCGGGCTGAGTCGGAACGTCGCCGACAGCACGATCTCGGGAGCTGCGTCCCGCGCGACGCGATGCTTGAGCCGGCTGTCGCGGTAGCCGAGCCCGAGGGCTTGCCCGTCCTGGCGGATCTCGGTCCCGTCCGCTGTCATGACCAGCGCTTCCTCGAGGATCGCCTTGACGTCCGACTCGTGCGCGCCGGCGTTCGCCCACACGGCACCACCGACGGTGCCCGGGATGGCCAGGCCGAACTCGAGCCCGGAGAGCCCCCCACCCTGGGTCACGGTCGCCGCCCTGGCCATCGGGACGCCGGCCTCGGCGACGAGCCGATCTTCGCGCACCTCGGTCCCCTCGGCCCGGACCTGGATCACGACGCCGCGCACGCCGGCGTCGGCGATGACCACGTCGCTGCCCCGGCCGAGCACCACGTGCGGGATGTCGCGCGTCCGGACGAACTTGACGAGCGCCCGGAGCTCGAAGGCGTTGTGCGCGACCGCGAACAGGTCGGCCGGTCCCCCGACGCGCATCGTCGTGAACCGCGCGAGCGGCTCGTCGCGTGAGGTCTTGACCCCCAGGCGACGCTGGATCTCGGTGCCCAGGGCGATCGGGTCGAAGGCGGTCGCGGCGGTCATGCGGCCGCCTCCCGCGAGCGACGGTCGAGGGCGTCGCGATCGGGCAGGGGCCGTCGTTCCGCCGCGGCGAGGACCAGCTCGGCCACCGCCGCCGCGGCTCCCGGCCGCCCGAGGGCGCGCGCCGCGGCCGACATCCGCGCGTGCGCCTGTGGATCGTCGAGGAGCGCCGCCGCGTCGAGCAGCGCGGCCGCGCCGAAATCCTCGTCGGCGACGAGGCGCGCTGCTCCGGAATCGACCAGTCGCCGGGCGTTCGCGCGCTGGTGTCCGGCGGCATGCGGGTACGGGACGACGACGAGCGGCTTCCCGAGGGCCGTCGCCTCGGCCAGCGTCGAGCTTCCTGCCCGGCCGACGATGAGGTCGGCGGCGACCAATGCGTCGGTCATCTCCGCGCCGAGGAACGGATACGGCCGGTAGCGGTCGCGTCGTTCAGGCGGCAGGGCCTCCCGATCCGTCAGGGCGCTCGCATAGCCCGCGTCGCCGGTCACGTGGACGACGTGGACCCGCTCGACCAGGCGAGGCAGCGCCTCGGCGACCGCGGCATTGAACCGGCGGACGGCCTGCGACCCGCCGAACACGAGCAGGAGCCGATCCCCCGGCGGGACGCCGAAATGGGCTCGCGCGGCGTCCGGGTCGACCGTCCCGAGATCGCGGATCGGGGTCCCGGTGAGGTAGCAGCGCTCGGCGGGCACGGCCAGGGCCGCGCCGGTCTCGGGGAACGACGTCGCGACGACCGAGGCGAGCCGGGCCGTGGCGCGGACGCTCCGGCCCGGGATGACATTGCCCTCCCACAGCACGGTCGGGATACCCAGCGGCCTGGCGGCGATCAGGACCGGGATGGCGACGTAGCCACCGGTCGTGAAGATCGCCGCGGGCCGCAGGCGGGCGAGGATCGCCGCGGCCTGTGGAACCGACACGGCCAGCCGGATCGGATCGAGGATCACGTGGATCGACCGGTCGGTCGAGCGCAGCGAACGGAGCGCCAGCCGTCGGAGCGGGATGTCGGAGGCGCGGACGATCGATCCCTCGAGCCCGCGCTGTCCACCGATCCAGGACAACTCGGCCTCAGGGTCGCTGGCGCGTAGCGACCGGGCGACGGCCAGAGCCGGGTAGATGTGCCCGCCCGTTCCGCCGCCCGCGATCAGCAGACGCATCGTTCCATGTGCCTCGTTCAACGGTCTCGCGTGAGATCGACAGGAGGATCCCGACGGCGGCCAGGCTGATCGTCAGGGACGAGCCGCCGGCGCTGATGAAGGGAAGGGTGATCCCGGTGATCGGGAAGAGCGCCACCACGACGCCGATGTTGATGAACGCCTGGACGCACAGCCAGGTCGTGATCCCGGCGGCGAGCAGCGCCCCGAACGTGTCGGGTGCCGCGAGCGCGACGCGGATGCCCTGGTAGGCGAGGATCACGAACAGGACGACGACCAGGCCGGCGCCGAGCAGGCCGAACTCCTCGCCGATCACGGCGAAGATGAAGTCGTTGCTGGCGTTCGGCAGGAACAGGCCCCCGGCGCCGCGGCTCTGGCCGAGCCCGAGCCCGAACAACCCGCCCGACCCGAGCGCCATGAGCCCCTGGACCGAGTGGAAGCCGATCGTGTCGGGGTAGGCCCACGGATCGATCCACGCCCGGATCCGTTCGAGCTGGTAGCCGTGGAGGGCGAACATCACGATCCCGATGACGCCGCCGACGAGCAGGACGCCGACGTGGACGAGGTTGGCCCCCGCCAGCAGGAACATCGTCAGCCCGGTCACGGCCAGGACCATCGAGGTGCCGAGGTCGGGCTCCTTGAGGACGAGCGCGACGATCGGCAGGAAGACGATCAGGAACGGGATCGTCCCGCTGAGCAGGCCGCCGACCTTCTCGCCTCGCTTGGCGAACCAATGGGCGAGGTAGACGACCAGGGCGAGCTTGGCGAACTCGGCCGGGTGGACGGCCGGCAACGGGCCGACCTTGAGCCAGCGGGCCGACCCACCGACGATCTGGCCCAGGCTGGGACTGAAGACGAGGACCAGCAGGACGATCGCGATGACGTACATCGGGATCGACACGAGCCGCAGCCGGCGATAGTCGATCCGCATCATGACCAGCATCGCGAGCAGCCCGGCGACCCCCCAGGCGACCTGCGGTCCGACCGTCCCGAAGACGTCGCCGTCCTGGGCGTACTGCTCCATCGCCGACGACGAGAAGACCATCAGGATGCCGATCGCCGACATCGCGATGACGGTGACGAGGATGATGTAGTCCGGCTGATGGGTCTCGCGTCGGAGGGTCTTCGGGACCCCGCCCGTGGCCGGCCGGGGCCGGGTCTGGCTGCGGACCGCGGTCGTCGGAGCGGTCATCGGATGCCTTCCTCGGCGAGGGTCGCGACAGCGGCCTTGAATGCCCGCCCGCGCGCCTCGTAGTCGACGAACATGTCGAAGCTGGCCGCCGCGGGGCTCAGCAGCACGGTCGGTCGGGCGGTCGGCCCGCGCAGCTCGGCCGCGATCGCGGCGGCACGTCGCACGGCGCCCTCGAGCGTCGCCGCGCGCTCCGTCCGCTGCAGGCCGCCCGCGACGAACCGGCGCTCGAGGTCGGGACCGCTCTCGCCGATGAGGACCGCGGCCGCGGCGCGCTCGGCGACGACGGGGCCGAGCTCCGAGAGGTCCACGTCCTTGTCGCGGCCGCCGGCGATGAGCACGATCGGCGGGTCGAACGCCCGGAGCGCGGCGATGACCGCGTCGGGCTGCGTCCCCTGCGAGTCGTTGACGAACCGGATGCCATCGATGGTGGCGACGGTCTCGAGACGGTGCTCGACCCCGCCGAACGAGGCCGCCGCGGACCGGATCGATGCCGGCGGGATCCCGGCCAGGAGCGCGATCCCCGCAGCGGCCATCGCATTCGAGATGTTGTGGCGACCCGGGACGCGGAGCTCGGCCACCGGCAGGATCCGCTCGACGGACGACGCCGGGGCGCTGCCGGTCGACGTCGCCGCACCCGCGCGGGCGAGCGCGAGCCGCGGGACGCGATCGGCGACGATCCAGCCGTCGACCAGCCCGAGCCCACCGACGGGCGGCAGGTCGAGCCGATAGCCGACGACCGTCGCCCGGCCGGCGGGTCCGGCATAGCTCGCGACCTCCGGGTCGTCGAGGTTGATGACGAGCGCGCCGGCCGGATCGACGAGCTCGGCGAAGCGTCGCTTGACGGCGCGGTACGCCGCGAGGCTGCCGTGGCGGTCGAGGTGATCCGAGGTGACGTTGGTGAAGGCGGCGACCGTGGTCCCCCGTGACAGCGTCGGAAGCTGGAGCTCGGACAGCTCGATGACGACGCGGTCGTCCGGTCGCAGATCGAACAGCTGCTCGACCAAGGGCCGGCCGATGTTCCCGCCCAGGAACGCCCGATGCGTCGGGTCCGTGGCGAGCAGGGCGTGGGCCAGCGCCGAGGTCGTCGTCTTGCCCTTGGTGCCGGTCACCCCGATCGTCGGCGCCGGGCAGAGCCGCAGGAACAGATCGGGCTCCGACACGATCGCCGGCACCGATCGATCGCCGGCCGCGCGGGCGGCGGCGACGGCGGCCAGGACGGCCCGCAGCCGCGGTTCAGTGGTCGGGTAGTCGGGGTTGATCGACGGTGACGTCGCGATGAGGGCCATCCCGGCGAGCGCCGTCGCTGGATCGATCTCCGGGCCGGCCAGGAGGCGGACGTCCCGCCCGTCCAGCCGACCGAGGGCATCGCCGAGCGCGTCGGCCGGGCGCCCGTCGTAGACCGTCACCAGGGCGCCGGCGTCGACCAGGAAGCGGGTCAGCGCGACGCCGCTGCGGGCCAGCCCGAGGACCGCGATCGGTCGTCCGCGGAGGGCACCGGCCCGGATCCCGTCGAGCGTCAGCGCGTCGGGCTCGAGCGTCCCGGGAACGGTCGGTGGCGTCGTCATGGTCGTCATGCCAGCGAGTTGATCGAGGCCATGAACAGAGTCACCCCGAGCAGGCCGGCCAGCACCGCCACGATCCAGAACCGGACGGTGATCTTCTCCTCGTCCCAGCCCAGCAGCTCGAAGTGGTGGTGGATCGGCGACATCCGGAAGATCCGCCGTCCGCCGGTGGCCTTGAAGTAGGCGACCTGGAGGATGACCGACCCGGTCTCGACCACGAACACCAGCCCGATCAACGGCAGGACCACGATCTGGCCCGTGATCAACGCGGTCACGGCCAGGGCGGCGCCTAACGACAGCGACCCGGAATCGCCCATGATCACCTGGGCCGGGTGCACGTTGAACCACAGGAAGCCCATGATCGCGCCGATGATGATCGCGCAGAGCAGCGCGAGATTCGGCTGGTGGGGCACGTTGAGCAGGGCGATGATCATGTATGCCACGAACGAGAAGGCGAGCGTCCCACCGGCCAGCCCGTCGAGCCCATCGGTGATGTTGACGCCGTTGCTCGCCGCCACGATCGCGAATGCCGCGAACAGGATGTACAGCCACGGGCCGATCGAGACGTCGCCGACGAACGGCACCCGGATCGCGTCGATGTCGAAGTGGCGCTGGATGTACACCGCGGCGAGGACCGCCACGACGACCTGCCAGATGAGCTTGCCCCGGACGCTGATGCCGGTCCCGGTCTTGGCGTTCCGGTAGTCGTCGAAGGCGCCCAGCGCACCGACGCCGAGCAGGGCGGCGAGCGGCGAGAAGGTGTCCCACGTGTCCGGGCCGACCGCCCCCAGGAACAGGGCGATCGCGGCGACGATCAGGATGAGCAGGATGCCGCCGCCGGTCGGCACGCCCTGCTTGACCTGGTGGCTGACCGGTCCCTCCTCGCGGATGTTCTTCCCGAACCGGAGGTGGCGGAGGAGCCGGATGTACGGCGGCATCAGGATGACGACGATGATGAACGCCAGCAGGAGCCCCTGGATGAGCTCGACCGTGCCGATCCTCATGACTCGAGCTCCCGGCGGAGCGCCTCCACCAGGGTGTCGAGCGCGATCCCGCGCGACGCCTTGATCAGGACCACGTCGCCCGGGATCAGCCGCGGCCGGAGCTCGTCGTGGGCGGTCTCGGCGTCGGCGACGCGCAGGATCCGCTCCGGCTCGAGCCCCGCTTCTCGGGCACCCTCGACCATCGCGTCGGCGTCGCCCTCGGGGTCGTCGCCGACGACGATCAGCAGGTCGACGACGCGTGCCGCCGCCCGGCCGACCTCGAGATGACCGGCGGTGCTCTCGTCACCCAGCTCGAGCATCTCGCCGAGGACCGCCACCCGGCGGCCGCGCAGGCCGGCCAGGACGTCGAGCGCCGCGAGCATCGACGCCGGCGCCGCGTTGTAGCTGTCGTCGATGACCGTCACGTCGCCCAGACGGATGAGCTCGCCGCGATGCGCTGCGCCGGTCGCCGACCCGAGCGCGGTCGCGATCTCGGCCGGGGCGATCCCGGCGGCCAGCCCGACGGCGGCGGCGGCCAGGGCGTTGTGGACCGCGTGCCGGCCGAGGAGCGGGATCGCGACCGCCTGGCGACCCTCGGCCGTGCGCAGGTCGAACCGCATCCCGTCCGGGCCGTCCGAGGCGATCGCCTCGGCCCGGACGTCGGCAGCGTCGGCGAATCCGTAGGTCATGACCCGGGCCGCCGTCCGCTCGGCCATCCGGAGGACGCGCTCGTCGTCGGCGTTGAGGATCGCCGTGCCGGTCGGCGGGAGACCCTCGACCAGGCGTCCCTTCTCGAGCTCGATCGCTTCGATCGTCCCGATCCGCGACAGGTGGACGGGCTGGACGGCGGTCACCACGCCGATCCGCGGCGACCCGATCCGGACCAGGTCGGCGATCTCGCCCTCGACGTACATCCCCATCTCGAGGACGAGCGCCTGGTCCGAGCGATCGAGCCGGAGGACGGTCAGCGGCAGCCCGATCTCGTTGTTCTCGTTGCCCTCGTTCTTGCGGGTTCGGAACCGGCTGGCGAGGACGGCGGCGACGGCCTCCTTGGTGGACGTCTTGCCGATGCTCCCGGTGATCCCGACGGTCAGCGGATCGAACCGACGCCGCCAAGCGGCGGCCAGCGCATGGAGGGCGGCCAACGGCTGGCCGACGCGGATGATCGCGACGTCTCCGAGCGCCGACCCGAGGGCGACCGGCCGGCTCACCAGGAGGGCCGCCGCCCCGGCTTCGACCGCCGCCGCGAGGTGCTCGTGGCCGTCGGTCCGCTCCCCGGGCAGGGCGATGAACAGGTTGCCGGGCTCGATCCGTCGCGAGTCGACGGCCGCTCCGCGGATCGGGCGGCCCGACGAACGCTCGAGCCGGCCGCCCGTGATCCGGGCGATCTCGGCATCGTCGAAGGCCTCGTCCGTGGAACGGGGCGGCGACGGCGGTGGCGCGTCGGTCACGGTGGCCAGTGTCCCATAGCCGCTCACGGCCCTGCCTGTGCCGCAGGCTTGGGGAGGTCGAGGGTCGTCATCGCGTCGGTCGCGATCCGTCGGAACAGCTCGTACGACTCAACGGCCAATGGCAGGTTGCCCTGGGCGATCGTCAGCGGCTTCGCCTCGTGGATCGTCACGGCGATGATGAGCTCGGGCGTGCCTCGCCCGATGTATCCGACGAAGCTGTAGTTGTACTTGTTGGCCTTCCACGCGCCGCGGCCGTGGTTCGCCTTGGGATCCCAGATCTGGGCCGTCCCGGTCTTGCCGCCGACGTCGTACCCACGGACGAGCGTCTTCTCGGCATACCACGGGACGGTGTGGACGACGTGGCTCATCAGGTCCGTGAGGGTCTTGCTGAGCGCCGGCGACATGACCTGACCGCGCGGAGCGGGCTCCGAGTCCCGGTCGCCGACACCGAGCACGACATGCGGCGTGACCAGCATCCCGCCGTTCGCCATGGCCGCGTACGCCGTCACGAGCTGGAGCTGGGTCACGGCGACGCCCTGACCGAACGAGCCGTTGGCGACGTCGACCTGGCTCCAGTGCTTGAGGGCGGGATCGCGGACCAGACCGGGGGCTTCGCCGGCCAGGTCCACACCGGTCTTCTGGCCGAAGCCGAGCCTGGCCCAGGCCCCGGCCAGGATCGAGGCGGATCGTGCCGTGGTCTTGCCCAGGGCCAGGGCGATGCGGGCCGCCCCGACGTTCCGGGAGTAGGCCACGATGTCGCGCGCCTGCATGTAGCCGTTGGCGTGGCGGTCCGCGTCGTAGATCCGGTTCTGGCCGTGGTCCAGCGATAACGACCCGGAGTCGAGGATCCGATCGGACAGCTTGAGCGTGCCCTGCTCCAGGCCGGCCATCGCGGTGACCATCTTGAAGACCGAGCCCGGCTCGTAGATCTGCGACACGATCGGGTCGACGAAGACGGACGGGTCCTGGGCGGCGATCGTCCGGTAGTCGTTGGCGTCGTACGACGGGTAGCTGGCCATCGACAGGATCGCCCCGGTCTTGGGGTCCATGACGACCGCCGAGACGCTGACCGCCTTGTCGGCGGTGTAGGCCGCCAGGACCTCCTGCTCGGTCGCCAGCTGGAGGTCGGTGTCGATCGTCAGCCGGATGTCCGCTCCGGCCACCCCGGGACTGAGGACCTGGGCGGTGTCGGTGATCGGGCGGCCGACCACGTCGCGTTCGGCCAGCAGCTCGCGAGGCGTCCCGGCAAGGTCCGCCTGGTAGCGCTCTTCGACGCCGTACTGGCCCTGACCGTCCCGGTTGACGAATCCCAGGAGGTGGGCGGCCAGCGTGGTCCCCGCCGCGCCGCCGGCCTGCGGGTAGACCCGGACGGCCTCGGGCTCGAGGGTGATCGTCTGGAGCTCTCCGCCCGCGACTCCCTCGCGGATCTGGTCGGCGGTCGCCTGGTCGAGCCCGTGGGCCAGGATGACGTACGGCTTCTCGGCCGTGATCTTGTCGGACAGCGCGCGAGCGGCGTCGGGGTCGAGCCCGAGGATCTGGGCCAGCGCGTTCCCGGTCCGCTGCCGGTCGGCCAGGGCCATCTGGTCCGGGGCCGCCGCGACGAGGTATCGCTCGACGGTGGTGGCCAGGACGACGGTCCCGGTCCGGTCGTAGATCGTCCCGCGCTTGACGGGCTCCTCGAACTGGACCGTCGTCTGCCGCTGGGCCTTGGCCGCCAGCTGGTCGTGCTCGTGGACCTGCCACCACAGGAGGCGGCTGAAGAGCGAAGCGCCGACGACCAGGAAGATGACCAGGACGAGCAGGAGGCGGCGGCGCGAATTGGTCCGTCCGAGCATCGGTCGATCGGCTAGCGGGCGGGCACGACGAGGGGCTCGGCCAGCTGGTCGAGTCCGAGGTCGATGGCCTGCTTCCGGATGGCAGGGCCGCGGCCGAGTCGGTTGAGATCGGCGATCAGCTCGTCACGACGGGCTTCGAGCGTCGTCCGCTGGTTCGTCAGGCGGTCGATCTCGTAGCCGGTCGCCGACACGCGGACGCTCTGCACGAGCGAGAAGAAGGCGAGCAGGAAGGCCAGGGCGATCCCGCCCAGCAGGATCCCGACCCGGCCCGGACGCCGCCGGGCGCGGACGGCTGAACGGGCTCGCCGTCGCTCGAGCGTCGGTGTCTCGACGGCTCGCGGGGGGAGGAACGTCGGGCGAGCCCGAGCGCCCTGGTAGACGGCCACTAGTCGCCGACCGCGAAGCTGAGGCGACGCCCCGACAGGTCGAGATCCATGAAGGAGAAGCCGTCGGCCTCGACCTCCGCGGTCGGCGTGCCGAACTCGGCCTCATCGGTCGGCTGGACGCGCTCGGTCCGCTCGCGCAGCTCGTGCTGCCGCCGACCGTAGGAGCGGCGACGGCTGGACTGGTGGCGCTTGCTCAAGATCTCTCCTCCTTCCATGGGGTGGGTCTTCGCGTCGGGTCCGGGCTCGGTCGACCCGGTCGGGTCCTCGGGCGCTACGCGGCGATCCGTTCGGCGGCACGCAGGCGAGCGCTGCGAGCGCGCGGGTTGAGGGCCAGCTCCGCCGGGCCGGCGGTCAGTGACTTGGTCAGGAGCCGCAGCCGGGGCGTCCGGCCGCACACGCAGACGGGGACCGACGGCGGGCAGATGCAGCCCTTCCGCTCGGCGTCGAGGAACCGCTTGACGATGCGGTCCTCGAGCGAGTGGTAGCTCAGCACTACGAGACGTCCGCCGGGCCGGAGGAGATCGACCGCCGCGGCGAGGCCGATCGCCAGCGCGTCGAGCTCCGCGTTGACGGCGATCCGGAGGGCCTGGAAGACCCTCGTCGCGGGGTGGATGCGACGGCGCCCGGGAGCCCCGGGTGCGACGCGCTCGACCAGATCCGCGAGGTCCTCGGAGGTCTCGATCGGCGCGGTCCGCCGGGCGTCGACGATGGCTCGGGCGATGCGGCCCGCCTGCGGCTCCTCGCCGTAGGTCCGGAACAACGCCGCGAGCTCACGGGCGTCCAGCGTGGCGAGCAGCTCGGAGGCCGGGACGCCGACGCTCGTGTCGAAGCGCATGTCGAGCGGCCCGCCCGCCCGGATGCCGAACCCGCGCCCGGTGTCCGCCAGCTGGAAGCTCGACAGTCCGAGGTCGAAGAGCATGCCGTCGACGGCCGGGAAGCCCGCTGCGGGGGCGACGCTGGCCAGCTCGCGGAAGTTCGCCTGGCGCAGGACCAGCCGGTCGCCGAACCGGGCGGCGAGGCGGTCCCGGACCCTGGCGATGGCCGCCCCATCGGCGTCGAGACCGAGGAGGCGGCCATCAGGATCTGTCGCTCCCAGGATCCGTTCGGTGTGCCCACCGCCACCGAGCGTGGTGTCGATCTGAAGGCTGCCGGAAGCTGGCGCGAGTAGCGTCAAGACCTCCTCTGCCAGCACCGGAAGGTGCCCTTCCTTCATCTCGTCTCCCGTTCGATCGCGGATCCCGAACGGACCCTGGAAGCGCATGTGGTGGGGGCCGATCGCGGCCCGAAGGTTGTCCGATCCGGTCTCAGATCCCGAGACCGGTGAGGTGAGCGGCGAGGGCATCGGGTGCCTCCATCGCCTTGCGGTAGTCATCCCAGGCGGCCGGCGCCCAGATCTCGGCGTGATCCCGCGCCCCGACGATCACGGCATCCCCGGCGAGCCCGAGCAGGTCGCGCAGCGACGCCGGTACGACGACCCGCCCCTGCCGGTCGAGCTCGACCTCGTAGGCGCTGGCGAACAACGCCCGGCTGAAGGTCCGAGCGGATGCGTCGGCGATCCCCAGACCGCCGACCTTGCCGGCGAGCTCTTCGAACTCGGCCTTCGGGAAGATCGCCAGGCAGGCGTCGACCCAGCGGGCCAGGTAGGCCCCGCCATCGAGCTGCAGGCGGAACTTCGCGGGGACGGAGATCCGTCCCTTGTCGTCCACCGAGTGCCGGTACTCGCCGGTGAACACCTGTCGGACTTACCCCTAGCGCTGTCGGTTCGCCCCGTTTGGGCGGCTGGTGAACGGGCGGCTGGGTCGCGTGGGTCGAGGGCGGCGATGTGGCCGGAGTCGAAGCGGTCGGCGGGTTGTGGTACTGCTCCCCACTTGACACCACTTCGTGCCACTTCGCCGCATTCTACATGACGGAACGGTCCCGTCAATGCCGAAAACGCACCGAGGACAGGGGTGGCCGTTCAGGCGGGGGCGTCGGTCGACGACGGGCGGCGCGTCTCACGGACGGCGCGAGACCGTGCTGCGCGGAGCCGTCGAGGCGCCCGGGCGCTCCGGAGCCTCGGCCGCCCCGAGCGGCGGAGCGCGGCCGGGTCGCCGGGGTGCGCCGTCAGGCGATCGGCAGGGGGACCCTGATCTTGTCGCCGACGTGGAGCAGGCTCGGGTCCTTGATCTCCGGGTTGGCGGCCTTGAGGGCGATCACGGTGATCCCGAACCGCTTCGCGATCGCGGTCAGGTTGTCGCCCGGGTGGATCCGGTAGATGTAGCAGTCCGGAGCATCGGGACAGGGCTTGAGGCCGGCGTAGGCCGGCGGGACCGACGCCGCGGGGGACGGGGTCGGTGTGGACGTCGGGCTCGGACTCGCCGAGCCGCTGGGCGACGGGCTCGGGGTGGCTGACGGACTCGGCGACGGGCTCACGGTCACGGACGGCTCCGTCGACGGACTGACGACCGGGCTGACGGCGGCCGTGGATCCGAGTGGGCTCGGGCTGACCCCGGCTCCGGCGCTCGCTCCGACCGACGGGAGCGCGAGCCCCCCTCGGAGCGAGGTGAACGCGAACGCCACGATCAGGGCGGCGACCAGGATCCCGCTCGCCACGACGATCGGCCTGGGTCTGGACCCGGCCCGCCTGGCGCCGCTCCGGCGCGTGCTCCGGACGACGGGCGTGACCGGGACGATCGGCGAAGCGTCCGGCTCGACCGACCCGGGCAGAGCCGTCCCCGTGGCGTCGACCGTCGGGCCCGTTTGGGTCGAGGCGACCGCCTGGACCGTGGCGACCGCCACGGGAACCGTCGCGAGCGGGCGGCCGGACCGACCGCTCGCGCCACGGGGCGACCCCATCGCGCGGACGAACCGCGGGCAGTCGACATGGCCCTGGTCGAAGCACACGAGGCGCTGCTGACCCAGCGAGACGACGGCCGGTGGCACCGAGGCTGCGCACCGGTTCGCCGTGCTCGGGATCGTCGGGTCGACCGCGGCGCCGGGCGCGACGGCACTCGACGCTTCGACGGGACGAGACGGTCCGTCGGGCCCCGCCGCGACCTCCGACCCGGGACGATCCACGACCGCAGCGGCGGGCACGGCCGACGGATCCGACGCGGCGGAGAGGTCGGGCCCGGCGTCCGGATCGGCCGGCGGTGGAACGGACTCCGGCACCCGATCGGCTCCACCGACCGTCATCGAGGGGATGACCAGCAGGGGGCAGCGGACCCGGCTCGTCGACGGATCGACGACGGATCGGGCGGCGTCCTCGGTCGGGTCGGCCACGGTCCTCCTGGCGCCTCGGCGCTCGCCGGCGGGTCCCGACGACGGCGGGAGTCTAGTACCTTTCGGCCGTTGCCGGGGCTTGCGGCGGGGTGCTAGGCTCCGCCACCGACGGTCGACCCGACCGCCGGAACGTTCGAGGACCTGTCAGCTCGATGGCCATCCAGCTGCCGATCGCGCCGCCCGAGCGCGAGGCCTACCACCTCGCCGAAGCGCGGATCAAGCGCTGCACGTACCGCCGATTGATCGCGGTCGACGCTGCCCGCGAGCGGATGTACGAGGTCGAGTGCCTGTTCCCCGAACGCCAGTTGCCGCTGCCACTCGGCGATCTCGACTCGGCGACGCCGATCTGCAACGCCTGCACGGCCGCGCACATCTTCCGCCCGGACGAGGACTGAGCCACCCGGCGTGAGGGACCACCCTTCCGGAGGGCGGGAAACGTCAGCGAGGCGGCCTGTAAGCCGAGTTCTGTCCCGCGATCGCTCGCGAGGACGGTCATCCATCTCGACCGCCGGTCGCCCGGCGGTTCATGCGGCCGACCCGAGGGCTGGGCAGCGCACCTCTCCCCCGCCATCGCCTTGCGGCGGCGCCGGGTTGCGCCCTCCTATTTGGCCTTGCTCCGGGTAGAGTTTGCCGCGTTTCACCCCGTCGGCCGAAGCCGCCGGACTCGTCTCTGTGGCACTGGTCCTCGCCTCACGGCGGACGGGCGTTACCCGCTACCCTGCGCTGGGGAGCTCGGACTTTCCTCGAGCCGGGTCGGACGGACCGACCCAGCGCGCGACCGTCCGGCCACCTCGCTGACCCGACGATGATAGCGCCCGGCGCCGGCCCTCCCAGACAGGCCTGCGATCCGCGCCCGGTGCGTCGCCGATCACGCCCCTGGCCGGCGGACGATCGAGGCCGGCCCGCCAGCCAGGGCGCGGTCGATCGCCTCGTTGCACAGCGCGTCGGCCGCGCCGTTCTGGGCGCGCGGGACGTGGACGGCGGTCCACCTCCGGAACCCGCCGAGCCGCCGACGAACCTCGGCGTGGAGTGGCTGGAGCTTGGCGTCCTTGACCCGCCAGCGGCCATGGACCTGCTCGACGATGAGCTTCGAGTCGAGCATCAGGTCGACCTCGACGGCCGCCAGCTCGGCCGCGAGGGCCAGGGCCCGGACGACGGCGGTGTACTCGGCGACGTTGTTCGTCTGGATCCCGAGGTAGTCCGAGATGGTGGCCAGCGGCGCGGCGAGCGGCTGTCGGGCCCCCGGCCCGGCGGCGTCGATCAGGACCGCCCCGGCCGAGGCCGGCCCGGGGTTCGATCGGGCGGCACCATCGGTCCGGACGATCAGCCGAAGGCCGTCGCCGGCGGTCGCCGGGGACGGGCCCCGGGTCCCGGTCGTAGCCCGCGTCGGGTCGGTCCCCGTCGCAGCCTCGTCGGCCGCGACGTCCTGAGGCGGCGGCCAGAAGGTCGGGTCGGGCTCGCGATCGTCTCGGCTCAGCTGCCGGCTCCGTCCGTCGGGGGCGGCCCGGTGGTCGGACCGCCCGGCAGGACCGGCAGGCTCTCGCCGGCGCGGGATCCACCGGCTCCCGATCGACCGCCGCGGATCTTGCGCCAGGCGATCTGGATCGGATCGTAGTAGCGATCCGCGACGCGCTCCTTGAGCGGGATGATCGCGTTGTCGGTGATCCGGATGTGCTCGGGGCAGACGTCCGTGCAGCACTTCGTGATGTTGCAGTAGCCGACACCGCCGTCCTTGAGGTCGGCCGCCCGGTCGGCCTGGTCCATCGGATGCATCTCCAACCCGGCCGTCCGCACGAGGAACCGCGGGCCGACGAACGGCCGCTCGGTCTCGTGGTTCCGCAGGACGTGGCAGACGTCCTGGCACAGGAAGCACTCGATGCACTTGCGGAATTCCTGGACCCGCTCGATGTCCTCCTGCTGCCAACGCCAGTCGGCCTGCGGCGTGTCGGTCGGCGGCGTGAACGGCGTGATCCGCTTGTTGACTTCGTAGTTCCACGAGACATCGGTGACCAGGTCGCGAATGAGCGGGAACGTCCGGAGCGGCTCGACGGTGATCGGCTCGTCCGGGGCGAAGTCGGACATCCGCGTCTTGCAAGCCAGGCTCGGCTTGCCGTTGACCTCGCACCCGCACGAGCCGCACTTGGCCGCCTTACAGTTCCAGCGCACCGCGAGGTCCGGTGCCTCATTGGCTTGGATCCAGTGGAGCGCGTCGAGGATGACCATGCCCTCGTCGACCGGGACGTCGTAGCCGACGTACTCGGGTTCGGTCTCGGGCGTCCCGCGGAAGACGTTCAGGTGGACCAGTGGCATCCGATCACTCCGTCTTGATGAGCTGGCGAAGCTCATCCGGCATCGACGGCAAGGGCGACGAGGCGACCTTCATCTTCTCGCCCTCCCGGCGGACGACGCTGTTCTTGCGACCCCAGGCCGGGGACAGGTCCGGGTGGTCGATCCGGCTGTGGGCGCCTCGGCTCTCGGTCCGCTGCCGGGCGCTCCGGGCGACCGCCTCGGCCACGATGAGCATGTTGCGAAGCTCGAAGACGAGGCCCCAGCCGGGATTGTAGGTCCGGCCTCCGGCGACCCGGATCGACGGCCAGCGAGCGTACAGGCCGGCCAGCAGTCCGATCGCCTCGTGGAGATCCGCCTCGGTCCGGAAGATCCCGACGAGCGACTGCATCGTCGCCTGGAGCTCCTCGTGGAGACGGTGCGGGTCCTCGCCCGGGCCCGGCGCGAACGGTGCCGCGAGCTCGTCCATCGCCGCCCGGATCTGGACCGGGTCGACCTGCGGGACCTCGTCCTGTCCGGCCGCCTCCGCGGCGGCGGCGGCGCCGGTCCTGCGGCCGAAGACGAGCAGGTCGGACAGGGAGTTGCCCCCGAGCCGGTTCGCGCCGTGCATCCCGCCGGCGACCTCGCCGGCGGCGAACAGTCCCGCCCGGGTCGTCGCGCCGGTCTCCGGATCGACCCGGATGCCGCCCATCATGTAATGGGTCGTGGGTCCGACCTCCATCGGCCCGGTCGTGATGTCGACGTCGGCCAGCTCCTTGAACTGCTCGTACATCGACGGCAGCTTGCGCCGGACGGTCTCGGCCGGCAGGTAGCTGATGTCGAGGAACACGCCGCCGTGGGGCGACCCCCGGCCTTCCTTGACCTCGGTGTAGATCGCGCGGGCGACGTTGTCCCGGGTCGACAGCTCGGGTGGTCGTCGGGCGTCCGTCTGGCGGCCCTCGCTGAGCTCCTCCACCCAGCGCTGCGCCTCGTCGTCGGTCGCGGCGTACTCGTGGCGGCGGTCCTCGGGCAGGTAGCGCCACATGAACCGCTCGCCCTCGCGGTTGCGCAGGATCCCGCCTTCGCCGCGGACCGCCTCGGTCACGAGCAATCCGCGCACGCCGGGCGGCCAGACCATCCCGGTCGGATGGAACTGGACGAACTCCATGTCGATGAGCTCGGCACCGGCCAGATAGGCCAGCGCCTGGCCGTCGCCGGAGTACTCCCACGAGTTCGAGGTCACCTCGAACGCCCGGCCGATCCCGCCGGTCGCCAGGACGATCGCCTTGGCCGGGAAGACGACCGGATCGCCTGACGTCCGCCAGTAGCCGAAGGCCCCACGGACGCGGTCGGTCCAGCTGAGCAGGTGGGTGATCGTGCACTCCATGTAGACCTTGATCCCGGCGGCGACGACCCGGTCCTGGAGGGTGCGGATCATCTCGAGCCCGGTCCGGTCGCCGACGTGGGCGAGGCGCGGATGGGAGTGCCCGCCGAACGGTCGCTGGAGGATCCGACCGTCGCGCGTCCGGTCGAACACCGCCCCCCAGGCCTCGAGCTCGCGCACCCGGTCGGGGGCCTCCTGGGCGTGGAGCTGGGCCATCCGCGGGTTGTTCATGAGCTTGCCGCCGACCATCGTGTCGCGGAAGTGGACCTGCCACGAGTCGCGGTCGTCGACGTGGCGGAGCGAGGCAGCCACGCCGCCCTCGGCCATCACCGTGTGCGCCTTCCCCAGGAGCGACTTGCAGACGAGCCCGACGTCCGCGCCGGCCTCGGCCGCAGCGATCGCGGCGCGCAGCCCGGCGCCGCCGGCGCCGATCACCAGGACGTCGTGGGGGTGTCGTTCCGGGACCGACGTCACCGGGGACCGCCGATCACAGCCGGATCGACGGGTCGATGAACAGCCCCGCCGCCAGCAGTCGGATGTACAGGTCGGCCGTGGCGACCCCGAGGAGACTCCAGGCCGCGAGACGGATGTGGTTGCCGTTGAGGTCGGTCAGGCGCTTCCACAGGCCGTGCCGGGTCCGCGTCCGGGCCGTGCACGAGAAGCAATCGAGCTGTCCGCCCACGAAGTGGCGCAGCGAGTGGCACGACAGCGAGTAGCCGGTCAGCAGGATCAGGTCCGCGAACAGGATCACGTTGCCCAGCCCCAGCCGCCAGGTCGCCCCGGGGTGGAGCGCCAGGACCGCGTCGATCCACAGGAAGGTCAGCGGGATGAACTGGAGGTACAGGAAGATCCGGTGGCTGTTCTGGAGGATGAACGGGAACCGGGCCTCCATCGCATAGCGCCGGTGGGCGCGCGGCTCGCCGACGGCACAGGCCGGCGGGTCGGCGAAGTAGGCCCGGTAGTACGCCCGCCGGAAGGCGTAGCAGGTCGTCCGGAACCCGAGCGGGATCCACAGGATGAGGATCGCGGGAGACAACCAGGCGGGCAGGATGCCGACGCCCAGGAGCGGTGAGAAGAACGGCGAGAGGTAGCCGTCGGCCTCGTAGCCGACCCCGAACAACGGGCCCCACAGGAACGCCGAGAACAGCGAATAGATGACGAACGCGGCCAGCCCGATCCCGACCAGGCTCGGGAACCGGATCCAGCTGTCTCGTCTCGACGTCGATCCGAATCCGAGGGCCGCGGTCCCGGGCGGCTTCATCGGCGTTCGCGTGACCGACATGCGTGGGCTGCCTGCCTCCGTGTGAGCGCCATCGACCGAGGACCGAGGGATCGGCAGGGCGACGAGCGCATTCTAGCCGAGCCGCCCTCGCGCGACCGGGCCGCGTCCTGCGCCGCCCGACCCGCCCCAGGACGAGCGCTCCTGTACCATCGAAGGTCCCGCCTCGTCCTCGTCACGGAGCCGTCCGCGTGAAGATCCAGGAAGCCGACGCGAAGTCCCTGCTGCTCGCCCAGGGCTTGCCCGTGCCGGCCTGGGACGTCGCCCGGACCGCCGCCGATGCCCGCACCGCCGCCGCTCGCATCCTGGCCGACGGCAACGACAAGGTCGTGATCAAGGCCCAGGTCCTGGTCGGCGGGCGGGGCAAGGCCGGCGGAGTCCGCCTGGCGGGCTCCGCGGCGGAGGCGGAGACGGTCGCCGAGGCGATCCTCGCCCTGACCATCAAGGGGATCCCCGTCCGCAAGGTCCTCGTCGCGGCCGCCGCCGACATCGCCCGCGAGTACTACCTCGGGGCGATCCTCGATCGGGCGTCGCGGCGGATCGTCGTGATGGCGTCGGCCGAAGGCGGCGTCGAGATCGAGGAGGTCGCCAGGGTCCGGCCCGAGGCGATCCATCGGGTCGCCGCGCACCCGCATCTCGGGCTGCTCGACTGGCAGGCCCGCCAGCTCGCCTTCGGGATCGGGTTGGGCGGACCCTTCCTGCGCGACTTCGTGTCGATCGCCCGCGGCCTCGTCGCGACGATGCTCGCCTACGACGCGGACCTGGTCGAGGTGAACCCGCTCGCGATCGTCCGCGAACCCGGAGCGACCGGCGGCGAGCCGACCGAGCGACTCGTCTGCCTCGACGCCAAGATCACCCTCGACGACTCGGCCCTCCCCCGTCACCCCGAGCTGGAGGCCCTGCGAGACCCCGACTCGGAGGACCCGGCCGACGCCGAGGCACGGGCGATGGGCATCGCCTTCATCCACCTCGACGGATCGATCGGCTGCATGGTCAACGGAGCCGGGCTGGCGATGACGACGATGGACCTCGTCAAGCGGGCCGGCGGCGAGCCGGCGAACTTCCTGGACATCGGCGGGGGTGCCCGGTCGGACAAGGTCGCCGCCGCCATGCGGTTGATCCTGGCCGACCCCAAGGTCCGGGCGATCCTCGTCAACATCTTCGGCGGGATCACCCGGGGCGACGAGGTGGCCCGTGGCCTGATCGAGGCCCGGGCCGTCCAGGAGCGCGACGTCCCGATGGTCGTGCGGATCGTGGGGACGAATGCCGAGGAGGCGGGGAGACTGCTCACCGAGGCCCGGTTCGAGACCGCGGCATCCCTCGACGAAGCCGCGGTCAAGGCGGTCGCCGCCGCCCGGGCGGTCGCGTCGTGAGCATCCTCGTGGGGCGCGAGACGCGACTGGTCGTCCAGGGCATCACCGGCCGCGAGGGCGAGTTCCACACGCGCCAGATGATCGAGTACGGCACGCCGGTCGTCGCCGGCGTGACCCCGAACAAGGGCGGACAGACGGCGGTCGACGGCCGGGTGCCGGTCTTCGACACCGTCGCCGAGGCGGTCGCCGCGACCGGCGCCAACACGTCCTGCATCTATGTCCCGGCCGCCGGCGCGCCGGACGCCGTCCTCGAGGCCGTCGGTGCCGGGATCGACACGACCTTCTGCATCACCGAGGGCGTGCCGGCGCTCGACATGCTCAAGGTCGTCGAGGTCGTCCGCGGGGCCGGGGCTCGGCTGATCGGGCCGAACTGCCCTGGAGCGACGTCACCCGGACGGGCCAAGGTCGGGATCATCCCCGGGTCCATCCATCGCGACGGCCGGGTCGGCGTGGTGTCCCGGTCCGGGACGCTGACCTACGAGGCGGTCCAGGCGATGACCGACGCCGGACTCGGCCAGTCGACCTGCGTCGGGATCGGTGGCGATCCGATCGTCGGGACGACGTTCCTCGACATCCTCAAGCTGTTCGCCGAGGATGACGAGACCGAGGCGATCGTCCTCATCGGCGAGATCGGAGGGTCGGCCGAGGAGGAGGCCGCGGCATGGGCCGCGGACCACCTGGCCGGGGTCCCGATGGCCGCCTTCATCGCCGGCCGGACGGCGCCCGAGGGCAAGCGGATGGGCCACGCCGGGGCGATCATCTCCGGCGGATCCGGGACCGCGGCCGACAAGATCGCGGCCCTCGAGGCGGCCGGGATCCGGGTCGCGGACTCCCCCACCGAGCTCCCGACCATCCTCCGCGCCGCCGGCTTCCGCGGCTAGCGACGCGACATGAGCGGGCTGATGGAGCTGATCGCGGGCGATGCCCCGGCGATCCTCGTCGTGCTCACCGCCGACGACGTCGGCGCGCTGGCCGACCCGGGGCGGTTCGCCGCTCACCTGTCGCTCGGGGCCGGGCTCGACCCGACCTGGCTGGACCTGTTCAGCGAAGCCATCCGGTCGGTCAACGACAGCGGCGAGCCGACGGACTTCATCGACGCGCGCCGTGAGCTCGACGGCCCCGGTGACATCGACCACCGCACGATCGAGCGGGTCGATCGGGTCTGGATCGAGACCATCGCCCGGCTGCCCGACCGGGACCTGCCGGCGGTGGCGGGTCGCTGGCTCGACCTGCTCGACGAGGAGTACGGCGAGCTCCCCCGCGAGGAGAAGCCATGGATCCGGCAGCTGGCGGGCGAGATCGTCCGCTTCTGCCGGGACGCGGAGCGAGCCCCCGACATCCTGTTCGCCTGGTCCATCTGAGTCGTCGATGGGGCCGGTGCTCGAGCTCACCGGCGTCGGTGTGCGGCGCGACCGCCGGTGGATCCTCGATGGCATCGACTGGTCCGTCCAGCCCGGCGAGCGCTGGGCGATCGTCGGACCGAACGGCTCGGGCAAGACGACGCTCCTCCGCATCGCCGCGACCGACCTGTGGCCGAGTCGCGGCCGCGTGGCCGCCCTCGGGCAGAGGGTCGGCGAGGTCGACGCCCGCTTGCTGCGAGAGCGGATCGGCTTCGTCAGCGCGGCGATCGTCGAGGCGATCGACCCTGGTCTCATCGCCCGCGACGTCGTGATGAGCGCGCGGCACGCCGCTCTCGCACCGTGGTGGGCCGCCTACTCGGCCGACGACGCAGCCCGTGCCGAGCGATCGCTCGCGCGGCTCGGGCTGGGCGGGTTCGAGCAGCGGACGTTCGGGTCGTTGTCGTCGGGCGAGCGCCAGCGCGTCCTCATCGCCCGGACCCTGATGCGTGAGCCGGAGCTGCTCCTGCTCGACGAGCCGTCGGCGGGACTCGATCTCGCGGCGCGCGAGGCGCTCGTCAACCGGCTCGGCCAGCTGGCGGCCGACCCGTCGGTCGGAGCTGTGGCGCTGGTGACGCACCATGTCGAGGAGATCCCCGTCGGCACCACCCACGCCCTGGTGCTCGCCGGCGGGCGGGCCGTGGCGACCGGACCGATCGACCGGACGCTGACCGGCCCGATCCTGTCGACGGCCTTCGGACTCCGGCTGACCGTCGATCGGACCGACGGCCGGTACACCGCTCGCGCGACGGTCTGAGCACCGCTTCGCGGGTCCACCCGGGCGTCGGCTCGCGCGTCGGCGGGCGCACCGCCTGGCCATCGAGCCGGACGTACACTCCGCCCGATCGTCACCCCGCCAGGAGATCGCGCTCATGTTCCATGCATTCCGCGCCATGCTGCGCGATCCCGAGACCAAGGTCATCGCCGTCGCCGCACTCCTCACGATCTCGATCGGGAGCGTGGCCTACATGGAGATCGAGGGCTGGTCGCTGCTCGACGCGGTCTACTTCTGTGTGGTGACGCTGGCGACCGTCGGATACGGCGACCTCCACCCGACGACACCGCTCGGCCGAGCGTTCACCATCGGGTACATCATCGTCGGCGTCGGCATCCTCGCCGCGTTCATCACCGGCCTGGCCAAGCACCGCCCGATGGGGATGGCGCGCAGCATCGCCGATCGTCACGGGCGCCCGGAGCCCGACGAGCAGCCTCAGTAGCCGAGCGCACCCCAGGCCGGCCCGCCGGGAGCCTCGATCAGCTCCACGAGCACGCCGTGGCACGAGCGCGGGTGGAGGAACGCGACGGGGCCCTCGGCGCCCTTCCGCGGCTGGGTGTCGATCAGCTCGACGCCGTCGATCGCGAGCCGGGTGAGCGTCTCGGCCAGATCGTGGACCTCGAAGCAGACGTGGTGGAACCCCTCGCCCTTGGACTCGAGGAAGCGGGCGACGCCGGTGGTGTCGTCGCTCGGCGAGACCAGCTCCACCTTCGACTCGCCGACCGGCAGGAAGGCGATCGTGACCCGGTCCGAAGGGATCGGCAAGATCGTCTCGACCGGGAGACCCAGGGTGTCCCGGTAGAACCCCAGCGACGCATCGAGGTCCCGGACGACCACCGCCACATGGTGGACCCGGCCGAGACCCCGGACGTGCTCGGGCACCGCCGACGGGCCCTTCACGGGTCAGACCGGGGGGTTCGTCGGCGGTGGTTCGCGGTCATCGGGCTGAGCGTAGCGGGTCCGGACGGGCGGTGGAAGGGGCGCGGCGGGCGCAGTGCGTCCGTAGACGGGGCCTCGGCGGGCCGAGGCGGGCCACTCGGTCGGCCGGGATCAGACGGTGACGAGCTCGCGGTGCTCGCCCCACGTCGCGCGGAGCCGGTCGCTGATCTCGCCGACCGTTGCATACGCGCGGACGCTGTCGATCAGCGCGGGCATGACGTTGTCGTTGGCGGCCGCGGCGGCAGCGAGCCCATCCAGCGCGGCGGCCCAGGCGACCGGGTCACGCTCGGCCCGGACCCGCCGGAGCCCCTCGATCTGCCGGCGCTCGCCCTCCGGGTCGATCCGCTGGATCGGCGGGGTGACGCCGATCTCGTCCTGGAAGCGGTTGACCCCGACGACGACCTGGTCGCCGGACTCGATCCGCCGCTGGACGAGGTACGCCGACTCCTGGATCCGGAGCTGCTGATAGCCGTGGTCGATGGCCGCGATCGTGCCGCCGAGCGCCTCGATCTCCTCGATCTCGCCCCAGGCGGCCCGCTCGAGCTCGTCGGTCAGGGTCTCCACGTAGTAGGACCCCGCCAGCGGGTCGGGCGTCTCCGTCACCCCCGACTCATGAGCGAGGATCTGCTGCGTGCGGAGGGCCAGCCTGGCCGCCTCGGCGGTCGGCAGGGCGAGCGCCTCGTCGCGGGAGTTCGTGTGGAGGCTCTGGGCCCCACCCAGGACCGCGGCCAGGGCCTGGACCGTGGTCCTGACCACGTTGTTGTCGATCGACCGCGCGGTCAGGCTCGAACCCGCTGTCTGGACGTGAAAGCGGCACATCTGCGAGCGAGGGTTCTTGGATCCGTACCGGTCGCGGACGATCTTCGCCCACATCCGGCGGGCGGCCCGGAACTTGGCGACCTCCTCGAACAGCTCGCTCCAGGCCGCGAAGAAGAAGCTCAGGCGGCCGGCGAAGTCGTCGATATCGAGCCCCCGGGCGACGGCCGCGTCGCAGTAGGCGATCGCGTCGGCCAGGGTGTAGGCCAGCTCCTGGACGGCCGTCGCCCCGGCCTCGCGCATGTGGTACCCGCTGATCGAGATCGTGTTCCAGCGCGGCAGCTCGGCGGCGCAGAACTCGAACACGTCGGTGACCAGCCGCATCGACGGCCGCGGCGGGTAGATGTATGTCCCGCGGGCGATGTACTCCTTGAGGATGTCGTTCTGGGTGGTCCCGCTGACGGCGGCGCGGTCGACCCCCTGTCGTTCGGCGGCGACCACGTATAGCGCCAGCAGGATGGCCGCCGTCGAGTTGATCGTCATCGACGTGCTGACGGTCCCGAGCGGGATGTCGTGGAACAGCGTCTCCATGTCCACCAGGCTGCTGATCGGCACGCCGACGCGACCGACCTCGCCCTCCGCCTGCGGCGCGTCGGAGTCGTAGCCCATCTGGGTCGGCAGGTCGAACGCCACCGACAGCCCGGTCTGACCCTGGCCGAGCAGGTAGCGGAAGCGCTCGTTCGTCTCGGCGGCGGTGGCGAACCCGGCGTACTGGCGCATCGTCCAGAACCGGCTCCGATACATCGTCGGCTGCACACCGCGGGTGAATGGGAACTCGCCGGGCAGGCCGAGCTGGGTGGCGTGATCGAAGCCGGCGAGGTCCGCGGCGGTGTACACGTCGGCGATCTCGATCCCGGAGCTCGTCTCGAACCGCTCGCGACGCTCGGGGGCCGCCTTGAGCGCCTTGGCCCGAGGGCCGGCCCGCCAGGCCTCGCGGATCGGATCCGAAGCGCGCGGGGCCTCCCCCGTCCCGGCCGGGTCGCTCACGGTCGGGCGGGACTTCGGCTTCGACGAGGGATGGTCGTCCGTCACGTGATCACCATGAGCAGGTCGCCGACCTCGACATTCTCGCCCACGGCGACCGCGATGCGCTCGATCGAGCCCTCGCGCGGTGCCCGAAGCTCGTTCTGCATCTTCATCGCCTCGAGGACCAGCAGTTGCTGCCCGGCGGCCACCGGATCTCCGCGAGTCACGGACAGGGCCACGATCCGGCCCGGGATGATCGCGTGGATCTCGACCGGACCGCTCTTCCCGGCGACCTCGTGACCCCGGCGGGCCCGCTCGCGGAGGCTCGCCCGTCGTTCCGACTCGACCTCGACGTCGAACCGCCAGCCGTCGACCACGACCTCACGGACGACCGCGCCGTCCGCCTCGCGTCGACGCCGAGCTCCGAGGATCACCCGGCTGATGACGCCCTCCGGCCCGTCGGGTCCCTCGACGAGCCGGGCATGCTCGCCGTCGAACGGGACCAGCCTCGCGTCGAGGGGTCGACCGTCGATCAGCAGCTCGACCGACGCCCCGTCCGCCGTCGGGCCGGTGCCGTCGGGTCCATCGGCGCCGCGGGCCGCGTCGAGCGGGGTCGATGCGCCGCCGAGGATGGCTCGACCGGCGAGACGCTCGACCGGCCGCAGGACGTCGGCCGGGACCGGCGAGATGGTCATCGTCGGATCGTCGTCGCCCCGCGACGTCGGCGCCAGCGAGATGCGGACGGCGCGCAGGTCGACCACCTGGGCTGCCGTGCTGGCGAGCGGTCCGTCGCGCGAGACGGCTGCGTCGCCGGGTCGTTCGGCGCTCATCCGGGCCATCGATCGGTGGCGCCGGCCCGGCCCGCCGCCTGCCAGCGACTCGTGGTCGGGAGCGCCGTCCGCCCATCGGGCGACCCGGCGGGATCGGTCATCGCGACCCCGGAGCCAGACCGTCCGGGCGTGCCGTCCTCGATCGCCCCGACGGCCGCGAGGCCGGCCGCAAGCAGGGCCCGGCGCACCGCCTCGGCCCGCTCTGCCGGACCGTCCCAGTGCTCGGGAACCCATCCGGTCGACAGCTCACCGGCCAAGAACGACGGCTCTCGGACGACGAAGCGGTCGAACGGGAGGGTCGTCTGGACTCCGCCGATCTCGGTCTCGTCGAGTGCCCGCCGGAGTCGGTCCAGGGCCGACGACCGGTCGGCCGCGTGGACCATCAGCTTGGCGATCAGGGGGTCGTAGTCGGGCGGGATCCGCTCCCCCGCCTCGAGCGCTGTGTCCACGCGGACACCGGGTCCCGACGGCATCGTCCAGCGTCCGACACGACCGGGTGCCGGCGCGAACTGGCGAGCCGGATCCTCGGCCGACAGGCGGACCTCGATCGCGTGGCCGTTGGGCGTGGCCGCCCGCTCGGCCGCGGCGAGCGCCTCCGCAGAGAGCGGCGCTCCGGCCGCCAGCCAGAATTGCTCGCGGACGATGTCCAGCCCGCACACGAGCTCGGTCACGCCGTGCTCGACCTGGAGCCGGGTGTTCACCTCGAGGAACCAGAACCGGCCCTCCTCGTCGTACAGGAACTCGCAGGTCGCCGCGTTCCGGAGGCCGGCGGATGACGCGACCCGGACCGCCATGGCGTGCAGGTCGCGGCGCTGGGCCACGGTCAGGCCGGGGGCCGGTGCCTCTTCGATGAGCTTCTGGTGGCGACGCTGGAGCGAGCAGTCCCGCTCGCCGAGGGCCACCACCCGGCCGTCGAGGTCGCCGAGCAACTGGACCTCGATATGGCGTGCGGGGAGGATCTCCCGTTCGAGATACACGGACCCGTCCCCGAAGGCGGACTCGGCTTCGCGCGAGCCGGAGACGAGCGCGGCGGGAAGCTCCTCCGCGGTCGTGACGCGGCGCATCCCCCGACCACCGCCGCCCGCCGCGGCCTTGACCAGCAACGGATAGCCGACCTCGTCCGCGGCGGCGACGATCGCGGCGATCCGGTCCGGTCGGTCGACCGGCGCGGGTTCGAGCGTCCCCGGGACGACCGGCACCCCGGCGGCGGTCGCGGTGCGACGGGCGGCCAGCTTGTCCCCGAGCGCCGCGATCGCCCGATGGTCCGGTCCGACGAAGGCCATCCCTGCATCCTCGACGGCCGCAGCGAACGTCGCGCGCTCGGCGAGGAAGCCGTACCCGGGGTGGACCGCCTGGGCACCCGCGGCCAGCGCCGCCTCGACGATGACTTCGGCGAGGAGGTAGCTCTCGGTGGCCGGCGCCGGACCGATCCGAATCGCACGATCGGCGGCGCGAACATGCTGGGCGTGGACGTCGGCATCGCTGTACACCGCGATCGCCTCCATCCCCATCTCGTGGCAGGCGCGGATGATCCGCAGCGCGATCTCGCCGCGGTTCGCGATGAGCACTCGATCGAACGGCCGTCTTTGCGTAAAGACGCCGTGCGTCGACGGGGCCTCAGAGCGGGATGTTGCCATGCTTCTTCCGTGGGTTCTCGTCGCGTTTGTCGGCGAGCATCTCGAGTGCCGCGATCAACCGCGGTCGCGTATCGGATGGATGGATGATGTCGTCGATGTATCCGCGCGCCGCCGCGACATACGGGTTGTTGAACTCCGCCTCGTACTCGGCGATCAGGCGCATGCGTTCCGCGACCGCATCGTCGGCCGCGGCGATCTGATCCTTGAAGATGATGTTGACCGCGCCCTCCGCGCCCATCACCGCGATCTCGGCAGTGGGCCAGGCGAAGTTCATGTCGCCGCGGACATGCTTGCTGCTCATGACGTCGTAGGCGCCGCCATAGGCCTTGCGCGTGATCACGGTCAACTTCGGGACGGTCGCCTCGCAATAGGCGTACAGCAGCTTCGCGCCGTGTTTGATGATCCCGGCATCTTCCTGGCCGACGCCCGGCAGGAAGCCCGGCACGTCGACGAACGTGACGAGCGGGACGTTGAATGCATCGCAGGTCCGAACGAAGCGAGCGGCCTTGATCGACGAGTTGATGTCGAGCGCGCCGGCCAGGACGGCGGGTTGCTGCGCGACGATCCCGACACTCCGACCGGCGAGCCGACCGAACCCGATCAGGATGTTGGCGGCCCAATCCGGCTGGATCTCGAGGAATCGCCGGTCGTCGACGATCCGCTCGATGACGCCGTGCATGTCATACGGCTTCTGCGGATCATCCGGGACGATCGTGTCGAGATCGATGTCGCGCCGATCGCTGGGATCGCTCGTCGGGACGATCGGCGCGGACGACAGGTTGTTCTGCGGCAGGAACCCCAGGATCCGACGCGTCAGGTCGAGCGATTCCGCTTCGTCCTTCGCCGCCAGATGCGCGACGCCGCTCCGGGTCGTATGGGTGATCGCGCCGCCGAGTCGTTCGGAGTCGACATCCTCGTGGGTCACCGCCTTCACGACGTTCGGTCCGGTCACGAACATGTAGCTCGTGCCCTCGACCATCAGGGTGAAGTCGGTCATCGCCGGTGAGTAGACGGCTCCCCCGGCGCAGGGTCCCATGATCACCGAGATCTGTGGCACCACGCCCGACGCCAGGACGTTCCGCAGGAAGATGTCCGCATAGCCACCCAGCGAGACGACGCCCTCCTGGATGCGTGCGCCTCCGGAGTCGTTCAATCCGATGAGCGGCGCGCCGACCTTCATCGCCAGATCCATGATCTTGCAGATCTTCTCGGCGTAGGCCTCCGACAGGGATCCGCCGAAGACCGTGAAGTCCTGCGAAAAGACGAAGACGAGACGCCCGTCGATCAAGCCGTGCCCCGTCACGACGCCGTCTCCGAGGAAGTGCTGCTTGTCGAGGCCGAATTCCTTCGAGCGGTGCGTGACGAACGCATCGAGCTCGATGAACGACCCGGGGTCGAGGAGCAGATCGAGCCGTTCGCGCGCGGTCAGCTTGCCCCAGGCGTGCTGACGTTCGATCCGGACCGGTCCACCGCCGAGCAGCGACTCCTCGCGCATCCTGGTGAGCCGGCCGAGTCGCTCCTCGTTCGTCGCCACTGGTGCTCCTTCGCGTCGCTGTGGGCGAGCCCTGTCTTTGCGCACGGACAGGAGTCAGGGCGAGGCTCCGCGACCATGATACCGGCGGCCCGCATCCGCGGAAGAGTCCTTCGGCCCGCCGAACCTGGGCCTGCGGCTCATGAGGACGAAGGTCCCGATGTCCACAGATATGGTGAACAACTCGTCGTCGGTGTGGATAAGTCAGGTGGTTGCGCACGTCAGAGTGGAGTAGGATGTGCGCCCGCAGCGCCGCCGATCTCTCGGCGCGACGATCGAATGGACTCCTGTATCGAGGTGATGCCCCGGTGACGAACGTGATCGCGATCGCCAACCAGAAGGGCGGCGTTGGAAAGACGACCACCGCCATCAACCTGGCGGGAGCACTGGCCGAGCAGGGATTCCGTGTGCTGTGCATCGACATGGATCCGCAGGCGAACCTCACGGTCGGCCTCGGGATCAACCTTGGCACGGTCGATCGCTCGATGGCGGATGTCCTCGCGGACTCGCGCGCGACCATGTCGGAGATCGTCATCCCCACCCAGACCACGGGCATCGACGTCGCACCTTCGACTCTCGAGCTCGCCTCGACCGAGGTGGAGCTGTTCAGCGCGATCGGTCGGGAGCATGCGCTGCGCGAGGCGCTCGAAGGTTGGTCGGACGATCACTACGACTTCGCGTTGATCGATTGCCCGCCGACCCTCGGCCTGCTCACGATCAACGGCCTCGTCGCGGCGCGGAGCGTCATCATCCCCGTCCAGACGCAGTATTACGCGTTGAAGGGACTGACGGCCCTGGTCAAGGTGATCAACACGATCCGCGCGAAGCTCAACCGGGATCTCCGCATCCTCGGGTTGCTCCCGACGTTCTACGACGGCCGCACGATCCTCGGTCGCGAGATGCTCGATGAGCTGCGCGAGATCGGCGACCACCACGTCTTCAACAGCATCGTTCGCAATACCGTCAAGCTGGGCGAAGCCCCGTTGACCGGCCGGCCGATCACCACCTACGCCGGGAACTCTGATGCGGCTCGGATCTATCGCGAGCTTGCCCGGGAGGTGATCGACCTTGGCTAGACCAGACTTCCGCGCGCAGGTCGGTCGACGCTTGTCCGAGGAACGCGAACTCGGTCCCCAGGTCCTCAGCCTCCTGTCCGCCGAGACGTCGTCCAAGACGCTCGGCATCCGTCACATCCCGGTCGACCGGATCGACCCGAACCCCGATCAACCGCGGACGCGGTTCGAACAGTCCGCGCTCGACGAGCTGACCGCATCGGTCAAGGAGCACGGCGTGCTCCAGCCGGTCCTCGTCCGCCCGATCGGCGAAACCAACCGGTACCAGCTCGTCGCCGGTGAGCGTCGCTGGCGTGCCGCGACGGCGGCCGGTCTGGCGACGATCCCGGCACTGATCGAGGAGCTGGACGACGACACCGCCCTCGAGATCGCCATCATCGAGAACCTCCAGCGCGAGGACCTCTCGCCGCTCGAGGAAGCGGTGATGTACGACCGGATGGTCAAGGAGCACGGCTACAGCATCCGTCGCCTGGCGCAGAAGCTCGGCAAGGACAAGGGCTACCTGGAGAACCGGCTCCGCCTGGCCGACGCTCCGATCGAGATCCAGGAGCTGGTGTCCGTGCGCAAAGACACGATCTCCCATGCGTACGAGCTGCTCAAGGTCGAAGACCCCAAGAAGCGACGCCGACTGGCCGAGCAGGTCGCCCGCGGCGAGCTGACGCTGGTCAAGCTGCGCGAGCGGGTCGAAGGTCGCCGCCGCCCCCGACGGGTCGACGTCGCCGAGGACGTCCTGGACGAGGCCGCCGATGAGGCACCGGTCGCCCCGGTCCGTCTCGAGCCCGAGCCCGACGCCGCGGCATGGGGTGGTCGGGGAGCCGCCATCAGCGACGACTCGCTGGTCAACGCCAAGCAGCAGCTCGCCGATGCCGTCGAGGATCTGGTCGGCGTCCTGCGGGCGCCGGACGTGCTCGGATCGATCGCCTCGGTGGACCGCGCCAATCTGGCCAAGTACCTGACGATCGCCAAGCTCCGGCTGGAGAACGCCATCGCGCTCGTCCGGAGCGGCGACCAGGAGTAGGCGCTACAGCCGACCCAGCTCCGCGAAACCGATCGCCCAGCCCGCCGCCAGGAGCCCGATCCCGATCGCCCCGGCTTCCCAGCCCCGCTCGCGCCGGGCGCTCGATGGATCCCCCGCCGCCCAGGCCCCGACGCCGACGAGCACCGCCCCGAATGCAGCCACGGCCAGCGCGAGTGCGCTTGCGCCGACCGCCACGAGCGACCCGCCGACGCCGACCGCGAGCAGCGCCAGGAGTCCGGCGGCCGTACGCCGGGCGCGGCGCGGTCCGAGGCGAACGGCGGCCGTGGTCAGCCCGACCGCACGATCGCGGTCGATGTCGACGAGGCCGTTGAGCAGCGCCACGGCGGCGCCCGCCGCGATCCCGAGCGGGACGAGGATCACGAAGGCGATCGGCACCCGACCGGTCGCCCCGAACCAGGCGTAGATCGGCAGGAGTGGCAGGCCGATGGCGAACGGGAGCCAGGACCAGGCGGTTCCCTTGAGCCGCAGGTCATAGGCGTAGCCGGCCAGGGCACCGGCGGCGGCGATGACCGCGGTCCCGGGTCCGGCGACGAACGACAACCCCAACCCGAGCAGGAGACCGCCGACGGCGACGACGATGGCGGTCCGGCGACCAACGAGGCCGGCCGGCAGCGGCTTGCCGGGCTTGTGCCCACGGTCCCGATCGATGTCGGTGAGGTCGTTGACGGTCCCGATCGACACCTGGATGCTGACCATCGCCACGCCGAGCAATGCCGCGCGCCCTGCCGGAGCGCCGGCGATGCCGGCCAGGATCGCGGTCACCAGGCCGTCGAGGAATGACGGGAACGGGTGCCCGAGTCGGATCAGACCGCCGAGGCGGGCCAGCGCACCCGGCCGGCGCGGAGGGGCGGGTGAGCGGGAAGCTTCGGGCTTCCGATCAGACGTAGACGAGATCCTCGAAGTTCTCGACCAGGTATTCGATCAGGCGGTCGCGCCCGTCCGGGGTCTCGTGGCGGATCCCGGCGACGAGGCAGTACAGGCTGATCGCCGGGATCATGATCCTTCCCGAGGCGTCCCGGCCCAGCGTCGCCGGCGGGCCGCCGCCCGCCGCATAGACCCGCTCGAGCGACCGATCGTCGATCCGGGTCGCCGTGCGGAAGTCGGCCAGGACGCGGATGACCCCGCGGCGGATGGCGATGTCCCGCATCAGCTCGGAGGCCCAGGCGTCGATCTGGGCATCCTCCTGCTCCGCCAGCCGGGTCCGGTATTCGGCTGGATCGGCAGCCAGTCCGGTCGCTCCCACGGGTCCTCCTCGAGGGTTCGGTTCGTCCGGCAGTATCGCAGGTTCAGCCGTCTCCCGGCAGCGCGGGCGGGGGCGTCATCGCCGGCCGGGCACCGTCGGGCCAGTCGTTGAAGACCTCGGTCAGGCGGTACCACGGGCTGCCCGGGTGCGGCGGGGCGGGATCCGGGTATCCACCGACGAGGTCGTGCAGGGCCAGCCAGCAGCGCGAGGTCAGGTCGTCGACGGCCGCCCGGGTCGGCCGGCCCGAGGTCGCGATCGGCTCGCCGACACGGACCCGGAGCCGCCGGCCGAAGGCCAGCCAGCTCGTCCCATTGATCGCCACGGGGACGAGTGGCACGCCCGAGCGGATCGCGAAGAAGGCGGCTCCTTCGTTGAGCTCGAGGAGCTCCCCTTCCCCGGCATGGATCCGTCCTTCGCCGGCGATCGCCAGGACCCCTCCGGCGCCGAGTACCGCCTCGACCGCCCGGGCGGCTTCCTTGAGGTCGGACTTGGCCGGCTTGAATGGGACCGCGCTGCCGGTCCAGAGCATCAGGCGGTTGCGCCCGCCCTGCGACATGTCCTCCTCCTTGGGTCCGAAGAAGGACAGTCGCGGGCGCCAGGGCAGGGTCGCCATGAGCACGAACGGATCCGTCCAGCTCTGATGGTTGAAGCAGATCACCGCCGGTCCCGCCGGCAGCCGTTCCCGGCCCTCGACGCGCACCCGGAACAGGGCCCGGATCGCGACCCACGCGACGCCCATCGAGATGCCGTAGCGGATCCGGCGCCGGAGGGGTCCGACCCCCCGCCGCGCGGCTCCCGCGCTCCCATCAGCCGGCTCGGTCATGCGCCGAGTATCCCACCCCGGCGTCGACCGGCGACGGGTCGGCCTAGCCGGGACCGAGGGGCGTCGACAGGTCGAGCCGTTCGATCCGGTCGAGCACGAACGAGGCGGCCTCCCGGGCGCCCGGTGCGGGCGGGATCGCCCCGTTCGGGATGAGGACCACGGTCATCCCTGCGGCTCGTCCGGCGAGCACGCCGTTGAGCGAGTCCTCGACCACGAGGCAGCCCGTCGGTGCGATACCCATCCGGTCGGCGGCGAGGAGGTAGACGTCCGGCGCGGGCTTGCCCAGCGGGACCTCGTCCGAGGACACGACGGCCGCGAACAGCTCGACGATGCCGAGCGACCGGAGGGCCGCGTCGATGACGGCGGGGTGACCCGAGGAGGCGACGCCGACGGGGACCGAGGCGGCGATCCGGCGGACGGTCTCGACGGCCTCCGGGATGATCGGCGCGCCCTCGGCGCGGTATCGCTCGACCATCGCGTCGACGACCTCGGTCTCGATCGTCGCCCGCGGCAGTTCCTCGAGATCGAGCCGCTCGCGCATCATCGTCGACCAGCCGAACGAGTTGGCGCCCATGATCGCCGCTCGGTCCGCCTCGGTCCAGGTCCGTCCGTGACGCGCGGCGAAGTCGATCCTCACCTCGTCCCACCAGATCTCGGCGTCGACGAGGACGCCGTCGAGGTCGAAGATCACGGCCTCGAACCGGCCGACGATCGGCGATCGGCCCGGGCGCCGGCTCGAGCGGTCGGTCCGAGTGTCGCTCAAGGCGAAGCCGGGCGACCATCCATGGCGGCGAGCAGGACACCGATGAACGCCGCCAGACGCTCGGATTCCTCGTCGACGGCGTGGAGCACCTGGCTCTCGATCTGGAAGCTCAGCATCCGATGGCCGCCGTGGCTCTCCAGCGAATAGTCGCCGATCTGGACGCGGCTCCAGCGGACGAGCTTGCCGGCGACCCGCGGGCCTTCCTGCGGCACATTCACCCGGACGTGGATCATCACCAGCCCCGCCGGGGTCGGGACGAGCATCGACCAGCGTGTCGGCTCATCCCCCCAGCTGATCCAGCATTCCGGGTCCGGGGATGCACCCAGGTCGACCAGGGCGGGGGTCAGCAACGACTCGACCTTGGGGGTCATCGCTGCGGCATGGGTCCCGTCCGCCCACCACGAGCTCAGCAACATGTCGGCCTCCGAATCATGACATTCGGCAGTGGTACGTCGCGGGCCTGAGGCTACCATGACCACCATGCGAGTCGACTCGAGGTTCCTGGGCTGGGGAGTCTTCTTCGTCCTCCTCGGCGGCGTCCCCCTCGCGGTCCAGCAGGGCTGGGTGTCGGCCGGCGCGCTGTCCGATGCCTGGCGGTTCTGGCCGCTGATCCTCATCGGGATCGGGGTCGGCCTGATCCTGCGCCGGACGCCGTTCCATTTCGTCGGCGGGTTGATCGTCGCCGCCACGGCCGGGCTGATGTTCGGCAGCCTCATCGCGACCGGGATCAACGGCGGCGTCGGGTTCGGCTGCGTGAGCGACCGGACCGGACCCGCCTTCGCCGGGACTGACGGGACCTTCGCCGGCGACGGCACCGTCGGCATCGAGATGACCTGCGGCGACCTCAAGGTCAGTACCGCCGCGGGCCGGGCCTGGACGGTCAGCGGCAGCTCGTCGAACGGTCAGTCGCCGGTCACGAACGCCCAGTCCGACCGGCTGGAGCTCCGTGCCCCCGAGCGATCCTGGTGGGGTCCGTTCGGGAACCAGAAGGGTGAGGACTGGACGGTCGTCCTACCGACCGAGCCGACGCTGTCGATCGGGTCGACGCTCAACGCCGGGACCGCCGGCCTCGCGCTGGCGAACGCCCACATCCGTGACCTGTCGATGACGACCAACGCCGGGAAGACCACGGTCGACCTGACCGGCGCGACGGTGCAGTCGCTGTCCGCCACGGTCAACGCCGGGACCGCCCTGATCACCCTGCCGATGTCGTCGATGAGCGGCTCTGCGACGGTCAACGCCGGACGCCTCGGGCTGTGCGTCCCGTCCGGGGTCGACCTGCGGATCGAGTCGAGCTCGACGCTCGCGTCGAACAACTTCGCCCAGCAGGGTCTGGTCCAGACGGGGTCTACCTGGACGACGCCGAACTACGGGTTGTCGTCGGTCCACATCGACCTGTCGCTGACGGCGAACGCCGGAACCATCGACCTGAACCCGACGGGAGGTTGCCAGTGAACGAACGTCTCTATCGCTCGCGTGACGACCGGATGCTGGCCGGGGTCGCGGGCGGTCTGGCGGAGCGGTTCGACCTTGATCCGTCGCTCGTCCGCGTGCTGTGGGTCATCCTCGTCTTCGTGTCCGGTGGCCTCTTCCTGCTGGCGTACGTCGCGATGGCGATCGTCGTGCCGGAGGAGCCACTCGACGCGGTCGCCTGGCCGGCCGGAATGCAGGGTGGGTCCCCTCCCGCTCCAGCGGCCTCCGCCTCGGGCGGCATCACGACCGGCGCGATCGTCGGCTGGGGCGCGCCCGCGGCCGGTGCCGCGACGGCCGCGTTCAGCGCATCGACGCCACCCGAAGCCGGCGGACCCGGGCCGGCATCGTCGGGCGAGCCCGCCGCCGCAGCCGATCCGGGCGTCGCACCCGACGCCGCTGCGACGCCGACCCCGGAGGCCTCCCCCGCCGCCGATGGAGCCCTCTGGCCGGCGACCCCGCCGCCCGCCACCGCGCCACCCGCGCCCGTGCCACCCGCGGCCGTGCCACCCGCGACCCCGACCTGGGCCGTGTCGGAACGGCGGCGACGCCGCGAGCGCCGTGGCGGAGGGGCGATCATCGGCGGGATCGTCCTCGTCCTGCTGGGCGGCTACTTCCTGCTCCGGACGATCGTGCCGGAGCTCGATGTCGGGACCTTCTGGCCGGTCGTGCTGATCGCGATCGGCATCGCCCTGCTCATCGGCTCCGTCCGGCCGGGACGCTCGCCTGACGCCTGATCGGCGCCTGCCTCGGTCCGGGACCATCGAGCCAGCGACGACGGAACCTTCGGCTGCCTAGGATGACGGTCGCATGGCCGTCGACTTCACACCGCTCACGATCGCGTCCGCACTCGGGATCGCCTTCGGTCTGGCCCTCCTCGCCAAGGGGATGGCCGGTCAGCGTCGGGCCGCCCTGATCGCGGACACGTCGACGTCCACGATCAGCGCCCTCGCGGTCGGCGAGGTCCGGATCAGCGGCGTGGTCGAGCCCGCGGAGCTGCTCCTGACATCGCCGCTCCAGAGCCGCGACTGTGTCTACTACCGCGCCAAGGTCCTCGAATCCGAGGGCCGCTCCGAGCGGACCGTCTTCGACGAGGAGCGCGCGGTCGGCTTTCGAGTCCGCGACGCGAGCGGCGACGTTCGGGTCTTCCCGCGAGCGGCGCGCTGGCTGGTCCCCGAAGCGTTCCACGCGGGGACCAGCCTGCTCGGCGGTGAGCCTGCTGAGCTGCGGCTGCGGACGGGCAGCGCCATCCAGTCGGGGATCCTCGATCGGGAGACGCAGATCGCCGACCTGCTGACCGTCCACGACCCATCGGGGCTGGGCGATCCTGGCGGTGACGTGCTCGACGGTCACCCCGGTGGCCGTCGCGACTATCGGGAGGCGAGGATCGAGCCCGGCGACGTCGTGACGATCATCGGCACCGTCCTGCCGTTCGACCAGCTCGAGGATCCGACCGGTGCCGACGCCGTGTCCGGGATCGGTCTCGATGCCACCGGCAGCATCGCGGATCCGGAGATCGCGGCGGACCTCGATGAGGCGAGGGCCGCAGGCATGCTCGAGACCGATCCTTCGGAAGCCTGGGGTAATGCCGCGATCCCCGGCTTCGGCATCGGCCGGCCGACCCGGGCGCCGGAGCTCGATCAAGCCGCCGCTCCCCTGCCCCTCGCGACCCAGGCGGAGGCCGACCAGATCGGGCGGACCTTCGAGATCCCGCCCGAGACACTGATCGTGGCGGCTGGATCCGGTTCGAATCTGCTCGTGTCGCTCGGCGCACCCGGTGTCGTGGTCGCCCGCGAGGAGGATCGCTTCTACGTCGGGTTGCTCGGTGCCATCCTGGCGATCGCATCCGCGGTCGTGCTGGCCACCTCACTCAGTCGAGGGATCATCCTCTGATGCCGATGCTCGCCGCCGCCGCGTTCGCCGTGGTCCTCCTGATCGCGATCGTCGGGTTCATCGGCTTCGCGACCTACAACGACGTGATCGCGCTCATCCAGCGCGTCGACAAGGCCTGGGCGAACATCGACGTCGCGCTCAAGCAGCGCCACGACACGCTGCCCAACCTCGTCGCGGCCGTCCGTGACGTCATGGCCTTCGAGCAGACGGTCCTCGAGGACGTCACACGACTGCGCGATGCCTACGACCCCGACCGGCCGATCCCCGAGCAGGGCGAGCTGTCGAGCGAGACGAGCCGGGCGATCCGGTCGCTCTTCGCGGTCGTGGAGAACTATCCGACACTGCGCTCGGAGGCCAACGTGCTGTCACTCCAGGCCCAGATCGAACGCCTCGAGGGGATCATCGCCGACCGGCGCGAGCTCTACAACGACCAGGTCTATCGCTACAACACCCGGATCGCGCAGGTCCCCGCGGTGCTCTATGCGAGCTGGTTCGGCTGGGTCCGGCGCGACTCGTTCGCGGCCCATGACGAGGATCGGGTCCGGCCGGACGTCGGCCTCCGCCCCGCCTGAAGCGCCCCGCTGCCGTCGCCTAGGCGGCGCGTGCCTCCGAGGCGGAGAGCAGCAGACGACGGGTGTGTGCGACCTCGAAGTCGAGCTTCATCAGCTGACGCAGGAAGGGCCGCGGCTCCGCCAGGGTCGGGCATTCGAGCCACAGCGCGCCACCGCGCTCGGTCGCGACGACCGGCAGGCCGCACTGCGGGCAGACGGGTTGTGAGCGCTCAGCGCTCTCGATCAGGTCGATGAGTCGGGTCCGATCGGACATCGGAAACCTCCGGTGAGAATGATACGAGACGTAGCGTATCAGATATCACCCATCGTGTACAGTTACGGTTGATGGACACCCTCGTATCCCGATCGCGACCGACCGGACCCGGCGACGAGACCGTGGTCGATGCAGCGGTCGAGCCCGGCATCGGTCCGCTCCCCCCGCTGCGCGGCCGGCCACGCAGCGACCGCGTCCACCGGGCGATCCTCGACGCCACCCGTGAGCTGCTGATCCAGGACGGGTTCACCAAGCTGCGCCTCGAGCGAGTCGCCGCCCGGGCCGGCGTCGGCAAGGCGACGATCTACCGGCGCTGGCCGTCGAAGGAGGCGCTCGCGCTGGAGCTGCTGTTCGAGCTCGCGGGGCCGCACATCGAGGTCGCCGCCTCGGGCGACACGCGCGGCGAACTGAAGGCGGTCGTGATGAACTCGGTGCGCTCGATCACCGAGACGCCGTTCGGCCCCGTGATCCGGGCCCTGCTATCACAGATCGCCGGCAATCCGTCCATCGGGGACCCGTTCCGCGAGATGGTCGTCGGCGCGCGACGCGCCCAGGTCGCGCTGGTCATCGAACGGGGCGTCGCCCGGGGCGACCTGCGCCCCGACGCGGACGCGTCGGTCGCGACGGAGCTCCTGGTCGGCCCGGTCTACTTCCGGCTCGTCTTCGGTGGGCGGCTCGACGAGGCCTTCGCCGATCGGATCGTCGGGTCCGTGCTCGAGGGCTACGCCCCGCGCGGGCCGGTCACGACGATCGCGGACTGACGGACGACTTACTTCGGGACGTCGGTCTCGTGCTCCGAGGACGAGCCCCAGCTCGTCAGGGTCCGCAGGAAGCGGGAGGCCGTGCTCTCGGTCGCGCCGGCGGCGGCACCGACCGCGGCGACGACGGGCTCGGCCTGCCGGCTCGGCCGCGCCATCCTCGGTCTGGGCGACCGGAGCGACGGCCTCGTCGGCCGGAGCGTCGGCCGGGGCGACTGCCTCGACCTCGCCGGCCGCGACGGGAGCTTCGACGCCCTCGGCAGCCGGCGCTTCCGCGGCCTCGGGCGCCTCGGCGACCGCGTCGGTGCTCGGCGCGTCGACCGTGGCGTCTGAGGTCGCGACGGGACCGGCCGATCCCTCATCATCGGTGGCCGCGAAGACCGGATCCATCACGCCGACGAGCTCGGGCTCATCATCGGCGGCGTCGAGCGGCGCCACGAGATCGGCGCTGGCTTCCGCCATGGGCTCGGCGTCGGCCATCGGCTCGGCGTCGGACATCGCGTCCGCGACGGGTCCGGCTGTGGCATCGGCGCGGCTCGCCGGATGCCAGCGGCCTCGGCCTCCGCGGCGGCTTCGGCTTCCGCATCTTCGAGCCGCGACAGGCGACCGACCGCATCGGCCCGGGCGATCGCCCGGATGACCTCGAAGTCGGGTGGGGTGGGCACCGTGTCGGCCATCCGGGCGATCTCGCTCGGGTCGCGCTCGGCGGTCAGGTTGGCGAAGAAGACATCGAGCTCGTGGCGATAGCCCTCGACCGCCTCGGAGACCCGATCGATCTCTCCATCGATGATCGCGGCGTGCTGGCCGAGGTGCAGCTCGAGCCGGTCGCGGCGCTCGCCGACCTGCTCGTCCGCCTCCGACCGGATGCGCTCGACTTCGGTCTTCGACCAGTCGCGGATCCTGGTCACGTCGTCCTCGGCCATCCGCTTGAGCTCGCCGGCTTCGGCCGCGGCCCGGGTCCGGACCTTCTGGACGTGCGTGGTCGCGTCGTCGTCGACGGACGCCTCGATCCGCTGGCGCTCGCGCTCGGCCGCAGCCTGCATGGCTCGGGCGAGCTCGTCGCGGAAGGAGTGCGCCGTCATCGGCGCATCCATCGGCTCGTCGGTCGAGTCGGGCGCAAGGGCGGCGTCGGAAACGGGCTCGGACGACTCGACCGACGAGTCCTCCGGGTCCGATCCGGGCGCTGCGGAGAGGCTGTCCTGGTACATTCGGGCTATCCTCAGTCGGGGTCGCGATAGTACGGCTGGGCTACTCGGGGTCGCAACGGATCGGATCCGATAGTGGTGCCTCCGGGAACCACTCGCCGAGCGTGATATCCTCGACGTACGTCCCCCGTCGGGGGCGGCGCTCCGCGTGGTCGATCCCCTTCTCGAACGGACCGTGCGTTTGCTGTTCACGTTCGGGAAGAGACGGAGGGTCAACGTGGCCACCGGAACCATCAAGAAGGTCATCGCCGATCGCGGCTTTGGCTTCATCACGGCCGACGATGAGAAGGACTACTTCTTCCATCGCGGCGCCCTCGATTCGTCGCTCGACTTCGACCGCCTCGTCGGCGGGGAGCGGGTCGACTTCGACATCGAGCAGAGCCCGAAGGGTCCGCGAGCCAGCCGGGTGAAGGCCGCCTGACGGCTCCCCGTCGCGCACGCGACCGAAGCGCCCCGTCCACCCGGATGGGGCGCTTACATTTCTGAGCGATGTGGCGGGACGGCGACACCGGTCGGGCGTCGCCGTCCCGACGTGGCGTCGGCTAGCTGCGGATCCGGGTCGACCGGATCACATGTTCGGGCAGTTCGCCCCGTGCGGTGAGGTGCCGCCGCCGGCCGGAGCGGTCGTGCTCGGTCCGGTGGTCGGCGCCGGACTCGCCGCACTGACGACGGCGACGCCGCCGACGGTCAGCAGGCCGATCGCGAGGAGCATCGACGCCACGGCTCGGCGCGAGGCCGAGAGGCGGTTCGGTGGCGGGGTCGGATCCGGGGCGGTCTCCGATGGATCGTTCTCGAACATCATGGTTCCCTTCATTCGTTGACGGTGGACGGACGTCAGTTCGGGGTCGGTCAGGTCATGGCTCGCGTCTCCGTGGATGGGCATCGATGGCTCCCACCCGACGTGCCGGCGTCGGCATGTCTGTGAATGACGCGAGTGTCGACCGACCCGCCTGTCGGTCCGGTTACCGATCCCTGTCAGGACGCTGAGACCGCGGCGGTCGCACGGCCGGCGCGGTCGTCGACCAGGAGGGATCCGCCCCGGAGGCCCGGAAACGCCGTCGCCGTCGGTGCAGCCCGCGAGGGCGAGCGATCCGACGGCGACGAGGACGGCGAAGCGGCCCGGGCCGCTCGGCTTACGGAAACCGATTGAACCAGAGCGCCGCCAACCCGGCCCCGGCGAGCACGAACAGCAGGCCCGCAGCGGCGAACCATTGGGTGACCTCCTGCTCCTGCTGCGTGGAGCCGACCTTCGAGCCGAGGTTCTCGTAGATCTGCGCCAGGTCCTGCGAGGTCGGTGCCTGGAACGCCTTGCCCCCCGTCGTCTGCGCGATGCTGGTCAGCGTCTGCGCGTCGGGCGGGACCTGGAGCGTGTGCATCTGGCCATTCTGGTCCGGCACCGTGACCTGACCGTCGGCCGTCCCGAGCGAGATGGTGTAGATCGGCACCCCGGCCGCAGCGGCCTGCTGGGCTGCGGCATCGGGCTCGATGTCTCCCGTCGAGTTCTTGCCGTCCGACAGGAGGACCGTGGCCACGAGTGGCTGGCCGTCCGGAGCGGTGCCGCCGGCCGCCGGCGACGGGGCCCCGGAGGCCTGCGGCACCGGCAGCGAGCCGACGCTCCCGGCGCCCGACACGGTCGAGCCGATGCCCGCCGTCTCGAGGGACAGCGCGATGGCATCGCCGAGGGCGGTGCCCCCGCCGGCCTTCAGGCCGTCGATCGCGCTGTGGACCGCCGCCCGATCGGTGGTCGGGGCCGCCACGACCCGGGCGCTGGTCGAGAACGCGACGACGCCGACCTTGAACTTGGCCGGGAGCTGGTCGACGAAGTCGTCGGCCGCCTTCTGGGCGGCGGCGAGCCGCGTCGGATCGACATCGGTCGCCTCCATCGAACCCGAGACGTCCATCGTCAGGATGACCGTGGCCTCCTCGCGCGGGACCGCCACGACCATCGACGGACGGGCGAGGGCGAAGACCAGGAAGGCGATCGCACCGAGGTAGAACACCGGCGGGACGTGCCGCCGCCAGCGCGCCGTACGCGGAACGAGGTTCGCCAGCAGGTCCACGTTCGTGAACCGGACGGCGTAGCGATCGCGCCGGCGCTGGACGAGGAGATACCCGGCGATCGCCACCGGGATGAGCAGGAGCCCGAGCAATAGGAACGGTTCGGCGAAGGTCATGAAGCGATCCCCAGGGTGCGCAGCTGATCGGCCAGGGACCGCAGCCAGCTGCCGGAAGTGGACAGGACGACGTGGCCGACGGTCAGCCGTCGGAAGTCGCGGGCAAGGGATGAGCGTTCGTCGGCGGCGGCGCCGGCGAACCGCTCGCGGAGGGCCCGGGACGACGTGTCGACCCGGACCTCGCGGCCGGTCTCGGCGTCGATGAGGGTCAGCTCGCCGACGTCCGGCAGGGCGTCCTCGCGCGGGTCGCGGATCTCGACGGCCAGGACGTGATGGCGAGCCACCAGGCCGGCCAGCGGCTGGCGCCAGTCGCGCTCTCCGCGGAAGTCGGATACGACCACGACCATCCCGCCGCGCGGGGCGGCCGCGTTCACGAAGCGGATCGCGTCGGCCGGCGAGACCGACCCGACCGACGTCGGTGCGGCCCGGTCGACCGCCGCGTCCTCCCCGTCGTTGCGGGCGGCGACGAGCGTGGCAAGGAGGCCCTTCCGGCCGCCGGACGGCGAGATCCGCCGGTCGCGTCGGCCGCCGAAGGTGACGATCCCGAGGCGGTTGCCCCGCTGGGTCGCGACATGGCCGAACGCCAGCCCGACCCCTTCGGCGACATCGGCCTTGCGGCGATCCGCGGTCCCGAACGTCATCGACGGGGAGACGTCGAGGACCAGCCAGGTCGTCAGGGCGCGCTCGGGGACATGGACCCGGACGTGCGGGGTGCTCGTGCGGGCGGTGACGTTCCAGTCGATCTGGCGGACGTCGTCGCCCGGTTGATAGGGGCGGACCTGGGCGAGCTCGGTGCCGCCGCCCAGGTCGTGGGCCCGATACTCCCCGGGCACGAGGCCGCGGATCCGCCGGCCGACCGTCACGTCGAGCGAGCGGAGCAGCGCCTCGGGCGTGGGGCCGGGACCCGGCTGCGCCTTCGAGCGCGGCCGGGCGAGGGACGCCAGGGTCATGCCGACCGCTCGACCGTCGTCGGCTCTGCCGTCGTAAGGGTCGGGGCGGGGACCGCGGGGATGAGCCGGTCGAGGATCATGTCCGGCGTGACCTCCTCGGCCATGGCCGTGAAGCTCGGCACGATCCGGTGGCGCAGGACGTCCTTGGCCAGCTCCTGGACGTCCGACGGGACGACATACCGTCGACCACGGACGAGCGCCAGGGCACGGGCGGCGTGGATGAGATTGATCGAACCGCGCGGGCTCGCGCCGAACGCGATGAACGGCTTGACCTTGGGCATCCCGACCTGCTCGGGGAACCGGGTCGCGGCGGTCAGCGCGACGGCGTAGTCGACGATCGCCCGGTCGACGTACACGTCGGCGGTGAGCGCCTGGAGCTCGGCCAGGACATCGGCGGTCAGGATCGGCGTCACAACGGGCGCCGCTCGCAGCGAGCGCTCGACCACGACGGCCTCTTCACCGGCGGTCGGATAGCCGACGACGACCTTCATCATGAACCGGTCGACCTGCGCCTCGGGCAGCGGGTAGGTGCCCTCGGACTCGATCGGGTTCTGGGTGGCCATCACGAGGAAGGGCTTCGGGACCGGGTAGCTCTGCTGGCCGATCGTGACCTGGCGCTCCTGCATGACCTCGAGCAGCGCGGACTGGACCTTGGCCGGAGCGCGGTTGATCTCGTCGGCGAGGAGGAAATTGCAGAACACCGGCCCGAGCTCGGTGTCGAACGTGCCCTGGTCCGGCCGGTAGATCCGGGTCCCGATCAGGTCCGCCGGGACGAGGTCCGGGGTGAACTGGATCCGGCGGAACGACGCGTCGAGCACGTCGGCCAGGGTCTTGACCGTCAGCGTCTTGGCCAGGCCGGGGACGCCCTCGAGAAGGAGGTGGCCGCCCGCCAGCAGGGCGACGAGGACGCGTTCGAGCATCGCGTCCTGGCCGACGATCACACGGCGGATCTCGAACAGGACGGCTTCGCTGGTGGTCCTGCCGTCCAGCGCGGTCGGCGCGGCGGGGATGCCGGCGACCGGCTTGAGCTCACGGGGTTCGGTCACGGGATGTTCTCCGGTGGCCCGTGGGCTCGGGCGGGTCAGGTCAGTGGCACGTCGGGGCGCGGCTGTTCCTCGCGCGATCTCTCTCCACGGCGATGTTCGCACGACCAGCCTGAGAGCGTCATGAGAACGATCAGTGCGAGTCGCGGGCGACCGCCGAGCCGCTGGAACCGACCAGGAAGTCGAGGTCCGCGCCCACCTCGGCGCCCTGGACATGGTCGACGTAGAGGCGCTCCCAGCCGCGCGTCGGTGCGGCGAACGCGGCGCTCAGCGCGGCCGATGGCCGGCGGGCCTCGAGCTCGGCGTCGGACAGCTCGACATCGAGCCGCCTGGCCGCGACGTCGAGGACGATCGTGTCGCCGGTGGCGATCAGGCCGAGCGGCCCGCCGGAGGCGGCCTCGGGGGCGACGTGGAGGACGACCGTCCCATAGGCCGTCCCGCTCATCCGCCCGTCGCAGATGCGGACCATGTCGCGGACGCCCTGCGCCAGGAGCTTCGCGGGAAGCGGGACGTTGGCGACCTCGGGCATCCCGGGATAGCCGCGCGGACCGCAGCCGCGCAGGACGAGCACGCTGTCGGCATCGACGTCCAGGTCCGGGTCGTCGATCCGGGCGTGGTAGTCCTCGATGCTGTCGAACACGACGGCCCGACCCCGGTGCCGGAGCAGGTTCGCCGAGGCCGCCGACGGCTTGATGACCGCCCCGTTCGGGGCCAGGTTGCCGCGCAGCACCGCGATCCCGGCGGCGTCCTGGAGCGGCGCCGTCCGGGGATGGATGACCGTCGCGTCCCAGATCCGGGCGTCGCCGAGATGATCGACCAGCGGCCGGCCCGTGACGGTCAGCGCCGCGGGATCGAGCAGATCCTCGACCTCGCGCAGGACCGCCAGCAGGCCGCCGGCGCGGAACAGGTCCTCCATCAGGTGCCGCCCGGCCGGCTGGAGGTCGACCAGCAGCGGCACCCGGCTCCCGACCGCATCGAAGTCCTCGAGGCTGAGCTCGATGCCGAGGCGGCCGGCGATCGCCAGGAGGTGGACGACGGCGTTGGTCGAACCGCCGATCGCGGCGACAGCGACGATCGCGTTGAGGAACGAGCCCCGGCTCAGGACGGTGCTCGGGCGACGGTCCGCCTCGACCAGCTCGATGGCGAGGCGTCCCGCATCGTGCGCCCGCTCCAGCAGCCGGCTGTCGGGAGCGGGCGTGCCGGCCGTGCCCGGGATCGTCATGCCGAGCGCCTCGGCGACGCAGCCCATGGTCGACGCGGTGCCCATCGTGTTGCAGTGGCCGCGACTCCGGATCATCGACGACTCCGAGGTCAGGAACTCCTGCTCGGACAGGGTTCCGGCGCGGACCTCCTCGCTGAGCCGCCAGACATCGGTCCCGCAGCCGAGCGGGCGGCCCTGGAACGTCCCGGTGAGCATCGGACCGCCGGGCACGACGACGGCCGGGAGGTCGACCGAGGCGGCGGCCATCAGCAGCGCGGGGATGGTCTTGTCGCAGCCGCCGAGCAGGACGACGCCGTCGATCGGATTGGCCCGCATGAGCTCCTCGGCGGCCATCGCGGCGAGGTTCCGCCAGAGCATCGCCGTGGGGCGGACGAGCGTCTCGCCGAGCGACATGACCGGCAGGTCGAGGGGGACGCCGCCGGCCTCCCAAACGCCCCGCTTGACGTGGTCGGCGACCTCGTCGAGATGGGTGTTGCACGGAGCGAGGTCCGACGCCGTGTTGGCGATCGCGATGTGCGGCCGGCCGTCGAAGGCGTGGGCCGGCAGACCGCGCCGCATCCAGGCGCGATGGATGTAGGCGTTGCGATCCGTGCCCGCGTACCAGCCCGCGCTGCGCCGTCGTTCCGCCATCGTGCTCATCCCTCGCCAGTCGGAGCGTCTATCCTCCCGACATCATCCCGCTTCCGGCATCGTCGATGTCGGCATCCCTGGCGAGGGCATCGTGCGCGCATTCGTGTTGACCGGTCCGCGGCGTGCCGAGGTCCAGGAGGTCGAGCCACCCGTCGCCGGACCGGGCGAGGTCGTGATCGACGTCGAACGGGTCGGCCTGTGCGGCACCGATACCGAGTTCTTCACCGGCGAGATGGCCTACCTGCACCAGGGCCACGCGGCGTACCCGATGCGGATCGGGCACGAGTGGTGCGGGACGGTCGCCGCGGTCGGGGACGGGGTGGACGCGGCGTGGCTCGGTCGGCGGACGACCGGCGACACGATGCTCCCCTGTCACCGTTGCGCGCGCTGCATGAGCGGTCGTGGGCACCTCTGCGAGGACCGGGCGGAGGTCGGGATCCGCGGCGGACGGCCGGGGGCGCTGGCGGAACAGCTGGCGATGCCGTCACGTGCGCTCCATCCGTTGCCCGAGGGCTTCGACGTGGTGACCGGGGCACTGGTCGAGCCCGGAGCGAACGCCCTCCGCGCGGCGCTGGCCGCCGAGCCGGCGCCCGGACGGCGGGTCCTCGTCCTGGGGGCGGGCGCGATCGGGCTCCTGGCGGCCTCGTTCGCGGCTGCCGACGGCGCCGAGGTCCATGTGATGGGCCGGTCGGCCCGATCCCTGGCGTTCGCCCGGGGGCTCGGTCTCGACGGGGTCTGGTCGGCCGACGATCTCCCGCGACTCGCGTTCGATGCCGTGATCGACGCGTCCAACGACCCGATCCTCCCGGCACTGGCCCTCGATCTCGTCGAGCCGGGCGGACGGCTGGTCTACATCGGCCTGTCGGGGACCCCGAGCACGATCGACACGCGGACGCTGGCGCTCAAGGATGTCACCGCGGTCGGGATCCTGAGCGGCTCCCCGGGCCTGCCCGAGACGATCGCGCGCTATGCGTCGGGGGCGGTCGATCCACGTCCGCTCGTCGCCGCGACGGTTGCCCTGGACGAGGTGGCGAGCGTCCTCGCCGGCGACCGACCGGCCGGAGCCGGATCCGGTCCCAAGTTCCACGTCGATCCGCGGCGCTGAGCACCCGTCCGCCGATGCGGGGCCGACCCGGGACGACGAGGGACGTCGAGGCTAGGAGGCGGTCGAACGAAGCGCCGGTGACCGGCGCGGTGCGCGGGTCGCGGCCGCTGCCGGCTCGGACGGGCTGGCCGGTCGGCGCGAGGCGGGTGCCGCACGGCGGCTCGCCTCGCGCCGGCCTGATGTGGTGGGAGCCGCCGCGGTGGCGGCAGCCGCGTCCGGCCGGGACGCCGTCCCGAAGCCGGCGAGCAGGTCCTCGGCCACCATCGGGTGGGCGAAGACGTAGCCCTGACCGAAGGCACAGCCGAGCCGCTCCATGCGGGCGGCCTGCTCGCGGGTCTCGATGCCTTCGGCGATCGTTTCGATCCCGAGTGAACGACCCATCGCCACGATCGCGCCGGCCAGGGCCGACGACTTCGACGACTCGTCGATGTCCTGGACGAACTCCGTCGCGATCTTCAGAACGTCGACCGGGAACTGGCGGAGGTGGCTGAGCGAGAAGTAGCCGGTCCCGAAGTCGTCGATGACGATCCGGACCCCGAGCGCACGGACGGCGTGGAGCGTGGCCACGGTGGCCGGCGTCGCCTTGAGCAGGGCCGTCTCGGTGATCTCGAGGATGAGCCGGTTCGGGTCGAGACCCGACTCCCCGAGGACGGCCTTGATCCCGTCGACGAACCCGAGCTGCTGGATCTCCCGGGCCGACACGTTGACGCTGATGAACGATCCCTCCGGGACGGCACCGCGCTCCAGCCACTGCGCAGCCTCGCCGCATGCCTGGCGCAGGATCCATCGACCGATCGGCAGGATCGCCCCCGTCTCCTCGGCCAGCTCGATGAACCGGTCCGGCATCACCAGGCCGAACTTCGGGTGCGACCAGCGCACGAGCGCCTCGACACCGGCCAGGCGACCCGTGGCGATGTCGACGATCGGCTGGTACAGCAGCGACAGCTGGTCGAGGTCGACCGCGCGCTGGAGCTCGACGCTCAGCTCGTGGCGCTCCCTCATCGCCTCGTGCATCCCGGGATCGAAGATCGCGAAGCCGGCCTTGCCGTTGGCCTTCGCCATGTACATCGCGACGTCGGCGTTGCGGACGAGGTCGATCGCCCCGCCGATGGCGTCGCGCGCGCTGGCGATCCCGACGGAGGCCGTCACGACCACGTGCTTGTCGCCCAGGACGTACGGCGCGCGGAGCTCGAACACCAACCGGGCCGCCATCTTGCGGGCGCGCGCCAGGGTCGCGTCATCGTCGATGAGGACGGCGAACTCGTCGCCGCCGAGACGAGCGACGAGGTCGCCGTCGCGGACGAGGTTGGAGATCCGCTCGGTGACGGCGATCAGGAGGGCATCGCCGGCGGCGTGACCCAGGGTGTCGTTGACGACCTTGAAGTCGTCCAGGTCGAGGAACAGCACCGCGGTGACGCGCTCTGGCCGCGGCCGGACCTCGTGCCCGTGGAGGATCCGCTCGAGGGCCAGCTGGAACATCCGCCGGTTGGCGGCCCCGGTCAGCGAGTCGCGCTCGGCCAGGTCCTGGACGTGCTGGAGCAGGACGGCGTTCCGCAGGTTGAGGGCGGCCACGGACGCGAACTGACCGAGCATCGCCGCGGTCCGACGCTCGACACCGGGCCGCCGGCGAGCACGGTGCTCCACCACGATCGCGCCGATCGCCCGACCGTCCGCGAACATCGGCGCGACGAGCACGTTCCGGGCATCGGGCATGAGCCGCGCCATCTGCGGGTCCCGGGCCGGGTCGAGCTGCCTGACCGGAAGGATCTGCCGGCGCTCCCAGGCGCGTCGGACGATCCAGTCCGGATCCGTCGAGGTCGTCGGCGCCTCGGGCGTCCCGTGGGTGGCGAGAACGACGACCCGGCCGTCCGACTCACCGAGGAGCAGGCCGCGCTCGAAGCCGAACCGCTCGATGAGGGACTCGAGGACGATGCCCGCCTGCTGGATCGCGTCCGCCGCCAAGTCCAGTCGCGCACCGACATCGACCAGGGCCTGGAGGTCCGCCCGTCGCTGGCGGAGCTCGCGCTCGTTGAGGGCCGAGAAGATCGAGGTCGCGATCGCGAACAGCCAGAACGAGGTGACGTTGAGGACCGGCATCCGGTCGAACTCGATCGCGCCAGGGGTGACGTCGACCGGCGCCAGCAGCCTGGCTGCCTGCGCGTAGACCACGACCAGCAGCAGCAGCGAGTGCCACAGCGCGATCTTGAGTCCGGTCCGATACGACGCCAGCAGCGAGACGGCCACGAGATGGAGGTAGACCACGAACCGGATCGGACTCTGGGTGCCGCCCGTCGCGTACATCGCGCAGGCGAGGTAGAGCCCGTCGAGCAACAGCAGCGCCGTGATGATCCAGTACTCGAACCGGACGCTCCGGCGCCTCGCCCACTCCCCCGCGACCGAGATCAGCAGGTAGACGACCGTCAGGGCGGCGAGCGACTGGAGCGGGACCACGAGCGCCTCGGGCCGGAGGATGGCCCAGATCGCCACGATCGCCCCCATCGCCAGCCGGAGGACGAGCAGATAGCTCATCCGGTCGCTGAGCGAGGTGAAGTCCGCCCGCGAGGCCTGGCCGACGACCGGCACCTGCGCGACGGAGTCGGCCACCGTGGCACCGCTCGCGGGGACGAGCGCGGTCTGGGTCGGGATCGTCACCTCGGCGGTCACAGCTGGTCCTCTTCCTGGAAGCCGAGGATCGCGTCGGCGGCCGCGTCCGACCGGTCTCGCAGCTTCGGATCGAGCCGGTCGACGCGCGGCTGGGCGATGAGGAAGACGAACACGAAGACCATCAGCGCGAGGGGGAAGCTGAACGTCGAGGCGACGGCTGCCGCCACGCTCGGCTTGACGACCGTCCTGACCCCGGTGACGACGGAGTCGGCGACCACGGTGGCGACCTTCCGGACGGTCTCGCTCGGATCGACCGGGGGGTCCTTCACGGCGACGATCGGACCCGGCGCAGGACCCGGCCCGGCGGTCGGGGCACCGCCGGTCGAGCCGATGCCGATCGGGGGCGTGGGCGTCGCGGTCGGCTCGGGGCTCGCGGTCGGCTCGGGGGTCGGGACGGGGCTCGCGGTCGGCTCGGGGCTCGCTTCCGGCGTCGGAGCCGCGGTCGCGCTGGGTTCCGGGGTCGCCGTCGGTGACGGCGTCGGTGGTGCAAGCGGTGACGGCGTCGCCGCCGGCGGCCGTTGCGTCGGCGACGGACTGGGCGTCGGCGACGCGGTCGGGGTCGGGGTCGGGGTGGGTGTGGCCGTCGGCGTCGGGGTCGGCTTGGGCGTAGGGGCGGTTGTGGGGGTCGGTGACGGGGTGGGGGTCGGGGTGGGTGTGGCCGTCGGCGTGGGCGACGCGGTCGGGGTCGGGGTCGGTGTGGCCGTCGGCGTGGGGGTCGGTGTCGCGGTCGGCGTGGGGGTCGGTGTCGCGGTCGCGGTCGCGGTCGGTGTCGGGGCGGTGGTCGGGGTCGGCGTCGGGGTCGGGTCGGGCGTCGGGCGTCGGCGTCGGCGTCGGGTCGGGCGTCGGCGTCGCGGTCGGGTCCGGCGTCGGGGTCGGCGCCGGGGTCGGCGTCGGAGTCGGGTCGGGCGTCGGCGTCGGAGTCGGGTCCGGCCTCGGGGTCGGGGTCGGGTCGGGTTCGCGGGTCACGGTCCGCTTGACGAGGTCGGCGAGGTCATCACGCTCGGGGGCGCCGACCGGTTCGAAGCACTGCCACCAGGCGTCGTTGGCGACGCCGCAGATGTAGTCGGTCCCGGCCCGCTCCGCCTGGTAGCTGACCTGGCAGATCCCGTCCGAGCCCGTGTCGCACGAGAGGTCGGATCCGAGGCCGGAGTGGGGATCGTTCGGACTGGCGGGCACGAAGTAGAACCGAACGTGCGTGTCGGTGCCCGGTCCGGCGTCGATCTCGCCGTCCTCGTAGATCGTCGCGGTGAGGGTGAACGTCGTCCCGATCGGACCGCTCGCGGTTTCGGGGTCCACGTCGAGCGCATCGGGCCCGGGACCCGCCTGGGCTACTGCCGTCTGCGCGAGCGTGGGCATGGCCAGGGGGAACGCGTACGCGCCCAGGATCGCGGTGACGAGCAACGTCGAGCCGATCGCCCGGACGGTCCCCCGCCGGCGGTCCATCGTCTTCATGTTCTGCTCGATAGGCTCAGGTGCCGATACCGACACCCGAGGTTGGTCCCCGGAGAACCGGGGTGATGAATGCAGGTGATTCATAGCCGCCCGCGGGTGCGCTGGAACCCGACCCTTCGTCACCCGGCGGCCTATGTGCGTCGGCGCAACCGCCGCCGGAGGCCGGTGCGTCGACGCGCAGTCCTGCTCCGACGGGTGACCATCGGGATACGTCAGCCGACCCCTGCCACCCGCTCCGCATCGGACCACCACGACTCGCGGAGTGCTCGCCCCGACAGCCGGAGTCGCTGGGATCCAAGATCTCGTGCGCCGGCGGGCAGCCCGCGGCGTGATCCCTATGATCCGGGGCGGGGCCGGGTCCTTACGGGGATCCGCCAGGATCCTTGGGATCGGTCCGATCCGCGGGCTGCGCGGGAGCCGCAGCGAGCAGATCCTGGTACTCGACGTGGCCCGCGATGAACCGGGCGATGAAGGGACACCTCGCGACCACCCTGAGTCCGCGGCGACGCACGTCGTCGAGCGCAGCGACGGCGAGCCGGGAGCCCAGGCCGCGTCCCTCGAACTCGGGGGCGATCTCGGTGTGGATGAAGGTCACGACGTCGCCGCGCAGACGGTAGGTCGCGAAGCCCGCCGGAGCGCCGTCCACGGTGAGGACGAATTCGCTCGCGGTCGGGGCGGTCGACGACCTCGACCGTCGGATCGGTCGTCATCGTCCGGTCGGCGCGGTCGGTCGGCCAGTCATCGGGAGCATGGTCGCATGGAGCGACGCGGTCGGCCGCGCCGGCGCGGTACGATCGACCCGTTCCCTGTGCAACGAGGAGATCGCATGGCCGGCCCGGAGATCGATCCCGCGGCGCCACCGAGCGGCACCGGCTGCGTCGAGTGCCTGGCCACCGACGGATGGTGGTTCCACCTGCGCCGATGCGCCCACTGCGGGCACGTCGGGTGCTGCGACTCATCACCGTCGCAGCATGCGTCCCACCACGCGGCCGACGAGGGGCACCCGATCGTCCGGAGCTTCGAGCCCGACGAGGACTGGTTCTGGGACTACGACCGCAATCAATACGGCGAAGGACCGGACCTGGCGCCGCCGGACCACCATCCGCTCGACCAGCCCGTGCCCGGACCGGCCGGTCGGGTGCCGCGGGACTGGCAGTACCGCCTGCACTGACGCGCATCGCCGAGCGACGCTCAGGCTGGGGCCGGCTCCAGCCCGCCCACGGCATCCGCGTCGGCGGCGAGGCGCTCGACGAGGCCGGGGTCGGTGACCGCCGCGAAGCCCTGCAGGATGACCCGGCTCAGGCCGAGGCCGTCGTACTCGCGAAGTCGGTCGCGCAGCGCCCTGCCCGGCTCGGCCGCCGGGCGCCCCCAGAGGTGGACCGACACCGCCAGCGTGGCGGGATCGCGGCCCGCTTCCACGCAGCGCTCGCGGATGATCGGCAGCGCCCGCTCGACCTCCTCGGGCATCAGGGCGTCGAGGTTCAGCTCGTCGGCGAAGCGGGCGGCGAGTCGCCAGGTCACGGTCGGGCCGTTGCCTCCGATCACGACCGGGATGTGCGGCTGGATCCCCTTCGGCTCATGGATCGCGTTGTAGACGCTCGCATGACGCCCCTCGTAGGTGGCCGCTCCCGGGGACAGCATCCGGGTGATGACCTCCAGATGGTCGGACAGGATCGCCAGGCGTCCCGGGGCGTCGGGGAAGCCGTAGCCGTAGGACCGCCACTCGTCCTCCTTCCAGCCGGCCCCGATCCCGAGGATCGCCCGCCCGCCGCTGACGACGTCGAGGGTCGAGATCATCTTGGCGGTCAGCGCCGCCGGGCGATAGGCGGCGGCCATCACCAGGTGGCCGAGATGGGCGCGCTCGGTCGCCATCGCCAGGGCCGCCAGCTCGACGAACGGCTCGAACACCAACGCCGGCTCGGGCGGCGGGTCCACCTGGAAGTGGTCGTACACCCAGAGCGACCCGAACCCGACGCGCTCGGCCTCACGCGCGACCTCGATCGTCCGCGCCCAGGCGGGGCCCGCCTCGAGGCCCAGGTACTCCCGGTCGCACCCCTGGGGCAGCGTCAACCCGACCTTCATCCCGCGGAGCTCGTCCCGTCGGGCGCGTCGTCGACGAGGACGGCGGTCCCGGCCGTGGCCTCGGACGGGATCAGGGTCAGGTCGTCGAACCCCAGGCGGACGCGGCCCTCGCGCTGGACCAGGGCGAGCCGCTGGCCGCCGCTGATGTCGGCGCGCATCTCCACCCCGGCCACCACGACCCGGAGCTGGGCCGACGCCCCCTCGAAGATCAGGCGATCGATCGTGCCTTCGATCGTGTTGAGGTGGACCCGGCCGTCGCCGTCCTCGAGCACGCTGATGTCCTCCGGCCGGATGTAGGCGAGGACCGCCTGGCCCGGCGTCAATGCGGTCCGACCGCGGCGACGGAGCTGGAGGCCTCCCGCCTCGACCCGGACGACGGCATCGTCGCCGCTGCCGTCGACGCCGACGACGCTCCCGGTCAGGCCGTTGTTCGCGCCGATGAACTCGGCGACGAACGGCGTCCGTGGCTGGAGGTAGATGTCGGTCTGCGTCCCGATCTGCTCGATCCGTCCGGCGTTCATCACGACGATCCGATCCGAGATCGCGAACGCCTCCGACTGGTCGTGGGTGACGTAGATGGCGGTCTTGCGGGTCTTCCGCTGGAGATCGAGGATCGAGTACTTGAGCGTATCCCGGAGGTTCTTGTCGAGCGCCGACAGCGGCTCGTCGAACAGGAGGACCCGCGGGTCCGTTGCCAGGACCCGGGCCAGGGCCACCCGCTGCTGCTGGCCGCCCGACAGCTGGGCCGGCAGCCGCTTGCCGTAGCCCTCCAGCTCGACCAGGTCGAGCATCTCGTCGACCCGCTGGCGGATGAACGCCTTGTCCCGCCCCTTGACCGACAGCCCGAAGCCGATGTTGTCGGCGACCGACATGTGTGGGAAGAGGGCGGGCGCCTGGAACACGAAGCCGATGTTGCGGGCACGGGGGGCGAGCCAGGTCACCTCCTGGTCGTCGAACAAGATCCGTCCGCCGGTCGGCTCGACCAGCCCGGCGAGCATCCGGAGCGTCGTCGTCTTGCCGCAGCCGGACGGGCCGAGGAGCGTCACGAACTCCCCGTCCGCGACCTGCAGGCTGAAGTCCTGCACGGCCACGGTCGAGCCGTAGTGCTTGGTGACGTCGGACAGGGTGACGGTCGTCATGTCACAGGATGTAGGTGCCCTTGAAATGCCTCGTCCCGAAGATCCGGAAGAAGACGATGACCGCCAGGAACGAGATCAGCTGCATCGTGACGGCCAGCGCCGCGGTGGTCGGAGCGAGCCCGTTGGTGCGGACCAGGTTGAACACCTTCAGCGGCGCCGTCTCGAGCGCCGGCGGGTGGACGAACAGGGTCACCAGGTACTCGTTGAACACGATGATGAAGCACAGCAGCAGACCGGCCGATACGCCCGGTCCGATCAGCGGGAAGACGATCCGCCGGTAGGTCTGCCACTTCGTGGCGCCGAGGCACTCGGACGCCTCCTCGAACATCAGCGGCAGGTCCTTCATGGCGACCACGATCGGCGTCATCATCAGCGGGAAGGAGCCGACCGCCATGGCCAGGACCAGGCCCCACATCGACTCGATCTTGTAGACGAAGGTGTAGGTCAGCAGCAGCGACAGGCCGATCACCGCGCCCGGCACGTACAGCGGCAGCTGCAGCAGGGAGAACAGCAGGCGCTTGCCGGGGACCGGGTAGCGGACCAGGGCGTAGGCCGCCGGGAGACACGCGGCCAGGTCGACCAGCAGGGTCAACCCGGTGATCTTGAAGCTCCAGAACAGGTTGTCGCCGAAGCTCCCGAAGACAGCCGCATAGTTGCCGATCCCCGAGGCGCCGCCGCGCTGACCGAGCGACTGCGACAGCAACGCCAGGAACGGCAGGACGAACAGGACCAGGCAGACCCAGATGTAGGTGTGGCTGGCGATCGTGGCCAGGCGCCGGCCCGACAGGAGCGGACGGCGGCGCGGCGTCGTGGCGCTCATTCGACCAGCGCTCCGCGCGAGTAGCGCAGCGAGAAATACGTCACCACGAAGGCCAGGCTGAGCAGGACCACGCCCATCATCGAGGACAGGCCGTAGTCGTTCTCGACGACCCCGCGCTTGTACAGCGTCAGGGCGAGCGATCGCTGCTCGTTGAGCGACCCGAGCAGGAGCGGCTCGGCGAACGCCCCGATGCTCCAGCCGAAGACCATCAACGAGCCCGCGACGACCCCCGCCCGGGTCAGCGGCAGGACGACCCGCCAGAACGTCTGCCAGGGCCGCGCCCCGAGGCAGGCGGCCGCCTCCTCGAGCGTCGGGTCGACGTTGCTCAGGGCCGTCCCGATGCTCATGACCATGAACGGGAAGGTGAAGATCGACATCGCGAACACGACCGCCGGGAGGCTGAACAGGAGGTCCGTGTTGCGCAGGCCGAACGCGTGGATGAGCGGGTCGGCGGGTCCGCCCGGCAGCAGGATGAAGCTCATCCCGAAGGCGACGTACAGCGCCCCGAACATCGGGAAGACCATCAGCGCGCGGACGAGGTCGCGGTAGCGGATCCGGCGGACCAGGATGTAGGCGAACGGGAAACCGAGGACCAGGTCGACGAGCATGGCCAGCGCGGCGAGCTGGATCGTGACGAACAGGTTGGGCAGGTAGCGCTGGACCATCGCCGCGTAGTTCTCGAGCGAGTACACCGGCCCGCCCGGCGACAGGAACGAGTTCGTCACGGTGAAGCTCATGTTCACGATGAACGCGAGCGGGGCGTACAGCAGCAGCAGCGCCAGGAGCGCCGCCGGGGCGAGGAACGCGGCGGTCCGCAGACGCGCCATGCGCTCGCGCCGACGGATGTCCGGCGCCTGCGATCGCGGGGCTGCGGCCAGTCGACCTTGGGCGGTCGACTGGCCGATCTCAGCGGTCATGGATGGAAGCGGGTCCTAGCAGGGTCGTCCCCCGCTACTGTCCGATCTTCTGCTTGTAGTAGTCCTGGAAGATCTTGGCGCTGGCGTTGTAGGCCGCCCAGTCGATCTGCTTGAACGACGACTGGATCTGCTCCAGGGTCGGGTAGTAGGTGGCGTAGTCCGCCTTGAACCAATCCGGGACCTGGTCGACGTAGTCCGGGCCGAGGAAGCCCTCGCTCAGCTCGCTCCAGGGGCCGTGATCGATCGGCCAGGCGTTCGGGAACTGGACATCCTTGGCGAGGCGCCAGTTCATGAAGATCTGGGCCAGCACCGGGTGCTCGGCGCCCTTCGGGATCCACTCGTAGCCGTTGGCCGGGTAGATCGTCGGCGGGACGAGCAGCGCGGCGTCCGGATGACCGCCGAGGTACTCGAGCCGGGCGAGGCTGTTCCAGAACCCGACCGCGTCGACCGCGCCGGACTCGAACAGCTTCTGGAGGGTCGGCTGATCGGTCGTGTACTGGACGACGTTGGGCCCGATGTTGGTGACCGCCCAGTCGACGACCTCCTTCATCTGGTTGGGGTCCTTGTAGTCCTTGCCGAGCTCGGCGGCGAGGCCGAGCAGGAATCCGCCGGCCGTGATGTCACCGGGCGCCGGGAGCGTGACCTTGCCCTTGAGACGGGGGTCGGCCAGGTCCTTGAGCGATTTGATCCACGGCGCGTTCTTCTTGTTGTAGACGATCGCCGGGTAGGCGGTCGACTGGAACGCGATCGACTCCGGGTCGTGCTTGAACCCGTCGATGACCATCTTCGCGTTCGGGATGAGGTCCGACGGGAACGCCGAATCGACCAGGCCGGCCTGGTCGGCGTCGTACCAGTAGTTCTCCTCGACCGCGATCACGTCGTACGGAGCCGGGCTGCCGGCCTGCTTGGCCGCCGCCAGCTTGGTGATGTACTCGCTCGGCGACTGCGTGCCGACGTAGTTCAGCTTGATGTCCGCGCCGTAGGTCGTCTTGACGTACTGCTCGAACTGCTTGACCAGCTCGTCGGTGGCCGCGTAGGTCCAGTTGCCGACGGTGAGGGTGCCCTCCTTGGCGACCTCGGCCTTGATCTCGTCGTCGGTCATGTCCTTGTTGAGGATCGCGACGTGCTTGGTGCCGGCGGCCGCGGACGCCGGTGCGCTGGACCCGCCGGCGGCGGCCGAGGCCGGGGGCGCGGCCGTCGGTGCGCTCGATGCGGCCGGGGTGCTGGTCCCGGACGAGCACGCAGCCACGAGCAGCGCGACGATCGCGAACGGGATCGCGAGCCGCTCCGGGCGGCGCTTCCTGGTGATCTTCACCGATCCATCCTCCTCCTGTGTGTTCGACCCTCAGTCGAGTCTGACCTGATCGTGTCTCCCCATGTCTCCTCCACGACTCCGGGACCCCGTCCCGGTGGTCCGTGTCGACGATCCGACCGTCAGCGGACGGTCCACCCGCCGTCGACCATGAGCGTGTGACCGGTGATGAGCGATGCCGCCGGCGAGGCGAGGAACACGACCGCACCGGCCACGTCCATCGGCTCCCCGATCCGATGCAGACCGGCGATCCGCTCCTCCACGTCGGCCCGGAAGACCGGATCGGCCAGGTCGGCCTCCGTCCCGGGCGTCCGGATGAACGTGGGCGCGACCGCGTTGACGGCGATCCCGTGAGGACCCCATTCGACGGCCAGGCAGCGGGTCATGTGGGACACGGCGGCCTTGCTCATGCAGTAGACCGACTCCGTCGGCAGGGCCACGATCCCCGCCTGTGAGCTCAGGCTGACGATCCGGCCGCCCCCGGCGGCGATCATCGCCCGCCCGGCCGCCTGGCTCGCGAAGAACGCGCCCTTGACGTTCACATCGAAGGTCACGTCGAAATCCACCTCGGTGACGGCTTCGGCGGGGTTGGCCGGGCCGAGCCCGGCGTTATTGATCAGGATATCGAGCCGTCCCCACTGTGACACGACCTCGGCGACGGCCGCATCGATCTCGGCGAGCCGGGTCACGTCCATCTGGAGCCGCAGCGTTCGTCGGCCGAGCGCCACGATCTCGGCGGCGAGCTTCTCGCCGCCGGATGCGTCGCGCAGCCCGAGCGCGACATCGGCGCCGGCGTCGGCCAGGGCGAGCGCGATCGACCGGCCGATGCCGCGAGCCGCTCCGGTGACCAGGGCCGTCCGCCCCTCCAGGTCGAACCGCGGGAAGGCCTCCATCGACCTCGTCAGTCCTCTTTCTGCGAGCCACGTGCGTGCCAGGGCCCGCTCCATGCCACGTTCCGCGCTGGGCCGACGCTCAACGTCGAGGCGGTCCTGCCAGCCGAGGCGGTCCTGCCAGCCGAGGCTTAACGTTAACGCTTGACGATGCCATCTGGCCGGAAGGATACTCCGGGGGAGGTTCGAGTCAAGGGGTTAGCCAGCGGGCCACGATGAGATCGGCGTCCTCCTCCATCACCCTGCGCGACGTCGCGCGCGACTCCGGCGTCTCGATCACCACGGTCTCGCGGATCCTCAACGGCCGGGAGTCCGGGGTCCCCATCCGCGACGAAACGCGGGACCGCGTCCTGGCCGTGGCCGCCGAGCTCGGCTACAAACCCAACCTCCTCGCCCGCGGGTTGCGCGGGAGTCGGAGCTCGCTGATCGGCGTCATCGCCCGGGACATCTCCGATCCCTTCCACATCCAGGTCCTGCGCGGCATCAACGCGGGAACGCGATCGCGCGACTATCGGCTGTTCCTCGGCCACGTCGACTACCGGCCGGACGTCGCGATCGCCTATGGGTCGATGTTCGAGCGGTCGCACGCGGACGGGATCATCGTCATCGGCGACATGGAGGGCGACGAGAGCCTCGGCTCGCTGGCCGAGCAGCACCGCCATGTGATCGGGGTCAGCGACCGGGTCGGGCCGCGGCGGTTCCCCGGGGTCTACTGCGACAGCGTCCGGGGAACGAAGCTGGCCCTCGAGCACCTCCTGGAGGCCGGTCACCGCCGGATCGCCTGCGTCTCGGACCCGGGCACCCACGACCAGCGACTCCGGGCCGAGCTGTACGAGCGGTTCATGGCCGATCACGGGCTCGGCGAGCACGTCCGCCGGCTCCAGGCGTCGCAGCCGGATCCGGCGCCGAGCTACCGCCTCGGCCTCGAGCTGTTCGGGGGGTATGGCGGGTCCGACGACCCGACGGCCATCTTCGCGACGTCGGACATGATCGCGATCGGGCTCCTCGAGGCGGCGTTCGAGGTCGGGATCCCGGTCCCGGACCGCGTGTCGATCGTCGGGTTCGACAACCTGGACATCGCCGCTTTCACCATCCCTCCGCTGACGACGATCGATCAGTCCGGGGTGGAGATGGGCCGCGTCGCCGCGGAGATGCTGCTCGACTGGGTCGAGCACGACGAAGCGGACGGGCTCGTCCTGGAGCGCGCCGATGTCGTCCTCCAGCCGGCGCTGGTGATCCGCCGCACGACGAGCCATCCGCCGGCCTGACGCCGGACGGGACGGCTTGTCGCCGGACCTCCCGGGCGTCAGACTGCCGCTCAACTTCGGCCGAGCGCAACCACCCGGGAGCAGGATGTGGACGTTCCGGAGACCCACTACGTCAAGACCGAGGACGGCCTGCACATCGCCTACCAGGTCTTCGGCTCGGGACCATACGACCTCGTGTGGAATGACACGATGGCGAACGTCGACGCGAACTGGGACCTGCCGTCGTGGGCCGCCTTCCTGCGCGCGCTCGGTGGACATGCCCGCGTGATCCACTTCGACCGTCGCGGGCTCGGGGTCTCGGATCGACCGGCGTCACCGGACGTGATGTCGCTCGAGCGCGGGATGGAGGACCTGCGCGCGGTGCTCGACGCCGTCGGGTCGGAGCGGGCGGTCCATCTGGGGTTCGGCTGGGGCTGCGCCCTCAGCCTTCTGTTCGCCGCCTCCTACCCGGGGCGAACGGCCGGCCTCGCCCTGCTCGCCCCCGAGGTCTATTCCTGGACGACCCCGGACTTTCCGTGGGGGCTCGCCCCGCTCGGTCAGCCGGTGCCGTTCGACGAGGTTCCATGGGGGACCGATGAGCACGCTCGCTCGAACCTGCTGGATATGGGCGGGCCGACCGACGACGCTGAGGTCCGGGCCTGGGCGAAGTGGTTCCGACTCGTCGCCAGCCCCGGGGCCGCAGCCCTCGTCAGCCAGGCGACGCGCCAGACCGACGTCCGCACGCTCCTGCCCCAGATCCAGGTCCCGACCCTGGTGCTGCAGAAGACGGGCGACCGCGATCGCCCGTACGGGGGTGCCGCGCCGTGGGTCGCCGCACAGATCCCTGGAGCCCGCTTCGTCGAGGTCCCCGGGCCGGAGTCCTATCCCACCGCCAGGGACGAGGCCCTGTTCGAGGCGGTCGACGGTCTGGCCCGTGAGATCCGCGACCAGGAGGCGGAGTTCGACCGGGTCCTGGCGACGGTCATGTTCACCGACATCGTGGGCTCGACCGAGCGAGCGGCGACCCTGGGCGACCGCGCCTGGCGCGACCTCGCCGAACGTCACCACGGCGTCGTCCGGACGATGCTCGCCCGCTACCGGGGGAACGAGGTCGACACGGCGGGAGACGGCTTCTTCGCGACGTTCGACGGACCGGCCCGGGCCGTCCGTTGTGCGCTGGCGATCCGCGACGCCGTCCGTCCGCTCGGGATCGAGATCCGGGCCGGCTGCCACACCGGCGAGGTCGAGACGATCAACGGCAAGGTCGGCGGCGTGGCGGTGAACATCGGGGCCCGAGTCGCCGCGCAGGCGGCGCCGTCCGAGGTCCTGGCCAGCTCCACGGTCAGGGACCTGACGGCCGGCTCCGGCCTCACATTCGAGGACGCCGGGGAGCGCGAGCTCAAGGGCGTCCCCGACCGCTGGCGGCTGTACCGAGTGGTGGCCTGACCCCTCGAACGCCGCGCGCCGGTCGGTGGGCCATCGACGCCCGACCGAGCACCCGGTGATCGACGCCCTACGTCGAAGGGCTCCCGGAGGCCATCTTCGTCGACGCGTCGGCAAGCGCCGCCTTCACGGCCTTGATGTGGGAGTCGGTGGCCTCCCCGATCACCTTCGTGATCGGTCGCTTGACCGCGGCTTCGATCGTCGCCGCGTGCTTGTGGTCGTAGACCACGATCAACCCGGCACCGCCGATCGGGATGGTCTCCTGGGCTTGGGCCTCGAGCGCGCTCTCGACCTTCCCGTGGGCGATCTTGCCGGCGCCGGCTCCGATCACCGCCCCGACGGCCGTCGCGACGAGCAGTGGTGGCGCGAACAGGCCGACGATGAAGCCCGCACCACCCAGCGCCACCGCGCCCTCCTTGACGATGTGGTCGTGTTGCTCGATCTCGAGGGCGCCGTCCAGGCCCTTGCTGACCACGACCAGCCCCAACAATGGGGCGCCGCAGGCCTGGACGGAGTCAGCGTCCTCGTGTGCGGCGTCCCTCGACAGGTAGCCGCCCATCAGGACGTCGACAGTCTCCTTGGGCATGGTTGTCATCTCCTCCGGAGTCTCGGCGTCAGGAGCTCAGGGCCTGGGCTGCCGCGGCGTGCTGCGCCTCTTCGTGCAGCTCGGCTTCCTCGTGGTCGAGATGCGGCTTGATGTCGAAGACGACCTTGTTGATCGTCCCGGTGAAGGGGAATGGCGCCTTCGCGGCGTAGCTCCGGTCGACGACACCGCCGTTGTCGCGGCCGATGTCCATGCCCGCGTAGCCCGAGAACCGCATCGGCACCGTATGGTCCATCCGTCCGCCCCCGACGGCCTTGTCGTTGACGAACAGCGTGACCTGGCCCCCGGTGGCCGGCTTCGGCGCATCGGCGGCGAACTCCATCCGCACGCTGACCTCGCCGGTCGGAAGGGGCTCGGTCGCCTGCTGGCGGAAGATGAAGACGCCCATCATCGAATAGCTGTGGGTCAGCTTCCCGTCCTCGACGAAGAGCGAGAACCCACCGAGATGGTCGGCCTCGGCCACGATGACCCCCTCGACGCCGCCCTCGGGCACAACGAGGTCCGCGCTGATCGTGTAGGAGTGGTTGTAGATACGCGGGACCATGCCCGCGAGGACGTTCTGGACGTCGCCCCTGAACTCGAGCTTGGCGACCTCGGGCAGAGGCGGCACCTGACCGAAGAACGATGACAGCGTGGCCAGCAGCGGCAGGACCTGGTAGCGCTCCGCCTCCTGCCAGAACAGCTCCCTGAGCTCGGCCACCTTTTCCGGATGATCGGCGGCCAGGTCGTGCGCCTGGCTGAAGTCGTCAGGCAGGTAGTAGAGCTCGGTCGGATCGGCGTCGGGGTCCCAGACGCCCGGCGCGTAGGGCATGATCGCCTGCGGCGTCAGCACCCACGGGATCCGTGCCGTGCGCATCGACAGCCACCAGCCGTCCTTGTACATGGCCCGGTTCCCGATGGACTCGAAGTACTGCTGGGTGCGCCGCTCCGGCGCGTCCGCTGTCGTCAGGCTGTCCGTGAACGCGATGCCGTGCAGCGGTTGCTGGTCGATCCCGTCGACGGACGTCGGGGCCGGGATGCCGGCGATGTCGAGGATGGTCGGCGCGACGTCGATGACGTGGGTGAACTGCGAGCGGAGCCCGCTCCCGGACGTCACCCGATCAGGCCAGTGGATGACCAGGGGATCGCGGGTGCCGCCCAGGTGCGAGCCGACCTGCTTGCCCCATTGGAAGGGGGTGTTGCCGGCCCACGCCCACGCGGCTCCATAGTGGGGTGCCATGATCTCGGCTCCCCAGGCGTCCATGCCGCCGTAGCGCTCGGCCAGCTGGTGCTGCATCTCGTCGGTCAGGGGGATGCCGTTGAGCGTCGTCATCTCGTTGAAGGAGCCGGTGATGGTCCCCTCCATGCTGGCGCCGTTATCGCCCCAGATCCAGATGATCAGCGTGTTGTCGAGCTCGCCCAGCTCCTCGATGGCGTCGATGACGCGGCCCACGTTGTGGTCGGCGTTCTCGGAGTAGCCGGCGTAGACCTCCATCTGGCGGGCGTAGAACGGCTTGAGCTCGTCCGGGACGTCATCCCAGGCAGGGAAGGCCTCGTTGCGTGGCGTCAGCTCCGCGTCGGGCGGTACGACGCCCAGCGCCTTCTGGCGAGCGAAGGTCTCCTCGCGCAGCCTGTCCCAGCCCTGGTCGAACTTGCCCTTGTACTTGGCCGCCCATGCCTGCGGCACGTGGTGCGGGGCGTGGCTGCAGCCGGTCGAGAAGTAGGCGAAGAACGGCTTCTTGGCATCCTGCGCCCGGATCCCGTGCAGCCACTCGATCGTCTTGTCCGCCATCGCATCCGGAAGGTAGTAGGGGTCGGTCGGGTCACCGTATCGGGGGTCGACGCCGATGATCTTCTGATTCTCGGCGATGACCGTGTCCCATTGCCCGGCTTCGCCACCCAGGAAGCCGTAGAAGTACTCGAATCCCCATCCTGTCGGCCAGCGGTCGAATGGACCGGCCGGACCCTGCTGGCCGTCGGGTGTCAGGTGCCACTTGCCGAACGCGGCGGTGCTGTAGCCGTTGTCACGCAGGATGCGCGGCAGCGGTGCGCAATCGCGAGGCAGCGTCGCGGAATAGCCCGGGTAACCGCCGGCGAACTCGCCCACGGAGCCGAAGCCGACGGCGTGGTTGTTGCGGCCGGTCAGGAGCGCCGCCCGGGTCGGCGAGCAGATGGCCGTGACGTGGAAGCGGTTGTAGCGGACGCCACCCTCGGCCATGCGGGTGTAGTTCGGGGTCTGGATCGGGCCACCGAAGGTGCTCGGGTTGCCGAACCCCGCGTCGTCGATGAGCACGAGCAGGACGTTCGGAGCCCCGTCCGGTGGCGTCGGGTGCCCGATGAGATTCCAGTCGGGCTGCGACCCGGCCAGGGTTCGATTCACGACCCCACCGAACGCCGGGCGTCGGATGGGAAGGTGACTTCGATCGACGACGGGCATGACGGTCCCTCCTCCTGGTCCCGGGACCGAGCCCCGTGATCCGTCGAGGATATCAACCGAGGCGGCTGATGTATCGTGCGAGCACCGCGACGACGTTTTTGCCAGGGAGACGACGCCCCAGACCGCGGGCGAAGGTCTGTGAGGAGCGAGAGAACGTGAAACGACCGGGTGGGCCGTAGGGATCGGGAGTTGGCTCCGGCGGTAGGACTCGAACCTACGACCAAGCGGTTAACAGCCGCCCGGCTCGAGGCCGATTCCGAGCACCAATACGAGCCGTGCCGTCGCAAGAATCGAGTCACGGAATCAGTCACCGCCCGGGACAACATGAGGGCCACCAGACCCGATCGGGCACTGGCTGCGTCGAAACGAATTGCCGGACGGGTCATCGCCCGGCCTCCTCGTGGGGCTCGATGTGGATCGGCTCGGCCTTAGCGCCCTGCTTCGCGAGCTCGAAGCCCGCACGGTCGAGGCCCCCGCAATAGATCGTCACCGTCCTGGCGTGGATCATCTTCCACCTGGGGCCGAGATCGGCTTGCGCTACAGGAGGCTGGCTTGCCGCAGATGCGACAGTCGGCGTCCATTGGCTCGAGCCGTAGCCGAGAGTGAAGTCGGGGTTGTAGTCGGTCATCGCTTGAACGCCTTCGCCGCCCGCTCGACGAGCAGGCGGTTGAGCGCGACCCGTGCACGGGCATGCGACACCGGCGGCGGGCGACCTTCGCGCTGCGGTCCTTGACCTTGTGCTCCATGGCTCGAACCTCTTCCGGGGGAGTACCTTCCCCACTATCCGTTGACTCCTCCTCGCTTTCTCCAGGCCAGCCGAGCGGGGTGGTTCAAAGGCGTCGACCCCACAGCATGTCCTCGATCTTGCCCTCGGCGTGGGTGCCCCAGAACGTAGATCGCCTGCGGCTGCCCTCAGGCTGCGTCAACTTGCTGCCACCTTCCTAAAGACTGGCCGTTGGCCAGAACCGGGCAGAGGCACCTGGGTGTGGGCCTGTTGGTCGATCGGATGCTGACCGGCCTCCAGGCTTGGCTGGTGGACTCTGGCTGGTCAGCAGGTGAGGCCAGAGATCGAACTGATGCGAGGCGGCCATGCCGCTTCCAACACGGGTGCAGTTGTCCCCGGCCTCTAGCCCTGCTTCACGAGGATCCCTGTTTGGCGTAAGGCGTCGGCGAGCGCGACCTCCGCAGCGATCGCCTCCTTGTAGTCGAGCGGGTTCAGGTGGCGGTACAGGGCGGGGAGCAGGCCGACCCCGTACTTTCGCACCCACTTCGAGGACTTGTAGCCCGCCTTGTGCTTTTGGTAGCGCTCCGCCGGAGTATGGCCGGTGCTCCCGACGTACAGCGCGTACTCGCCGGTGGGGAGCTGGAATAGCACGACATAGACAGAGTGGTGAGCCTTCGCCGACGTCCGGTCCGGCCCGCGACGAATCCGGCGAGCCGCCCGGACCAAGGCGTCGGTGGTCACCGGGTCGAAGGGCGCCCTGGAGGTGGCGACGCGAGGCCCTTCAGGCGTGCGGACGGTAAGCCACTCTGCCATGCGACCTGAAGGCTACCGGTTCGCGCCGAGGAGGAAGCCGTCAGTCTCGCAAACGTGAACGATGAGCCAGTCGTGGCGAGCCCCCGACCACAGCTCCAAGAACGGCGCGTGGCTCACGCGATGTCGTCGGACTGGACGAGGTGCTCGAAATGCTCCTGACAGAGGACGTACTGCGTCGACGTCGCATCGGGGAACGCGTAGTCGTTGTCAACCACGTACGACATCCCGTGGGCCGAGCACGGGCTCCCGTCGAGCACTTCAAATGGCCTGTGACGCCAGAGCTCGTCGACCTGACAGCTCGGCCACGAGTCGCGGTCGAACTGCGCGAACAGGCCAGCCGGCCCTCTCGATGTGGATAGACGGGATCCCCAGCACCCATCTCTGCCATTCCCTCAGCTTGGCTGCCTAATCAGCACGAGCACCTACGGCTCGTCGTCGTACGCCGGCTCGGTCAGACCGTGGTACCGGGGACGGCAGGTCGGCACCGGACCCGTTACCGGAGGGTGACGAACTCGGGCGTCCATCACGCGTCTTCCTCGATCCGGCGGACTATGCAGACCGGGCGGAGCGGCTGCCGCGCTGCCCACGGGATCGATGATCTCGGGCCGCCATACCGCTGGACCGAACCGTACTGGGTGGAGTGCGGCTGGCAGACCAAAAGGTGCCTGCCTTGGCGCACCCCGCCGATCTCGTCCAGCCCGATCACGACGTGAGTTGCCTGATTGGTGCAGTCGATCCGCCTCATCTCACTCACCTTGAGGCCCTTGAGGATGTCGATACTCCGTCGTTGGTGGTCGAGGTATTCGCAGTTCATGGGTCTCGAACTTCTTTCCTGGGTTGGCGATGTCCGCCGGGTACTGGTCTGTAGACGCGTCGGAGAAGACGAGGGCCGGGGTCCCGGAGACGAAGGGCCAGCGAGCGACCCACACGACGTTCCGAAGGTTTCATGCTGCGGTCATGAGACCGCGATCTACACCGACTCGTTCGGCTGACGATCAAGGCCGACACCCTGGAACACACCCCCTGGAGCGAGTCGGCGCTGGCATTTCGCGCCCCACGGCCAGACTTAGCTCCGCACGTCGAGCGATGTCTCGCGCCTGTTGTTCGTTGTTAGCCGAGTCCAACCCGGAAGTACGTCCGCGAGCCGATGTCGTGGCCGTCGATCTGGTAGCGGCCGGAAGCCCATCGCTCGTCGCGATGTGCGACCGCGTACCAGACGAGCTGTCCGAACAGCGTGGCCGCTCGAGCGTGGTCCTGGCGGGCGGCCTTCTGCCAGATGGGCTGGAACGGCGTCCGCGCCAGTCCTTCCCCGGCAGCCAGCCGGCCGTGACGACTGGCCGCCGGACTCGTCAATGAGCTCGTCGATGCGCTTGTGCATCGCCTCGAACTCTTCATCGGTCAGGCGCCGACGGAGCATGGCGAAGTCGGCCGGGTATGGCCGGTCGGTAAGGGCCCGGTCGCGAGCGATGTCGATGAGCATGTCAGGACCCTGCCGAGCACGCCGGCAGCGCCGGGAACTTTAGGCGATCCGTGGCGTCGAGCGTGACTGGGCCGGCCAGCCGCGAGTCGAACGAGATGTGCATTTGGGTCATCGGTTTGCCAGCCTGACCCGGAACGCGGCCGCTCCGCGCTCGGCGAGCTCCTCGAGGTCGCCGGGATAGCCCGCCCAGCGATCATCGGGAATCGACGAACTTCGGAGCTCGCCCTCGCGATCGAGGAAGATGTGAAGCTACGCGGCGATCACCCTGCGGGAGCCACGGCTCCGCCAGGACGAGCCGGTAGCCGAGGCCAGAGTCCCAGGGGTCCTGGACCGTCAGGCCGGGATCGTCGTGGAGCTCCACCGCGCCCGCGGCGAACCTGTCATCCGCGATCCGTCGGAGCTCGGCCGTCGCTTCGGGGCCGACGTCAAGCGCACGGACCCGGCGGGACTCAATCCACGCGAGGAGGATCTCCTCCACGGGCGTGGGCTGCCACGAGGAGCGGACCCCCGGGGCGAACACCACGGACGCCCTGAGCTCGGGCGGGGACTCGCCGTGGGTAAGAACAGGCTTGAGTGGCATCAGACGCTCACCCTTGGGTGCTGGAGCTCGAGCAGGTCGGCCCAGACCTCGCCGTAGACGTGCGCCCGCTCGTAACCCTGCCGCACTCCGACAGCGTTCTTGAAGTTGGGATAGTCGATGGCTTGGATGGCCGCGACGAGGTATTCCGCGAAGTCCGTCTTCCGGACGCTAAGCCGCCAGGCATAGTCTGCGTTCGGCGTGTGCGCAGGCTCGGTCCATACGACGGTGTTTCTCTCGAGCCAGTCCCGAAGACGCCGAGCGTCCTCCTCGGTCCGACAACGCACGACCAGCCAGTCGGGGTTGTTCCGGTCCTGGACGGCCGAGTAGAAGCCGTCGGTAGTGAAGACCCACATGGTCTCGATCTCTTCCTGTGGCGCGGCCTATGCCGCGCTGTCTCCTGCTGTCATGGCCTCGGACATGTCGGCCGGCCAAGCCGTCTGGGCCCTCGGCGCTAGCTGTGAGCTAACGTCGGTCACCGCCTGGGCAGCGACGTGGCGACGGATGGCGACCATCACGCAGAACACGGCGGTCCCGATGATGGTCGTGACGACCCACGTTACGAAGAACGCCACGATGAGGCGATTGCGGGATGGGGCTGCGTAGCCCGAGTAGAGCCAGAGCCCGGTGCCAGCGACACCAAGCACGATGAGCCAGAGCGCGAGGGTTTCCACGAAGATCAGTCCTTGACGTAGTGATGCCCGGTTGGTCTGTCGGGACCTCCCGAGCATGAAAATCGCGGCCCGACAACCGCTGCCAAGAGCATCCCACGAGGCGGGCAGAGCGTCGCCTAAGCCGACGCAAAGAGGACGTGAAGATTCGCTACTGGGCTGACGTCCGGCCCGGCGCGGCTACCCCGGATACGCTCAGCTGGAACACCGTCTCCGCGAGCCCAGCGGCGGAACGACTCGTTGTCGGCGAACTGGCGGAACAGCTACCCCAAGGGTCGCTCAGGAACTCCTCCGCCACGCGCCCGGGAGTCGCGTGACGATGGAGCGGTATGCCCATGTCACGGCGAATGGGAATCAGTCACGGAATTCAGCCAACGGATTCAGTCACGGAATCAGTCACCGACTCTGTCGACGGAGTCGGACTGAGCGGATCGGACGAGCCTGTAGTGCTCGCCTCACTCGAGGGAAGTGGCTCCGGCGGTAGGACTCGAACCTACGACCAAGCGGTTAACAGCCGCCCGCTCTACCACTGAGCTACGCCGGAGCGAGGACCGCCGGGGCGGTCGAGGCGGGGCCGGACCGGCCGCTCACCGCGGCAGAGGATAGCACGGCGGCCCGGCGACCTCCGACGGGCTGGCATACTCCGCCGATGAGCGTCGGCTTCCCGCTGATCTCGCCAGAGGACCTCGCGCCGCGCATCGACGACCGGCACGTCCGCGTCGTCGACGTGCGCTGGGTGCTCGGCCAGCGGGGCGAGGGCCGCCGCAAGTACGACGCGGGGCATCTTCCGGGGGCGATCTTCCTCGACCTCGACGGCGATCTGGCGCTCCCTCCCGGAGAGGAGCGCGCCGGGCGCCATCCCCTCCCTCCCCCGTCCACGTTCGCGGCGACGCTGGCGCGTGTCGGCATCGACCCGGGCGACCTGGTCGTCGCCTACGACGACGTGGGCGGATGGATCGCGGCCCGGCTCTGGTGGATGCTGGACGACCTGGGGCATCGCGGCGGGGAGGCGGTGCTCGACGGCGGCATCCAGGCCTGGGCGGCGGCCGGCGGCGAGCTCACCACCGATGTCCCCGCGGCGCCGGTGGCTCCGGCCGATGCGTCCGCGCTCGGGCTGGCCGACCGCTGGACGAACGTCATCGAGCGCGATGCGCTGCGGGACCGCCTCGGCGAGGTCGTGCTCATCGACGTTCGCGGAGCGCCCCGGTACCGAGGCCAGGTCGAGCCGATCGACGCCTATCCCGGCCACATCCCGACGGCCGTCAACGCGCCGACCGACGGTAATCTCGTCGAGCCGAACGGACGGTTCCTGCCGGCGGAGGACCTCCGGATCCGCTACGAGACCCTGGCGGCCTCGGCCGTCGGGGCCGGCGCGGCCGAGGCAGGTGCGCCCGTCGTGACCTCGTGCGGAAGCGGCGTCTCTGCCTGCCACGTCTCGCTGGCGAGGCGGCTCGCCGGTCTCCCGGACCCGATGCTGTACGTCGGCTCCTACAGCGACTGGTCGGCCGCCGGAGAGCAGGTCGCCGTCGGGCCAGAGCCGGGTTCGCCGCCGACCCGCTGACGTCCACCCGTGTCGCGGTGGAGGTCCATCGGACCGCAGTCTCCGGTCGGCCGGGGTGCTGCCTGCCTCGGCCCAGATGCAGATGACTGGCGGATAAGCCCAAGGCTGGAGCATCTTCTTGATGGCTACCAGGCAGCGACCCGTCGACCTCGGCACCGAACGAGGACGAAGCATCCGGACCCGACTCGGCGCAGAGGTCCGCGCGGCTCGGATCGACCGTGGGCTGACCCTCGCAGAGGTCGGACGAGCCGTCAGGCTTTCGGCATCGGAAGTGAGCCGCATCGAGCGCGGCCTCCTCGAATCAGCGTCGATCCATCAGCTGGCACGTCTCGCCTCGGTAGTCGGGCTGGAGCTGTCCGCCCGGGCATATCCCGGACCGCAGCCGATCCGCGACGCCGCGCAGGCCCGGCTCCTCGAGCGGTTTCGAGCGGTTCTTCATCCCGGGCTTCGCTGGGGTACCGAGGTACCGCTCCCCGGACCGGGTGAGCAGCGGGCGTGGGATGCCATGGTCTCCGTCGGGTCCGAATGGCGATACGGCATCGAAGCCGAGACCAGTCCGCACGACAGTCAGGCCCTGTCGCGTCGGTTGAACCTCAAGGTCCGCGATGGCTTGGTCGACGGCGCCATCCTCGTGCTGCCGCGGACCCGTCGATCGCGAGAGTTCCTCGCTGCCGGAGCCGCGACGCTTCGTCCCAGCTTTCCGATCGACGGTCGGCGGGCGCTCGAGCTGCTCGCTGCTCGAGTGGACCCAGGTGGGAACTCGATCGTTCTCATCTGACCTTGGTTTCGTCACGACGCGCGCGGCGGCTCCGGGTCCCGGGTGCCTTGCACCTGGTGCACACGATCGACGATGTGGCCGCGATGACGATCCGTCGGCGCCCAATTCGTGCACGTGGTGCAAACGACGAGGCAGGCGGCACCCCATCACGGCTGAACGAGCCTCGGAGCTTGCACTCCGTGAAAGATCCTCGCCCCGGTCAGCCGCCAGACGCCGTTGTGTGCACCCGGTGCAAGCCATCCCGGATCGTTGCATCGGGTGCAAGAAGACGTGCACCGCCGGCCCGGTCGGACCGAAGTACGGCGGGTGGGTGGGCCGAAGGGATGAGGCACGCGTCGCCGTCCCGGCCTACCCTCGGGAAGCCAGCACCGACAGGTTGCTGACTACCCTCCTCGTCTCTCCCCACCGGGACGAGGAGTGCCCGCCGCCCCGGTGGACGACGCCCAAGGCGACGCGCCAGCCGACGCGCCCCGGACGACTACTCCAGGTAGTCCTTGAGCTTGCGGCTCCGGGACGGGTGGCGGAGCTTGCGCAGCGCCTTGGCCTCGATCTGGCGGATCCGCTCGCGGGTGACGTTGAACTCCTTGCCGACCTCCTCGAGCGTCCGGGCACGCCCGTCCTCGAGACCGAACCGCAGCTGGAGGACCCGCCGCTCGCGGCCGGTCAGCGAGTCGAGCACGGCCTCGACCTGCTCCTTGAGGAGCTGGTGCGACGCCGCCTCGGCCGGTGCCAGCGCCCCGCGATCCTCGATGAAGTCGCCGAGGTGGGAGTCCTCCTCCTCGCCGATCGGGGTCTCGAGCGAGACCGGCTCCTGCGAGACCTTGATGATCTCGCGGACCTTGTCCGGGGTGACGATGACCTCCTGACCGCGCGACATCGCCTCGGCGATCTCCTCGACCGTCGGCTCGCGACCCAGCTCCTGGAGCAGGTTGCGCGAGACGCGGATCAGCCGGTTGATCGTCTCGACCATGTGGACGGGGATCCGGATCGTCCGGGCCTGGTCCGCGATCGCTCGGGTGATGGCCTGGCGGATCCACCACGTCGCGTAGGTCGAGAACTTGAAGCCCTTCTCGAAGTCGAACTTCTCGACCGCCCGGATGAGCCCGATGTTGCCTTCCTGGATCAGGTCGAGGAACGACATCCCGCGTCCGATGTACTTCTTGGCGATCGAGACCACCAGGCGGAGGTTGGCCGAGGTGAGCTGCTCGCGCGCGTCGCGGCCGATCCGGACGAGCTCGCCCTTGCGGTCGCGCAGCTTGGTGTTGAGCGGCACCTCGGGGTCGTAGCCGAACGACTTGAGCAGCGCCGCGTCGTTGCCGGCCATGATCCACAGCTCGAGCGCCGGGAACGCGACCTCGTCGCGGGTCCAGTCGTAGATCGCCCGCAGCCCGACGTTGTCGCGCGAGTCGAGGTCCCCGTTGTGGACCGCGAAGTAGGCCCAGTCGAGGAGCGCCACGAAGGTGTCCGCCGAAGACTTCTCACCGTAGGCGGCCAGCAGGTGCTTGGCCTCGCGGAGGAGGGTCTTGGTCCCGTCCGACTGGACGTCGCGGGCGGCCTTGACCAGGTGGAAGTCCGGCGTGGCGGTCAGCAGGTGCTTCGCGCCCTTGTCCGCGATCGCGTCGCGGACCATCTTGTGCGCCTCCTCGCCGAACGGCAGGCGGTGCTGCGGCTTGGCGGTCCGCGTCTTGCGCTCGGTGTCGTGGAGCGTCCACTCGTGGAGCGAGACGATCCCCTTCCAGGGCGCCTCGACCATGAACTCGCCGAGCTCGATCGCCTTGGCCAGGACGACCTCTTCCTCGGCGGTCAGCAGGGCGACCTTGCCGATCTCCTTCAGGTACATCCGGACGGGATCGTCGATCCCGATCATGTCCGCCGAGAGGGCCTCGAGCTCCTCCGGCGTGGGCTCCTCGAGCTCCTTCGCATCGAGCTTGGCGGGCGCGTCGACCGGTACGGCGACCGGCGTGTCGCCCTCGGTCACGACATCGACCGCGACCTCGGCGCCGTCGACCAGCGCCTCCGCCTCGAGCTCCAGATCCTCATCGTCGTCGTCATCGTCGTCGTCGATCTCGATCGGGTCGGCCACGACCGCAACGCCGGCGCGAGCCGGTCGCTTCGAGGCCAACTTGGCCTCCTCCATCTCGACGCGCGTTCGACGCGGTCGACCGGCCAGAACGGCCTCGACCAGCTGCTTGTCCATCGGATCCTGTGACATGTGCCCTCCCGGGGTCATCGTTGACCGACGCCGCTCGCCGAGGCCGGGGCCCCTGCGGTCGGTGTCGGTCGGGTGAGGAGGCGCGTCTGCTCGATCCGGCGATCGAGCGATCGGCGCGCCTCGTTGATCTGTCGTTCTTCGGAGAGAAGTCGATCCATCGCTTCGTGGTCCTCGCGGAGCTCCGCGTCGGCCTGCTCGGCCTGGTTCCATGCGCTCTGCTCCTCGAGCCGGTCGGCTTCGAGGGTCAGCAGGCACTTGTCCACGTTGTAGATGACGCGCTGGCTCGCCAGGTTGCGAGGGTCCGGCCGCTCGAGCGCGTACAACCCGAGCGCGAGCGCCCGCGTCTCGGGGTCGAGCGACTCGAGGAACCGGCCGCGTTCGAACCGACCGGCCCCGTCCGGGTCCCCGGCCAGCTCCGCGCCGCGACGTCGATCGGTCAGGATCGCCGCGTACATCACGCGTGCCACGGTCGACGGCAGCTCCTCGGGCTTGAGGACGTCCTCGACCCGCGCCTGGAGGTCCGGCAGGAGGAGGAGCAGCCGGAGCAGCTCGACTTCGACCGGGGTGATCGACTTGACGACGTCCTCCGGGCTGACCGACTCGGCCGCCGCGCGCACGGCGTCGAGGGTGATCCGGGCGCCGGCGTGATCGGCCGAACCGGCCCCTCCCCCACCCGCCGGCCCGAACCCGGCGCGGCCGGGATCCGGTCGTCGATGGAGCGCCTCGAGCAGCGTCTGCTCGCTGACGGTGGACCGCCGGGCGAGCAGCTGGAGGTAGGTGTCGCGGACCATCGGGTCGCCGACCTTGCGCAGCGTCGGGAGCACCGCGTCGACGAGCCGCTTGCGGCCCTCCGGCGTCCGGACGTCGTTGCGGGTCGCGTGGTAGTCGATCAGGTAGGCCAGGATCGGGTCCGGCGTGCGGGTCGCCTCGCGCCACAGGTCCGGCGACTCGCGGATGACCTCGTCGGGGTCCTTGCCCTCCGGCAGCCGGACCACGCCGACGTCGGTCAGGCCGACGCCGCCGTCCGCCTGGACCTCGCTGATGAGGTTGTTGAGCTCGGTCACGCCGAAGGTGCCCGCCGACTGGCCCGCCGGATCGACGTCGTAGGCGAGCGCGACCTTCTTGGCGTAGCGGGTGAGCAGGGCGACGTGGCCCGGCGTGAGCGCGGTCCCGAGCGTCGCCACGACGTTGTCGAAGCCGGCCTGGTGCGCCATCAGCGCGTCGGTGTAGCCCTCGACCACGACCGCCTGACCGGACTTCCGGATCGGGCCCTTGGCCTTGTCGATGAGGTACAGCGTCCGGCTCTTGTCGAAGATCCGCGAGGCGGGACTGTTGAGGTACTTCGGGCCGTGGTCCCGGGTGTCGCCGTCGGCGATGAGGTAGCGGCCGCCGAGCCCGATCGCCTTGCCGTTCATGTCCCGGATCGGGAAGATCACCCGCTCGCGGAAGCGGTCGTAGGCGCCGCCACGGCCGGTGCCACGCGCCTGGGTCAGGCCCGTCTCGAGCAGCTCCTGCGGGGTGACGTTGCGCTTGAGCTGAAGCTGGCGGGACATCGTCTCCCAGCCTTCCGGCGCCCAGCCGAGCTGGTATGCCTCGATCGTCGCGTCGGTGAAGCCGCGACCGCGCAGGTAGTCGAGCGCGGGCACGCCCTGCGGATGCGCGGTCAGCACGGTGTGATAGAACGCGATCGCCGCGTCGAGGACCTGGTGCAGGCGCGCCCGCCGCGCGTCCTCGCGGCTCGTCCGCTCATCGATCTCGACGCCAGCCCGGGCGGCCAGCACCTTGAGCGCCTCGGGGAAGCTGACGCTGTCGCGCTGCATGACGAAGCTGAAGATGTCGCCGCCCAGGCCGCATCCGAAGCACTTCCAGCTCTCGCGCGCAGGCGTGACGTAGAACGACGGCGTCTTCTCACCGTGGAACGGGCAGAGACCCTTGTAGGTGCTGCCCGACTTCTTCAGCTGGACGGTCTGGCCGACGACGTCGACCACGCTCAGCTTGCTCTTGACTTCCGCGGCGACGCCGACGGCCAATTCCACCTCCGCTCATGTCCGCCGCCCGACCACCGCCGCGACCGACCGGACATGACTGTGGGCTTGTCAAGACCTTGACAAGCCGCATCCAGGGAATGATACCACACTGTCAATACCCCTGGGTAGTATTGACAGGTTCAGCGGTCCTTCGTGCCGAGCGTCACGGTCCGTCGCCGGGGGCAGGACTCGATCCCGGTCGCTGCCATCTTCATGCGTGGATCCGACGACGGTTCAGGAGGCCCATGCCGGGAACCAGTTGCGGCACCCGCTTCTGGTACGGCGGGTAGTCGTCCGGGAAGACCGTCAGAAGCAACCGCTCCTCCATCTGGATCTTGACCTCGAACACGATCAGGCCGACCACCACGAGCATGATCCCTTGCCCGAGCCCGCCAAGCAGCGCGCTCCCGAGCAGCATGCCGAGCAGGCCCGTATAGATCGGATGCCGCGTCACGGCGTACGGCCCGCTGGTCCGGAGCCGGCGATCGCCCCCGACCTCGGGTGCGATGCTCCACGATGTGCCCAGCCGGAACCGGGCCCACAACGCAAAGGCGGTCGAAGCGACCAGGAAGCCGAGGCCGATGAACCGCACCCACGCGGCCTCGACGGTCAGGCTCTGCGCGAAGCCGCGTCCGAAGAACAGGACGATGGCACACACGACGAATGACGCAACTCCCAGCGTGACGGGCCTCGAGTCGGCGCGGATCCGCTCCCGGGGCGCGTGACGCGCGTTGTACAGCGCACCGGCAAGCCAGACGACCACCACGGTGCCCCAACAGACGACGTTCGCCACGATGACGAGCCGGTCGGTCATGACTCCGCCCTAGCCGATCGGCAGCTGGAGCAGGCCGATGAAGCCGAACAGGGCCAGCGAGGCGCCGATCACGAGGACCGCGACGCGGGTCGGTCGCCAGCGGAACCGGTCGGTCACGGCGGCGAGGAACAGGACGGTCGCGAACACGACGGTGAAGAGGACGTAGTGGTCGCTGTCGTCGTTGGCGTCCTCGCCGGCCTGGATGAACGCCTCGGCCTTGGCCGAGTGCGCGTCGGCCGAGACCGCGTTCGCCTGGACGTACTCGGCCATGAACATCGGACCCGGCGGCGCGGACGCGCTGGTGAACGGTTCCGTCTTGAGCCAGGCCTGGAACGCGACGCTGAACTCGTCCCGGAACCGGCGCTCGTAGATCGCCGCGAGCTTCGTATTGCCGGTGTCGGACGCGTTGAGCCACTGGCTGAACACCTGGCTGTCGTAGAGGCGCTCCTGGCCGGCGAGCGTGCTCGCCCGGGTCGACTCGACGCGCTCGCCCGAGCCCTTGACGTAGTCCCCTGCCTGGATGCCGTTCCAGATCGAGGCCTGGTAGCCGGACCACGCGGCGAGGAGCGTGCCGATCCCGAGCAGGACGACCGCGGCCACCTCGAGGATGCGGTCAGCGCGGACGACACGACGCGGATGGTGCGCGTCGATCGGCGGCGCGGTCGCGACGTCGGCGACCGGGGCGACGTCCGCGTCCGGGGCGACGTCCGCGTCCGGGGCGACACTCGGGTCCGTGGCGACATTCGGGTCTGTCGGCTCGGGGCTCACGGGCGGATCCTGTGGCTGGGCGTGCAACGACCCGGGTTCGTCATCGACGGGCCCGGGTCGAAGGTCGTCGGCGTGGAGACTAGACGACGGCGGTCGGCTCCTCGGCGGCCTCGGGTGCCGCGGCGGCCACGGCCTCGAGTGCCTCGTCGGAGACGTCGTGGACTTCGGGAGTCCCTCCGAGCTCCTTGAGCTTCATCGAGATCACCTCGGCCTCGATCGGGATCGCGAGGATACCGACGGCGGCCTTGCCGCCCTGGAGCTCGGCGACGATCCGCGCACGATCCTCGGGCGTGAGCCCGAGGCCCTTGTGGTGGAAGTGCCCGAGGATCCCGCCTCCGACGATCCCCGCGAGCAGGGTCGGCGGGGCGATCACGGCCAGGACAAGCCCGATGCCCGCGCCCTTGCCGCCGCTCCGCTGGCCGAGCTTGTGCTCCTTGATCTGGCCTTTGTCGTCGACCACCAGGACGCCGATCGCGCCGAGCGTGACGTCCTCCGTGCCCTTGTCCCAGGCCTTGAGCGGCTCGACCGCCGCGTCCGCGGCTGCCTCGTCCGCGAAGATCCCGAGTACCAGCTTCTTGTCGTCGGCCATGTCCGTAGCTCCGATCGCTGATCCATCCAGGCGGGCATCTGCCCGCGTTCGGACGTCGTGGGGGATGCACCCATGGTAGTCCTGTGGGCGGTTCCCTCGCTCGCGGACGGTCTGGGCCTCAGGGCGCCGGCGGGACGCGATCCTGGGAGATCGGCTGGAGGATGCCGCCGGCCTCCTCGCCGGTGATGAGAGTCCAGACGCGACCCGTCGGGGCGACCCGGATCCAGTCGAGCTGCCACTGTCCGCTCGTCGCCAGCTTCCGTTGCGCGGCCGGCGGCCGATGGCCGGTCCGGTCGAACACGACGACCCGCGGGATGTCCCCGCTGTAGGCACCGACGTAGATCCGGCGGGCGCCGATCGCCGGCGTGACGATCGGACCGGGACCGGGCACGCACCCGGGGCACTGCGTCGCGATCCCGGCCGCGACGACCGCCGGCCACCCGGCGACCCGGGACCCCGTGGTCGACTTCATCGTGACGACGCCGGTCGCCGACGCGGAGCCGAAGCGCATCTTCGGTCCGGCGATGAGGACCGTCCCGCCACCGGCGAGCTGCGGGCTCGAACCGCCCGAGCAGGCGGCCGGGCGGACGGGGATCGCGACCGGCCAGCCGGCCTTGACCCTGCCCCCGGTCGTGTAGGCCGTCATCAGCCCACGCTGGCTCGCGACGTACGTCGTGCCGTCACGGGCGATCGCCGGGTCCGAGCTCCAGCCGGCGACGCTGACCGGCCAGCCGGACAGCGTCCGCCCATTCCGGGCAAGGACCTCGTACCGCGTCCAGACGGGGAGACCGCATTGCCCGGCGTCCAGTCCGTACGTTCGCCAGGTGACCCACAGGCGACCGGCCGGACCGATCTTGAGCGAAGCGTCGGTGGCGACCGTCCGCGGCCAGCCGGCGCGGAGCCGGCCGCCGGGTCCGAAGGCGGCCAGCCGCGTCGATCCCTGCTTGGCGATGGCCAGGTAGAGCGTGCCGTTGGCGGCGAGCAGCGGGTCCTGGGCGGTCGGTCCGGTTCGGATGGGCCAGCCGGCCACCGTCGACCCGTCGGGCCGGAGCGCGAACGTGGCGGCTCGGACGGTGTCGCCGTCGGGCGAGTCCTGCAGGTCGCAGGTCACGTAGGCGGTCCCGGACGCGGCAAGCAGTGGGGTGTGGCAGAACCCGTTCGTGGCGACCTGGACGGGGTAGCCCGGCTCCTCGCGACCGGTCCGATCGAGCCGATGGACGCTCGACGCGCCGGCCCTCGTTCCGGCGACGACGACGACCGAACCGTCCGCCGCCAGGGCCGCGTTCACGGCCGGGTAGCCGACGACGGGATCGACGGCCGGCGCCAGCCACGGCCAGCCGGGCTCGACTTGTCCGGTCGCATCGAGTGCGACCAGCCGGACGCCGGCCGGGTCGGGCTGGACTTCCAGCACGACGACGCCGCCGTCCGGTCGGAACAGGGCATCGGCGACGGTCCATGCGGTCTGGAACGGCCACGTCTTGATGACCGGGTCCGGGCTCGGCGTGGGTGCGGGCGATGAGGTGGGTGCGGGCGCCCCGGAGGGGGAGGGCACGGGGGCGGCCGGAGGTTCGGCGGAGCCCGCGGGTTGGTCGCTCGTGGCAGGTCCGGACGGCAGCGCTGCCGACGCGCTCGGGGCGCCGCTGGCGAGGTCGGCGGGGCTCGGACCGGATGACGCGACGGCCTCGGCCGATGGCACTCGGCCCGGCCGACGGGGGTGGCGTCGGGGTCGACCCGCAGCCCGCGAGGATAAGCGCCGCGACCGCCGCCGCGGCGAGCCGATGGTTCGAACGAGCGACCGGGACCATCTTCGGACCCTCCCTTTGCCGTCAGACGGCGAGGGTCGCGCGCTTGTGACCGACGATACTCCCGGAGGGCAGCCGCGGCTAGATGCGGCCCTCGTGGAGGGTCGCGACGGACTTCTCGATGCGGCGCTGCGGGTCTCGGGGGTCTTGGCGTCCTCGATCGACAGGATGAACCGCGAGCGGTTGCTGTACGACAGGCCGTCGAAGAAGCGGCGGGCCTCGGGGTCGCGGTCGAGCGCCGCGGCGAAGTCGGCCGGGACAGCGAGGACGCGGGGCTCGGTGTCGAGCTCGAGGTCGATGTCGACGTCGTCGCCCGCGGCCACCCCGGCGTTCGTCCGATGCTCGTTGCTGACGCCGACCCACGACTCGCCGCCCATCACCGCCACGGTGCTGCGGTAGGTGTACGCGCCGTTGATCGTCACGGTGACCGGCGGCTTCCTGCCCTTGCCGAGGCTCTCGACCACCTCGGGCGGGACCTTGATGCCGGCGGCCGTCTTGCCGGTGCCGATGATCGTCGTGCGGAATCTCATGGCGCGGAGTATCGCCGATGGCCGTGCGACGCGGCAGGACGCGGCGGAACCCGGGCTCAGACCGCCTCTGGCAGGGCTTCCGCGAACTGGCTGTTGTAGAGGTCGTAGTAGAAGCCGCGGGCGGCGAGGAGCTGCTCGTGGGTCCCCTGTTCGATGAGCCGGCCGTGGTCCATCACCAGGATCATGTGGGCGTCGCGGATGGTCGACAGCCGGTGGGCGATGACGAACGACGTCCGGCCCTTCATCAGGCGCGCCATCGCGCGCTGGATGAGCACCTCCGTGCGCGTGTCGACCGAGCTCGTCGCCTCGTCGAGGATCAGGATCGGCGGGTCGGCCAGGAAGGCCCGGGCGATCGTCAGCAGCTGCTTCTCGCCCTGCGATACGTTCGTCGCGTCGTCGTCGACGACCGTGTCGTACCCGCCGGCCAGCGTCCGGACGAAGTGGTCGACGTGGGCGGCCTGGGCCGCGGCGACGATCTGCTCCTCGGTCGCATTCTCGTCGCCGTAGGCGATGTTCTCGCGGATCGTCCCGCCGAACAGCCAGGCGTCCTGGAGGACCATCCCGAACGTCCGGCGCAGGTCGTCCCGGGTCAGGTCGCGGATGTCGATCCCGTCGAGCGTGATCCGGCCCTCGTCGATCTCGTAGAACCGCATCAGGAGGTTGACCAACGTCGTCTTGCCGGCCCCCGTCGGGCCGACGATCGCGACGGTCTCGCCGGGTTGGACGTCGAGGTTCAGGTCCTCGATGAGCGGCACGTCGGGCAGGTAGCGGAACGCGACGTTCTCGAGGGTGATCCGGCCGGTGCCCGCGTGGAGCCGCTGCGGCGTCGCGGTGTCGGGGATCTCCTCTGGCTCGTCGAGCAGCTCGAAGACCCGCTCCGCCGACGCCACGGCCGACTGGAGCACGTTGGCGATCGAGGCGGTCTGGGTGATCGGCATCGTGAACTGGCGCGAGTACTGGATGAACGCCTGGACGTCGCCGAGCGACATCGTGCCGTTGGCCACCTGCACGCCGCCGATGACGGCGATCGCCACGTAGTTCAGGTTGCCGATGAAGTTGATCGACCGGCTGGATGGTCCCGGAGATGAACTGGGCCCGGAAGCTCGCCTGGAAGAGCGCCTCGTTCTGGACCGCGAAGTCGTCGAGCGCCTCCTGCTGGTGGCCGAAGACCTTGACCAGGCTGTGGCCGGTGTGCATCTCCTCGACGTAGCCGTTGAGCGACCCGGTCTGCTTCCACTGCGCCTCGAACTGGGTCTGCGAGCGCTTGGCGATGAAGATGGTCGCGGCGACCGAGGCGGGCACGACGAGCAGCGAGATGAACGCCAGCAGCGGGCTGATCAGCAGCATCATCCCGAGCACGCCGATGATCGTGAAGACGGCGGTCAGGAGCTGGGTCAGGCTCTGCTGGAGGGTGGTCGCGATGTTGTCGATGTCGTTGGTGACCCGGCTCAGCGTGTCGCCTCGGGCGTGTCCGTCGAGATAGCTCAGCGGCAGCCGGCCGAGCTTGGCGTCGACGCGCTTGCGCAGCTTGTAGACGGTCCGCTGGGCGACCCCGGCCATGATGTAGGCCGACGCCCAGGTGAAGATCGCGCTGAGGATGTAGACGACCGCCAGCAGGGCGAGGATCCGGGCGAGCGCCGCGAAGTCGACCCCGACGCCGGGCACGACGGTCATCCCCGAGATCAGGTCGGCCTGCTGGTTCAGGCCGGCGGCGCGCATGGCGGCCTCGGCCTGGGCCTGCGTCGTCCCGGGCGGGAACTGCGTCCCGAGCTGCTTGCCGACGATGCCGTCGAACAGGATGTTGGTGGCGGCGCCGAGGATCCGCGGCCCGGCGATGCTGAAGGCCACGCCGACGATCGCCAGGAGCATGACCAGGATGATCCGGGGCCGCTCGGGGCGGAGCTCGCCCAGGAGCCGCGTGAACGAGCCCCGGAAGTCGCGCGGCTTGGCCGCAGCGCCCATCCCGGGCCGCATGCCCATCATCCCTGGGGGTCCGCCCGGGCCTCCGCCGCCCGGCCGCCCCATCATGCGACTTCCTCCTCGGACAGCTGCGAGTAGACGATCTCGCGATACGTCTCGCAGGTGGCCATCAGCTCGGGGTGGGTGCCGATGCCGACGATCGAGCCGCCGTCCATGACGACGATCCGGTCGGCCTGCATGATCGTGCCCACGCGCTGGGCGACGATGATCACGGTGGCGTTCCGGGTCTCCGCCTCGAGCGCGGCGCGGAGCATCGCGTCGGTCTTGAAGTCGAGCGCGGAGAAGCTGTCGTCGAAGATGTAGACGCACGGCTTCTTGGCCAGCGCGCGGGCGATCGCGAGGCGCTGGCGCTGGCCGCCGGACACGTTCTTGCCGCCCTGCTGGATGGGGGCCTCGAGACCTTCGGCCATCTCCTCGACGAAGGTCTTGGCCTGGGCCACCTCGAGGGCGTGCCACAGGTCGTCGTCGGTCGCGTCGGGGGCGCCGTAGCGGAGGTTGCTGCCGACGGTGCCGCTGAACAGGAACGCCTTCTGGGGGATGACGCCGATCTCGCGCCAGACGTCGTCCTGGGCCATCTCGCGGACGTCGACGCCGTCCAGCGTGACCGAGCCGCCGGTCACGTCGTAGAAGCGCGGGATGAGGTTGATCAGGGTCGACTTGCCGCTGCCGGTGCTGCCGACGATGGCGGTCGTCTCACCGGGCGCGGCACGGAACGAGATACCGCGGAGGACCGGGTCCTCGGCCCCCGGGTAGCGGAACTCAACGTCGTGGAACTCGACGAGCCCGCGAGGTGCGGCGATCGCGGTCGGTGCGTCGGGGTCGTTGAGGGTCGCCTCCGTGTCGAGGACCTCCTGGATCCGTTCCGACGAGGCCGCGGCGCGCGGCACCATCACGAACATGACCACCGCCATCAGGACGGAGAACAGGATCTGCATGACGTAGGCGAGGAACGCCGTCAGGTTGCCGATCGGAAGGCTGCCGTTGTCGACCTGGACGCTGCCGAACCACATGATCGCGACCGACGACATGTTGAAGATGAGCATGACCGTCGGGAGCATCAGCGCGAACAGCCGGTTGACTCGGAGGGACGTGGCCGTCAGGTCCCGGTTGGCCTCGTCGAAGCGGCGCTCCTCGTGCTCGGTCCGGACGAACGCGCGGATGACCCTGACGCCGCTCAGGCTCTCCCGGACGACCTGGTTGATCCGGTCGACCTTGACCTGGATCGACCGGAACAGCGGCAGGGCCCGGGACATCATCACCGCGATGAAGACCGCCATGATCGGCACGATGACCAGCAGGATGAGCGACAGCTGGGCGTCCTCGCGGACGGCCATGATCACCCCGCCGACGGCCATGATCGGGGCCAGGATCATGATGTTGAGAGCCATGACCAGGACCATCTGGACCTGCTGGACGTCGTTCGTGTTGCGGGTGATGAGTGATGGCGTCCCGAACAGGTTGGTCTCGGTCTGGGAAAAGCTGACGACCTTGTGGAACAGCGCGCCTCGGACGTCGCGCCCGAACGCCATCGCCGTCTTCGAGCCCCAGTAGACGGAGATGATCGAGGCGATCGCCAGGAGCAACGTGACGAGCAGCATCAGCCCGCCGACCCGGATGATGTACGGGATATCCCCCTTCGCCACACCGTTGTTGATGATGTCGGCGTTGAGGTTCGGCAGGTACAGCGTCGTCAGGGCCTGGACCGTCACGAGCGCGACGATCAGCGCCAGCGCCTTCCGATAGGGGGCGAGATATGTCTTCAGCAGTCTGATCATCGTCGGCTCTGCGGACTCCGTGGAGTGACGTGGCGGCGGCGTTCTCGAGTCCCAGCGCGTGGTCGTGCCAGGGCGGTCGTGCGGGACGGAACACGATAGATCATCCGGGCCGAATATGAGGCCCGTGTGACGAGGCCGTGGCGATTCACCGCCGAGTCCTTGAGCCTGGAGCCGCGGCCCGGGCGAGGGCCGGGCGGGAGGTTGGCGGGGCTGGGCGGGGGAGGTTGGCGGGGCTGGGCGGGGCCGGGCCAAAGCCGGCCGGGCCGGGCGAGGGCCGCGGGATGAGGTCTCGGGGGTGGGGTCTTCCCTCCGTGATGCGACTCGGTGCATCGGAACCTGATGCAGCTCACTGCATCAGGATCGGGCTGGCCGCTCGTGGCCGGCGGCGCCAAGCCGATGCGGTCTGCTGCATCGGTGGTCCTGCTCGCCGATCGTGGGCCGACGACGACCCGGGCGATGCGGCTCGGTGCATCGGGCATCGAGCGGTCGGGTCGGATCGGGGCCGGCGCCGATGCGATGCAGCACGCTACATCGAACGTCGAGCGATTTAGGTGTCGGAGCGATGCGCCGAGTCGCATCACGGGGCGAACCACCCACCCCGAGGGGGCGAACCACCCACCCGGAGGGACAGGTGGGTCTACGACGGCCGGGGGCGGGCGGACGACTCGACGGCGGGGCCCGATGTGTGGACCGAACGACCGCCCGGCTCGGTGCCGCGCCGAACCCCTAGGCGCCGGCGGGCTCCGAGAACGACAGATCCTGGCTCAGGACGAGAACGGTCTGTGGTCCCTCGACCGCCAGGCCACCACCCGGGGCGGAGCCCGCATTCCAGGCCGATCGGTCGCCTTCGAGGAGAGCGCGGACCTGGTAGACCTCGCCGGGGCGGAGCTCGGGCGTCCGGAATCGGCCGGCCTGCCGGTAGCCTTTGGGCAGGGTGCCGTCGGGCTCGAGCATGACGACGGGGAGCGGCACGTCGCCCCACGGGGCGGTCGTCCCGAGGCGGGACTGGATCTTGACCCGGTCGGTCGCGCGGGCGGCGCGGTAGGTGATCCAGGTGTGGGTGGAGCCGCGGCCAGCGGCGCCGTCACAGATCAGTCGATTCGAGTCGACCCGGAGATCGATGTGCGACACGACGCCGTCCCTCCGTCCGGTTTCGCGCGCTCCACCCTCCACCTGGAGACCCCGTGGATGACGATGCCACGGGCCGAGGAGAAGAGGTGTCGGCACGTCGACACCATCGGGGTCAACCCATGCCATTCGCGGGACTTCCGGCACTACCGCGAGACGACCCCGACGGCCACGATCGAGGGTGCCAGATTCTGAAGGAGGTGCCCGCATGAAGCGTCTGTATGTGGTCACGTTGTCGGTCCTGCTGGGGTTCCTGTGGCTCGTCCCGGCGGTCGTCGCCGCGGATCCGACGCCGACGACCGCGAACACGGGGCGGGTCCTCATCTCGACCGGTGGTGCGTTCACTATGCCGGCCGGCGACCAGGCGGACTTCGTCCTCGTCACGCAGGGATCCGCCACCATCGGCGGCACGGTGAAGACCCTCGTCGTCATCGACAGCACGGCGGTCCTCAACGGCGCGAGGGCCGACAACATCTTCGCGATCCGCAGCCCGATCACGCTCGGCGACGGGACCGTCGTCACGGGCAACATCCGGACCCTCGACTCCCCCGTCACCCAGGGGACCGGCTCGCAGGTCCAGGGCAGCGTCAGCGACTTCGGTCTCGACCTCGCCGGCATCGGCCTGGTGCTGGCCCCGGCGATCTTCCTGCTGTGGATCGGCTTCGTCCTCGCGACGATCGTCGCCGGGCTGGTCCTCGCGGCGCTCGGTGCGCGGCAGGTCCGGACGGCGGAGAGCCTGATCACCCACGAGCCCGGACACACCCTGGTCTGGGGGCTCGGCGGGATCGTCCTCCCGATGTTCGTGATCGTCCTGCTGCTGGTCAGCGTGGTCGGCGCACCGATCGGGCTCGCGCTGCTGTTCGGCGTGTGGCCGTTGACCGCGTTCCTCGGCTACCTCGTGGCCGGCATCTGGATCGGCGACTGGATCCTCCATCGCACGTCGCCGGCTGTCGTCCGAGAGCGCCCGTATCTCGCGGCCGTGGTCGGCATCCTCGTCCTGCAGGTCCTCACCATCGTCCCGTTCGTCACGGCGATCGCGAGCCTGTTCGGCTTCGGAGCCGTCCTGCTCCTCGCCTGGCGGACGTTCCATCAGGGTCACGTGGGTGAGGCCGCGATCTCGCATCCGGCGACCCCGGCCCCGATGGCGAGCTGAACCGTTCTGAGGGGCCGACCGCGTGACTCCGGCCGGCCCCTCGCATCCCAGGGAGACGCGACATGCGCTACGAGGTCAGCACCCACGAGGTCCCCGACCAGCCGATCCTGTCGGTCCGCCAGCGCCTCCCGATGGCGGACCTGCCCGGGTTCATCGGCCAGTCCTACCAGGAGATGTATCGCCACCTCGGCGAGCTCGGCGTCGAACCCTCCGGCGCGCCGTTGGTCATCTATCACGCGTTCGGGCCCGGTGACGTCGACGCGGAGGTCTCGGTGCCGGTGGCGTACCCGGTCGAAGCGTCGGGACGGATGACGTCCCGGGTGCTCCCGGCCGGCACGGTGGCGCGCACGCTCCACCAGGGCCCGTACAACGAGCTCGGCGCCGCCTACACCGAGCTCACCGAATGGGTCGGCGACCACGGGTTCGAGGCGGTCGGACCGGCCAGCGAGCGATACCTGAATGAGCCCGGACCGGACGTCCTGCCGACCGGGTACCTCACCGAGATCGACATCCCGGTCGCCCCCGCGAAGGTCGCGGCCGGCACCACCTGACCCTCGCCTTCACCAGCAGTCGCGTTCTCGACGACGCGACGCACCGCGGCCCGGAGTCCCCCAGCCCGGGCCGCTTCCCTTGCCCCGTAGACTGTCCCCCATGTCCACGGATCAGACCGCGCCCGACAACGGCGTGACGCAGACGCACGGCCGAGAACCCGCCACCGTTCGGGTCGCGATGTGGAGCGCGCGGCATCGCTGGCCGGTGGTGCTGCTGTGGTTCGTGGCGACCATCGGCACGTTCGCGTTCAGCCTGGGCATCGGCGGGATCAACGCGGCCGACGTGAACGGCAACCCGAACGACCGGCAGATGGAGGCCCAGCAGGCCCTCGCGGTCTTCGACGCCGGCGGCAAGAACGATCCCTCGGAGCAGTTCCTGGTGGTCATCGGCGGCGGGCCAGGCGCGACCACGGACCCCGCCTTCAAGGCGGCTGTCAGTGACCTCGCGACAGCCCTCAAGGGCGCCGGCGCACCGATCGACGGGACTCAGACTCCGACGTTCGATCCGCTCGTCGACCCGTTCCAGGCCCCGCCGGAGGCCGGTCTCATCTCGCCGGACGGCACCACCGTCCGGATCGCCGCGACGGTCAAGGGCGATGGCACTCGCGTTTCGGCGCTGCTCGCGCCGGTGCCCCCGATCATCGCGGCCGCCCGCGCCCAGCACCCGGACCTCAAGATCCACGCGATCAGCTTCACGTTCATCAACGACGACATCACTCAGCTGATCTCGCACGACCTGAACGACTCGATCAAGATCACCCTGCCGCTGACGTTCATCATCCTGCTGTTCGCCTTCGGGGCGATCGTGGCGTCGGTCATCCCACTGGTCCTGGCCATCACCACCCTGCTGGCTGCGTTCGGGATCCTGGGCATCTACAGCCAGATCACCGGGCCGGTCAGCGCCAACGCCAGCGAGCTGATCGTGCTCATCGGGCTGGCGGTCGCGATCGACTACTCGCTGTTCATGATCACCCGCTTCCGGGTCGAACGACGGGCGGGCCGCGACCGGGCGAAGTCGATCGAGGTCTCCAGCAGCACCGCCGGGCGGGCGGTCTTCTTCTCCGGCCTGGCCGTGATGATCTCCCTGGCCGGGCTCATCACCCTCGGTGTGTCGCTGTTCACGTCGATGGCGATCGGCACGATCGCGGTCGTGGCGGTGACCGTTGTGGGCAGCCTGACCTTCCTGCCCGCCGTCCTGTCGATCGTCGGCGACCGGGTCAATATGGGTCGGCCGGCGGCCTGGATCCCGCGCCTCCTCGTCGCTCTGCCGCTCGGCCCGCTCAGCCGATGGGGCCGGTCGGCGCTCGGCTGGCTCGATCACCGGGCAGCCAAGCCCGAGGGCAGCGGCTTCTGGGGCGGACTAGTCACCCGGGTCATGCGGCGGCCGCTTCTGATGGCGATCCTGTCGACCGCCTTCCTGCTCGTGCTCGCCTACCCGGTCCTCCACCTGCGGACGGGGACCACCGACATCACCGCCTTCCCCGATTCGGTCGACGGCGTTGCAGGGATCAAGATGCTGAACGCGAAATGGCCGCAGGGCACCCAGCTCAAGCTCGAGGTGGTCGTGACCCACGCCGACCAACCTGCGGCCAAGGCCGCGATCGAGACGCTCAAGACCGAAGGGCTGAAGGTCGCCGGACTGGGCGGGCCCGTCGAGGTCACGCCGTCACGCGACGGCAAGGCCGCGCTGGTGGCGTTCACGATGGGCGGCAGCCTGAACGACGACGCCAACCGCGCCATCGTCCGGGAGGTCCGGAGCCAGCTCGATCCGCAGATCTTCGGGAGCGTGCCCGAGGTCCGGACGTACGTCACCGGCGACGCGGCGTTCTCGGTGGACGTGACCCAGATCTACGCGGATGGGATCCCGGTGATCTTCGCGTTCGTTTTGGGACTGTCGTTCCTGCTGATGCTCATCGCGTTCCACTCGATCGTCATCCCGATCAAGGCGATCATCCTCAACCTGCTCTCGACCGCGGCGGCCTATGGCGTGCTGGTGCTCGTCTTCCAGAACGGCTTCTTCGCCGGGCCGCTGGGGATCACCCCCAGCGGGGTCATCGAGAGCTGGGTGCCGCTGTTCATCTTCACGATCCTGTTCGGCCTGTCGATGGACTACCACCTGTTCATCCTGACCCGGATCAAGGAGGCCAGGGACCGTGGGCTCGAGTCGCGGGCGGCCGTGGCCAAGGGGATCTCGGTGACGTCGGGGACCATCACCAGCGCGGCGGCGATCATGGTCGTGGTGTTCGGGGTGTTCGTGACCCTGAAGTTCGTGTTCATCCAGCAGCTCGGCCTGGGGCTGGCGATCGCGGTTCTGATCGACGCCACGGTCATCAGGTCCGTGCTGCTGCCGGCGTCGATGACCATCCTGGGCGACTGGAACTGGTGGATGCCGCGCTTCCTCGACTGGATCCCGCGGGTCACCATCGAGGGCGACCCCGACGTCCCCGAGACATCCGTCCCGGCCTGAACGCGCGGAGCCCCCACACTCGTGGCCGTCGTCGAGCTCCACGACATCGCGACCGCGGCCGACAAGGCGGCGGTCCTGACGCTCCGGCGCGGGTCCGGGCAGGAGCGGTACCTCGGTTCGATGGAGAGCCACTTCGAGGATGCCGTGACCGACGCGCATGCCTGCCCGCGGATGTGGTCCGTCCACGACGGGGATCAGCTCGTCGGGTTCGTGATGATCAGCGACGGGATCCCGCTCGCGACCCTCGCGGCCGACGACGACATCGTCGGGCCCTACTTCCTGTGGCGCCTGCTGATCGACGAGCGGTTCCAGGGCCGCGGCTACGGCGCCGCGACCATCGACGCGGTCGTCGCCTACCTCCGGACCCGGCCCGGCGCCGAGGTCCTGATGACCAGCTGCAAGGCCGGCCCGGGCTCACCCCAGCCGTTCTACCTGCACTACGGCTTCGCCCTGACCGGTGAGGTCAAATGGGGCGAGGACCTGCTGCGTCTCGATCTCGGGGAGGCCGAGGAGGGCTGACGGCGACGCCCGTTGAGGACGCCGCCGCCGGCCAATGAGCTACGGCGCCAGGCGTTGCCAGGTCGGGTAGTTCCTCGCAAGCCACGGTGCGGTCCGTACGGCCCCGGTCACCGGGTCCCACAACTCCTGCTGAAGGTCCTGCGGGGCCTGATTCGGCCGGGCGAAGATGACCGAGCTGTCCGGAGACCACTCATAGGACGCGCCGTCTGGACCGAGCTTGGTGTCGATGGCGACGGGCAGTCCCCTTCCGTCGGCCCGGACCACGAGGACCACGCCCTTGGTGCCGTTGTCGCCCTGGATGACGAGGCGGGTGCCATCGGGTGACCACTTCGGCCAGCCATACCAGCCTTCGGCCGGGTTCACGACGCGGTCGTCGGAGCCATCGGCGGCCATGATGTGGACGCGCCCTTCCTCCGCATAGGCGATCTGCGACCCGTCGGGCGACCACCCGGCTTCCGAGAACAGCGGGTCCGGCGAGCTGACGAGCTTCCGAAGGTTCGTTCCATCAGTGTCGACGAGGTACAGCTCACCGTTGTGGACGGAACCCCGGCTGCCGTTGAACAGGATCTGCTTGCCGTCCGGTGGCCGGAACGCGAGCTCACCGACCGGGACGCCGAGGTCGAGGGTATGCAGCCCGGATCCGTCGACGTTCACGATCGAGATCGATGGGGTTCCGGCGACCGTCGAGACGAAGAGGACCGAACGTCCATCGGGTGAGAGCTCGTTCCACGCGATGTCCTGCAGGGGCTCTGGCGTCAGCTGCTTCAGGCCGCTCCCGTCGGCGTTCATCATCCACAGCAGGTTCATCCCGTTGTCGGGGCTCTGCATCCGGTTCGTGACCAGGATCCTGGTGCCGTCGGGTGAGTACCACGGGTCGCCGACCAGGACGCCGGTGCCGAACGCGGCGATCTTCTTCGTCGCGCCCGTGGCGGGGTCGGCCGTGTACACGGCGTCACCCGCGGAGTAGGCGATGAGCCCGTTCCGGGCAGGCCCGAAGGGCGGCGGCACGTGGGACCGCGAGCCCACGTACGCCACCAGGGCCGCACTGATCATGAGCAGGATCAGGACCGCCACCGCGATCGGGCGCCACGGCACCCTCCGCACGACGGTCGGTTGTCGAGCGATCTCGACCATGGGGAACCACCTTCCTGGGAAGGTCCAGGCGGGCCGCTGCCGCGAACGGGTGGCCGTCGCCAGGACGTCGTCTCGATAGGCAGGGGTCGACCCCAGGTAGAGGCCGTCCAGGATCTCGGGCAGGTGTCGATCGGAACGCGGCTGCGTCGTCATGCGACCTGCCCTCCCTGGGCCTTGGCCGGGGCCGACCCGGGTTCGGCGGTCACCGTCATGCGCATCGCCGAGAGGGCGTAGTGCAGGCGGGACTTGGCCGTTCCCAGCGGGATCCCCAGGGCGGCCGCCACCTCGGGCAGCGGCATCCCCAGGAGGTAATGCATCGCGACGACCGCTCGATGGCCGTGGTCCAGGCGCCTGAGCGCCGAGTCCACGATGTCGCGGTCGGCCAGCGCACCCGACGGATCGGATGCCACCGGCGGATCGATCTCGGTCAGCTCGACCTCGATCGGACGTCGCTTCCGACGCCGGGCGAGATCGAGACAGGCATTGACGGTGAGGCGGTGCAGCCAGGCCTCGAACCGGTCGGGATCGCGAAGACCCCGCAGGTCCGACCAGGCGCGGATGAGTCCCTCCTGGACCGCGTCGCGCGCGAGCTCCGGGTCCCGGAGGATGAGCCGGGCTGCCGCGTCCAGCCGCGCGAGACGCCCGTCGACCAGCAGCGCGAAGGCGTCATGATCGCCTCGCTGTGCTCGTGCGACGGCTTCTCGCTGGTCCACGATCGCCTCGACTCCGACACGACCTGGGCGGTCGTGCTTCACAAGGTATGGCGTACCCGTCACGAGAATCGTTCACGCCGGCATCCGGTTCGGGCCGTCGGTCGTATGGTTGAACGATGGCGGATCTGCGACCCGAGCCCGAGGTACCCACGCCCGAAAAGCTCCAGGGAGCCGCGGGCGGGCGCGTCAAGGCAGCGATCGCGGGCGTCGCCGTCGTCGGGATCGTGGTCTTCGGGCTCGTCTCCGGCGGAGCGTTCGGCGGTGGAGGCGAACGCTCCGCCTCCGCGGCATCGGCAGCGGCAGACGCTTCGGCAGCCGCGTCCGCGAGCGACTCGGGGCCCGATGCGGCGTCTGCATCGGGGGCGCCTGACGCCACCCCGGAACCGACGCCATACCCGTATGTCGCGGTCGACCCGACCTCGCCCGGACTCATCGCCGTGGTCACCGACGACGGCCGACTGAGCACGATGGACGACGGCGGCGGCTCGCGAGCGGAGTTCCTGATGCCCGGCGTGGTCCTCGGGTTCCCGGCCTGGTCGCCCGACGGGACGCGGATCGCGGTCACGGGCCAGAGCGCCGAGGGGACCGGGATCTACGTCTTCGCGATCGGCCGCCGGTACCAGCCGAGCACGATCTACCTCAGCTCGGACAAGCCGCCGTTCTACCTGTACTGGACGCCGGACGGGCAGTCGGTCACGTTCCTGGCGACCGAGGGCGGCTCGATCGCCCTGCGGGTCGCGCCGGCCGACGGCAGTGCCCCCCTCGACGGCAGTGCCGCGGACTCGGTGATCCAGGTCGGCGCGCCGCTGTACTTCGACTGGGTCGACTCGAAGCGGCTGCTCGTCCATGTCGGGCTCGGAGCGCAGGCGTTCGCCGGCGAGGTCGGTCCGGACGGCGTGCCGGTCCAGCAGGCGCTGCCCGGGACTGGGATCTTCCGCTCGGCCAGTGCCAGCGACGACGGCCGCTACGTCGCCTACGTCCGATCCGAGTCCGACCTCGCGGGGACGCTGGTGATCGCCGCTCGCGACGGGTCGACGAAGCGGGAGATCCCGGTCTTCGGCCCGACCGCCTTCACGTTCGACCCGAAGGGCGACCGGCTGGCCACGATCGCCGCGCCCAAGACGCCCGCGCAGGACCCCGGCGTGCCGCTCGGCCCGCTCAAGCTCATCGATGCCCGGACCGGGGCGAGCCGGACGCTGATCGAGAGCCCCGTGATCGCGTCGTTCTGGTCACCCGACGGCAAGACGATCGCCGCGATCCTCCCTCCGCGCCCCGGCGACGACAACGTGCTGGCGGGGGCCAGGTCCCGCCGCCCACCGACGGGCCGGGGATCCGCCTCGCGGCGGCTGTCGTCCCGCCACCGACCGATGGCCCGGCTCCGGCCGCAGCCCCCGGCATCGCCGCCCGGCTCGAGTTCGTCGACGTGGCGACCGGCAAGATCCGCTTCGAGCGGGTCATCCACATGGCCGACCACTTCGTCAACGAGCTGCTCCCCTACTTCGACCAGTACGCCCTGAGCCACAGCCTGTGGTCGCCCGACAGCCGGGCGATCCTCCTGCCGCTGGTCAGCGCGGCCGGCCGGGATCAGCTGGTCGTCGTGCCCGCCGACGGCTCGGACGCGCGGGCGATCGCCGACGGCGACTCGGGCTTCTGGAGCCACTGACCGAGAGCTCAGCTCGCGAGGCCCAGCCTAACGGCGACGGCGGCGGCCTCGGTCCGGCTGGACGACGCCGAGCTTGGCCAGGATGTTCGAGACGTGGACGCCCGCCGTGCTCGAGCTGATGAACAGCGCCTCGCCGATCTGACGGTTCGTCAGGCCCTGGGCGAGCAGGGCGAGGACCTCCCGCTCGCGGACGGTCAGGCCGAACGGGTCGGGCGGTTCGGAGGCCGAGCCGGTCGCGGAGCCGACGACGATCGAAGCCGACGCGAGCCTGACGACGACGAAGCCGAAGACGACGACGAGCCGGCCGACCCCGACGACGAAGCCGACGCCGAGGCCGACGGACGAGGCCGACGCAGCCGGCGGCCGACCTCCTGCGCCTCCCCCGCCGGACCCAACTCCACCCGCCCTCGACGCGCCAACCCCTCGATCCGTGCCTGGAGCGGCCGCGCGCCGAGCGCGACCACGACCGCGTGGGCCGCGCGGAGGGCGGTCTCGGCCTCGTGCCGGCGTCCGCCCTCGGCCAGGAGCGCCTCGCCCTCGCGGTACCGGGCATACGCAGCGTCGTAGATCTGACGGAACGTCTCCCATCGGCCGGCGGCGGCGGCCCAGGCGCCGGGGTCGGAGTGGCCCTCGAGCCGGGTCAGCTCGGCCTCGGCGGTGGTCAGGTCGGCCTCGAGCCAGCGGACCGTCGGCGATGCCGGATCGGGGAAGCTCGCGACCTCCGCGCGCGATCGCGCCAGGAGCTCGGCCGCCCGTGCCCTCGCCTCGTCGACCTCGGCGTCGCGCCGTCGGGCCCGGCCGAGCTCGGCGAGATCCGCCTCGGCCTGCATCCCGAACCGGCAGGCGATCGACACCTCCTGGAATCGAGCGTCACTCCCGAGAGCTGCCGCCACCTCGCGACGAGCCGCCTCGGGATGGTCTTCGAGCAGCTCCAGCTCGGCGCGAACCGTGTCGAGCCAGGCGGCCCAGCGCGGGTCGTGGAGCGTCGCTCGAAGCGCCAGCCCCTCGTCGAGCAGGAGACGCGCAGCCACGAACTCCCCGCGGAGCGTCGCAAGCCAGCCCGCCGTGGCGCAGTAGAGCTGGCGGACGATGCCCTCGGGCGCCAGCGTCGCCGCCTCGTCCATGTACCGGTCGGCCTCGCTCCACCGACCGACGGTGACGAGCGCCCAGGCGTGCTCGAGCACGTACTTCGGGCTGAACGCCCGGACGCCGAGCGCTCGCGCGCGCTCGTCTCCGCGGGCCGCGACCTCGATCGCACCCTCGACGTCGCCCGACTCACGGGTCGCGCCCGCCAGGTGGTCGTAGGCACGGCCGAGCTCCCACACGTCGCCGAGCGTCTCCGCGATCGCGATCGCTTCATGCAGATGCCCGATCGCACGGACCGGTTCCCCGACATCGCGGAGGGCACCCGCCAGCGTGATGAGGGCATCGGCCTCGGCGAACTCGGGACCGACCTCCCGGGCCGCCGCGACCGCCCGCTCGGCCGCCGGGACCGCGTTCTCCAGCCCCCGGATGTAGACGTTCCGGGCGTAGCTCGTCAGGGCGATGACCTTGGCCGGCGACATCGGCGCGGACTCGAGCCGATCCAGCGCCGAGGCCAGCATCTCCGTCGCCAGCTTGACGTCGCCGTACTCCGTCGCCGCCCAGGCGAGCCGCTCCTCGAGCCGCGCCGCCTGCTCGGGATCGGCGGACCCATCGAGCCGGTCGACGGCCGACCGTGCCAGCTCGAATGATCGACGCGGATGGCCGGCGACCCCGGAAGCCCACGACGCCTCGGACAGGACCACCGAGAGATCCGAGCCGACGAGCGCCTCCGCGTCGGGGACCTGCGCCCACAGCTCGATCGTCCGCTCGAACTGGCGCGCGGCATCGGCGAACGCACGCTCGGCCATCGCGCCATGCGCCGCGGCGAGCGACGCGACGAGCGCCCGAGGCAGGTCGGCGGCCGCGGTCCAGTGGTAGGCCAGCTCGGCCATCCGGCTCGCGCCGCCGCCGTCGCTCGTCGGCCCGCGCCGTTCGAGCGCCTGGGCGAGCGCGACGTGGAGTCGGCGTCGCTGGCTCGGGAGCAGCTCGCCGTACGACCGCCTCCTGGACGAGGGCGTGGCGGAAGGCGTATCGCTCGGCCGCCGGCGGCGCCTCGACGACCAGGAGCTGGGCCGCGATCGCCTCGCGCAGGGCGGCTTCGAGCTCGGGCTCGGTCATCCCGGCGACCTCGGCCAGGAGGTCCGGGTCGACCCGCCGACCGGCGGCCGCCGCCGCGTCGAGGACCGACCGCCCGCCCGGCGACAGCGCCGCGACCCGCACCAGCAGCACCTCCCGGAGCGTCGCCGGCAGGCCGTCGGTCGCCGACTCACCGCCGGCCGCGACGATCTCCTCGGCGAAGAACGGATTGCCATCCGACCGACCGAGCACGGAGTCGACCAGGCCCGGCGAGGGCGCACTGCCGAGGATCGCCTCGAGCTGGCTGACGACCTCCGCGCGGTCGAACCGGGTGAGCGCCAGCCGCTCGACCCGCGGGAGTCGCTCCATCTCGGCCAGCCAGGCCAGGAGCGGGTGACCGCGCTGGAGGTCGTCGGTCCGGATCGTCGCGACGATCGCCAGCCGTTCGGCCCGCAAGTTGCGCGCGAGGAATGCGAGCAGGTCCCGGGTCGACGGATCCGACCAGTGGAGGTCCTCGATCACGAGGACGACCGTCGACGACTCGCCCAGCCGCCCGAGCAGGCCGAGGAAGCCCTCGAAGATCCGCGCCTGGAGCCAGTCGCCCGCCTGGAACGGCGAGGTCTCGGGCTCGGCGCGGTCCGACAGCTCCGGGACGAGCCGGGCGAGCTCGACCGCCGAGGGCCCGAGCGCGTCGGCCAGCTCCTCGGCGGGGACCTGCCCGACCAGCGACCGGAGCGCCTCGACGATCGGCGCGAACGGCAGCCCGCTCTCGCCGAGCTGGACGCACCCGCCGGCGAGGACGAGCGCAGCCGGGGGACGCGGCGGACCCGTCGGACGCGGCACGCCCCTCGGTCGCGGCAGGCTCCCCGGCCTGGCCACGATCCCGGACCCCCGCCACCAGCTCGGCGACGAGCCGGCTCTTGCCGATGCCCGCCTCGCCGTCGATCAGCGTCATCGAAGAGTGGCCGTCCGACGCCGCCTCGACCGCCGCCAGCAGCCCGGCCAGCTCGCCCGCGCGACCGACGAAGACCGGGCTCGTGACTCGGCGTGCCATCGGGCGATGGTAGCCCGCCCGAGCGCGTCTAAAGACCCCGACGGCCGTGGTGTCCCAAATCTGAACATCTGTCGCGCCACGGATACCCCGACCGCCCGATGTGCCGGACCCTCCCCCGCTCCTAGGTTGTCCTCAGCTCGCCGGACCACCGGCGGCAAGGAAGGACAGGTGACGCGATGGATCCAACGACACGGATGTTCGTGGTTCAGGTCCGGATGGCCGAGCGCCATCACGAGGCCGAGCTCAGCCGGTTGGCCGGGCGCATCCACGACCGGTCGGACCGGCTCGGTTCGAGCCGTCGACTGGACCCCTCGACGTCCACTGGCAAGGAGAAGGCATGACATCGGCGATCAGCACGACCGGTCTGACCAAGCACTACCCGGGAGTCCAGGCCCTGACGGACCTCGACCTCGAGGTGCCGACCGGCTCGATCTACGGCTTCCTCGGACCCAACGGGGCCGGGAAGACCACGGCCCTCAAGATCCTGGCCGGCCTCGCCCAGCCGACCAGCGGCACGGCGACCGTCGCCGGTGTCCCGCTCGAGGCCGGTGAGGCCTACAAGCGAGCGATCGGCTTCCTCGGGCAGGAGCCGCGCTTCTACGACTGGATGTCGGGTCGCGAGACGCTCCGCTACGCGGCGTCGTTCTACCCGTGGGTCCAGGATCCGATCGACGCCCGCGTCGACGGCCTCCTCGAGCTCGTCGGGCTGACCGACGCGGCCGAGCGACGGACGCGGACCTACTCCGGCGGGATGCGCCAGCGGCTCGGGATCGCCCAGGCCCTGGTCGGCCGGCCGTCGGTCCTCCTCCTCGACGAGCCCGTCAGCGCGCTCGACCCGATCGGCCGCAAGGCCGCCTTCGACCTGCTCGAGCAGCTCAGGCACGAGACCACGATCTTCTACTCCACCCACATCCTCGAGGACGTCGAGCGCGTGAGCGACTACGTGGCGATCCTCGACCACGGCCGGCTCGTCCGCGCCGCGCCGACCGCCGAGCTCCTCGGCAGCTTCACCCGCGACCAGCTCCGGGTCACCTTCGTCGGGTCCGGGGCGGACGTCGCCGCCGGTCTCGCAAGCGTCGCCGGGGTCACCTCGGTCGAAGCCGGGACCGCGGACGGCGAGAGCCGGTCCTACGTCCTCACCGTCGCGCCGGACGCGATCGGCGCCATCCAGCGAGCCGTGCAGGGCTTCGCCGCCACGAACGACCTGCTGGTCACCGAGAACAGCCCCGTCCACCTGGACCTGGAGGATGTCTTCCTCCGCCTGATCGACTCGAAGGAGCATGCGGCATGAACGCCACCCCGATCGTCGCGGAGCGCGTGACGAACCTCTCCCCGGACGCCGGGTCCGCGACCCTGCTGGGCCTCGACCCCCTCGTCCGCAAGGACTTCCGCGAGTGGGCCCGCGGCAAGCGAGCCTGGGTCACCACCCTCGTCGTCGCCCCGATCCTGGCCCTGACCGCCGCCAACGGCGCGATCAACCACTGGATCATCGCCAACGTCCCGACCGAGAGCGGGCAGCAGATCAAGCCGATCTCGATGGACCCGACCACCAACTTCCTGGCCGCGATCGGCACGCAGTTCGTGATCATGGCCGCGATCTTCGCGACGATGAGCCTGATGGCCTCCGAGCGCGAGTCCGGAACGCTGGCCTGGACCGCGTCCAAGCCGGTCTCGCGGCTCAGCATCTGGGTCTCGAAGTGGATCACCGCCAGCGCGACGCTGTTCGTCGCCGCCGTCCTCGTCCCGGTCGCCGTGACGGTCGTCGTGACCGTGGCCCTCTACGGCCCGCTCGATCCGGCGCTGGTCGTCGCGACGATCGTCGGCGCTCGAGGCCACCATCGTCCTGTTCACCGCCATCGGGCTGGCCGTGGGTGCCTACGCCCGGAGCCAGGCCGTGGTGGTGTCGGTCGGGCTGGGCGTCCTGTTCATCCCGTCGATCCTCGGCGGGCATCTGGGCCCCGCTCAACGACTTCCTGCCGACGTCGATCTTCCCGTGGGTCCTCCAGCTGGGCGCCGGCCAGGTCGGGTCACCGGTGACGCCGGTGGCGTGGCTGGTCTCGATCGGCCTCGATCGTCGCCGTCGCGGCGCGGAGGATGCAGCGGATGGAGTTCTAGCTCCCGACGGTCCTGGGCAGACGGCGCACCTTCCGAGGTGCGCCGTCTTTTCGATTCGTGCGGCTCCTACGGCTCGGTACAGGGCGTGAAGTTCTCGCCTCCGAACCCGGTGTCTTTCTCGGACAGCTTGGTGATCTTGGCGTTGCCCGAACCGTCGTCGACGACCTTCCAGACCATCGTGCCGTACCCCCGGTCCCCGCCTCGGGGGACGTCAGCCCAGTTGACGGCGATCGTCATGTCGCTGTTGAGCGGCCCGGTGGCGACGTTGTTCCAGTCTCGGCCGAGCTCGCTCGGCAGGCCGGGCTGGCCCGACATGCCGCTCCACCAGATGACCTTGTCGAGCTGGCGGATGTAGTAGATGCCGTCGTCATCACCCAGCCAGGCGCCCGTCAGGTCGATCTTCGCCGGATCGAACTTCAACGTCCGCTTGGTGCATGGCGCGGCGATCGCGACCGATGGGGCGACCGACCGAGCCGCCGACGCACCGACCGAGGCGGCCGGCGCACCGTAGGCCGCCGCCGAGGTAGCAGCCAACGGGGTCGGCGCGTTCGGGCTGGCGGTCCCCGCGGTCGCCGCGGAACTGCTGCCGCAGGCCGCGAGGATCAGGCAAAGCGCGATGGACGGAACGGAGCTGTCGTCGAGTCATGGGTCAGGTCCCTCCTCCTGGGCTGGGAAGGTACCCCTCGACCGTCTCGTGGCCGTCGCCAGACAAATGGCGAAGTACCACGCACCACGACTCTGGCTGATGAGCGCGGCCTTTCCCGGCCGATCCCGGCCGCCGGATCGAGGAGGTCGACCTGCAGGATCGGTGGGTGGGGTTTCACCCGATCGATCGCGACCCTCGCTCAGCAAACTCCTCCTTCGAACATCGGAGGAGGAGTTGTTATCAGTGGGTGGAGGCCGCTGGTCTACTGGTTCATAAGCGATTGGAAGAACCCAGCCGTCATGGCCCGGGGACCGAGCCAGGATGCTCAGTCCGCCGGGCGGAGCTTCGACGGCGGCCTACGCGCCAGCCAATCCCGGCCGTATTCCAGGATCCCTTCCGTCTCGAGAGGGAGGATCTCGTCCATTCCACGGTCGAGCGTCGAGTCATCACGACCGGTTGGTCCTCGAAAGGTCGATTGCTGACCGTGGTAACGTCGGTCCGCGACCGCGAGTCGCCACGGATCATCTCCGCACGGCGCGCCACGAAGCGCGAACGCGATGCGTACGAACGACGACGATGACGTCGAGATCCCTGAGATCCTCGACTTCAGCGGCTTCAAGCAGGCCAACGGGCCGCTCTTCCCTGACGGGTTCGAGATCGTGATCGACGACGCCGTCGGGTATCAGATTCGACTGATCCCATCGAACAAGGTCGTCGGCCGGTTCACGTCCACCATGGAGGCCTGGCCGGTCGTGCAGTCCGAGTTGGCCCGTGGGATCCCGGCGCGTTGTCTGGTGCTCGACGCGCTGTTCGCGGACGGCGACCGATACAAGGTCACGTCTGGTCGGATCCTCGAGATCACGGCCCAGGACGGGCTCGGTCAGCACTCGGCGCGCCGAGCGACCAAGGCGGCGAGCTGACTTCGGCATGTTGGCGGGCGCGACCGCACCCGAGGGCCCGATCGCGCCCCCGTTCGCCGCTTCGACACCCGGTACGTGCCTCACGACGACATCTTGCCGAGTCGTCGTGACAGCTCAGGTGGCGCGATGACGATGAGCTGGGTGGTGGCGCGGGTCAGGCCGACGTAGAGGAGCTGGTCGAGTCGCTCGCCGGTCTCGGGCAGCTCGCACAGGATGACGACCTCGCGCTCGAGGCCCTTGAACCGGCGGATCGTCTCGAACCGGACGACGTCGCCGGGCTCGTCGGGGACCTCGTCGGCCGGCAGGCGCAGGGATCGGCCGGCGTCGTCGATCGCGCCGTTCCAGAGGACCTGGTTGCCGAAGGTCCGAGCGCGCCAGACAGCGCTGTCGGCCGCGGACCGACCGGAAAGCACCACCATCTCCCACGGCCGGACCCCTTCCTCGACCGTCAGGCGATGGAGCTCGAGGCGTACGGCCTCGACCGTGGCGTCGCCGGGTGCCGCCACGATCAATCGCGGCGCGTGACCGCCCGGTGCGAGGGCGAGCGGCTTGCCGGGGCCGTGGTAGAAGCGGGCCGCGAGCTCGCTCACGGGCGCCGGGCAGCGGTAGTCGTGGAACAGCTCGAGCTGCGGAAGGCCGAGCTCGGCGACGCGGTCGTCACGGAACAGCGCCTGGCCGGGATCGTGGAAGACCCACAGGACGTCGTGCTCGGGGTCCTCGAGGAGGAACTGGAGTGACTCGAGCCACGCCAGCTCGAAGTCCTGGCCCTCGTCGACGACGATCGCGTGGAACCGCTCATCCGGGAGCGCGTCGATGGCGGCATACAGCGCTGCCGGCAGCGTCTCGTCCCACCACTCCCGCGGCGGTTCGTCCGGCCTGGCCGCCAGGACGCCGGCCCGTTCGCCGAGCGTCTCGCACAGGCGGTGGAAGGTCGAGACGTGCAGACGCTCGGCCGTTCCGGGGTCGCGGGCGGTCGCCTCTTCGACCTCGTGCAGGATCGACGTCGCCAGCGCCTGGTTGAAACAGACGAACAGGGTCCGAAAGCCCTCGCGGGCGAACCTGAGCGCCTTCTCGACGGCGACGATCGACTTGCCGCTGCCGGCCGGCCCGATGACCTCCGCCCGTCGCACGTTCCGAGCGAAGTCGAGCGTTCGCCGCTGCTCCTGGGAGGCCCCGATCAGGCGGGCGCGGTCATCCTCGACATCGTGGCGGAGGAGTCGGTGCAGCGTGACGGTGGGTGCGAGGTAGTCGTCGACCAGCCGCATGCCCGCTCGGTCCCAGCGAGTGGCCGCGGCTGCCGTCACCGACCCAGTACCCGTACGCCCGGTCAGTGGCCGCTCGGGCAGCCTCGGCGGTCGCGATCGCGTCGGCGTCGAGCACGATCTCGCGCGGGGCGTCCGGTCCGAGGAGGGCGTGCCCGCGCGGGAGACTCGCCAGGTCGACCGTCGGAAACGCGACGGCATGACCAGCTCGCGGCTCGTCGTGCGCCGGCCAATCCGGGAGCGCCATGAGCGCACGCTTCAGGTCGTGCTTGGCGTCCTCCGCCTGCTTGAAGGGCGAACGCCGAAGGTCGTAGCGGACCGATCGACCATCGACCGCTCGCGTCTCGGCTGCGGCTCGCCGTCCTTGACCTCGACGACGAGCAGCCCGAGCTCCGGGTGGACGATGACCAGGTCCGCCTCACCGTCGTGAGCGGGCCCGCCGGGCCGGGACTTCGCGCACCAGCGGGCGTTCGGGTAGATCCGGTAGTCGGGCGGGAGGGCCGCTCGGAGCGCGTCGTGGACGTGCCGTTCGGCGGCCTGTCCGCGCGTCCCCTCCCCTGGTCCCACTCGCACCCCCTAGGTGCCTCCACCATAGCGCGGCCGCGTTGGGGTTTCTCGGTGTGAACGCGACCCGGAGATGCGAGAGACCGACGGGGTCAGGTCCGCCCGAACGCCGCCTTCACGTGCGGCCGATAGAGATACCAGAGGACGATGGCAGCGACGACCGCCGTGCCCGTCGAGCCGATGATGGCGCCGACGATCTGGCTCGTGAGCGTGCCGCCCAGCAGCGACAGGCCGGCGCCCACGACGCCGGCGATGATGCACAGGCTCGCCCAGAGCCTCGTGATCAGCCACGCCCAGTTGTGCCCACCCCAAAGCCCGTACGCGGTCGCCAGCCCGAGGACGCCAACGGCCACGAGGGCCAGCCCGACGACGGTCATGATCCCGTCGAGGGTGTCTCCGAACCCGTGGTCGCTGAGGAAGCCTCCCGCGATCCCGATATCGCCCAGCCCGGCGAGGACATCCGCCACGCCGGTGATCGCGGCCACCACCGCCAGGAAGATCACACCAGTCGGTCGATCCGTCCGAGTCGTCATTTTCGAGCTCCCTTCTGGACCGGTCGCTCAGGCGCGATGCCGGTGACACCTAGAGCGTAGGACTCGCGTTCCTGCCGCGCAGGGCACGTTCTGCCAAGTCTCAGTACCTTGTCAGGTGACGCAGCCACAGTCAGCCGTTCCATGGGGCACCCTGCATGACGTCTCCGCGCGATCCCGCCGAGCGCTCGGCCCAACGTGGACCGAGCGGCGGCAAGCCCGGCCGGGACGTCACCCCGTCCCCGAAGCAAGACCGTCGCGGGCTCATCGTCGTGGGGACGATCGGCGCACTGGGGCTCATCGTGGCTGCCCTCGCGCTGTACGTCTCCGCCACCAAGCAAGCGCCGGCGGCGGACTCGGCCTGTCGGACGATCGCCTGGAACGCGGTCCCGACGAGTGACTCCCTCCCCACGGGCTGGACGATCAACGGCAGCGGCTTCTACACGGACGGTTACGGCGCCTCGCTGAGCGGCCCTACCCCGTCGGGGACCCCCACGACCGGCCCGGCGATGAACGTCCGGGTCAGCTGCTACGGCGCCGACGGCCACGTCGTCGTCAAGCGCTCGCACGACTCGGACCTGGCGGTCGGCGGCACCGACGTCCCGTTCGCCGACGTCGGCGACGAGGCGCTGGCGACCGAGGACTCGACCGGGACGACGACCTCGGTCTACATCCGGCGCGGCCCGCTCGTCGCCTCGATCGCGGCGCAGAACATGACGCCCGACGACCTCACCCAGGCCGCCACGGCGGTCGACGACGCGATGGTCGCGGCCGAGGCGAAGGGCCCGACGATCAGCGGGCCGGCGCCGACGCTGGCCCCGGGGTCTTCGATCGACCTGGGCGCGATCCCGTCCGAGGAGATCCCGTCGGACATCCCCGAGCCGACGCCCACCGAGGCGCACGCCTTCGCCGACCTCGAGGCGATCATGCCCAAGTCCGTCGACGGGACGCCGATGTCGGTCCAGAGCACGACGGGGACCGACGTCCTGGCCGGTGACCCCACGAGCGACGACCTCGTCGCGTGGATCGGGACGAAGGGCAAGAAGACGGCCGATCTGGAGGTCGCCGAGGCGTTCGACCCGACCTCCTCGGTCGACGCCGACATCACGGCGCTCAAGCTCAACGGCGTCGCCCCGAACGAGCTCCGCCAGGAGCTGCTCAAGACGTGGCTAGGCGCCAGCGCATCGGGGATCACGACCAAGACGACGTCGGTCGGTGGCAAGACGGTCCTGGTCATCGACTACGGCGACCAGGGCGCCCTCGACTACGTCTTCGAGCAGGGCGGCGCCGTCGTCATCCTGTCGACCTCCGACCCGGCGCTGGCCGGCCGCGTGGTGTCGAGCTTCAAGTAGGGCGCCAGTCGCCTACGGCAGCGTCCAGAGGTCGATGCAGAACATGCAGCCGGCGCCGCCATTGCTCCGGTTCACCCAATCGACGAGCGCGCCGATGTCCTTGTCCTTGCCGACGACGCCGATGTAGATACCCTGCCCGTCCAGCTCACCCGGCATCCGAATGCGAAGGTTGGCGACGCCGGCCGCGTCGATGTAGCACCCGATCCGCTGGGCATAGGCGTCGACTCCGGGGATGTCCACGCCTTCTCCGGGCTTCCCGTCCTGGCACGCGTTCCCGCTGTCGAGCTTGACGCCATTGTCGGCCAGGCGAGCGCGGTAGAGCGGGTTCAGCGACGAGTTCTTCGGGAAGCGATAGAAGCCGACCAGGGAGGCAGGGCCGGCTGGGGTGCATTCGACGCCGGCGTCGGCGCCGTCGGGCAGCTGCGTCGCCGGGACGCAGGACGGCCGGATCTTCTTGTCGATCCCGGACAGGATGAAGAGCTGCGCGCCGGTCCAAGCGCTGACCGGCGGCTGGGTCGCCGCGGCGGTCGTCGGGGCCGGCGTCTTCGCGGCGGTGCTCGGCCCAGCGCTGGCGGCCGCCGACTCGGGCGGTGTCGCCGAGGGCGCGGGCGGGAGCGTCTCGGAGGTGATGACCGGCGATCCGGGACCCGACGCCGTCGAGCTCGTGATCGCGCATCCGAGCGAGGAGCCCGACGAGGGTACCGGCGAGGAGCGCGCCACGCGCGACTCGTCTCCGTGGCGTGGCACCGGGAGATTGCATGTCCCGAGCATACGCGCCGCCGATCAGCTCGACGTCGAGTCGAGTGCCTCCGATGTGTCGCGCCAGCGACGCAAGGCGCGGTCGAACACGTCGAGCGCCCCGCCGGAGAAGAGCACGAAGTCGATGCGCTCGATGGAGGTCGGAACCGACAGGTGCTCCGCGGCGGTCGCGACCGCGATCGTCGCAGCCGCCTCGATCGGGTAGCCATAGATGCCGGTGCTGATCGCGGCCGCGGCGACGGTCCGGGCGCCGGCCTCGTTCGCGACCTGGAACGCGGTCCGATACGCCGAGGCGAGGAGCTCCGGCTCCCCGGCCGCGCCGCCGTGCCAGACCGGGCCGACGGCGTGGACGACCCACCTGGCGGGAAGATCGCCGGCGACCGACAGGACGGCCCCGCCGGTCGGGCAGTGGCGGTCCCGACCGTAGCGGCGCTCGAGGTCGGCCATGATCGCTCGGCCGCCGGCTCGATGGATCGCGCCGTCGACGCCGCCGCCGCCGACAAGCCCGCTGTTCGCGGCATTGACCAGCGCGTCGGCGCGGACGCGCGTGATGTCGCCCTGGATCGTGCCGATGACCCGGTCCCCGATCGCGATCTCGCTCACGATCGCATTCTGCGACCGAAGGATCACAGGCGCAGCGACCGACCGACTACGGTGCCGCGGACCCCCACCGGCGGTCGGGACCGTCTGCCCGGCGATGGCCTGCAGGAGGTGCGCGGTGTCCGCACCCAGCCCCGCGTCGTATCCAAGCCCGACCGGGCTCCGCCCGAGGATCGTCGCGTACATCACGCACGCGGCGAGGTAGGTGCCGGCCATCGTGGGATGGCTGCCGTCGGGTTGCCACAGGTCGATCTGCGGGGCCGTCAGCCGCGCGGTCCGCCAGGCGATGCCGACTGGCGCGACCTGTGCGCCGACGTCGCTCGCCACCTGATCGTAGCCCTGCTCGAGCGCGGCCTCCATCGTCGCGAAGTCGGGCAGGCCGTCGCCGATCGAGCCGTCGCGATGGGCCCATGTCTCGAACAGGATCGGCCGCGCGCCGATCGCCCGGATCTTGCCCACGAGCGTCCTCGCCGCCGGCTCCATCCGCTGCATCCGGGCTGCGAGGATCGCCGGGACCTGGCTCTGCTCCTGGAGGACCACGACATCCCAGCCCGGCGCGGCCAGCGCGGTCTGTGTCTCCGGGAGGCTGACATGCCCGGCCAGCTCCTCGCCGCCCGGCGCGACCTTGCCCGTCCCGACGTGCTGCCCGCCGGACGCCGCCAGCTCGGCAAATACATGGGGCAGGTCGTTGACGTCCGTGTAGCTATTGCCGATGAACAGCACGCGCTCGCACGACGCGCCCTCGAGCGGCCCACAGCCGCCCGCGACCGACCAGCGCCCGGTCAAGATCAACGCGCCCAGGATCGCGATGACGACGAACGCCACCGCCCCGAGCAACGCGAACGGCACGCCAGCGCGCCGGGGTCGCGCGATCGCCATCTCGGTCATGGCGGGAGCGTGGTCGTCCCGCACGCGCGTCGCCATGGCCCGAACGGCCTAGAGCGGGATGCCGGCCGTTCGACAGCCCGACCGAGACGATTGTCGCGCTGACGCGAGGCGCTCATACTCGCCGCCCTAGCGGGGGCAGGGACATGTCGGACGGCGTCGAGGTCGCTCGCGCGGCGGTCGAGCGAAGGGATTGGCTGGCGGCCTACACCGCCTACTCGGCCGTGGATCCCACGACCCTCGTCGATCCGGACGACGTCGCCGGGCTCGGGGACGCGGCGTGGTGGTGCGGCCATCTGGGCGAGGCGATCGCCCTCCGGGAGCGTGCGTTCGGGGACTATGTCGCGGCCGGGGCTCCCGTGCGCGCCGCCAACATCGCATTGAACCTGGCGTTCGACCACATCCAGAAGGTTTCCGTCGGGCTCGCTCTCGGGTGGTATACCCGTGCCCAGGAGCTCCTGGCCGATCAACCTCCCTCGGCCGTCCACGGTCGCTTCGCCGTGTACGCCTCCCATCTCGCGCTGGCGCAAGGCGATCCTGCCGCGGCTCTCGCCGCCGCCGAGGGAGCGGTCGAACTCGGGCGTCAGACGGGCGACCTCGATGTCCAGGCGGAAGGCCTGACGGCCAACGGCCGGGCGTTGATCGGCCTGTCGCGGGTCAATGACGGGCTCGGGATGCTCGGTCAAGCCGGCATCGCGGCGATCTCGGGCCAGCTTCAGCCACTGACCACGAACACCGTGTACTGCATGTCGGTCATGGCCGAGAACGATCTCGGCGAATACCGTCGAGCCGGCGAGCTGTCGGACGCGGCCACCCGCTGGTGCGACCGCCAGTCGCTGGCCTCCGGCTTTCCCGGGACCTGCCGGATCCATCGTGCCGAGGTGCTTCGGCTCCGTGGCGACTGGCCGCAGGCGGAACGCGAAGCCCGCCGGGGCGTCGCCGAGCTGCGCGACTTCAACACCGGGGTCGCCGCCGAAGGCTGGTACCAGATCGGCGAGATCCTCCAACAGCGCGGCGAGGCGGACGCCGCCGAGGAGGCATTCGGAACGGCGCATGAGCTCGGACGCGACCCACAACCGGGCCTGGCCCGCCTCATGGCCGCCCGGGGGCAGGTCGGTGAGGCGCTGGCCGAGCTGCAGGCGCTCCTCCAGGACCCGATGACGCTCCCGATGCAGCCGATGATCGGCTCGCCGTCGCACCCGCTCCGCCGGGCGAAGATCCTGTATCCCCTGGTCGACATCGCCCTGGCAGCGGGCGACCCGGAGGCGGCGCGGTCCGCGGCATCGGAGCTGGCCGACATCGCGGCAGCCTGGGATACCGCCGCGATGCGAGGGATGCGGGCCTACGCTCTGGCGATGACCCAGGCGGGGAGCGTACCGGCCGGCCAGACGCGGAACGACCTCAGGGAGGCCGTCCGGGAGTGGATCGAGGCCGACAGTCCGTACGAAGCCGCACGAGCGCGGGTCGCGCTGGCCGCGATCCAGCGCGAGATGGGCCAGAACGAGGCGGCGGCGGTCGAGCTCCGGTCGGCACGCTCTGTCTTCGAGCGGCTCGGGGCAGAGCCCGACCTCGTCGTCGTCGGGCGGATGCTCGCCGACCGCGAGCGCTCCGGAGCAGCGACCCGCGTCACCCGGACGTTCATGGTCACCGACATCGTCGGCTCGACGGGACTGCTCGAGGCGATCGGCGACGACGCCTGGGACGACCTCCTGCGCTGGCATCGCCAGGCGGTCCGGACGCTCCTGGCGCGGCATCAGGGCGAGGAGATCGACCACGCGGGCGACGGCTTCTTCCTGGCCTTCGCCTCGCCGGACCGGGCGATCGCCTGTGCGATCGATCTGCAACGGGACCTCGCCGAGCATCGCCTCCGGACCGGGTTCGCCCCGCGGGTCCGGGTGGGCATCCACCAGGCCGATGCGGTACGCCAGGACAAGGGCTACGCGGGGCGAGGCGTCCATGCCGCCGCCCGGATCGGCGGCCATGCCGCGGGCGACGAGATCCTGGCCAGTGTCGAGACGGTCCGGGCGGCGGGTCGGGAGTTCGCGGACGCGGATGTCGAGACGGTGGAGCTGAAGGGGCTCGCCCAGCCCGTCGAGGTGGTGCGCATGCGCTGGAGCGGCTGACGCGCCGCGTTCGCGCTCACGGCCCGGCGTAACGTGCCGCGGGCGACGAGCCGCGGTCGGCGCCGGATACCAGAAGACCCCGTCCGAAGACGGGGTCTCGAGTGCTCCCTGAGGGGGAACGGTGCGTCGACTAGGCGCTCTGGACGTTCAGCGCGCGCGGGCCCTTGGGGCTCTGCTCGATGTCGAACGTGACCTTCTCGCCGCCGACCAGACGGTCGAAGTCGAGCGAGGAGTCGAGACCGCCACGATGGAAGAAGTAATCCTTCTCGTCATCGGCGGTGATGAAGCCGAAGCCGCGATCGGCGACGACCTTCTTGATGGTACCGGTGGCCACAATGACCTCCACATTTTCCCGAACTGGGAACCGCAGGCGCACGGTCTGTTCGAGAAAGGGGTCGACCACGCGTAGGCTCGCCAAAGGTTGGCGAGTCACAACCCTAGCACATTCGTTCGAATCCGACCAATCCACGCTCACGGGACGGTATCCGCCCCGGAACGACGACGTGCCCGGCTCCGCGAGGGACCGGGCACGTTCGACTCGACGGGATCCGGGGATCCCCGCGGATCACATCTCGGTGAGGCCGATCACGTGGCCTTCGGGGTCGGCGAACAGGGCGATGGCGACGCCGGGGGCCGGGCTGAACTTGGGCATGATCGTCTTCCCGCCGAGCTCACTGGCGCGCGCCAGGGTCGCGTCGACGTCGGACACGCCGATGTAGCCGGTGACGTGACCGTTCCCGCCGTCCTGGCTCGGCCCGACACCGACGGTGGCTCCCGTCACGGCCGGGTCCGTCATGCCGTAGGCGGTCGGGTTGTTCGTATCGAATGACCAGTCGAAGAGCTTGCCGTAGAAGCCCTGGAGGGCCTTCTGGTCCTTGCCGACGACTTCGAACTGGATGAACCGTGCACCTGCCATCGCTCGAACTCCTTCTCCCGGGTCCCTGGCGCTGGAGGCGATCGCCTCGTCGACCCGACACCCCAACGACGAACGCCGGGGTGCCGAATCGACATCGGCTGGGATTTCGACCCGAAGATCAGCGCGTCGGCTGGTCCTCGTGGCGGACGGCCCGGCCCTCGACGCTACGCATCCGGGCCACGTTCGAGCTCCGGAAGTACATCTCCTTGCGGGACATCTCGGCCATCGGCGCGGCGAGGACCTCGCTCTCGCGGTCGAGCTCGGCGACGATCGCCCGCAGCTCTGAGTCGCGGCCGGCGTAGTCGCGGATCCGTCGGGCGACCGCGGCGATCACCTCTCGGGCCCCGCGGAAATCACCGGCCCGGTTCCGGGCGGTGGCCTCCTGGCGAGCCCGCGAGGCGAAGATCCGGGCGACGGCCCGATCGACCTCGCGGTCCCGATGGCTGCTCGTCGTTCTGCGTGGTTGTCGGCGTATTCCCAGCCGAGCTTGGCCATCGCGCGACCGAGCACGCCCTCCCGGTCCGACACGCCGAGGATCGTCCCCGACGTGTGGCCGATCTCGCCGAACGGGAAGTTGAGCCGCAGGACGACCTGGAGCCGCTGGTCAGCGACGAGGTCCCCGACGCTGATCGTGGTCCGGCTCCCGCGCGTCTCCGCCGGGAACGGGCTGAGCGGATCGACGATGACGCCGTCGGCCGCGGTCAGCTCGATGGTCACGTCTCGGGCGACGATCTCGAGGGTCTCCCCCACCTCGCTCGTCACGTGGTCGCGGATTCCGGCCGCGTCCCGGATGAAGTAGAAGTGGCCGCCGCCGGCGTCGGCCATCGCCTGGAGCAGCGCCTCGTCGAAGTCCTGGCCGACCCCGAACGTCGTCGTGGTCACGCCGCGGATCCGGAGCTCGCCGGCGTGCCGCGCCAGCTCTTCCGGGTCGGTCATGCCGACGTTGGCGAGCCCGTCGGTCAGCAGCAGGCAGCGATTGACGCCGTCGGCCGACAGTGCGAGGGCGACCTGCTCGCACCCGCGCAGCCAGCCCTCGCCGAGGTTCGTGCTGCCACGCGCCTCGATCTCGCGGAGCCGCGCCAGGGCGGAGCGGCGGGCGTCGTCCGTGGCGGGCGCCGACGGGAAGACCACGTCGATCTGCTCGTCGTAGACGACGATGCTGAACTGGTCCGTCGGGTGGAGCCGCGCCAGCGACTCCTCGACGGCGAGCTTGGCGAGCCGCAGCTTCTCGCCGCTCATCGACCCGGAACGGTCGATGACGAAGGCGAGGCGGACCGGAGGACGGGCGTACTCGCGTCGGGCGGGCGGAGCCGTGATCTCTGCGAGGACGAAGCGATCGCTTCGGTAGGTCGGTCGGATGTAGTGGCGGTCTGGGCGAGCGGTGAAGGTCATGACGGGTCCCCCTCGAGGAGTTCGCGGGCGATCGCGATCAGGCGATCGACCTGTTTGTTCTGCAGGCGGCTGAGTGGTCGCCGGACATGCAGCTCGATGTCCGGGGTCAGGGCGACGCGGTCCCACTGGGATCGGTCGGCCCCGACGGCTTGCGGGGGCGGTTTGGGCGGCGGAGTGGGTGGGGTGGAGTCGGGTTCGGCCGCGTCGAACGCCCGGTCCGTCTCCAGGAAGTCCACCCGGCGAAGCATCAGCGGGGCTGCGCTCGGCGCGGGTCTCGATGCCGGCGGCGAGCCGGCGGGCTCCCCCCGTGTGGTGCCCGTCGACTTCGCCAGCAGGGTTCGGATGTAGTCGATCGCGGGCTCCTCGGCGACGGCGAGCGGCTCGGAGCCCAGGAGCTCCCGGACCTGGTCATCGTCGAGCGGTTCGAGCCGCGACCGGATCTCGGCGAGCGGCAGATGCTCGCGCTGGAGCCGCCGAATCAGCCGGAGCCGGTCGAGATGACCGTCGGTGTAGCGCGCCGCGGGACCGACTTTGTCGGGTGACGGCAGGAGGCCCTGCGCGATGTAGTAGCGCACGGTTCGCGGGGTGACCCCGACCAGGTCGGCGAGGTCGGTCAGGCTGTATTCGTTGTCGGTGGGCATAGGCGTTATTATGACAGTGCAACGTGCCACTGTCAAGAGTCTGCCGCGTGGAATGTGGCCTCCGCGGCGTCGGCGACGAATTGCTCCCCTGATCAGGCCTCGATGCGGGGTCGATCCACGGGCGCGAGATTGCGCTCGGGCGCCCAGCGCAGCGCGAGCCGCCGGTCGGCCCGGTCGAGCTCGATATCGGCGGCGACGACGCCCACCCGGCCGTAGTCGAGGCTCGCGACGAGCGTCCCGTCGGGGGCGATGATCCCGGTCAGCGAGCCCTGGTCCGGCCCGGCCACGTTCGACGCGGCGACGTAGACCGTGTTCTCGAGCGCGCGGCACATGATCGCCTTCTCGTTGTAGGGGTTCGCGGCGTCGCACCAGCGCGTCGGCAGCGAGCCGTCGTCGGTCGTCACGTAGTGCGGGATGAAGACGACCTGCGCACCCGACGAGGGCGAGCGACCGGGCGATCTCCGGGTAGCGGAACGCCTCGTGGCAGATCGCGATCCCGAAGGTCACGCCTTCGGCCGTGAACACGCGGCGACCGGTCCCGGGCGTGTAATCGGCCTCCTCGGACGGGTCGATCTGGGTCTTTGCCTGGACCCCGAGCCGCGTGCCGCCCGCGTCGATCACGACCGACACGATCTCGCGGCCCGGCGGTCGTCGGGCCGCTCGGTCCCGACGATCGCCACGACCCCCGCGCGGGCGGCCGCCTCGGCCACGACGTCCAGGGCGGCCTCGAGCGCCTCCGCCGAACGTCGGGCACGGGCCGCGCCTGGACCCGATGGCCGGGGATCGCGGTCTCGGGCAGGCACACGATCCGGGCGCCGAGCCGGCCGGCCTCCTCGATCGCGGCGACCGCCGCCGGCACGGCGTCATCGATCGTCGCCGTCAGCGGCGTCGAGGCGACCGCGATCCGGATCGTGGACATGCCGCGAATCTACCGCGCCCCGTACCACCTTCGGGCGGGCGCGGGACCACCTGCGACACCCGCAGGATCGCCCGGGCGTCGTAGGGTTCACGCGACGGGCCCGCGCGGGCCGGGGAGGAACCACTGGACAACGCCGCTGCCGCCGAACGGCCTCCGAGCCTGATCCGGCGCGGCTGGACGCTGCTGACGTCGGCGCTCTTCCGCGGCGCGATCGTCCTGTCGGTGCTCGGGTTCATGGGTTATGCGATGGGCCTGGTCCGCGACCGGATCTTCGCCCGGACGTTCGGGGCCGGCCCCGAGCTCGACGCCTACAACGCGGCCTTCGTCCTGCCGGAGCTGGCCCTCGACGTGCTGGTCGCCGGCGGTCTCGTCGCCCCGTTCATCCCCGTGTTCATCGGGCTCCGGACGCAGGCCGACGAGGCCGCCAAGGCGTTCGCCCGGACGATCCTGACCCTCGCGGTCGTGGTCATGGCGGTCGCGTCGGCGATCCTGTTCGTCCTCGCGCCGCAAACGGTCGCGATCATCGCCCCCGGCTTCTCGCCGGAGCAGCAGGCGATGTACGTGAACCTGTTCCGGATCATGTGCTTCACGCCCGTGATCTTCGCTGCGTCGATCGTCCTCGGCGAGATCCTCGTGGCCAACGGCCGGTTCTTCGCCTATGGTCTTGCGCCGCTGCTCTACAACGGCGGGATCGTCGTGGGAACGGTGCTCCTGTATGGGCAGCTCGGGATCTATGCCGCGGCGGTCGGCGCCCTCGCCGGAGCCCTGGCCCACCTCGGCGTCCGGCTCGTCGGCATCTACCGGACGCCGTTCCGGCCACGCGTCAGCTTCGCGCTCCGGGCGAAGGGGGTCGGCGAGTTCATCCGGCTGATGATCCCGAAGATGGTCAGCCATCCGATCGAGCCACTGACCTTCCTGTACTTCACCGCGCTCGCCTCGACGCTGGCGCCCGGCTCGGTGAGCTCGGTCAGCTTCGCCCGGAACTTCCAGAGCGTCCCCGTCAGCCTCATCGGCGCGGCGTTCGCGATCTCGGCGTTCCCGATCATGTCGTCGGCCGCGGCGTCCGGCGATCGGCGTGGCTTTGGCCGGGTCTTCGGGATCAACTTCGCGGTCATCGCGATCCTCACCACGGGCGCGGCCCTCGTCCTGTTCGTGTTCGGCGGGACCGCGATCCGGATCCTTCTCGGCGGCGGGGCGTTCGAGGAGGACGACATCGCCCGGACGACGACGATCCTGGCCGTGTTCGCCTTCTCGATCCCGTTCGAGAGCCTGACCCACCTCCTCAGCCGGGCGCTCTACGCGACCCACAACACGATCCTGCCGACGCTCGCCTCGATCGCGGGCTTCGTGGTCATCGTCATCGCCGGCCAGACGCTGTCCCCGACGATCGGCCTGTCGGCCGTCCCGGCGGCGTTCGCGATCGGGATGGCGGTCAAGGTCGGGATCCTGGTCGCCGCGCTCGCGCCGCGGATGGCCCGGATCGGCGTCCAGCCGCTGTCGACGCCACGCGACACGCTCGAGGTCCGCGGATCCCCGGTGCGGCGACGGGCGACGCAGGCGATCGTTGCGGTCGGGCTCGTGCTGCTCGCCGTCGGAACGGTCTACGCGACCGGCAAGGCGCTCAACGACGCGACGCTCGCGGTCGCGCCGGTGGTGACGCCGTGGGCCCGGGAGCGGCCACCGGCGGCGGTCGTCGCCGTCCCGCCGATCGCCTCGCAGCGGCCGGGGACGTCGGGCTCGTCCGGTGGTGCGGCCTCGTCGGCCGGTCCGGGCGCGTCGTCGGCCCCGGGCTCTGGCGCCGGTGCTGGTGCGTCATCGGCGCCCGGCGACTCCCCTGCCCCGACGCCGAGCGGGCCGTTCTCGATGGACCTCTACCAGAAGGGCGACTACGTCGGCGAGTTCCGCGACACGTGGTGCCTCGCGGCGGCGGTCCAGACGTCGATGAACATCATGGACGACGGCGCCGACACGACGCGGGCGACCCAATCGAAGGTCTTCGACCTCACCCGCTCGCTCGAACCGGCGCCCGACGGCGCGGCCGAACCCGAGGGGTGGGCACAGGGCCTGACGGAGCTCGGCTACGGGAACTACGAGGTGGACATCCTGCCGTCGATCAAGGCGGCGATCCACACGGCGGCGAAACAGATCCGGCTGACCAACCGCCCGGCTGGGCTGATGGTCTGGCGCGGCGCCCACTCGTGGGTGATGTCGGGGTTCACCGCCAGCGCGGATCCGGCGTTGACCGACGACTTCACGGTCTCGACGGTCCGGATCGAGGACGTCTGGTACCCGCGCCTGTCGTCGATCTGGGGCTACTCGCGCGCGCCGGACGCCTCGTACAAGGTCAGCGACCTGGACCAGGACTTCCTGCCCTGGAAGCGGCCGCTCGGGACCTACCCCAAGAAGACGGACAACTACGTGATCGTCGTCCCCGTGGAGTAGGTCGGCCCGGGCGGCCGGATCAGTCGAGCAGGCGCGGGGTCAGCCGGCGGTCGACGGCTCGATGGCGGGGTGGTCGGATGCGCCGTTCTTGGCGATGGTGGTCATCGTCGTCGGGATGGCGGCCTCACCCTCCACCTTGTCGAAATGCGCGCTGCGCTCCACGCGCTGCTTGATGCCGAGCATCTGGCGGCGCTCCATGACGAAGACGCCGAAGCCGAGCGTCGGCATGAGCACCTTCGTTCCCGGGTTGCCCTTGCCGAACCAGCCGCGGGTCCGCTCGATCAGGCGGGTCCGTCCGGGACCGGCCGGCTCGAGCACGAACGCCCAGCTGACCTTGAACTCCTGCGGCGAGGCCGCACCGAGGAAGTTGCCCGACGCCGCCAGGCCGGGGGTCTCCGTTGCGGAGATCGACTCGGCGGGCTTCTTCTGCCAGCCCTCGACGAGGGCGGTGTCGAGGTAGACGACGAGCGCCTTGTTCGGGTCGAGGACCTTGACCTCGAAGCCGCCGTCCTCGTGGGTCGGGAGCTGGTCGCCCACCTCGAGCTTCTGCAGCTCGGGCAGGATCCGGTCGGCGCTCAAGCCCTTCATGTCGAGGCGGTCGTAGCTATACCAGCCGGCGCGGCCGTAGCCCATCTGGACGAGCCAGGGCCAGATGCTCTCGGGCGGAGCGTCGATGGTGATGCCGCGGGTCAGCAGGTTGGTGCCGTCGGGGACGAGCTCGTCGCCGGGAAGCGCCTTGTCCTGCTCGGCGGGGTCGACACCCCACGTCGATGACCATTCGTTGATCCTGCGATAGGCGCCCCAGGCCGCGAATGCGAGGGTCGAGCCGACGACGATGCGCTTGAGCATGGTGAACGTACCTCCACGGTCGAGGGTACCGACGCTCGGCAAGCCGTGGAAGGGCCGATCGGCCCGATCTCAGGCGCCGTCCTCGCCGGTGAGGTCCTTGTCCTCCATCTCCCAGGCATGATCGAGGGTGTGGAAGCCCGAATGGCGGATGAGGAACGGGATCGTCCACGACCGCATGGGCTTGGTGTATTCCCCGGCGTTATACGCACGCATCGCCGCGACGTAGCTCTCGCGGTGCTGCTTCAGCCCTTCCGGGCTGAGCGCGGCCTCCTCCGGGATCCGCAGGCCGACCTGCTTCGCGAAGTCCTCGCTCTCGGTGCGGATGGTGTGGCGGATGATCCGGTCGCGGTCGCGTCCTCCCCCGCGCGGTCCCTTGCGCATCACCGGCGAGACGCGGGCCGCGACGCCATCGAAGAACGCCCAGCAGGCTCGGAGGAGGGTGATGGCGCGATCGAAGTCCGGCTCGGCCATCGGCCCGTGCTCGGTCGACGAGGGGGCGAAGGAGATGCCCCAGAAGTCGACCGAACCGGTCCCGACCCTTTCCTCGACGATCTCGAGGGGTCCCGCGGCGTCGAACTCAGGTGTCATCCCGGCGAGATCCGCGATCGGCCGGTAGCGCTCGCGATAGGCCTCGAGCGTCTCGACGGCGAGCTCCCCGCTCTTCGCGCCGCGGCTCCAACCCGGCCAGTCGAGGCTGAACGCCACCGACCGCTTGTCCTTGGGTCCGTGTTCGATGACCGTGCGGACGGGCATGGCTCAGTATCGCATGGGGGTCGGTGCGTGATGCGACTCGGTGCATTCGCGTGGGCGTTGCGCTGGCCGCCGGGGTCCTGGTTCCGTGCGTGATGCGACTCGGTGCATCGCTTGGGCGGGCGTTTGGCGCTCAAGGTGATGCGACGGCCGCATCGGCGGTTGGGGGCCCTCAGCTCCCTCCGTTACCGAGTGACGCTCGAAGCGCCGCGATCTCCGCCCGTTGGCCGGCCATCTCGGCCCGAAGGCCCGCCAGCTCCTCGGCGATCGAGCCGGTCGTCGACGTGGCGGCAAGTCCAGCCTCGGTCTCGGGCTGCAACTCAGGCTGGGACTGGGGCGTCTCCTCGGCCGCAGGCTCGTCGGAGGTCGCCGGCGAAACCAGCAGGCTAGCCAGGATGCTGGCGAGCGCGCCGATGATCCCGATGCCCGCGAACATGACGAAGACCGCCGTGATCCGCCCGAGCGTGGTCACCGGGTAGTAGTCGCCGTAACCGACGGTCGTGATCGTGACGATGCCCCACCAGATGGCGTCGCCGCCGGTCGTGATGTTCGCGCCGGGCGAACGGCTCTCCTCCTGAAGGACGAGGATGCTCGCGACCGACAGCACCATCCCCGCGAGCAGGATCGTGATGAACGTCGCGTACTGGCTGCGGTTCCTGAGCACGTCGAGGACGAGGTCCTTGCCCGCCTGCCCGCCGAGTAGGCGGGTGATCCGGGTCAGCCGGCTCAGGCGTGCGAGACGCAGCAGGGCCGTGAGCGGGAGGAAGCCAAGGCTCGGGATCGATCCGAGCAGGTCCAGCCAGCCCCGCTGGGTGATGAAGTACGCACGCCTGGGCTTCGCGCCGCTGAGATTGAAGGCGAAGTCGATCAGGAAGATGACGCAAATGGCGTTGTCGTACAGGTTGACCAGGTGATGCGTGTCGTCGTCGAGCGGAAGGATGAGCAGGACCATCAGGGCCAGCGAGTAGATGGTCAGGACCAGGATGAAGATGTTGTAGGCATTACCGTGCCGACGGAGCACCGGTGCCTTGGCAGTCATGACCGCTGATCCTCCTCGCGCGACGTGCCCCGGTCGGGACGAGCCCATCCTAGAGACTCGGCAGACCGCCCACGTCACCGACGCGGGTGATGCGCCGAGCCGCATCACGGAGAGGCCGAACCGGCCGGTGCCATCGATGCACCGAGTCGCATCACGGGCAGAGGTCCACCCGCCGGCGCCACGACCACCCCGATGCGCCGAGTCGCATCAGCGGGACGCCGGCCCCCGCCGGACGCCGGCCCCGCCCCCTAATCCAGCTTGCCGGCTCGGAAGTCGGTGATCAGCGCCGTGAATTCGGGCACGCCCTGCTCGTAGCCGATCGCCCAGAAGCCGACACCGGCCAGGCCGCGCGCGGTGGCCAGCCGGACCTTGGGCGTCAGCGTCGCGGGTGAGTCGACGTAGATCGCCAGCCAGCCGGCCGGGCTCGGGTCGGCGGTCGGCGCGCCGCTCTTGTCGACCGGCATCGTGTAGACCTCGACCTGCTCGATCTCGTCAAGGACCGGCACGATCGTCGGGTCCTGGAGGATGTCGAGGTGGTCGCTCGGGAACCAGGCGACGCCCTTGCCGGTCTGCGCCGCGGCCACCTCGGGTCCGGTCACCGGCCAGGCCATCCCGTACAGCGGCAGGCCCAGGATCGTCTTCTCCACCGGCACCCCGAGCGCCTCGTACAGGTCCAGCGACCAGTTGAGGTCCTTCTCGCTCCCGTCGCGGCGGGCGATCGGCGCCGAGGCTCCCGGCGCCGACCCGGAGTAGTGGTAGTCGTAGCCCATCAGGAAGATGCGGTCGGCCCCGGCCGCACTCGCGGCGGCGGCCATCTCGGCGCCATCGGCGTTGGCGGGCGTGGCGACGGACACCTGGGCCTCGGGCTGTGCGGCCCGCAGCGCCGTCCGGAGCCGACCGACGAACGCCCCGTAGGCCTGGACGAGGCTGCCGTCGAGCTGCTCGACATCCACATTGACGCCGTCGGTCTTCGTCTGCCCGACGAGCGTGACCAGGTCCTTGATGACCGCGTCCTGGATCTTGAGCGAGCCGAACAGCCGCTTGTTCTTGGTCGCACCGAAGCTGCTGAACACCAGCTCGACGCGGGTCCCGCGGTCGTGCGCCTCGGAGATCATCTGCTGACCGAGCGGTCCGGTGATCTTGACGTAGCCCTTCCCAGCGGTGTCGATCGCCCCGGTCCGCAGGTTCGAGACGGAGAACAGGGCGAGCGTCGTCAGGTTCGTCGCCGCGAGATGGGCGGCGATCCGCTCGTCCATCTCCCAGTACGGCACGAACCCGAAGACCTCGTGCCCGGGCTTCGGTCGTTGAGTGGCGAAGGGGGTCGGACTGGTGGAGCCGAGTGCCGCCCCGGAGCTCGCGGAGCCACCCGATGGGGTCCCGGCCGTCGGGCCGATCACGCCGCCGAAAAGCAGCCCACCGAGGACGCCGACGACCGCGAGCGTACCGAGCGCGGCGAGCAGCCTGCGACGCTGGGTCATCGGCCAAGGGTACCCCGGGGCCGCGAAACGGCCGCGAAACAGCCGCGAGACGCCTCGCGGACGCCGGGAAGACGGCTCCTCAGCGGAGGCGGCGGATCGGGCCGGCCACGGCGACCAGCAGGCTCATCATCACGAGCAGCGCTCCGGCCACGGCCTGCGCCGCCGGCGCGCCGAAGGCCGCCGCGGCCGCGCCGAGACCGATGAACCCGATCGGCCCGAAGCCGACCCCGAAGACCCAGACACCCATCGACGCTCCGCGCTCATGGTCATCGGTCGCGTGCTGCAGCAGCGTCTGAGCGAGCGTGTCCACGCCGGCCGCCACCGCGCCGATGACGAACATGAACACGAGCGACACCGGGAACAGCCCGCTCAGGGCGAACCCGATCAGCAGCAGGCCGAACGCGGCGCCCAGGGCCAGGAGGAGTCGCCCGGACCGGGTGGCGACCCCGACCCGTGTCAGCCGGATGAGCCCGATCACAGCCCCGATCGATCGCCCGGCGACGAGGACGCCCAGCCCCGCCGCGCCGACGCCGAGCACGTCACGGGCGAAGGTCGGCGTGAGGGTCATGCTCGAGAATCCGAGCACCTCGGTCACGATGACCATGGCCAGGATCCAGCGGACTTCGCGGTTCCGTCCGAGCAGCGTCAGGGCGGTCCGCGCGCTCGGCGTGAGGCGGTCGACGACGAGGCTCCCGGTCGTGCGGGTCCGCACCGAGGACGATCGCGGCGACGAGCCAGCAGGCGGTCGCGACGCCGAACCCGGATCCGAGCCCGCCGGCGGCGATCAGGATGCCGCCGAGGATCGCCCCGGCCGAGCCGAACAACTGGACCCCGAGGTTGGACATCGCGAGGCCGTTGGTCGCCCGGTCCTTGCCGACCAGGTCGTAGACGTAGGCCTGCGTCGCGGACGTTCGGGCGGTGTCGATCGTCCCGAACACGAAGCTGAAGAACAGGATCGCCGGGACCCCGAGGTACCCGCCGAACGCTAGACCGGCGACGATGAGCCCGGTCGCCGCGGCCGCCAGGTTGACGGCGCGGATGAGGCTCCGGCGGTCGACCCGGTCGCTGGCCGCCCCGAGCGGGATACCGAGCAGGAGCGAGGGCGCCATGCGGACGGTCATCGTCAGCGCGACCCCGAGCGGCGAGGCGGTGAGCTCGAGCGACGTCCACGACAGGGCGATCTGGCTGATCGAGGCGGCCAGGCCGGCCAGCGACAGGCTGACCCACAACGCCGGGAACCCGGCGATGCCGAAGATGGCCGGGAGCCTGGCCGCGATCACCGCGAAACGATAGCCCGCCGCGGATGTGGACTACGCGGTGTCGGCGACGTCCGGCACGGCGGTCAACGGGGCGATGAGCTCGACCCGGTTCCGACCGCGGTCCTTGGCCCGGTAGAGCGCCTCGTCGATCCGATGGAGCCACTGCTCGTCGGTCAGCGCCAGGTCCGGCTGGCCGATCAGGCAGCCGCCCATGCTCACGGTGATCCGCCCGTGTGGCGGGTTGCCCGGATGGTCCATCTCGAGGGCCATGACCGCGATCCGCAGGCGCTCCGTGGCGGCGGCGAGTCCCTCGATCGTCGGGACCGACAGGACCACGAGGAACTCCTCTCCCCCGAGGCGGTAGACCGCGTCGTTGGCCCGGAGGGTGGTCTGGATCGCCTCGACGACCCGGCACAGGACGGCGTCCCCGGCCCCGTGCCCGAGCAGGTCGTTGACCTGCTTGAACCGGTCGAGATCGATCTCGACCAGCCCGTAGGTGAAGTTGGAGCGGTTGATGTGGGCGCGGACGGCGCGCAGGTCCTCGTCGAGCCGGCGCCGGTTGCCCGCGCCGGTGAGCGGGTCGGTCCGGGCGGTCAGCTCGAGCGCGTGATGGACCCGTTCGAGCTCGACCATGTCGTCGGCGGCCCGGCGCTGCAGGACGCGGATGCTCTCGAGCTGGGCGAAGCTCCGGATCTGCGAGCGCTGGAGCAGGACGTGGCCGGCCAGGCTGGCCCCGAGCGCGACCAGCAACACGACCACGAGGTCGCTCCGCTCCGATGCCGTGAAGGCGCCGTTCGGATCGAGGACGAAGTAGCCCACGGCCACGAAGGTGTAGGCGAACAGCCACAGGACGTGGGTCGCGGTCCGCCACGGCAGGACGAGCGCGACGAGGCCCGGCAGGACGAGCAGGTAGCCGGCGGTCTGGACGGCAAGCGACGGGACAGCGACCCCGGTCGCGGCGGTCGACGCGGCGACTCCCATCGTCACGATCCAGGCGGCGATCTCGGGATAGCGCCGGAGGCGCCGGGGCAGGAGCCACCAGCAGACCAGCGACAGGACGATCGTCCCGATGCTGAAGACCATCGCGACGGTCGTCTGCCCGCCCTCGAGGCCGAACAGCGCGACGAGATCGAACGTGACCGCCGCCGCCACGACGAGGAACCCGACCCGGCAGGCCGCCCGGACCCGGCGTCGCTGGATGGCGCGGAACCGCGGGCTCAGCCCGACCCGCTGGTACTCGGAGTCGCGGACGCGGGCCGGCAGCGCCCGGATGGTGTGGAGCAGGGCGACGAAGCGAGACGCGGCGGTGCGGTCCGGCCGGCTCTCGATCGCGTTCTCACGCGAACTCATGGACGGACGCTAGGCCGTTCGCCTCAGCGGGTCCGTGGCCCGTTGGTCCCGAGTCGATGGCCCTATCGGGGCGCGCCGACGCAGGACCCGTCAGGCGTGGGCGGCGCTTGTGTGGGCATGGCGCTGGCCGGCCGGGAGCACCCCGACCACGACCATGGCGACCTCGATCAGTCCGACGATCAGGAACACGCCGAGGACGACCGGGTCGGCGGCCGTGCCCGCCGCGGCCTGCCGCACGAACAGCCCGACGATCCCGAGGATGATCAGGATCGTGAACGTCAGCGCGGCCAGCGACAGGGCCGGACCGCGATGGTCGCGTCGGAACAGGAGCACGCCGGCGAGCCCGGTGACCGGCAGCGAGAAGGCCAGGTCGAGGCCATACACCGGGCTGGTCGGCAGACCGAGCACGGTGACGCTCGCGGGCAGGACCCCGCTGGTGATCGCCCCGGCGATCTGGCCGAGCCACAGCGCCGCGAAGGCGAGCGCGCTGGCGATGAGGATCGCGGCGGTCGATCGGCGCGGCAGCCGCTCACCGACGTCGAGGTCGAACCCGTCCTCGACGAACGCGATGATCGCCAGGAGCAGGGACCACGTGGCGAGCCCGAGGATCGCGATGTAGACCGGCGTGAGCGGGTTGATCGTGACCGAGAACGAGAAGATCGCGTAGGTGTACGCCAGGTAGCCGACGACGCCGAGCGCGACGAACCGCCCGCCCGCCCAGCCGCTCCGCTCGAGCCACAAGCCCAGCAGCAGCGCGGGGACGCCGACCGCGAGGGTCGCCAGATCGGTCGGCTGGGCCTGGTCGACCATCGCCGGCACGTCGCGGTAGATGCCGGTCAGTAGCCCCGTCGCGGCTGCGAACGCGGCGAGCGCGGCGGCGCCGAGCGCGAATCGGTCACTGAGCTGGATCCTGCCACGCATGGCGGCCCTCCCATCGTCCGGTGCTGTCCGTCCCGTATCACGGGCCACGTCCAGTAGGCCGCAGGAAGGTCTGCGAATCCGAGTGCCATCCGTCACGATGCCGTCGGGCCGTTCGAAAGGTGCCGGCGGTCGGCGGGATCCCCGGGTCAGCGACCCCAGGTGCGTTCGTCGGAGACGGCGGACCGGGCGACCCGGGCCGAGGCAGGGGCGGCGAACGATGCCAGGCCCGCGACGGTCGCGCCGGTGCGGATCGACCGGAGCCGCCGGACGGCGACGTCGCGTTCGCGTGGTCGGAGGGGTGACGGATCGCTCATGCGCGCAGTCTCCCGGGGCGCGCCTTGCGATCCGATGACGGGGTCGCCGCCGAACGGCGGCTCCGCTACCGTGACATCGTGCGACGGATCGACACCGGAGAGCGACGTGCGCGACTGGGACGCAGGCATCACCTCGCGCCGGGTTCGCACGCGGCCGGCATCGTCGAGGCGGCGGGCGACCTGGTCGGCCTCCACGGCACCGATCCGGCCTCGGTCTATCTCGGGGCGCGGGCCCGGATCGCGCCCGGTGCGCCGGAGGGTCGCCCGGAGGCGTTCGGGCGCGCCCTGTACGACGACCGGAGCGTCGTCCGCCTCCTCGGGATGCGCCGCACGATGTTCGTCGAGCCACTCGACCTCGCCCCGGTCATCCACGCCGCGAGCGGACGGGCGAACGCGGCCCAGCAGCACCGCAACACCATCCAGATGCTCGCCAGGGCGGGCATCGCCGACGATCCGGAGGCCTGGCTGACGGAGACAAAGGACGCGGCACTGGCCGCCCTCATCCGGCTCGGCGAGGCCACCGCGACCGAGTTGACGGCGGAGGTCCCGCGACTCCGCGAGCAGATCCCCGTGGGCGAAGGCAAGAGGTGGCAGGGCACGATCGGCGTCTCGACGCGCGTCCTGTTCCTGCTCGCCGCGGAGGGGCGGATCGTCCGGGGACGCCCGCGCGGGACCTGGATCAGCAGCCAGTACCGCTGGGCACCGATGGACGCCTGGCTCCCGGGAGGCCTGGTCGAGCTGCCGACCGAGGCCGCCCGTGTCGAGCTCATCCGCCGCTGGCTGCGGGCGTTCGGTCCGGGCACCGAGGCCGACATCAAGTGGTGGACGGGTTGGACGCTCGGGGTGACGCGCCGGGCCGTCGCCGAGCTGGGGGCCGTCGAGGTCGCGCTCGACGAGGGCGTCGGGCTCGTCCTGCCCGACGACGACGGTCCCGAGGGCGAGGCGCCCGATCCGTGGGTCGCGCTGCTGCCGGCCCTGGATACGACGACCATGGGTTGGGCGTCGCGCGACTGGTACCTCGCGCCGCACCGTCCGGCGCTGTTCGACACGAACGGGAACGCCGGTCCGACGGTCTGGTCGGACGGCCGGGTCGTCGGCGGCTGGCTGCAGCGATCCGACGGCGAGGTCATCGTCCGCCTGCTCGAAGACGTCGGGTCGGAGGCCACGGCGGCGATCGACCTCGAGGCCGCCCGGCTGGCCGAGTGGCTCGGGCCGACCCGGATCACCCCGCGGTTCCGGACGCCGCTCGAGCAGGAGCTCAGCCGGTGAGCGCACCTCGATCGACGACGGCCGGCGCCGCCGCGCCCGGCGGGCCGCGATGAACCGCTACCTCGTCCGGAGCAGCGACGCGAGCACGTTCTTCGAGAGCTTCCTCGTGGCCGCCGTGTCGTCGTTCCTGGCCATCCGCTTCTTCCTGGCGGTGACCGGCTATCCGCAGCTCGGCGGCAACGGGCTGCACATCGCGCACATGCTGTGGGGCGGGCTGCTGATGCTCGTCGGCATCCTCCTGCTGATCAGCTACCTGGATCGCGGGGTCCATCACATCGCGGCGGTGATCGGCGGGATCGGCTTCGGGATCTTCATCGACGAGATCGGCAAGTTCCTGACCTCGGACAACGACTACTTCTTCCAGCCTGCCGTCGCGCTCATCTACGTCCTGTTCATCGTCTTGTTCCTCGTGGTCCGGACCCTCGTCGGGCGTCACGGCCTGACGCCGACCGAGTCGCTGGCCAACGCGCTCGATCTCGTCCAGAGCACGATCGGCCGGGCGATCGAGCCGGACGACCGGACGCGGATCCGGAGGCTGCTCGACGCGGCGGACCCCGAGTCGCCGCTCGTCCGCGACCTCGGCCGCTACCTCGACGGGCTGCCCCGGATACCCGAGGTCCAGTCTCCGATCGAGCGGATCGTAAGCCGGCTCGGCCACGTGTATCGGCGCCTGGTCGAGAACGACTGGTTCGAGCGCGGGCTGGTGGCGTTCGTGATCGCCTACACCGTGGCGGCGATCGTCGGAGTGCTAGCGGTGACCTTCGCGATCGGCGAGCGCGAGACCTCGACGGTCGTCATCGCCCAGGCGGTCTCGACGGGGATCGGGGTCGCGCTGATCCTGCGGGGTGGTCGCCCTCCGGACGTCACGCGTCGAGGCCTACCACTGGTTCATGCGCGGGCTGCTCGTCTGGATCCTGGTCAGCCAGGTCTTCGTGTTCTACAGCTCGCAGCTGGCGGGGCTGACCGGCCTGGCGATCGACCTGGCGGCCTACGGCACGCTTCGCTTCGCCATCCGGCACGAGGGCGAAGGCGACGAGGAGGGGGAGGTCCCGGCGCCGGCCGGACGCTGAGAGGCCCTGGCGGGCTCGGGTCGGGTCAGTGGACGCGGAAGGTGTGGGAGCTCGTCTTGGACGCGACGACGTGGCCGTCGGTCGCGCTGAGGATCCGGACCTTGACCGTATAGACCCCGAGGCGACGCGTCGACGACACGTGGAAGACCGGCGTGACCGAGATCGTCGCGCCGGTCCCGAACGTCCTGGCCGCGTAGGTCTTGCGGAAGGCGAGGTGGCCGGCCGGATCCCACACGTCTACGCTCACCTTGCCCCGCGTGGCCGCGGATGCCTTGGCGCGCGCCGTGATCCGGACGTCGTGGTTCCGGGTCAGGCTGGTCGGACTCACCGAGGCGCTGAGGGTCCAGGTCGCCGCGGTCGAACCGCCTCCCCCACCACCACCGCCTCCGCCGCCTCCGCCGCTCCCGGGGTCGAGGGTGAGGGAGCCCGCGGTGTAGTACGCGGCCGCCTGCTCGTGGAAGTAGCCGCCGTCATCGTCGGCATCGAGCGACGCGCGGGTGTTCCCATTGATGGCGGGCGGGTTGGTCGTCCCGTCGTTCTGGCCGTCGCAGGCGCAGGTCGTGCCGTCGGCGCCGCCGCCGAACATCAGCCCGATCACCCCGGCATCGCGCCAGATCGCCAGGTGCGTCCCGCCCGGATCGTCGAGGAACCATTGGACCCGGTTGTCCTGGTAGTGACCCCAGGTGTTGTCCTGCGCGCGCATCTTCGTGTTCCCGAGCGGGATCTGCCAGACGACGACCCGCTGTCCCGCGCCGGCCACATACCCGGCCACGAACCGGGCGTACCGGACGAAGTCGGCGTCGTCCCAGCGGGACGCGCCGCCGTCGCCGTAGACGATCTCCTTGAAGCTGGCGTCCCGGTCGGCGATGTCGGTGAACGTCACGTCGAAGTGGGCGCCGAGCGACTGATAGAACGCCGCCGCGCGGGCGGCGAGTGCGTCGACCGCCGCATCCGAGCTGTTCGAGTAGCTGATGTCCGTGTTCGTGCCCCAGACCGACAGGTGGTAGGCGAGGATCACGTTCGGGGCGAGCTGATCGCGGAGCTTGACCACGGCCTGGGCGAACCCGGCGGCCGTGTTCGGCAGACCGGTCAGCGACGCATCGCCCGAGCTCGCGACCGAGGCCGGGATGGTGGTGGCGTCGTCGCTCGTCCCACTGGCCTGCTCGATGTAGCCCCACAGGTCGGGTTCGAGGTGCAGGACGACGGGTGTCGCCCCGGCGGCCCTCGTAAAGAACAGCCGCAGATCGTTGTAATACGCTGCCATGGTGGTGTGGTTGGCCAGGTTGGACAGGTCCTTGGCCGATTCGGTCGAACCGGTGGCCGGGTTCGACTGGAGCAACATGTAGTACGGGAAGACCGGCGTGACCTGGTTCGCCGCGGAGTCGGCGACGTAGTACGTCACGAACTGGCCGTTCGTATTCCAGGTGGACCACCCGCTGCCGGTGTTCACCCCGCCGGCGAGGTATTGGTAGCGGAAGCCGAAGGCCGCCGAGGCGTGGAGCGCGGCGGCGCCGCCCGGGGCGTCGGCCAGCCCGAGCTCGAAGTGACTCGACGGCCAGGTCGCCGGCATCGCCGGGAGCGCGGCGAGCGCCCTGGGCTTCGGGGCATCGATCGTGCTCCCACGAACCGACGGCGCGCCGAACACCAGTGCGGCCGTCGGCGTCAACAGCCAGGCGCCGATCGCGACAGCGATCAGGGCGACCAGAAGGCGACGGCTCGAGTGGAGGGTCGTGGGCAACATCGGTGTGCCCCCGATCGTCCCCCGCCCCGCCCGCCGAGTCACTCCCTCGCTCGTCCGGCGAGCGACCGTACCTTGGTCGGTGCCCGGCGTCACCGTCGCCGGCGACGCCCTCGCTTGTGGCTCCGGCGGTTGCGCCGAGGGCGGCGCGGGTACGCTGGGCGTGCCAGGCCAGCCCGAACTCGTCGAACCGAGCCGCGGCCGCCTCGATCAGGTCGTCATCCCCCCGGGCGATGCCGAGGGCGCGCCAGCCGAACGGCTCGACCAGGGTGGTCGGCACCAGGAGCGCCGGCGCCTCGGCCTCGACCGTCGCCATCTCCCCGAGGGCGAGCAGGATGTCGAGCCGGGCGGTCGTGGTCGTGATCCGGTAGTAGTTCTTGGTCGGCGGCGGGATCGTCGTCGGGATGAGGCGACGGGCGGCGTCGAGGTCGCCCCGCCGGAGTGCGAGCCGTGCTCGGATCGGGTCGAACACCGCTTCGTAGCCCTCCATCGCCAGCGCCTCGGCCACGCCTTCCAGCCGCCGGGACTCCTCGTCGTATCCGAGCTCGGCGGCGGCCAGCGCACAGGCCAGCAGGGAACGCTGGTTGCGCACGCAGGGGGTCGCCAGGTTGTCGACGACCGCCCGTTCGGTCCGCTCGGCGAGCGACAGGAGGTCCGCCCACTCGCCGCACAGCTCGGCCAGCTCGACGAGCATCGCCACGGCGTGGAGCCGGTGGTGCGGCGAGAGCTGGATCGCGACCTCGTCGTGGAGCCGGGCGAACCGCCGCGCCTCGGGCAGCATCCCCAGCGCCACGTTGCCGGTGATCGCCGCGCCGTACAGGTCCTCGAGATGATCGAGGTCGTGGATCCGGTCGGCGAGGCTCGTCCGCCGCTCCCACCATCCGTGCGCGGCGACATCGTCGCCGGAGGCGAAAGCGCTCAGGGCGCAGGCATCGAACGAGTACGACAGCAGGGCCGGGTCGTCGAGCCGCTCGGCGATGGCGATCGCCTCCTCCGGTGCGTCGCCGGCATCGAGGGGATGCCAGTCGGCCGAGGCGATCAGCGCGACGGCCCGGGCGCGCGAGCCCGACTCGGCGAGGGCGAGCGCCTGCTCGATCCAGCCGTCGACGAGCTCGCGGCTCGGCATCCGCTTCCAGATCGCCCAACGGAACGCGGTCTCGAAGGCGAGCTCGGCGTAGATCGCCCCGCGCGCCGCATCCGACGACGCGGTCGCGATGGCCTGCTCCATCGCCGTCCAGAAGCCGACCCCGTCGTAGCGCAGGACGTTCGCCCGACCGATCGCCAGCCAGATCGCCGACCGTTCCTCGATCGTCGGCTCGAGGGTCAGCGCCCGCTCGAGGAGCTTCACAGCCTCGTCGATGGCGTATCGCGCGACGGCGAGCTGGGCGGCCCGGACCGACCAGTCCCTGGCCTTTCGGCGGAGGGCGGTGAGGCGCTCCGGCTCGCTCGCCCAGGCGAGATCGACGTCCTCCGGTCGGACCGCCTCGGCGTAGTGATGGGCGAGCGTGGCCGCGTGCTCGTCGCGCCCGTCGCCGTCATGCTCGACGCGCTCCGCATAGGCGGCGTGGAGCCGGGTCCGCCGCGTCGTCGGCAGGCTGTCATAGGCCACATCCCGGGTGAGGGCGTGCTTGAAGGCGTACCCCCCGGCCGCCCCGTCGGTCGGGCGAGAGACACGGCGGATGAAGTCCCGGCTCCGCAACGTCACGAAGTCCGGCTCGGCACCGCCCAGCAGCTCGACGATCGCCTCGGGTTCGAACCGGCGGCCGATCGACGGCCCCGGCCTGGAGCGCCGTCTTGTCGAGCGGGGCGAGCAGATCGAGCCTTGCGGCGAGGAGCGCCCTGGACCGAGTCGGGGACGGCCAACGAGCCTGCCGTCTCGTCGAGCCGCCACACCCTCGGCCCCGTGGGTCAGGACCCCGCGCTCCGTCAGGGTCACGATGAGCTCCTCCAGGAAGAAGGGGTTCCCCTCCGCCCGGTCGACGACGAGATCGCCCAGGACCGGCGGTGCCGGACCATCGAGGAGCGCCGCGACCATAGCGTCGGCCTCGGCGCTCGACAGCGGATCGAGCCAGATCGTGGCGGCGCGACGGTGGGTCGCGACCCAGCCGGGGCGACTCCGGGCGATCTCCGGTCGGGCCGTCGTCAGGACGAGGAGCGGTCCGTCGACCTCACGTCCGATCCGCTCGAGCAGGTCGAGGAGCGGCGGCTCGGCCCAGTGGATGTCCTCGACGAGGAGGATCGACGGGCGTTCGGCGACGACCTCGTCGAGCAGCGCGACCCAGGCGTCGTGCAGACGGGTCTGCGCGGCCATCGGGTGGAGGTCGCCGGCCGTGTCGAGACCCATGGTCAGCCCGAGGATCGTCCGGGTCGCCGAGCAGCTCGAGCACCCGCTCCGGGGGGTCTGACTCCGGATCCCGAGCTGCCCGCGAAGGACCTCGGCGAGCGGCCAGTAGGTGATCCCCTGGCCGTACGCGGGACAGCGGCCGATCCGGACGATCGGTGGCGGCGTGCCGCCGCGAACCGACCCGAGCCAGCGCCGGACGAGGGTCGACTTGCCGACCCGGGATCACCGACGACGCGTGATGGTCCGCGGCTCGGCTTCGTCGACGGCCCGCCGGAATGCGCCGTCGAGGGCAGCCAGCTCGTCCCCGCGGCCGACGAAGGTCCGGCCACGCCGGCGGGGTCGGGTGTCGGTCGACTCGGTCGGATGCAGGCGCGTCGCTCCGTTCTCCCCTCGCGAAGGTGAACGTCCCGCGGACCGACGCCAGCGCCCGCGGTCCGACGAGGATCTCCCCGGGTGCGGCGGCGCGAGCCAATGCGGCGGCCGCGTCGACCGCGGCACCGGCGATCGTAGGCCCGTCGGCGGGATCCGCCGCGGCGATCACCTCGCCGGCCTCGATGCCCACCCCGACCGCCGGCTCGTCGCCGCCGGGATCCGCCGGCCCGACGGCGGATCGCGAGGGCCGCCCTGAGCGCGCGATCGGCGTGGTCCTCCTGGGCGCTCGGCGACCCGAATGCCGCCATGACCGTCCCGTCGGCCAGTCCCGATGACGCGGGCCCTGCTCGGACGTACCTCCGCCGCGATGTCGGCGAGGAAGCGCCGCTGGAGATCGTGGCGGCGTTCAGGATCGGTCGACGCGAGGCGGGTCGCCGCGAGGGCGGCGAACAGGACCGTGACGAGCTTGAGCTCGGGACGCCGCCGGAGGCTCCGGTCCGTCCTCCAGGGAGCCCGACCCGGTCCGGCGCATCGAGGCTCGGCTCCTGGCGCAGGATCGCCTGCTCAAGGTGCTGGAGCTCGGGGCTCGGCTCGAGACCCAGCTCGTCGACCAGCGTCGTCCGCAGGTCCTGGTACGCGCGCAGCGCGTCGGCCTGGCGACCGGCCCGATACAGGGCGAGCATCAGCTGTGCATGGGGTCGCTCGTGGAGCGGCTCGGCGGCGATGAGCGCCTCGATGTCGCCGATCAGCGCAGCATGCTGCCCGAGGGCCATCTCGGCGCTCGATCCGGTCCCCGATGACCGCCAGCCTCGCCTCCTCGAGCCGGGCGATCGCCGCGGGGGCGAAGGGCTCGCGGGCGAGGTCGGCCAGTGGGGCGCCGGTCGACAGCGCCTCGGCAGCGCGGAGGAGCCTGGCCGCGCCGGCTGGGTCGCCGCCGTTGAGCGCCCGTCGGCCACGCCCCGCGAGACGGTCGAATCGCGTGAGGTCGAGCTCGTCGGGCTCGACCCGAAGGAGGTAGCCGCCGGGGCGGGTGAGCAGTCGGGGCTCGCGCTCCCACGGCTCCATGACGCGGCGGAGGCCCGAGACGTAGACCTCCAGCGCGTGCTCGGCCGTCGCCGGCGGCGACTCGCCCCAGAGCGAGTCGACGAGCCGGTCGATCGAGACGAGCTCGTTGGCATGGAGGAGCAGGACGGCGAGCATCGCACGTTGCTTGCCGCGCTGGAGCGGCAGCTCCGTGTCGCCGTCGCGGATCGCGAGCGGTCCAAGGACCCTGAACTCCATCCCTTGAGGGACCTCCGGCGGGAAGGTAGCACCTGTCCGTTGAGCCGTCATTGAGCATTCGTTGAGCCGCCCCCGATGTAGTGGCCGGGGGGCGACGCTCGCTCGTCCCGAGGATGGACAGGAGGCACAGCGATGTTCAGGCCCAAGCTCCGCGCCGCGCCGTTGCTCCTGGGACTCGGCATGGCCGTCCAGCTCGCGACGGGGGTCGCCCCGGTCGCGGCTCACGCGCCGGTCTCGGCTGCAGGCGGCCCTCGACTGGAACCTCATCGCCGTCACGACCGTGCGCAGCGTGGCCCCGGCGAAGTTCCAGACCGAGGGGCATGATCTACATGTCGTACACGCAGGCGGCGGTCTACGACGCGGTGACCAAGATCGACGGCCGCTACCAGCCCTACCACCACTTCCACGCGCCTGTCAGCACGCGCCACGCGTCGTCGACGGCGGCGACCGCAGCGGCGGCCTACACGACCCTCGCCTACTACTTCCCGGCGCAGGCCGCGACCCTGACGACCACGTACGACGGTTACATCGCCGGGCTGCCGACCGCGGGCCGGGCGGCCGGAGTCGCCATCGGAACCGCGGCGGCCTGGGATGTCATCCACCTCCGGATGACCGACGGACGTGACGCGCCGACCGCCGTCTACGGCCTGGACCGTTGGCCCCGGGCTCGTGGCAGGTCGTCCCGCCGGCGACCTCGGCCCAGACCCCGTGGGTCGCGTTCATGAAGCCGTTCATGCTCAAGCGCTCGTCGCAGTTCCGAGCGGCCCTGCCGCCGGCGCTGTCGAGCGGGGCGTGGGCCCGCGAGTTCCAGGAGACCAAGGACTTCGGGTCGGCGACGAGCTCGGTCCGGACCCCGGACGAGACGGCGATCGCGTACTTCTGGAACGCGAACGTCATCAACCAGTACAACCAGGCCTTCCGCGACCTCGCCGAAAAGAAGGGCTTCGACCTGGTCCAGGCCGCTCGCCTGCTGGCGATGGGCGATCTCGTCGGCACCGACGCCCTGATCGCCTGCTTCGACACCAAATACCACGACCTGTTCTGGCGGCCGTACACGGCCATCCGGAACGCCGACATCGACGGCAACGCCGCGACGACCGCCGACCCGACCTGGACGCCGTTGCTGGCGACGCCGAACCATCCCGAGTACGCGGCCGCCGACGGCTGCATCACCGGCGCCGAGGCCGAGGTCTTCGCGGCGGTCCTCCACACCCGTCACGTCGACCTCGACATCCCGGGCGCGACGCTCGGCGGCACCACGCTGACCACGTCCCGCCACTTCGCCACAACGGGCGCGCTCGTGCGCGAGATCGTCAACGCCCGGGTCTGGGCCGGCCTGCACTATCGCGGCTCGGGCCTCGCCGGGGTCAGATCGGGCGCCAAGTGGCGCATTGGACCCTCGATCGGTTCTTCGCCCCGACGCACGGCTGACACGCCGACGATCGGGCCAGGGTCCGACGGCCGTTTGCCTGGGGGCACGGCCGTCGGACCACGTCCGGGGCCCCCGGGCGATCGGTGGGCCGGGCATGGGCCGGCCGGTCCGCCTCGGACTCCACGTCCCTCGCCGGCCCGGCTACCATGGGCAGCGCGAACATGGGCGACCGGCCCGTGTCCGTCGGACGAGCCGACCTCGGACGGGATGGAGACGACAGCGCGATGAGTGGCACGGGCGATCCGCGGACCGACGCTCCCGACGGGACCGGCACACCTGCCGTCGCCGGATCGGTCGGGGACGCCGCGTCGTCCGCGGATGCCTCGACGACCGGCGCGGCGCCGGCCGGGGTCGCCGAGACCAAACCGCCGAGCCGGCGGGACGCGATCCTCCGGATCGGGATCGTCGTCGGCGTCCTGGTCGTGGTCTTCGGGATCATCCTTCCGCGCTACATCGACTACCAGGACGTCATCGCGACGCTGCAGGGCCTGACCTTCCAGCAGTTCCTCGTCGTCGGGGTCTTCGGCCTGATCGCCTGGGTCCTGACCGGAGCGATCTTCGCCGAGCTCATCCCCGGGCTCGGGTTCATCCGTGGGACGCAGGCCTACCTGATCCTGACCGGGATCGGCGCGAGCATCCCGCTCGGACCGTGGAACATGGCCGTGCTGTGGGTGGTCATCCGCGGTTGGGGCCTGCCGCTCCAGACGACGACCGGCGGGATCCTCCTCTACGGGATCTTCGATCAGCTGAGCCGATTCGGGCTGATGGCGATCGCCGGCGTCTTCCTGTTCATCGCCGAGGGTCTCAACCGCGGAGTCTCCGTCGAGACGGGGCTGATCACGACCTTCATGGTCATCGGGCTCGGCCTGTTCATCCTCCTCGGCGGCGGGCTCGTCCTCGTCGTCCGATCCGAGCGGCTCGCCCGCAAGATCGGCCGGATCGCGGAGCGTGTCGTCGGCGCCGTCCTCCGCCGGATCGAGCGGACCGTCCCCGACATCGAGGGCAGCCTGGTCAAGTTCCGGGTCACGCTCGGCGATACGGTCCAGCAGCGCGGCGTCGCGTCGTTCATCACCGCGATGCTGTCGAAGTTCGCCTGGGCGCTGCTGATGATCGTGTCGATGCGGGTCGTGGGCGTGACCGAGCAGGAGCTGCCCGCCTCGATCATCTTCGCGGGCGTGGCGGCCGTCTTCGTCATCACCGTGTTGCCGATCTCGCCGGGCGGCGCGGGCGTCCCCGACCTGCTCTACATCTCGTTCTACACCACGTACACCGGCGGCGCCGAGAGCTCGGCGATCAGCGCCGCGGTCATGCTCTTCCGCGCCTTCCAGTGGTTCCTGCCGATCCCGATCAGCTGGGTGCTCCTGGGGATCTCCCGCCGGGGCAAGTCGCTCCTGCCGACGAAGGCGGAGTTCAGCGGGTCCGAGCCCATCCCGAACGTCGCTCCCGTCAGCGGCTGACCGTCAGCCCGGGGCCTGCGGCGCCTGCCGTGGGTCTGGCGCGTCGGGACCGAGCGATCTCGCACGGACCGGCTGCTACCCTGCCCCGATGGAACGACACGTCGACGTCCCGGGCGGTCAGCTGTTCGCGGTGAGCGACGGAGACGGGCCGCCGATCGTCCTCATCCACGCGGCCATCGTCGATCACCGAGCCTGGGACGCGGTCGTCCTGCCGCTGGTCGCCGCGGGCTATCGGGGCCATCCGGTACGACCTTCGGGGGTTCGGCCGGTCGGCGACCGACGACGTCGAGTTCAGCAACCGGGCGGACGTCATCGCGGTGCTCGACGCCTTCGGGATCGGTCGGGCGGTCCTCGTCGGCAACAGCCGCGGTGGGCAGATCGCCCTTGACACGGCGATCGAGTTCCCCGACCGGATCGCCGCGGTGGTCGGGGTCGGCGGCGGGGCTCGGTGGGTTCGAGGGCGAGCCGACCGCCGACGAGGACGCCGCCTTCGACGAGATGGATCGGCTCGAGAGCGCCGAGCCGATCGACGTCGACGCGATGGTCGAGCTCGACCTGCGGATGTGGGTGTACGGGCTCGGTCAACCCGCCGATCGCGTCCCTGCATCGATCGCCGAGGCAGTCCGGACGATGGATCGGCCGCAGTACGCCGCCGGCCACGTCGACGGCCGGCCCATCCGACTCTTGCCGCCGGCCGCCGAGCGGCTCGCCGAGCTGCGCTGTCCGGTCCTGGCGGTGGTCGGTGCGCTCGACATCTCCCACCTCGCCCAGACGGCCGCCCACCTCGAGACGCACGCGCCGGATGCCCGCGCGGTGCTCATCCCGGACGTCGCTCATCTGGTCGGGATGGAGGTCCCCGAGGAGCTGGCGGCGCTCATCGTCGGGTTCGTGGCACCGCTCGAGCGGTGGGGCTGACGGTCGGTCAGACCGCCTCGAGCACGAACAATCGCGCCCAGAAGTCGCCCCAACGAGCCGCTGCGTGGCGTTCCGCCGCGAGGAGCAGACCGGTCGCCATGAGATCGTCGCCGCCGCGGACGAGCGCGTTCGCACGTTCGACGCCGTCGCCGGTGGAGGGCCACAGCGCGACCTGGTACGCGGCCGCGGGGTCGAGTCCGCGGAGCGGCACCCGGTCGGGTCCCGGAACGGGCCGGTTCAGTGCCCGGTAGACCCCGACGATGGCCTGCCGCCGATCGGGCGAGACCACCATCCAGGCCGTCGCGTTGCCGTCGCCCTCGAACGGGCTCTCCAGCCGGACGAACCGTCCGCGCTGGAGCAGCTCGCGGTGCGCCTTGTAGAACGCGATCTGCTCGATGACCTCGTGACGCTCCGCTGCGGAGAAGCGGGTCGGATCCAGCTCGTAGCCGAAGACCCCGAAGAAGGCGACCGCCGCCCGGGTCGCCAGCGGCGTGATCCGCCCGGTCTGGTGGTTCGGGACGGCGGCGACGTGCGCTCCCATCGAGCTGAGCGGGTAGACCAGCGAGGTCCCCCACTGGATGCGCAGCCGCTCGACGGCGTCCGTGTCGTCGCTCGTCCAGGTCTGCGGCGCGAAGGCCAGCATCCCCGGATCGAACCGGCCGCCACCGCTGGCACATGACTCGAACAGGATCTCGGGGAACGCCGCCGACAGGCGCCGGTACAGGTCGTACACGCCGAGGATGTAGCGGTGGAAGAACTCGCCCTGTCGATCCGCCGGCAGGGCGAGGCTGTACGGCTCGGTGATGTTCCGGTTCATGTCCCACTTCACGTAGGACACCGGCGCGTCGGTCAGGACAGCCGACAGCGCGCCGAACAGGTGATCCACCACCTCCGGGCGGGACATGTCGAGGACGAGCTGCTGGCGGGACTCGGTCCGGGCGCGTCCGGGCACGCCGATCGCCCAGTCGGGATGGTCGGCGAACAGCCGGCTGCGCTCGCTGACCATCTCGGGCTCGATCCACAGCCCGAACCGGAGCCCGAGCGCCTCGACCTTGGTCGCGAGGCCGTCGATCCCGTCCGGGAGCTTCCGCCGGTCGACGACCCAGTCGCCGAGCGACGTCGTGTCGTCGTCTCGCCGTCCGAACCAGCCGTCGTCGAGGACGAACAGCTCGATGCCGAGATCACGGGAGGCGGCGGCCATCTCGAGCAGCTTCGTCTCGTCGAAGTCGAAGTAGGTGCCCTCCCAGTTGTTGATCAGCACGGGTCGCGGCCGGTCGCGCCACGTCCCCCGGGCCAGGCGTTCGCGATAGAGGACGTGGTAGGCGTCGCTCAGGCCGCCGAGGCCCGCGTCGGAGTAGGCGAGGACGGCCTCCGGCAGCTCGAGCTCCGTCCCCGGGATCGAGCCGCCAGCGGAACGCCTCGGGGGCGATCCCCAGGCGGACCCGGGTCGTCCCCTGGGCGTCGACGTCCGCCTCGGCCAGGAAGTTGCCCGAGTAGACCAGGCTGAACCCGTACGCCTCTCCCCGATCCTCCGTGGTCGTCGCTCTGCGGAGCGCGATGAACGGGTTGTGCTGGGCGCCGGAGGCCCCGCGGAGGCTGCCGACCGACTGGCGGCCGGGCACGAGCGGGCGCTCGACGAGATGCCGCTCGCGAGCCCACGTCCCGCTGAGCTGGACGAACCGCCAGTCCGAGTCGGCAAGGTCCAGCGACGCGCTCATCGCGCAGGTCAGGTGGAGCGGGGCCGCTCCCCCGTTGCGCACGACCATGCTCCGGGTGACGATCGGCAGGTCACGGAAGACCGAGTAGGCGAGGCGGACCTCGGTGCCGGTCGGTCCGTCCGCCAGGACGATCTCGACGGTGTCGGCCTCCGCGTCGGCCTCGACGTAGGTGCACGGCAGCGTGGCAAGGCTCGGCTTTCCCGCCACGATCCGATGGCTGACGTAGGTCAGGTCGAGGACCGTCGAGCCGTCGGGGCCCTCGAGCGTCAATGCCGGGCACCCGGAAGTCCCCGACGCCGGCGATCGGGAGCTCGAGGGCGACCGGATCGTCGAGCCGGTTGGTGAACCCGTGGAACGGACCGAGTCCGAGGTGGGCGTACGACCGCTCCGCGCTCAGCCGGGGCCCGAAATGGAGGTGGCCGAGGGCGTCGTTCTCGAGGACCCGCATGACGTAGCTGATCGTCGCGTTGTGGAGGTGGAGCTGGCGCGCATCCGGATCCCAGCCGATCGGCATGTCAGCTGCCGGTCGTGGGTCGCAGGGTCCAGGACCAGCGGTACGTCCCGGGACCGACCAGGTACTCGGGCAGCGTGTCCGGCCCGCAGCTCGCGGTCCCCAGGCCGCGGTGGACCGCGTCGATGTGGACGACCGTCTCGGCCCTCGGGGTCAGCTCGACATCGTGCAGCGCCGCGTCGAGGTCCTCGGCGCGGAAGTGCGTCGCCGACACCTGGCGCGGCCGGTCGAGCGTCACCCGAAGGCCGCGGCCGTCCGCGTCACGAAGCTCGAACCACCGGACGTCGGCGCGCCCACCGCTCTCCTGGGGCCGGACGTACGGCGTGTAGAGGTCGCCGACCGTCGACCGCCACCGACCGACGAGGCCGCCGCGCCGGCGGTCCGGGTACGTCTCGTGCGGTCCGGTCCCGAACCATTCGGCCTGCTCCATGCCGGGGATGACCTCGAAGACCGTCCCGACGCGCGGCAGGTCCGGCAATCCGTCCGGGATCACCGCGACCTCGTCCACCAGGACGGCGCCGTCACCGAGCCCCTGAATGGTCTGGACGTGCTCCACCACGATGCCGGTCGCCGTGCGGTGCTCGCTGGTGACGACGACCGCGCCGGCGGTCCGCTCGACCGACACGAGCCGGCGGGTGACGCGGTCGAGCCCGACCGCCGTCCAGCCGGCGACGATCCCGCCGTATCGATCGTTCTCGGTCGGCGCGCGCCACAACGCGAGGGTGGGTGGGGCGGCCAGCAGTGGGTGGACGAGCCGACCCTCGGCGTCGACCTCGACCTCGCCCTTCTGGCCCTCGGCCGGCTCGGCAGCGACCCGCGCCGTGTCGACCCCGCTCCCGACGGCGATCTGGGCCGACGCGACCTCGAACCCCTCGGGGGCCCACGACTCGGCGCCGGCCGTCTCGAACCGGATCGTCAGCCAGGCCTCGGTCCCGGGTGGGAGCGAGGGATCGGTCCAGCCGGACAGGAGCGCGGCGCCGCGGTCCCCCGGCCCGACGTCCGGGAGGACGACCGCGCCGGACCCGGCGGGCTCGCCGTCGATGGCGAGCTCCCAGTGCGCGCGCAACCAGCCGAGATCGCGGAACGCCTGGCGATTGACCACCTCGACGATCCCGGCCCGCCGGTCGTGCAGCCCGGTCGGGCGCACCGGCGCCGCCAGGTGCTTGTGCTCCCACATCGCCGGCTTCGGACGGCGGTCGGGCCAGACCAGGCCGTCCAGGCAGAAGCTGCCGTCGTTGGGCCGGTCCCCGAAATCGCCGCCGTAGGCCCAGCGCTTCGTCCCGTCGGGCAACGTCTGGACCAGCCCGTGATCCCAGAACTCCCAGATGAACCCGCCCTGGAGGCCCGGGGTCGACTCGATCGCGTCCCAGTACTCGGCGAGCGTCCCGTTGCTGTTGCCCATCGCGTGCTGGAACTCGCACATGATCAGGGGGTGGCGCTGGAGCCCCGACCGAGCGTGCCCCACGATGGCCGAGATCGGCGGGTACATCGGGCAGGTCACGTCGCTGATGCCCTGGTCGCTCGACCAGTCGTAGCGGATCGCGCCCTCGTAGTGCAGCGGGCGGGACGGATCGTAGCGTCGGAGCCAGCCGGCCGCCGCCTCGTGGTTCAGGCCGTGGCCCGACTCGTTGCCGAGCGACCACAGGATCACCGAGGGGTGGTTCTTGTCGCGGGTCGCCATCCGCGACACGCGGTCGACCCACGCTCCGAGGTAGCGCGGATCGTCGGACAACGTGCTCTGGAACGCGTGCGACTCGATGTCGGCCTCGTCGACGACATACAGCCCGAGCTCATCGGTCAGCTCGAGGAACGCGGGGTCGTTCGGGTAGTGCGAGGTGCGGACGGCATTGAAGCCGAACTGCTTCATCAGGACGAGCTCGGCGCGCATCTGGTCGCGGGTCACGGTCCGGCCGGTGTGCTGGTCGAAGTCGTGGCGGTTGACCCCGCGGATGAACACGCGCTCGCCGTTGACGAGCAGGTCGAGCCCGTCGATCTCGACCCGGCGGAACCCGATCCGGAGGGTGGTCTCCTCGGCGACGGCGCCGTCCGGTGCGCGCAGCCGTACGGTCAGCGCATGGAGGTGCGGCTCCTCGGCCGACCAGCGGGCGACCTCGGGCAGCTCGACCCGCCAGGTCACGGCCCCGTCGAGCCCGGGGGTCATCCGCGGATGGAGGTCCGACCACGCGGCGGCATCGTCGTCCGTGAGCGGCAGTCGGGCCGCGGCCCGGAACATCAGGTCCTGGACGCCTCGGGTCCAGGCCCGCAGCCCGGCCCGGTCGACGACCGGCGCGTCGGCCCGCAGATCGGCGAGGCCGTCCCCGAGACGCGCCTCGACGACCCAGCCGGCCTCGAGCGCATCGCCCGGGAACCCCAGCGCGACCGTCAGCGCGAGCGATCCGGTCGCCAGGTCGTCGGCCAGCCCCGCATCCGCCCGGACATCGGCGAGATGGACGGGCCCGGTGACGTAGAGGTACACGGACCGGGTCAAGCCGCCGTGCCACCACTGGTCCTGGTCCTCGATGAACGTCGCGTCGGACCACTTCACGACCCGCAGGGTGAGGGTGTTCGTCCCCGGCCGGACGAGGTCGGTCACGTCGAACTCGGCCGCCAGGTGCGAGTCCTTGCTGATCCCGACCTCGAGATCGTTGAGCCGGGCGATGAGCACGCTCTCGGCCGCCCCGACATGGAGGACCGTCCGCCGCCCGACCCAATCGGCCGGCAGCTCGAAGGTCCGCTCGTAGAGTCCCGTGGGGTTCGCCTCGGGAACGGCCGGGGGAAGGCCGTCGAACGGCATCTGGACGTTGGTGTAGTGGGGCAGATCGGCGAAGCCCTGCATCGTCCAGGCGCCCGGGACGACGATCTCGGCCCAGGTCGGCCCCGGATCGAGGTCCGGTCGGCCGAGGAGCTGGAACCGCCATCGGCCGTCGAGCTCCAGCCGGTCCGCGTGCACCAGGCTGTGCATCGGGAGCCGCCCGAGCTGGACCAGCTCGGGGGCGATCCAGGGGTCTCGGTCCATCGCTCGAAGTCTAGCCGACGAGGGCTGCCGGCTCGAGGGTCACGGGCCCACGGACCGGCTCCCGACTTGCGTCATCCGGGGACTCCCGGCACCCTGTGTCGATGCGCAAGCGTCAGATCGCCGCCCTGTTCCTCGCCCTGCTGTTCCTGTTCGGCCTGCTGGCCGAGGCGGCCGATGCAGCCTCCCCGGCCGAAGCGAACTTCCCGCCGAGCGACTCCCGGTACCACAACTATCCCGAGATGGTCGCCGAGATCATGGCCGCGCAGGCCGCCTATCCCGACCTGGTCTCGGTCTTCTCGATCGGCAAGAGCTACCAGGGCCGCGATATCTGGGTGGCCAAGGTGTCCGACCACGTCGCGACCGACGAGGCCGAGCCAGAGGTCCTGATCGACGCCCTCCACCACGCCCGGGAGCACCTGACGACGGAGCAGGCGCTCTACCTGCTCAAGGTCCTGACGACGGGCTACGCGACCGACAGCCTGGTCAAGCGACTGGTCGACAGCCGCGAGATCTTCATCGTCTTCGCGCTCAATCCGGACGGCATGCAGTACGACCTGACCGGCTCCCCGTTCCGGGCCTGGCGCAAGAACCGTCAGCCGAATGTCGGGACGGGCACCGTCGGCACCGATCTCAACCGGAACTACGCCTACGACTGGGGCTGCTGTCGCGGGTCGTCCGGGTCGCCCGGCTCGCTCACCTATCGCGGCAAGAAGGCGTTCTCCGCACCCGAGACCCAGGCGCTGCGCGATTTCGTCCAGAGCCGGGTGATCGACGGTCGCCAGCAGATCGTGATGCACATCACCCTGCACACCAACGGCGAGCTGGTCCTCTGGCCGTACGGCCACACGCGGACCGATGTCCCGGCGGACATGACCCGGACCGACCACGCGGCGTTCGTCGCGCTCGGCAAGCGGATGGCCCAGCGCAACGGCTATAAGCCCGAGCAGTCGAGCGACCTGTACATCACCGACGGCGACCAGATCGACTGGATGTACGGCCGGTATCGGATCTTCTCGTTCACCTGGGAGCTGTACCCGACCGAGCACCACCGGACCTCCGACTTCTACCCGCCCGACGAGCGGATCGCGGCCGCGGTCGCCAACAACCGAACGGCGCTGCTGTACGCGATCGACAAGGCGGACTGCCCGTATTCGCCGATCTACCTGGCGAAGGCGGATTGCGGACCGCTGTACGACGACTTCGAGATCAATCGCGGTTGGACCCGCGATCCGGACGGGACCGACACCGCGACCGACGGGCTGTGGCAGATCGGCAACCCGACGGCGACCTCGATCCTGGGTCCCAAGCAGCTCGGAACGACCCGCTCCGGGCGAGCGGCGCTGGTGACCGGGCTGGCCGGGGTCAAGGGCACCGACGCCAACGACGTCGACGGTGGCACCACGACCATCCGGTCCGCGCCGATCTCGTTGCCCGATCCGGTCGGGGACCTGACCTTCTCCTACTACTTCTCCCACCGCTCGAACGCCACGTCGGCCGACTGGTTCCGGGTCTGGGTCGAGGCCGAGGATGGGACCCGGACGGTCGTCCGGGAGGAGCTCGGCAGGGCGACCGACGACGATGCGCGCTGGATCAGCGTCCGCGTGCCGATGACGCCGTGGGCCGGGCAGAAGGTCCGGATCGTCATCGGGGCCGCCGACGGAGGCGTCGACAGCCGGATCGAGGCCGCCGTCGACGACCTGCGGATCGAGCGGCCGTAGGCGCTCCGCTCGAGCCGGCGACGCCCCACAACGTCACGGGAGGGGCAGGACCGACGTCGGGGTGTCAGCGCGACGCGACGTCGCTACCATTCACGCCGGCCGCCCGATGCGGCAGATCGAGGAATCGACCACGAGCGACGACGAGCCCCCGCACCCCCTCCCCGAAGCCGATGGGCCTCCGCCAGGAGACGACGAGCCTCCGCCCGCACCGGGGCCGAAGTCCTCGCCCGAGCCTGTCGGCCGGGGCGTCGGGCCGACCTGGGCGTCGATCGTCGCCGGGGCGCTGATCCCCGGCCTCGGCCACCTGCTGCTCGGCCGGAGGCGGCTGGCCGCCCTCCTGTTCCTGCCCATCGCGGTCCTGGCCGGGGTGATCGCCGTCATCCTGGCCGTCTCGCCGGATCGGGCCGGCCTGGTCGGCGAGGCGCTGAGCCCGGACGTGCTGCTGGCGATCGTGGTCGTCGTCGCCGCGGTCGCCGTCTATCGGTTGATCGTGCTCGCGGCCACGGTCCGCCTGGCCGCCCGGGTCCGGCCGACGAACGCGATCGGCCGGCTCGGCCGGACGTTCCTGGCGACGCTCCTCGCGATCCTCGTCATCGCCCCGCACATCATCATCGGGGCCACGATCGAGGACACCAGGGAGACGGTCATCGCCGTGTTCGACCCGTCCGATCTCGGGGCGGGTCCGGCGGACGGCAGCGATCCGGGCGGCGCCGACGCGGTCCTTCCCCCGGTCGAGCCCGACGACACCGACGCCCCGAGCCCGACGCCCGGCCTGATCGGCGGACCGGTCGGGTCCATCCCGCCGACGGCGAGCCCGACGCCGACCGCGAGCCCGAGCCCGACGCCGACGCCCGGCCCCGCCTGGGCGGCGAACGGCCGGCTCGACCTGCTCCTGATCGGCGCGGACGCCGGCCCCGATCGTTGGAGCCTGCGGACCGACACGATGATCCTGCTGTCCGTGGACGTGGCCACCGGGCGCGCGGCGATGTTCGGGTTCCCGCGGAACATGACCGGAGCGCCGCTCCCGAAGGAGAGCGCCGGCGCGGTCCCGGGCGGTCGCTACCCGGGCCTGCTCAACTCGATCTATGTCTATGCCAACGCGCACCCGGCCCAGTTCCCGGGCGGCAAGAACCGCGGCTTCCGGGCGATCGGCGGGACGATCCAGAAGCTCGCGGGCGTCCAGCTCGACGGCATCGCGGTGGTCAACCTGAACGGGTTCGTCCGGCTGGTCGATGCGGTCGGCGGCGTGACGATCACCATCCCGAACGCGCTCCACGACGACCGCTACCCGCTCGAGGACGGCAGCGGCGTCATCCCGATCGATTTCAAGGCTGGCAAGCAGCACCTCGACGGACACCGTGCACTGATGTACGCCCGATCCCGCCACCAGGACTCGGACTACGGCCGGATGCGACGTCAGCAGGCGGTCCTGCTCGCCCTCCGGGCCAAGCTCAAGCCGTGCCGCTTGATCGACAAGATCCCGTCCCTGCTCAAGATCGCGCGCGATGACGCGTGGACCAGTCTGTCGGTCCGCGACCTGCCCAGCCTGATGAGCCTCGCCACGCGGGTCGATGCCCGTCGGGTCAAGTCGCTGACGTTCGCCCCACCGAGCTACGGCGAGGCGATCACCGACGACGAGATCCGCCAGATCCACAAGACGGTGCGTGGGATCTTCCCGAGCCAGACACCGGACCCGACCGCGACCCCGCCGCCGGTCCTTGCGCCGGATCCGGAGGATCCGACGCTGGCGCCGACCGAGGAAGCCGACCCCTGCGGGTAAGCGCGCCGGTGCCGCGGGTCAGGCCGTGCGCAGCTGGCGGGCGGCGTCGGCGAACAGGCCGTTGAAGATCCGCGACGTCGACGGGAAGGCATGGATCGTGTCCGCCAGGACGTCGACCGGGACGTGCGCCTTGATCGCCAGGACGCACTCGTGGATCGCCGCCGAGGCGTCCGGGCAGGCCATCGCCGCGCCGATCAGCTCGCGCGTGCCGCGATCGACGACGATCGTGACGTGCCCGAGCTCGGCCTCGACGGCGTACCCCTTGGCGCTCGTCGCGAACGGTGTCGTGACCTCGAACGCGTCCCGACCCTCGGCCAGGGCCTGGTCCAGGGTCAGCCCGACGGACGACGCCTCAGGCTCGGTGTAGGTCGACCGCGGCAATGCGCGGTAGTCGGGCTTGACCCACTCACCCAGCGCCATCCGGACGGCCATCTCGCCCTGGTAGTGGCCCTGATGGGTGTGCAGCTCGGGACCGGCCGGATCGCCGACGATCCACAGCCCGTCGGCGATCTTGAGCCGCCCGTCGCGAGGGAACGGCGCCCGACCCGAGGCGTCGATGCCGTAGTGCTCCAGCCCGAGGTCGTCGAGCGGGAAGGACCGGCCGACCGCGAGCAGGATCGCCTCGCCCTCGGCCGTCGTGCCGTCGTCCAGGTCGATCACGTGGGCGCCCGCCGTCCCTTCGCCCGCCCTCGCCCGGACGGCGCGGACACCGAGCCGGACGGTGACTCCGTCGGCGACCAGCGCCGCGCGGACCGCCTCGGAGTTGCGGGGGTGGTCCGTCGGCATCAGCCGGGGGCCGGACTGGACGATCGTGGTCGGCACGCCGAACCGGGCATAGACCTGCGCCAGCTCGCAGCCGGTCGGGCCGCCGCCAAGGACCAGCAGGCTGGCGGGCAGCTCCCTGGCGAGGGTCGCGTCGCGGTTCGTCCAGAACGGGACCCGATCGATCCCCTCGAGCGGCGGGACCTTCGACGACGATCCGATCGCGACGACGACGTTCCGGCCGGCCAGCTCGTGGCTGGCATCCTCGTGACGGACGTCCACCCGGCCGGTCCCGACGATCCGCGCCGAGCCATGCGACGACGACCGCCCCCGCCTCCTCGAGCGATCGGACGTGGCTCGCGTCGTCCGGCTCGGCCGACTCCGCGCGCCGGTTGATCATGTAGTCGCGATGGGCCGACGCCCGCGCCCAGTCGTATGTGGCCGGGTTGGCCGCATGACGGGCGGCGGAGAACAGCAATGCCTTCGAGGGGAGGCAGCCGATGAACGGGCAGCTCCCGCCGAACCAGCGCCGGTCGACGATCGCGGCGGTCGCGCCGAGCTCACGGGCCTTGTGGGCGGCCGCTTCGCCGGCCGGGCCGGCCCCGATGATCACGAAGTCGAAGGTATCCATTGGCTCCCTGCCCCGTCGCTGGCGGTCCCGTTGATGGGCCGGCTCCGACGCTCATCGTACCGGCGCCGGCGTGGCCATGGACCTGCTCGATGGCTGATGACCTCCGCCGATCCTCCGCGCCGCCTCCACACCCCGTCCACAAGTCGGATCGACGATGGGGTCACGCAAGGCGGTCCGAGGCGACCGCCGGATAAGGGAGATCGTTTCATGCGACGCATCATCGGCCCGATCCTGGCCCTCTTCGGGATCCTGGCCGTCATCGGGGTGGCCACCGGGGTCGCCTACACCGCCGGGCTCAACGCCGGCACCGTCGCGGTCAGCGCGACGACCGCGACCGGCGCGACGACCACCGTCATCCCGGTCGCCGGCTACGGCTGGTACGGGGTCCCGTGGTTCGGCTTCGGGTTCGGCGGGTTCCTGTTCGTGCTCGTCGGGTTCTTCCTGATCGTCGCGCTGCTCAGGGTGGCGTTCGGCGCCGGTCGTCACCACGGTCGCGGGTACGGCTACGGCTGGGGCTCCGGCTACGGTCGCGGTCCGGGCGGCTGGGATGCCCACGGCCCGGCCGACGGTCCCGGTGGACCGGGTGGCAGCGGCGATCCGCGCGAGGCGTGGATCCGCGGCCGGCTCGACGAGTGGCATCGGGCGGCGCACGCGGGCGGCGGCGCGGCTCCGGACGGCGGGCAGACCGCATCGGCCGGGACGCCCGATCCGACCTCGGGCGGCCCGACCGTGCCGCCGGCGGCCGGCTGAGGATCGGCCTTCCACGACGCCGACGGCGTCGGAGCCCGACCGGGGTTCCGGCGCCGTCGGTCGTCTGGCGCGCCGTACGATGCCGAGATGAAGACCGTCCTGCTCGTCGACGACGAGCCCAAGATCCGCGAGCTCGCCCGGGACTATCTCGAGCACGCCGGGTTCGCGGTGGTCCTGGCCGGCGACGGCCGCTCCGCGCTCGACCAGGCCCGGCTCCGCTCGCCGGACCTCGTCGTCCTGGACCTGGGTCTGCCCGAGGTCGATGGCCTCGAGGTCATCCGGACGCTGCGCCGCGACTCGTCGATCCCGATCGTCGTCCTGACCGCGCGCGACGACGAGCTCGACAAGCTGCTCGGCCTCGAGCTGGGCGCCGACGACTACGTCACCAAGCCGTTCAGTCCGCGCGAGCTCGTCGCGCGGGTCAAGGCGGTCCTCCGGCGCTCGGAACGCGCCGACGAGCCGAGCGACGTCATCCGGGCGGGCGGCGTGAGCCTCGACGTCCCGCGGATGCGGGTCGAGGTCGAGGGACACGCGGTCGAGCTGACACCGACCGAGTTCGCCCTCCTCGCGACCCTCGCCCGTCGGCCCGGCCGGATCTTCACCCGGAGCCAGCTCCTCGACGCGCTGCGCGGCGTGGCGTTCGAGTCCTACGAGCGGGCGATCGACACCCACGTCAAGAACCTGCGGCGGAAGATCGAGCCGGACCCGCGGACCCCGCGCTACATCCTCACGGTCTACGGTGTGGGGTATCGCTTCGCCGACGAGCGACCGACGTGACCGACGCGGGTCGGGACCCGGGCTCGCCGCAGCCGAAGACCCCGCCGGATGGGCGGCCGGCGTCCGACGCGCGCGACGACGGAAGCGACCGAAGCCGGCGCGAGGATACGGCCCGGCGACGTCGCGAGCGGGAGGAGGCATGGCTCCGACGGCAGACCGTCTGGTTCGCCCGACGGCAGTCCCAGTGGGAGCGGCGCCACGGCCCGATGGCGGAGGGCGATCTGCGGCGCCACGGCCCGCCCTGGGGCCGCGGCCGCCCCGACGGGGTGTCGGTCGGGCGGCTGGCCGGGATCGTCGTGTTCATCCTCGTCGTGCTCGTCGTCGTCACCGCGGTCGCCGGGTGGGTGATCGCGTCGATCTTCGGGCTCATCGGGCCGGACCCGGCGAGCGGCGGCCCGCTCCTGCTCCTCGCGCGGCTGGCGGGCGTCGCGCTCGTCGTCGTCGGACTGTGGTCGATCACCCGGCGGGTCCGGCGGCTGACCGGCCCGATCTACGAGCTCGTCGGGGCCACCCGGCGGATCGAGGACGGCGACTTCGGCGTACGGGTCAGCGAACCCGTCCGGGCTCCGCGCGAGCTGCGCGAGCTGAGCCGCGGCTTCAACACCATGGCGGCGCGGCTGGAGGCCGACGAGATCCAGCGACGGTCGCTGATGGCCGACGTCAGCCACGAGCTGCGGACCCCGCTCGCCGTCGTCCAGGGCAACATCGAGGCGCTCGTCGACGGCGTCCATCCGGCCGATCCCGCCCATCTCGGGGCGATCCTCGAGGAGACCCGCGTGCTCGGGCGGCTGGTCGACGACCTGCGCACGGTCACGCTGTCGGAGTCCGGGACGCTCCCGCTCCACCCGGAGCCGACCGACCTCGGTCTGCTCATCGCGGACGTGGCGCGGTCATTCCAGGCGGTGGCGTCCGCCGGCGACGCGACAGTCGTCGTGCTGGACCCGCCGCCGACGAGGGGTCCGACCGGGGACGATGTCCCCCTCCTCGACGTCGATCCGATCCGGATCCGGGAGGTCCTGTCGAACCTTGTCGCGAACGCGCTCCGCTATACGCCGGCCGGCGGCACCGTGACGATCTCGGCCGCGGTGGAGTCGGCCGGTGGCTGGCTCCGGGTGGAGGTCCGCGACACCGGGCCGGGGCTCGCCCCGGAGGTCGCGGAGCACATCTTCGACCGCTTCGCCAAGTCGGACGACTCCCGCGGCTCCGGCCTCGGGCTGGCCATCGCCCGGTACCTGGTCGAGGCGCACGGGGGCGAGATCGGGCTGGACAGCCGGCCCGGCGGCGGCACGACCGCCTGGTTCCGGCTGCCGATCGTCGCCGCGGACTGATCCGCCGGGCGCGGGCCACGACCGAGGCGCTACGCTCCACCGATGTTCAACCCGCGAGGCTCGATCACGGTCATCACCGGCCCGATGTTCTCGGGCAAGACCGCGGAGCTCATCCGCCAGTGCGAGCGAGCCCGGATCGCCCGGCGCAAGGTCGTCCTGATCCGCCCGGCGCTGGACGACCGGACCGAGCCGGAGACCGTCCGGAGTCGGTTCGGCGTCGCCTTCCCGGCTCGGCCGGTCGCCGATTTCGAGCGCGATCGAAGCCGTCGTCGCCGAGACCCGGGCAGACGTCGTGGCTATCGAGGAGGGCCAGTTCTTCGACGACGGGTTGATCGACGTGTGCGAGCGCCTGGCCGATCGCGATCGGATGGTCATCGTCGACGGCCTGAATCGCGACTTCCTCGGCCGGCCGTTCGGTCCGATGCCCGAGCTCCTGGCGATCGCCGAGGAGGTCGTCATGCTGTCGGCGATCTGCATGGTCTGCGGCGAGGAGGCGAGCCGGACCCAGCGGCTCGTGGACGGCCGGCCGGCGACCGCCGACGACCCGCTGGTCGTCATCGGCGGGATGGGCGACGAGCGGTACGAGGCGCGCTGCCGGACCCACCACGAGATCGGCTAGTCCGAGCGTCGGCCCGGGCGGCCCGGGAATCGGATGACCCCGGCTCGGGCCGGGGTCATCGCTGGGACGAGGTCGGTCAGGCGACGGTGCGCTTGACGACGACGGTGTCCGCCTGGTGGTCGTGGTACCCCTGTCGCTTGGGGTCCTGGTAGGTCGTGTAGAGCAGGTACACGAAGTACCCGAAGCTGATCAGCCCGAACAGGCCGCCGAGCGTCGCGCCGACGACCAGCTGGAGCGCCGACAGGAGGATGAAGGGACCGAACAGGAACAGCCAGCGCCGGATGGCCTGCGGCTGGGTGACCGTCCGGCCGTCGGCGGCGTTGACCGTCTCGAGGCCGAGGACCTTCTGGCCGGGCGACGCCCGCAGTGACGTCCAGCTGTAGATGAAGTAGATCGCGCTGAACGCGGCCTCGAAGGCGATGATGAAGATCACCGACAGGATCGCGCCGACGGCGCCCGAGATCGAGGCCACGATCCCGATGATGATGCCCCCGATGATCGCGAACAGGATCACCTGGACGATGATGTCGATGATGTAGGCGCCGATGCGGATCCCGAGGTCGGCGTAGGCCACACCCGGCGCTGGTCCGGCGGCCTTCGCGGGACCGGGAGGCGGTGCCTGCCATGCGCTCGGCTGTGGCGCCTCCGGTGTCGGGCTGCCCCCTGGCTCAGGTCCGGACATCGCTACCTCCCATGACGTCGGTCTCGCTGCCGCGCACCCACCGGCAGTCGGGTCCCGTGGGGGGAGCATACGCGCCGGAGGCAAGCGCCGAACCACCTGCGCGCGCCGCGGCGTCCGGGAAGTGGCGCGTCGACGCGCCGTAGACTCCGTTCGTGCGTGCCGTCGTGCTCCCCCGCCCGGGCGTCGCCAGCGCCGTCGAGGACCTCGCGCTCGACCCGCCCGCCGAGGGCGAGGTCCGGGTCCGGATGCTGGCGAGCGGCGTCTGCCACTCGGACCTCCACGTCCGCGACGGGGAGTGGCAGCGACCCGGACCCGTGGTCATGGGCCACGAGGGCGCCGGGCTCATCGATGCGCTCGGACCGGGCGTCGACCCCGCGACGACCGGCCTCGACCGGGGGCAGCTGGTCGCCCTCTCGTGGGTGGTCCCGTGCGGGACCTGCCGATCGTGTCGAGCCGGCCGGTCGTGGGAGTGCCCCGACTCACCGTCGTTCCGCCACGGACGGGACGCGGCCGGGCGGACCCGGGCCCATCGCGCCGACGGGACGGCGGTCCTGGCCTATCTGTCGATCGGGACGATGGCCGAGGAGCAGATCGTCCCGGCGGCGGCCGCCATCCCGATGCCAGTGGGGACGCCGGCGGAGGTCGCGGCGCTGATCGGGTGCTGTGTCGCGACCGGGGTGGGGGCCGTGACGAAGTCGGCGGCGGTCCCGGCCGGGGCGAGCGTCGCCGTGATCGGTCTCGGCGGGGTCGGCCTGTCGGCCGTCATGGGGGCGCGGCTGGCCGGCGCCGGACGGATCGTCGCCGTGGATCGGGTCGCGGCCAAGCTCGACCTCGCCGCCGAGCTCGGGGCGACCGACCTCGTCCTGGCCGGCGACGACGCCGTCGCCACGGCGCGGGCCATCCGCGACGTCACCGAAGGAGGCCCCGACTACGCGATCGAGGCGATCGGCCGAACGGCGACCGTCGAGCTGGCGATCGAGGTCACGCCCGCCGGTGGGACGGCGGTCCTCGTCGGGATGACCCCGCAGAGCGAGCGGGCCGGCTTCGACGTCTATCGCTTCGTCGACGGCGGGCGGCGGATCATCGGCTCGAACTACGGTTCGGCGGTCGCCGCGGTCGACTTCCCGCGCTACGCCGCGCTCCACCTCGAGGGTCGCCTGCCGGTCGAGCGGCTCATCGACCGGCGGATCGGACCGGACGACGTCGAGGGCGCGTTCGATCGCCTGCGACGAGGCGAGGGACTCCGCTCGATCGTGACGTTCTGAGGCGTCGCGAGGGCCGCGCTCAGGGCGACGGGCTGGCGAACGGCGCACACAGCTTGGTGTCGCCGATGATGTCCGAATCGTCGTCGCACAGGCCGGCCACGAACCAGCCGATCTCGTAGGCGATGTACGGCGCGGGCGGTTCACCCGAGTCGAGCAGGACGGGGTGGGCCGCGTTGGCGGCGCCGAGCTCGGTCAGGGTGCACGTGTCGAAGACGGTGTGCTCGAGCTTGTCCGGGTCGCCGGACGGCTCCGGCGGGGCCGCGTTCGGGTCGTAGCTGGGGTCCTCCGAAGCGTCCGGGCTGGTGAACGCGACCCACCAGTCGACCCAGGCCTTGAAGGCCGCGTCGCATTTGGCCCCGGCCTTGACCCCGGGCGCCACCGGGGCGAGGGTCGGCGGATCCTCGACGTCGCCGGACGTGTCGTCGGACGGTGCCGCGTCGCCCGTTCCGGCGCTCTCGAGGACGGTCGGCGTCTCGGAGCCGAGCTGGCCCGTATCGCAGGCGACGGCCACGATCGCGATCAGCCCGACCGCCAGGAGGATCGCGGCCATCCGGCGCAGGATCATCGGATCGCTCCTCCCGGTCGGATCTACTTGTCTCGCTCGGCGGCGTTGACCAGGGCCGCCTGCGCGGCGGCGAGCCGGGCCACCGGGACGCGGAACGGCGAGCAGGACACGTAGTCCAGCCCGATCTTCTCGCACTTGTGGATCGATTCGGGGTCGCCGCCGTGCTCGCCGCAGATCCCGAGCTCGATGTCCGGGCGGACCGAGCGGCCCTTGTCGACGGCGATCTTCATCAGCCCGGCGACCGCATCGTCGAGGGTCTGGAACGGGTTCGCCGGGAGGATGTGATCCTCGACGTACTTGAGCAGGAAGCCGCCCTCGGCATCGTCCCGGCTGTAGCCGAAGGTCATCTGGGTCAGGTCGTTCGTCCCGAAGCTGAAGAAGGCCGCGTCGCGGGCGATCTCATCGGCGGTCAGCGCCCCGCGCGGGACCTCGATCATCGTCCCGAACTTGTAGTCGACCTCGACGCCCGCCTTGGCCTCGACCGCCTTGGCCTCGGTCTCGAGGAGCGCCTTCGTGGCGGACAGCTCGTTCACGTGGCCGACGAGCGGGATCATGATCTTGGCGATCGGGTGGCCGCCCGACGTCTTGACCGCGATCTGGGCGTTGAGGATGGCCCGGGTCTGGATCTTGACGAAGTCCGGGATCATCAGCCCGAGCCGGCAGCCGCGCAGCCCGAGCATCGGGTTCTGCTCGCGCATCGACTCGACGACCGCCAGCACCTCGCGCGCCCTGGCGTACCCCGGATCGCTCTCGGGCGTGCCCTTGACCCGGTACTCGGTCACCTCGACGAGGAGCTCGTCGTGGTTCGGCAGGAACTCGTGGAGCGGCGGGTCGATCAGGCGGACGACGACCGGCAGGCCGTCCATCGCCCGGAAGATCCCCTCGAAGTCGCCCTGCTGGAGGACCTCGAGCTTGCCCATCGCCGCATCGAACCGGGCGACCGCCGCGGCGTCGTCCGCGCCGAGCGTCTCGCCGGCGGCCAGGCGCACCTTGGCGCGGGTGGCCACGTTGGCGACGAGGATCGCGTCGCGGACGATGTCCAGCCGCTCGCCCTCGCGGAACATGTGCTCGGTCCGGCACAGCCCGATGCCCTGCGCCCCGTAGCTCCGGGCCAGGGCCGCCTCTTCCGGCTTGTCGGCGTTCGTCCAGACGCCCATCCGGCGGACCTCATCGGCATAGCCGAGGATGGTCTGCAGCTCCGGCTGGTCCTCGAACCGGGCGCTCACCGTCGGCAGCGCTCCGGCGTAGACCTCCCCGGTCGACCCGTCGACGCTGATCCAGTCGCCCTCGGCGAAGCCCGCGCCCGACTCGGTGCTGCGCGCTGACTTGGTGGCGTAGTCGACGACGAGCTCCGCACATCCGGCGACGCACGGCTTGCCGATCTGGCGGGCGACGACCGCGGCGTGGGACGTCGCGCCGCCCCGCGCCGTCAGGATGCCCTGGGCGACGGCCATCCCGTGGAAGTCGTCCGGCGACGTCTCGACCCGGACCAGGACGACCTTCTCGCCGCGCCCGACCCAGGCGACGGCGTCGTCGGCCGAGAAGACGGCTCGACCGACGGCCGCGCCGGGCGAGGCGTTGAGGCCCTTGGCGACGCGGGTCGCGGTCTTGAGGGCGGCCGGGTCGTACTGGTCGCGCAGGAGCTGGTCGACGTGGGCGGGCTCGATCCGGGCGAGCGCCTCCTCCTTGGTGATGACCCCCTCGGCGACCATGTCCGTCGCGATCTTCACCGCCGCCGCGGCGGTCCGCTTGGCGCTCCGCGTCTGGAGCATGTAGAGCCGCCCGCGCTCGATCGTGAACTCGAGGTCCTGGACGTCGCGATAGTGCCCTTCCAGGCGCTCGGCGATCCGCTGGAACTCGTCATAGGCGCTCGGCAGATCGAGGGCCAGGTGGCTGATCTTCTGGGGCGTCCGGATCCCGGCGACCACGTCCTCACCCTGGGCGTTGGTCAGGTACTCGCCGTAGAGGACCTTCTCGCCGGTGTTCGGATCGCGGGTGAAGGCGACCCCGGTCCCGGAGTCGTCGCCCATGTTGCCGAAGACCATCGTCACGACGTTCACGGCGGTCCCGAGGTCGTGGGCGATCTTCTGGTTGTCGCGATAGTCGCGGGCGCGCTTGCCGAACCAGCTGGCGAACACGGCCTTGATCGCCAGGTCGAGCTGGTCGTACGGGTCCGACGGGAACTCGCGGCCGGTGTCCTCGCGGACGATCGCCTTGTACGCCTCGGCGACGTCGCGCAGCGCCCCGGCGTCCAGGTCGGTGTCCTGCGCCGCGCCACGGTCGTGCTTGGCGGCGTCGAGGGCATGGTCGAACCGTTCGCCGTCGACGCCCATCACGATCCGGCCGAACATCTGGATGAACCGACGGTAGGCGTCCCAGCCGAAGCGCTCGTTGCCGGTCAGCGCCACGAGGCCGTTCAGCGTCTGCTCGTTGAGACCCAGGTTGAGGACCGTGTCCATCATCCCCGGCATCGAGAACTTGGCGCCGGAACGAACGCTCACCAGGAGCGGGTTGGCGACGTCGCCGAAGCCCTTGCCGGTCTCTCGCTCGACCTCGCGGACCGCCTCGAGGACGTCCTCCCAGAGCCCGGCCGGGAGCTGCTCGCCGGCGGCGAAGTAGTCGTTGCAGGCCTCGGTGGTGATCGTGAAGCCCGCCGGGACCGGGAGGCCGGCGATCGTCATCTCGGCCAGCCCGGCGCCCTTCCCGCCGAGCAGGTCGCGCATCGAGGCGTCACCCTCCGCACGCCCGCCGCCCCAGGCGTAGATGTAGCGCTTGGCGGCCTGGTGCGTGCGGTCGCCGGCGGTCGAGGTCGAGGTGGCCATGGACGGGGATCCTCCGGACGGGACGGCGGCCGACGGTCGGGCCGCGAGTGGTCTTCGTTGCGCGCTGATTGTACTGTCGCGGGCGCGGCGGCTCGCGGGGCGGCCTGGTCGCGGACGGTCCGACGAGCGGTCGGGGCGGGTACCATCCGGTGGACGAGCCAACGATCCCGACGGAGACCGACCGGCATGACCCTTCCCGACGACGACCGCGTCATCGACCCCGGTGCGCCGCAGTACAACGCGACGCTCGTCCGGCGGGTCGACCACACGGACGATCTCGCCACCTTCTGGGTCCGCTACGACGAGGAGCCGGTCCCGTTCGAACCCGGTCAGTACATGACCACCGGCGTGTTCGCCGACGGCAAGCTCTGGCAGCGGCCCTACTCGGTCGCATCCGCGCCGCGGGAGTCGGGCAACGGCGGGTACGAGTTCTACGTCCGGCTCGTCCCGATCATCCGGTTCACGACGCTGCTGTGGCGGCTGCCCCTCGGCCACCGGATGCGGATGATCGGCCCGAAGGGCAAGTTCCTGCTCGAGCCGGATGACCACCGGACCCACCTGTTCATCTCGACGGGGACCGGGATCGCGCCGTTCATGTCGATGATGCGCGAGACCCTGGCCGAAGGACGGCCGCGCAAGACCGTCGTCCTGCACGGCTGCTCGTACGTCGACGAGCTCGGCTACCGCGCCGAGCTCGAGGCGTGGCAGCGCGACGGCACCTATCCGCTGACCTACGTCCCGACGATCAGCCGTCCGGGCGATCCCCGCAACGCCGGCTGGACCGGGCGGGGAGGGCGGGCCGAGCACGTGGTCCGGGACGTCTGCCGGGACCTCCACCTGCGGCCGGATCGGACCGTCGTCTACATCTGCGGCAACCCCGACATGATCCTCAACGCCGAGTCCGTCCTGATGGACGGCGGTTTCCCCGAGTTCCACGTCAAGAAGGAGCTCTACTGGCCGAAGGGCAAAACAGTCACGGTGTAGGGCAAATGCGGGCTGCCGAAGGTCACGATCGCCGGGCCGCCCGGCACAGTCCCAGCCGAGTCCTAGAGTTCGGCCCGCCGCGCAATGCGACCTCGAGCTTTGCGCGCCTCCGGCATCGACCGCTGGTTCGCGGAGTGGAACGGCGCCAGAATGCCCATCGAGGCTGTACCAGTCTCAGCTCGGGCCAGCCGGTTGCCGCGCAGTCGGCACTCGCCGAGGCCATCTGTCGCTCGTCGATGCCGCAACTCGCCGACTCGACGCTGGCCGCCGACAAGGTGTTGGCGTGCTGGCGAGCGTCTCGCGCATCCGGACGAGGGCGACGAGTCACGAGCCGCCGTCAGCCGCGTAGGTCTTTCATCCCCCTTGGTGTGCCGCGCGTGTGGCGGTACGGGCGAGTCCGGGATCCGAATGCGGCCGGAGGATGGCAGCTGCAGCCAGGATCGCTGACGCGACACCGATGATCGTGATGGCGACCGCCACGGGCACCGCGGTCTGATCACCAGCCGCCGCCATCAGGATGATGCCGCCCACCACGCCACCACCCATGAGGGGAACCCATACCAGCATCGGAAACGCGAAGGTGGCCGCGCTGCTCCGGCGCAGCAGGCCGACTCCGGCGGCCGCGCAGAGTGGCAGGAAGAACGCGAGGTCGAGGGCGTAGACCGGATTGCTGGAGACGCCCGCCTTGATGAGGTCTGCCGGCAAGGTCCCGGTGATGCTCGTCGCGACGATCTGCGCGAGCCAGAGCAGGCCGAACAACAGGCCGACGGCGAGCAGGAGCCCGCCCGCAGCGCGCCGATTGAGCCGGTCGGCCAGGTCCTCAGTCCCCTCGACGGCTTCGCTACCGCCAAGGAGCAGGCTCCACAGCGCCAAACCGAGGATGGCGATGTGCATGAGCGTCAGTGGGTTCATCGCCACCGAGAAGGCGAAGATCGCGTAGTTGTAGACGAGGTACAGGAGCCCGGCCACCATCGCCAGCCGGCCCGCCGCAGAGCCCCGTCCGGCCAGCCACTGGCCGATGGCCAGCACGGGAACAGCCAAAAAGAGCGTCGCGAGATCTGTGCCACGTGCCTGCTGGACCCAGTTCGGCGAGTCGACGTACAGGCCGGTGATGAGGAGGCCACCCATCGCTGCGACCCCGGCGAGGATCGTGGCGACGGCGGCGAATCGCTTCGAGATCGCGTTCACGGTATGTCCTCCTTCGTTCGATCGAGACACCTGATGCCCCATGAACAGCTTCGGCTCGCAAACCCATCCGGCCATAGGGCCATAACGCCCGATTGCCATCTAGGCCCCGCTGCCGCACCCGATCCCGTCGTCGTGTCCATTCCCGGCCGCGCTCTAGACCTGTTGTATCCCGATGGGGCATTCAGCACCGAGCCGGTGTGGTCGGGTCGTTGGAACTCGGACAATCCTCGCCGCCCGCCGGGGGCAGGCTTGGATCATGTCGCCGGGTGATCCAGTTGACTGGTTCTTGATGCCCGCCGCCGAAGCAACTGAGCCATGCCCAACTCGCGGACGTCCTCGGGCGACCGCCGGTCCGATGGCCGAGTCAGCGCTTCGACCACCGGCGAACGACGATGGCCCAGGCGCGGGCCGGGATGCCAAGCCGCAGCAGGGCGATGACGGTGGCCATCCAGGCGAGGGCGAACGCGAAGAGTGCCGCCAGCGTCTCCACCGGCAGTGGCTCCAGCTCGAAGATGGACCGTCCGAATGGCGTGGCCAGGATCGCGCCATACAGGATCACCATCCCGCCCGCGAGGAGCAGCGGCCGCCGGTCACCGCCGCGCCCGACCGGGCCAGATCGATCCGGCACCGCTGGAAAGAGGATGGGGATGAGGGCGATCCCGGTGAACACGGTCAGGGTCGTGATGATGGACCGTCCGATCGCCGGGTCCTCCGCCGCGAAGGCGACCACCAGGACCGGGACGGCGAGGATGGCGACCGCGATCCCCGACGGGACAGCAAACGCGAGGATCCGCGAGACGACGCTGCGGGGCGACCGGATGGGCGGCACCCAGAGCGCCAGAACGAGGGTCGGCAATCCGACGGTGACCAGGGCGAGCACCGCGTTGTTCCGCGGCGTGAACGGGAACGGGACCCCCAGGAGGGCCGCCGCCACGACGATGAACAGCATGTAGATCGTGCGAGCCAGCAGCAGGCTCGCGACCGCGATCATCGACGACACGACCCGTTGGCCCTCCACGATCGCCCGGGGCAGGACGTCGAACCGGTCGCCCAGGAGGATCAGGCCGGCCACCGCGCGTGCCGCGGGACTGCCGCTCTCCATAGCGATGCCGAGGTTGGCTGCCCGCAGCGCCAGCACGTCGTTGACGCCGTCGCCCGTCATCCCGACGTAGTGGCCGGCGGTCCGGAGCGCGGCGACCAGGCGGCGCTTGTCCTCCGGCCCGATCCGCCCGAAGACGCGGGCGCGGTCCGCCGAGACGGCCAGCTCCTCGTCGTCCATCGCTTCGATCTGCAGGCCGGACAGGACAGTCCCCGGCGCGATGCCGACGGTCGAGGCGATCGCGGCCACGGTCGCTGGGTCATCGCCCGAGATGACCCGCAAGTCGACCTGTGCCTCGACCAGCTGCCGAAGCGTCTCGGCAGCATCCGGGCGGAGCTCCTCGCGAAACGCGAGGATTGCGAGCGGGCGGGCGGGCGGAGGGGAGACCGAGCCCGGGTCGGGTAGGTCGGACGGATCCGCTTCCGCGACGAGCAGCACCCTCAGACCCGATCCGGTCAGCCGTGTGACTGCCGGTCCGACCTCGGCGTCATCGGAAGCCGCGAGTACTTCGGCGGCGCCGAGGAGGAGCAGGCGCGGCTGGGTCCCGCCGAGCAGGACCCCGGACCACCGGCGCCCGGACGAGAACGGGATCTCGGCCAACCGCGGCATCGCGACGCCTGGTAACGCGGCCGCGAGCGCGTCCAGGGTCCGCGTTCGCGAGGTCATACTCGCGCCGACCACGCGCAGGATAGCTTCCGTCTCGCCCGAGTCGTCGCCGAGCACATGCCAGGAGACCAGGACCAGGCGCTGGGTCGTCAGGGTGCCGGTCTTGTCGAGACAGAGCGTGTCCACCCGCGACATCGACTCGACCGCATCGATCCGGTGGACGATCGCCCCGGCTCGACTGATCCGAACCGCCGCCAGCGCGTAGGTGACGGTCGCCATGATCGCGAGCCCCTGCGGGACCAGCGCGACCAGCACGGCGGCTGCCTGGATGGACTCGGTCGAGAACAGGTCGTTGCCGGCCTCACGGAGGGCCAGTGCGACCGGGACGGCCGCGGCGACGGTCAGGATGCCGATCGCGAGGATGAGCGTGTCAAGGTCGCGCCTGAGCGGCGTCCGCTCGTCGGAGCCGCGCCGCGCTTGGCGGGCGAGCCCGCTCGCGAACGTCGCATTCCCCACCGCGGTGACCTCGATCGCGGCCGTTCCGGACACGCAGATGCTGCCCGACCTGACGAGGTCGCCTGGGCCTTTCATCACCGGCTCGGACTCACCCGTCAGGATCGATTCGTCCACCTCGATCGCGCCGGCGGTGAGCGACCCGTCGACGACCGCCTGGTCGCCGCGCTCGACGATGACGGCGTCTCCAGTGACGAGGTCGTCCGGGGTGGTCACGCGGTCCTCTCCGGACCGGCGCACGGTGACGTCCGGGCGGGTGATCAATGTCAGACCGTCGAGCTTGCGCTTCGCGTCGACCTCGAGCACCACCGCGACGGCGATGTTGGTCGCTACTGGGACCGCCGTGAACGCAGCGTCCAGGTAGAGACCGAAGGCGAGTAGGACGAGCGACACGCCGAATAAGACGCCGTTGAGGATCGTGAAGACGTTCCGCCGCAGGATCCGCCGGAGCGAGACGCTGCCGCGGTCAGCGCCGTGGCCGCCCCGATCCGAGCACGTCGTCGCGAGGCCTCTTCGTCGGTGAGACCTGACGGCCAGGTCATGCTGGCGAGAGCGCCGATGGTCGGGCTGTCGGTCATCTTCGCCCAACAGTGCCGCATCGGGATCGCGGACATCGTTTGCCGTTCGGCTCGCTAAGGGGGCGGCTGATCCTCATTCCGCAACGACCGCTGCGCAATCGAGGCAGTCGCGGCACGCCTCAACCGTTGCGGGAGCACGCGTCAACACCTCGTGGAAGGGCTCATCTCGACGCGGGAGGCGGGAGCTAGGACCGGGTCTCGCTATCCGCATCTCGCCCTGCTCCCCATTCCGCCGACACCTCCACTGGGCGGGTCGGGCTCAAATCTCCATTGGCCAGAATTCGACGCCGCCGGCCGGGGCCACAAGTGCCGGAATGCCCGTTTCGACTCCTGCGTCTTGCGCGCCATCCAGCTGCGGCCTGACGTTCACCACGGCGCGGGGCCGGCCGAAGGGTCCTGCGAGTCTTCCCTATCCAGCCCTTCCTCCCAGCCGCCCTGCGCGATCGGGCAGTAGCGCGGTCGGGCTCCGCGGCGATGAAGAGGAGGGCGGCGCGCTCTTCTCGAAGTCGAGGGTTGCGGGCTCGTGCGGTCGAGTATCTGCACATGCAGGCCAGGCTCGCTGTGGTGCGGGCTACATGCCGATGAGGTGACTAACAGCACTGCTGCCACGCATGTCCCCGGGAGAATCATCTAGAAGGATCGGTTCTGACGGAGGGCAACGATGCGGATCCTTTTGGCGATCGACGGCTCGCCATCGTCGATCGAGGCTCGCGATCTGGTCGCATCGCTGTCGATCCCGAGCGGGTCGTCCGTGACGATGCTCACGGCGTACGGCGTGCCCGCCGCCTGGTTTGGCGATTCGCCGGCTTCGGGAGGGTCCGAGTTCGCGGAGGCCGAGGAAGCCGTCCGCCGCGGGGCCGACGCCGCCCTGGCCCAGTTGGAGGCGCCATTCATCGGCCGCGACTGGTCGGTCGATCGACGCGTCGTCGCTGGCCGCGCGCCGGGCGTGATCGTCGAGACAGCCGCCGCCGTTGCCGCCGATCTCATCGTGCTTGGCAGCCGGGGCCACGGCCCGATCGCATCGATGCTGCTCGGTTCAGTGTCCGCCGAGGTCGTCGAGCGGGCCAGCTGCTCCGTTCTGGTCGCTCGGGGGTCGGGCGTGTCTCGTCTGCTCGTGGCGACGGATGGCTCGTCGTGCGCCGAGCTGATCCCGGAGGTGCTGGCCACCTGGGGGGCCTTCCAAGGGCTGCCTGCGATCGCGGCGAGCGTCACGCCGGTCGATTCGCCAGGGTTTGAGTTGATGGTGAGCCTTTACACGCTGGGCAGCCTGTCACTCGAGCCCAACCGCCAGGAGCTGCGCGAGCGCCACCAGCGGTACGCCGCGGCGTTAGCTACACGGCTCTCGGAGAATGGGATCCCGGCCCAGGCGGACGTTCGGACTGGAGACGCGGCCCGGGAGATCATCGCCGTGGCTGCTGAGCGTGAGGTGGACCTGATCGTGACGGGCTCCCGCTCCCTCCACGGCCTCGACCGATGGCTTCTGGGAAGCGTGTCACGAAACGTGGTTCTGCATTCGGGGATCTCTGTCCTGATCGTGCGGCAGAGTGTCTCTGCCATCGAGTCGGGATCCCAGAGTCCCGGGGCCCCTACCGGCCACGGTCCAGGATGACAACCTGCGGCACCGACGCCGTGTCACGCGATTCGCCGCTCGCGACCCCTGGACCTGCGCTGACGCTCGCGGCGCCCGACCGACGTGCGGCCCGGATGTCCGCCGCCCAACCCATTTCTCGATCTCGACCGCCGCGAAACCGAGGGTGGACGCGACCAGGACCAGTGCAAGCTGGGGCGGGGTCAATGCGCTCGTCCCGAAGAGCGGTTGCAGGGCCGGGACGAAGATGAGGGCCATCTGTACGACAAAGGTGGCCGCGACCACGATCGTCAGCGGAAGGTTCGACCGGAGGCCGAGCCGGAACAAGCTGTCGGTCTCCGACCGGATCGCCAGCGCGTGCCCGAGCTGGAGCAGTGCCAGGGTCGCGAAGACCATCGTCTGCCACGGCCAGCCCTGCCCGATGGCGTACGCCTGGACCGCGAGAGCGACGGACGCCATCAGCAACCCGACCCAGATGGTGTGCTGCCAGAGGCCGCGCGCGAAGAGCGATTCGGACGGCGACCGCGGCGGCCGGCGCATCGTGCCACGCTCCGTCGGTTCCACGCCCAACGCGAGAGCCGGGAGCCCATCGGTGACGAGATTCACCCACAGGATCTGGACTGCGAGCAGGGGGAACGGGAGGCCAAGGAACGGAGCGAGCGTCATCACCCAGATCTCGGCGGAGTTCGTCGTCAACAGATAGCGCACGAACCGCCGAATGTTGTCGTAGATCCGGCGGCCCTCCTCGACGGCAGCGACGATCGTCGCGAAATCGTCGTCGGCCAGGACCATGTCAGCCGCCTCCTTGCTGACCTCGGTCCCGGTGACGCCCATCGCGACCCCGATGTCGGCGAGCCGCAGTGCCGGGGCGTCGTTGACGCCGTCGCCCGTCATCGAGACGACCGCCCCACGGCGCCGCCAGGCGTCCACGATGCGGAGCTTCTGTTCGGGGTTGGTCCGCGCGTACACGGCCACATCGGACACAATCGCATCGAACGAGGCGTCGTCGAGCTGCTCGAGCTCGGCGCCGGTCAGGCTGCGTCCACCCTCGCGCAGGACGCCGATCCGTCGCGCGATCGCGTTGGCCGTCAGCGGGTGATCGCCGGTGATCATGATCGGCGTGATGCCGGCCGCACGGCAGGCCTCGATCGACGGGGCGGAGGCCTGGCGCGGCGGGTCCGCCATCCCGACGATCCCCAGAAGATGGAGGCCGTGCTCGGCGTCGTCGAGCCGGGCGGGGACGTCGTCGATCGTGCGCTCCGCGAACACGAGCACGCGATAGCCGTCGACGGCGTAGCGCTCGGCGACGCGCTCGGCTCGCCGCAGCACGTCGGCCTCAGTCGGATCGAGCCGGGGCCCGATCGATTCCAGGGCGCCCTTCACGGCGACCCAGACCTCTGCTCCGGCCCGGTGGATGGTCGCCATCCGTCGACGCTCGGAGTCGAACGTCAGCTCTTCGATCCGCGGGCAGGCCGCGGTGACGACCTGCGGATCCACCTCGAGCTTGGCGGCAAGGGCGAGCAGGGCCCCCTCGGTCGGATCGCCGCTGACCGTCCACGAATCACCGCTGGTCACCGGGGCATGGAGCGATGCGTCGTTGCAGGCCGCGGCGACCTCGGCGAGTCGCTCCAACGCGCTGTCGTTCGCCGGCAGGGGATCGAATCGTCCGGTCGGTGCGTAGCCATCGCCGCTCACGCGATAGTCGCCGTTCGGCGTCCAGACCCGCTCGGCCAGCATCCGGTTCTCGGTCAGGGTGCCGGTCTTGTCGCTGCAGATCACGGTGACCGATCCGAGGGTCTCCACGGCCGGCAGCTTGCGGACGAGCGCGTGTCGTTGGGCCATTCGTCGGGCACCCAGCGCCAGGGCGATCGTCACGACGGCCGGCAGGCCTTCGGGGATGGCCGCCACGGCGAGACTCACCGCTGTCAGGAACATCACGTCGGCCGGCTCGCCACGGGCGACGCCACTGACGAACACGAAGATGCACACCAGGAACGCTGCGACTGCCAGTCGCTTGCCGAGTGTCGACAGCCGCCGTTGGAGCGGCGTCCGGCCACTGCCGTGTTCCTCGAGGAGTTCGGCTACCCGCCCGAGGGCCGTCTCCATCCCGGTCGCCACGACCACGCCCAGGCCACGCCCATAGGTCACCGCGGTGCCACTGAAGGCCATGTTCCGTTGGTCGGCGAGGACAGCCGCGGTGACATGCGGGACCGGAGCCGTGATCTTGCTGGCGGGCTCCGATTCGCCGGTCAAGGCGGCCTCGTTGATCCTGAGGGATCGAGCCTCGACCAGGCGCATATCGGCAGTCACGACGTCCCCCGCGTCGAGCCGTACGAGGTCGCCCGGCACCACGTCGGGCGCCGGGACGACGATCGTGACGCCGCCACGAACGATGCGCGCCGACGGGCTGGCCATGCGTTTCAGCGCGTCCATCGCTTGCTCCGCCCGGTATTCCTGGACAAACCCGATTATCCCGTTGAGCGCGACGATCGCCAGGATGATGGCGGTGTCCTTGAGGTCGCCGATGACCGCGGTGATCGCGGCCGCACCGAGCAGGACCAGGATCATCGCGTTGGTGAACTGTTCGGCCAGCAACTGCCAGGCGGGTCTGCCGGCGCGCTCCTCGAGCTCGTTCGGCCCGTGGGCGATCAGACGCTGGTGCGCCTCGTCGGGATCGAGTCCCCGGTCCGCATCGGAGCCGAGGGCAGCGACGACCCCCGGGGCGTCGACCGCCCACGGGTTCGGGACGCGGTTCGTCGTCTCGACCTCCGAAGTCTGAACACCCGGAGATCCGCCGACGGCCGGTGGCAAGCTCATGTTGTCGGTTCAGGTTTCGTCGCACCCGGCGATGTCAAAGCGACGTCGGCCGGTACGGTCCTGAGCATCGACGACTCGGCATTCCCGGCGGAAGTGCCGATCGGACCGATCGACGGCATCAGGCATCCCGAATCAGGCGGTCAGGCCCTTGGCCGACGACGCCGGGCCACCGTAGGGTCAGGCTCGGACCGGCATCGACCGCGCCTGCGGACAGGTCCTGCGTCCCGCGGAGACGAGATGGACGGAAATAATGCGTAGCGCGGCGGTCGATGACCGATCGCTGCCGGAGGCCTCGGCACCCCACGAAACAAGGGCGACCAGCGTCCTTCGACCGATCGTCTTCGGTGCGAACGATGGGCTGGTGTCCAACCTCGCCCTGGTGATGGGTGTCGCGGGCGCGACGTCGGACAACGGGATCATCGTGCTCGCCGGTGTGGCCGGGCTCATCGCCGGCGCCTTCAGCATGGGCGTCGGCGAGTACGTCTCGGTCCAGAGCCAGCGGGAGCTGCTCGACTTCCAGTTGGCCTTCCAGCGCAAGCAAATCCGTGAGGCTCCAGCCCAGGAGCGGGCGATCCTGGCCAAGCTCTACACGGAGCGTGGGTTCGGCCCCGAGGAAGCCGATCGGTTCGTCGACGCCGTCTTCGCCGATCCGGACCATGCTGTTCGCTTGCTCATCTTCGAGGAGGTCGGCCTCGATGCGCGTTCGATCGGCTCGCCGCTGGCCGCCGCCGCCGGTTCCTTCGTCGCGTTCACGACTGGCGCGTTGATCCCGCTCGTCCCGTACCTCATCGGCGCCGGGATGCCGGCGTTCGTGGCCAGCCTGTTCGTCAGCCTGGGTGCGCTGGCGTTTCTCGGGGCCCGTATCGCCGCCCTCACACGCCGACCCGCCTGGTACGGGGCCTTGCGCCAGGTCTGCCTCGGGGCCGTGGCCGCCGGGTTCACCTACGCCGTCGGCCTCGTGATCGGGGTCGGCGCCCCTTGAGCGAGCGATCCAGGCTCAAGCAGCGTCTGATCGCGCCCATGGAGGTGGGGTCGTGACGGCCACCCGTGGACGGCGGGGTCGGGACAAGGCAGCGGCATGGGACGTCACCCCCACGCGGCAGCCGACGGTCCACAGCCATGCACTTCCCTATGGCCCAACGACGACGCACCTCCTGGGACCGCTGCACCGCGGGTTTCTGATCGTCAATGCGCTGTTCTCCCCGGCGCTCGAGCGAGGGCTAGGTGCGCTGTTCTCGAACCCGCTGACGGGCTACCTCATGGTGCTGCGGACGCGGGGACGACGAAGCGGCTTGATGCGCGCCGCGCCGCTCGGTTACGTAGTGCTTGATGGAGACATCTACTGCTGCGCCGGCTTCGGTGAGACCACGGCCTGGTACCGAAACGTGCTGGCGGATCCGTCGGTCGAGGTCGTCCTGCCCGGTCGAACGCTGAGCTGCACGGCGACCCCGGTCACAGCGCCCGACGAATGGCTGCGGGCCTACCGAGCGCTGATCGTGAGCCTGGGCATTGTCGGCCGACTCACCGTCGGCGACGTGGCGAGGCTCGATGACGCCGCACTGCTCGCGGGGCACGGCGGCATCCCTATCTTGCGCATTGTCCCGACTGCCTTCGTTCCCGGTCCGCTCGATCCCGGCGGACGATTCTGGCTTGTGCCGTGGGCGGCATCGGCCGTCCTCGCGGTCGCTCTCGCCACGCGACGCGGCCGGGCCTGCCGTTAGGCCGACAAACCTCCATGCCG
>CAVVNZ010000004.1:0-252901 GCA_963749735.1 uncultured Chloroflexia bacterium
TGACCTTCGCGCGCTGAACCCGAGTCCGCCTCACCTCGACGAGGCGCGTGCACGGATCGGCGCTGGCGGTGCTCGAGATGGTCGAAATGGCGCGCCCGACAGGTGTTGGACGCGCGATTTCAACCTACACGATCCCGATCGAGGGGCGCGACGAGTGGCTGGCCGCTGCTAGGCGGCTGGCATGAGGGACGGGTACCAGCGCGGGGTGCTTCCGCCGCAGGCGACGCGGCGCCAGATGGACGTGCTTGCCGCCTACGTAGCCGCCGGCGGGTCGGTCCACGACGCGGCCGAACTCGTGGGTATCAGGCCCAGCACCGTCAAGCGGCACCTCGCCGACCTACGAGCGCGGTCGGGACTGACGACCGAGCAGCTGATCTATTCGGGCCGCGCCCTTGGTTGGCTCGTCGTCCCGAGCCTGGAGCCAGCGTGATCTCTTGAATGCAGGCTGAGCCCCCGCGCGCGACCCCGAGTGCCCATCGCTCGCTCAAGCCGGACTATGCGCCAACCACTCTCGCTCCGCAGTCAGGCCGTGCCGATGGGATCGGCACGGTCGGGCGACGCCCGGAGGCTGTCCAGACCGGCGAGGATCAGATCGAGACCGAAGTCGAACTCGCTGGCGAAGTCGTAGCCGGCCTTGCCCACGTGCTCGGCAACGGACTCGGCGAGGTAGGGATAGTCGTCAGCGGGGAACTGGCTGAGAATCTCGATCGCCAACTTGTCGACCTGGTCCGTGCTTTCGAAGGGCAGGGTCTGCTCTTGCAGCGCGAAGCCGAAGATGAAGCTGTCGAGCAGGGTGAAGGCGTGAACGGCCATCGCGACGGAGAAGCCAGCCTGCCGCAACGCCCGTATCACCATGTCGTGGTATCGCATGTTGCCCGGGCCTGGATGGACGCGGGACTGGATCACCCCCAGCGCCCAGCGGTGACGCGCGAGCACTTCGCGGATCGAGTTGGCTTGCTGACGCATCGCCCCTTTCCAGTCTGACCCTCCGGCGGTGACGTCGATCTCCTCGTACATCACGTCGACCATCGCGTCGAGCAGATCGTCCTTGTTCGCGTAGTGGTTGTAGAGCGCCATGGGGTATACCCCCAGCTCCTGGGCGACGTTCCGCATGCTGAGCGACTCAATTCCGCCTTCATCAGCGAGCTTGATGGCCGTTCGGAGCACTCGCTGCCGGCTGAGTGGGACTCGTCGTCTGGTCCTCGATCGTTGCTTGACAGACATTTGCATCCCTCTCGGCACCTGGGGCTTGACGTATGTACGCTGTACATCTAATGTACGCCGTATTGGCGATGTACGCCGTACATTAGCAGGAGACCACCATGAAGGCAATCGTTCAACCAACCTATGGCTCACCCGATGACCTGCAGCTGCGCGACATCGACCAGCCCACGATCGGCGACCACGACGTGCTGGTGCGCGTGCATGCCGCGTCGGTCAACACCGCCGACCGGCTCATCCTGCGCGGCCGCCCCTATCTGATGCGCGCCGCGGGCTCCGGACTCGGCTTTAGCCCGCGTCGACCCCAGTTCGCCGTCGCGGGCACGGACCTCGCCGGTAGTGTGGCGGCGGTAGGCAGTTTGGTGACCGCCTTCCGCCCCGGCGACGAGGTGTACGGGAGCGTCCCCGGCGCGATCGCGGAGTACGTCGCGGCGCCGGACACCGCCCTGGCGGCCAAGCCGTCGAGCCTCAGCTTCCAACAGGCCGCCGCGATGCCGCTGGCCGCGCTCACCGCACTCCAGGGGCTTCGCGATGCCGGACAGGTCCAGCCCGGGCAGCGGGTTCTGATCAATGGGGCCTCGGGCGGCGTCGGCACCTATGCGGTGCAGATCGCCAAGGTCCTGGGCGCCGAGGTGACCGCGGTGACCAGCGGCCCGAACGTCGAGATGGTTCGATCACTCGGCGCCGACCACGTCATCGACTACACCAGCGAGGACTTCACGGAGTCAGCCAGTCGGTATGACGTCATCCTGGACCTTGTGGGCAACCACTCACTGTCGGCTCGACGACGCGCGCTGACCGCGACGGGCACGCTGTTGCTGTCATACGTCGGTACCAACCGCTGGGTGGGGCCGTTCGGTCACATCCTGGCTGCCGTGGTGCTGACGCGGTTCACGAGCCACAGGATCGTCTCGTTCACGACCGCTCCGAGCAGTGCCGACCTGCTCGTCCTTGCGCAGCTGACAGACGACGGAAAGATCGTGCCGGTCATCGACCGGACCTACCGCCTCGACCAAGCAGCCGAGGCGATCCGCTACCTGGAACTCGGACGTGCCCGGGGCAAGGTCATCATCAGCATCAGCGATCGCGACGCGTTGGCCGCGCTGACGCGGGCGAGTGTGGCGTCGTGACGGCGCCAGCGATGCCAGTGGGGCCGTACGCGGCTCGTCTGACCATTGACTACCCCGAACGCCTTGATCGGGTTACGACCTTCTTTCGCCTGATCTGGGTCATCCCGATTGCCATCGTGCTCGGAGTGATCACGGGGAGCGGGACCCAGATGATGGTCACCGCAGCCGGTGAGCAGATTGTCGGAGCCGGCGGTGGACTGCTCGCTGGCTTGGCTTTCGCCACGGCGCTGATGATCGTCATCCGCATGCGCTACCCGCGCTGGTGGTTCGACTTCGCACGGGAGCTGACCCGCTTCGGCGCCCGCGTCGGTGCCTACGTGGCCCTGCTCACGGACCGATATCCGTCCACTGTCGAGGAGCAATCGGTGCACCTCGAGATCGAGTATCCAGAGGTCGATCGCGACCTGAACCGCTGGCTTCCACTGGTCAAGTGGTTCCTGGCGATCCCCCATTACGTCGCGCTGATCGTCCTGATCATCGGAGCGGCCCTCGCCATCGTGATCGCCTGGTTCGCGATCCTCATCACCGGGCGTTATCCCCAGCCGCTCTTCAACTACGTGGTCGGCGTCGGGCGGTGGAGCCTGCGCGTCAACGCCTACGCGTTCCTGCTCGTGACCGACCGCTATCCCCCCTTCAGCCTGAAAGCAGGGTAGTCATGCGAATCCTCCGAGAGCTCTCGCGGCGCAAGCTGCGCACGAGCCTGACCATCACCGGCATCACCATCGGCATCTGGGCACTCGTGGTGTTCAGTTCGCTGGCCAACCAGATCAACGGCCTCGTCGGCATGGGCAGCGAATACTTCGCCGACAAGATCGTCGTCACCGACGGCATGGCCTTCGGCTCGTCGCCGATGCGCCTCGACGACGTCGAGATCATCGCCGGCCTCGACGGCGTCGGTGCCGTCCAGCCCAAGGTCGAGATCCCGTGGGACCCCGATCCCGCTATCGGGTTCGGCGCGCCGGACTTCCTGGTCGGGACCATCCCGGGCGCCGACGCCGGGTTCGAGACGTTCACACTCGAGCTGGCCACGGGACGCCAGCTCATGGCCGAGGACACCGGCAACGTCGTGGTCCTGGGGTCGACCATCGCCCGCAAGTACGGCGTCGTCGCCGGCGGGACGGTCGACATCCGAGGCGAGTCCTTCGAGGTCCTTGGGACCCTGCAACCCACCCTCAGCTCGCCCGACACGAACGGCTTCATCCCGCTCTCGACGGCCCAGGCGCTGTACCTGGGCGACCTGCCCCCACTCGTCGCCGAGTCGCTCCAGGCGGACGAGCTGGCCAACCAGATCGTCGTCTTCCCCGAAGTCGGTGCCGACCCGACGACGGTGGCCGCGGCGATCGAGGCCGCGGTCGAGAACAGCGCGACCATGACCGGCGCCGAGTTCTCCGAGACGGTCGGCGCCACGACCGTGATCTTCAACGCGATCATCATCGGGGTGGCCGCCATCAGCCTCATCGTGGGCGGCCTGTCGGTGATCAACACGATGGCCATGAGCGTGGCCGAGCGGACCCGCGAGATCGGCATCCGGCGGGCCATCGGCGGCTCCCGGCGACGCATCGTCCGCGAGCTCGTCGCCGAGGCCGGGGTCATCGGGCTGCTGGGCGGCCTGATCGGGCTCGGCCTGGGCGCTGCGGTCGTCGTCCTGGTCAACGAGGCCGGCCGATCGAGCGGCACCGTCCTCTTCGACCTCACCGCACAGACCGCGGCGTTCGCGGTCGGCTTCAGCACGATCCTCGGGATGGTGGCCGGGATCATCCCGGCCTGGACTGCCGCACGGCTCGACCCGGTGTCGGCCCTGCGCTACGAATGACCAACGACCGAACGACGAAGGAGCGAACGATGAACCTGATCGAAGCGACCGACCTGCGCAAGACCTACCGGCTGTCGCGCCGGACCAGCATCGATGCCCTGCAGGGTGTTGACGTCAGCATCGCCGCCGGCGAGATGGTGGCGATCATGGGGCCGTCAGGCTCCGGCAAGAGCACGCTCATGCACCTGCTCGGGCTGCTCCACGCGCCGGATACCGACGACGGCCCGGCCCCGACCCTGCGCATCGATGGGGTCGATGCGACGACCCTCTCGGACGGCGAGCGAACGTCCATCCGGGCTCGATCGATGGGCTTCGTGTTCCAGTCCTTCAACCTGGTCCCGACGCTCACCGCCGAGGAGAACGTGGCCCTCGCCGCCGAGTATGCCGGGACGTCCGGTTCGGCAGCCCGCGTGGCTGCGCGCGCCTCGCTGGCGTCGGTCGGCCTTGCCGAGCGAGCGGGGCACCGGCCGATGGAGTTGTCAGGGGGCGAGCAGCAGCGCGTGGCCATCGCCCGTGCCCTGGTGAACGACCCGAAGCTGATCCTCGGTGATGAGCCGACGGGCAACCTGGATTCATCCCGGGCCGCGGAAGTCCTGGGCCTGCTCCGTCGCTTCAACCGTGAGCGCGGGCAGACCGTGCTCATCGTCACGCACGACCAGGAGGTTGGCGCCGCCTGCGACCGGATCATCCGGATGCGTGACGGGCGGATCATCGCCGACGAGCGCGTGGCGGACGTGCAGGTTGCCGCATGACGGCCGGAACAATGCGCGATCACGCACAAGCACTCGGCGTACGCCCATGGGTTCGCGCTCGCGCTGCCCGAAAAGGTTGTACTGGCGCGCCCGACAGGATTCGAACCTGCGACCTTCGGCTCCGGAGGCCGACGCTCTATCCACTGAGCTACAGGCGCGCGATGCGAACGGCTCGTGCGATGTGCGACGGCCGGTTCGCGGCCCGGCGCACGACGTTCGGGCCGGAATGATACCGCGGTTCAGCCGCCCGGCTGCTCTGGACCGGCCGCGCGGGGGCTGGCCGGACCGGCGCTGGCCACGACGCCCGCCCAGAATTCGACGGCTGCGCCTTCATACAACAGGCCCATCCGCAACGTCTCGCCCCGCCAGTGCTCGACCGTGCGCTGGCCCCCTCTGGGTCCGCCCGACCCCCGCTCGAGACGCTCGTCCTCCTGGTAGGCGGCGAGCTTCGCCCGGTGGATCGCGAGCTGCTGCTCGGCGAGGTGTCGGCGGGCCTCCGTGGAGGCGAGATCGGAGAAGAACAGCTGGAGGAGCCCGAGGTCGCGCAGCTCGGTCGGGGCGCCCGACGGGCGGTCAAGCCATGCGATCAAGGCGGCCGTCCCGTCCGGGGTGATCGTGAAGACGCGTCGACGTCGGCCGTCGGTCTCTCGAGCCTCATCGACAAGACCGAGGTTCACGAGTCGGGCAGGCTCGCTGTACAGGAGGGTGTGCGGGAACGACCAGAAGTTCCCGAGCGTGGCCCGGACGTGCCGCTCCAGGTCGTACGGCGTGGACGGCCCTTCGCGCCCGAGCAGCCCGAGGACGAGATAGGACGAGGGGCCGAGTCGCTGGGTTGACATACTGCGGAGCGTACCATACACTTTGAAGCATTCCACGCCCCACAGTACCGACCAGATGCCGGGGAAATTCACACCCGGTGGGCGCCGACGAGGGGTCCCACTCCTGGATCGTCATGGTGGCGCGGACCGCAGCAAGGTGGTTCTCATGACCACGAACACCCAGAGGTTGATCGAGCGCATCCCCCTCGAGATCCTCAACAACGGCAACTTCGCGCTGATCGATGAGATCTTCGCGACCGACTTCGTCGAGCACACGACCCAGCCGGGCGTGGCTCCGACCCGGGCGGGCTTCAAGCAGACGGCGATGGCGTTGAAGACGGCGTTCCCGGATCTCCACTACGTGATCGAGGACTCGATCGAGAGTGGCGACCGGATCGTCCATCGCCTGACCGCCAGCGGGACCATGAAGGCTGACTTCATGGGCATGACCGCCACGGGCAAGCGAGCGACCTGGACCGAGTTCCACATGGGCCGGATCGCCAACGGGCGCCTCGCCGAGCACTGGGGCCTGGTCGATCAGCTGGGCATGCTCGTCCAGCTCGGGATCGTCCCGTCACCGGTTCGGGTCCCCGTCACGGCCTAGCCGTCACGACGACTTGACCTGGAGGCCTCGGCGGAAACGCCGGGGCCTTCGTGCGTCCGCGGTGGATGCCCCAAAACAAGTTCGGAGCGGTCCTCCGAAGAGAACCGCTCCGATGCTGTCCCGGTGAAGGTGTCCGTCGAAACGGACTCTTCTGCCGCGCCACAAAGGCATCTATCACGTCGGCTGCACCGACTACCCTGACCCTACCTACCCATGACCTTGAAGCTGGGGCAGCGGCTGCTTTCACAGCGACCTTACTGTACCTGTCAGGCGCCCTGAATCCAAGGGTTTTGTCAGGTTCTGTGGTGAAAATTCCTTAACCTTTCGGGCGTCACACCGTTCCGTCCGCGCTCGGGCGCGCGTCCGGCGGCCGCGACCCGCCGGCCGTCAGTCCTCGATGATCGTCACCTTGGTCATCGCCACCGGGGCGTCCGGCAGATCCCGAGAGTTCCTCGGCGCGGACACGATCTTGTCGACGACGTCGAGCCCGCGGGTGACCTGCCCGAACAGGGTGTAGTTCTTCGGCAGGCGGCCGGTCAGGTCGTCCGTGCAGATGAAGAACTGGCTGCCGTTCGTGTTCGGGCCCGAGTTGGCCATCGCCAGCGCGCCCTTGGTGTAGTTCCCCTTGACCGGCTCGTCGGCGAACTTGTAGCCGGGACCGCCGGTCCCGACCCGGCCGGCGTTGAGCGTTGCCTTCTTGCCGAACTCGCCGTCCCCGCCCTGGATGACGAACCCGGGGATGACCCGGTGGAAGATGACGTCGTCGTAGAAGCCCTTGTTCGCCAGGTCCACGAAGTTCTGGGTCGCCTTCGGCGCGCTCTCGGTGAAGAGCTCGACATCGATGTCGCCGATCTCGGTGGTGATGGTCGCGCGGGTCATGGTGCCTCCTACTTGCTGACGGTGACCTTGGTCATCGGGACCGGATCCAGGGCGGTATTGCTGGGGTCACCGCTGTTCGGCATCGCGGCGATCGCATCGACGACGTCCATCCCGGCGGTCACCTTGCCGATGATCTGGTAGGTGTTGTACGACGCCAGGACCTGCCCGGCCGCATCGTCGAGGACGATGAAGAACTGCGAGTCGACCGAATCGGGCTGGGAAGTTCGCGCCATCGCGACGGTCCCGCGTTCGTACTTCGCGGTCACCGGCTCGTCCTTGATCGTGTAGCCGAGATCGGCACCCTCGCCGCCCTGGATGACGAAGCCAGGAACGAGGCGATGGAACGGAACACCATCGTAGTAGCCGCACTCGGCCAGCGCGACGAAGTTCCCAGCCGCGATCGGCGACAGGTCGGCGTCGATCTCCATCGTGATCGCACCCTTGGGCGTATCGATCGCGACGGTCCGCTTCTCGCCGGCAGGCAGAGCCGCCGGCTGCGAGGTCGGGCAGGCGCCTCCGGCGGCCGACGAGGCCGGCCCGATGGACGGTCCCGGAGTCACCGCGTTGCCGACGCTCGAGATGATCGTCGTGGTCTGGCCACCAAGGACGCCACACCCGGCGAGGAGCGCGAGCGCACCGAGCGCCGCGAGCGCGACGAGCACGGAACGAAGACGGGACGGGATCATGCGGCGGCCTCCAGGGCGGCGGGGAAGTCGATGGCACCGGAGAGGAGCGCCTCCCCGAGGATGAGGCCGGCGACGCCGGCATCGCGGACACGTGAGATCGCTGACGGGTCGGTGACCCCACCGGCGACGAGGATGTCGGCATCGTACGACCGAACGAGCCGGGACAGCAGGGCGTGGTCCGGGTCGGATCCGCCGTGGGCCAGGACGAACCGTCGGACCCCGAGCCCGACCAGCTCGCCGACGAGCGCGTCGATGGTCGGGACCGCGGGTCGCTTCCATGGGAAGGCGGCCAGGCGGTCGGGTCGTGGATCGAGTCCGACCGCGAGCCAGTCCCCCGCGACCGCGAGGCAATCGGCGAGGACCGCCGGATCGTCGACGACCGACATCGCCAGCACGACCCGGGTCGCGCCGGCGGCGAAGGCGAGCCGGATGGCGTCGGCGCTCTCCATCCCACCCGCGACCTGGAGCGGCACGGCGACCCGCGCCGCGACGGCGCCGATCGTCTCGAGGTTCACCGGCATCCCCGCCCGGGCCCCGTCGAAGTCGACGAGATGGACGACGCGGGCGCCCTGGTCGACGAAGCGGGCGACGATCCGGTCCGGCCGGTCCGTCGGCGTTCCCTCACCGGTCGAGGCGCCGGGCCAGTAGACGATCCGCGAGCGGCCGCCCTCGAGGTCGATGGCGGGGATGACCTGCACGACCGGCTAGCGCGCGGCGAGCCGGTCGGGGCCGGGCCCGCCGCCGAGCGCCGGCCGAGCGTCGCCCTCGAGGAGGCGGCGATGGAAGCTGATCGGCAGGCTCCCATTACGGAGCAGGGTGTCGTGGAACGCCCGGAGCGAGAACCGGTCACCGAGTCGGGCCTGCTCGTCGGCGCGGAGCTGGAGGAGCAGGACCTTACCCAGGAGGTAGCTCAACTGGTAGGTCGGGGTGTAGGTGTAGCGGAGGACCTCCGCCCGGGCGTTCGCCGTCTCGAAGCTCGTTCGCTCGACCATGTAGCGGACGGCGTCGTCGACGCCGATCTCGCCGCGGTGCATCCGAACGTCGAGGATGATCCGGCAGGCTCGCCAGATCGCGTCGGTGTACATGTTCAGGCGGAAGTTCGCGGCGTCGTCGAAGCCCTGCTCGCGCATCATCTGCTCGGAGTACATCCCCCAGCCCTCGACGAACTCGGGCGCGTTGGTCAGAGCCCGGGACAGGCTCGGGTGCTTGCCCGCGACCGACAGCTGGAGGTGATGGCCGGGATACGCCTCGTGGATGCTGGTGTTGCTGATCGAGCTGTAGTTGTGCTCGCGCATCGCATTGGCGTCGTTGCCGACCGACGGCGTGACGATGTAGATCCCGTTCGGGTCCGTGTCGAACTTGGGCGGGTCGAAGTACGCGGCGAACGGGATCACGTTCCGGATGTACTCGGGTGTCGCGATGACCTCGATCCGCTCGTCGTCCGGGACGGTGACGATGTCGTGGTCGATGAGATGCTGGCGGGCCCGGTACATCACGGCGCGGTACGCGTCGAGGGCGGCCGCGAACGTCGCCGGATGATCGCTCTTGATCCGCCCGACGACCGTCTTCTCGTCGACCGTCGGGTCGATCTCGCGCGCGGCCGCGACCCGGCCGGCCCGGTTCAGCTCGAGCTGCTCCTCGCCGATGGCCAGGATCGCGTCCGCATCGACCCCATCGAACCCGCGCAGCGCGACCAGCTCGTCGTAGCGCTCGCGCCCGAGCGCCCAATCGTCGGTCCCGCCGGCGAGCGTCCCCTCGAGCCAGGTCCGGTAGTCGGCGACGGCGGTCTTGGTCGCCCGGATCGCGGCATCGAGCCGCCGCTTCTCCGGGCGTCCGAGGACGCCGACGCCGGCGGCGCCGATCTCGTCGAACAGGGCCGGGATCTCCCCGGCGGTCTCGATCTCGATGGTCTGCCACAGCCGCACCTGGGGGACCACGGCCCGCGACTTGCTCTGCTCGAGGAACGACGGCGCCGCCTCGAGCCGACTGGTCATCGCGTCCAGTCGCTCCGCGAGCGGGGCGAAGTCGCGGGCGAACAGGGCGAACAGCGGATCGCCGATCCCGTCGAGGGCGGTCGATCGTCGCTCCCACAATCGCTGGACCTCGGAATCGAACAGGTCCCGGCGGACGTTGTGGATCTCGAGGTCGCGCTCGAACCGCGCGTCGGGCGACAGGCCTGCCACGTCGATCGCCTCGACCGCCGCGAGGTGGGCCCGCTCGGCGGCGATCTCGCCGAGGACCGCGTCGCGCTCGCCGTCGCCCAGCCGGTGATCCTCCGTGTGGATCCCGATGAACGTGGCGAAGTCCGGGTGATCGCGGAGGATCCGCCGGAAGCGGGCCTCGACGAGGTCGTAGAACCGATCGTCGAGCGGACCGGGCTCGGTGGCCGGGGCGGGCCGGGGAAGCGCGAGGTCGTCGATCGCGTGGTGCGTCACGTGAGTCCTCCGAGACGACCGCTCCGGCAGGCGGTCGTCAGTTCGTCCCTGCGGTCGCGGGAGCCGTCTCGCGCAAGGCGGCGCCGACGGCGGCCAGGGTGGTCTCGATGTCGTCCGCCTCGATCCCGTAGTGCGTCACGGCGCGGACCTGACCGTGCGGATATTCCACCATCAGGACATTCCGCGCACGCAGTGCCTCGAGGAAGGCCGCCCGCGATCGCGCGACCTTGAACACGACGAAGTCGGTCCGGACCCGACCGGGGTCGAGCGGACCGGCGTCCGGCTGGGCGATCCCCCCGGGCGATTCGATGGCCGTCAACTCGGCCAGCCCGTCGGCCAACCGTCGGGCGTTCGTGTGGTCGTCCGCGAGGCGCTCGATCATGCCGCTCGGGCCGTCGCGCAGCGCGAGGAGGCCGGGGGCGGCGAGGACCCCGACCTGGCGCAAGCCGCCGCCGACCAGCTTCCGGCCACGACGCGCGCGCCAGATGAAGTCCCCGGAGCCGACGACGACCGAGCCGACGGGGCAGGCCAGGCCTTTGCTCAGGCAGAACGTCACGCTGTCGGCCGGCCCGGCGAGGGCGGCCGGGGTGACGCCGAGCGCGACGACGGCGTTGAAGAATCGCGCCCCGTCCACATGGAGCGGCACGTCATGGCGGTGTGCGATCTCGCCGACCCGAGCGGTGTACTCGACCGTCAGCGGCTGGCCCATCGAGTGGGCGTGGGTGTTCTCGATCGTGACCAGCCCGCTGATCGGCTCGTGGGGGTCGCTCGGGTCGCGGAACGCGGCATCGATCTCGACCGGGTCCACCGTCCCGTCCGGTCGCTCGCGGAGGGCCCGGACGCTGGTCCCGACGACGACGGCGTGCCCCGCGGCCTCGTCCATGACGAGATGGCTGCTCTCGGCGGCGATCGTCTCCTGGCCGCGCCCGAGGTGCGCCAGCTGGGCGACCAGGTTGCCCTGCGTGCCGCTCGTGACGAACAGCCCGGCCTCCTTGCCGAGCAGCTCGGCGGCCCGTTCCTCGAGCGCTCGGACCGTCGGATCGTCGCCGAACACGTCGTCGCCGACCTCTGCCGCCGCCATCGCCCGGCGCATCTCGTCGGTCGGCAGCGTGACGGTGTCCGAGCGCAGATCGATCAGGCGCATCCGGCCAGTATAGGTTCGGCCGGGGGGTCCGCCGGCCGGGCCGCCGGGCCGTCTGCTCGTGCGACAACCCGACCGCCACCTGCTATCCTCCGCATTCGCTGCAACGGACCCGTGGTGTAGCGGCCCAACATGCCAGCCTGTCACGCTGGAGATCGCCGGTTCGAATCCGGTCGGGTCCGCCATCGATGCTTGTTCCTACGCCCCGTCCTCCCGCCCGGACGGGGCGTTCCCTATGCGGCGGCACGTATCTGGCAGACTCCCCGAGTGACCGAACCCCGACGCCGACGCACGCACGCCCACCGGATCGATGCGGGTCGCCGTGGCGTGGCGGTCGGACCGGTCGCCATCGCCGTGGGCGTCGTGGCCGTCCTCGCGGTCGGCGTCATCCTGCTGGCCGGCCCAGGACCAGGCTCGCCGGCGTCGCCGGCGCCCAGTGGCCCGGGCGCCTCGAACCTGGCGGTCGGAGCCAGCCCCGGGGGCGGATCCGGGGGACCGGTCGGCAGCGAACAGCCCGCCGGCGCGTCGGCATCCCCGGGGACGGGTTCGCCGGCACCCGCGCCCGGCGCGATCGGTGCCGTGCCGATCGTGCCCGTCGTGGACTTCCGTTCGACCGAGACGAGCGTCAAGTCAGCCGACGTCAAGGAAGCCGTCTCCGGCCAGAAGGGCGGTTACGCCGCGCTCGAGCTGGTCGACGCCGACGCGGACGCGATCCTGGCCGCGCTCGGCATCCCCGCCGCGGGCAACCCCGGCCCGATCGTCCGGGCAAAGGACGTCTCGACGCTGATCAAGGACCTCGAGCAGCACCGCGACCGGCTGGCGTTCCTGCGAGCCGAGCAGGTCACCCCGGCCGTCCGGGCCCTGGCCTGGGGCGCGAAGAGCCTGTTCGGGGTGGACCGGGTCACCGACACGGCGGCATGGCCGCTGGATGCCCAGCTCCCCGCCGGGACCCAGCCGGCCTTCGACGCCGGGTCGACGTGGACGCTCGTCGCGGGTGGCGACATCATGCTCGACCGGGGCGTCGCCAAGGTCGTCAAGTTCCAGGGCAAGGGATCCGACTTCCCGTTCAACGGCGGGACGGCCACGATCACGGGTCGGACGTGCTGCTCGGCGCTCGACAACCCGGTCCCGACCACCCGCCGGACCGGCAACGCGGGGGCGGTCCGCGACCTCCTGAAGTCGGCCGACGTCGCGGTCGCGAACTTCGAGAACCCGGCGCCGGATGCGTTCCGCTACCACACCCAGGGGACGACCTTCTCAGCGGATCCCAGGCTCATCGCGGGGCTGTCCAAGGCGGGCATCGACATCGTCTCGATCGGCAACAACCACATCGGTGACGCCGGCTCGAAGGGGATCATCGACACCGTCAAGAACCTCAAGAAGTACAAGATCAAGTCGACCGGAGCCGGGGCGAACCTAAAGGCCGCACACACGCCCGCGACGACCACGGTCGACGGGGTCAAGGTGGCGATCCTCGGCTACGACACGATCGCCAAGGGCTATGCCGCCGGTCCGTCGTCGGCGGGCAGCGCCCAGCTCAGCCGGGCAGGCGTCAAGGCCGACATCAAGAAGGCGCGCGCCAACGGCGCCGACGTCGTGATCGTCTATCCCCACTGGGGGACCGAGTACAGCCCCCGACCGTTCGCGGCGCAGCAGGCGCTGGCGCGCTCGATCATCGACGCCGGCGCCGATATGGTCATCGGCAACCATGCCCACTGGGTCGGCGCGATGGAGGTCTACAAGGGCAAGCCGATCTGGTACGCCCTCGGCAACTTCGTCTTCGACCAGGACTGGTCGGAGCCGACGATGGAGGGGATCACCCTCGAGCTCACCTTCCGCGGCAGCGATCTCGCCCAGGTCAGGATCCGGCCCCATGTGATCCTGGACAAGTCGCAGCCGAACTTCATGGATCCCGCCGGGACGGGTCGCGTGGTGATGGGCCAGCTGTTCGACGCCTCGAGGAAGCTGCTTCCGTGGTAGGGCGTCCAGGACGAGGAGGAACCGGTCGATGAGCGGCTTCAAGGAATTCCTGCTGAAGACGAACGCGCTCGCCCTGGCGATCGGCGTGATCATCGGGGTGGCCCTCGGCAACGTCGTCAACTCGCTGGTCAACGACATCCTGATGCCGCCGATCGGGCGGGTCCTCGGGGGCGTTGACTTCGCGAGCATGAAGATCGTCCTGCTCGCCGCCGTCAACGGCGACCCGAAGACCGAGGTCGCGATCCGTTACGGCTCGTTCATCAACGCGGTGATCACGTTCGTCATCGTCGCGTTCGTCGTGTACGTCATCGCCAAGGTCATGATCAAGGAGGAAGAGCCGGCCGGCCCGAGCGACGAGGTCGTCCTGCTGACCGAGATCCGCGACGCGCTCAAGGCGCGCTGACGGTCGACGCCGGTCGATCGACGGTCAGTCGAGACCGGCGAACAGGTCTGTCTCCGGGAAGCTGGTCGCGACCCGTGATTCGCGCAGGATGTACGCCTCGCGACCCCAGCTCTCGCGCCAGCCTTCGTAGCCGAGGAGCATGAACGGGCTCTGGTCGCTGATCTGGGTGACGTGCTCGTGGATGGCCGCCCACTTCTTCTCGAGCGGCGCGCCGGACACGTCCAGCCAGGTCGTGATCGTCTCGTCGGGCACGAGCATCTTCGCCGCGAACGCCTCGAACTCCGCGATCTGCTCGGGGGTCGCATCGTCCGGCGGCTCCCAGAAGCTCTTCTTGCCGAGTGTCTTGAGCCGTTCCGCCATCAGCCCGCGGACGGACGCCGGGATCGCCTGCTCGTAGAGCTTCGACGGCGCCCACGGCGCGAGCCCGCCTTCCTCGACGGAGCCGGCCGAGCCGCCGTGCTCGGTGGCAAGCTGCTCGGGGTACCAGGCCGGATCGCCGGCCCTGGCGAATGCCCGGACGCCCACGTCGTGGGTCCGGATGTGATCGGGATGGCCGTAGCCGCCAAAGGCGTTGTAGGTCGTGATGACGTCGGGTCGGTATCGGCGGACCAGCCACGTCAGTCGACCGGCGGCCTCGTCGACCGGAGCCTGCCAGAACGACCGTGGATCGTGGTTCCCTGGGGTCCCCATCATCCCCGAGTCCCGGTAGCCGAGGTTCTCCCACTCCGTCACCCCGAGGACGCCCATCGCCCGCTCGAGCTCCCCGGCCCGGATCTCCCCGAGTCGACGGTGGTTGTCGGGCGTGTCCATGTCGGGCACGACGATCTCGCCGAGCTCGCCCCGGGTGCCGGTGACGAGGATCACCCGGTGGCCGTCGGCGACGGCCCGGGCCATCGCCCCGCCCGTCCCGATCGTTTCGTCATCCGGGTGGGCATGCACGGTCAGCAGGGTGCGTCGGCGCGGTTCGGTCATCGGGGAATCCTAGCCGACCTCGCGGCACGGAGCCTCGACGCGCCGCCGTCCGCCGGGATACGCTGCGCGGAACATCCACATCGGGAGTGAGGATCCGGGTTGACTTGCCCGAGCTGCGGTAGCGCGAACCTCGTCGGGGCCAAGTTCTGTTCGGAATGCGGGAACCGCCTGGCCTCGGCGTGCCCGAGCTGCGGCGCCCAGAACCTGCCCGGCGCGAAGTTCTGCTCCGACTGCGGCACGCGTCTCGAAGCCGGCCCTGGGGCAGCGGTCCGCCCAGGCGTCCAGGCATGGGCCGAGCCCGAGGCGAGGCCCGACGCACCGACGGCCGTCTGGCGGCCGATCCCCGATGGCGGGACGACCGAGCGCCGGGTCGTCAGCGTCCTGTTCGCCGACCTGGTGGGCTTCACGACGCTGGCGGCGGATCGGGACTCCGAGCAGGTACGCGACCTGCTGACGCGATATTTCGACACCGCGCGCGAGGTCATCGAACGCTACGGCGGGACCGTCGAGAAGTTCATCGGCGACGCCGTGATGGCCGTCTGGGGCACGCCTGTCGTCCGCGAGGCCGACGCGGAGTGGGCGGTCCGGGCGGCGCTCGACCTCGTCGCCGCGGTGCGGGACCTCGATTCCGGCGCGGACGGCCGCGGCCTGGAAGCACGAGCGGGCGTCCTGACGGGCGAAGCCGCGGTCACCCTCGGCGCGACGGGTCAGGGGATGGTCGCGGGCGACCTCGTCAACACCGCGAGCCGGCTCCAGTCGGTCGCGCCACCCGGGAGCGTCCTCGTCGGCGAGGCGACGATGCGGGCGACCGATCGGGCGATCGTCTTCGAGGAAGCCGGCGAGCAGACCCTCAAGGGCAAGACGGCGCCGGTCCCCGCCTGGCGCGCCCTCCGTGTCGTGGCGAAGCGCGGCGGTCAGGGTCGGAGCGAGGGTCTCGAGGCCCCGTTCGTCGGACGCGACGACGAGCTCCGCCTGATGAAGGACTTCTTCCACGCGACGTCGCGCGAGCGTCGTGCCCGCCTGCTGTCGGTCACCGGGCAGGGCGGCATCGGCAAGAGCCGGCTGACCTGGGAGTTCCTCAAGTACATCGATGGCGTGCTCGAGACCGTCTACTGGCACGAGGGTCGTTCACCGGCCTTGGGCGACGGCGTGACGTTCTGGGCCCTCGGCGAGATGGTCCGCCGGCGAGCCGGGCTGGCCGAGACGGACGACGAGGCGACGACCCGGGCCGGGATCGCGACGACCCTCGCCGAGTTCGTGCCCGATGAGACCGAACGCCGCTGGATCGAGGCCGCCCTGCTGGCGCTGCTCGGGTTCGGCGACGCCTCGGCCCGCAACCGTGACGAGCTGTTCGCGGCCTGGCGGACGTTCTTCGAGCGTGTGGCCACGGAGAGTCCGGCCGTCCTGGTCTTCGAGGACCTGCAGTGGGCGGATCCGGGACTGCTGGACTTCATCGACCACCTCCTCGAGTGGTCGACCAGCCATCCGATCTTCGTCATCACCCTGGCCCGTCCCGAGCTGCTCGATCGGCGCGCGGGATGGGGTGCCGGCCGACGCAACTTCGTCGCGCTGTCGCTCGAGCCGCTGACCGAAGGGGCGATGCGCCAGCTCCTGGCTGGGCTTGTCCCCGGGCTCCCCGAGCGGGCCGTCCGGGCGATCCTCGAGCGGGCCGGCGGGATCCCGCTGTACGCCGTCGAGACCGTCCGGATGCTCGTCGCGGAGGGCAAGCTCGAGGAAGCGGACGGCGCGTTCCGACCGGTCGGCGACCTCGGCGACCTGGCGGTCCCCGAGACGCTCCACGCGCTCATCGCGGCACGCCTCGACGCGCTCGAGCCGACCGATCGGGCGATCCTCCAGGACGCGTCGGTCCTCGGTCAGACCTTCACCGTCGCCGCGCTCTCGGCTCTCCGCGGGGAGGCCGTGGAGGCGCTCGAGCCTTCGCTCCGGGCGCTCGTCCGACGGGAGGTCCTCCTGCTCGACACCGACCCACGCTCGCCCGAGCGCGGGCAGTTCGGGTTCGCCCAGGCGCTCCTCCGCGAGGTCGCCTACTCGACCCTGTCGAAGAAGGACCGACGAGCTCGCCACCTGGCCGCCGCGCACTACTTCGAGGAGATGGGCGACGACGAGACGGCCGGCGTCCTGGCCACCCACTATGTCGACGCCTATCTCGCGTCGCCCGAGGGCGACGAAGCCGAGGCGGTGGCGAACCAGGCCCGGATCGCCCTCCGGGCGGCGGCCGAGCGGGCGATCGCGCTCGGCTCGCACGACCAGGGGATCACCTTCCTCCGGCGCGCGCTGACGGTGACCACCGATCTATCGGAGGAGGCCGCCATCCTCGAGCGGATCGGCGCGGCCGCCGCGGCGGCGAGCCGGTTCGATGAGGCGGACGTGGCCCTTCGCCGGGCGGTGGAGATCGAGACGGCCGGCGGCGACCCCGCCGCGATCGCCCGGGCGACCGTGGCGCAGGCCGGGGCGTTGATCACCTCGTTCCGGTCATCGGATGCGTTGCGCATCCTCGAGCCCGCGTACGCCACCCTGGCCGAGGCGCTCGGCGATACGCCCCTCGTCGCCGAGATGACGGCCCAGATCGCGCGCGCCCACCAGCTGCACGAGGAGCCCGCCGAGGCGATCGCCTGGGCGGAGCGTTCGCTCGCGATCAGCGAGCGGCTGTACCTCCTGCCGACCCTGGCCGAGGCGATCATCACCAAGGGCGCGAGCCTGACCCACACGGGTCGGGTCTGGGAAGGGATCGGACTCGTCCGGGCCGGCCAGCAGCTGGCCGAGACGAACGGCTACATCGCGACGCGGCTGCGAGCGGCGGTATCGCTGAGCGGGATCCTGGCGGCCTATGACCCGCGCCAGGCATTCGAGATCGGGCGCGACGGCTATGAGCTCGCGGCACGGCTCGGCTATCGGCACATCGCGGTCATCCTCGCGGCGAACGCCGGTGAGGCCGCCCTCTCCGCGGGCGAGCTCGACTGGGCGATCGAAGCGCTGACCGAGAGCAGTGGCCTCGAGCTGGCCGACATCGATCGGGCCACCCTGGAGTCGGTGCTCATCGAGCTCGTCGCCACCCGTGGCGAACCGACGGCCGCCCGGCTCGAGATGCTGGCGTCGAACGCCCCGGAGGACGACCCGATCTACGAAGCCGCGCTCGGCCTCGCCAGGATGATGGCGGCGCTGGCGGAGGGCCGCTTCGACGATGCCCAGGCGGCGGGGCTCGAGGTCGCCCGGGTCAGCCACCTCAACCGCCCGTATGCCCTGCTCTGGGCGACCCGGGCTGCAGTCGCACGAGGGCATCTGGAGGACGCGAAGCGGATCCACGCCGATCTCGTCGCCCTCGGGGTGCGCGGGCCGGCGCTCGACGCCGAGGCGGACGTCGAGGCGGCGAGCATCCTGGCGCTCGAGGGCGACTGGCCCGCCGCGGCCGAGCTCCACCGCGACGCCGCCCGCCGGCTGCGCGAGCTGCGGGCCGACTTCGATCTCGCGCTCGGGCTGCTCGAGGTCGTGGCCCTGGCTCCGGGTGGCCAGGAAGCGGCCCGGCTCGCCGAGGTCGAGGCGCGTGAGATCCTCACCCGGATCGGTGCGGTCCCCTACCTCGCCCGCCTCGATCGGCTCGTCGCCGAGCGTACGGACCCTGGGTCCGAGGCACGGACGGACCTGTCCACTCGCGGCGTCGAGGCGGCGACCGAGTCGCCCTCCGCCTGACCGGCCCGATGCCGTCGCGGTCCGATAGCGCACCGCCCTCGGGTCCGCTCGCCGGGATCCTCGTGGCCGATTGCTCGACCGTCCTGGCCGGGCCCTACTGCACGATGCTGCTGGCCGATCTCGGTGCCGACGTCGTCAAGGTCGAGCCGCCCGAAGGCGACGGGACGCGCGCCTGGGGCCCGCCGTGGGTCGGGGCCGGCAGGCTGGCACCCGATGACCCGGGCGTCGCCGCGTACTACCTCGCGGTCAACCGCAACAAGCGGTCGATCCGTCTCGACCTCAAGTCCGAGTCGGGCCGGGACGTCCTCCGGCGCCTCGTCGGGCGGGCCGACGTGCTGGTCGAGAACTTCCGCCTGGGCGGCTTCGACCGCCTCGGGTTCGACGATGCGACGCTCGCCGACCTGAACCCGGCGTTGATCCACCTGGCCATCAGCGGCTACGGGGCGACCGGACCCGACGCCGCGCGGCCCGGCTACGACTTCGTCATCCAGGCGGCCGCGGGCCTGATGTCGATCACCGGCCAGGCGGACGACGCCGGCGGCGAACCGACCAAGGTCGGCGTCGCGATCGGCGACGTCGTCACCGGACTGCACGGGACGATCGCCGTCCTCGCCGCGCTGGCCGGGCGTGAACGGACGGGTTCGCCGGCGAGCGGGCGTGGCCAGCGGATCGACGTGTCGATCCTCGAATTGACCCTCGCGATCCTCGTCAACCAGGCCCAGAACGCGTTCGCGACCGGCCGGGCGCCGGGTCGTCGAGGGAACGCCCACCCGAACATCGTCCCGTATGAGTCGTTCGCCACGGCCGACGGTGCGATCGCGGTCGCGGTCGGCTCCGAGCGCCAGTGGGCCCGCTTCTGCGCCGCGCTCGGGATCCCCGACGTGGCGACGGACCCCCGCTTCGCCACGAACGCGGCTCGTGTCGAGCACCGGGCCGTGCTCCGGCCGATCATCGCCGAGCGCCTGCGAGCCGCTTCGACCGCCGACCTGCTCGAGCGGCTCGCCGTGGCCGACGTCCCGTCCGGGCCGATCGACGACATCCTGACCGCTCTCACGTCCGATCAGGCGCGGGCGCGCGAGATGGTCGTCGACATCGAGCATCCCAGGCTCGGACCCGTCCGGCAGGTCGGTCTCCCGTTCAAGCTGGCAGCCACTCCGGCGTCCATCCGGTCGGCGCCGCCGCTCCTCGGCGAGCACACCGACGATGTCCTGGCCGAGCTCGGCTACGGGCCCGACGCGATCGCCCGGCTCCACGCCGGCGGCGCCGTCTGAGGCCGAGGCTCGGCGTCGTCTGAGGCCGAGGCCTGGCGTCGCCGCCACACGTCGCCGGGTCAGAGCTCCTGGCGTCGGAAGGCGAGCCACGCTCCGACCGAGCTGGCGATCAGGATGACGATGCTCCCGCCGACCGCCATCGCGAGGGTGTCGGCGGCGAGATCGGCGGTGTTGCCGGCCGCCAGCGCGAGTCCGGGTCCATCGAGCGCGGGTGGCAGGAAGCGGCCGACCTGCGGGATCGCCGATACGAGGGACAGGACGATCAGCGCGACGATGCCGACGCCCGCCGCGGCCGCGGCCGAGCCGGTCACGGTCGAGGCGAAGAAGGTGATCGCGCCCCAGACGGCCAGTCCGAGCCAGCTGAGGACGCCGAGGGCGAGCCAGCCGGCGATCGGTAGCGGCTGGAACAGGACCGCCGTGTAGACCCAGCCGACCACGACCGACGCCGACACCGCCGCGCCGAGGACGAGACCCAGCGCGGCGAGCTTCGCCCCGATGAACGCGCCGCGCCCGACCGGCTTGGTCAGCAGGAAGGCTGCCGTCCCATGCTCCTTCTCACCGGCCACGGCATTCATCGCCAGCACGATCGCGGCGAACGCCCCGAGCTGTCCGAGGTTCTTCTGGAGTTGGAGGACGGCGTCAGCGGCCTTCGGGGTGGGGATCGGGACGCTGATCTGGTCGCCGAGCGCCGCCTTGATGATCTCGGGCAGGTATTTCGCGGTCAGCGGGGCCAGCAGTCCGATGGCGATGAACATGATCAGGACGGCCGGGAGCCGGCGAGTCCGCCACGACTCGAGGATCTCCTTTCGCAGGAGCACGACCTGCGGGCTCATGCCACGCCCGCCGTCCCGGAGGCGGCCGAGCCCGGCGCAGCCGTGTTCGCGGCCGACCCGGTGAGCTGGAGGAAGACGTCCTCGAGCGACGGGCGAGCCCGCTCCACGCCGGCGACGGCGACCCCGGCCCGCACGATCTCGGGCAGGAGCTCGCGCGCCGCACGCGCGGGGTCGTTGACGGTGATCCGCAGCCGTCCGAGATCGAGGGACACGTCGATCGTCCAGTCCGTCGCACGGAGAGCCGTGGCCAGACGCTCGACCGCCTCGGACTGGCCGGGCTCCGGGTCGATCCGGTAGATCGGCAGAGCATAGCGATCGAGGAGGGCCTGGAGCGGGCCGACCACCACGAGGTGTCCGCGATCGAGGATCGCGACCCGATCGCAGACGCGCTCGACGTCGGCCAGGACGTGGGTCGAGAAGAGGACGGTCGAGCTGCCTCGCAGCCGGCCGATGAGGGCCAGGAGATCCCGCCGCCCTTCGGGATCGAGCGAGCTGACGGGCTCGTCGAGGATGAGCACCGCCGGCCGGTTGACAAGCGCCTGGGCGATCCCGAGGCGCTGCCGCATCCCGCCGGAGTAGGTCGCGATCCGCCGGTCCGCGGCGTGCTCCAGCCCGACCAGCGCCAGAACCTCGTGGACCCGAGCGCGCAGCTCGGTGCCGTCCATCCCGTGGAGACGACCGACGAGATCGACCAGCTCCCGACCGGTCGACCAGCCGTAGTAGCGCGGGTCCTGGTCGAGGAATCCGATCCTGGCCGTGAGCCGTACATCGCCGAGCGGGATACCCGCCACGGTCGCGGTTCCCGCGGTCGGCCGGGCCAGGCCGACGAGCATCCGGAGGGTGGTCGTCTTGCCGGCGCCGTTCGGACCGAGGATGCCGAACACGGAGCCCGCGGGCACCTCGAGGTCGAGCCGGTCGAGCGCCACGATCCCGCCGGGATAGTGCTTGGTCAGACCCCGGCACGCGATCGCCGAGGGTCCGCCTGCGACCGGTGCGACCGACGGGCCCGCCACGGGCGCGACCGACGGGGCCGCGACCGGAGCCGCCGGCGCGATGGCTGCGGCGACGGCGGCATCCGCGGGGGCCGCCGCCGGGCTCACCGGACCCGGTCCGCTCGACCCGGGCGCGCCGGACACGGCCGCGCCGGTCGGCCAGACGGGCGGACCCTCGGGCTCACCGGTGCTCTCCTGCCGCCCGACCACGAAATACAGGATCGGGCCGATGAGCGACACCAGGAGGACGATCAGGCCCCACATCAGCCGGCTGTCGCCCCGGACGCGACGGCCGGGCCGGGTCAGGTCGTAGAGCGCCCAGACCGCCAGTCCCAGCTCGACGACGACGATCGGGATGAGGAGGACGAGAAGCTGGGGTTCGATCCCATTCATCCGGCTTCACCCACCTTCTGACGGTCCGGGTCGACCTTCCAGACGCGATACGAGTAGACGAACGCGACCGCGAGGATCACGCCGATCCCGGCGATCAGGACGACGAAGAACGGCCAGCCTCCGCCGATGACACCGGCCGCGATGACCACCAACCCGAGGAGCACGAACAGCCGGCCGATGAGCCGATGCGTCTTGTTCCAGGACAGATCGCTGGCGAGCGTCCATGGCGTCCGAACGCCGAACATGTAGTTGCTCCGGACCTTGCCGAGCAGATCGCCGAGGACGATGAACAGCACGCCGATCGCCACGCTCAGCACGGCCGTCACATCCACCGGCCGACCCAGGGCCGATGCCACGAGGACGAGCTGGATCACCGCCATCAGGATCAGGACCGCGCTCGACATCCGGACGTACGCGGGGCCCGACCGGGCCAGATTCTGCGCCCTCGGCTCGAACCTCGGCAGGAAGTAGAGCAGCACCGACAGCCCGACGGTGACGGCCGGGATGAGCAGGAGCCCGACGATCTTCGGGGCGGTGCCGTTCACCTGCCCGTCGACGCCCCAATGGATCGGCACCTGGGCGTCGGGCGGGAGCTGGACCCAGCCGACGACCGCCAGACCGATCGTCGCCCCGACCGTGGCGACGATGACGATCAGCAGGGGCCGCAGGTTCATCGGGAGCTCCTCTCCGGGTCCAGTCTGAACGCGTCCATCAGGGCGAGCAGCGCCTCCTCGAGGACGGACACGTTGAGTCGGTAGGTGATCGTCGAGCCGGCCCGGTCGGCCTGGATGAGGTCGGCGTCCTTCAGGACGGCGAAGTGCCCGGACATCGTGGGAGCGCTCAACGGGAAGTTGCCCGCCAGCTCGCCGGCCGTCATGTCACGTTCCCGGAGGAGGGTCAGGACGCGGCGGCGGGTCGGATCGCTCAGGGCGCGATAGACCTTGTTCATCCGTGGTTTCGCTGATCACCTAATTCGGTTGATGCCAAATTAGCTCGGTCGCGGGGCGAGCGTCAAGCCCGCCGCGGCGGGTCGCGCCCGGCCGGGCGGCGGCCCGACTTGTGTGCAGTTCGACACCGACCCGGAGCGTGGAACCCCGGGTCCCGCTGCTAGACTCGGCCGACGGATCGCCGACGCCGACCGCTCACGTCACGGTCGCGCCGATCCACGGAGGAACGACACCGATGTCCGACGAACGCGAGCGCTGGGCCGTCATCCTCGGGGCGTCCTCGGGGATGGGCGAGGCGACGTCGAAGGCGCTGGCCGCGGCGGGCTATCGGATCTTCGGGATCCACCTGGACTTCCGGGCGGGCCTCGCCCACGTCGATGAAGTCAAGGCCGCGATCGAGGCGGCCGGGTCCGAGGCCCTCTACATCAACATGAACGCCGCCGACGACCAGAAGCGGGCGAGTGCCCTGGCCACCCTTCGGGAGCGGTTCGAGCGATCGGAGGCCGCGGGCCATCATCCGTACGTCCGGGTCGTGATGCACTCGCTGGCCTTCGGGTCGCTCGTCCCATTCATCACCGATGACCCGAAGGCGGGCGTCGACCGCAAGAAGATGGAGATGACCCAGGACGTCATGGCCAACAGCCTCGTCTACTGGGTCCAGGACCTCTATCGCGGCGGGTTCCTCGAGCAGGGCTCGAAGATCTTCTCGATGACGTCGGAGGGCTCGAGCCGGGTCGTCCCGTCATACGGCGTCGTCTCATCGGCCAAGGCCGCCCTCGAATCGCACACCCGGCAGCTGGCGATGGAGCTCGCGAGGACCGGCAAGGGGATCACGGCCAACACGATCCGCGCCGGGGTCACGGTCACGCCCGCCCTGCTCAAGATCCCCGAGCACGACGAGATGATCGCGATCACCAAGCGGCGCAACCCGACCGGTCGGATGACGACGCCCCAGGACGTCGCGACCACGATCGTCGCGCTCAGCGGCGAGGGCGTCGACTTCATCAACGGCGAGATCATCGGGGTCGACGGCGGCGAGTTCATCACGGGCTCGTGACCGCTCGGTGAGCGGCGGGCGGGTGGTCGTCGTGGGGTCGGTCAACGTCGACCTCGTCATCCGCGGCGAGCGGCTGCCGGCCCCGGGTGAGACCGTGACCGGCGGGACGTTCGAACGCCATCACGGCGGGAAGGGCGGCAACCAGGCCGTGGCCGCGGCCAGGCTCGGCCGACCGGTCGCGTTCGTTGGAGCGGTCGGGGACGATGCCTTCGGCTCCGAAGCGCGGGCCGCCCTCGAGCTCGAGGGGATCGATGTCTCGTCGCTCGCGACCATCCCCGGCCAGGCGACCGGACTCGCCCTGATCATGGTCGACCGGCGCGGCGAGAACCTCATCTCGGTCGCGTCGGGCGCCAACGCCCGGCTCTCACCCGCGGCGATCGGACGCGCCTTCGACAGGATCGGCGTGGGCGCCGGGGATGTCGTCCTGGTCTGCCGCGAGATCGCCATCGACACGGTCCGAGACGCCCTGCGTCGGGGCCGGGCCGCGGGCGCCACGACGGTCCTGAACCCGGCGCCGGCCGACGGGATCGACCGGACGCTGTTGGCCGAGGCCGACGTCATCAGCCCGAACCAGGGTGAGCTGCTCGCGCTCGCGGCGGCGGACGCTCGCCGATCCGGGCGGGCCTCGGATTCGGCCGCCGCCGCCGCGGCGGACGTCGCCCGGGCAGCTCGTGGCCTCCTCGAGCCGTCGGCCGCCGGACCCGGGGTGTCCGATGCCGTGGTGGTGACGCTCGGCGCCGACGGGGCGCTCCTCGTGACCCGGGACGACGTCGTGGACATCCCTCCGTTCCGGGTGGCGGCCGTCGACGCCACCGGCGCCGGGGATGCGTTCAACGGTGCGCTCGCGGCCGCGCTGGTCGGGTCCGCGTCGATCGAGACCGCGGTTCGTCGGGCGGTCGTGGCGGGCGCCCTGGCCACCAGATCGTCCGGCGCGCGAGCGGGGATGCCCACGGGCGACGAGCTCGACGCCGCGATCGCCGAGGCGACGGCCGCCCCTGGTTGATCCGGTCAGGTCTCCGCGGCGACCCAGCCGGTCCGGGCTCGCGCCGCCGGCGTCATCTCGAGACGACCTCCATCGTCGACCCACCAGGCCGCGAGGCCACGGCTCCGGGCGAGCGAGCCGATCCCTGCGCGGCCGGACAGGAACAGGCTCTTCGACCAGACTTCGGCCCACGCCGGGTCCGGGCCCGCGACGGTGACGGCCAGGATCCCGGCTCCGCCGGGCTCGCCGGTGCGAGGGTCGATGAGGTGATGGACCGGTCGCCCGTCGTCGCCGGTCCATCGATGGACCAGGGTGGACGACGTCGCGACGGCTCCGGACTCGACGGCGACCGTCGCCAACGGTCCGTCGCCGCCGGTCGGATCCTCGATGCCGACGATCCACGGCCCGGGCTGCGGTGCGCTGCCGCCCGCGACGAGATCCCCGCCGGCCTCGAGCAGCCCGCCGCCGGCCCGATCCATGTGCCCGCTCCGGACGACGCGGCGCCAGGCCCAGCGGAGGGCCAGACCCTTGCCGATCCCGCCGAGATCCACCGGCGTCGCGATCGCCACGGTGTCCGCTCGATGATCGATGCTGAGCCAGCGGGCCGGTATGGCGTCGCCCGGTCCGTTCGCTGAGCGGTGGCGGTCCGCGACATCGGCTGGGAGGTCCGCGCCGGGATAGCCGAGCCGTTCGAGATCGCCAAGGACCCGGGCATCGAACCGACCCGCGGTCAGCGCGTCCGGCACGATCCGCTGCCGCCAGCGCCACCGCAAGCCGGCGATCGACTCGTCGCGGCGCACCGGTCCCGGCCGCGCGGTTGATCGTGGTCAGGTCGCTCGACTCGCGGAAGCGCGAGAGCGCCTGCTCGGCCGCCTCGAACTCTTCGGAGACGAGGGCCCACGCCCGTTCCGCGTCACCGGACGATCCGCCGACCACCGTCAGCCGCAGCGGCGAGCCCATGGCCCGACGCTCGAACGAGAACGCGGCGACCGGCGCCTCGGACCTCAATGGCCGGAAGCGCCGCTCGTCGCGTTCGGGGTCGGCTTCGGCGCCGGCCGCGATCCGGACGACGACGAGCCGCTCCGGGTCACGGTCGGGAGCCTGACCGCCGCCGGCGGCGGCGGGGGCGTCCAGGCCGCGCTGCCCTGGACCTTGTGGACCTCGACCGCCAGCTTGCCGAGCCGCTTCTCCATCGCCGCGAGCTGACCGGAGATGTCCGCGTAGGCAGTGGTGGCCGCGTCGTACGTGGAGGCCGCCGCGGCCAGGCGGTCGTCGAGCCGGGCGTGTTCGGCCTGGAGCGTCTTGACGGCATCCGCCGCCGGACCGTTCGCTGCCATGAGCTGCTGGTCGGAGGCGGCCTGCAGGGCGGTCACGCCGGCGAGCGAGACGGCATAGGCACCGGCCGACAATCCGACGATGACCGCGAGGTGGACGGGTCGACGTGGCTCGCTCATCAGTGGCCTCCGGTCAGGGCGGACAGCTTCTTCTTGGCCGCACTGAGCTGGTCGCGCAGCGTCTTGGCCGTCCTGGCGTCCTGGACGATGCGGGTGTTGGCATCCTTGAGCGCGGCGGTGAGCTGCGCCGTCTGGTCGGTCAGGGCATTGATCTGCTGCTCCAGGGCCGCGGCCCGCGTCTGCTCGTCGGTGAGCTGCTGGACCAGGCTCGATGCCGACACCGGCGCGACGGTGAGCGGGGCCGAGGACTCCGTCCAGACCGCGGCAGCCTCGACCGCCATGGCGCCGACCGTCAGGCTGAAGACGACCGCGACGACGATCATCAGCCGTCGGAAGAACAGCAGGAAGGACGCCTTCACGACGTCACCTCCGGACCGGTCATCTCCGGTCCGGGCGCGGGCGTCGCGCTCCGCGTCCGTTGTGCGCGCTCCGGCAGGGAGGTCGAGAACGTCGGGCGCGCCTTGCGGGCGACCCAGTAGCGATAGGCGACGGCCATCAGGACCGCCAGGCCGGAGCCGATGTACATCAGGCGGAGTGCCGGCGTGTCCGTTCCGGACAGGATCCCGTGGAGCCAGGCGAGGACGAACACCCCGATGCTCAGGCGGTGGATCTTGAGCCAGAACCCCGGCGGCAGGAGCTTGGTATAGCGGGCGGTGACGCCGGTCAGGATCAGGGCGTACATGGCGAGGGTCCCGAGGGCGACCGGCGAGCTGCGATAGCTCGACAGGGTCGGGATGAAGGCCCCGGCGAGGCCGACCCCGGCGTAGGGGTCCAGGACGAGGCTGACGATGTGCGCGGCCAGGAACGCGAGCACGAAGACCCACAGGTTCTCGTGCCAGGGGAAGAGGCGCCTCGACAGCTTCCAGGTCGTCTGGTTGGTCGGGTGGCTGAGGACCAGGCCGAGGACGATCTGGAGGGTCAGCAGCAGGTAGGTCACGATCCCGCTGGCCCGGGCGGCCAGCCAGACCCGCTCCTGCGCCTGGTGCGCCGAGCTTGCCGGCACGATCTGGTTCGTGGCCAGGACGATCCCGATGCCGAGGAGTCCGAGGAGGACCAGGAAGTTCTGTCCGCTCAGCCGCATCGTGCGCCCTCGGTTCTCACGGGCCGGCGTCGTTGGGGTCGGCGGTTCAGGGTCATGGGTGCTCCCGGTGGCAGGCGCTGTCACCTGGTCCGAGACGAGGATCGGGTGGAAGGTTTCGCTGCCGCCTGATGGATCCGTCTCAGCCCGCCAGGTACGTTCGGTCCACGCGGGTCGTCAGGCGGGTCGCGATGTCCAGCGAGCGAGGACGCCCTGGCGGGGCGACAAGATCAGGGCCGTCAGGAAGAGGACCGTCTCGACCAGCACGATCGAGGCTCCCGAGGCGACGTCCAGGTAGAAGCTCAGGTACAGGCCGAGGACCGCCGACACGACCGCGATCGCGACGGCGAGCAATGTCATCCGGCTGAACCGGACCACGATGAGCTGCGCCGTGGCCGCGGGGGTGACGAGCATCGCCACGACCATGATGATCCCGACCGCCTGGATGCTGACCACGATCGTGATCCCGAGCAGGGCCAGGAGCAGGTACTCGAGTGCCGTCACGGGCAGCCCGGAGGCCGCCGCCCCGGCCGGATCGAACGTCGCGTAGAGCAGCTCCTTGCGAAGCACGATGATGACCCCGAGGACGACCAGGCCGAGCACGGCGATCTGGACGAGGTCCGCCGTGGAGATCCCCAGGATGTTGCCGAGCAGGTAGCTGAACAGGTCGGCGACGTAGTTCCGGATCGTCGAGAAGAGCAGGATCCCGAACGCGAACATCCCGGCGAAGAGGACCCCGACCGCCGTGTCGAAGCGGAGGTTCCCGCGGTGGGACACCACGCCGATCGCCAGCGCCGTGAGGACGGCGGCGACCGCGCCGCCGATGTACAGCGGGATCCCGATCAGGTAGGCGATGACGAGGCCGGGGAACGCCGCATGGCTGACCGCGTCGCCGATGAAGGCGAGGCCCTTGAGGACGACATAGCTGCCCATCACGGCGCAGACCGTCCCGACCATGACGGCGGCGATCAGGCCGCGCTGCATGAAACCGTAGGCCAGCGGGTCGACGAACAGGTCGACGATCATCATCGCCCTCGCTCCTCGTGGAAGTGCGGCTCACCCCGCGATTCGTCGTGATGGTGGGCGTCGTCCAGGAGGACCGCGCCGCTGGGCTGGCCGGGAACCACCAGGACGTGCCCGCCGTACGTCTCTGCCAGGAGCCGTTCATCGAGGATGAGGTTGGCCGGTCCGGTGGCCACGATCCGTCGATTGATCAGCACCGCCTGCTGGAAGCGGTGTGCCGCGCCGGCGAGGTCGTGCGTCGTCGCCACGACCGTCTTGCCCTGGCGCGCCTCGGCCTCGAGGACGTCCATGAGGTCCTCCTGGGTCGTCGCATCGACCCCCGTCACGGGCTCGTCGAGCAGGTAGACGTCCGGGATCGGAGGCGATGGCCCGGGCGAGGAACACGCGGCGGCGCTGCCCGCCCGACAACGCCCCGATCTGACGCCGGCGCGCCTCGCTCATGCGGACCGTCGCGAGCGCCTCGTCGACGGCGGCGTGGTCGACGCCGGACGGACGGCGGAGGATCCCGATCCGCGGGATCCGCCCCATCATCACGACCTCTTCGACCGTGACCGGGAACTGCCAGTCGACGGCCTCCGCCTGCGGAACGTAGGCGACCCGGCGCGCCTCCGCGCCGGGTGGGCCGCCGAGCACTTCGACCGACCCTGAGCGAGGCGCGAGCAGCCCGCCGATGACCTTGAGCAGGGTGCTCTTGCCCGCGCCGTTGGGTCCGATGACCGCGAGGAGGGATCCGGCACCGATGTCAAGGTCGACCGCCTCGAGCGCGACTCGCTCGCCGTAGCCGGCGGTGACGCCGCGCAGCCGGATCGCCGGTCGGCCCAGGCCCTCGACATCGTCGACCACGACGCCCTCGAGGCCGGACGCGGGACCGTCCTGTTCGATCATGCGGGACCCCGCGATCCGCTCGACATCGCCGTCAACGCCTCCACGATCCGGTCCACGTTCCAGCGCATCATCCCGAGGTAGGTATCCGCCGGGGCAGGTCCGAGCGCGTCGTTGTAGAGCGTGGTCACCACCGAGCGGATCCCCGCCTCGTCGGCCAGGGTCTGGGACGAGCTTCGGGTTGAACTGCGCCTCGCTGAAGACCGCCGTGACCCCGGCCGCCTTGACCCTGTCGACGAGCGACGCCAGGTCGGCCGCCGTCGGATCCTGGCCGACATTGGCGAGGACGACCCCGATCAGCTCGAAGCCGTAGTGCCGGGCGAAGTACGGGAAGGCATCGTGGAAGGTCACCAGCTTGCGGTTCGTCTGGGGGATCGTGGCGACCTTCGCCGCGAGCGCCGTGTCAAGGGCGTCGAGCCGCCCGGCATACGCCGCCGCGTTCGCCTCGTAGGCCGTCCTCCCCGCCGGATCGAGGCGGCCGAGCTCGGCGACGATCGCCGGGAGGTAGTGATCCCGGACGAGCGTCGGGTCGAGCCAGAAGTGGGGGTTCGGCTGTCCATCGACATCGATGGTCGGGATCCCGTCACCGAGGACCAGGATCGGGGTTCGCTGCGTGTTCGCATCGAGCAGCTTGTCCAGGAAGTCATCGAGCCCGACACCGTTCTTGACGATGAGGCCGGCATCGGCCAGCTTCCGGGCATCGTCGGGCCTCGGCTCGTAGTCCTCCGGTCCGACCCCGGCCGGGATGATCGACTCGACCGCCACCCGATCGCCGCCGACGTTCGCGACGATGTCGGCGAAGACGGTCGTCGTCGCCACCACCTTGAGGCCGCTCGACGCGTTAGGCGTCGCCGGGGTCGCGCACGCGGCGAGCACGGTCGCCAGAAGGACGACGGCGGCCGCCGCGATCCCGCACCTGATATCGAGTCTCACGTAACGGCGTCGATGTCGGACGGGACGCATCGGGATCCTCGAGACCGGCTTCAGTGGGCGTCGGCCGCGCCGGCGCAGGCCGGGCACAGGCCGAACAGCTCGAGCCGGTGGGAGTCGATCCGGAACCCCGTCCGCCGGGCGACCGAGCGGGTCACCGCATCGATCCCCGGGTCGTCGACATCCTCGGTCCGACCGCAGCTGGAGCAGATCACGTGATGGTGGTGGATCGGTTCGCAGGGGACGTACGCGTGCTCACCCGACGGCAGGTCGAGCCGCTCGACGACCCCCAGGCCCTCGAACAGGTCGAGCGCGCGGAAGATCGTCGCGCGGCCGATGCCGAGTCGGCGGGTCCGCGCGTCGACGACCAGGTCGGCGGCCGTGAAGTGCCCGCTCTGGTCGGAGATGAGCCCCGCCATCGCTCGACGCGGCTCGGTCAGGCGGTAGCCGGCACGGTCGAGGGCGTCGATCAGGGCGGTGGCGTCGGTCATGCGCAGATGATACACAGTCTCATGTAGACACGCAACGAGCGGTTGAACGGATGCCATGGGCCGAACGGCCTGCGGCATGCGGTCCGGATGGCACGCGGGCTCGGTCGGGCTTCTGCGATAGGCTACAGACCGGCCCAACCACTCGGGAGTACGACCACGTCCGCCAAGAAGTCGGGCCGCAACCACCAGCCCGTTCCGACCACCCGCCGCCAACGCCGCCAGGCCCTCCGGGCCGAGCAGGCACGCTCGGCGACGAAGCACGGGGCCGCCGCTCAGCCGGCCTGGCGATCGCCGACCGCGCTGGTCACGATCGGGGCGGTCGTCGTGGCCCTCGCGGCCATCCTCCTGCTCAACCTTCCTCGCTCGGCGAACGGGGGCACCGGCTCTACGAGTCCGAGCACCGCTGCTAGCGCCGGAGCCGATGCGAGTCCGGGCGCGAGTGCCGGCGTCGATGCGAGCCCGGGCGCAGGCACCGGCGCCCCGCTGCCGTCGGTCACCGTCCCGACCCCGATCGCCGCCGGGATCCCGCGCGACGGACGCACGATCGGTTCGCCGACGGCCCCCGTCGCCCTCGACGTGTGGGAGGACTTCCAGTGCCCGTCGTGCGGCAACTTCAGCCGCACGGTCGAGCCCGTGATCATCGAACGCTATCGTGGCGACCGGCAAGGTGAAGCTGACGTTCAACGACTTCGCCTTCCTGGGCCAGGAGTCCATGGACGCCGCCTCCGCGGCGCGTTGCGCGCGAGCAGCAGGGCAAGTTCTGGGAGTACCAGGCGCTGGTCTTCGCCAATCAGAACGGGGAGAACCAGGGATGGTTCTCGCGTGATCGGTTGGAGGCCTTCGCCGCGGCAGCCGGTCTCGACACCGCGGCCTGGGCGGTCTGCTACGACAGCGGCAGCCAGCGTCAGGCGGTCACCGACCAGACGAACGCGGGCCATGCCGCGGGCGTCGCGTCCACGCCGACGCTGGCGATCGACGGCCAGCAGGTGTCGCTCGACAACTTCACGTCGTGGAACGATCTGCTGACCCTTCTCGACAAGACGGTCGCCGCGAGCGGACCGTCGGGATCGCCCGCGAGCTCGTCCTCGACGGCGCCGTGACCCCCAGACGCACCGGGCTCGCGATCGCCGGCATCGCGTCCGTCGGCCTGCTCGTCGCGCTCTATCTGACCGCCATCAAGCTGTCCGGGGGCCTGCCGGTCTGTGGCCCGGTCCAGGGGTGCGAGGACGTCGCCAAGAGCGAGTACAGCTCCGTCTTCGGGATGCCCGTGGCCGTGCTCGGTGCCCTGTTCTCGGTCGCGATCGGGATCCTCGGCCTGGTCTGGGCCTTCCGGGCCGACCGCCGGGCCTTGCTCGGAGCGTACGGCCTCGGCCTGTTCGGCATCCTGTTCGTGGCCTACCTCACCTACCTCGAGCTGTTCGTCATCCACGCCGTGTGCATCTGGTGCGTGACCTACGGCGTGACGGTGGTCGCCGGCTGGTTGGTCGCGCTCATCGCGGTCCGAGCGGATCGACCCGAGGCCTGACCGGCTCCGCGCGGCCGACACCGGGCGGAGCCCCGCGTGCCGCGATCGTGGCCAGGTCCGCGCCGGCGAGCGTCTCGCGCAGCCCCGCCTGCGCGGTCCAGAACACCGCGTGCACGGCGCATTCCCCATTCGGGTCGCACGGCCCGCCGCGAAGGACGCACGACACCCGGCGGCCGTCGCCCTCGACGGCGTCGATGATCTGGAGCAGGTCGATCGCCGCCGCGGTCCGGGCAAGGCGGTAGCCGCCGGTCCGGCCCGCCTCGGCGCGGACCAGCCCGGCCCGTCCGAGATCGGTCATGACCTGCGGCAGGAAGCGGGCCGGGATGTCCATGTCCGCGGCGATCCGACGGACGCTGAGCGGGCCATCACCGTCCGACCGGGCGAGCGCCAGCATCGCCCGGATGGCGTAATCGGCCCGCTTGGTCAGCTCCGCTCGCACCGCTCGCGCTCAGTTCTTCGGGTCGCCGTCCCCAGCCTGGAGCAGGCCGAGGGCGCCGCGCCCGACGAAGTTGAAGGCGTGGGTCACGATCGGATAGAGGCCATCCTCGGGCGTGACGAGCTCGATGATGGCGCCCTGGGCGGGCGACAGGTCGACGGCCTGCGATCCGTAGTGACCGGGGTTGTTGGGGGTCAGCTGGATCCCTTCCTTGATGACCGTGTTGAAGATCGTCCCGACGATGTGGAACGAGCTGTCGATGTTCGGGCCGGCATCGAGGACGAACAACCGGACCGTGCCCTTGGTCGGCACCTTGAGCGGGTTGTCCTTGTACTGGTTGGCCACGCCATTGAACACGACGTAGTCCGGCGCCGGGTTGCCGGTCGACGCCTTCGCGAGGTCGACGGGCTGGCCCTGCGGGCCCAGGTACCACTCGCTCTGGACGAGCGCGAACTCGCGGTCGACGGGCGTGAACCCGCCCTTCGGCTCGACGATGACCATCCCGTACATCCCGTTGGCGATGTGGTGGAGGGCGGGCGCGGTCCCGCAGTGGTACATCCACACGCCGGCGTAATCGGCGTGCCATTCGTACAGCTTCTCCTCGCCCGGCTTGATCGAGGTCATCTCGTCGTTCCAGGCGACCTGGCTGGCGTGGAAGTCGACGCTGTGGGCGAGCTTGTTGGTGATCGGGTTCTTGAGGTGGACGCGGACGGTGTCGCCGAGGTGGACCCGGATGACCGGCCCGGGGACGGTCCCGTTGAACGTCCAGACGGCCTGGACGAAGCCGTCGGCGACGGTCATGTCCTTCTCCTGGACGACGAGGTCGATGTCATGGACCGTCCCGTCGAGGACCTTCGGCGCGGTGGCGTCGTAGAGCGTGTATTTCGGCGCGTTCGGATCGGCCGCCACGTTCGTGGCCGGGGCCGGACCGCCGTGGTCGTCGGCCGAAGCCGCCGCGGTCTGGCCGGCGACGGTGACCGCACCCTTCATCCCGGCGTCGGCGTGGCCGGGGATCGAGCAGATGAAGGTGATCCCGGCGGCCGGGACGTCGACGTGGCCCGAGACCGTCGCACCCGCCTCGGCGGCGATCTTGGTCCCGTCGGCGAAGGTGAGGTCGTGAGCGATGGAGCCGGTGTTCTTGAAGGTGACCGCGTAGGTCCCGGCCGCGTCGACGGTGAGTGCGCTGGGCTTGAACCCGAGATCGAACGCCTCGATCGCCAGGGTACCGGTCCCGTGGGCGGCTGCGCCGCTCGAGGCCGGGACGGTGCTGGCGACGGCGACCCCTGCGGGGGATGACCCGCCCGGGGCCGGGCTGGCCGCCGCAGCCCCACCCGCAGCGGCGTAGGTCCAGGTCGGACGGGCCTGGGCGGAACAACCTATCAGGGCGAACGCGACCAGAAGGACGAGCCCGCCGCGGGCGACGTGCTTGCCGGATCGACGGTCCATCGTGCTCTCCAAAATGCGTAGTGACTTAGTGTGAGATTAGTCGTGGGACCGCCGTTGTCACCGTGCCATTCGGCCCGTTTTCGACCGGTCGGAACGGGTACCCCTGCCGACGGGACCATCGTCAGGTCGTCTCCGGGCGATCCGGCGCCTACAGTCGGACGATGGCGATCAACGCCCTTCGTGGCCTTCGCAATCGCGCGACCGGGACGCAGCCCGCGGCGGCCGAACCGACCGATCAGGTCGAGTCGTTCGACGACTGGGACCACCCGGCGGAGGATGCGGCCCACGGTCCGCAGGTGTCGTGTCCGAACTGCGGACGACAGCTCGGCCTGTTCCAGATCGAATGCCCGGGTTGCGGGCTCCACGTGCTGGCCGGTGTCCCGCTCAAGCGCGGCGGGCTGCTGGTGATCGCCGGCTGCGCCGGCGGCCTGATCATCGGAGCGGTCCTGGCGGTCGGCCTGGCGCTCCTGCCGGGATCCTCGCCGGCGGCCGCCGCCGGGCCCGTCGCCAGCGCCGAGGCCACGCCCACCATCGACCCGTCGACCGATCCGGCGCTCATCAGCGGTCCGGTCCCGCCCACCGCGGCCGCATCGCTCCGTCTCACCGCCACCGTCGAGGACCGCATGTCGGCCTCCGCGGCGACGCTGCGCCGGCAGCTCAAGGGTGGGTTCAGCGGGGTCGCCGCCGCGACCACGATCCGCCAGATCGCGGCCGACGCGGCCTGGGGCAGCGACCTGGTCGACCGGCTCGACGGTTGGCCCGCGGCCGCTCCGCTCCGGGCGCAGCTGGGCGACACCTACGACTCGCTTCGAGCGGCCGCCCGCGACGCCCTCGGCGTGTCGATGAAGGACAACGCCAGGTACAAGCTGTCGGCCAAGAAGATGGTCAAGCTGCTCGGCTCGGCCGACGAGCTGCGCAAGGCCATCGAGGCCCTGGGCACGGCCAACCGGATCTCGATCCCCGCTCCGCCGACCAACCCATAGGGGACGGTCGGTCCGCTCGCGTCGGGATCGCCGCGCCTCAACCGACCGATCCCGCGTCGCGTTCCGTCGCTACGGGCCGTAGCCGGTCAGCTCGACGTACGCCTCGCCACCGAGCGCCGCGCCGGCGCGGGTCGCCCGAACGTGCTGTGAGCCCTCCCAGTAGACGACGCCGGTCGTCGCGCGGGTGTCCAGCTCCTGGTCGCGCACGGTCGGCGTGAGCTCGATCCGGAGGTTCTCGCCGGGCAGCTCGACGACCCAGCCGGACGGGTACTCGGCACCGGTCCGCGGCGATCGCCACCGATCGGTCGGCGTGACCGTGAAGGCCGCGGCGTCGAGGTTCCGCGCACCACCCGCCGCGTCGACGATCGTCCCGTAGATCAGCGGGTAGGTGCCATCGGCGGCGCGGACCAGGGACAGGGTCAGATCGGTCCCGTCGTCGAGGTCGATCGCGAACCAGTCCCAGCCGCCGCCACCGACAGAGATGAAGTCGCCCCACTGGTGATCGAACCAGGCGGTCCCGATGACGTGGACCGTCCGGCCGCCCAACGTCAGGCTGCCCGCGGCGGTCATCGCCGTCCGCGAGTAGTAGTAGGAGCCGCCGGCGGGTCCGAAGTCGATCCAGCCGTCGCCGTGGTGGAGCGTCGCCGGCTTGGTCGCGGCGAGCGCCAGATCGAGGCCCATCCCGCCGGGCGATCCGGCCGGGACCGCTTCCGCGCCCGTCGCCGCGGCGGACAGCTGGTCCCGACCCCCGGAACCCTGCATCCGCCAGGGCGATCCCGGGTCGATCCCGGAGGCGACCGGTGCAGGGGCCGCGCTCGCGCCGGGGCCGGTCGTCGCCGGCGGTGCACCCGCTCCGGCACGGATCGCCAGGTCGAACCCTGGCGGCAGTTCACCCCCGGCGGCCGCGATGATCGCGTTCCGGTCGACCTGCGGCCCGATCTCGCTGCGCTGGGCGTAATGGAAGGCGTCGTGCCCCTCATCGGTGATCGCCAGGTGAGCTGCCCAGCTGACCGGCAGTCCGCCCCGCTCGGCACGGAAGATCACGTACTCGAAGCCGTAGCGCGCGCCGCTGTCGTCGACGAGGTGTCCGGTGTAGTACCACCACTCGGTCAGCCGATGATGGGCGGCATCGTCGGCAGGCAGCACGATCGGCTGGGGATCGTCGGCGGGCGGCGGTGCGGACGCGGCCGACGGCGCCGGACCTCGGCTCGCGACCGGCTGGGCGAGGACCGGTCCCGAGCAGCCGATCGCGATCGCCGCGAGCGCGACGAGGAGGCAGCGGAGCCAGGCGGCGCCGTCTCATCGGATCGCCGCCTCGGCTTCGGCTTCGGTGGCCGGGAGTCGACCGGCGACCCAGCGCTCCAGTCGGGCGGGCATCCACCAGTTCCAGTCGCCGAGGAGGCGCATCGTCGCCGGGACCAGGAGCGCCCGGACGACGGTGGCGTCGAGCGCCACGGAGATCGCGACGCCGAGGCCGATCGCCTTGATCAGGACGACGTCGGCGAAGGCGAACGATCCGGCCACGACGACCACGATCAGGGCCGCCGATGTGACGATCCGCCCGCTGCGTTCGAGACCGCGCGCGACGGCCTCGGTGTTGTCCCCGGTCCGATCCCAGACCTCCTTCATCCGCGACAGGAGGAAGACCTCGTAGTCCATCGACAGCCCGAACAGGACGCAGAACAGGATCACCGGCTGGGTCGTCTCGACGTAGCCGAGCGGCCGGAACCCGAGGATCGCCGACAGGTTGCCGTCCTGGAAGATCCAGACGAGGGCCCCGAAGGCCGCGACGATCGACAGCGTGTTCATCACCAGGGCCTTGGCCGGCAGCACGACGGAGCGCAGGAGCATGAACAGGACGAGATAGGTCGAGACGAAGATGAACAGGGCGATGCGCGGGAACCCGGCGCCGACCCCGTCGACCACGTCGACCACGTCGGCCGCACCGCCGCCGACGAGGACGGTCGTCCCGGGCGGCGGCGCCAGCGGCCCGTCAGCGGCCCGAAGCGCCCCGACCAGGGCGCGGGCCTGATCGGCGTTGGGGCCGTACGGCGTGGTCAGGGTGAAGGCCGTCAGGTCGCCCCGGGTGGTCGCTCCGAGCGCCGTCGCGGTGTATCGATCTGGCGGACCGCCGGGCGCGCCGTACAGCAGGAGGTACTGGGCCTTGGTCAGCCGGGGATCGACGTCGACATACCCGTCGACCCGGTCGATCCGCGGATCGGCCGCGAGGCGACGCGAGTAGTCGTACAGGGCATCGACATTGGCGGCGGAGGTCGCCGGCCCGTTCGTCCGGATCGCGAGGTACAGCGGCGCGAACCGGCCTGCGCCGAACTGCTCGTCGAGGATGTCGAACGCGGCGCGCGACGGGACCTCGGGCGGCAGGATCGTGGCATCCGGGGCGTTGAACCGGACGTGGAGGAACGGCAGGCCGAGGATCAGCAGGAACGCGAGGGTCGGGACGAAGACCGCGACCGGGTGGGCCATCACCCGCCGGGCGAGTCGCGCCCACGGACCGTCCACGCTGTCCGCGTCGCCGACCCGCCGGATCCGGACCGAGTCGACCCGCTCGCCGAGCACGCCGAAGATCGCCGGCAGCAGGGTCAACGCCGACGCGACGGCCAGGCCGACGACGATCGCTCCGGCGATCCCGACCGATCGCAGGATCGGGAAGTCGAACAGGATCAGGCCGGACAGACCCAGCAGCACGGTCAGTCCCGAGAAGAACACGGCCCGCCCGGCCGTCGCGACGGTGATCCGGACCGCGGTCTCGACCGAGCCGCCGCGGCGCAGCTCCTCGCGGAACCGGCTGGTCATCAGCAGCGAATAGTCGACCCCGAGCCCGAGACCGAGCAGGGTGGCCAGGTTGAGCACGAAGATGCTCATCTGGGTCACGCTCGCGACCATCCAGATGAGCGCCAGGGAGACGACGACGGCACCGCCGCCGACGGCCAACGGCAGTCCGGCCGCCACGACGGAGCCGAACACCACGAGCAGTGCCAGGGCAGCCAGCGGGAGCGACACGACCTCGCTCCGGCGCAGGTCCGACTCGGAGACCGACTGGATGTCCCCGTAGAACGCCGGTCCCCCGGCGACCGTCACGGCGACGGATCCCGCCGGGAGCGCCGCGAGACGGTCGCGGACGACCGGGCAGGGCATCGGGCGAGACATCCGGTGCCAGGTCGAGGAGCACGACGTCGTAGGCCGTGGAGCGGTCCGCCGACACCTGGGCGGGAGCCAGGGCATGGGACAGGACGCCGGTCACGTGCGGTGCGCCGGCGACCGACGCCGCGGTCGCAGCCGGCGAAGGCCTCGAAGGCGTCCGAGCCGACCGACCCGGGCGGGCCCGAGTAGACGAGCACCAGCGCCGACGGCGGCAGGCCGAGCTCCTGCTCGAGGAGCGACCGGGCCCGGGCCGATTCGAGCGAGTCGAGGGTGAACCCCCCGGCCCGGAGCGCGGACGCCGCTCGGGGGGCCAGCGGCAGGGCCAGGAGCAGGAGGATCGCCCACGCCGCGATCACCCAGCGCCGACGGCGATGGACGAGCTCACCAAGTCGCTCGAAGACGCTCACCCTCGCGGTTCGACGGTCGGTCCGGCGTGGATCGCGCGCGGCGTTGCGGAGCGGCGCAGGCGGGGCATGCCAGCATCGTAGCCCCGGGACCCGGAATGCTCCCGTGACCGCTGTCGACCGCTCCGCGACGTGCTCCAGCCGATCGTCCGTCTGCTAGGATTCCGCCGTCGTCGTCCGGTCACCGCGGAGGCCTGTCGCTTGCAGCTGCTCCTGGCGCCGTTCAGCAAGATGCCCGAGTCGCTGGTGGCGTTCGTGATCGCGATCGGCATCGCCAGCCTGATGGTCTTCATCTTCCTGCGGGCCGCCTCGACGGCCGAGGGCCGGCCGTCGCTCCTCCGCCGGTTCGTCAGGCAGCCCAACACGAAGATCCTGTTCGCGATCCTGTTCCTCGGCTGGGCCGTCGTGTTCGGCCTGGGGCTGACGATCGTGCCGCACGAGGGGGCGAGCTCGCCCTACGGCGCCCTCGCCCTGATCGCGATGTTCACCGGGTTCTTCATCATGATGGGCTTCCTCTGGGCGGTCATCGGGGAGTGACCCGGACCGCCGGCTGACCGCAGCGGCGGGGCCGGTGATGGTGCGTCCGCCAGCCGCCAGCCGCCAGATGGATCGGCGCCGTCGGTCCCTCCCCCCGAGCGGGCCTCCCGCCCTCGTCGGCTGCCGTGTCCGGCGTGGTCTGGCGACCCTCGATGGGCATCGCGACCCGTCGGATCCCACGCTTCCCGCGGCCGCACCGGTGGACCGCCCGAGGTCCAGACGATATGATGCCGGAAGTTGCAGACTGCATAGACTTTATGCGTTGACCGGACTGACCGGAAACGAAGGAGCCAGCGTGGACGCCCAGGAGATCAAGGCCGCGGTCGCTCACCAGGCTGCGCTCAAGACCGCCGACGAGGTCCCGTTCGTGAACCGACGCGACCCGGCCAGGGTCCTCGGGCCCGACGGCCGGCCGGCGGTCAGTCGTCGCGCACCGCTGTGGGCCGACGTTCCGGACGAGCAGTGGAACGACTGGCGCTGGCAGCTCAGCCACCGGGTCAACGACCTCGAGGAGATCGAGCAGGTCCTCGAGCTGACCGACGAGGAGCGCGCCGGCCTCAGCGCTCCCGACAAGTTCCGCGTCGACATCACGCCGTATTTCATCAGCCTGATCGACCCGAAGGACCCGAACGACCCCATCCGTCGCCAGGTGATCCCGCTCGGCCGCGAGTCACAGGCCTTCACGGCGATGATGGAGGACTCGCTGGCCGAGGACCGCCACTCGCCGGTGCCCGGCCTCGTCCACCGCTACCCGGATCGCGTCCTGATGCTGGTCACGACGCAGTGCGCCAGCTACTGCCGCTACTGCACCCGGTCGCGGATCGTGGGCGATCCGACCCAGAACTTCAATCGCAAGGACCACGAAGCGCAGCTGGACTATCTCCGCCGGACCCCGCAGGTCCGCGACGTCCTCATCTCGGGCGGCGACGGCCTGACCCTCGCCCCGAAGCTGTTCGAATCGATCCTGCGCGGGCTGCGGGAGATCCCGCACATCGAGATCATCCGCATCGGCTCACGCGTCCCCGTGTTCCTGCCGCAGCGGATCGACGACGAGCTGTGCTCGATGCTCGAGAAGTACCACCCGCTCTGGATCAACCTCCACTTCAACCATCCGAACGAGATCACGCCCGAGGTCAGCCGGGCGGTCGACAAGCTGACCCGGGCCGGGTTGCCGGTCGGCAACCAGTCGGTCCTGCTCGCCGGCGTGAACGACTGCGTCCACATCCAGCGATCGCTCGTCCATCGGCTGGTCGAGAACCGGATCCGGCCGTACTACCTCTACCAGTGCGACCTCGTCGAGGGCTCCGGCCATTTCCGGACGCCGGTCGGCAAGGGGCTCGAGATCATGGAGGGCCTCCGCGGCCACACGAGCGGCTACGCGGTCCCGACCTACGTCATCGACGCCCCGGGCGGCGGCGGCAAGATCCCGGTCATGCCCAACTACCTGATCAGTTACTCCGACCACAAGGTCGTCCTGCGCAACTACGAGGGGTACATCACGACCTACGAGGAGCCGCCGACCTACCAGGCCCACGACAAGGCCGCCTGCGCCTACTGCCAGCACGAGCGACCGGAGCCGGGCCAGTCCGGCGTGCTGGGGCTGCTCGAGGGTGAGCGGATGTGGATCGAGCCCAAGGGGTTCAGCGAGATCCACAGCCGCGGCAATACCGAGGCGCACCGGCTCCAGGATCCGAGCAAATGGGTACCGTTCGGCGTCGGCGCGATCGAGGGCCAGGCGATGCCCACCCTCAACGTCCTCCAGCCCGGGGCGGGTGGTCCGGAGGCCAGCAGCGAAGCGGCCGTCGGCGGATCAGGGGCCGGCGGCGCCGACCCGACAGCGACCGAACCGGCCCCGCCGACGTCCGACTACGGACCCGGCGAGGAACCGCGCCCCCGCGACGGCGAACCCACCGCCTCCGCTCACGGGGAGCTGCTCTAGGATCGGAAGCGGACCGGGCCGGAGCCCGGGTCCGCCCGACGCGCGCTACTTCGCCTTGAGCAGCTCGACCGCCTTGAGCAGCTGGGCGTCGCCTGACTTCGCCAGGCCGTCCGCGCCGAGCTTGTCGAAGGAGGTCGGGACGACGATCGTACCGGCCGGGTCGGACTCGATCGGGATGTCGGGGACGATCCCGTGCTTCCAGATCTGGCGTCCGTCGCGGGTCAGCCACTCGACCGTCCCGACCAACAGCGCGGATCCGTCCTTGAGCCCGAACTCATTGAGCACGGTCCCGGTGCCGAAGGTCGTGTGGCCGATGATCTGGGCCCGCTGGGCATCCTGGATCGCCCCCGCGACGATCTCGGCCGAGCTCGCCGTCCCGACGTCCACGAGGACCTCGAGGGGAAGGTCCACCGCCTCGCCTCCCGGCTTGACCGGAGACGGGGTGACCTTGCCGCTCTTGTCGCGCTGCTGGAAGACGATCCCGTCCTTGATGAACTGGCTGGCGATGTCGACGGCCTCGCCGACGTAGCCACCCGGGTTGCCGCGCAGGTCGAGGACGAACGACGTGGCACCGGCCTTCTTCGCCGCGATGATCGCGTCCTCGACCTCCTTGGCCGAGCCGTTCGCGAACTCCTCGAGCCTGAGATCGGCGATCTTCGTCCCGGGCACCAAGGCCCAGCTGACCGACGGGATGGCGACCTTCTCGCGGACGATGCTGTAGTCGGTCGCGGTGGTTTCGCCCTGGTGGAGGACCGTCACCTTGACGGTGGTGCCCTCGTCGCCGCGGATGTGCTTGACGACCGTGTCGATGTCCTGGCCGTCGGTCGAGACGCCGTCGACCGAGACGACCTGGTCACCGGCCCGGAGGCCGGCTCGTTCAGCCGGGCCGCCGGGGACCACCGACACGATGATCGGCTTGCCCGACGAGGTGTCCATGACCGCCCCGATCCCGACGATCGAGCCGCTCAACGAGGTGTGCTGGTCCTTGACCTGGTCCGGCGTCAAGAACCGGGTGTGACCGGTGTCGCCGACCGCCTGGACGAGGCCGTTGATCGACCCGTAGACGAGCGCGGTCGGGTCCAGCGCCGTGGGATCCACGAAGTTGTCGTGGAGGACCTGCCACGCCTGGAGATAGGTCGCGAACTGGGGGGGCAGGCCCGCCGGGACGGTGGTCGATGCAGCCCCGGCCGAGGCTGAACTGTCGCTCTTGCCGACGGCGATGCCGCCGGCGAAGACCGCCACGCTGAGGACGACGATCCCGAGCACCTTGGCGACCGATGGCAATCCGCCCCGGCGGCTGCGGGTCTGGGGCAGCGTCCCGGTCTGCCAGGTGGCACCCGGTCCGGCGAGCGGTGCGACGGCGGGCGTGACGGGCCAAAGCGGGGCGTTCGGGTCGACGGGCGGCGCCGGCGTCGGGTCGGTCGGCGTGCCGGCCGGCCAGAGCGGTGCGTTCGGATCCGCGGCCCGCGTCACCGGCTCGGCCGAGGGCCAGAGCGGTGCGCCGGGATCGTGGGGCGGTTGTTGGGTCATCGGGTCGCCTATCTGGGAGGAGCGGTCCGTCCAGTGTGCGACAAGAGCGCTCAGCCCGGGTATCGGAACGATGAAGACGGCGTAACCCGGACCATCTGGGCTGGCGTCCGCGGACCATCGGGCCGGTGCGCGGACGCACCCCCGTCGGGCACGCTGGACGTCGGCCAAGCCGCACCCGTCCGAGGAGAGCCATCGTGCCCGAGTCCGTCCCCGACGCCATCGATCCCAACGCACCGCGTCGGCGGACCGCTCGATCGCTCCTGGGCATCGCCCGCCACGCCACGGCCCTGGTCGCGGGCACCGCGTTGCTCCTGGCGCTCGTCCCGACGGTCATCGCGGGCGTCGCTCCGGCGCCGACGGTGAGCTTTCCGGTGCCGTCCCCGGTCGTCATCGGCGGACCCGAGGTCTCGTGGAACGCACGCCTGACGAACCCGGCCGACGGCGTCGACATCCCGAACACCCAGGTCCGTCTGATCATCGACCCCAACGGGCACGCCACGGCGGCCGACCTCACCCTCAGCCTGCTGCCGGACGGCCAGACCGACCGGCTCACCCTGCCGCTGACCGATCAGCCGGACGGCACGATCACCCTCGCCCTCAATGGCTCCGAGGGCTTCGACCTGCCGCCGGGGACGTCCACCGGTGCCCGGTTCTACCTGCGCGCCGGCGCAGGCGCGCACCCGGGCGCGATCAGCGTGACGATCGTCGTCGCGGCGGGCGACGGCTCCGGTGGCTTGACCGACCTGACCAGCGACGGTCGGACCGTCAAGCTCGTCAAGGCGAGCGGCCCATCGATCGGCCTCGACCGGGCCGCGGTCGAGCCGGGTGGCAGGCTGAAGGTCTCCGTCGACGGCTTCAAGCCGGGTTCGACGGTGGCCGTGGAGCTCCATTCCAGCGTCGTCCCTCTCGGGACCATCAAGATCGGGACGGGCGGTTCGGGCAGTCTGACGGTGACCGTGCCGACCTCCGCCAATGGCGCCCACGAGGTCGTGGCTCGCGGCCGCTCGGTCACCGGCAAGGCCGTCGCCGTCAGCGCCGCGGTCCAGGTCGGGCTGCCGGACAGCGCGACCGACGGCGCATCCGCGACCCGGGGGCGCGAGCCGGCCGACACGAACGACACCGGGCGCTGGCTGCTGCTCCTCGGCGGATCGCTCGTGACGATCGTCGCGCTGCGCCGACGGCTCGTCGAGACCCCGACGCCCCGTCGCTGACCCGGGTCCGCGGGTCTGTCGCGATCCGCGGACCTCGTGCTATCCTCCGGGTCCAATCCCGAGCACTTTCGTCGGGATTGACCTGCAGGTGACCATCGAACCGTGACCGCCAGCCTCAAGGTGACCGCCGGCCAGCTCGCCGCCGCCCCCGGTTCGCTTGTGCTGCGACCGGCGCCCGCCGGCCTGTCCGACGCACAGCCCCGGCCGCCGACGATCGCCCTCGCGGCCGACCCGTTCGCCACGATCCGGATCCTCCAGCTGGTGGCCCGGATCGAGCGAGGCCGGCCGACCCGGATCGCGGACATCGCCGCCGGCCTCAACGCCCGCCACCTCGATTGGGCGTTCGCATCGGGCGTCGTCGCCGACGCGATCCTGCAGCTCCAGGCCAACTGGATGGCCGACTATCGGAACGGGTCCGGGATCGTGCTCGAGGAGGGTCCGTACGGCCCGTCGGTCACGATCGAGGACTCGAGCCGGGTCGACCCGTGGCTCGTCCGTCAGGTCGACCGGCAGCTGGCCGCGTGCGAGGAGGTCCTGACCGCGTTCAGCCGTCGTGACGGCGGGGGATCCGATGACTGATCGCGTGCCCGTCCCCGGGATCGGAGCGCCGGGCCGATGCATGTGTCGTCGGCGGGACCGACGCTGACGTCGGCCACCCGCCGCACCACTGACCCACTCGACCCCTCGCCCCGACCCCAGGAGACTTCCGATGACCGTTCCCGGCTACGCCTCTGACCGCGTCCTCGTCGACGCGGATTGGGCCATCGCTCATCTCGACGACCCGACCGTCCAATTCGTCGAGGTCGACGTCGACACCACGGCCTACAGCCAGGGCCACATCCCCGGCGCCGTCGGCTGGGACTGGACCAGCCAGCTGTCCGACGGTGTCCGACGCGACCTCGCCAGCCGTGAGGACTTCTCGGCGCTCCTGTCGAGCAGCGGCATCGGGCCCGATACGACGATCGTCCTGTACGGCGACAACAACAACTGGTTCGCGGCGTTCGCCTACTGGCAGCTCAAGCTGTTCGGGCACCGGGACGTCCGGATCATCAACGGCGGCCGACGGTTCTGGCTCGACAACGGGCTGCCGATCTCCGTCGACGAGGTGACCTATCCGGCCACCGGGTACGACCTGCCGGAGGCGGACTTCTCGCTCCGCGCCTATCGGGACGACATCCTGCCGCGGCTCGGCGATGCCGGGCTCGCGCTGGTCGACGTCCGTTCGCCGGCCGAGTACAACGGCGAGATCATCGCGCCGCCCGGCATGAGCGAGACCGCTCAGCGGGCCGGTCGTATCCCGGGCGCCGCGTCGATCCCGTGGGGCCAGACCGTCCGCGAGGACGGCACGTTCAAGAGCGCCGACGAGCTGCGCGATCTGTACGCGGCCAAGGGCGTCACCCCCGACAAGGACATCATCGCCTACTGCCGGATCGGCGAGCGCTCGAGCCATTCGTGGTTCGTGCTGAGTGAGCTGCTCGGCTACGAGCGCGTCCGCAACTACGACGGCTCGTGGACCGAGTGGGGCAGCCTCATCGGCGTCCCGATCGAGAAGCCCACCCCGGTCGCCGCCGGGTAGCGCCGACCGAGCCGGCGGGCCGCGGTCCCACGGGCCCGGCTCGCCGGCACGCCTATCATCGGCGGGTGACTTCGACGCTCGAGTCCCGGGTCGATCGCGCCCGCCCGGCCGCCCTGCCTGCCGCTCGGTCCGCGGTCGTCCTCGAGCGGCGGCCGGACCTCGACGGGCTCGCCCCGATGGACGTCGCAGAACGGTTCCGCGACCTTCGCGGGCTGGCCCTCCTGGAGAGCGCCCGCGCCGGGCGGAAGGCTCGCTGGACGTTCCTGTGCGCCGACCCGGTCGCCGTCCTCGACCGCCCGAGCGGCGGACCGGATCCGTTCGTCGGGGCGCGCCGGACGCTCGGGCGGATCAGCGCCGGACGACCCGGGAGCTTCACGGATCGCGCGTCGTGGTCGGGTGGCGCCATCCCGCCGTTCACCGGGGGTCTCGTCGGTTTCCTCGGCTACGACCTCGGCCATGCCCTCGAGCGCCTGCCGACCATCGCCGTCGACGACCAGCGCCTGCCATCGATCCGGCTCGCCCTCCACGACTGGGTCCTCGCCTGGGACCGGCGCGACGGTCGCGCCTGGCTGGCCGGCCGAGCCGTGGATGGTGACCTCACCGCGCTCCATGATCGCCTCGACGAGGTCCGGCGCCGGCTGACCGATCCGTGGAACCCGGAGCCCGACGAAGAGCTCGGACCCGGTGGCTTCCCATTCCGCTCCGGACTCGACCGGACCGCGTACATCGCCGGGGTCGAGGCCGTCCGCCAGCGGATCGCCCGCGGCGACATCTACCAGGCGAACCTCGCTCGCCGCCTCACGACGCCGTTCCGCGGTGATCCGTGGCCGGTCTACCGCTCGCTGCGGACCGGTGATCCATCGCTGTTCGCCGCCTACATCGACGTCGGGCCCGGCAGGCCCCCGTGGGCGAGCGGCATCGACGATGCGCCTCGCGCGATCGTCTCCGCCTCGCCGGAGCCGTTCCTGTCGGTCGATCGGCGCGGCTTCGTGGCGACCGATCCGATCAAGGGGACCCGTCCGCGCGGACGAACGCCCGACGAGGACCGGGCGCTCGCCGCCGAGCTCCTGGCGAGCGGCAAGGATCGGGCGGAGAACGTGATGATCGTCGACGTCCTGCGCAACGACCTGGGACGCGTCTGCCGACCCGGCAGCGTCCGTGTCCCGCGGCTCTGTCGGCTCGAGCGGACCGCCGCGGTCCAGCACCTCGTATCGACCGTGACCGGTCGGCTGGCGGCCGGTCGTGATGCCTTCGACCTCCTCGCCGCGAGCTTCCCGGGTGGGAGCATCACGGGCGCCCCCAAGATCCGCGCGATGGAGATCCTCGAGGAGCTCGAGCCCGTCCGTCGAGGGCCGTATACCGGCGCGGCGCTGTGGCTCGGTCCCGATGGCGCGATGGCGTCGTCGATCCTCATCCGGACGCTCGTGGCCGATGGTGCACGGCTGTCGCTCCACGTGGGCGGCGGGATCACCTGGCGAAGCGACCCCGGCGCCGAGTGGGCGGAGACGGAGGCGAAGGCACGCGGCCCGCTCCGGGCCATCGGCGGCTGGGAGGTCGACTGACCGTGGCCGGCAGGATCTGGCTCGACGGACGGCTCGTCGACGGGGCCGATCCCCATCTCCGCGTGACCGATCGCGGCTTCCAGCTCGGCGACGGCATCTTCGAGACGGCGCGCGCCCGGCGCGGCGTCGTCATCGAGTTGGATGAGCACCTCCGCCGGCTACGCGAGAGCGCGGATGCCCTCGCGATCCACCTGCCGGTCGGCGAGGCTGTCCTGGTCGACGGCATCCGTGACCTGCTCGTCGCCGAGGGTCTCGACGGGAGCGGACGGGACGGCACAGCGGTGGGCGATGCCGCGCTGCGGATCACCGTGAGCCGTGGGCCGATCGCCCAGCGCGGGCTCCTGCCCCCGGGGGTCGACGCCATCGAGCCGACCGTGGTCATCCAGGCGTGGCCATACGCGGCTCCGGCCGCCACCATCCTCGAGCGCGGGATCCAGGCGATCCCGAGCGCGGTCCGCCGCGACCCGCGGTCGCCGCTCGCGGGGATCAAGTCCACCTCGAGAGCAGACTACGTCTACGCCAAGCTCGAAGCCGCACGCGCCGGCGCCGATGACGCCCTGTTCCTGACCACGACCGGGGAGCTGAGCGAGGGGACGAGCGCGAACCTGTGGATCGTCAGCGGTCGTCGCCTGGCGACGCCGCCGCGGTCCGCGGCGGTCCTCGTCGGCACGACGCGAACGTGGCTCCTGCGAGAGGCGGCCGCGCTCGGTCTGGACCCGGTCGAGGCGGACATCCGGCCGGCCGACCTGCTCTCGGCCGACGAGGCGCTGCTCTCGTCGAGCGTCGCCGGGATCGTGCCGCTGACCGGCTACGACGGCCGGCCCGTCGGCGACGGCCGACCCGGGCCATGGGCTGCGACGCTCCGCGAGTCCCGCGAGGCGTGGATCGACGCGGTCAGCCGGACGGCCGTGGCTCGATGACCCGGACCGAGCTCGTCGCGCGGACCCGCCAGCTCATCGTCGAGGGGGACCGACTGGTGGCCAACCCATCGCTGCGGGCCCTCCAGACCTGGCTCCAGCTGTCGGACGAGCTGCTCAGCTCGGCCTGGGGCACGATGGACCGCTACCACCTCGCCTGGCTGATGGTGGGGAAGCCGAAGCAGGTCGTCCGCGGCCGGCCGATGACGCCGGACGAGGAGGCGGCATACGTCCGCGAGGTCGCCGAGCAGAAGACCGCCGCGCTCCGGATGAGCCTCGATGCGGTGGAGCGTCAGGGGATGCCGTTCGTGGGTGAGGACGGCGGGGTCGGTGCCGGACCGGCCACGGACCCGACCACGGCCCCGGACCCGACCGCCGACCCGACCGCGGGCCGATGACGATCCGCGCGACCGAGGTCGCCGTCGGGGGTGAACGGCAGGTCCCGAGGCCCGATCCGATCGCACGCGACTACCTGCTCCTGGCGTTGCGGCTCGACCAGCGGATCCCGGGCCTGGTCGACGGGTACTTCGGGCCGGCGGCGCTCAAGGCGCAGGTCGAGATCGAGCAACTCCCCGCACCGGCTCGGCTGGTGACCGCTGCGACCGAGCTCCGCGACCGGATCGACGCCGAGGTCGAGGACCACCTCCGCCGCGACTGGTTGCGGGTCCAGCTGATCGCCCTCGAGGCCCATGCCCGAACACTGGCCGGAGAGCCGCAGCCGTACCTGGAGCATGTCGGCCGGTGCTTCGATGCGCTGCCGGTTCGTCGCGATGAGGCGGTCTTCCGGGCAGCCGGGGACGAGCTCGATGCGCTCCTGCCGGGACCGGGCAGCCTGGCCGATCGTCTGGCTGCATGGGATGCCACGACGATCGTCCCAGTGGACCGGCTCGCCGGCGTCCTCGACTGGCTCATCGGGCTGGTCCGCGAGCGGTCGGTGGCCCTGTTCGGGTCGCCGGTGGGGGATGCTCTCCAGGTGGCGCTGGTGACCGGTCAGCCATGGTCCGGGTACAACTGGTACGACGGCGGGCTGCGCTCGCGGTTCGACATCAACACGGATCTCCCGGTCCGTGCCGGTGACCTGATCGGGCTCGTCGCGCACGAGACGTACCCGGGGCACCACCTCGAGCACATCTGGCACGAGGCGCTCCGCGTCGACGAGCGGGCCGAGCTCGAGGCCAGCGTCCTGCTCATCAACGCCCCCGAGTGTCTGATCAGCGAGGGCCTGGCCGAGGTGGGCCGTCGGTTCGCGGTCCCGCCCGACGCCGAGCCCGAGGTCCTGACCGAGCTCTTCGAGCGGGCCGGTGTCCCGTTCGGCAGCGACCTCGCCGCGCGCCGCTCGACCGTCGAGCGGGCGATCCGGATCCGCTTGGCGCGGAGCGCGCTCGGCCCGGCGGCCACGAACGCCGCCCTGATGCTCCACGTCGACGGCCTCGATCCGTCCGTCGTCGTCGCCTGGCTCGAACGGGTCGCCGCGATGTCGCCCGAGCGTGCCCGGAAGCTGCTCGAGTTCCTCGAGCACCCGCTCTGGCGAACCTACGTCTTCGTCTACGAGGAGGGCGCCGCACTCCTCGAGCGCTGGCTGGCGCTGGTCCCCCCGGCCGAGCAGGCCGCGCGATTCCGGCGGCTCCTCGTCGAGGCGGTCACGCCATCGGGGATCGCCGCCGAGCTGACGGCCGGATGACGGTCAGCGGGCGGTGCCCTGGACCGACCCGGTCAGCTTGTCGAGGTTGCGATCCTGCAGGAAGCAGGTGATCTCCCGGTCGCCCGTGGTCCAGCCGGCCTCGAGCGGCTGATACGCCACCCACGTCAGGCTGGAGTCCGCCTCGGCGATCCCGACGAACGCGGTGAACGCGGGGTCGCAGTGGTCGTTGACGAACGTGTCGAACCCGGAGTCGCCGGGGAATGGCGCCGCCCGGTCGCCGGGGAACTCGAACGACGCGAAGACCTCGAACTGGTGCGGTTCGGAGCACGGGTGGTGCTGGACGTGCTCGACCTCCGTCGCGGTCCCTCCCGCGGCGACCGGGTCGTCGAAGCAATCGCCGACCCGAAGGTCGCTGACGTTCCCCGACAGGAAGTCGCGTCCGATCACGCCGACCGCGATGACGACCACGATGACCACCAGCCCGATGATCAGGCCCCTCGGGAAGCGCCGCCCGGTCCGGGGCCCCGGCTGGGCTGCGACCCAGCCCTCCGGGCCGACCGCTCCGCCCGGCGCGGGACTCGCCGATCCTGTCAGGCCGGCCGCCGACGGCGCGCTCGGCGGTCGGCCAGCGGCCGGCCAGAGCGGCGCATCCGCGGCCGGGACGTCAGCGGCCGGCCACAGCGGCCCATCGTCCGTCGTGCCCGCCGGACCGGCTGGGATCGGATCGCCGTCCGCGCCTGCGGCTACCTCGGGGACCGTCGGGACGGCCGGGTCGGGCACCGGCGCCGGGGCTGGCGCCGGCCCGGCCTCGCCGGGCGGTATCGGTTCCTCGGCCGGCGCCCACCCGAGTGGATCGCCCAGCGGGAGGTCGTCATGGCTCATGGGATCCCTCCGACTCCGACGCGTCCGTCGACCGTTCTCCCGTTCGCGAAACGGTCGCCCGGGCCTCGACGGCCAGGCTGAACACGACTCGATCCTCACCCTCGCCGTCATACGACGGGTACGCCGGCGTGCCGTACAACCGCTGGGTCGCCGGCCCGTCGTCGATGGTGAAGCCGAGGGCTCGATGGAAGCCCACCGAGGCGCGGTTGCCGGGCCAGGTCACGGCCCGGACGGTCCGGACGCCGCGACCGGCGACGTCGCCGACGAAGGCATCGACGAGGCGGCGGCCGACCCCGCGATGGCGGATGTTCGGGCCGCACGCGATCATGTGGACATAACCCGTCGTCGGGTCGTCCGGGCTGACGAAGCCGACCAGGAACCCGACCAGCCGGCCGTCCCCGGTCTCCGCGATCCAGGACGTCCCGGTGAAGTGCTGGAACCACAGTCGGGGCAGCAGGTGATGGAGGCGCCGCCCATCCCACCACTCGTCGACGACCGCGACGACGCCCGGGTAGTCGGTCTCGTCCGGGCGGCGGAGCCGGATCGCGCCGGCCGCGGTCATCGGGACGACCACCACGCCAGGAGCGTCCCGAGCATGTACTCGAGCGAGATGAGCGGCGTCCCGTAGGCGTCGTCGAGGTACTCGCCGAGCGGCAGGACCCCACCTTCCATCCCTGCGGCGAGCCAGGTCCCGACGATCGCGACGCTCATCGCCACCAGGAAGATGACCACCGACACGGTCACCCGCGCCGGCGAGGACAGCGTGCCCGCGGCGCCCGCGCGCACGAACAGGCCGATGAACCGCCCGGTGAAGATCGCCACGACGATGAGCCCGGCGGTGAAGCTGAAGACGATCGCCAGGACCAGGTAGATCGTCGTCCCGATGGCGGCGCCGACGATGCCCATCGCGACGGCGCGCGACGGGCTCGCTCCGTCGAGCGTAGACCCGCCGTCGGTCGCCTCGTCCCGACCCTGGCCGAAGCGGTCCGCGGGCGGGCGATCGAGGCGTCGTCGGGTCGATCCCGGCGCGGTCTCTCCCGGCGATCCGGCTGGCTCCTCGGCGGCCGTGGGCTCGGTCGGCTCGGTCATCGCTGCCATCGTACCGTCGGGGTCGGGTCGTCGCGCGTGCGCTAGACTCTCGACCGTGAGCCATCCCTCGCTGGGCCTGCCGCCGACCGACATGACCGCCGGGGATCCGGCCGCGGCCCGCCGTCTGGCGGCGTCCGCCGATCGGGTCAGCGCCCGAGCGGTGGAGATCGCCGTCGCGGCCGATCCCACGATGCGCGAGCGTCACGGCGACGTCGGCCTCCAGAAGCTCCTCCGCGACACCGCGGGCTTCGTCGACGTCCTGAGTCGCTCCCTCGCGAGCGCCGATCCGCGATTCGTCCGCGACTGGGCGGACCAGGTCGCCCCGGTCTATCGCCGCGGTCGCGTGCCGATGGACGACCTGATCGGCCTGACCGAGGGTCTGCGGCTGGCGGCCAGGAGTGTGCTCGCTCCAGGCGAGCGCGGTCCGGTCGACGAAGCGCTCGACGCAGCCGAGGTCGTGTTCCGCAAGTACCGCCGGATCGCGGGCGACGCCCGCCGCCGCAACCGGATCCTGCAGTTCATCTACAAGGGCGCCTGACCCGATGACCGTCAAATGGGTCAAATCGGATCCGCTGGTCATGAACGGGGAGCCGTTCTGCTACGGCAGCCGGATGACCGTCCGGCAGTTGCTCGAGGAGCGTCGGCACGGCCACGATCTGACGAGGATCCTGACGGATCATCCGGAGCTGAAGACGCTCGGAGTGGCGACCGCCTGGGTGTACGCGGCGGCGCACCCCGATCGCTATCACGACTTCATCGGACCCGACGGCTCGCTCGCGGGGCCCGGGTTCAGCGCGGCCGAGGCGGCGATCCTGCCGGATCACCTCCGCGTGCCCGGTGTCGTCATCGAGCGGTCGGTCGTCACCGCCTGACGCTCCGCCGCGGCCCGTGGCGGTTGCCCACGTTCCTCGACCGCCCGCGGCACGGCTGTCGTGACGAGCCGTTCGTGGCTATTCCGACCTCGGTGGTAGGATTTGAGCCATGACCGACGAGACCGCCACGACCACCGCTCCCGCGCCCGGTGGCGCACCCGCGTTCGACCCCGAGCGTCGCGCCACCGAGCTGGCGATCCTCGACGCGCTCCGCTCCGTCGTCGACCCGGAGATCGGGATGAACGTCGTCGAGCTCGCCTTGATCAAGCAGATCGTCCTCGGTCCCGATTCGACCGAGGTCAAGATGATCCTCACCACGCCGTTCTGCCCGTACGCCGGATCGATGATCCAGCAGGTCAAGGAGCAGGCGGAGTCGGTCGTCGAGCATGACGTCACCGTCACCCTGCTGGCCGAGCGCTGGGACCCGCGCGACGCCGGCCTGATGTGGTGACCGGGTCCCACCGAGAACGATGACCGCGGACGACGCGAAGGCGCCGCTCGACCAGGCGATCGACTCACTGGTCGCCACAGGCAAGGGTGACGATGGGACGACGGGCCTGCTGTACGGAGGCCCCCGGATCGCCAAGGACGACCCCCGGACGGAGGCGTACGGCACCGTCGACGAGGCGGTGGCGGCGCTCGGCCTGGCCCGTGCCGAGCTCGGGACCAAGCTCCAGTACGGCGTCCTCAACCCGGCCCTGGCCAGCCTCGCCGACGTGATCCTGCGGATCCAGCGCGAGCTGTTCGTCGTCGGTGCCGAGCTCGCGACGACGCCCGACGCGTGGGACCGCCTCGAGGACGACCGGACGAGGGTCTCGGCGGCCATGGTCGACGGGATGACCGTCCTGCTCGAGGACCTCGAACGCCGGATCGAGATGCCCCGCGAGTTCGTCATCCCCGGCGAGACCCGGACCAGTGCGGCCCTCGAGCTGGCTCGCACCGTCATCCGACGAGCGGAGCGCCGCGCCGTCGGGCTGGGACGCGCCGGGTCGCTTCCCGGCGACCACCTGCTACCGTATCTGAACCGCCTCGCGGACGTCGTCTGGGTGCTCGCCCGGGCGGCCGAACAGGCGGAAGCTCGGACCAGCACACCGGCTCGGGTCGACGGACGTCGACGGACCCGACCCGCACCAGCCAGCGACGATCGACCGACCCCGGGAGGAGCGCAGACCCGATGATCCAGAACCAGAACCCCGCCACGCCGTCGCAGCTCGGGGTCCGACCCGTCGCCGCGCTGTCCGTCGGCTTCCTGAGCCAGGCGTTCGCCTGGATGTTCGTCGGCCTGCTGCTGACCGCGAGCGTGGCCCTCGTGGTCCAGGGCAGCCCGTCGCTCGTCGCGATGGCCGAGCAGTGGTTCTTCCTGGTGATCATCCTCCAGTTCGCGCTGGTCATCGGGATCTCGGCCGGGATCCGAAAGCTGAGCGCGACCGCGGCGCTCGGCCTGTTCCTCGTCTACGCCGCGACGATGGGCGTGACGATGTCGTTCATCTTCATCGCCTACAGCCTGCCCTCGATCGGCGCCGCGTTCGCCAGCGCCGCGGGGATGTTCGGCGCCGCGGCACTCTACGGCGCGGTGACCAAGCGATCGCTCGCGTCGATGGGCGGCTACCTGTTCATGGGCCTCATCGGGCTGGTGATCGCCATGGTGGTGAACCTGTTCCTCCACAGCGACACGCTCGGCTACATCATCTCGTTCGTCGGCGTCGGGATCTTCGTCGGGCTGACGGCCTGGGACGTCCAGAAGATCTCGCGCGGCGACCTCGCCGTGATGACCGGCTCGATGGAGAAGGGCGCGGTCCTCGGGGCGCTGTCGCTCTACCTGGACTTCATCAACATCTTCCTGTTCATGCTCCGGATCTTCGGCGGCCGCAACTAGCGGATCGCCCGGCGCACCGGCCCATGGCGGAGGCGCGGCTGACCGTCGCGCTGACCTTCGACCACGACGCGATCTCGTCGGAGGTCGACCGCGGCGAGGGACCGGTCCTCCGCTCGCGGGGCGAGTTCGGACCGCGGGTCGGGGCGCCGCGCATCCTGGAGCTCCTTCGCCGCGAGGCGATCCCGAGCACCTGGTTCGTGCCGGGCCACACGATCGTCTCGTTCCCGGACAGCGTCGCGGCCGTGGTCGCGGACGGGCACGAGATCGGTTGCCACGGCTGGGCCCACGAGGACCTGTCCGCCCTCGAGCCGGGCGCCGAGCGGGACGTGATGGTCCGTAGCGTCGAGGCGATCACCCGCGTCGCCGGCATCGCGCCCCGGGGGTTCCGGGCTCCGTACTGGGCGTTGTCGGAGCAGACGCTCGATCTCGCCGCCGAGCTCGGCGTCCGCTACGACTCGAGCCTGATGGCCGACGACGTCCGGCTCCATCGCGTCCGCCGGGGCGACCACCACGATCGGACCCGATCGGACCTCGGCACGCCCGGGCCGCTCGTCGAGGTGCCGATCAGCTGGGCGCTCGACGACTGGCCGCACTTCGAGCCGGGCGCCAAGGGCGTCGGACCGATGAGCGCACCTTCGAAGGTCGAGGAGATCTGGCTCGGCGAGCTGCGCTACGCCTGGGATCGGGAGCCCGGTGGGATCCTGACGCTGACGATGCATCCGGAGGCGATCGGCCGCGGCCATCGGCTGGTGATGCTCGAACGGTTCATCGCGGTGGCCCGGTCGCTCGAGGGTGTGGTCTTCGACCGGCTCGATCGGATCGTCGAACGATGGAGTGCGGCGAATCCGATGCCGGACTGATCCCCCTGGGTGCCCTGACCGGGACCCGCGACCAGCGTGTCGCTCGGCCCGTCAGCCCGCGATGCGCCGAGCGGGCGGTCGCGGCTCGGCCGGCGTCGGCCGGAGCGACCGGCCGGGTGCCAGGAGCTTCGCCAGCCGCTCCGCCGGGAGCGGCCGGGCGTAGAGGTAGCCCTGGCCGCGGTCGCACTCGAGCTCGCGCAGCCAGGCCAGCTGTTCGGTCGTCTCGATCCCCTCTGCGACGACGTCGATCCCGAGTCCATGAGCGAGCGCGATGACCGCCCGGACGATCGGCAGGTTGGCGTCGTCGCCGGTCAGCTCGGCCACGAACGAGCGGTCGATCTTGATCGTGTCGAGCGGCAGGTGCTTCAGGTACGACAGGGACGAGTAGCCGGTCCCGAAGTCGTCGAGGACGAGCTTGACGCCGAGCGTCCGCAGCGCGCGCAGCGATTCGATGCCGGCCTCGGATTCGTCCATCAGGACCGACTCGGTGATCTCGAGCTCGAGCAACGAGGCGTCGAGTCCGGTCGAGGCGAGGATCTCGGCCACCTGGTCGACGAGGTCGGGCTGGGCGAACTGCTTGGCCGACAGGTTGACGCTCATCAGGATCGGCGGATCGTGGGGGAAGGCCCGCTGCCACTCATCGGCCTGGCGGCAGGCGGTCTCCAGCACCCACCGCCCGATCTCCTGGATCAGGCCGGTCTCCTCGGCCAGCGGGATGAACGCCAGCGGCGGGACGAGGCCGCGCTCGGGGTGCTGCCACCGGACGAGCGCCTCGAGGCCGACGATCCGGTCGGTCGCCAGGTCCACCAGCGGCTGGTAGTGGAGGAGGAGCTCGTTCCGCGCGATCGCCCGGCGGAGGTCGTTCTCGAGGTCGAGCCGCTCGGGCGCCGCGGTATTCATCCCCGGCTTGTACAGGGCGTGCCGGGTGGTCGGGTCCGCCTTCGCGCGGTAGAGGGCGGTCTCCGCGTCGCGCAGCAGGTCGCCGGGCTCGGTCGCCCCGGCCCGGCCGAGGACGATCCCCATGCTCGCCCCGACGAACGTGTCGCGGCCGTCGAGGTCGAACGGGGCGCGCAGCTCGGCCTCGATCCGTTCCGCGACGCGCAGCGCGTCGTCCGGATCGCGGACGGAGTCGAGCAGGACGGCGAACTCGTCGCCGCCGAACCGGGCCACGGTGTCGCCCGGCCGGAGGCACTCGGACAGGCGCTGGCCGACCCGCTCGAGGAGACGGTCCCCCGCGGCGTGACCCAGGCTCTCGTTGATGACCTTGAAGCGGTCGAGATCGAGCAGGATGAACCCGATCGGGCCCTCGTCGTCGGGTCGCGTGAAAGACAGGGCATGGGCCATCCGGTCGAGCAGCAGCGCCCGGTTCGGCAGCCCGGTCAGGCCGTCGTAGAAGGCCGATCGGCTGAGCTCGGCCTCGAGCCGCCGCCGTTCACGGAGGTCGTGGACCGACACGACGTCGGCCGTCTCGCCGTCCGGGTACGGGATCCGGCGCCAGGCGACCTCGACCGGGAAGATCGTGCCGTCGTGGGCCAGGGCGCTGACCTCGAGGGCGACCGCGGATTCCGGGCTGTACTCGCCGGCACGCACCGCCGCGACGGTCTCGGGGGCCGCGAAGTCGAGGATCGTCCGACCGACGCAGTCCTCGGCGTCGTACCCGAGGAGCCGGCAGAACGCCGCGTTGACCTCGAGGATGACGCCGTCGCGGTGGATCGCGAGTGCCTCGGACGTCGCGTCGGACAATCGCCGGTAGCGCTCCTCCGAGGCGCGCAACGCATCCTCGGCGCGCGACCGCTCGTCGACTTCGTGCTTCGCCCGCTCGTGGAGTCGGGCGTTGTCGAGGGCCAGCGACGCGAGCTCGGCGAAGCGCTGGAGGACCTCGACCTGCGCCTCGCCGAACGACACCCCGGTCGATCCCGACGCGAGGCCGAGGACGCCCATGACGATCCCATCGGACATCAGCGGGATCGCGACCGCGGCGCCGATCGTGCCGACGGGGACGATCGGGTCGCGGCTGGCCAAAAGGTCGTAGTCGTCGACGACGAACGGGCGCATCGTCGACCAGACGGTCCCGGCGACGCCGATCCCGCGCGTGACCCGATAGTCGACGTAGTCGGCGTAGAGGCCGGTCCCGACGCGCATGACGAGCTCGTCGGTGAGCGGATCGACGAGGTACACGAACCCGTGCGGTGTGCCGACGAGGTCGGCGGCCCGCCGGACGATCGTCGCGAGCAGCTCGGTCGGATCGAGCCGGTCCATCAGCGCGACGGCGGTCTCATTGAGCGCGGCCAGGTACGCGTCGCCGCGGATCCCCGCGGATCTCCCGACATCGGGGTGGGTGGGCTTGACCCGGTACAGCTCGGCGTCGGCGGCTCCGACGAGGGCGTCCTTGGTTCTCCCATCACCGGGGAAGGTGGCGATCCCGACGCTGATCGTGACGGCGGGTCCGGTCCCGGCGGTCTCCTCCGCCGCGGTCTCCGCGACGGCGACCCGGATCCGGTCCGCGATCGCCTGGGCTTGCTGGCGTCCCAGGCCGGGGAGCAGGACCGCGAACTCGTCCCCACCGTAGCGGTAGGCGCGGTCCTCGTCGCGGACGGCGCCGACGATCGCCGCGCCGATCGTCCGCAGGAGCGAGTCGCCGGCGGGGTGGCCCAGCGTGTCGTTGAACGCCTTGAACCCGTCGAGATCCATCATCAGGACGGCGAACCCCGAGCCGTCGTCGGAGGCCACGGCCTCGCCCAGCTCCCGCTGGAACGCCCCGTGGTTGCGCAGCCCGGTCAGCGAGTCGAGCTCCGCGCGGACCTCCACCGCCCGGTGGGCCTCGGCGTTCTGCAACGCGATCGACGCCTGGCCGGCGAACAGCTTGGTCAGCTCGAACTCGTTCTCGTCGAAATGCGACTCTTCGGCGCCCATCCGACCGATGTTGAGGGTGCCGATGACGTCGCCCTGCACGCCGAGTGGCACGACGATCATCGATTCGGGCTCCTCGGGCGTCCCCGGGATCTGGATCGAGCGGGTGTCGAGGTGGGCGTCGTTGGCGAGGACCGCTTCGTTCCGGTCGATGACCCAGCCGGTCAGGCCCACGCCGAGCGGACCGACGTAGTCCATGATCACGTCCGCGAACCGATCCCGGGCGACGACCGGCCGGCGGACCGCGGCCTCCCGGTCGACGCGATAGATCGTCAGCGAGTCGTACGCGACGACGGCCTTCAGCGAGTCCGCGATCATCTCGAGCACCGCCTGGGGGTCGAGGGTCGACAGGAGGGTCTCGTTGACCTCGAGGAGCCGGCGCTGGCTGGCGAGCTGATGCTCGAGCTCGTCCTGCTGCCGACGCACCCGCTCCGCGATGTCGGCGTTGATGAACGCCTGGGCTGCGTGCCCGGCGAAGATCGACAGGGTGGCCTCGTGGTCCGCCGTGAACCGGTTTCGACCGAGCTTGGCCAGGACGATGACCCCCTCGACCCGGTCGTCGTAGACCATCGGCACGAGGAGCATGGACTCGGGTCCGTCGACCGGTCCGATGAGGATGCGGCGTTCGTCCATCTCGGCATCGCCGATGACGAGCGACTCGCCACGCTGTGCGACCCAGCCGGTCAGACCCTCCCCGACCTTGCAGCGGAGCAACTCGACGCTGGGCGACTCGACGCCCATGAACACGCCGGTGAAGGCGATCGGCTCGCACATCCCGGTGGCATGGTCGACCCGGTAGACGCGGATGTTGTCGTGGTCGATCAGGCTCCGTGCCTCGGCCACGATCGCCTCGGCGATCCCGCGGACATCCTGGATCCGGTTGAGTCGGGCGCTGAGGTCCTGGATCGCGCGCAACCGGGCCGCCAGGTCGAGGGTCGCCTCGTGGAGCCGGGTGTTCTCGATCGCCGCCGCCATCTGGTTGCCGAACGCGGCCGCCAGCTCGAGCTCCTCCGCGGGCCACTCGCGACGCGTCTCGTGATACAGGACGAGCAGGCCCAGCATCCGCTCCTGGAACACGATCGGCACGAAGCACACCGTCTCGATCCCGTCGTGGGCGTACGCCTCCCGCATCTCCGCTGTCGCGGCATGCTGCCCGGCACCCTGCAGGACGCGCAACTCACCGTCGCGCGCGACTTGGACGCCGTTGGCCTGGGAGTCGATGGTGAGGTGGCCCACCGCTTCCCGCAGCCCGGGACTGATGCCGCGATGGGCAGCCAGCCGGAACGGGTGCCGTTCGCTCTCGTCGATCAGCCAGAGGGCTGCGCGTTCCACGGAGAAGAGCGTGATGGTGAAGGCGATCACGTCATCGAACAGGGTCGCCAGGTCCGTCCGCCCGGAGACGGCGGCCGCGATGCGTCGCAGGGCGACGTCGCGGGTCACGTCGACCGGCCGGGGACCCTTGGCGGCGTCATCGAGCGCGCGCTTCCGCTTGCCTCGGGCGCTGCGGTCGCGATCGCGGCGATAGGTGACGGCCACCTGGTGGAGAGACCTCCGTCGGCTCGGGATTCGAGGGCGCGTTACGGCGCAACGCCCGGCGTGGAGCGCCGGGTGCCGCAAGACCGACCGTACGTCGCGCCGGGGGGCCCCGCGATGGCCCGACAGTCCTAGTCCGAACGCCGGAGCCGGCGGGTGCCGATCAGCCGGCGTGGACGCTGATGGTGTGGTAGCCGCGAGCCCCGTCGGGCGCGGGCGGCGACGACGCCTCGGTCTGGACCTGTCCGGTCCCGTCGGTCGCCCGGACCTGGATCCGGTGGTCACCGGCCGGGGCGTTCCAGACGAGCTTCCATTGGAGCCACGTGGCGTTCGAGATCTCGCTCGACATCACCGCCGGCTGCCAGGCCCCGTCGTCGACCCGGACCTCGACCTTCGACACCCCGCGATCCGGCGCCCAGGCCACTCCGGCGATCGCCACCGTTCCGACCTGGACGCCCGCCCCGGACGACGGGACGTCGATCCGCGACTGGGTCAGGATCGGGGCTTCCTTCGACCAACCGAGCGGCACCCAGTAGGCGTCGAACGCTTCGAGCGTCGTCAGCTCGATCTCGGCCAGCCACTTCGTCGCCGACACGTAGCCGTACAGCCCGGGGATGATCAACCGGGCGGGATATCCGTGCTGGACCGGGAGCGCCTCGCCGTTCATCCCGAGCGCGATCATCGGTTCGCGGGACGGGTCCATGGCCCAGGCGGTCGGGAACCCGACCGTGAAGCCATCGACCGACCGACCGACGATCTGGGTCGCCCCGGGCTGGACCCCCGCCATCGCCAGGACCTCCCGGAGATGGACACCGCGCCACAGGGCGTTCCCGACCAGGTTCCCGCCGACCTCGTTCGAGACGCAGGCGATCGTCACGTACTGCTCGAAGATCGGCATCGCGGTCAGCTGGGCATAGGTCAGGCTCACACGGGTGTCGACCATCCCTTTGACCTTGACCGTCCAGGCCGCGACATCGACCCGGGGCACGATCAGCGCCGTATCGATCCGGTAGAAGTCGTCATTCGGGACGACGATCGGGGTGATCCCCGGGACCGACAACGAGGTGTCGGGCGCCAAGGGGGCCGGTGTCAGCGAGGCGCTCGGCAGCGCGACGGTCGTCGGCTCCTGCGAGTGGGCGCCCTGGAGCAGCGTCCGACCGATCGAGCCGACCGCGACCGATCCGACCGCCAGCCCACCGGACGCCAGCAGGAAGCGGCGCCGATCCCAGTCGGGCATCGCGCCGGACTCGGACGTCGCCCGCCCAGCGCCGTTCTTCGGACGCGAGCCTCCCGCGGTCGTCGCCGCTCGGCGCGCCATCGCGCGATAGCGTCCGGCGGCAAGATCCACCAGGAATCGCAGGGTCGCCACGCCCGCTCCGACGGCGAGCACCACCGTCAGGACCGACAGCAGCTGCGATGCGGTGCCCATCCGCAGCGCGGAGAACAGGGCGACGACCCCGAAGACGCCGAAGACCACGGTCGCCGTCGTGAACCGGGTGCGGGCCAGCAGCCCGAGCAGCCCGCCGACGACGAGGGCCACGACGAGGATGAGGATGTTGAGGAACAGCTTGTCGTTCGTGCCGAACAGCGACACCACGATGTCCTTCGCGCCCGGCGGCTGCTGATCGATGACCAGCGTGCCGATCGCCACCACGAGCGACGGCGCCCCGGCGACGAGCCCGGCCAGGATCTCACCGACCGCGATGGAGACCATGACGGCCACAGAGCCGGCGACGAAGAACGCCCACGCTCTGGGCGAGCCGGCCGCGGTCGCGTCGGCGACCGGTCCGGCGGGGGGTCCGGCGACATCCCCTGGACGCCAGACAGGCTCGTTGCTCACGGTCGCATCAAACCACGACTCGCCGAGAGGTGCGTTCGATAGCATCCGGGTCAGCCCGGGACGGTCGCTACGATGACGCGATGGATCACGCCGACCACGTCCGCCTGATCCGCGACGGCGTGGTCGGCGCGGGGCCGGCCTGGGCCGATCTCGGATCCGGGCGGGGCGCGTTCACCTTCGCGCTGGCGGACATCCTGGGACCATCGGGCAGCATCGTCTCGATCGACCGCGACGCCGGCGCCCTCCGCGAGCAGGCCGGAGAGCTGCGTCGTCACTTTCCCTACGTGACGGTGGAGGAGCGCGTCGCCGACTTCACCGCCCCGCTCGATCTCGGTCCGCTGGACGGCATCGTCATGGCGAACTCCATCCATTTCGTCCGTGACAAGGCGTCGGTCCTGGCCGGCGTGCGGGCGGCGCTGCGCGAGGGCGGGCGGCTCGTTCTGGTCGAGTACGACGCGGATCACGGCAACCACTGGGTCCCGTTCCCGATGACCTTCGAGACCTGGCGTCGGACCGCCGAGGGCGCGGGGTTCCGGGAGACGCGCCGATTGGCGTCGATCCCGAGCCGGTTCCTCGGCTCGATCTATTCGGCGGTCAGCGTCCGTTGATGAGCTCTCACCTCAGTGGAGGACCATGGGCTGCCCAGAACGGTTCCTGGGGGCGTCACGCCGCTTCGCCGGCCCGCGGTTCGAGGACGACGACCGCCGTTTCCGTCGACCGCCGGGTTGCGTAGCCGTCGAGGCCCTTCGTATACGAGCGCCAAGATTCCCAAAGACGGTCGCGTTCAGCGCCCGCCGCCCGGCGGCCCCGGACCTCCCGCATCCGGCCCTCGCCCTTGAGTTCGATCTTGGCGTGGGGGTGATCGAGAAGGTTGAGCCACCAGGCCGGCTCACCCTCGGCCCAGCCGTTCATCGCCATCGTCACGATATCGGGGCCGTCCTCGAAGTAGGCGACGATCGCTTCACGCTCCTTGCCGGACCGGCGTCCGACGGTGACCAAACGCATCGTCCCCCATTTGCCCGCCTTCGGCGGCCACAATCCACGCCGGCCGCCCGTGGCTCGGTACAACGCGCGATGCAGGACCCAGGCCGTCCGCACAAACCAACGTGGTGGCATTCGTGGTGAGCGCGGGTGGTCCTCGGGGATCGCCTCGGCCCCGATCGAAACGCCGGGTCGGTTCGTCATCGCAGGTCTCCTCGGTGTGATACGCTCGGCGCCCATACGACGTAAGGACCCGTCCGTATGGCGTAAGGTAGTCCATACGATGTAAGGGTGTCAAGAGACGTCTTATGAGCAGCGCCGTCGATGGGCGTCGGACCCCGTTGAACCGGACCCGCGTGCTGCAGGCGGCCGTCTACCTTGCCGATCGGGACGGTCTCGACTCGGTCAGCATGCGCAGGCTGGGGCAGGATCTCGGCATCGAGGCGATGTCGCTCTACACCCACATCCGCGGAAAGGATGATCTCCTCGACGGCATGGTCGATGTCGTGGTCGGCGAGATCCCGATCGATCTCGAAGGTCCCGACTGGAGGACGACGCTCCGCCGACAGGTCCTTGCCGCCCGGAGCGTGATGCTCCGCCACAGGTGGGCGGCTCGCATCATCGAGACACGGACCACGCCAGGGCCGGCGACCTTGCGGTATATGGAGGCGGTGACGGGGATCTTGCTCAACGCGTTCTCGGTCGACCTCAGCCATCACGCGATGCATGTCCTGGGCAGCCGCGTCCTGGGATTCAGCCAGGATCTGTACGACGATTCGGGCGTGCCGGACCCGGAGGTGGCCGCAGCGTATGCGGCCCAGCTCGCGAGCGTCTTTCCGAACATCGGCGCGATCGCGATGGCGGCCAGCCACGAAGGCGGCATCGGTGGCTGCGACGACGACTACGAGTTCGCGTTCGGACTCGATCTCATCCTCGACGGACTCGATCGGCGCAGCGGCCGGTCGTGATCACGCGTCCGACGTCGGACACCGATCGTGCGCCGACCGGCCGAATCAACCGAAGATCGCGCCTATGCCTCTCAGGGGTAGCCCGCAGCGTCGGACCGTTCCATCGACTGCCCGTGCCTTCGTTGACGCTCCCGGCCGTCCGCGCGTAGACTAATCCCGACGGAATCACTCGGAATTCGAGGACCCGACCCCTGAGCACCCGGACCCAATTCCATGGCAGCGGCGCCGTGTCCTTCTCGACGAAGGGCGAATACGGCGTGCGCCTGATGGTCCAGCTCGGACGTCACTATGGCGCCGGCCCGGCCAGCCTGGCCGAGATCGCGACGGAAGAAGCCCTTCCGCGGCCGTATCTCGAGCAGCTGGTGATGAGCCTGCGGGATGCCGGACTCGTCGTCTCGACGCGCGGTGCGCACGGCGGCTACGAGCTCGCTCGCGCCCCCGAGGCGATCGGGATGGCCGAGATCCTGCGAGCCCTCGAAGGACCGATCGCCCCGATGATCTGTGCCAGCGAGGACGAGGCGCCCGACCACCAGCACGCCTGCGATCGGACCGCCCGCTGCTCGGTCAACCTCCTCTGGGTGCGCATCCGAGACGCGATAAGCGGCACCCTCGACGGGATGACCCTGGCCGACCTCGTCCCACAACGGACCGGTCTGGTCGACCCCCAGCCCGCGACCCGGACCCCCACCGCCCCCGAACCGCTCGGCGTCTGAACGGCGCCGCGACGGACCAGCGACCAGGAGCCCGATCACCCGTGACCAGCGACACCGACCTCGTCATCCGCGACCTCCGCGTCGCCCCGCTCGCCGACCCGGAGCGCGACATCCTCAAGGGCATCGACCTGACCGTCAGTCCCGGCGAGGTCCACGCGATCATGGGGCCCAACGGCTCGGGCAAGACGACGCTCGCCTACGCCCTGATGGGCCATCCCGCGTATGTCGTGACCGGCGGGTCCGTCACGTGGCAGGGTCGCAACGTGCTCAAACTGTCGCCGGACAAGCGCTCGCGGCTGGGCATGTTCCTGGCCTTCCAGTACCCCACCGCGATCCCCGGGTTGAGCGTCGCCAGCTTCATCCGATCGGCCCTCAACGCGAAGCTCCAGGGCGTCGACAAGGACCCGAACATCGACCCGACCGACCTGGTCAAGGGCGGCGGCCTGAACATGGGCCAGTTCCGCCGGCTGATGCGGGAGAAGATGGGCCTCCTCAAGATCGACGAGGCGTTCGCCAGCCGGTACGTCAACGATGGGTTCTCCGGCGGTGAGAAGAAGCGTCTCGAGATGCTCCAGATGGCCGTCCTCGAGCCGAAGATGGCGATCCTCGACGAGACCAATTCCGGCCTCGACATCGATGCCCTGCGGATCGTCGCCGAAGGCGTCAACGCGATGCTCAATCCGGACATGGGCGTCCTGCTGATCACCCACTACCAGCGGCTGCTGAACTACATCACCCCCGATGTCGTCCACGTCCTGGCCCTCGGCCGGATCGTCAAGACCGGCGGCAAGGACCTCGCGCTCCGGCTCGAGGACGAGGGATATGGCCCGATCCTGCGCGAGGAGGGCTACGAGACGGACGTCCCCGACGAGGCGCTCCTCGTCCCGGCGGAGCCCGCCGAGGTCGCCGGCTAGCCGTGGCCCTGACCTCCGATCGCGCCATCGACGGCCGCCCGGTCGGGCGCGCGCCGGCTGCGCCGAGATTCGATCCGGCTGCGCTCCGGGCGGACTTCCCGATCCTGTCGGCGCCGACCCACTCCGGCCGGCCGCTGGTCTACCTTGACTCGGCGTCCAGCAGCCAGAAGCCGCGGGTGGTCCTCGAGGCGATGGACACGTACTACCGCGAGTACAACGCGAACGTCCATCGCGGGATCTACGAGATCGGCGAGCGCGCGACCGCCGCCTACGAGGACGCCCGGGCCCGGACCGCCAGGTTCATCGGTGTCGCCGACCCCCATGAGATCGTGTTCACCCGGAACGCCACCGAGGCGATCAACCTGGTCGCCTACAGCTGGGGCCGGCGGAACATCGGCCGTGGCGACGCGATCGTCCTGACCGAGATGGAACACCACGCCAACCTCGTCCCGTGGCAGCTCCTCGTCCAGGAGAAGGATGGCGACCTGGAGTTCATCCCGATCACCGACGACGGGATCCTCCGTCTGGACGTCCTCGAGGTCCTGCTCCGGCTCAAGCCCAAGCTGGTCGCGTTCACGCATGTGTCGAACACCCTGGGCACGATCAACCCGGTCCGCCAGATCGCCGACATGGCGCACGCCGCCGGCGCGCTCGTCCTGGTCGACGGCGCCCAGGCGGTCCCGCATGTGCCGGTCGACATCGAGGCGCTCGGCGTCGACTTCTATGCGTTCAGCGGCCACAAGATGCTCGCCCCGATGGGCTCCGGCGCGCTCTGGGCGCGGCGCGAGCTGCTCGAGGCGATGCCGCCGTTCCTGGCCGGCGGCGAGATGATCCGCGAGGTCCATCTCCGGCGGAGCGACTGGAACGACATCCCTTGGAAGTTCGAGGCGGGTACCCCGGCCGTCGGCGATGCGATCGGCCTGGGGGTCGCCGCCGACTACCTGACCGCGCTCGGGATGGATGCCGTGAGGGCGCACGAACGCGACCTGGTGGTCTATGCGCTCGATGCCCTGCCGCGCGCCGTTCCGGACATCGAGCTGTACGGCCCGCTCGATCCCGATCTCCGCGGCGGCGTCATCCCGTTCAACCTGCCGGACATCCATCCGCACGACGTGGCGCAGATCCTCGATCGGTTCGGGGTCGCCGTCCGAGCGGGTCACCACTGCACGATGCCGCTCCACGAGCGGCTCGACCTGGCGGCGACGGCCCGAGCGAGCTTCAGCGTCTTCTCGACGACCGCCGACATCGACGCCCTGTCCGCCGGCCTGGTCGAGGTGGAGCGCATCTTCCGAGGCTGACGCGCGGCGGTCGCTGGAACATGGGTCCGACGCGCCCTGACGACCAGCGCATATCCGACCCGGCTGGTCGGAATTGAGCCGAGGCGGTACACTCGGTCTCGGCCATGGACGACCTGTATCGCGACTACATCCTCGAGCACTACCGGCAACCCCACAACTTCGGGGTGCTGGACGACGCAACCACCTCGCACGAGGGATCGAACCCGCTGTGCGGGGATCGGATCACGATGCAGCTCGGGATCCGCGACGGCAAGGTGGCCGAGGTCGCGTTCACGGGACGTGGGTGCGCGATCAGCCAGGCGAGCGCGAGCCTCCTGACCGACGAGGTCAAGGGCATGTCGGTCGAGGCGGCCGCCGCCTACCGGGCGGACGAGCTGCTCGACCTGCTCGGCATCGACATCAGCCCGGCGCGCCTCAAGTGCGCGATGCTCAGCCTCGAGACGCTCGACGCGGCCCTCGCCGACCTCGACCATCCGACCGCCCAGGCGGCGGTCGCGGCGGAGAAGCCGGCATGATCCGCGGTCGCACGGGCGTCCGATGCGCGTGTCGTCGGCCGGCTTGACCGGCACCCTCCCCGACCTCCCCGTCCCTCTTCTTCTGCCGACCGACGGCAGCCCCGATCCGGAGCCCTGAACCACATGCCGAAGTCCTACGCCGATCTCCTCCGCGAAGCTCGCGCGACCATCCACGAGGCGGACCCGCTCGAGGTCGACGCCCTGCGCGGTCGCGGCGAGGCCGTCCTCGTCGACGTCCGCGAAACCTCCGAGTGGGAGCAGGGCCACATCCCCGGTGCGATCCACATCAGCAAGAGCTACCTCGAGCAGGACATCGAGGGGGCGGTCCCGGATCGGGATCGGCCGGTCGTCCTGTACTGCGCCGGTGGCGTCCGTTCGCTGTTCGCCGCCCAGACGCTGCGCGAGATGGGCTACACCGACCTGACCTCGATGAAGAGCGGGTTCCAGGGCTGGAAGACCAAGGGCCTCGACTGGACCATCCCGCCGGTCCTGACGGCCGAGCAGAAGCAGCGCTACAGCCGCCACCTGCTCATCCCCGAGGTCGGGATCCAGGGCCAGACCCGCCTGCTCGAGTCCAAGGTCCTGTTCATCGGCGCCGGTGGACTTGGCTCGCCGGCGATGCTCTACCTCGCGGCCGCGGGCGTCGGGACCATCGGCATCGTCGACTTCGATGTCGTCGACCTGTCGAACCTCCAGCGCCAGGTCATCCACACCAACGCGCGGATCGGCGAGAAGAAGGTCGAAATCGGCCCGCCTGACCATCCAGGGGCTCAACCCGGACGTCAAGGTGGTCGCTCACGAGGAGATGCTCGTCGCCGACAACGTCGAACGGCTGATCGCGGGCTACGACGTGATCGTCGACGGGACCGACACCTTCGAGACGCGCTACCTGCTCAACGATGCGGCGGTCGTGGCCGGGATCCCGGTCGTCCACGCCAGTGTCTTCCGGTTCGAGGGGCAGCTCACGGTGTTCAAGCCATTCGACGGACCGTGCTATCGCTGCCTCTATCCGACCCCGCCGCCACCGGAGCTGGCGCCCGGGATGCTCGGTGGCCGGCGTCCTGGGCGTGGTTCCCGGGATCATGGGCCTGCTCCAGGCGAACGAGACGATCAAGCTGCTCCTCGGGATCGGCGATACGCTCGCCGGCCGTCTGCTCCTGTTCGACGCCCTCGACGCCTCGTTCAACGAGCTCAAGCTGCGTCGCGATCCGGCCTGCCCGACCTGCTCCGATGCGGCCGTCGAGGCCCGCGCCGCGGGTCGCCCCATGGCGGTCGCCGGGGTCGGCGACGGGACGTTCACGCTCGACGGGCCCGGTCTGGGCGTGCTCGGCGGGGCTTCGTGAGCGCTGTTCGGATCCCGCCCGTCCTGCGGGCGAACGTCGGCGGGGCGAAGCAGGTCGACGTGACGGGGGCGACCGTCGGCGAGCTCCTCGACGGGCTCGTCGCGGCGCATCCCGGATTGCGCGACCAGCTGTTCGGCGCCGACGGTGAGCTGAACCGCTTCGTCAACGTCTACCTGGACGGCCAGGACGTCCGCTACCTCGACGGCGTCGCGACGCCGGTCGATCCGCGGGACGAGCTGGTCATCCTGCCCGCGATGGCCGGGGGCGCGTGAGCGTCTACCCCAGCATCGTCGATGCCATCGGCCACACCCCGCTGGTCGAGATCCCCCGGATGTCACCGAATCCGGCGGTCCGGCTGTTCGCCAAGCTGGAGATGGCCAACCCGACCGGCTCGGTCAAGGACCGCGTCGCCAAGGCGCTGATCGAGGATCTCGAGCGGTCGGGTCGGCTCGGGCAGGACTCGGTGATCCTCGAGCCGACGTCGGGCAACACCGGGATCGCCCTGGCGATGATCGGCCGCCGCAAGGGCTATCGGGTCACGCTGGTGATGCCGGACAACATCACCACCGAGCGGCGCCAGATGGCCGCCCTGTTCGGAGCCGAGGTCATCGACTCGCCCGGAGCGCTCGGGTCGAACGGGGCGATCGCCCTCGCCCGCGAGCTCGCCGCCGGCGACCCGCGCTACGTGATGCCCTACCAGTACGGCAACGAGGCCAACCCCCGGGTCCACGAGGAGACGACCGGACCGGAGATCCTGGAGGACTGCCCCGAGGTCGACGTCTTCGTGGCGGGGCTCGGGACGGGGGGCACCCTGATGGGCGTCGCGCGCTTCTTCCGACGGGCGAAGCCCGACGTGCGGATCTTCGCGGCCGAGCCGCTCCCCGGTGACGCGGTCCAGGGTCTGCGCTCGCTCGACGAGGGGTTCGTGCCGGAGATCTTCGACCCCGGCCTGCTCGACGGGAAGTTCCTGGTGTCGAACCGTGATGCGGTCGCGTCCCTGCGCGAGCTCGTCGCCCGCGAGGGGGTCTTCGCCGGGCCGTCGAGTGGCGCCGTCCTGGTCGCGGCTGGCCGGGTGGCCGCCTCGATGGAGCGGGGCACGATCGTCGCGCTGTTGCCCGACGGTGGCTGGAAGTATCTGTCGGCTGGCGCGTACTCCCGCGACCTCGACGAGATGGAGGGCGATCTCGAGGGAGGCGTGAACTGGTGGTGACCGACGGTCATCCCGGGCCTCGTGAGGTGGCGCTCCCGGCTGCCGTGCGCAGCGCGATCGTGGCCCACGCTCGGGCCGAGTATCCGAACGAGGCGTGCGGCATCGTGATCGGGACCGCCGGGGCCGCCGAGGGCGGCCGGGCCCTCCGATTCGCCCCGACCCGGAACGCCGCGGCGTCGCCGCTGCGCTACGAGATCGACTCGGCCGACCTGCTCCGGCTGACGCTCGAGGCCGACGACGGCGACGAGGCGTTCTGGGCGATCGTCCACTCGCACGTCCGGTCGCCGGCCCGGCCATCGCCCACGGACGTCGGATTGGCGTTCTATCCGGATGCGCTGTACGTGCTCGTGTCGCTCGCCGAGACCGAGGCCGATCCGATCACGGGCCTGCCCGGGGTTCGTGCCTGGCGGATCGTCGGCGGCGACGTCTTCGAGGTTGCGCTCACGACCTGAGGACCGACAGGAGCGCCCTGACGGTGGGCGTCGACCCCAGCCCCAGCCGCGCCCCGATCCGCGCCGACGGCGGAGGCTCGAGACCGGCGCTCGCCAGCAGGTCGACGTTGCCCGGCGCGAAGACCTCGGCCGGGGTGCCGTCGGCCACGACCAGGCCACCGCGCATGACCACGATCCGCCGGAAGTGCTCCGCGGCGAACTCCATGTCGTGGGTGATCGCGACGGCCGTCCGTCCGGACGCGACCCATCCATCGACGATCGCTCCGACCCGCCGGACGCCCGGTCCATCCTGGCCGGTGGTCGGTTCGTCGAGGACGAGCGCGGCCGGATCCATGGCCAGCACGCTGGCGAGCGCGACCAGCTTCCGGAGTGACAGGTCGAGGTCGTACGGGTTCGTCGTCCGCGCGGTTTCGAGCCCCACCGCCGCGAGCCCGTCGGTCACGGCCCGGGCCACCTCGTCGGTCGACCGGCCGAGGTTGCGCGGCCCGAAGGACACCTCCCGGGCGACGCTCCGGTCGAACAGCTGGTCGTCGGGGTTCTGGAACACGAACCCGATCGTCGCGGCCAGGGTGTGGACCGGCACCGTCGATGTGTCCTCGCCGTCGAGGAGGATCCGCCCACCGGTCGGGCGGAGCAGCCCGTCGAGATGCTTGACCAGCGTCGTCTTGCCCGACCCGTTCTGTCCGACGATCGCCACCGCCTCGCCGGGATCGATCGTCAGCGAGACCCCACGCAGCGCCTCGACCCCGGTCGGGTAGCGGTGGGTGAGCTCGTCGACCACGATCCGGACGCGACGGCCGCCCTCGCGGGGCTGCCAGGCGGGGGTCGGGCCGGCCGGGGTCCAGCTCGCCGGATCGAGCGCGGCGAGGGAGTGCCGGGCCGCCCCCAGCCCGGCGGCCACGGCCGCCTCATCGAACGCATGCGCGGGGTCGACGCCCGCAGCTTCGGCCAGCCGCACGAGCGTCGGCGGCAGCAGGCCGATCGGGTCCAGCGTCGCTCCCCCGAGCGCGCGTCCGGGACGATCGACCGCCACGGCTGCCCCCGCCTCGAGGACGAGGCAGCGGTCGACGCCGCCGAGGATCGTCGGATCGTGCTCGGCGCACAGGATCGTCGTCCCGTCGGCGGCCAGCTCGGCCAGGAGGCGCCCGACGGTGGCCGTCCCGACGGGATCGAGCTGGGCGGTCGGCTCGTCGAGGACGAGGACCGAGGTTCCCATCGCCACGATGCTGGCGATCGCGACCCGCTGCTGCTCCCCGCCCGACAGGGCGAACGGCTCGCGGTCGGCGAGATGCCCGATCTCGAGCCGCGCCAGGATGGCGTCGATGCGGCCGTCCATCTCGTCGCGTGGGACCCCCAGGTTCTCGAGGCCGAACGCCAGCTCCTCGCGGACCGTCAGCTTCGACGCGGACAGCTGGTTGGCCGGCGTCGAGAAGACGATCCCGGTCCGGCCGAGCAGCGGGCCCGCGGTGGTCCCGGTGAGCGATAGATCGCCGAGCGATGCAGTGCCGGTCAGCTTCGCCCGGACGACGCGCGGGACGAATCCGGCGGCCACGAGCGCCAGGGTGGACTTCCCGGCACCCGTCCGCCCGGCGACGCCCAGCCGCTCGCCCGGCGCGACCGTCAGGTCGATGCCCTGCAGCGCCGGCTCGCGCCGACCCGGGTAGCGAACGGAGACATCCTCGAGCGTGAGGGAGGGCCGGCCTTCCCCGGTCACGTGGTCAACGCGCCCGACCGGTCAGCGCGCCCGACAGCGCCAGCACGACGACGCCGACGATCCCGAGCACGATCGCCAACCGCAGCCAGCGGTCCGCCGGCGGGTCGGCCACGATCCGATACGCACTCCGGCCGGGTCGCGCGCCGAAGCCGCGGGCCTCGAGGGCGAACGTCCGCTCGCGCACGTCGATGAGCGAGCCGAGCAGGACGGGGCCGATCAGCGGCACGAGCGCCCTCGCCCGCTGGCGGATCGAGCCGCTGACGACGAGGCCGCGGGCCTGTTGGGCGTCGAGGATGGAACCGGCCCGTTCCTGCATCCGGGGGACCATCTGGACCGCCGACAGGACGACGAACGCGATCCGGTGGCTCGCGCCGCGCGAGACGAGCGACTCGAGCAGGTCGTCTGCCAGGGTCGTGAACAGGAACGTCACCAGGACGAGGAACGACACCAGGACCCGCCCGGCGGAGATCAGGCCGAAGCTGAGACCCTCACGCGTGATCGACAGTGGACCGAGGCTGACCAGCCGGTCCGTCGCACCGGGAAAGAACAGCGCATTCACCACGACGATCGAGGCCAGCAGCAGCGCCGGGATGCGCAGGGCCCGGACGATCTGCCGGCCGAGCCCGGTCGACGCGGCGATGGCGACGATGATCACGGCGATGATCGGCAGGACGAACGGCGGGAGGATGAACGTCGCCAGCAGGGCCAGCATCACGCCGAGCAGCTTGGTCATCGGATTGCGCCGATGCAGCCAGCTGTCGCCGGCCTGGTAGTACCCGGTCGCGGTGGACATCGTGCCTCGTGCTGAGTGCTGCCCGGGTGTTCGCCTAGTCGGCGATGGTCGCCTCACCGCGGCTGAACATCGACCTGACGGTGAGCGGCAACGCGCCGAGGATCAGGAAGACGACGGTGTAGCTGATCGTCTTGTCGAGGGGATCGCTCGTCAGGCCCTGGGCGAACGCGGACTGGAAGACGCCCAGTCCCAGCGTCCGGAACAGCGCGATGAGCGCGTCGGTCCCGCCGCCCGTGACGCCGCCGAAGACGCCGGCCGCGATCGGCGCGGAGATGGCCGCGGCGACCAGCCCCGTCGTCAGGCCGCCGATCCAGACCGGGAAGAAGCGGGCGTTGTCGCCGCGCCGCGCCCAGGCCACGGCACCCGCCGCGACGAGCAGCGCGATCCCCGCCTCGACGATCAGGCCGAGCGGGTCGTTCAGCGCGAGGCTGCTCAGGTTGAGCCCGCCCAGGAACGTCGGGTCCGAGCCGTTGATCGTGGAGAACCAGCCGGTCGGCCCGAACAACAGGCGCGCCAGGGCGAACACGAGGGCGAAGGCGAACACAGCCGTCGCGCCGGTCAGGTAGGTCCGGATCCGCGGGTCGTCGGCGCGGAACGAGAAGACGGTCCGCCGGCTGACCCAGGCGACGGCGATCGCGATGACGATGATGACGATCCCGGTGAGGACGAACCGGTTCTGGTCGTCCGCCGTGGCGTCCGCGCCGAGCTGTGGGATCCCGACCGTGGCCTGGATGACCAGGAAGGAGATCGCCGCGCCGACGATGCCCGCGGCGAGGGCGAGGAAGCCGCCGACCCGCGCGTCGTCGGTCCGCAGGTTGAACACACCGCGAGCCGCCCAGAAGCCGGCCATCAACCCGATGACGCCTGCCACGGGAGCGAAGAACGCCGCGACGGGACCGGCCCCGCCGGGCACGGGCAGAAGCGACCAGATGAGGTTCGAGAGGATGCCGGTCAGGGCGCCGGCCCAGGGCCCGGCAAGGGCCCCGACGAGCACCGTCCCGATCGAGTCCAGGTAGATCGGCAGGCGGAGCGTCACGATCAGCGACCCGACGGCGAGGTTGATCGCGATGGCGACCGGGATCAGGGCCAGCGTCGCGGTGGAGAAGTCGCGCGACCGGACGGCCACGATCGCCAGGAGGATGACCGCGACCACGATCCCGGCGAGGTACGCCAGCTGGATCGTCGGGATGCAGTCCGTCGTCTGACCCTCGGCACAGACCGTCAGCCAGGACAAGCTCATCAGTCGGATCCTCCTCGAACCCTTCGGTCGCCCGAGACCCACGGATCTCGAACGACGACTCCCTCGGGCGTCAGAGTGCCACGTCGGGGTGGCTCTCCGCCAGCCCCGCGCCACGTCGCTCCGCGAGCCCGCCCACGCGCTCGATGAAGCGACGGAGGAACCTCTCGGCGTCCGCGTCGACCGCCACATCGACGTTCGCCGCCCGGCCGGTCAGGTGGCGCCAGTCGGCGATCGTCTGGCCGTCGGCCGGCCCGCCGGCGGTATCGACATCGACGTGGACCGCCTGGGTCGTGACCAGGCTCGGATCGAGGGCCGCGGCCAGCGCGAGCGGGTCGTGGATGAAGGCGCCGTAGAACCCGTCGTAGCGGGCGTGGAACTCCATGTAGAACCGGAGCGAATCGGCGATGCATCGGACGATCGGGTTGCCGGCGACGCTCCTGGTGGCGACCAACGGATGCTCTCCGGCACCGAGGGCGATCGAATCGTCCGGGCGGCTGCCGGCACGCCGGGCGAGCTGGACCACGTGATCGGGCAGGACCGTCGCCTTCTCGGTGACGTCCAGGCCGAGCCCGAGCGGGAGCATCGGGGCGGACGCGAACGCTTGGAAGACGATCCTGGCCGCCTCAGGATCGCAATGGATGTTCCACTCGGTCGTCGGCGTGGTGTTGCCGGGGACCCGGAAGGCACCGCCCATGAACACGAGCCGTCGGAGGAGTCGCGGGAGCTCGGGTTCGCGCTCGAGCGCGACGGCCAGGTTCGTCATCGGGCCGAGGGTGACCAGGGTCAGCTCGCCCGGTCGGCTCCGAGCGTGATCGACGATGACGTCCGCGGCATGCCGTTCGCTGACCGGGCGGCTGGGCGGCGGGAGCGTGGCATACCCCAGACCCTGCGGTCCGTGGGTCTCGGGGGTCACCTCGACCGGGCGGACGAGCGGGACCTTCCGCCCGACCGCGACCTCGATGTCCGTCCGTCCGGCCAGCTCGAGGATCGCCAGGGTGTTCGCCGCGACCTGATCGGCTTCGACGTTCCCGGTACAGCAGGTCACGGCGACGATCTCCGCGTCGGCCGAGGCGACGGCGTAGAACAGGGCCAGGCTGTCATCGATCCCGGTGTCGCAGTCGATGAGGATGGCGGCCGGCGCGGTCATCGACCGATGCTAGCCGAGCCGACCGCCGGCCGCGTCATGTCGCGCCGAGCCGGCCCACTGGTCAGTCGCCGCTCCGGGTTCGCCAGCGATCCTCCGCGATGTCGACGACCGCGTCCAGCGCGCGCGCCCGCTCGGTGGCGGGATCGGCGGACAGCGCCGCCTCGAACTCGGGCACCAGCGCGGCTCGCGATCGCCCGGCGACGAAGACGCAATACCGGAAGCCGAACCGGGCCTCATAGGCGGCGTTCAGGCGCTCGAGCTCGGCGGCCAGTCGGGCGCTCTCGGCCGTCGCCGCTCCCTCGGCCGCCGCTCGGTCGTAGCCCTGTTCCACGAACGAGGCGGCCGAGACCGACCCCTGCGGAGCCCCGAGCCGCGGATGCGCGTCGATGAGCTCGACCTGCTCGTCGGCCGGCATCGTCCGGGCGATCCGGCGCGCGGCGTCGAACAGCTGCCCGGCGTCGGTCAACGGTCGCGCCGCGCAGAGGCGAGCGAGGAAGCGCGGAGCGCCCTCGAACAGCGGCGCGAGCGCCGTGACGCACTCGTCCGGCGGCAGGGCGTCGATCTCGGCGACCGATCGGCCGGCCGACGGCACCCTCCTACGACCCGCGATACGTCGATAGCCCGAACGGCGCCCGCAGGAGGGGGACGTGGTAGCTCCGCTCGGGGTCGTCGATCGCGACATCGACGGACAGGCCCGTGAAGAACCCGCCGTCGTCGAGCCCGAACTCGAGGCGGTAGCGGCCGACGATGAGCCGCGCACCGGCGAGGAGGTCCCGGATCCGGCCGTCCGCATCCGTCCTGAGCTCGGTCAGGAGCTCCGCCGACCCGGGCGGCTCGGACCGCCACAGCCGGACCGGGACGCCCTCCGCCGGAGCCCCGGTCCCCGTGTCCAGGATGTGGGTCGAGATGGTCGGACGAGGCCCGGTCACGTATCCTCCGGCGATGAGCGACCTGTCGATCCGAGTCGGTGGCGACCTCCACTTTAGCGCCCGGTGGGAGCCGGCCGCGCCGCGCACGATCGAGGCGATCCGCTCGATGCTCCCGATCCGGGGGCGGATCATCCATTGCCGCTGGAGCGGCGAGTCGACCTGGATCCCGCTGGGCGACTTCCGGCCTGGGATCGACTACGAGAACCACACCTCGCACCCGGCGCCCGGGCAGCTGGCGATCTACCCCGGCGGCATCAGCGAATGCGAGATCTTCTTCCCCTACGGCGCGTGCACGACGAGCTCGAAGGTGGGCCAGCTGGCGGCCAACCACTTCGCGACGATCCTGCCCGACGACGGTTGGGACGAACGCCTGCGCGAGGTCGGCCGGCGGGCGTTGTGGGACGGGGCCCAGTCGATCGAGATCGTCGAGACGGGGTGACCGACCTGCTCGTCCGCGGCGGGACGGTGGTGACCGCGGCGGGCTCGTCGCGGGCGGACGTGGCCGTCGACGGCGGGACGATCTCCGCGGTCGAGGCCGACCTCGGCGCGATGACGGCCACGGCGCGCGAGGTCGTCGACGCGACCGGGCTGCTGGTGCTGCCGGGCGTCATCGATGTCCACACCCACACGCGGGTCGCCAGCGATGCCGAGCCGGACCGCTTCTTCCAGGACTCGGTGGCGGCGGCCTTCGGCGGGACGACGACGTTCCTGTCGTTCAACAACCCCGGGACGGGCACGTCCGCGACGGCCGGACGGAGCCTCCTCGGCGGGATGCGCGAGTGGCGAGCGGCGACGGCCTCCGATTCGGCGGTCGACGTCGCGCTCAGCCTGGTCATCACGTCCGCCCAGGACGACCCGGTCGGCGACCTGCCGGACGCCATCGCCGCCGGCGTCCCGACGTTCAAGGCGTTCATGGTCTACGACTTCGGCGTCGACGATGCCACGCTGTCCGGGGCGCTCGCCGCCGCCGGCCGGCACGGCGGGATGCTGGAGGTCCATTGCGAGGACCGGCTGGCGCTCGAGGAGCGGACGGCCCGGCACCTCGCGGCCGGCGAGACCGCTCCGCGCTTCCACGCCAGCTCCAGACCGCCGTTCGTCGAGGCCGACGCGACCGCCCGGGCGATCGGGCTCGCACGTGCGGCTCGAGCGCCGCTGTACGTCGTCCACCTGTCGTGCGCCGAGGCGCTCGCCCACGTCCGCGCCGCGCGCGCCGAGGGACTCCCGGTCCACGCGGAGACCTGCCCGCACTACCTGACGCTGACCGATGAGCGCTACGACCTCCCGCCCGAGGATGCCGCGCGATACGTGATCTCGCCACCGCTCCGCGGTCCGGGCCAACCCGCGGCGCTGTGGGAGGGCCTCGCCGCAGGTGATCTCGCGCTCGTGGCGACAGACCATGTGCCCGACCGCGTCGCGGTCGAGAAGCGGTCCTGGCGCGAGTCGTTCGACCGGATCTCGAACGGCGGACCTGGCATCGAGACGCTGCTCAGCCTGGTCTACTCGGAGGGGGTCGCCCGGGGCAGGATCGGGCTCGAGCGGATGGTCGACCTGCTGTCCGGCACGCCGGCTCGCCTGTTCGGGCTCCGGACGAAGGGCGCCATCGAACCGGGCCGCGACGCGGACCTGGTGCTGTTCGATCCCGCCGCCCGGCGGACGCTCCGCGCCGTCGACCTCCACCACACGAGCGACTACACGCCGTACGAGGGCTGGGCCGTGACGGGCGAGGTCCGTTCGACGATCGTCCGGGGCGCATTCGTCGTCCGCGATGGCTCGTTCGTCGGTCGTCGCGGTCACGGGCGGTTCGTCGAGCGCTCGCTCGACCCCGTGGGCTGACCGACCCCGGCGGCCCGCTCGACCGGCCCGTTCCTCGGCGCGGCGCCGGCTCAGTCGAGCAGGTCGTAGGCGTCGAGGGTCAGGAACTCCGCGAACGCGTCGTCGAGAACAAGCCGGTCGAGCAGGTCGGCGGCGTCCCCGAGGCGGCCCGCCGCACGACCGCCGTGACGAGCGAGCTCCTCGTCCCGGATCGCGGCGTACAGCTCGGCCGACATCCGCCGGCCGTCGACGAGCGTCGTCCGATGCCGCCGCCACTGCCACAGCTGGGAGCGACTGATCTCGGCGGTCGCGGCGTCCTCCATCAGGTCGTCGATCGCCGCGGCGCCGTTGCCGCGCAGCCAGGCATCGAGATACCGCAGCCCGACGCTGACGTCCTGGCGGACCCCCGCCTCGGTGACCGCTCCGCCGGGGATGGCCACGTCGAGGAGCTCGGCCGGCGTGACCCGGACGTCCTCACGGAGCCGCGCCTTCTGGTCGGGTCGGTCGCCGAGGACGCCATCGAACACCTCGGCCGCCACCGGGACGAGGTCGGGATGGGCCACCCAGGTCCCATCGAAGCCGTCACCGGCCTCGCGCACCTTGTCCTCGCGGACCCGCGCGAGCGCGTTCGCCGTGACCTCCGGTTGGCGTCGGTTCGGGATGAACGCCGACATCCCACCGATCGCGTGGGCGTCGCGTCGGTGGCAGGTCCGCACGAGCAGCTGGGTGTACGCCCGCATGAACGGGACCGCCATCGTGACCCGGCCGCGGTCGGGCAGGACGAACTCGGGCCGGTCCCGGAACTTCTTGATGATGCTGAAGATGTAGTCCCAGCGGCCCGCGTTCAATCCGGCCGCGTGGTCGCGCAGCTCGTACAGGATCTCGTCCATCTCGAACGCCGCGAGGATCGTCTCGATCAGGACGGTGGCCCGGATCGACCCGTGCGGGATCCCGACAGCCGCCTGACCCGCGACGAACACGTCGTTCCAGAGCCGCGCCTCGCGGTGTCCTTCGAGCTTGGCCAGGTAGAGGAACGGCCCGGAGCCGCGCCCCACGGCTTCCACGCCGTTGTGGGCGAGGAACATGCCGGCGTCGAACAGGCTCGCCGACACCGGTGCTCCGTCGACCAGGACATGGCGTTCGACGAGGTGCCAGCCGCGCGGCCGGACGACGAGCGTCGCGGTCCGCTCGGCGAGCCGATAGTGCTTGTCGGGCGTCCGCAGCTCGAGCGTGCCACGGACCGCGGCGCGGAGCGCGGCCTGGCCACCGACCACGTTCGCCCAGGTCGGGCTGAGCGCGTCCTCGAGATCCGCCATGAACACCCGGGCGCCCGAATTCAGAGCATTGATCATCATCTTCGGCTCGGCCGGCCCGGTGATCTCGACCCGCCGATCGTCCAGCGCGGGCGGAGCCGACGCCACCCGCCAGTCGGCGGCTCGGACGTCGGCGGTCTCCGGCAGGAAGTCGGGGCGTGTGCCGAGGGCGAGCGCCTCGTCGCGCACGGCCCGCGCCGCGAGGATCTCGTCGCGCGCGGGCCCGAACCGCCGCTGGAGGTCGGCGACGATCGCCAGGGCCGACGCGGTCAGGACGTCCTCCGCTCCGGGCACGGGCGGGCCGACGATCTCGACGCCGGGCGGGAGATCTCCCGTCATCGGTCGGCCGACCGGCGGACGGTCGCCTCGATCAGACCGTGCGGCTCCGTCGTCGCGGTGAAGATCTCGTCGGGGTTGTCCATCCCGAACGGGCGGAGGTCCACCAGCCAGTGATGGAGGTTCGGCAGCACCATCCGGACCTCGGCGAGGGCGGCATGACGCTCGAGCATCGCCCGGCCGATGACCCAGATCGAGTGCTGGACGGACAGGCTGGCATGCTCCGCCAGGACGTCGAGCATGGTCCCGAGGACGCCGTCATGGACCGCATCCCAGTCGAGATCGGCCGGCCCGTAGCGCCACGTCGCGGTGACCTTGGTGGCCATGATCCGATCGTCGCTGTCGGGCAGCGTCGTCAACGCGTCGCGCGGGAATCCGCGGAAGGCGGATCGGGCCGTCTTCATCACGGTCAGGTCCTCCACGCCCGCCTCGACGACCAGGCCCCCGCCGGCCGTCGCGGCCAGCGACGCGGTCCTGGTGAAGTCACCCGTGCGGAGGAACGCGTCCGCCGACGGGCCGGCGTCGGTCGGGATCGGCGCCCAGCGATGCTCGCGGATCGACACGGTCGCGCGCTCGACCTGCGGCATCGAGGCGAAGTGCCTGGCGAGGACCGTCGCGAATGCCTCGATCGGTCCGCTGAGATGCTCCGGCGCGAAGGCATGGACCGTGTTCTTCATCGTGTCCGTGGCGACGACGTTGGCATTGTCGCCATCGGTATGGACGGCCGCGAAGTCGCCCTCGAGGGCGATCGCGACGGTCAGGTCCCGGATCCGGTTGCGATCGGGCCCGCGGACGATCTTGACCAGGCGGATGGCGGACTTGCCGTATCGATTGGGCCCGAGCTCGATCACGTCACTCCCTTCGGCACGATCGCTACCAGCCACCTTCGTCGCGGACGAGCCGCCGGAGGACCCGCCCGGCGACCGCCCGACGATACGCCGCGGTCGATCGGACGTCATCGATCGGGCGGAGCTCGTCGACCAGGGCGGCGACGGCGCGCTCCGCGGTCGACTCGGTCGGCCGCTCGCCCTCGAGGGCCGCTTCGGCGGCGGCCGCGCGGATCGGCGTCGCCGCGACCGAACCGAACGCCAGGCGGACATCGCGCCAGACGTCGGACACCGGTTCGCTCCGCCAGGTCAGGGCGACGACGACCTTCGAGATCGCCTGCGCCCGTCGCGTCCCGACCTTGCGGAAGCGCTGGCGACGATCGGCGACCAGCGGCAGCCGGATCCGGACGAGGAGCTCGTCGGGCCGGATAGCGGTCCGCCGATAGGCGGGCCAGAAGGCGGCCGCCGGGATCGTGCGCTCGCCCGCCTCGCCGCCCGCGACGAGCTCGGCATCGAGGGCGAGCAGGACCGGCAGGCTGTCCCCGGCGGGCGACGCGTTCATGACGTTGCCACCGAGCGTGCCGCGGTTCTGGATCTGGGCGGCGCCGATGGTGGCCGCCGCGTCGACGAGGGCGGGTGCGTGCTCCCGACACGCCGCGGACGCCCGGATCTCGGAGAACGTCGTCAGTGCCCCGAGCTCGAGTGCGCCATCCCGCACGACGATCCCACGCAGCTCGTCGAGCCGCCACAGGTCGAGGACCCGGTCGGGCGGGGGGCCGATCCCGCCGGTGATCTGGACCAGCAGGTCCGTGCCGCCGGCCAGCGGTCGGTGCGCGGCCCCGGCCGCGATCGCGTAGGCCTCCGCGAGCGAGACCGGCGAGACCACGGGCGGCTCGATCGGCATCGTCAGGCTCCGAGCCGGTCGCCGCTGGCGGCCGCCAGCGCGATGGCCTCGACGATCTTGGTGTAGCCCGTGCAGCGGCACAGGTTCCCGGCGATCGCCTCGCGGATCGCCTCGTCGGTGGGCTCGGCTCCCGAGTCGAGGAAGGCCTGGCCGGACAGGAGCATCCCCGGCGTGCAGATGCCGCACTGGGCGCCACCGGTCTCGAGGAAGGCCTGCTGAAGGACGCCCAGGGCACCGCCGGGCGGTGCGAGCCCCTCGACGGTCGTGATCGCCCCTCCATCGACCTGGCAGACGGGGACGAGGCAGCTGACCGCGACGACGCCATCGATCAGGACCGTGCAGGCGCCGCATTCGCCCTCGCCGCAGCCTTCCTTCGATCCGGTCAACCCGAGGTCCTCGCGGAGGACGTCGAGCAGCCGACGCATCCCGGGAACGGCGACCTCGGTCGCGGTCCCGTTGACCGTCACGTGGTAGCTCATCGTCCGGGGCCCTCGTCGGCGGTCCGAGGCGGCGATACCGTCGAGATCCCGGGCGGTCCCGGGGCGTCGATCCCGACGAGCGCGGCCATCAGCCGCTCCGGGGTCGCCGGCAGGTCGTGGATCCAGGCGCCGGTCGCATCGTGGATCGCGGCGACGACCGCGGGGGCGCCGACATCCATCGGCAGCTCGCCGACCCCCTTGGCGCCGTGCGGGACGTCGCCGAACGGCGACTCGACGAGGATCGTCTCGAGACGCGGCGCGTCGAGCGCGGTCGGGATGAGGTAGGTCTGGAGCCGGTCGTTCAGGTAGCGCCCGTCGAGCAGCTTGATCTCCTCGATCGTGGCGTACCCGACGGCCTGCAGCGTCCCGCCTTCGACCTGCCCCTCACACAGCACCGGGTGGATCACCCGCCCGACGTCGTCGACCGCCACGATCGATCGGACCGCGACCTCGAAGGTGTCGAGATCGACCTCGACCTCGGCGACCGCAGCTGCCCAGCCGAACGCCGGGTACGCGTCGCCGGTGTATGTGGCGTCGTCGAAGCCGACGCCCGGATAGGGCTCGAAGGCCTGGTCGATCCGCGTCGCCCCATGGTCGGCGGCGTCCTCCCGGTAGCTCGCGGCGAACGGCCGGCCAGTCCGCGCCTCGACCTCCTCGCGGAGGCGCCGGGCGGCCTGGATCGTCATCCCGCCGACGACCATCGCCGTTCGCGACGCCACGGTCGGCCCCGAGTCCGGGACCACCGCGGTGTCCTGCGGCGCCATCTCGACCGCCTCGATCGGCAGGCCGAGCTCGGCCGCGACGAGCTGGGGGAAGATCGTCTTCGTCCCCTGGCCCATCTCGGTCGAGGCGGTCAGGATCCGGACGACGCCGGCGCCCGACAGCTCGACGCTGACCAGGGAGCCCATCTTGGCCTCGCCCGAACCGGTGAAGCCTGCCCCGTGCCAGGCCAGCGCGAGCCCGATCCCGCGCGCGGTCCGGTCCCGGGCCGACCGGGCGGCGCGGGACTCGGCCGTCCGGATCCGGACCCGGTCGAACTCGGATGCCTCGGCGGCTCGCTCGAGCACCTCCTCGCCGGCCACCCCGCTTCGGAGGACCTGCTGCGTCGGCGTGATCCCGCCCAGCCGGTAGACGTTCCGCCGCCGGAGCTCGAGCGGGCTCATCCGGATCGCCTCGGCCACGCGGTTCAGCTGGGTCTCCGCGGCGAACTCGGACTGGGGCGCACCGAACCCGCGGAATGCGCCGTTCGGTGGCGTATTGGTCATGACCGCCCGTCCACGGATCCGGACGTTCGGGACCTCGTACGGTCCGCCGGCATGGATCGTCGCTCGCGACAGGACGACCGGCGTGAGCGTGGTGTACGCCCCGCCGTCCATCACCAGGTCGATGTCCTGGGCGACGATCCGGCCGTCGCGCATGACGCCGGTCCGGTGGGTGACGATGGCCGGGTGGCGCTTCGTGGTGGCCGCCAGGTCCTCGTGGCGGTCGTAGATCATCCGGACCGGTCGCCCGGTCCGGAGCGCCAGCAGGGCGGCGTGGAGCCCGATCATCGACGGGTACTCCTCCTTGCCGCCGAACCCGCCGCCGGTCTCGGCCTGGACGACCTGGGCCTGATCGCCATCGAGGTCGAGCCCGAGCCGGAGCGCCTTGTGGACGTAGTACGGGCACTGCAGGCTGCCGTGGACGACGACCCCGCCATCGGCTCGCGGCAGCGCGATCATCGCGTTGTTCTCGATGTACAGCTGTTCCTGGTGGCCGACCCGGTAGGTGCCCTCCACGACGAGGTCCGCGGCGGCCAGGCCGGCCTCCACGTCGCCCTTCGCCAGGTCGTAGTGAGCGAACTCGACCGTCGAGGCGAGCGGGTCGAAGACGGGCGGCAGCGGCTCCATCCGGAGCGATCACCCGGGCCCGCGCCGCGCGGAGGGTCTCGCGATCGGCGGCCGCGATGAGTGCGACCGGCTCCGCCTGGTGGCGGATCTCGCCACCGATCGGGACGAGGATCGGCTGATCGGCGGCGATGCTCGCCACGACGTTGGCGCCGGGGATGCCGTCGGCGGTCACGAGCGCCACCCGGGACCAGTCGAACCCCGGATCGAGATCGATCGCGACCAGCCGGGCCCGAGGCTCGGTCGAGCGGATCGTCGTCCCGTACCACGCGCCGGGGAAGACGAGGTCGTCGGTGTAGAGGGCCGTGCCGGTCAGCTTGGCCGGCCCTTCGCGCCGGAGCGGCGTCCCGACCGCCCGGCCATGACGGGTCGCGACGGTCACCGGGCGTCCGCCCGAGTGCGACGGGAGGCGCTCCCGTCGGGCCCGTCGGGGATCATCGAGGGGCGCGCGATCGGCAGACGATGTCCCTGGCGCATCGCGACGATCATCGCACCGTCCGTCCCGCCCGACTCAGACCGATCGGCCACGTCGGAGCGCGCGGCCGGGCAGCGCTCCCGTGTGCTCGCCACCGTCGATGACCGGCCGGCCGTTGACGATGACGTAGGGGATGCCGGCCGGGAACCGGCGCGGGTCGTCGTAGGTCGCCAGCGACCGGACCGCGGCCGGATCGAACACGACGATATCGGCCTTGAGCCCGTCGACGAGGAGCCCGCGGTCGGTCAGCCCGAGCCGCGCCGCAGCCGCGCCGGTCATCTTCCGGACCGCCGCCTCCAGGCTGAGCAGCCGCTCCTCGCGGACGAACTCGCCCAGGATCCGCGGGAACGAGCCGTAGGTCCGTGGCGACGGCATCGTCCCGATCAGCACGCTGTCGGTCCCGATCATCGACCGGTCGTGGACGAGGAACGGCGGGATCCCGCCGCGATGCGGACCGGGCGAGACCTGGTTGACGCCGAGATCCTCGGCCAGGAGGAGGTCGCAGATCCCGTCGACCGGGTCCTGCCCGGTCTCGGCCAGGTAGTCGGCCAGCGTGCGGCCCTCCCAGCGCGCATGCTCCGGCCGTCGGAAGTGGCCGAGCCGAAGGTCCGCCCAGGCCCCGACGCCGGCGAAGAGCCGGCCGCGGGCCGTGAGCTCATCGCGGATCCGCGCCCGGATCGCCCGATCGGCCAGCCGCTCCCTGAGGCGAGCCACGCCGCCGGCCTGGATCCACGTCGGGAGCATGATCAGGAGACGGGTGCTCGCCCACTCGTACGGGTACAGGTCGAAGCTCACGTCCAGGCCCTCGTCCCGGGCCTCGTCGACGAGTCGGAGCATGTCCTCGGGGGATCCCGGGAACGTGGCCCGATGGTAGAAGTGGGTGATGTGGACGGGTCCGCCGCCGCGCCGCCCGATGTCGATCGCCTCCCGGAACGGGTCGAGGAACCCGTCGCCGAGCGGGTAGCGGACGTGGGTGTGATAGAAGCCGCCGAGCCGGGCGGCCTCCGCCAGCAGATCGGCCAGCTCGCCGGTCGTGGCATACGCGCCGGGCGGGTAATCGAGCCCGGACGACAGGCCGAAGGCGCCGTCCTCGAGCCCCTCCCGGAGGAGGGCCCGCTGGTCGGCCATCTGGGCCGTCGTCGGGGCGACGTCGTCCCAGCCGACCGCCGCGATCCGCAGGGCGGAGTTGCCGACGAGATAGGCGATGTTGGTCGCGACCTTGCCGTCGTACCGGGCGAGATAGTCCGCGACGGTCCGCCAGTCGTAGGCGAGGTCCGGACGCCCGTCGAGACCGGCGTTGAGGGTCAGGAAGTCGTCGAGGTCGTCCTGGGTCCGGAACGGGGCATAGGCATTGCCGTCCACGCCGATGACCTCGGTCGTGACGCCCTGGCGGACCTTCGGCTCGTGGCGCGGCTCGGCGAGGATCACCAGGCCGCCGTGGCTGTGGAGGTCGATGAACCCCGGTGCCACGACATGGCCGGTCGCGTCGATCGTGCGTGCCGCCGGCGGGTGGGCGTCCGAGCCGCCGGCGTCCGTCGTGCCTGCGCGGCCGGGACCGGCCGCCGGACCGGGCAGCACCCGGATCGTGTCGCCGGTCACGGCGATCGCCCCCGGGAACCCGGGCGCCCCGCTGCCGTCGACGATCGTGCCCCCGACGATCAGGAGGTCGACCGGTCGGTCGGTCATCGGCCGGCCGTCATCCGGCGCGAGCCTCGACGCCCGGAGGTCCGTCGAGCCTCCGGCCGCGGACCCACGCCGCCCGGACCATCGCCGGATGGGGCCGGAACGCGAACCGCGACACGATCTCGTCGGGATCGTCCGAGTCGATGCCGGGGATCGGGGCGACCAGCCCCGGATCGACTGCGATCAGGTCCGCCTCCTTGCCGACCTCGAGCGATCCGATCCGTTCGTCGAGCCCGAGGGCCCGGGCGCCGGCGAGCGTCCCCATCCGGAGCCATTCGCTCGGGAGGAGCGGAGCGGGCGCCCCGTCGCCCTCCAGCACCCGGAGCCCGTTCATGACGTACGCCCCGGCACGCATGTTGGCGAACAGCGACAGCTCGGGCCCGGCCGCGACGTCGGAGCCCAGCCCGACCCGGATCCCGGCCGCCCGATAGCGAGCCAGCGGCATCGCACCAGACGCGAGGAACAGGTTCGAGGCCGGGCAGTGGGCGATCGCCGTGTCGGTCTCCGCGATCCGCGCGATCTCGCGGTCCGACAGGTGGATGGCGTGCGCCAGCAGCGTCCGCGGCCCGAGGCCGCCGGCCTGGTCGTACACGTCGACATAGTCGATCGCGTCGGGGAACAGGCGGGCGACCTCGCGGATCTCGTGGACGTCCTCGGACAGGTGCGTCTGCCAGTACGCCCCGGTCTGCCGGGCGAGGGCGGCCGACTCGCGGAGCATGTCGATCGTGCAGGAGACGGCGAACCGCGGCGTGAACGCGTACTGCAGGCGTCCGTCGTCGCGACCGTGCCAGCGGGCGCACAGGTCGGCAGACTGCCGCAGGCTGACGTCGAGGATCCGGTCGGCGGGCAGCCGGTCGTCGTAGGTCAGCCGGTCCATCATGACCTTGCCGATGATCGCCCGGATGCCGTGCGTCTCGGCTGCCTGGAACGCCACGTCGAGGCTCGGCTCGAACACGGCGCCGTACATCATCGCGGTCGTCGTCCCGGCGGCGGCCATCGCCCTGAAGGCCGCTGGCGCGACGCGCTCGGCCGTGGCCGCGTCGAACTCGGCCTCGAGCGGGAAGATGTAGCGCCCGAGCCAGGTCAGGAGATCGAGCCCCGCGCCCACGCCGGCATTCGGCAGCTGCGGCAGATGGACATGGAGATCGACCAGGCCGGGGAGCACGACAAGCGGACGAAGGTCCACGACGACCGCCGGGTGCGCCTCCGCCTCCGACCGCGGGCCCGCCGTCATCGAGGCGCCTGTCCAGGCCTCCCAGTCCGTCACGGCCGCGATCCGGCCCGCCTCGTCGACCGCAAGCGCGCCGTCACGGAGGTAGCCGGTCCCGCCTCCGGTCAGTGGCGTGAGCACCCTGGCCCGAAGGACGAATGGCGGCCGGTCCGGGAGCGGCCCTCCGCCGGTCGTCGCCGGCCGCGACGCCGCCGGCCGCGGGTGGCCCGTCATCCGCCCATCCTACGGGAGCCGTGACAGGCGGAGGCGGACGACCCGGCGGCGCTCCCGAGACGTCGCGCCGAGCCGTCGCGCCCACGTCGAGGCCGACGCGACCACCTCTGCCTCGTCGGCGAGTCGGAGGTCGTGGACGACGAACCCCTCGGCACGCCAGGCCTCGGCGAGCCGGGTCCGGTGGTCCATCGCACGAAGGATGTCGGGCGAGTCCGTCCCGATCCTCGACGGAGACGAGCGCCTCGATGGCCCCGGAAGGAGCGACCAGGGATGCCAGCCCCGCCCGCGCGGCGGGGTCGACGCCGAGCACGCCAAGGAGGAGCGATCCCCACGGGAACCGCACCGTGACGAGGTCGCCGCGCCCGACGAGCTCGGGCGGTGGCGCCTCGATGGCGGCGATGCAGAACAGGGCGTTGGCGATGCCTCCGCGCGTTGCGGGCCGCGCCGAGCGCCGGGAGGCGTCGGTCATCGCGCCGGCCACCGCGTCGAGCCCGATGACGAGGGTCGACGGCCGTCGGGCGGCGGTCCGGATGACCGCTCCTCCATCGCCGGTCCCCACGTCGATCTCGACCCGCTCGAAGCGGGCCATCAGGTCGGTCAGTTAGCCGACGTCCACCTCGAGGACGCGCCGGCCGATCAGTCTGCGCATGGTCGGCCGAGGATACACTCGACCCGTGCCGGAGTCACCGATCGGACCGTACCCGCGACTGCCGCTGGCCGTCCGTCCGCCGGACCCGGGATGCGCGATCGTCGCTCGCAGGGTCGCGGAGCTCGTGGCCGAGCGTCGGACCAACCTCGTCGTCGAGCACCTCGGCAGCACCGCGGTCCCCGGGCTCGCCGGCAAGGGCGTGGTCGACCTCGGGATCCACCCGTCGGACCCCGTCCATGTGCCGGCCATCACCGAGCTGCTGCTCGAGCTCGGGTTCCAGCCGCAGGACAACGCGAATGCCTTCCCACCCACGCGGCCGCTCGTCCTCGGCGGACTGGCACCGGGCGACGGCGACGATACGCCGCGCCAGATCCACCTCCACGTCATCCCCGACCCCGCCGAGTGGTCCCGTCAGATCGTCTTCCGCGACGCCCTCCGCAGCGATGCCGAGCTCGTCGAGCGTTACGCCGCGCTCAAGCGCGAGATCGTCGACGCCGGGATCACCAGCGGCCTGCGCTACTCGATGGCCAAGACCGCGTTCATCCGGAGCGTCCTGGGCGACCACGCGGCGGCCGAGCCGCCGGTACCGATCGGCGCCACGATCGGGATCCTCGGCGGCGGGCAGCTCGGCCGGATGCTCGGCTCGGCCGCCCGGGCGCTCGGCTATCGCGTGGCGATCCTCGACCCGGACCCCGCCTGTCCGGCGGCGGCGATCGCGGATCGACTCGTCCAGGCTCCCTACGACGACATCGACGCCGGCCTCGAGCTGGCCCGCGGTTGCGCGGTGGTGACCTACGAGCTCGAGCACGTCTCGGCGGCCCTGGTCGATGCGCTCGACGCCGAGCTGCCCGTCCGTCCGGGCGCGTTCGCGCTGCGGACGACCCAGCACCGCCTCGCCGAGCGCCGCTTCCTCGAGTCGATCGACGCGCCGACCGCCCCGTGGCGCGAGGTCCGCACGCTGGAAGATCTGCGCGCCGGTGCGCTCGCCCTCGGCTACCCACTTCGACTCAAGGCCGCGATCGGCGGCTACGACGGCCGGAGCCAGGTCCGGATCGCCGGGCCGGACGAGCCGGAGGGCATCGACGCGGCCTGGGCGGCGCTCGGGCCGGTCGCCGAACGGGTCGGGCTGCTGCTCGAGCCGGAGCTCGACTTCGCCGGCGAGTTCTCGGTGGTCGTCGGCCGGGATCTGGCAGGCCGCGCGGTGCCGTTCCCCCTCGCGGCGAACCGGCACGACCTCGGCATCCTCGTCGAATCGATCGCACCGGCGCCGCCCCCGGTCACCGGTGCCGTCGCCGACGAGGCGACCGAGCTGGCCGTCCGGATCGCGATGGAGCTCGACGTGGTGGGCACGCTGACGGTCGAGCTGTTCCTGCTTCGCGACGGGTCGATCGCCGTCAACGAGCTCGCGCCGCGAGTCCACAACAGCGGTCACTGGACGATCGAGGGTGCGGCCACGAGCCAGTTCGAGCAGCACATCCGGGCGATCTGCGGGCTGCCGCTCGGATCCCCGGCCGCGCAGGGACCAACCGCGATGGTCAATCTCCTGGGCACGGGCCCGCTGCGGGACGCCCGGCTGGTCGGCGCCGAAGACGCCCTCGCCGACCCGCTCGTCCACCTCCACGTCTACGACAAGCGACGCGTCTTCGAGCGTCGGAAGATGGGCCACGTCACGGTGGCCGGCGCCGCGACGCCCGACGAGGCGCTGTCGCGCGCCAAGGCCGCCCGGGAGCGGCTGCGCTGGCTCGATGGCTGAACGGGCGCCGTACGTCGCGCTCCTGCGTGGGGTCAACGTGGGCGGCAACGCTCGGATCCGCATGGCCGACCTGCGCGAGATCGTCACGTCGCTCGGCCACGACGACGTCGCCACCTATATCCAGAGCGGCAACGTCGTGTTCGCGGCCGAGGCGATGGCCGGTGGCGAGGCGACCGATGAGGTCGCGGCGACTGACGACCTCACGGCCGAGGCGCGCCTGGCGACGGGGATCCACGACGCGCTCAAGGCCCGGCTCGGTCTCGACGTGGACGTGATGGTCCGGGGTCGCGAGGACCTCGAACGGACGCTGGCCGGGATCCCGTTCCCGGTCACCGACCCGAAGCGCGCCATCGTCGCCTTCCTTTCCACGCCGCCCTCGGCGGATGCGATCCGATCACTCGCGGCCGTCGATGCCGCGCCCGAGCAGGTCTGGGTCGTCGGGCGGGTCGCCTACCTCGACCTCCCGAACGGGGTCGGACGGAGCGTCCTGGCTCCGAACCTCGAGCGGCGCCTCGCGGTCAGGGCGACGGCCCGCAACCTCCGGACAGTGCAGACCCTCCTGGCGATGATGGGCGGCTCGCCGAGATAGTCGAGTCCGACCCGACCCGTTCGTCATCCTTGCGAAGGAGGACCCGGACATGCGCTTCGTGATCTTCACCTGGGTCGGCGAGACGGGCGTCGCCGAGTGGGAGGCGATGACCCCGGCAGAACGTGATTCGTACGTCGAGCTCCACCGCGACTGGTTCCGCCGTCATCGATCGCAGGTCGTCGGCGGCGAGGAGCTCGGTGGGCCCGCGCAGACGAGGACGATCAAGCGACTCCGACACGGCCACACGACGACCGACGGGCCGTTCATCGAGACCAAGGAGCTGCTCGGCGGGTTCATCGTGGTGGAGGCCGAGTCGATCGATGCGGCGACCGCCATGGCGGCCGAGTGGCCGGCCCTCGGGACGGTGGGCAACGCAGTCGAGGTGCGGTCGACCGACGCGACCGCCTGAGGCCGCGCCGATCCTCGCGTCGGCGGGCCCGCGGTCCATCGGGTCCGAGGCACTAGAATCGGCCGGCAGCGACCGACCCGCCCCGAGGAGACCCCGTCGATGTCCCAGGCCCATCAGGTGACCGTGATCCCCGGCGACGGGGTCGGACCCGAAGTCGTGCGCTCGGCGGTCCGGATCATCGAAGCCGAGGGCGTGCGGATCGACTGGGAGGAGGCCGAGGCCGGTCTCGAGGTGTTCAAGCGGGGCGACACCAGCGGCGTCCCGGCGGCCACCCGGGCGTCGATCGAGCGGACCCGGGTGGTCCTCAAGGGGCCGCTCGAGACGCCGGTCGGGTTCGGCGAGAAGAGCGCCAACGTCACGCTCCGCAAGCTGTTCGAGACGTACGCCAACGTCCGGCCGGCGCGCGAGCTGCCGGGCGTCCCGACCCGCTACGCGGGCGAGGGCGTCGACCTGATCATCGTCCGCGAGAACGTCGAGGACCTATATGCCGGCATCGAGCACATGCAGACGCCGGACGTGGGCCAGTGCCTGAAGATCATCAGCCGGAAGGGGTCCGAGAAGATCATCCGCTACGCCTTCGAGCTGGCTCGCCGCGAGGGCCGGCAGAAGGTCACCTGCGCGACCAAGGCCAACATCATGAAGCTGACCGAGGGGCTGTTCAAAGGCGTCTTCGAGGAGCTGGCGCCGGAGTATCCGGAGATCGTCGCGGAGCACCTGATCATCGACAACGTCGCCCATCAGCTCGCCAAGGCGCCCGCCCAGTTCGACATCATCGTGACGACCAACCTCAACGGCGACATCATCAGCGACCTCGCCAGCGGGCTCGTCGGCGGGCTCGGGTTCGCGTCCTCGGGCAACTACGGCGACGGCGTCGCGATCTTCGAGGCCGTCCACGGGTCCGCGCCGAAGTACGCCGGCAAGGACGTGATCAATCCGACGGCGCTCATCCTCAGCGCGGTGATGATGCTCCGCCACCTGGGCGAGGTGAAGGCGGCCGACCGCGTCGAGGACGCCGTCCTGGCTACGCTCGAGAGCGGTGATGCGGTGACCCAGGACCTCGCCCGCCAGGCCGGCGGTGACGTCGAGCACGCCGCGTCGACGTCCGGGTTCACCGATGCCGTCATCGCGGCGCTGGGCAGCCGACCGTCGCGCGGCGGTCGGCGGGCGCGACCGGCGGGCTCGCCGCCGACAGCGCTGCCGGGCTGGGACTACTCCGCCGCCCACTACGCCGGCATCGACCGGCGGACGATCGGGATGGACATGTTCATCGCGACCGAGCTCCGGTCCGAGGTCCTGGGGCCCGACCTCGAGCGGATCGCCGGAGGGACGGCGTTCGAGCTCGAGATGATCTCGAGCCGCGGGACGAAGGTCTATCCGTCGACCGGCCTGTCGCCCGACGACGTCGGCCTGCTCCGAGCACGCTTCGTCACGCGTGATCGCGGCGACGCCGTCGACGCCGAGCTGCTCGAGCTCCAGGCGCGCGTCGCCGCCCGGCACCCGGGCTGGACGCACATCGAGAAGCTCCACGTCTTCGCCGGCCAGGACGGCTTCACCAAGGCGCAGGGTCAGTAGCGGTGGCGACCCGATCGGGCGTCCTTGTCGGAATCGTCGGCGGCAGTCGCTCCGACTTCCCCATCCTCGAGGCCGCGGCCGCCCTGCTCGCCGAGCTCGGCGTGCCGAACGAGCTTCGGGTCGTTTCCGCCCACCGCACGCCGGACCTGCTCTACCGCTACGCCGAGGAAGCTCCGGGCCGGGGCATCAGGGTCATCGTGGCCGGTGCCGGCGGAGCGGCGCATCTTCCCGGGATGATCGCGGCGAAGACCATGCTCCCGGTCATCGGCGTCCCGATCCCGACCCAGCACCTCGGCGGCCTCGACTCGCTGCTGTCGATCGTCCAGATGCCACGCGGCGTGCCCGTCGCCACGGTGGCCATCGGGAACGCCGAGAACGCGGCATTGCTCGCCGCCGAGATCCTCGCCTTGTCGGACGCCGCCCTCGCCGAGCGCGTCCGGGCCTATCGGGCCGCCCAGACCCAGGCCGTGCTCGACGACGAGACGAACCGCGTCTGAGCTCGAGGTCAGCCGGCCTCGACCTTCGTGACGACGAAGCGCGCCCGACAGCGGGCGACCATCTTGGCCTTCGACGGTCCCGGATCCTGCCCCGCCGCCCAGGGCGCCGACTTGCAGGTCGTGGCCGCCGGATCCTCGAAGTGGCCGGTCACGACCACGTAGCCGTCGAGGTGCGGTCCGAACGGGCAGGCCGGATCGCCTTCGTCGGTGATCGCGCAGCGACCGAGTGACGGCGCGACCCGGACGACCAGCCAGGCGTCCTGATCCTGCTCCGTGAGCGGCCCGGGTTGGAGGATGACGCCCGTCCAGTCATCGGCGAGCCAGGCCGGCGTCATGCGCGAGGCGCTCGTTCCACCGAGCCCCTCGGTCGTGGGGACATAGGCTCGGAAGGTCAGCGATCCGGACCCGAAGCAGCGGACGGCTCTGCCGGCGCGCGCGAGATCCCTGGTCGTGGCGAGATCGACGGGGGGGATGGGGCACCCGGCCGCATCGATCAGGGTCGACGCCGAGGGGCTGGGGACGGGCGTCGCGGATGCCGGCACGGCGGAGGTCGCCGTCGATGAGGCGGCCGGCGTCGCGGTCGGCGACGCCGTGGCCGTCGCCTGGGACACGGCCGCCGGGCTCTCGGCCGCCGCGATGCTCGGCGTCGCCGGGGTGGACGAGGTCCCCGTGCAGCCCGCCAGCAGCGACGCCGCGAGCGCCAGCCCGATCCTCCACCGACCTCGTCGAGTCCACCCGCTGCCGTCCATGGCGTCCCTCCGTCGTGCGACCTGGAGCGACCGTGTGACGTCCGCGATCGACCGGTCGTGACACGCACCGGTCGACCTCTCGGACTAGGATGGGACCATGGACGACCCGCGATACGAGCCCGGGATGCCCGTGCTCGACCGACAGGCCGTTCGCGCGCCGGTCCTTCCGCCCAGCCTCCAGGGCCTGCCGCCGCGGTCCGTTCCCGAGCTCAGGCCCACGCCGCTCCAGCGGCACTACATCAGCCTCTCGGTGGTCGCGCTGATCTGCGGCGCGGTCGCGATCACGGCCCTCGAGCTCGGCGTCTCGCTCGGCAGCCCGCTGGTCAAGCTGTGCGTGGTCATCGGTGCGCCGGTGCTCTTCCTGACGACGGCCGACGCCGCCCTCCGCATCTGGCGCTCGGCGTGGGCGTGGATGCCGGTGAACCCCGGCCGGGGGCTGTTCCGCCTGGCGTGGTTCCTGGCCACGCTGGTCCTGCTCGTCCTGCTCGGGGTCGCGACGTGGGCGGTCCTCAGCGCATGACCGACCTCGGCCGCGGGCGAGACGGACGGTCGACCGACATCGCCTCGGGGGCGGGGGTACCGGCGTGGGTCGCGGGCACGCTCAAGCATTGCTCGAGGTGCGGTGCCGAGCTGGTCTCCGGCCCGCTCGAGGGCGAGCATCGCGATCGACTGGCCTGCCCCAGCTGCGGCCACATCGTCTACGTCAATCCGCGACTCGTCGCGACGACCCTGCCGGTGACCGCGGCAGGCGACGTCGTCCTGATCCGTCGCGGCATCGAGCCCGCGGTCGGTGCATGGGCCCAGCCGGGTGGCTTCCTCGAGGTCGACGAGACGGTCCACGAGGCCGCGATCCGCGAGACGCTCGAGGAGACGGGCCTGCTCGTCGATCCGGGCGAGATCGTCGGGCTGTACTCGCGTCTGGAGGCGACCGTGGTGGTCGTGGTATTCGAGGCGCAGATCGTCGGTGGCACGGCCCACCCGACCCGTGAGGCGACCGCCATCGAGACCTTCGCGCCCGAGGCGATCCCGTGGGATGGGATCGGGTTCAAGACGACGTACTTCGCGCTCGTCGACTGGCTCGCTCGCCGCCGTCCGGACCTGTCGCCGGGGCCGCCGCCGACCTGGCGCGCCTGGGAGGGCTGACCGGCCGCCGCACGACCGGTCGCAACGGGCTCGGTCCGCGCGGGTCAGGCGGTCGGTGACGGACCGACGAACGTGGACCGGCGCGGGGTCGCGGCGGTCAGCCATTGCCACGCGCCGGACAGCAGTCCGATGACGGCGATCGAGGCGGCCCCGACCGCGATGAGCCCGACGGTCGTCGCCCAGTTGGCGCCATCGGCGGTCGGGGAGTTGGTCAGGACGAGCACCCCGTAGACGCCATACATCCCGGCGAACAGGCCGACGACCGATACCGCGATCGCGGCCGCCCCGCCCCACCAGCGCCGTCCCCGCAGCGCCCACGCGGTGACGACGAGCCCGGCCCCGAGGAGCGCCCAGGCGAGGGCGTACTGGCGGCCGGCCGTGTCGCTCGCGGTGAGGGCGACGGCATAACCCTCGAGCGCGCCGCCGGCGACGATCAGGATGCCCGAGATGACGTCGATCGACAGCGGGCGCCCGGTCGGCGGCCGTCGGGCGATCGTCGGTTCGGTGTCGTCCGGCTCCGGGGCCTGGTCGGGCTGGTCGTTCGCGATCGGGCGGTCATCCATGGGCGGCAGTCTGCCGCGCCGTTCGTCCTGTCGGCAATCCCTCGTCCGTCATGGGCCGCCCGGCCGGATCCTCGTCAGTCGAGGTCCACGAACACGTTCTTGGTCTCGGTGTACAGCTCCACGGCGTGGAGCCCGAGCTCGCGCCCGATGCCGGACATCTTGTAGCCGCCGAACGGCGCCTCGGTGTGGACCGAGCTGTTCGAGTTCACGCTCAGGACGCCGGCTTGGACGCCCTTGGCCGTGCGCAGGGCGCGGCCGATGTCGCGACTCCAGATCGAGCCCGACAGGCCGTACGGCGTGGCGTTGGCCAGACGGACGGCCTCCTCCTCCGTATCGAAGGGGATGATCGAGACGACCGGGCCGAAGATCTCCTCGCGGGCGATCCGCATGTCGTTCGACACGCCGGCGAAGACGGCCGGCATGACGTAGGTGCCCGCCGCCAGGTCGGGGTCGTCCGGGGCGGTCCCGCCGACGAGCAGCTCGGCACCTTCGTCCTGGCCGATCCCGATGTAGTCCATCACCCGGTCGCGCTGGCGTGGGTGGACCATCGGTCCGACCTCGGTCGCGTCCTCCGACGGATCGCCGACCTTGACCTTGCGGGTCGCGTCGACGAACAGCTCGACGACCCGATCGTGGGCCGAACGCTCGACGAGGATCCGGCTCCGGGCACAGCAGTCCTGACCGCAGTTATCGAACACGCTGTACGGCGATTCGCGGGCGAACTTCTCGAGGTCCGCGTCGGCGAAGACGATGTTGGGGCTCTTGCCGCCGAGCTCCAGGCTGACCTTCTTCACGTTGTTGGCGGCCAGCCGCATGATCTCCTGACCGGTCGTCGTCTCGCCGGTGAACGCGACCTTGCCGATCCCGGCATGACCCGCGATCGCCGCACCCGCCGTTCCTCCCGGACCGGTCACGATGTTGATCACGCCGGCGGGGAAGCCCGCCTCGAGCGCGAGCTCGCCGAGCCGGATCGTGCTGAGCGGCGTCCAGCTGGCCGGCTTGAGGATGCAGGTGTTCCCGGCCGCCAGCGCCGGCCCGAGCTTCCAGCTGGCCATCAGCATCGGGAAGTTCCAGGGGACGATCAGGCCGACCACGCCGATCGGTTCGCGCAGGGTGAAGTCGAGGCCGGGCTTGCTGACCGGGATCGTCTCGCCGAAGACCTTGTTCGCCGCCCCGGCGTAGTACTCGAACACCAGGCTGGCCCCCAGGGCCTCGCCGCGGGCGCCGCTGATCGGCTTGCCGACGTTCCGGCTCTCGAGGCGGGCGAGGTCCTCGAGATTGGCCTTGACCAGCGCCGAGAACTTGGCGAGCGTCCGGCCGCGCTTGCTGGCGGACCACGACGACCAGCCCTTCGGGTCGTCGAATGCCCGGCGGGCCGCCGCGACCGCCCGGTCGACATCCTCCTTGCCCCCGAGCGGCGCAGACGCCATGACCCGGCCGGTCGCCGGCTCGAGCACCTCGAACGTCTGGCCGTCGGCGGCGTCCACCGACTGGCCGCCGATGACCATCCTGGCGACGATCCGGTCCGGGGTGGTCTGTGGCTCGGTCTGCGGCTCGGTCGTCATGAGTGGATCCTCGGGTCGTGCGCGGCGGATCGCCCCGGTCGGGGTGGAAGGCCCCGATGATACGCCCGTCCCCGAGGTCATCCGGGGATGCGGGCCGTCGCTACACTCGACGACGTGACCGCGCCCCCGCCACGAGCGAACGAGCACCGATCCGGCTGGGCGATCGGCCTGCCGGTGGCGACGCGCCGCACCGCGCTGTGGATCGTCGTCGTCGGCGCGATCGTCATCGTCGGCACGATCGGCTATGGATTGCTCGAGGGCTGGACCGTCGAGGAATCGCTGTACATGACGGTGATCACGCTGACCACCGTCGGGTTCCGCGAGGTCCATCCGCTCGATGAAGCGGGCCAGGTCTGGACGATGGTGCTGGCGATCTCGGCGGTCGGGATCATCTTCGGGACGATCGGGCTGGTGGCCGAGGCGATCGTCGCCGACGCCGCGAGCGGCAAGCGGGAGGCCAAGCTGATGCAGAGCGCGGTGGATCAGATCCGCGACCACTACCTGGTGTGCGGCTACGGGCGCGTCGGGTCGACGGTCGCCCGCGAGCTCGTCCACGGGGGCCAGCGCGTGGTGGTGATCGACGTCCGGGCGGAATCGCTTGCGACCGCCCAGGCGGACGGCCACCTCGTCATCGCCGGCGACGCGACCGACGACGAGACCCTGCGGCGGGCCGGCGTCGAGCGTGCCCGCGGGCTCGTCACCTCGATCGACTCGGATGCGCTCAACGTCTACGTGACGCTGTCGTCGAGGTCGATCAGCCCAGGCCTGTTCATCGTCGCGCGGGCCAATGCCGAAGGGTCGGAGGGGAAGCTCCTCCAGGCCGGCGCGGACCGCGTCGTGTCGCCCTATTCGATGGCCGGCCGGCGCATCGCGGAGCTCGCGATCCGGCCGCGGGTCGCCGATTTCATCGACGCCGCCCTGTCCCACGGGGAGCTGGCGTTCTCGCTGGAGGAGGTCGAGGTCGCCGCCGCCGGACCGCTCGAAGGGGTCACGGTGGGCGCGCTGCGCGAGGCCGGGATCTTCCTCCTGGCGATCGTCCGCGATCCCAACGAGTACGTGCCCAACCCGCCTGACGACCGGACCGTCGTGGCCGGCGAGAGCCTCATCGTGTCGGGCAGCGCCGAGACCCTCCAGCAGCTGCGCGCCCGCGTCTGACCGTCGGGTCAGCCGCGGTCGCCGTTCTCCTCGCGCGCGGCCAGCTCGTGTTCGACGTTCCGGACGAGCGCGCCGATCTCGGTCCGCAGCGCGTCGCGGATCGCCCGGGTCCCGGCCATCGCCAGCATCCCCGAGACCGTCAGGTCGATCGAATAGGTCACCTGCGTCCGGATCGCGTCGACGGGCTCGAGGTCGAACGGCACCACCACGCGGATGGACCCACCGATACGGCGGGCTGTCCCGTCGAGCTCGAGCCGGAGGTGGGTCGGCGGCCGGCGCTCGCTGAACGTCGCGACGGCGTCCGTTCTGACGGTCATCATCGGCAGTTTGCTGACGAGGACGAGACGGAGGCGGTCCGGTCCGTCGGGCTCGATCGACTCGCAACCCGGCAGGACGCGGCCGAGCGCCGCCGGGTCGTCGAGGATCGACCAGATCGCGGTGGGGGTCCCGGCGATCTCGACCCGGTCGACGATCGGTTCGCTCATGTCGCCGGGTCTGGTGTCCGCTCGGCGGCCGGCGGCTCCGCTGCCCCCTCCGCGACCGACGGCTCCGGTGCGCTGGCCGGCGCCGCATCCGCACGCTCCGCCGCGAACATGGCGGCGCCGACGATGCCAGCATCGTTGCGCAGCTCGGCGGCGACGATCGGGACCGTGACGGTCAGGAAGGGGACGAACTTCTCGGGGTTCTTGCTGACCCCGCCGCCGAGGATGAACAGCCTGGGGCTGAACAGCCGGTCGATCGCGATGAGGTGCTCGTCGAGATCGGCGGCCCAGGCCTTCCACGACAGGCCGCGCCGGACCCTCGCGCTCGACGCGGACCGGCGCTCGGCATCGCGACCACGGATCTCCATGTGGCCGAGCTCGGTGTTCGGGACGAGCCTGCCGTCCGAGAACAGCGCGGACCCGAGGCCCGTGCCGAGCGTCAGCATGAACACCGAGCCGAGCTGGCCGACCCCCGCTCCGAAGCGCATCTCGGCGACGCCGGCCGCGTCGGCGTCGTTCACGACAGTGACGCTCCGGCCGAGCGCGCGGCCGAACTCGAAGGCCGCGGCGTAGTCGACCCAGCCCGGATCGATGTTCGCGGCCGACTTCGTGATCCCGTCCACGACGACCGACGGGATCCCGATCCCGACCGGGGCGCTCGCGGGATCCGCGACCTGCGGCACGGCCCGGGCGATCCGGGCCACGAGACGCCGGGACGCGGCGACGACCGCCTGTGGGGTCGACGGCATCGGGGTCGCCATCCGAAGCCGCTCGCCGACGAGCTCGCCGGTCGTCAGGTCGACGGCGCCGGCCTTGATCCCGCTCCCGCCGATGTCGATGCCGATCGCGAATTCGGTCACTCCGGGTCGCCCTAGAAGTAGTTGATGCTGATGCCGCCGTCGACCACGAGCTGCGCTCCGTTGGTGAAGCGCGACTCGTCCGAGGCCAGGTAGACGGCCATGTTGACGATCTCCTCGGGTCTGCCGAACCGGCCGGTGGGATTGCGCGCCAGTCTGAGCTGCTTGGCGGCCTCGTCCTTGAGCAGCCAGTCCATCAGCATCGGGGTCTCGATCGGGCCCGGACAGATCGCATTGGTCCGGATCCCCTTCGGCCCGAACTGCACCGCCAGGCTCCGAGTCAGCGCGAGCAGCGCGCCCTTGGACGCCGTGTAGGCATCCTGCGGGACGGAGCAGCCGACCAGGGCGACGAAGCTCGCGATGTTGATGATCGATCCGGAGCCCTGCTCGGCCATGTGCGGGATGGCGTACTTGCAGCCGAGGAAGATCCCGCGGACGTTGACCGCCATGACCTGGTCCCAGACGGCCACCTCGGTGTCGATCACCGAGTGGTCCGTTTCGGGCATGATCCCGGCGTTGTTGTACAGGACGTCGAGCCGGCCGTAGGTCGAGATGGCGTGGTCGACCATCGACTCGGCGTCGACCTCGCTCGAGACGTCGGCCCGGACGAACGAGGCGGTCCCGCCGGCCGCCTCGACCAACCCGACGGTCTCCCGACCGGCGGCTTCGCTGAACTCGGCGACGACGACCTTCGCCCCGTGGCCGGCGAAGATCAACGAGGCGGTCCGACCCATCCCGCTCCCGCCGCCGGTGATGATCGCGACCTTGTCCTGGAGCCTCATCGTGGCCGGTCCTCCGTGTGCAGCCGCTCGTCGGGCGGCCGTTCCGTGGTCATCCGCGTGAGCGTACGCCACCCGTCGCCCGGACCGCTGAGCCTGAGGGTGTCGATGCGCTCAGGATCGGCGAGGCGCCCGGCCGGATCGGGCGCCGTGCTCAACCGGCGATCGACGCGGAGCCGACCGTGGCCTCCGGATCCAGGAGGCCGAGCACCTCGAAGACCGGCACGGGTCGACTGAACCCCTTGAGACTCAGATCGCCGACCGACCGCCCCTCGACCAGGTCCTGGACCGCGGCGAACGCGCGTCGGTTGAGCAGGATCTGGCCCGCGGCGGCGTCGCTGCTCAGGCGCGAGGCCATGATGACCACCGTCCCGACCGCCGCGTAGTCGTAGCGACCCTCGAACCCGATCCGGCCCATCGTCGCGTGGCCCTCGGCGATGCCCACCCCGAAGCCGAGCGCCCGCCCGCGCTCGGGCCACGCCGGGCGCAATGCCTCGAACCGTCGCCGCATCGCGACCGCCATCCGGACGGCGCGAGCGACGTGATCGGCGTTGCTCGATGGGATCGTTGAAGAAGACGAGCATGCCGTCACCGGCGAAGTGCTCGAGGGTGCCCGCGTTGGCGACGATCTCCTCGCCCATCGCCCGGTGGTAGTCGCGCAGGACGCCGAGGACCTCCTCCGGCTCGGCGGCTTCGGAGAACGGCGTGAACCCGCGCAGGTCGCAGAAGACCGCCGTCACCGGACGCCGGTGCCCGGCCAGCAGGGCCTCGCCGTCGGGACTCGAGATGAGCGCTCCGACCTGCGGGGACAGGAACCGGGCGAGCTCGGTCCGCTGGCGCTCGATCGTCTGGAGGAGGCCCCGCTCGGCGTCGCGCAGACGCTTGGCGGTGAGCGACGCCTCGACCCGCGCCCGCAGGATCGCACCCTCGAACGGTTTGGGCAGGTAGTCGGCCGCCCCCATCTCGATGCAGCGGACGACGCTGGCAAGCTCGTCGACCGCGGAGATCACGATCACCGGCAGGTCCCGGAGGTCGGGGTCCGCCTTGATCGCGCGGAGCGTCTCGTAGCCATCCATCTCGGGCATCTCGATATCGAGCAGGACGACGTCGATCGGCTGGTCGCCGGCGGCGCGGAGGATCTCGAGCGCGACCCGTCCGTTCTCCGCTTCCACGACGTCGTGGCCCTGGCCGCGGAGCGCGCGGTGGAGGATCGAGCGATTGAGCGCGGTGTCGTCGGCGACCAGGATCCGCCCGGTCGCTCCGCTCACGAGCCCTTGCTCACGAGGCGACGCCCGCGTCGGCGGCCGCGCGGAGCAGACCAGCGACGATGTCGAACTCCGCCTGGGCAGCCTCGATCCGTTCGCCGACCCCGGTCAGATCGTCGTCGGCGGCGGCGATCTCGACCTCTCGCGCGATCGCGGCGAGGCGCATCGCACCGAACGTCGCGCTGGTCGACTTGAGGGTATGCGCGGCGCGGCGGACCACAGGGGCGTCGTCCGATGCGAGGCCGTCACGCAGCGTGGCGAGGAGCCCCGGGCTGTCCACGAGGTAGGTCTCGATGAGCTCCGCGAGGAAGATCCGATCGCCGCCGATCGTCTCGAGCAGGACGCTCAGGGCTCCTGCGTCGAGGGTCTGGTCAGGCATCGGTGGCTCCTCCGGACGAGCTGGCGGTCGGGGTCGCGGCGAGGGCGGCGGCGAGTTCGGCCGGGCGGATCGGCTTGGAGACATAGTCGTTCATCCCCGCCTCGAGGCACGCCTCGCGGTCGCCTGCCAGGGCATTGGCCGTCATCGCCACGATCCGCACATCGCGGCGGTCGCCGACGCCGGATCGGATCCGGCGGGTCGCCCCGAGACCGTCGAGCTCGGGCATCTGGACGTCCATCAGGATCACGTCGTACGGCGTCCGTTCGAGCGCGGCGATCGCTTCGAGGCCATTCCCGGCGATATCCGCGTCGTAGCCCATCTGGGCGAGCAGCCGGATGGCCAGCTTCTGGTTGACGGCGTTGTCCTCGGCCAGGAGGATCTTGAGCGGATGGCGCCGGCCGAGCTCGGGATCGGCCGTCGGTCGTTCGGACAGACGGACCGCCGGGGCCTTGTCGACACCGTGCAGCACCGTCATCAGCGTGTCGTGGAGCGCCGATGGCTTGACCGGCTTGGTCAGGAACGCGGCGACCGACGGGGCGTCGCGGTCCCGGCTACCGACCGACGACAGGATGACGATCGGTGTCGCAGCTCCGCTCGCGCTCGCATGGATCCGGTCGGCGAGGGTGTAGCCGTCGAGCTCGGGCATGTTCAGGTCGAGCAGGGCGACATCGAAGGTCTCGCCGCCCTCGACCCAGCCGAGGGCCTCGTGGGGCGACGCCGTGTCGCGGCTGTCGATCCCCCAGCGGCCGGTCTGTGCGACGAGGATCTGTCGGTTGGTCGCGTTGTCGTCGACCACGAGGACCTTCCGGCCGACCAGCTCCGGGAGGGGTCCCGCGCGATCCGGGGCGAGATCCAGCTCCGACGCGGCATCCACCCGGATCGCGACGCGGAACAGGCTGCCCTGGCCATCGATCCCGGTGCTCTCCGCGACGAGCGAGCCGTCCATCAGCTCCGCCAGCCGTCGGCTGATCGCCAAACCGAGCCCGGTGCCCCCGTAGCGACGCGAGATCGACAGGTCCCCCTGGCTGAAGGACCGGAACAGGCGGTCCATCCGCTCCGCCGGGATCCCGATCCCGGTGTCCCGGACCTCGATCGCGATCTCCCAGCGCCCGGGTCCGCCAGCTAGCTCGGTGTCGAGCCGTCGGCCGCCGACCCGCAGGACGATCTCGCCGCGCTCGGTGAACTTGGCTGCATTCGAGAGGAGGTTGAGCACGATCTGACGGAGGCGGCCGCCGTCCCCGATGACCACCGCAGGCAGGTCGGAGTCGATCGCATAGGCGAGCTCGACGCCCTTCGTCGCGGCGAGCGGGGCGATCATGTCGAGCGCGCCCTCGACGCACGCGCCGAGCGCGAACGGCGAGGCCTCGAGGTCGATCTTGCCGGCCTCGATCTTCGAGAAGTCGAGGATGTCGTTGATGATCGTCAGGAGAGCCTCACCCGAGGTCGTGATCGTCTCGGCATAGTCGCGCTGCTCATCGCTGAGCGGGGTGTCGAGCAGCAGTCCGCTCATCCCGATGATCGCGTTCATCGGCGTCCGGATCTCATGGCTCATCGCCGCGAGGAAGGTGCTCTTCGCCTGGTTGGCGTCCTCGGCGGCGGCGCGAGCAGCCTCGAGCTCGCTGATGTCGTGGTAGATGGCGTAGTACCCCGTGTGCTCGTCGTCGATGACGAGTGGCACGCTGACGATCTCGACGTCGACCGGCTGGCCGTCCTTGCGGTAGCGCCGGCCGATGAGCTGGGCGCGTCCGGTCTCGGCCGCCAGTCGAGTGGCCGCCTGTCCTTCCTCTCGAAGCTCAGCGGGGAAGAGGAGGTCGTCGATGTGCCGACCGAGCGCCTCGTCGGGTTCGTAGCCGAACAACCGCGTGGCGGCGGGGTTCCAGCCCGACACGATCTCGCCCCGGTCCATGGTCACGACCGCGACCGGGCTGATCTCGACCAGGGATTCGAAGTACTGCTTCTGACGACGGATCTCCGCGGCGGCGAGCGTCTGCTCGGTCACGTCCATCATGAATCCCTGGACGTGGAGAGGTGCTCCACTTTCGTCGCGGACGACCCAGACGTCGTCATGGACCCACACGACCCGGCCGTCGGCAGCGATGACGCGGTATTCGAACGACTGGGTCGCATCGGGCCCGCCGAGGTTCCACTGGGTCTGCTCCATGACGCGCTCGCGGTCCTCCGGGTGGACGATCGAGGCGAAGAACGGCGGATCGAACCACGACGCTTGCGGATACCCGAACATCGTCTCGACCTGCGGGCTGATGTAGATCGCCGTGCCCGATGCGTCGGGCTTGTCGGTGTAGAGGACGAGGGGCAACTCCTCGACCAGGCGGCGGTATTGCCGCTCGCCCTCCGCCTGGGCCCGGAAGAGCCGCGCGTTCTGGATCGCGACGCCGACGTTGGCGGCGAGCGTTGTCAGTAGACGGGTATCCGCTTCCCCGAACCGGCCGACCTGGTGGAGGCTCTGGACGCTGATCACGCCGATGGCTGTGTCGCCGACCGTGATCGGCACACCGAGGTACGAGCTTGCCGCGGTGCCGACCCCGCGGGTCCCGATCGCCTCGAACTGGGCTGCCTGGTTGAGGAGCAGCGGTTCGCGCGTCTGAAGGATCCGCGAGGTCAGGCCCTGGCCGAACGGCAGCGGCGCCTGGGCCCCCTTCTGGTCTCCTTCGTAGTAGTACGGGAACTCGATGAGGTCGGTCTCCGTGTCGTGCAGCGCCACGTAGACGAGGTCGGCCCCGAACGTCGAGACCATCTGGTCGCCGAGCTGCGCGATCAGCGCGTCCAGATCGAGATGCGACGCCAGCGCCTGACCGACGCTGTTGACGATCGCCAGCTCCGCGGCTCGCTGGTCCGTCTCGGCCAACAGGCGCCGCGTCTCGTCGAACAGTCGCGCGCTCTGCAGGGCCACGGCGAGGTTCGAGGCGAGCGTGCCGAGCAGCCGCTCGTCGGCTTCGCTGAAGGCATTGATCTGGTAGCTGTAGAGGCTGATCACGCCGAAGACCCCGTCGGGTCCGATCATCGGAACGCCTAGGAAGGAATCGTTCTTGTCGCCGATCCACATCGCCCCGAGCGCGTCTGCTTCGGCGACCGTGCCCGTGCGGATCGGCCTCGCCGTCTTGATGATCCCGGAGGTCAGGCCTGGGCCGAGCTCCCGCGGCTCGAACAGGTGGACCCGCTCGCCGCCCTCCATCTCGAACGGCCAGCTGATCAGGTTCGTCAGTCGGTCGTACGTCGCGATCGACGGATCCAAGCCAGGGAAAAGGTCCCGCAGCCGCTGCCCGACGAGCTCGTACATGGCCGACATCTCGAGCTCGCCCGAGAGCGCCGTCCCGATCTCGTTGACGATCGCGAGTTCCGCGGCCCGGCGGCGGGTCTCGTCGATCAGGCGGGCGTTCTCCAGCGCGACGCTCAGGCTTGCCGCGAGCGTGTTCAGCAACTCCAGCTCCGGCCGTCCGAAGGCATGCTCCCGGTCCAGGTTCTGGAGCGAGATCATCCCGGTCGGCACCCCGCCGGAGATCAGGGGCGCGAAGGCCGCGGTCTTGGGCATCTCTCCAGATAGCGGGGTGAGGGGATTGTCGTATTCGGCGGCCTGCCGGTCGACGTCGTCGACCAGGAGCGGCTGGGCGGTGCGAAGCACGTGTCGCCGGAACCCGTACGGAACCACCGACTCGTCGGGGAACCGGACACCGCGCTCGATGGTGTACGGGAAGTGGAGCAGGTCCGACTCCCGGTCATAGTTCGCGATGTCGACCACGTGGGTGTCGAAGATCTCGGCGATCTTGTCGCCGACCAGGTCGTACATCGCCTGCATGTCGAGCTCGGCAGCCAGGCCCGCCTGGACGCTGTTGATGACCGCCAGCTCGGCGTTGCGCTGACGCGTCTGGTCGAGGAGGCGAGCGTTCTCGAGCGCCACGCTCAGGCTGGCCGTGAGGGTCGCGAGCAGGTCCAGGTCCGCCCGATCGAAGGCGTGCGCTCGGTCGAGGTTCTGGAGCGAGATCACGCCGATCGATCGACCGCCGGAGATCAGGGGAGCGAACACGAGGGACTTCGCCGGCTCACCCTGCAACGGAACCGAAGGGTTCTGGTACTCCGCCGCCTGGCGTTCGAAGTCATCGATCAGCAGCGGCTCACCGCTCTCGAGGACATGTCGTCGGAACCCGAACGGGATCACCGGCTCGTCGGGGAACCGGACACCGCGCTCGATGGTGTACGGGAAATGGAGCAGGTCCGCCTCGGCGTCGTAGATCCCGATATCCACGACCTGGGTGTCGAAGATCTCGGCGATCTTGTCGCCGACCAGGTCGTACATCGCCTGCATGTCGAGCTCGGCGGCGAGGCCACCCTGGACGCTGTTGATGACCGCCAGCTCGGCGTTGCGCTGGCGCGTCTCCTCGATCGCCCGCGCCCGACTGAGGGCGGTCGCGACGTGCTGGCCGACGAATGCCAGCAGGTCGACGTCGGCGTCTGAGTAGCGCCGCCCCGGCTCGTAGGTCTGGACGACGAGCACACCGAGCCTCTGGTCTTCCGCCACGAGCGGGACCCCGAGCCAGTCCTCGGCCGGCGCGCCCAGCCGATCGATCTCACCGTCGGCGATGAGCGCTTCCCAGCGCTCGAGGGTGAGGTGCGCCGGGCGCCCGGTTCGAAGCACGTACGCCGTCGTGCCACGAGCCTGGCCGGTCCCGATCGGCTCCCATGACCCGGGCGCCGGGAAGTCCACGTCGACGGAGTCGACGGCGTACGGGTAGTCCATCGTCTGATGCTCGTCGTCGTAGAGCGCGATGTAGAAGTTGTCCGCGTCCATCAGCTCGCCGACGATCCGGTGGATCGCCGGGTAGAACTCGGCCATGTCGTGGACGCCGCTCGCGGCATCGGCGATCCGGTAGAGCGCGTCCTGGATCTTCAGCGCGCGTTCGCGATCCGCCTCCAACGCTTCGAGCTCGGCGATGCGCGCTCGAAGGGCGGCTCGGTCATCGGTCGAGCCCGTCGCCGCCGACGTGGAGCGCTTTCGCTTGCCGGACCCGCGCTTGTCAGGCATCAGCCGGGCCGTCAGGACCGTTCGAGGTAGCGTTCGCGATCCCAGGGATGGACGACCGCATCGTAGGTGGCCTGCTCGACTCGGGCGGCGTTGAGGTAGTGGTCGACGACATCCTGGCCGAAGATCTCGACCGCCGCTTCCGAGCGCTCCGTCGCCTGGATCGCCTCCCACAGCGCTCGCGGCATCCGGTCGCAACCGGTCGCGACGTAGCCGTTGCCCTTGTACTCGGCCGGCGGCGCCACCTTGTGGCGGATCCCGTAGAGCCCGGCGCCGACGAACGCGGCGTACGTCAGGTACGCATTCATGTCGCCGCCCGGGAACCGGCACTCGACGTGGAGCGCGGGTCCGTTGCCGACGACCCGGAACCCCGTCGTGCGGTTGTCCCGGCCCCAGACCACGTTGACCGGGGCCCAGCTCAACGCGGCGAAGCGCTTGTACGAGTTGATGTTCGGCGCGAAGAAGATCGCCAGCTCCCGGGCGAGCTGCATCATCCCGCCCATGAACTGCGCCATCGTCGTCGACATCCCGTACGGTCCGTCCGCCTTCGGGTCGTGGGTCAGCGACTTCGTTCCATCGTCGTTCCAGATGCTCATGTGGAGATGGCCCGACGAGCCCGTCCAGCGATGGTCGGGCTTGGCCATGAAGGTGATCCCCCAGCCGTTGAGGTAGGCGATCTCCTTGGCGCCGTGCTTGAAGATCACGCTCCGGTCGGCCGACTCGAGGACCTCGTCGTAGCGGATGTTGACCTCGTGCTGGCCGGGCGCCGCCTCACCCTTGCTGAACTCGATCGGGATGCGCGCTTCGGTCATCTGGTTGCGCAGCAGCCGGTGGAGCGGTTCGGCCTTGGTCGCCTGGAGGAGATGGTAGTCCTCGTTGTACGTCCCGAACGGCTCGGGCACGGCCCAGCCCGAGCGGTGCTGGTCCTCCCAGCTCGTCCGCAGGACGTAGTACTCGAACTCCGAACCGGCCTTGATGACATAGCCGGCGTCGGCGGCCGCGGCGACCTGGCGCTTGAGGATCGTCCGGGGCGAGACCGGGATCTCCGTGTGGGTCGCCTCATCGATCGTGTCGGACAGGACGAGGGCGGTCTTGTCGAGCCACGGGACTACCCGGAGGGTGTCCCAGACCGGTGAGGCGATCCAGTCCCCGTAGCCGGTCTCCCAGTTCATCAGGCGGAAGCCCTCGGGCGTGTTCATCTCCATGTCCGTCCCGAGGAGGTAGGTGCAGAAATGCGCGCCGTGGTCGATGACCCCGTTGAGGAACGCCTGGGCCTGGACGCGCTTGCCCATCAGCCGGCCCTGCATGTCGGTGATCGCGACGATCAGCGTGTCGATCTGGCCGTCGCGGACCTGCGCCTCGAGCTCCTCGAGCCGCGGGTGCTTGGCATGACCGTGGTCCTTGCTCATCGTCGACTCCTCGCGCGGGGCTCGAGAGATGCGGAAGCGGGTGGAGGGCCGACCGAACGAGCGGCCGACCCTCCGATGCTACGAGTCTCGACGCCGCCGCGCGAGGCGGTGGCGCGGTCCGGTGGCTCCTCTAGCGGCTCAGATCTGGCTGGCGGCCTGGTCGAACTCGCGCTCGAGCTCGGTCAGGTCGGCCTCGACCCCCTGGACCTGCGGTCCCTTGAACCGCTGCCTGGCCCAGCCGAAGTAGTAGACCAGCAGGAGGACGATGGTGACGACCATGAACGGGAACGAGATGTTGCCCGAGGTCGGGAAGCTGAACAGGATCATCAGGACGATGACCCAGAAGACGGCGAGCCAGGCGACCGGCTTGGAGAACCGACCGAGGCTCCAGACCCGGAACTTGAGCCAGTCCGTGGTGGTCGCCCCGAGGTAGATGACCACGCCGTACGCGGCGTACAGGAAGATCGTGCTGATGGCCGTGACGATCACGATCGCCGTCCCGCCGCCGACGATACCCGCGGCCACGGTGAACAGCCAGGCGACCACCACGATGGCGGTCAACGAGTTGGCCGGCGTCCGATAGCGGTGCGACACCTTCTTCAGCCAGCCGGATCCCGGGATCCCGTCATCGCGACTGAAGGCGAACAGCATCCGCCCGGCGGCCGCGACCGAGGCGAGGCCGCAGAACGACATGGCGATCGCGATCCCCGCCGCGAGAAGGTCGCCCATCCCCGCGCCGAGGATGATGATGCTGTTGAGGTTGTACTGGAGGATGGCGATGACGGCCACGCCCCCGCCGAAGTAGTACTGGCTCGCGGTCGCCTGGACGGGGGTATCGAGGGACTGCGGGAACAGGTCGCCAAGGCCGGGCAAGTGGGTCGTCAGGGCGAGCAGGAAGATGAAGCCGACGACGGCCGACACGGCGACCGACAGGAACACGCCCCAGGCGCTCGACATCCGGGCGCCGACGGTCTCCTCGGCCACGTGCGCCGACGCGTCGTAGCCGGTATACGTCCAGTTCGCGAGGAGGAGCGAGAAGAAGAACGCCAGGACGAGCGGATACGAGATCGCCGGTCCGTACTTCAGGCTGATGGGTCCGATGTCGTTGTTCCAGGAACCCGCCACGTCCTGCGGCTGGATCTTGAACAGCGTCAGTCCGCTGATGTCCGGTTTGCCGACCACGAAGATCAGGATGACCACGGCGGCGACGATGCCGATGTGCCACCACACGCTCACCTGGTTCAGGATCGCGACCAGGTTGATGCCGGCGATGTTGAGCGCCAGCTCCACGAGCATCAGGATGCCCATCGTCAGGAGCTGCCCGGTCAGCCATGACTGCCCGAAGACCAGGGTCGTGTTCTGGTAGTCGATCGAGGCGTTCGCCAGGAGCGGCGTGATGATCGTCGCGTTCAGGAACGCTGCCGCCGCGAAATTGATCCCGGCGACGATCGCGAACTGGCCGATCAGGTTCAGCCAGGCGGTCCACCAGCCCCAGCGATTGTTCTTCATCTTGCTGGCCCAGTAGTACAACCCGCCGGCCGTCGGGTAGGCCGAGGCGATCTCGGCCATCGATGCCGCGATCAGCAGGACGAACACGGTGACCAGCGGCCAGCCGATCAGGACCGCGGCCGTGCCGCCCCACGCCAGGCCGTAGTCGTACAGGATGACCGCGCCGGTCAGGATCGAGATGATCGAGAAGCTGATCGCGAAGTTGGAGAACCCGCCCATCGTCCGATAGAGCTCCTGGGCGTATCCCAGCCCGTGGAGGTCCTTGACGTCCTGGGCGATCTGGTCGTCCCGAGATTTCTGCTGGGTCATCGATACTCTCCCTCACCATCGAACCCGGGCCGGACGGTACGGACCGGCTCACGGGACCGGCAGCCCCTCCCTCAAGGAGCTCCGGCTCGAACAGACCCCGACCACGGACGGGTGTGGTCGGGTCGCGGGGATCGGATGCGAACGACGACGGACGCGGGCTCGGTCGCGGGCCCTCCTTTCGGACGCCAGCCCCGGGCGGCGGCGCCTGATGCGCGGGCGAACGATGGCGGGCACGATACTCCACGCATCGGCGCTGGCATAGGGGGTGGCACGGTGCGGTCCGGTGGGATCGTCCGGGTGCCGTACGATCGGACCCATGGATGACACCACGCTCCCCATCCTCGAGGTCGGCGGGGTCCTCCTCGCCGCCGCGGCAGCGGGATTCCTCGGTCGGCGCGTGGGCCTGCCGGCGGTCGTCGGCTACCTCGTCGTCGGGCTGCTCGTCTCGCCGTTCACCCCGGGCTACGTCGCCGACCACCACCAGCTCGTGCTGCTGGCGGACCTCGGCGTCGTCCTGCTCCTGTTCGAGGTCGGGATCGAGGTCGATCTCGGCCGGCTCCGCGCCGAGCGGTCGACGCTGCTGTGGGTCGCGCCGGGGCAGACGGTCGTGACCACCGTCATCGCGTGCGCCGCCTTCCTGCTGGCCGGCCTCGAACCTACGGGTGCAGCCCTGCTCGGGCTGGCCGTCGCCCTCTCGTCGAGCGTGGTGATCGTCAATATCGCCCGAAGCCGGCGCCGGACGACCGATCCGGCCACCGAGCACCTGCTCGTCGGCTGGGGCGTCCTCCAAGACGTGACCGGCGTCCTCATCGCGATCGTCCTCCTGGCCGTGATCGGCACGGGCCGGCCACTCGGCGAGTCGATCCTCGGGCTCGCGGCGTTCGGCCTCCTCGTCGTTGCGGCCGCCGCGATCCTGCCGCTCGTCCTCGTGCGGCTGCGGGCCGAGCACGACCTGTTCCTGCTCGTCTCGGTCGCGACCGGGCTGGCGCTCGCCGGTGCCGGGGCCATCCTCGCCGGGGTCCCGATCGCGCTCGCCGCGTTCATCGCCGGCCTCGCGATCACGGACAGCCCGGATGCCGCCGAGGCGCGTCGACGGCTCCTGCCGTTCCGTGACGTGTTCGCGGTGTTCTTCTTCGTGTCGATCGGGACCCTGCTCGATCCCGAGGCGATCGCCCGCGGCCTGCCCTGGCTCGCGCTGACGCTCGGCCTGGTCGTCGTCGCGAAGTCGATCCTGGCGTACGGGCTCGTCCGCCTCACCGATCTCGACGGGAGCCCGCTCCACGTCGCGGTGGGGCTGGGGCAGATCGGCGAGTTCAGCTTCGTCCTGGCATCCGTGGCGCTGGCGCGTGGGGCGATCGGTCCGGAGGTGTTCGCGGCCGTGCTCGCCGCGGTCGCCGCATCGATCGCCGGCTCGACCATCCTCGTCCGGCTGATCCCACGTCGGGTCGCGCCGGTCGCCGCGCGGGCGACCGAGGCCTGACGGTCAGTAGATCAGGGTCGCGTCCGTCGGGAAGCTGAACTCGAAGATCGTCGGCGGGAGTGGCGCGTCGGGCGCGAGCTCCACCGCGACGGCGTCCCGGGTGGTCCCGCCACCGATGGTCTCGGTCAAGCGGACGATCACCCCGGTGTCACGGTCGAACGCCACCGCGAGGTGGTGATCCGGGCGGTCCGCGGCGATCCCGATCGTCCTGGGGTGATCGCACTCGACGACGATCGCCTCGCGCTCGGCGACGGACGCCGTCCCGGACACCCAGCAGCGACCGGTAGCGAGGACGTTCTGGCAGAAGCCCGCCGGGTGGACGAACGTGTCGGGGAGGGTCTCCTTCGGCAGGGCGGTCAGCGGCCGGTAGACGGTCGACATCCCGGGCAGATCGGGGTCCTCGAGCCCCACGACCGCGCGGCGGACCGGTCGCTCGGTGCCGAGTCGGTGCGGTGCCGAGTAGGTCCGGACCGTCTCACCGTCGGACACCCAGGTCTCGTACGCTCCGGCCACGCCGAGACTCGGCTGCGTCATCGTCACGCGAGCCTGACCCGGGTGGCGGATCGCCGTCTCGATCACGCTGACGTGCTCGCCGCGCGTCGTCCATGTCCGCTCCTCGATCCGCAGCCGGAGCGTCTCGAAGCGGAGCTCGGCATCCCGGGCGAAGGTGAACAGCGTGTCGACGCTCGGAAGCCCGTCCGGCAGGCTGGCGAGCTCGGGCCGATCCCGGCCGTCGATCCGATCGGGCGGGCTGGCGGCGCGATCCCACAGGCGGGGCGATGACATCGGCCGGATTGTAGCGGCTCCGTCGGCCCGGTCGCGCCGCCCCGTCCGCGCTGCCGATGATCCGTCGACCGCTTGACACGGCCCGATGCCGGGCATATATATCGCATGACGATATATCGTGCCACGAGTGTCGTGCGCCGACCGATGACCGAACGGAGGATCTGGGATGAGCGGTGGTCTGACCGAGTTGGGGCGGTTCGCCGAACCCTCGCTCTATGTCCTCGTCTCGCTCAGCGACGGACCCAAGCACGGGTACGCGATCATGACCGACGTCGAGGCCCTGTCCGGCACGCCGCTGGGTCCCGGGACGCTGTACGGCGTCCTCGACCGGCTTCAGCGCCGCGGCCTGATCGAGGCGCTGCCGACCGAAGACCGCCGCCGACCGTATCGACTTACCGGGACCGGGGTGGCGACGCTCGAAGCCCAGCTGGCGAGCCTCGACGGTTTCGTGCGGACCGGGATCGCCCGGCTCGGAGAGCGCTCGTGACCGGGGACGCACCAGGTCCGCAGGCGTTGCGGGCGCTCCGTCACGGGACCGCTGGACGTCTCTCGCGTCGGCAGTTGCTTCGGACGTCGCTCGCGGCCGGTCTCGGACTGTGCTTGGCGGAGGCGACCGCCGGCACCCTCGGCTTCCTGTGGCCCTCGGCCACGCTGGCCCTGGCGAAGGTCCGGGTCGGGACCCTGGCGGACCTCGTCGCCATGAATCCGTCGCTCCCGATCGCCGACGGGTTCCCGGCGTACGTCCCCGCCGCGCGGGCGTTCGTCGTGCTGGTCGACCCGGGCCTGGGCGGGTTCCGGCCCGGCGAGGACACGAGCGGGGACGGGACCACCCTTAACGTCCGCGCCCTGTACCAGCGGTGTCCGCATCTGGGATGCCGCCCGAACCCATGTATCGAGGACTTCTGGTTCCGTTGCCCGTGTCATCAGTCGCGCTATGACCGGTTGGGGACGAAGGCCGCGGGCGTCGCCTTCGGGCCCGCGCCGCACGGCATGGATCGTTTCGCGATCGAGGTGGACGAGGCGGGATCGCTCACCGTCGATCGGACTCGGCTGACGCTCGGACCGCTCCCGGTCGTCCTCGGTCAGCCGGGCCTGATCCCGCCGAAGGTCCCGAACGGCTGCGTATGACGGATCGGCGGGATCGTGCGGAACGCAGCCGGATCTCCGCGGCACGGCTCATCGCCCTCTATCCGCACGCCTGGCGGGAGCGCTACGAAGAGGAGTTCCTGGCCGTCCTGGGATCGCGCCGGGCGACCCGAGCCGATCGGATCGACATCGTCCGCGGGGCGCTCGACGCGCACCTGCACCCTGACCGGCCGTCGATCGTCCCGGGGATCGCCGCGCTCATCGGCGGCGGCCTGTGGATCCTCGGCGCGGGTCCGATCCTGGCCCTGCCTGCGCCTCCGGACTGGCCGGGCTACCTCATCGACACGCTGCCCCTGGCGCTCCTGGCCGTGCTCGCCCTGACCGTCGCGATCGTCGGGGCATGGCTCCGCCTCGACGGACGAGCCGCGCCCGCCGAGCGTCGACTCGGGGCGGTCGGCGTGAGCGTTGCGATGATCGGCCACGTGGCCTGGATCGCGTTGCTCCTCGGTGCACTCGGCGGCGTGGTCTACGGCGCACCGGTGGCCGTGGCCTCGACCCTGGCCGGTGTCGGGACCGTGTTGATCGGCGTGGCCCTGGCGCGGGTCGGAGACTGGCCCATCGCGGGGTTGCTCGTGCTCGCGCCGGTCCTGCTGGTGATCCCGCCGTCGATCGTCCCGTCGCCCGTCGCGTGGATCGCCTTCGGTGGGGCGTGGCTCCTCGTCGGCCTCGTCCAGGTGGTATCGGCGATCAGGCCGGCCGGCCCGGTCGGACCGTTGGTGGGCTGATCCGCGCCCTCAGCTCGACCTCGCGGGGAAGCGCTCGACGTACACTCGGAGGATGACCCCGGATCGACCCGACCCCACGGCCCCGGACGCCGGGTTCCGGACCGAGCACGACGCCCTCGGCGAGGTCCGTGTCCCGGCCGACCGGTACTGGGGAGCGCAGACGCAGCGGTCCGTGGAGAACTTCCGGATCGGCGTCGGCCGGTTCACCTGGGGTCGCCCGGTCATCCGGGCGCTCGGCATCCTCAAGCTGTCGGCCGCCCGCGCGAACGCGGAGCTCGGTCACCTGCCACCCGACAAGGCCGAGCTGATCGAACGGGCGGCGCGCGAGGTGGTCGACGGCGCGCTCGACGCGGAGTTCCCGCTGGTCGTCTTCCAGACCGGGTCGGGCACCCAGACGAACATGAATGCCAACGAGGTCGTCGCCGGCCGGGCCAACGAGCTGGCGGGCGCCGGGCGGGGCGGCAAGCGGCCGATCCATCCGAACGACGACGTGAACCTCAGCCAATCCTCGAACGACGCCTTCCCGACGGTCATGCACATCGCCGCCGTCGAGCAGATCGAGGGCGCCCTGATCCCCGCGGTCGAGGCGCTGGGCGCGACGCTCCGGACGAAGTCGGCGCGGTACGCCCAGGTCGTGATGCTCGGGCGAACGCACCTCCAGGACGCGACGCCGGTCACCGTCGGCCAGGTCATCGGCGGGTGGGCCGCGCAGCTCGACGCGGCGCTCGCGGGGATCCGCGGGACGCTGCCCGGCCTCCACGAGCTGGCCCTGGGTGGCACCGCCGTCGGGACGGGGCTCAACGCCGATCCGCGGTTCGGGGAGGTCGCCGCCCGGCGCATCGCCGAGGAGACCGGTCGGCCGTTCCGGACCGCCCCGGACAAGTTCGCCGCGCTCTCTGCGCATGACCCGATGGTCGCCGCGTCGGCGGCCCTGCGGACGCTCGCCATCGCCTCGATGAAGGTCGCCAACGACGTCCGCTGGTATGCGTCGGGCCCGCGCGCCGGGATCGGCGAGCTGCTCATCCCGGAGAACGAGCCCGGATCGTCGATCATGCCCGGCAAGATCAACCCGACCCAGAGCGAGGCGCTCACCCAGGTGGCGGTCCAGGTCTTCGGATGCGACGCCGCGGTCGCCTTCGCCGGATCGCAGGGCAACTTCCAGCTCAATGTCTACAAGCCGGTGATCCTCGACAACCTGCTCACCTCGGCGACCCTGCTGGCGGAGGCGATCGCCTCCTTCGACCGCAACTGCGCGACCGGGATCGAGCCGAACCTGCCGCGGATCCGCGAGCACCTCGAGGACTCGCTGATGCTGGTCACGGCGCTCAATCCGCACATCGGCTACGAGCGCTCGGCCGAGATCGCCCTCCTCGCCCACCGCTCCGGCACGTCCCTTCGAGCTGCGGCGCTCGAGCTCGGCTACGTCACCGACGAGCAGTTCGATGCCTGGGTCGACCCGGCGGCGATGACCCGTCCGCTGACCGAGGGCTGACGGCTCGGGGTCCGTGCGGCGCGTCACGGGACGTCCCGACCGGGGATGCCCCCGGCCGATCGTGGCGGCACCGCCTAGACTCCGGTCCGTGGACATCGCGCCGGACATCTTCCGCAAGGTCATGGGCCATTTCGTGACGGGCGTCACGGTGGTGACGACATTCGAGGCTGACGGCCGACCGGCAGGGATCACGGTCAATGCCCTCAGCTCGGTCTCGCTCGAACCGCCGCTGGTCGTCGTCGCCCTCGACCGACGGCGGTTCATCACGCCGATCGTCCACGCGTCGGGCCGGTTCGCGGTCAACATCCTCGGCGAGCAGCAGCAGGCGCTGTCCGACTGCTTCGCGGGAGCCCCCGTCCTGCCGGGTCGCGAGGACTTCTGCGGCGCCGCCTGGGCTCCGGGGACCACCGGCCTGCCGTTGCTCGAGGGCGCGATCGCCTCGCTCGAGTGCACCGTGACCGGGACGTATCCGGTCGGCGACCACGACCTGTTCATCGGTCGCGTCGATGCGCTGGCGAACGAGGAGCACCACCCGCAACCGCTGCTGTACTACCGGCGTCGCTACCTCCGGGTCGACCGCTCGGAGACGCTCCCGGTCGAAGGCCGCCAGGAGGGCTGACGGGTGTCGACCGTCCACGCCAACGGGCTCGACATCGGATACGAAGTCCACGGCGCCGGCCCGCCCCTGATCATGCTCCACGGCGCCACCTCGGCAGGGCGCGAGGACTTCGCGGCGCAGATCCCCCTGTTCTCGAAGGCCTTCCTCGTGCACGTCCCGGACGCCAGAGGTCACGCGACCACCCGCTGGGATGTCGCCGACGGCTGGTCCTACGAGACGCTGGTCGACGACCTGGTGGCGTTCGCCGACGCACTCGGCCTGGCGACCTTCCACCTGCTCGGGTTCTCGATGGGGGCGATGACCGCACTCCAGTTCGCGGTGCGCTGGCCCGAGCGTCTGCGGACCTTGGTCGTCGCCGGGATCACGACCCAGCGTGAGCCGCGCACGAGCGTCGCCCGACGCCTGATGGACCCGGGCTGGATCGACCGCAACGAGCCGCGCCGGGCGGCGATCCTGTCGCGCCGCCACGATCCCGTTCAGGGGGTCGCCGCTTGGCGCCGGCTCCTCCCCGCGATCGCCGAGGACATCGCGAGCCAGCCGCTTCTCGGCCCGCGGGACCTGCGCCGGATCGAGCTGCCGGCGCTGGTCGCGGTCGGCGATCGGGACGTCTTCGTGCCGGTCGACCACGCCTGGGGACTGAGCCGGCAGCTTCCCGACGCGCGGCTGCTCGTCGCGCCCGACTGCGGCCACGAGATCGTGGCCCGTCGACCCGGCCTGTTCAACGAGGCCTGCGGCGAGTTCTACCGCTCGACCGAGGCGATCGCCCGCGGGCGGACGGCCGGCCCGTGGCAGACCGCCGACCATCCGACCGATATCGAAGGAGGATCGTTGTGACCACCCTGTTGGCGCTGTTCCGTCGGCCGGAGGGCGACGCGGCGGCGCTCGACACCTTCGAGCGCGCGTACGCGGAGACGCATCTCCCGCTCATCGCGGACACCCCGGGACTCCGCTCGATGCGCTGCCAGCGCGTCGTCGATGGGCTCGGGGCGCCGACCGACCTCGTCCTCGTCACGTCGATGACCTTCGACGATCGAGCCGCGCTCGATGCCGGTCTCGCGTCCGAGGAGATGCGTCTCGCGGGCCGCAATCTGCGCCAGATCGCCCCCGGGCTGTCGACTCTGCTCGTCCTGGAGGACGCCTCCGAGCTGGTCCCCGCGGCCTGGCGCTAGCGCCGGGACCCGTCCGGGGGAGACACGGCGGTGGATACTGGCGCCACGCACCAGAGGATGTCGTGGTGACCGAGGCAGCCGCCGGACGGGCGAACGGACCGGGCGAACCGAAGTTCGACGCCGTTGTCCGGGTCGACCTGCCCGCTCCACCGCCGTTCGGTCGAGGAAGCGGCGATCCGGGTGTCGCGCTCGTCACGATCGACCGGCCCGCGGTGCTGAACGCGCTCGATTCCGCCGTCCTGAGCGCGATCGCCGCGGCGTTCGAGCGACTCGATGCCGATCCATCGTGTCGGGCGATCGTCCTGACCGGCTCCGGGTCGCGCGCCTTCGCCGCCGGTGCCGACATCAAGGCGATGGTCGACGCGACCCCCGGGACGATCGAGGCGGTCGGCGGGTTCGAGCACTGGGAGACGATCGCCGCCGTCGGCCTGCCCGTGGTCGCCGCGGTGCGCGGCTTCGCCCTCGGCGGAGGTTGCGAGCTGGCCCTCCAGTGCGACGTGATCGTCGCCGGCGACGATGCCACCTTCGGCCAGCCGGAGATCAAGCTGGGGATCATGCCCGGCGCCGGTGGGACGCAGCGCCTGACCCGAGCCATCGGCAAGGCACGGGCGATGGAGCTCATCCTCACTGGGCGCTCGATCGACGCTCGCGAGGCCGAGCGGCTCGGGATGGTCAGCGTCGTCGTGCCGGCGGAGGAGACCCTCGACCGCGCGCTCGAGCTGGCCGGCCGGATCGCCGCGATGCCGCCCCTGGCCGTGCGCTCAGCGAAGGCCGCCATCGGCGCCGCGCAGGAGCTGCCGCTCGGGGACGGCCTGCGACTCGAGCGCCGGGTCTTCGTCGACCTGTTCGCCACCGAGGATCAACACGAGGGGATGACCGCCTTCATCGAGAAGCGGCGACCGCGCTGGACCGGACGCTAGGAGGGATGGCATGACCGACGACCTCGGCCAGGGCGGTCGGGACTACGGGAGCGACTTCGAGCGGGACGTCGGCGACGAGCCACCGGCCTCGATCCGCGATGCGCCGCCGGACATCTTCGCTCCGATCGACGCTGCGTCGCCCATCAGCGGGCACGTCCGGGCGCCGGACCCGAGCGGGACGGCCGCCTCGCGAACGCCCGAGCACGACTGGGAGGCGGCAGCCGCGGTCCTCGTCCCGGTCCTCCGACCGATCGGGACCGTCGGGCTGCGGCTCGACGACGTCGACCGGGAATCGCTCGTCGCCAACGCCAATAAGGCGCACACACTCCCGCTGCTCGGCGACGGTCCGTGCGGTCTCGTCGTCTCGTACGCGCTGCCGGCCACCGGCTTCGACGTGATCGTCAATGGAGAGCACCTCGTGTCCTGGGGCGTCGAGCCGGGCGAGGTCCATGCCGGGGCCATGGCCAACCTGGCGGCCTGGTCCGCCGGCGCCAGCTGGACCGACGAGGCCTCCGGGGACCGACGCCTCCTGAGCTCGGACTCGGGCTCCGGGCTCGACGCCTCGCGGATCCTGCTCCCCGAGGTGCTGGCTCATCTCGCCGCCGAGCTCGGTTCGGGGGGACGCGTCCTGGTGGGCTTGCCTGACCGACATCTCCTGCTCGCGGGGACGCTCCGCCCGGGGGACGACGACTTCGCCGCGCTCATCCGGGACTACGTAACCGAGCACAGCGCGGACGCCGACGAACCGATCGACCGCCGCGTGTTCGAGCTCGTCGGGACCACGCTCGTGGAGTTCGCCGGCTGATGTCGGGCTCCGGGTTCGGTGCCCTTCGCTGGGAGGTCGCCGAGGGCGTCGGTTCGATCACCCTCGACCGCCCGGAGGCCCTCAACGCTCTCGATGCGACGCTCAAGGCCGAGCTCCTGGGTGTCCTCCGGGTGGCGGAGCGCGACCCCGCCGTGCGAGCGGTCATCCTGACCGGCGCCGGCCGCGCATTCTGCGCGGGCCAGGACCTCAAGGAGCGCCTCGGTCCGGATCCGACGCCGCTCGACGTCGAGGTGCGCGAGCGGTTCAACCCCATCGTCCTCGCCATGCGCCGCCTTCCGAAGCCGATCATCGCCGCCGTCAACGGCGTGGCCGCCGGCGCCGGGGCCTCGCTGGCCTTCGCGGCCGACCTCCGGATCGCGTCGGAAGGCGCGAGCTTCGTCCTCGCGTTCGCCCGCCTCGGCCTCGCCCCGGACAGCGGCGCGAGCTGGTTCCTGCCGCGGCTGGTCGGGACCGCCCACGCCGCCGAGCTCCTGTACCTGTCCGACCCGATGCCGGCGGAGGAGGCGCTCCGGATCGGCCTGGTTTCCCAGGTGGTGTCCACAGAGGCCCTGCTCGACCATGCTCGAACCCTCGCGGCCAAGCTGACGCAGGGCTCCCCGACGGCGCTCGCGCTGGCCAAACGGGCGATGGATCGATCGCTCGAGGTCGGTCTGGCGGAAGCGCTCGACCATGAGGCGTCGCTCCAGGGGATCGCCGGTCGCACCGCCGACCATGCCGAGGGGCTCGCCGCCTTCGTCGAGAAGCGGACGCCGCGCTTCACCGGCGAGTGATCGGACGCCTGCGGGCCGGTCCCGAACGGGAGCGGGCGCTGGGCTGGCTGTCCGTCGCGGGTCTGATCGTCTACATCCTCGTCGCCGTCTACGACTGGCGCCTGCCCAGTCGGGACGGCACCTCGTTCGGGCCGGTCTGGGCCGTCGGGAGCGTCGCGACCGTGCTCGTCCTCAGGCTGGTGCGCGGGCGCTGGGAACCGGTTGTCGTCCTCGCCGCGATGACCGGCGTCGCCGCCCTGCTGACCGATCTCGTGCAGTTCAACGGGCAGTTCCTGCGCGACCTCGGGATCTACCTTCGGGCCGGAGAGCACTTCGCCGCCGGGGCTCCCGTCTACCTCACCGCCGCGCTGACCGAGGCGCCCGTCGACAAGACGACCTATCCATTCCTCTACCCGCCGCCGCTCCTCCCGATCGTGGCCGCGCTGGCGACCCTGCCGAGGGGGCTCGTCGACGCCGGCTGGCTCGTCCTGTCGGCGCTCGCCGCCCTGTGGGGCCTGCGTCTCCTTGGACTGTCGGCCCGGTGGGCCGTCGCCGCCCTGTTCTGGCCGCCCCTCTTTCAGGGCCTCTACGTCGGCAACGTGGCGGCCCCGGCGTTCCTCCTGTTCGCGGCCGCGCCGTGGTTCGGCGCCGGCCTGATCTTTGCCGCCGCGTTCAAGCCGTACAGCGCGATCGCGGCGCTGTGGCTCGTCCGGGAGCGACGCTGGCGGTCGATCGCGATCGGCGCGGTCGTCCTGGGAGTCGTCTCGCTCATCACGATGCCTCTCGTCGGCCTCGATTCGTGGCGGGCCTGGATCGACGGGCTTCGCTGGTATGCGATCTCCCAGCCGCTCGTGCCGGCCCTCCTCGGGCTGAGCGTCGGTGCTTACCTGCCCGGCTGGCTGCCGACCGTCGTCGCGCTGGTCGCGATCGGCTGGGCGTGGCTGGGGCGGGGTCTCGACGGGCTGGCGAGGTTCGGGGTCGCGACGGTGGTCGGCTCGCCGTCCCTGTTCTCGCACGGGTTCCTGGTCGCCCTCCCCGCGTTCCTCCAGCTTCGGCCGGTCGGACTGTGGCTGGCGATCGGGCTCACGAGCGTCGCGCCCGGGCTCGGGTGGTGGCTGGCGATCGCGCTGGTCGTCGTCGCCTCGGCGGCGACCGGTCTCCGTCGCTCGACCGGCGGACCGTGGCCGGGGGCCTACGGGACCGTGTAGGTCACGACGTCCGAGTGGGCGACGACGAAGGTCGACGACCCGCCGGGCCCGATCGAGCGGATGACCTCGAGCCGGAGGTGATAGGTGCCCGGTGCCAGGTCGACCAGCGCGCTCGCCGTGGTCCGGTCGCCGCTGGCGAAGGCCACCTCCGCGCCGGTCAGCGCGCTCGGGGTGGGATCGTCGGCCGACCAGACCAGGACGGATCTCGTGAAGCAACCGCGGGGTCCGTCGTACGGGCTCCAGCCGAGCGCCGTCCGCGAGCCGTCGCCGGGTCCGACCTCCAGCGCCCCGAGCTCCCGAACCCCCATCACGACCGCCCCTTCGACCGCGCTCGCCGCGACGATCCTGTCGGCGAGGTCCAGGACGACCGTGCGGTAGTACGACGTGGCACCGGCGGTGCCGGACGTGTCCACCACCCCCGTGCGCGCCCGATCGGACAGGACCGAACCGTCGACCACGGTCGTTCCGGGGTGCGGTGGATAGGTCCTCGGGATCGCCGGGCTCGAGCTTCGCAGGGTCACGTAGCGATCGAAGCTCGTCCCCGGGTAGCGGCTCCAGCCGACGGCGATCCCTCCATCGCAGGAGGTCAGACGCAGGCGGAGGTCGGACGGCGGGGTCCACGTCGGTCCGGGCGTCGGTGTCGGCCCGCCGGTCGGCCGGGGGGTCGCGGTCTGCTTCGGCCGCGGATCCGAACCGGGGCTGGTGGTCGGCTCGGACGTCGGCCGCGCGGTCGGGGCATCGCCCGGCGTGGACGTCGGCGCAGCGGCCGGCTCCGGCGTCGCCCCCGCGGTCGCCGTCGGGCCGGCGGGCGTGGAGTCGTCCCGAGGCCCTGGCGATGCCCCGGAAGTCGGCGTGGGACCGACCTCCGGCGCGGGCAGGACGCCGAGCGGGAACCCGAGTGCCTGATCGCTCCGGGCGTTGGCGGCGAGCCACGGGTCGGCGAGCATGACCGGATCGATCGGGGCGACGACCAGGGCGGATGCGGTGTCGTCCTCCACGGTCAGCGACGCCGCCTCACCCTGGCCGACCGTCGCCGTCCCGTTCGGGCCGGTCATCTCGACCGGATGCTCGAGAGCGAGGAAGCTGATCCGGTCCGCTCCGCCCGCGGCAGGCTCGCGATCGAGGTCGAAGGCCGTCCCGCGGGCCGTCCAGGTCACCGGTCCTGTGACCACGGCATACGTCCCACCCGCGGGCACGACGACGCGGTGGTAGCTCCGGCCCGCCAGCACCTCGAGGCGCAGACGATCGGCGGCCAGGCCGTCGAGGCGAAGGTCGGCGCCCCCGTCCAGCCGTGCCCGGCTGGCGCCCAGCTCGAGGGTCGCCCGACCGGTCGCGGCCACGCGGATCTCGTCGCCGGTGAGGAGCGCGGTGCCGGTGGCCAGGGTCGTCGCGGTTCCGTCGCGGACGAGCGTGGCGCCGTCGACGTCGGTCGCCCGGGCGGCGACGGTGGCCGGGGCCGGTCGTCCCGAGATCGACGCGATCAGCGCCACGACCAGCACGGCGGCGATCGCCGCGGTCGCGGGCATCGTCCACCGAGCGATCGAGGCCGCTGCGAAGCGTCGCGTAGCGGGCGCGACGGCCGGTATCGCGGCGATCGGCGGCGGAGGGAGCGGGGCCGGGGCCATGGGCCCGCTCGCCGCGCCGGCGTGGGCAGCGACGAGTCGGGCCCGGAGGCCCGCCGCGAACGCCGGATCCGGGAGATCGACTCCGGTCAGGCCCCGTTCCATCCGGATCCTCGCCCCGGCCGCGGCCAGCTCGGCTTCGAGAGCGGCGCGGGTCCGCGTCGCGGCATCCATGTCGGGGCTGTTCGGATGCGGGCCGGGTCCCGTCTGGAACGGCCGGGATCGCCGGCGACGCTCGTCAGGCCGCATCGGTCGCCATCCGTTCGAGCGTCGTGCGGAGGGCCCGCAGGGCCCGGTGGAGCTTGACGGCGAGGGTCGCCGCCGAGCACCCCAGGACGGCGCACAGCTCCTCGGTCGACAGGTCGTCGTAGAACTTCAGGACGAGCACCCGGCGGTGGCTCTCGGACAGGGCCTGGAGGGCCCGTTGGAGCTGGTCCCGGTCCAGCGCCGCCGCGAACTCATCGACGGCGGCGGCGTCGGCGGACGGCCCCGGTACTCGCTCGACGTCGGCCCCGTCCTCACGGGTCGTCGCGGCAGGCCGGGCCCCGAGCGAGGTCAGGCGTCGATCGCGCCGGACGTGGTCGACGATCGCATTGGCGGCGACCCGGTAGAGCCAGCCGCCGAACGCGTCGTTCCGGAACGATCCGGAGCGGAGTGCCTCCAGCGCACGCTCGAAGGTCATCGCGGTCAGGTCCTCGACCGTCGCCCGATCGCTGATGCGCCGGGCCACGTAACCGTGGATCCGGGGCAGGTAGTAGTCGTACAGGACACCGAACGCAGCGGCATCGGCGCACGCCCGGTCCACGAGGGACCGTTCGCGCTCCGGGTCCATCCGACTGGTGCCATGGTCTTCCGCCATCGTGGAGACGATGAAACGAGCGGACCCGGGCCGCCATCGAACGGCGGTACTGCCGTCGACGGGACCCGGGTCCGCCCCCGGTCAGCTCATGGGGTCAGCCGCCGGTCGAGCCTCCGGGGGTCTCGATCGCCTCAGCCGGGGTGCTGTTGACGACCCGGAGTCCGTGATGATGGGTCCGATCGAGGCAGAAGACCCGATACCAGACCGTGGTGCCCTGGGGCGCCCGATGGTCGATCCAGACCGTTCGGCCGCGATGCCAGGCGATCCCGACCAACCGATCGTGCGGGCCGAGCGGCCAGCTGACGGTCGCGTCGGTCGACCGGACGATCGCGTACCAGTCGAATGGGCCGGCTCCGCAGCGGGTCCAGTCGACCTTCACGCCGCGGTCGACGTTCGACAGCGTCAGGTCCATCGACGCGGGCTTCGGGTCCGGCTTGGGCTTCTCGTTCGACCCGCCGGTGGGTGTCGGGGTCGGCGTGGGCGTCGGGGTCGTGCTCCCACCGCCCGGATCGCCGGGGCACGGGATGACGAATCCTTGCTCGTCCTGGCAGGTCGGCGCGGTGCTGACCAGCCCGATCGCGCCGAACGTGGTCGCGCCGAGCGACACGGCGCCGACCAGAAGCAGCGCCCCGAGGAGGTTCGGCAGCACCACCGGCAGCCTGTGCCCCGTGCGGTGTCGTGTCCGAGGGGACGTGGCCCGCCTCGGGCCCACGCCCTCGTCGCGTTCGTCGAACCGACCTCGATCCATGAGTCCCACCCCGCTGTCATGTCGTTCGGACGGTCCGATCGGATCGGTCGCCGCGACCTGTATCGACAGAACGTGGAGCGCCGGCCCGGATTACCGGTCGGCCGGCATCTGATGGTCCCGAAACGCGCACCGGACCAGCACCGGTACCCGGTCCGCGGCGAACGCATCCAGGTCGTCGAGTCGCGACACCTCCGGTCTCCCGGCGTACCATCGGGGACCACGGACACCACCTCCGGCTGGAGGCCCCACCGCCATGACCGATCCGCTGGCGCTCGACCCGATCCTGCCCGAGCCGGAGCGCAGCCGCCTGAACTTCGCCGCCGACGTCCCGCATGACGAGCGCTACCGCGTGTTCGAGGCGCACATCGCCGCGGGGGGGACCGTCGAGGCCGGCGACTGGATGCCGGACGAGTACCGGACGGGCGTCCTCCGCTTCGTCGAGATGCACGCCAACAGCGAGCTGATGGGCGTCCTCCCGGAGCGCGAGTGGCTGATGCGCGCCCCGACGCTCAAGCGGAAGCTGGCGCTGACGGCCAAGGTCCAGGACGAGGTCGGGCACGCCCAGCTGCTCTACCGGGTCGCGGAGGACCTCGGGAAACCCCGCGAGGCGATGCTCGACGATCTGCTGGCGGGCCGGACGAAGTTCCACAACGTCTTCCACTACCCGACCCGCAGCTGGGGCGACGTCGGGGTCATCGCCTGGCTGGTCGATGCGGCCGCGATCGTCGCGCAGCAGGCGCTTCGCGACAGCAGCTACGGCCCGTACGCCCGGACCATGCGCAAGATCTGCTGGGAGGAATCGGTCCACATCATGCACGGGCGCGACGTCGTCGTGACCATGGTCACCGGGACGAGCGTCCAGCGGGCGATGGTCCAGGAGGCGCTCGATCGCTGGTGGGGACCGCTGATGCAGATGCACGGACCGCGATCGCCGCGCGAGCGCGACCGGGACCTCCATTGGCGGATCAAGGCGAAGACGTCAGAGGAGCTCCGCCAGGAGTTCCTCGGGATCTACGTCCCCCGGATCCTCGAGCTGGGCCTCACGATCCCCGACCCCGACCTCAGGTTCGACGCCGCAGCCGACGCGTGGCGCTACGGCGAGCCGGACTGGGACGAGCTGCGGACGGTCGTCACGAACCACGGCCCGATGTCCCAGGCCCGTCTCGAGTTCCGCCGTCTGAACCGTGCCGAGACGCAGTGGGTGCGCGACTCGATCCTCGCCGCCCCACGCGCGGCTGCCTGATCGCCGTGCTTCCCCCGTCGACGATCGAGCCCGGGGAGCCTGCGGGCGCCGACCCGGAGCCCGGGGACGGTCGGCTCGAACCATACGAGGTCTTCCGCCAGGAGAAGGAGGGCGACGCGATGCGTCACGGCGGGAGCGTCCTCGCGCCGGATGCGACACTCGCGACGCACTACGCCCGAGAGCTCTACGGCCGCCGCCAGGAATCCGTCCGCCTATGGGTCGTCCGCCGGGCGGACATCGTCGAGCTCGGCGATCCCGATCTCCTCCAGCCGCCGCTCGACCGATCGTTCAAGAAGCCGGGCGGCTACGTCATGCGCGACAAGCTCGAGGCGGCCCGCGACCGGGCCGGCACGTCGAAGCCGCAGCCGAGGCCGGGATCGAAACGGACCCCGCCGGCGACGGGAGGCTGACCGTGTCCTCGGGCGACCATCTGCTGCCGGCCACGCGCAACGCGCTCGCGATCCAGCTGCTAGCCATCGCCGACGACGAATTCGTCATCGGCTCCAGCGACTCCGAGTGGACCGGCATCGCACCGATCCTCGAGGAAGACGTGGCGATGAGCTCGATCAGCCAGGACGAGATCGGGCACGCGCGCGCGTTCTACGAGCTCCTGGCGGAGCTGGTCGCCGACGGTCGCGACGCCGACGCGATCGCCTACGACCGGCCGGCGACCGGCTACTACCACGCCCGCCTGCTCGACCATCCGCGCGGCGACTGGGCGCAGACGATCGCCCGCCGCTACCTCTACGACACGGCGGACGCGGTCCGTCTCGAGGCGCTCTCGGGGTCGAGCTGGGCGCCCCTCGCGGCGCTCGTCGGCAAGGTCCGGCGCGAGGAGCGGTATCACCTGATGCATGCCACGACCTGGCTCGAGCGTCTCGCCGGGGCCGAGGGTGGACCACGCCGCCGGCTCGTCGACGCGCTCGAGCGTCTCGGTCCCGACGCCGGAACGGTGCTCTGCCCGCTGCCGTCCGAGATGGCCCTGGTCATGGCCGACATCAGCACCGGGGTCGGCGCCGAGCTCGAGGCACGCTGGCGGGTGGCCATCGCGCCGACCTTCGAACGGCTGATCCTCCCGATGCCGCCCCCGACCCGGTCGCCGGAGACCGCCCGGTCACATCATTCCGCGGCCTTCGCGGAGCTGCACGAGGCGTTCACCTCGGTCCGCCGGATCGATCCGGCGGCGACCTGGTGATGGACGGACGCGCTGCGCCCACGCCTCCGCCGGGTCCGGCCGGGACCGCGGCCTCCACCCGGGCCGCGACCCCGGGCCTTGCCGCAATTCGCGCGGCGCTAGCGGACCTCCCGGATCCGGAGCTGCCCATCGTCACGATCGCCGAGCTCGGCATCCTCGGTCGGATCAGCCGCAAGGCCGGTCGCGTCGGCCTCCGCGTCGAGCTCCACCCGACGTTCGTCGCCTGTCCGGCCACCGACATGATCCGTGCCTCGGTGATCGCCCGGCTCGGCGAGGTCGCGCCGGGGCAGGTCGTCGACGCCGCCCTCGTGTTCGACCCGCCGTGGACCAGCGACCGGATCACCCGCGCCGGACGGGCGAAGCTGGCCGCCGCGGGGATCGCTCCGCCGCTCGTCTCCGATCCGACCGTGCCGATCGCCCTCGATGCGGTCGTTCCCTGCCCGACCTGCGGGTCGCGCCGGACGCGCCTGGAGAACCTGTTCGGGCCGACGCTCTGTCGGACGATCCGGTGGTGCCCCGACTGCCGCCAGCCGTTCGAGGCCATCAAGACGGTCTAGCCCGATCCCGACGTTCCCCGTCGAGGGCGGCGACGGTGGCGCGAGCCGACCGGGTACGCTGCCCGGCATGACCCAGGTCGCAGGGATCGTCGGCGTGGTCGGGTCCGGGACGATGGGTGCCGGCATCGCCCAGGTGGCACTCGAGGCCGGCGAGCGGGTGGTCCTCCACGATCCGGATCCGGAGGCGCTGGCACGCGGGGTCGCGCGGATCCGCGACGGCCTCGGGCGACGCCGACGGACCGTCGGCCCCGGGTCCGCCGAGCGGAAGACGCACGGCGTGGACGAGGCCATGGCCCGCCTCGCCACCGAACCGGATCTTGGGCGGCTGGCGGCGAGGAGCGACCTCGTGATCGAGGCCGCGATCGAAGACCTGTCGGTCAAGCGCGCGGTCTTCGTCGCGCTCGACGCCGCCGCATCGCCGCAGACCATCCTGGCGACGAACACCAGCGCGCTGTCCGTCGAGGCGATCGCCGACGCCACCCGGCGACCGGACCGGGTGATCGGCCTGCACTTCTTCAACCCGGCGCCGCTGATGGCCCTGGTCGAGGTGGTGGCCGCTCCCGGCTCCGACCCGGGTGTGGTCGACCGTGCGCTGCGCCGGATGGCGGGTTGGGGCAAGACGCCCGTCCGGACGTCGGACTCGCCGGGGTTCGTCGTCAACCGGGTCAACCGACCGTTCACGCTCGAGGCGCTCCAGATGCTCGAGCTCGGGCTCGGCTCGGTCGAGACGATCGACGAAGCGATCCGAGCGGCCGGGTTCCCGATGGGGCCGTTCGAGCTGATGGACCTCGTCGGGATCGACGTCAACCTCGCCGCCGCGCGCGGCATCTTCGAGGCGACCCGGTACGAGCCCCGCTTCCGGCCCTCGGTCATCCAGGAGCGCCTGGTCGAAGCCGGCCGGTTGGGTCGCAAGACGGGCGAGGGCTTCTACTGGTACGGCGAGGATGGGCGGCGACTCGGGATGGCCGGAGCGTTCGTCGAGGAGCCGGCTGCGACCCCCGGATCGAGACCGTCCGTCCCGCGGCTCCTGCCGTCGGGCGACGCGCTGACCGGACCGGTCGATCCGGCGGACCAGGGGCCGATCGATCCGGCGGATCCGGCGGCCGAGGGGCCGATCGTCGAGCGGATCGTCCTGGCGATCGTCAACGAGGCGTATCGAGCGGTCGGTGATGGCGTCGCGACGTCCGACGACGTCGACCTGGCCCTGCGGCTCGGGGCTGGTCACCCGTGGGGACCGTTCTCGTTCGTCCAGCGGGCCGGCGGACCGGTGGCGATCGTCGATCGGCTCGAGCGGATCGAAGCCCGCCGGGACGACGGAGAGGGCCGGTTCGACCCGGCGCCGCTGCTGCGCGCGCGGGCACTGGCCGAGGGCTGACCGGGCGGTCGAAGGCGCGCTCGGCGTTCTTGTCGCATCATGCGTGGGCCCGTCCAGCCCACCCTGTCGACGGGATCATCCCGAGGCATCCGTGATCTCTCGCACCATCGCCCTCGTTGCCGTCGCCACGCTGATCGTCGCCTGTGGATCGTCGACCGGCGGCGCCACCGTCCCGGCCACGTCCGGCCCCTCGGCGATCGGCCCGTCGAGCGCCCCGACCGCATCCCCGTCGACCGCCGCCGTGGCCACCCCGGGCGCGAGCGCGGCGCCGGCATCGACCGGCCCGAGCGATTCCCCCGAACCCTCGGTCGACTCGCACGGCGTGCCGGCGCTCGAGAAGCTCCTTCCGGCCACCATCGGGGGCGTGGCACTCGAACGCATCAGCCTCAAGGGCGCCGACTTCTACGCGACCGGGAGTGCCGACAACCAGACCCACCTCGACGCCTTCCTGAAGGGGCTCGGAAAGACCGTCTCCGACCTCCAGGTCGGGGACGCCTACGATCCGTCGGGCCTGACGCGTCTCGAGGTCGGCGTCTTCCAGGTGGTCGGCGCGAAGCCGGCCGAGCTGCTCTCGGGATGGGTCGCCTCGACCCAGGCATCGAAGCCGGGGATGATCGCGGTGACGAACACCACCGTCGACGGCCAGGCGCTGACCAAGCTCGTCGACGGGACCCGCGACGTCGGCAAGACCACCTATGCCTACGCCAAGGGAGACACGATCTTCCTGATCGCAGCCGACGACCTCGGGCTCGTGTCCGGCGCCCTCGCGCAGCTGCCGAAGCCCTGACAGGGGTTCGCGGCCGGGCGTACGATGCGCCGGCACATCCCGCGTCCGGGGACCTGCCCCGTCGCCGGTGAGGAGGACCAGATGAGTCGATCCATGCCCAGCCGCGTCGCTCGCGGCCGGACGTTCGCGAGCGTCGCCCTGATCGGCGCGGTCGCCCTGCTCGCGGCGTGCGGCGGTTCGTCGACGGCCGCCACGCCGGGCGCCGAGCGTGCCGGTGGTCGTGAACCCCGGCGCCAGCGACGCCGGGAACAACGGGTTCGCCCAGAGCGCCAAGCTCGAGGCCACGCTCCCGAAGACCGCCAACGGCGTGACGCTGACGACCGGATCGACGAACGTCCTCCAGCTCTACACGACCGGGAACGTGGCGCTCAACCTGCTCACGACGTTCTCGGTGGATCTCAACGTGCCACCGGCTCAGATCGGGGCGGCCGCAGCGATCGACGCGACGGGCGGCACGATCCAGATGGTCGCCGGGCAGTTCACGGGCCAGACCAGCGCGGCCCTCCAGGCCGAGTTCGAGAAGGTCGCCACGACGACCGACCCCAAGGTGACCCTGGCCAACACCACGATCGGCGGGAAGCAGGTCACGACCGCGACGTTCCCGGGCTCGCAGACCGGCCCGGTCATCGGCTACATCACCGGCGACACGATCTACATCACCCAGTCTGCCGTGCCGGCGACCGCCGAGGACGCGATCAAGCAGCTGCCGTGACGATCGGACGCTCCCTCGACCGACCGCTCCGCGACCCCTGGATCGTCGCCGCGGTCCGGACGCCGATCGGTCGGTACGGTGGCGCGCTCGCGACGATCCGTCCGGATGACCTCGCCGCGGCGGTCCTGCGAGCGGTCGTCGACCGGGCCGGTCTCGACCCGGCCCTCGTGGAGGACGTCATCCTCGGCTGTGCCAACCAGGCCGGCGAGGACAATCGCGACGTCGCGCGGATGGCGCTCCTCCTCGCCGGGTTCCCCGTCGAGGTGGCCGGGCTGACCGTCAACCGCCTGTGCGGGAGCGGGCTCCAGGCGATCAACTCGGCGGCCCACGCCATCCAGGTCGGGGACGGCGACGTGTTCATCGGGGGCGGGGTCGAGTCGATGACCCGAGCGCCGTACGTCATGGCCAAGCCGGCCGCAGCCTGGGATCGGGGCTCGCGCGAGCTGGAGGATTCGACGCTCGGGTGGCGCTTCGTCAACCCGAAGCTGGCCGCGGCCCATTACCCGTACTCGATGGGCGAGACCGCGGAGAACGTGGCCGAACGCTGGTCGGTCGACCGTGCGCGCCAGGATGCGTTCGCCCTCGCCTCCCAGCAGAAGGCCGTGGCGGCGATCGACGCCGGCCGGTTCGACTCGCAGATCGTGCCGATCCCCGTCCCGCAGAAGAAGGGCGACGACGTCGTCGTCAGCCGCGACGAGCATCCCCGGGCGGACACGACCGCCGAGGCGCTCGGTCGCCTCCGACCGGCGTTCCGCGAGGGTGGCACGGTCACGGCGGGGAACGCATCGGGCATCAACGACGGCGCCTCGGCGGTCCTCCTGGTCGAGGCGGGCCGGGCCCGCGCGCTCGGTCTGTCGCCCCTCGCCCGGATCGTGTCGACCGCCGTCGCCGGCGTCGATCCCGCGATCATGGGGATCGGTCCGGTCCCGGCCACCCGGAAGGCGCTCGAGCGGGCGGGGATCTCGGTCGACGACCTCGACCTCGTCGAGCTCAACGAGGCCTTCGCCAGCCAGTCGGTCGTGTGCATCGACGAGCTCGGTCTGGACCCCGCCACGGTCAACGTGAACGGCGGAGCGATCGCGCTCGGGCACCCGCTCGGGATGAGCGGCGGTCGGTTGATCACGATGCTCGTCCACGAGCTGGTCCGGACCGGCGGCCGCTACGGTCTGGCGACGATGTGCATCGGGGTGGGGCAGGGGATCGCCACGATCGTCGAGCGGATCGACGCGCTAGGTCGGACGTTCGGGTCCCGGCGGCAGGTATTTTCAGCGCGACGCTTGTCGAAACTCGTTGCCGTGCGTACGATGGCGGTGGACATCAACCGATCCGACCCTCGCCCGGAGGACGCAGCGCATGCTCGAGACCCAGCCGACCTTCCTTGACCTGACCGACGCGGCCGCATCGAAACTGCGCGAGATCACGGCCGAGGAGACCAATCCGGACGTCGGCTTGCGCGTCTACGTCTACAGCGGCGGCTGCTCGGGCTTCAAGTACGGGATGATGATCGAGGACGCCCCGACCGAGGAAGACCGCATCCTCCACGCCAACGGCGTCACCGTCTACGTGGACGGCAAGAGCGTCGATCTCCTCCAGGGCGCCCAGATCGACTACGTCGACACCCTGATGGGTGCCGGGTTCACGGTCAACAACCCGAACGCCGTCAGCGCCTGCGGCTGCGGCTCGAGCTTCCGGACCGCCGAGGACTCCGGCTCGCCCCGGAGCTGCGCCCACTAGTCCCGCCTCGCTCCTCCTCGAGAAGCCGCCGGACCCCCAACCGGCGGCTTCTTGATTCCCGGCGGGCGGTCGGACGTCGATCCGCGTGATGTCGTGACCATCGACCCCGACGCCCGGTACCGACGGGCGATGGTCTCGATCGGCGCGCTACCCGAGGCTTCACTCTGTGCCCGACGACGTCCGGCATCCGAAGACAGGGGATCGACACGGTCCGACGTAGCGCGTCATGGATCTACCTGGCCGCCGGCCTGGCTGCCGCCGGCGTCTACTTCCTGCTGCCCTCCGGGAGTCTCGAGCAGGACCTCCTGTACGACGCGATCGGGGCCTCGGCGGTCGTCGCGATCGTCCTCGGCGTTCGCATCCGGCGTCCCGAGCGTCCGGTGCCGTGGCTCCTCCTGGCAGCCGGTCAGGCCTCGTTCGTCATCGGCGATCTCCTGTTCGTCTACTTCGACCACACGGGGGAACGGCCATTCCCGTCGCTGGCGGATGCGTTCTACCTCGCCGGCTATCCGATCATCGTGGTCGGCCTGTTCCTGTTCATCCGGCGACGGCTCGGCGGAGGAGACCGGTCTGGCCTGCTTGACGCCGCGATCCTGACGACCAGCGCCGGCGTCCTGACCTGGACCTTCCTGATGCAGCCGGCCCTGGTGGGCCAGGACATGGACCCCCTCTCGCTGGCGATCTCCGGGGCGTATCCGCTGGCCGACCTCGTGCTCATCGGCGTCACCCTTGGCCTGCTGGTGACTCCGGGGGCGCGGACGACGTCGTTCCGGTTGCTGATCACCTCGCTGGTGTTGATGCTCGTCGCCGACCAGATCTACGCGCTCCAGAGCCTGTCGGACACCTACCAGTCCGGATCGCCCCTCGACCTGCTGTGGCTGCTCGCCTACCTCACGGTCGGCAGCGCGGCGCTTCATCCGTCGATGCGGACCCTGAGCGAGGCGCAGCCCGTCAACGTGACCTGGCTCGGTCCCGTCCGACTCCTGTTCCTGACCGCGGCGATGCTGACCGGACCCATCCTGATGACCGTCGGGCGGGAGGGGACCGATACCGGCCTGTGGGTCATCGCCGGTGGCTCGGCGCTGCTCTCCGTCCTCGTCCTCGCCCGCCTGGCCGGCCTCGTCGGGACGCTCGCCCGCGACGTCGAACAGCGGCGGGCCCTCGAGGAGCGGCTCAGTCATCAGGCGTACCACGACGCCCTGACCGGACTGGCCAACCGACGCCTGTTCGTGGAGCGCGTCGCCGCGGCGCTCGGCGCGCGACGTGCGCCGGGTGGCCTCGCGGTCCTGTTCCTCGACCTCGACGACTTCAAGACCGTCAACGACGAGATGGGGCACGCCGCCGGCGACGCCCTCCTGGCGGCGGTCTCGGAGCGCCTCGCCGGCGCCTGCCGGGAGACGGACCTTGCGGCTCGACTCGGCGGCGACGAGTTCGGGGTCTTCGTGACCGAGCTGCAGGACGTATCCGAAGCGCGACTCGTCGCCGAGCGGATCCATGCGGTCCTGTCGAACCCGGTCGAGATCGCGGGACGGACCGTGCCGGTCGGGGTCAGCCTCGGGGTCGCGGTCGACACCGCGGAGACCCGCACGGCCGACGACCTGCTCGGAGCCGCCGACGTGGCGATGTATCGGGCCAAGGCGGCCGGCAAGGGGACGGTGCACACCGCACCGCTCGACCGCCGGGAGCAGGACGAGGGTTCCGGTCGGGTCGGCTCCCGTCGCGCACGCCCGGGCCCAGCGCCTCGCCTGGACGAGCGCTACCAGCCGACCTGACCGCCGGGTCGGGCTCCTGGCCTACACTCGGGCCGATGGAGCTTCCGCTGTTCCCGTTGCACACCGTCCTCTGCCCGGGCGTGGCGTTGCCGCTGCACGTCTTCGAGCCGCGCTACCGGGCGCTCGTCGCGCGCTGCCTTGCGGAGGGCACGCCGTTCGGCGTCGTCCTCATCCGCGACGGGCGAGAGGTCGGTCCCGGGCCGACGAGCATCGCCACCGTCGGGACGGTCGCCGAGATCCGAGAGGCGGGCAAGTTCAGCGACGGCCGCTATGAGCTGCTCATCGTCGGGGTCCGTCGGTTCCGGATCGAGTCCGTCACGGTGGGCCGCGAGCCGTACCTCGTCGGCGATGTCGAGGAGCTCGAGGAGGAGATCGGCGACCGACTCGCGGCGCGCGCCCTGACCGACCGAGTCACCCAACGGTTCGTCCGCTACCTGGCGCTCCTCCAACCGGCCGAGGGCGAGGATGCCGACGAGATCGACGTCCAGGTCGAGCTCGAGGTCGAAGACGATCCGGCCGACGCATCGGGATCGTCGGCGTCGGACGGCGAGCCGGACCCGCTCGACGACGTCGCGCGCCGGGTCGCCGTGCCGGACGATCCCACGATCCTGTCCTATCTCCTGTCCGGGATCATCCAGGTCGACCAGCCGAGACGCCAGCAGCTCCTCGAGGCACCGACGACGGAATCGCGGCTGCGGGAGCTGATCCGCCTGATCGATCGCGAGGTGGTCCTGCTCGACCGGCGATTGCGCAACTTCAGCGTCGACCCGCGTACGATCGCGCTCCGCCGGAACTAGGGTGGACATCAGGGAGGCGACGCCGGACGAGCTCGCCGATTGGGACGCGCAGGTCGTCGACACCCCGACCGGGAACGTCCACCAGTCGCGAGCCTGGGCCGCCTACCGGGGTGCGTCCGGGTGGCGGCCGCGTTTCCTGGTGACCGACGACAGCGCCCGGGTCCTGGCCCTCAGCCGCGCGTGGCCCGTGGTCGGCGGCAACGGCGTTTACGTGTCGCGCGGGCCGCTCCCCGAGGCCGACGTGCGGCTCACCCTGGCGCGCCTCGAGGCCGTCACGTCATGGCTCGCCGACCGGGGCTCAGCGGTCGTCGCCTCGGACGCCGAGGTCCCGGCGAGCTCGGGCTACCCCGACCTGCTCCTCGCCGCGGGATTCCACCGGATCGAGGAGCTCCAGCCGTCCCGGCACCGTCTCGCCGTCGACCTGACCGGCGGCGCCGACCCGGCCATGCTGCTCGGCAGCTTCAGCGCCACGACCCGGAACATGATCCGCGCCGCCGAGCGGAGCGATCTTCGGATCGTCAGGATCGGCCCGGCACCGCGACCTATCGCCGGGTCCTGGGGCGACGGGTCAGCAGATCGCGATCAGCCCGAGGCCGGACCGGCCGGCCTTGACCTCCTGCGCGCCGAGCTCGACGTCCTGTACGGCTCGATGCGTGCGACGGCGGAGCGTCGCGGGTTCGGCCTCGCTTCCCGGACCAGGTTCCTCGACTGGTCGCGGCGTGCCTTCGCCGACGGACACCTCGTCTACCTCGGCGCCCACGAGCCCGGCGGGGAGCTGGTCGCGGGCGCCACGTTCTATCGTCACGGTCGGCGCTGGACGTACTCCCATGCCGCCGACGACGCACGCTTCCGGAAGGCCTATCCCGGTGCGGTGCGCCTGCTCGTCTGGGAGGCGATCAAGGGCGCGCTGGCCGAGGGTCGCGACGAGATGGACCTCGGCGGCGTCGATGTTCCGGGTGCCCGTCGTCGGCCCGAGCCCGGCGAGCCCGCTCACGGGATGCTCGCCTTCAAGGAGTCGTTCGGAGCACGCTGGATCGAGCTGAGCGGCGCCCACGAGCGCGTCCTGAGCCCCGTCCGCTACGGACTGGGTCGGGTGACCGCCAAGGTCGCGGCCTCGCTGGGTCGCGCCAGCTGAGCTATTCGGAGAAGCGCTCTTCCTTCCACGGATCCGCGTCGTTGTTGTAGCCGTAGCGCTCCCAGAACCCGAGGATGTCGTGGTCGAGGAACTCGAGGCCGCGGATCCATTTGGCGCTCTTCCAGAAGTAGCGCTTGGGGACGAACAGCCGGAGCGGATAGCCGTGCTCCGGCTCGAGCGGCTTCCCGTCGAAGGTGTCCGCCAGCAGGACATCATCGTCGTCGAGGACCGACAGCGGAAGGTTGGCCGTATAGCCCTGCTCCGAATGCGCCAGGACGTGGGTCGCCTCGGGCTTGACCCCGGCGGCCGTCAGGATCTCCTGGATGGCCACGCCCTCCCAGACCGTGTCGAGCTTGGTCCAGCGGGTGACGCAGTGGATGTCGGTCCGAACCTGCTTGCGAGGCAGCGCCTTGAACTGGTCCCATGTCAGGGTCAACGGCGCGTCGACGAGACCGAACACGCGGAAGTCCCAGGTCGCCAGGTCCGTGCGCGGCACCGACCCGTAATGAAGGACCGGGAACTTGTCGGTCTTGTACTGGCCCGGCGGGATGCGCTCGGCGATGGCAGGGTCCGTGGGCTTGCCGCCGAACAGGCGCTCGATCATCGGCTGTCTCCCTGAGGTCGTCCTGTCCGCATGGTCCCACAAGGCGACGGATCGTTCCGGGGGGACGGCGCCGGGTCGGCCATGCCGCTACGGCGACGCCGCGTCCTCGACCCGGAGGACCCACATCCCGGCGGCCTTGTCGACCAGGATCGGGACGTAGCGCGAACCGCCGATCACCGTCGGCTGGTCGATCTCGAGCAGCTGGTAACGCGGGTCGGCCGGGTCGTCGTCGAGGCGGTCGTGATAGATGAACGTCCCGGGCGCCGGCTTGCCGTTGGCCGGATCCAAGGCGGTCGCCAACGTCGAATAGGCGACCTCGGGGAGCGGCAGTCGGAGGTCGGCGACCGCTTGCGCACGAAGCCTCGTCGGCACGATCGCGAGCGGTCGCGCCGAGATGTCCTGCGACGGTGGCAGCCCGTGCCATGAGGGGCGTGATCCCAGCTTCGCGTCGATCGCCTCGAACGCGCGTCGGGCGTTGGCATGCAGCTTCACCTGCGTGGCGATCGATGTCCGGGTCGCGATGTCCAGCTGCGCGATCGGCGCGACGGCGAGGGCGACGAGCAGGCCGCCCGCGAGCGGCAGCACGAGGCGGCGCGTCCCCTGTCCAAGGAGCCTGGCCCAGCCGACGCCGGATCTCGGGGACGTCGAGGACCGAGACGCCGATGGCCGCGGCGAACAGCAGACCGAGGTCGATCGGGACGAGGTAGCGCGACGACAGGAAGGTCCCGCGCGCGCCGGTGATGATGAACAGCCCCGCGATCCCGCCGACCACTCCGGCGAGGCCGACCGCCAGCGCCCACCGTCGACGAGCGACCAGCACGTAGATCGATGCGGCGGCCAGCGGGAGCAGGGCGATCTGCCCGAGGAAGTGCTGCCACATCCAGCCGACCATCTCGACCAGGTTCCGGACGTCGCGACCCTCCGAGTTGGCGAGCGCGGTCGATGTCCAGAAGAGGGGATCGCCGAACACGAGCTGGTCGTGAGCCAGGAGGATCGGGATCGCCAGGAACCCGACCAGGGTCAAATACGCCCGTCCCGGCGGTCGCGGGCGGTGTCGCACGGCGGCCCGGATCTCGAGTGCGACGAGGGCGCCCAGGGCGACGGCCACGACCGCCAGGACCTCGGGCCGGACGAGCACGGCGAGCATCAGCGACAGGCCCGCGACGAGATAGCGCGGCCGCTCCGCGCTCACGGCCAGCCCGGCGATGAGCAGGAACAGGGTCATCCACGTGATCGCGTAGGCCAGGCTGATGTCGACGAGCAGGATCGGGGACACGAGGAACGCCACCGCGGCGAAGGCACCGCTCGCGAGCCCGCCGATCCGCTCGGCGAGCACGGTCGCGAGGACGACGCACAGCGCGAAGGCGAAGACCGCCGCCCAGGCGACCGGGCGCCAGTCGCCGGATACGCCGTACAGCACGCCATAGACGACGTCGAGGAGCGGTTTCGAGGTCTGCGTGAGGCGACCTTCGACCTGCTGTCCGGCGAGCAGCCGCTGGAACTCGATGACCGGTGCGACGGCGTCGGGCCCGACGGATCCGGACCGGATGGGGCGGACCGTCTGGACGGCGATGGCGACCGCCGCGATGAACAGGCCGGCCAGCATCCCGAGGCGCCAACGGCTGCTCAGGTTGGTCATGGTCGTCCGGAAGTCTAGGGTATCCTCCTCGGCGATGCCCTCCCCCGACGAAGGTCCCGCGCCCCACCGACCCCGGGTCGTGATCGTGATGCCGGCCTACAACGCCGCGCGGACCCTCGAGCGGACGTATGCCGACATCCCGCACGACATCATCGACCGGGTGATCCTCGTCGACGATGTCTCCCGGGACCACACGGTGGAGGTCGCCCGCCAGCTCGGGCTCGACGTCATCATCCACCGCCAGAACCGCGGGTACGGCGGCAACCAGAAGACGTGCTACGACGCCGCGCTGGCGGCGGGTGCGGACGTGGTGGTGATGCTCCACCCCGACTACCAGTACGACGCGACGCGGATCCCCGACCTGATCGCGCCGATCCTGGCGGGCGACAAGGACCTGATGCTCGGCAGCCGGTTCCTGGGCGACCCGATCGCGGGTGGGATGCCGCGCTGGAAGTACGTCAGCAACCGGTTCCTGACCGGCCTCGAGAATCGTGCGTTCGGCCTCCACCTGAGCGAATACCACACCGGGCTGCGCGCCTACAGCCGCAGGCTTCTCGAGGCCATCCCGTACAACCTCAACAGCGACGACTTCGTGTTCGACCAGGAGCTGATCAGCCAGGTCGTGGCGGCCGGCGGGCTCGGGATCGGCGAGATCGGCGTCCCGACCCGGTATTTCGAGGAGGCAAGCTCGGTCGGGTTCCAGCGCAGCGTCGTCTACGGCCTGGCGACACTACGCGTCGTCGCCCGCTTCCTGCTCCATCGGATCAGGCTCCGCCGCTCTCCCAAGCTGACCCCCCGACCCCCAGCGGCCTAGCGGCGTGAACCGCGGCCGCGGCGGACTGCTTCGGGCCGTCCTGGGCATCGCGATCTCGATCGCGTCGCTGTGGTTCGTCCTCCGCGGCGTGGACTTCGCGAGCGTGGGGGCCATCCTGCGCACCGCGGTCCCCGCGTGGATCCTCGTGACGGTGCTCCTCCAGGTCGTCGACGTGCTCTTCCGAACCGCCCGCTGGCAGCAGCTCGTGGCCCCGATCAAGTGGATCCGCTTCTCCTCGATGCTGGCCTACCTCCTCGTCGGCTATCTCGCCAACAACATCCTGCCGGCGCGCCTCGGCGAGCTCGTCCGGAGTCACTATCTGGGCGATCGCGAGGGGGTCAGCCGTGCCTCGGCGCTCGGGACGGTCGTCGTCGAACGGGTCGTCGACACGGCGGTCGTCGTGACCATCGGGGCGATCGCGATCTTCGTCCTCCACATCCGCGGTGTCGTCGCCAGCGCGGTGCTGGTGGGCCTCGCCGTGACCGGCCTGCTGGTCGTCGGTCTGGCGATCGGCATCGTCGCCCACCGCCTTCCGGGTGCGGACCGGATCATCGCCATGGCCGAGCGCCGTCCGCGGATCGCCGAGGTCGGGCGCCGTCTCCACGACGGCCTCGCAGTGGCCCGCCGACCGCGGACGCTGACGGCGGCCGTCGGCCTGAGCGTGGCCGCCTGGGCGGCCAGCTTGCTGGCCGTCGCGACGGCTGGGCAGGCGCTCCGGATCGAGTTGACGATCGGCGAGGCCGCGCTCCTGTCGGCCGGCGTCGCCCTGGCCACCGCGATCCCGTCCGGCCCCGGCTACCTCGGGACGTTCGAGCTGGCCTTCGTCACGATCGGCACCGCCATCGGCCTGTCCAAGGACGAGGCGCTGGCCCTGGGACTCCTCGTCCACGTGACGATCCTCGTCCTGACCTCGGTCGGCGGGGCGGTCGCCTTCCTGCGACTCGGCTGGAGCCGCAGCAGCGGCGAGATCGCGGAGGTGGCCCGAGCCCTGGTCGACGACGAGGGCGCAGCGGACATGTGAAGACCCCGGCCGTCGGCCGGGGTCTTCGAGCGCCGGGTGGACCGTCCGCTACGGAGCGGGGTTGGCCAGGTCGCTCACCTTCTGAAGCTTGTACTTGTCGGCGGTCGCCTTGGTCACGACGAACGCGTTCTGGTCCGTCGCCGGGGCGAACGCCAGGGCGGTCAGCTTGAGCGGCGCGAGCCGCGTATTGAGCTTGGTGACCGTCTCGGCGGCGTCGCCGGTCGCCTCACCGGCGCCCTTGTTGACGAACTCGAGCGCGGTCGCCGCGTACTCGGCGAGGATGTCGATGTCGCCCTTCTGGAGCGCGGGGAAGACGACCTCGCGGTTCCCCAGCTGGAACTTGCGTTCCACCGTGAACCCGTTGGCCTCGAGGACCTGGGCGAAGATCTCGCCGAGGATCTCCTGCTCGTAGAAGTTGGTCGATCCGACCTTGACCGTGATCCCGTTGCCGGACGTCCCGCCCGGGGTGAGGCCATTGGCCGCGAGCCACGCGCCGGCGACCGACTTGGAGTCCTTGCCGTCGACGGTGACCTGCTTGTTGAGGTCGGTCAGCGCCTCCTGGGTCAGCTTGGCCATGAACGGATTGATCAGGTCGGGCAGACCCGGCGCCTTGGCGAGCAGGTCGTTCCGAACGACCGGGACGAGGTTGTCGGCCTTCTGGAGATGCTTGTCGTCCTCGAGCGCGACCAGGTTGTTGACCTGGATCGACGGGTCGGACGAGAACAGCAGCCCGACGTCGACCAGCCCCGACTTGATGGCGCTGAGGCTGAGCGGCCCACCGGCATCGAGCGGCAGGAACAGCTTGAACTGGACGCCGTAGGTGTCCTTCAGACCGAGCACGCAGAACGGTCGCTGCGGGCACTCGGGCGGGCCCCCGAGCGTGAGCTGGGATGCGATCGAGCCTGCCGGCGCCGCGGACGCGGGCGAGGCTGCGGTCGATGGACTTGCGACGGCTGACGCGGCCGCAGTCGGTGCGGCCGTCGCGGCGGTCGTGGCGGATGGACTGCTCCCACCCGACGAGCATGCGCTCACGAGGAGCGCGACGATCGTCGCCCCGAGAGCGGCCCTGCGGAATGTCCGCATGGGTCCTCCTTCCTGATCGTCCGGCGGTCGCATGGGCACGTCGCCTGAGACGTCCGGGGACTATACCGCGGGTCGTCGGAACCGTCAGACGGCGGCGGGAACCGGCGGTCGCCTCCGTCGGGGCCATGCGTCGACGGCGTCCGGACCGCCGGACGTCGGGGTCGGGACCGTCAGACGGCCGCGTCGGATCGGTCGCCGGCGGGGTCCTGCGCCAGCCGGATCCCGGGCGAGACGACCCGTCGTTCGGCCAGGGTCAGGCCGCGCTCGGTCGCGACCGCGAGGACCGCCACCAGGATGGCGCCCGCGACGAGCATCGCCTGGTCCTGGAGGGCGAACCCATCGACGATGTAGCGTCCGAACCCCCCGCCGGCGATCAGGGCGGCCAGGGTCGCCGTGGCGACCGCGGCGACGGCGGCCGTCCGGAGTCCCGCGACCATGATCGGCATGGCGGCGGGGAGCTCGACCCGGGTCAGGACCTGGGACTCGCGCATGCCCATGCCCCGGGCGGCGTCGACGATCTCGCGGTCGACTCCTCGCAGCCCGACATGGGTGTTGGCCAGGATCGGCGGGATCGACAGCAGGACGAGGGCGAGGAGCGGGGTCAGCAGCCCGAACCCGAGGATCGGGAAGAACACGAGGAGCAGCGCATAGGACGGGATCGCGCGTCCGATCCCGGCCACGTTGACCGCGAGCGCGCCGCCTCGGCCGGTATGCCCGGTGTACAAGCCGATCGGGACCGCGATGATGAGTGCCACCAGGATCGCCAGACCGGCCAGCTCGACGTGTTCGACGAACCGGGTCGGGATCCCGTCGGCTCCCTGCCAATGGGTCGGATCGGTGAGCCAGCCGAACGCGCCGGTGATCCCATCCATGCGCTCAGGCCGCTCGTCGCGCCCAAGGCGTCAAGAGACGCTCGGCGATCTGGAGGAGGACGTCGAGGACGAGCGCGACGACGATGATCAGCACGAACCCGACGTAGATCATCGTCGGGAACTGCCGGTTGAACCCGCGCAGCATCAGCTGTCCGAGGCCGCCCTCGCCGATGACGGCGGTGACCATCACCAGGCCGACCGTCGTGACGGTCGCGATCCGCAGGCCGGTGAAGATCACCGGGAGGGCCAGCGGGAGGTCCACGGCGAGCAGCCGCTGGCGGCGACCGTAGCCCATCCCGTCCGCCAATTCGCGGATCTCGGCCGGGATCCCGTCGAGCCCTGCCAGGATGTTCCGGGTCAGGATCAGCAGGGTATACCCGATCAGGCCGATCTCGGCGGTGACCAGGGTCAGGCCGGTGAACGGCACGAGGAAGGCGAACAGGGCGAGACTCGGGATCGTGTACAGGATCCCGAAGGTCGCCGTGACCGGGCCGCGCAGGAACCCGAGCCGACGGATGAGCAGCGCAGCCGTGAGCGAGATCAGCAGGCCGCACCAGACCGCGAGCACGGTCAGCACGAGGTGGTCGACGAGGGCACCGGCGATGACCCCGAGGTTGTCGGCGATCCACTCCGGCTTGATCACGACGGCACCCCCGGACCGCTCGATGCGGCCACCGCCTCCCGGGCGACCGGGGCGCTGAGCTCGGCGATGATCGCGTCCAACCGGATCAGCCCGGCGACCCGCCCGTCGCCGTCGACGAGGATCCCCTCCTGGACCCCGGCGTCGAGCAGCATCGACAGGGCGTCCTTCAGCGTGGTCCGCCGCTCGAGCAGCGGCGACATCGGACTGGCCAGGTCGCGGGCGAGCGACCCCGACGTCGGCAGATCCTCCTCCGACACCCAGCCGAGGGGATGGTCGTCCTCGTCGACGAGGAGCAGGTACGGCGACGGATCACCGGACAGCCGGCGCCGGGCGTCGGCGGCATCGTCGCCCGGCCGGGCCACGATCGCCGGGACCGACGGCAGGTCGCCGACCCGGACGAGCGACAGCCGTTTCAGGCCACGATCCGCCCCGACGAACCGCGCGACGAAGTCGGACGCCGGGTTCGCCAGGATGTCCGCCGGTGGGGCGAACTGGGCCAGCTTGCCGCCGGCCTGCATCACCGCGACGAGGTCGCCCATCTTGATCGCCTCGTCGATGTCGTGGGTCACGAACAGGATCGTCTTGGCGAGCTCCTCCTGGAGGCGGAGGAACTCGTTCTGGAGGCGGTCGCGGACGATCGGGTCGACCGCTCCGAACGGCTCGTCCATGAGCATCACCGGCGGGTCGGCCGCGAGTGCCCTGGCCACGCCGACCCGCTGCCGTTCGCCGCCCGACAGCTGGCTCGGATAGCGATCGCGGTAGCGAGACGGATCCAGGCCGACCAGGCCGAGCAGCTCGTCGGTCCGCTCCCGCTGGCGGGTCCGGTCCCAACCCAGGAGGCGCGGCACCACCGCGACGTTGTCGCCGATCGTCTGGTGCGGGAACAGGCCGGTCGACTGGATGACGTAGCCGATCCCACGGCGGAGCTCGGTCACCTCGCGGGTCGCGGCATCGATCCCGTCGATCAGGATCCGCCCCGAAGTCGGCTCGATGAGTCGGTTGACCATCTTGAGCGATGTCGTCTTGCCGCAGCCGGAGGGTCCGACGAGCACGCAGATCCGGCCGGCCGGGACCGCGAGCGACAGGTCGTTGACGGCGCCGGGCGTCCCCTTCTCGGTCCGGGCGTAGACCTTCGTGACATGCTCGAATTCGACGGTCGCCGCACGCCGGTCCGATCGCGCGGCGTCGGCGCCGTCGCTCGGGATCGATGCGATCGGACCTTGACTGTCGGTCGTCTCCACGGGTCGGGCACTACCTCCGGGTGTGGCCCGAACGGTACGGCAAAACGGCGGCGACCTTCCTCGCCGCCCGAGTCCGGCGTCGAACGCCCGGGCGCCCGCTCCTGCCCGCGTCAGCCGGCGTCGATGAGCGGCTTGACCTCCCCGATGAACCGCTCGAGCGACTCGACGTCGTAGGGCGTCGGCTGCTCCGAGATGACCGTCCGGAAGCCCATCTCGACGTACGGTCGGAGGCGGTCCGCGAGCTCCTCGGGAGTCCCGTTCCAGAACGTGTCGTCGTCCTCGATCTCGCTCAGCGGGGTCTTGTTGTAGGCCATCGCCTCGCGCCAGACCCGGTCGGCCTCCGCATGGGTGTCGCGGATGGTCACCTTGACGCCGAGCGTGAACTCGATCTCGGACGGATCGCGGCCGACGGCGGCGCAGTGCTCGTGGAGGACGTCGATCTTGTGGCGCATCAGCTCGACCGGCCCCATCGCGTTCCACATGTCGGCGTAGCGCGCGACGGTCCGGAGGGTCTTCTTCTCGCCGCTTCCGCCGATCATGATCGGCAGCTTCGCCTGGGCCGTCGCCGGCTGGTGGCGCAGATCGTCGAAGGCGTAGCGCCCACCGGGCGCGGACGTGACCGAGCCGCCGTCCAGGACCTGCCGCATCGCGCCGACCGACTCGTCGAGCCAGTCGAGCCGTTGTCCGAAGCCGGAGCCGAAGTCGATCCCATGAGCGCGGTGCTCGGGCTCCATCCAGGCGCCCCCGATGCCCAGGATCGCCCGCCCGCCGCTGATGTGGTCGAGCGTGGTGGCGGTCTTCGCGACCAGGCCGGGGTTGCGGAACGTGTTGGCCCCGACGAGCAGCCCGAGGCGGGTCTGCTCCGTCGCCATCGCCCACGCCGCGAGCGTCGTCCAGCCCTCGAAGATCGGCTGGTACGGGTCGCCGAAGATCGCGTAGAGGTGGTCCCATGTCCACAGGTGCGCGTAGCCGAGCCGGTCGACCCGCTTGGCCGCATCGAGCATCTCGGGCCAGGTCGCCGCCTGGCTCCACAGGAGGATCCCAAGCTTCAGGTCGCGGTCGGGCACGTCGTCCTCCAGTCTGTCCGGTCCGATGGCAGGCCCCTACGGTACGCGAGGACGGGGACCTCCATCAGCCCGCCCCGACCGGCCGGATCAGCCGAGCGGCAGGGTGGCCAGGTCGCCGTCGATGAGCTCTCGCTCTTCGGGGTCGGCGACCCGTGCCAGGGCGTCGCGGGAGCGGTCCCGCCACGTCGCGGCGGCGACCGGGTCGCCGGCCACCGCGTGCGCCCGGGCGAGCGCCTCGTAGGCCGCGGGGAGGTCCCAGTCCTCGATCCCTTCGCCACCCGCCTCGAGGATGGCCAGGCAGCGTCGAGCGTGCCACACGGCCGGCTCACCCCGGCCTAGGACGGCGTACACGCGCGAGCAGAGCCACTCGCCTCGTGCGCGATTGGCCGGGAGACCGATCGTGTCCCAATGCAGGCGCGACGCATGGGCGGCATGGATCATCCGATCGACATCCTCCGCCGAACGGTCCTCCCGTTCGAGGAGCGTCCAGGTGTAGTTGAAGAGCCCCGCCGCCAGCTGGCGCTGCGTCGTCGGGTCGAGCTCGGGTGGCATCGATGGTCGGCTCACGATCGGCTCCCTTCGATTGATCGCTCCGCGGATGTGGTGGAGGACGTGCTGGCCCCGGGCGACCCTGGCCTCCATCCGGAGGCGGTGTCGGTCGAGCGCCGCGAGGCGCCCCAGCTCATCCGGTGCGTCGAGGACGAGCCCGACCTCGTCGAGCGGCAGGTCGAGCTCGCGCAGCCGGCCGATCGTCCTGGCGCGCTCGAGCTGCGCCCGCTGATAGCGGCGATAGCCGGTCCACGGGTCGACCTCGGCCGGCACCAGCAGGCCCAGCTCGTCGTAGTGACGGAGCGCGCCGATGCTGAGGCCGGACAGCCGGGCGAACCGGCCGATCGAGAGGATGTCGTCCACGGCGCCGATCGTCGGGTCTCGACCAGGTCGAGAGTCAAGCCTCCCGACCCGCGGACCGCGGCGGTCAGGCGTTGTCGAGCTCACGGGAGATCGCCCGGAGGATGAACCGGGCGGCCTCGGCGCTCTTCCCACCGAGCTTCTGGTCGTCGTCCTGCTCGAGCGCGACATCGAGGTCGCCGAGCATCGCATCCAGCGCGGGCGTCCTGACCAGAGCGCCGGCGGCGAACGCCCCATCGAGCCGGGCAGCGGCTCGGCGGGCGTTGTCGACGGCGTGGCCCTTGTCGTCGATGATCGCCCGGATCTCCGTCCTGGCCGCGTCTGCCGCCGGACCCTGGCTCGCCATCAGCTGGTCCGCTCGATCCGGACGACCGGGATCGTCTCACCTGCTGACGACCGCCCGATGTCGACGACACCCGGTCCGGGCGTCTGCGGGCCGCGTTCGCGGACCGCCCAATCCGAATCGAGCATGCTCATCTGGAGCTCGTCCCAGTACCGGCCGTCGCGCCAGATCGACTGACGGGCGCGGCCCTCGACGACGAAGCCGGCCTTGCGATAGGCGCGGATCGCGCGCTCATTGAAGGCGAACACGGACAGCGACACGCGGTGGAGCCCGAGTCGCTCGAAGGCGTGCTCGATCATCAGTGTCGTCGCTTCGGTGCCGTAGCCCAGGCCCCAGACATCCTTCTCGCCGATCGTGATGTGGTACAGGGCCGAACCGTTGTCACCATCGAGCTGGCTGAAGGCGCACGTCCCGATGAGCCGATCGGACTCGCGCAGGTGGATCGCCAGGGCCATCGAGTCGGGACCGACGACGCGCGCCTGGAAGAACCGGTCGATCTCGGCGACCGGCATGATCCCCTCCTGGTAGCGGGTCAGCCGGGCGACCTCGGGGTCGGCGTACCAGCGACGGAACGCCAGCAGGTTCTCGGGCACGTGTCGCCGGAGGACGATCCGATCGCCCGTGATGGAGTCCGGGAACCAGCCGCGATGGATCATGGGCGACGAAGGTATACCATCGCCGCCATGCGCCGCTGGAGCGAGGTGGCCGAGCGGGTCGCTGCCACGACGCGCACCTCCGAGAAGACCCGCCTGCTCGCCGACGAGCTGCCCACGCTGTCCCCGGACGAGCTGCCGATCGCCGCGGTCTTCCTCGCCGGCCGTCCGTTCGCCGAGGTCGACGGCCGATCGACCGGTCTCGGCTGGGCGACGATCGCGGCCGCGGTCACGGGTTTGGCCGGGGTCCCGGCGGGGGCGCTCGGCGAGGCCTACGATCGATCGTCCGACCTCGGGCTGGCCGTCGCCGACGTGCTGGGTGGCGCGAACGGGTCCCGGCCGGAGACCGGCGAGTCGCCGACCCTCGTCGACGTCGCGGCGTTCTTCGCGGCGATCGAAGCGGCGTCGGGACCTGCCGCGAAGGGCGCCCTGTTCACCGACCTGCTCGCCCGCTGCGACCCGTTGACCGCGAAGTACGTCGTCAAGATCCTGTCCGGCGACCTTCGGATCGGGTTGCGGGAAGGGCTCCTCGAGGCGGCCATCGCCGCCGCGTTCGACCGACCGCTCGACTCGGTCAAGCGGGCCGGGATGCTGACCGGCGACGTCGGAGCGACCGCGGTGCTGGCTCGCGACGACGCCCTCGACAGCGCCACCCTCCGCCTCTTCCACCCGCTCAAGTTCATGCTCGCCTCGCCGGCCGAGGACGCCGCCGAGATCATGGCCCGACTCGGGCCGACGGCCTGGGTCGAGGACAAGTACGACGGGGTCCGGGTCCAGCTGCACCGCGCCGGGGACGAGGTCCGCCTCTACAGCCGCGACCTGCACGACGTCAGCCGTCAGTTCCCCGAGATCGTCGACGGGGCTCGCGACCTGCCCTGGGACGGCATCCTCGACGGCGAGCTGCTGGCCTATCGGGACGGTGCGGTGATGCCGTTCGTCGCCCTCCAGAAACGGTTGGGCCGGAAGGCGCCGTCGGCCTCGATCCGGAGCCAGGTCCCGGTCATCTGCGTCGCCTTCGACGTCCTGGCGATGGGGCCGCGCGACGGCCGGACCGAGCCCGGCCTCGACCGACCGCTTTCGGATCGGCGGCGGCGGCTCGAAGGGCTCGGCCTGCCGCTCGTCGGGGACGGCGGGGTCTTCGCTCTGTCCCACCGCGTGTCGGTCGGGTCGGTCGAGGACCTCGAGCAGGCGTTCGCCGACGCTCGCAGCCGGAACAACGAGGGATTGATGGTCAAGGACCCGACGAGTCCCTATTCGCCGGGTCGACGCGGGCTCGGCTGGCTGAAGATGAAGAAGGCGCTGGCGACGATCGACTGCGTGGTCGTCGGCGTCGAGGTCGGTCACGGGAAGCGCCACGGGGTCCTGTCCGACTACACCTTCGCCGTACGTGACGAGGTCTCGGGCGCGCTCGTGACCATCGGCAAGGCGTACAGCGGGCTGACCGACGCAGAGATCGCCGAGATGACGGCCTGGTTCGAGGCGCACACGGTGGAGCGGTTCGGCCGCTATCGGGTCGTCGAGCCCACCGTCGTCGTCGAGATCGCGTTCGACGTCATCGTCCGCTCGACCCGCCACCGATCCGGGTTCTCGCTGCGCTTCCCCCGGATCGCCCATCTCCGTCCCGACAAGACGGTCGCCGAGATCGACACGGTCGCCGACGTCGAAGCCATCTGGCGCGGCCTGCAGCACGGTCCGGAGCACCTGGTGACAGCACGCGCCGGGAGTCAGCCGGAGAGCTGAACTCGGGCTGGTCCGGGTCCGAGGCCGGGCGTATCCTGTGCGGATGTTCGCTCCTGCCCAGCAGACGGAGCTCACGCTCTACACCGACTCGTACATCGTCCGGGGGACCGTCGAGACGCGCGAGCGGCGGGTGACGGACATCCTCAACCACGCCGAGCACGACTTCCTCGTCCTCCGCCAGACCAACCTCGACGAGTACGGCTCGCGGGCCATGAGCATCCAGTCCGAGTACTCGCAGGTGAACCTGGCCAGCGTCCTGTTCGCGGTCGCCCAGGATTTCGTCGGACCTGCGCCGGAGCTGCGGATGCCCAAGGTCCCCGAGGAGGCGATGATCATCGTCCCTCCCTTCCGGCTGACGGGGCGGATCCATCTCCTTCCCGAGCGCAACCTGGCCGACGCGCTGGGCGAGCTGATCGGTCGGTTCATCCCGGTCACCGATGCGGCGTTCTGGTCGGACAGCGTCGGCGAGGCGCGCCAGACGGCGACGATGGTCGCAGTCAACCACGCTCGGACCCAGATCTTCGCCCCGCACCGCGTCGTCGACCCGTGGGCCGACCTGCCCGCCGACCACCCCGGGGATCGCGGCTAGATCGTCAGCGATCCACCGGCAGGTCGAGTCGGTCGCCCCATTCCGCCCAGCCCCCGTCGTAGACGGCCACGTCGTCGTGGCCGAGCAGGGTCAGGATGAAGGCGAGCTTGGCCGCGGCGATCCCGGAACCGTCGTAGCAGACCATCCGGCGACCACGGGTGACATTCGCCTTCAGCAGCCCATCGCGGATCGCATCGGCCGGCCGGAACCGGCCCGTGCCCGGCTCGGTCATCGTCGAGACCGGCACGTTGACCGCGCCGGGGATGTGGCCCAGCCGTCGCGTGTTGCCTTCGAACCCGCGGTACTCGGCCGGGGCGCGTGCGTCGAGGAGGAGGACCTCCGGCGAGCCCATCAGGCCCCGGATGTCAGTCGTCGTCAGCCGCATCCGCGGCATGGCGTGCGGGATGAACGACGCCGGCGTCGGTGGCAGCGTCGCGGTCGAGACCTCGCGTCCCGCGGCCGTCCACGCCGGGAGGCCGCCGTCGAGGATCCGGCCCGACTCGAGGCCGTACGTCCGGAGACTCCACCACGCTCGAGCGGCGTACAGGCTCGCCGTGTCGTCGTACAGGACCACCGTGGCGCCGGCCCCGACCCCCAACCGGCCGAGTGCCGAGGCGACGTGGTCCGGGCCCGCGAGCAGCATCAGCGCGCTGTCCTCCGGACGATCGATCAGGTCGGTCGTCCAGTCCAGGAAGGCGGCACCCGGGATGTGGCCCGCGGCGTGGGCCGCCCGACCGGTCCCATCCGGACGGGACCGGACGTCGAGCACGCGGATCTCGGGACGACCCAGGTTCTCGGCCAGCCAGTCCACCGTGGCCAGGAGCTCCGGGCGGGGGTAGCCGCTCACGCCTCGTATCATACGGACCCGTGGTGACCCCATTCCTCCCGGACGGCGAGAAGCTGGCGGCCGTCCGCGAGGCCCTGCCGGCGATCGCGGCGGGCATCTACCTGAACGCGGGCGCCGCCGGACCGCTGCCCGCCGAGACGCACCGGGCGATGGCCGAGCAGGCGGAGCGCGAGCTTCGCGTCGGGCGCGCCAGCCCGGACGACTCCCTCGAGCTGCTCGAGCGGATGGACGAGGCTCGCGGGGTGATCGCCGCCGTCGCCCGAGCCGACCCCGCCTCGATCGTCCTGACCCACTCGACGAGCGAGGCCATGGACCTCGCCGCCCGAGCGATCGACTGGCGACGCGGCGACCGAGCCGTCACCGGACCCCGCCGGCATGCGGGGGCACTCGGCGCCCTGCCTGTCTTGTCCGAACGGCTCGGGATCGAGCTGGCGGAGGCCGCCATCGGCGACGACGGCGACGAGGATCGGGTGCTTGCGGCGTTCGACGCCGCCATCGCACCCGGGACACGGCTCGTATCCGTCGGGCACGTCGCCTGGACGACCGGGGTGCGACTGCCGATCGGTCGGATCGCCGAGCTCGCCCACGCGCGCGGCGCCCTGCTGGCCGTCGATGGGGCCCAAGCGATCGGCGCGATCCCCGTCGATGTGGCGCGCGAGGGCGTCGACTTCTACGCGATGCCGGCTCACAAGTGGCTGCTCGGGCCGGAGGGGATGGCGGCGCTGTACGTCGCCCCGGGCATCGCCGATCGCATCCCGGACGACACGGGCGGGGGCGACCCGGCAGGAGCCTCGGATGCTCTGGCCGGGGCCGCGTCCGGGCGCCGGTCCGAGCTGTCGGGGTTCGGTCGGGCGGCGGTGGTCGGGATGGCCCGGAGCATCGCCTGGCTGTCGATGTACGTCGGCCTCGAGTGGGTCCATCGGCGGGGGACCGCCCTGGCAGGTTCGCTCGCCGATCGACTCGCCGCGATCCCGGGCGTCGAAGTCCTGACCCCTCGGCAGGCGATGGCGACCACGATCGCCTTCCGGATCGCCGGCTGGCACCCGGAGGACGCCTTCGAGGAGATCTCCCGCCGCTCGTTCGCCATCTTCCAGACCGTCCCGGGCGAAGCGCTCCGGGTCGGCGTCGGCTTCTACAACAGCGAGGAGGAGCTCGAACGGTTCGCCGCGACGGTCGAGCTGCTCGCCGCGCACACGCCCGAGACGATCCCGCCCCGGCGCACCCTGACGATCATCGGGGACGCAGGATGACGGTAGGTGACGGGGCTGGGCGCCCCGCCCCGCCCGATGGGATCCGACGCCGCGGCTGGGTCGAGGTGCGCTGGCGCCAGTTCCGGAATGCGCCCCGCCCGATCGTCCGGGCCGTCCTCAGCCCGCTCGTGGTCGCGATCGTCCTCGGATCGGCGTACCTGCTCTACGACGTCGCCCTGTCCCGTGGCGTCGTCCTGCCCGGTGGCGATCTCCGGTCGCTCGCCGTGCTGGTGTTCGTCGTCCTCGTCCTGGTGGTCGGGACCGCCGTGACCTATCTCATCGTCCCGCAGCCGACCGGATCGGGGACGGCGCGGACTCGAAGCGTGTGGAGCGCGGCCCTCGGCTTCTTCGCCGCGGTCCCGATCGCGTACCTCGTCCTGGTGGTCGAGGCGCAGTTGCTTCGTCCGCTGCTCGTGTGACTGCCCGACGGACCGGACGTTCGTTCGTGGTCGTGGTCCGTACGCACCGCTTCCACGCACGGGGGCCCATCAGGGACTAGCCCCTCCGTACCATTCCGCGATATCGTGCGGTCGCTATCATCTGGCCCGGGACCGTCGCCATCGACGGTTTCGATGGAATCGTCCGAGGTCGCGCGTGTCGTCTGAAGAGCACCACCTCGCTCTGCCCAAGCTCTACGGTGCCCCGGCCTACGCGCGTCCGCCCCGTTCGCTCGAGATCATCGAGCGGCCCATCGACCCGGACGACCTCCCCCTCGAGCTCGAGCGGACCGACGACGAGCACGACTTGGTCTCGCGGCTGAGCGGCAGTCCGTTCGCCCCGGTCCTGACGGCACCGTCCAATGGTCATGGGCAACGCCACGGGATCCAGGGCCGTCCGTTCCGCCTGCGGTCGCTGACCGAGAAGCTCTTCCGGGGCGACTGACCCCGTCGGGACCGGCTAGGGTCCCCACGCCGGCGTCGAAATGGCGCCGCGTCACGGTATCCCTCCAGGATTGGAGAGGATACCTAGACATCGGACGGACTTTCTGCTTACATACGCGGTATGTCCACGTCCGATGTCCGCATGCTTCGGATCGGCGAGGCCGCCGAGCTGCTCGGCGTGGGGGTGGACACGCTGCGACGCTGGGAGGCGGACGGCCGCCTCGAGACGGTCCGGACCGAGGGGGGCCAGCGGCTCGTCGCGCTCGGCGAGGTGAGCCGGCTCCTTGCCGAGCGACGGCGGTCAACCAGCGATCGCCCGATCGTCGCCCAGTCGGCGCGGAACCGCTTCAGCGGGATCGTCACCCGCGTCGAGCGCGATGGCGTCGTCGCGGTGGTCGAAGTGCTGTCCGGACCCCATCGATTGGTCAGCCTGATGACCGCGGAGGCGGTCGACGATCTCGGACTCGCCGTCGGGATCGAGGCCGTGTGTGTCATCAAGGCGACCCAGGTCATCGTCGAGATCCCAGCCGCCTGACGAAGGGGAGTCCCATGTCCGCCTCCCGTCGGTTCAGTCTGCTCGTCGTCGTTGCCCTCCTGGCAGCGGCCTGCTCCAGCGGGGGTTCGAGTGCCGCTCCGTCCGCCGCGGCTACGGCGGCGCCGCCCACCGCTGCGCCGTCGGTCGCGGCGTCGAGCGCGCCGAGCACGGCCGCCGAGGTGGATCTCACGGTCTATGGCGCCGCCTCGCTCAAGAAGGCGTTCGGTGACATCAAGACCGCCTATGAAGCGGCGAACCCCGGCGTCAAGCTGACGATGTCGTTCGACGCCTCGAGCGCGCTCGAGACCCAGATCGAGCAGGGCGCCCCGGCCGACGTCTTCGCGTCCGCGGACACGAAGAACCCGCAGAAGCTGGTCGACGGCGGGTTCGCGACTGGACCGGTCACGAACTTCGCCGGCAACACGCTCACGGTGATCGTTCCGGCGGCGAACCCGGCAGGCGTCACGACGCCCGCCGACCTGGCCAAGGCCGGCCTCAAGGTCGTCGGCGCCGGCGACGACGTGCCGATCACGAAGTACGCCAACCAGCTGATCGACAACCTGGCCAAGCAGGCGGGCTATCCCGCCGACTTCGCGACCAAGGTCAAGTCGAACATCGTGTCCAAGGAGGACAACGTCGCGGCGGTCGTGTCGAAGGTCGAGCTCGGCGAGGGTGACGCGGCGATCGTCTACGTGACCGATGCAAAGGGCTCGTCCAAGGTGACGCCGGTCGCCGTGCCGGACGCCGCGAACGTCCCGGCGACGTATGGCGCCGTCCCGGTCAAGGCATCCAAGGGCCCCGCCGCTGCCGCCGCGTTCATCAGCTGGCTCGCCGGCACGGACGGCCAGGCCATCCTCGCCAAGTACGGGTTCCTCCCGCCATCGTGAGCGCGGGGGAGCACCTCCGATGACCGGACGTGCGGCCGCGCGACCGGGGCGGCGGCCGGCCATCCGGTCGGAGACGGGTTCGTCGGCGCAGTCGATCCCGCCCGTCGTGGTCGTCGTCGCGGCGATCGCCGTCGCGCTGCTGGCGCTGCCGGTGGTCGCGCTCCTCGCCAAGGCCCTGGTCGGCGGCGCCCTGGCCGGAGCGCTCAGCGACCCGGCGATCGTCGCCGCGCTGACACTGAGCCTGATCACGACCGGGGTGAGCCTGGTCATCACCGTCGTCCTCGGCATGCCGCTCGCGTTCGTGCTCGCCCGCCGCCGGTTTCCGGGTTCGTCGCTGGTCGAGGCGATCGTCGACCTGCCGATCGTCCTTCCGCCTTCGGTCGCCGGGCTCGCTCTGCTGCTCGCGGTCGGCCGACGGGGCCTACTGGGCGAGCCGCTCCACGCGGTCGGGATCGAGCTGCCCTTCACGACCGTCGCGGTGATCCTGGCCCAGACCTTCGTGTCGGCGCCGTTCTTCATCCGCGCGGCGCGTTCCGGGTTCGTCGGGGTCGACTCCGACCTCGAGGACGCCGCGCGATGCGACGGTGCCGACGAGTGGGCGGTCGTCCGGCGGATCACCGTGCCGCTCGCCGGAGCGGCGCTCGCCTCCGGCCTGGTCCTCAGCTGGGCCCGGGCGATGGGGGAGTTCGGCGCCACGATCATGTTCGCCGGCAACGTCCAGGGTCTGACCCAGACGCTGCCGCTGGTGGTGTACTCCGAGTTCCAGTCGAGCCTCGACGCCTCGATCGCGGCCGCGGCCATCCTCGTCCTCGCGGCGCTCGGCGTCCTCCTCGCGGTCAGGATCGTCCACTGGCGATCCGTCTTCGCCGGAAGCGCGGTCCTGCCGTGAGCCACGCCCATCCGACCGGCCAGCGCTGCGGCTGCTGCGGGATGCCCGTGATCGCGTCGCGTTGCGTCCGGACGACATGAGCCGACCGCTTCGGGTCTTCGCGGCCGGCTCGCTCCGTCCCGCCTTCGAACCGAGCCTGGTGGGGCCGACCGCATGGCCGGGCGGACCGGTCGACTTCCGGTACGCCAACGCCCGGGACCTCGCCCACGCGATCGAGCGCGGCGATCCTGCCGATGTCTTCGCCTCCGCCAGCTCGACCGATCCCGCTCGCCTCGAGGCCGCCGGTCGCCTGACCCGGGTCCTGCCCTTCGCGAGGAACCGGGTGGTCATCGGCGTCTCGACCGAGCAGGCGAGTCGGGTCGCCGACGTCGCCGACGTCGCCCGGCCCGGCACGCGGGTCGTGATCGAGATCGCCGGCGTCCCGCTCGGCGACTACACCCGCGAGGCCCTCCGACGCCTCGACCAGCCGGACCTGGCGGACGCGATCCTCTCCAACGTCGTCAGCGAGGAGGTCGACGTCGCGTCGGTCGTCGCTCGCCTGACCGACGGGTCGGCCGACGCCGGTTTCCTGTATCGGACGGACGTCCTGGCGGCCGACGACCGGCTGCGCGCCGTCGATCTTCCTCCGGGGGCCCAGGTCGAGGCGACGTATTGGGTCGGCCTCGTCCGCGGGTTCGACCGCGGCGCTCAGGCCCGTTCATGGCAGGACTGGCTGCTCGGCCCGAGCGGTCGAGGGCTGCTCGAGGCCGCCGGTTTCGATGCCGTGGAGGCGGTGCTAGCATCCGGTCCGGCGGGGGAGTAGCTCAGCGGTTGAGAGCAGCCGTCTTATACACGGCCGGTCCCTGGTTCGAATCCAGGCTCCCCTACCAGCCGTCCGGTCGGATCCGGCTGGCGACTTGGCCTAGTGGCGTGGTACGAATCGCGCCATGACCGCGAGCGCCGCCACCGTCAGGCCGCGGTGGCACTACGCGTTCATCGTCGCGCTGGTCACGTTCGCCGTGATCATGGTCAGCGCCGGTGTTCGTGCCGTGCCCGGCGTGCTGATCAAGCCGTTCGAGGACGAGTACGGCTGGAACCGCGGCAGCATCTCGCTCGCGGTGGCGATCAGCATCCTCGCCTACGGCTTCGCGGCGCCGCTCGCCGGCGGCCTGATCGATCGCTTCGGGCCGCGTCGGATCGCGGTGGCCGGCTGCGCCCTCATCGCCTGCGGTCTGCTGCCGATGCTGTGGATGACCCAGGAATGGCAGCTGTTCCTGTTCTGGGGCATCGTCGTCGGAGCCGGGACCGGCGCGATCGGGGGCGTCCTCGGGGCGACGATCGCCACCCGCTGGTTCCGGACGCATCGCGGGATGGTCGTCGGGCTGTTCGCCGCGGCGTCGTCGGCGGGCCAGCTCATCTTCCTGCCGTCGCTGGTCGCGCTGTCCGTCTCGAGCGGCTGGCGCGCCGCGATCGCCGCGCTCGCGATCGCCGTGATCGCCGTGACGATCCCGACGCTCTTCTTCCTGCGCGACCGCCCGTCGGATCTCGGCCTCCAGCCGTACGGAGACGACGGCTCGAAGGAAGCGGCCGAGCTGGAACGGACCGAAGCGGCCCACGGCTCGACCCTGCGTCAGGCCGCCCACACCCGTGACTTCTGGCTCCTCGCCTCGAGCTTCTTCGTCTGCGGGTTCACGTCGAACGGGCTGATCGGGACGCATCTGATCCCGCACGCGGTGGAGCACGGCTTCACCGAGGTCACCGCGGCGACCGCGGTCGGCCTGATGGGGATGATGAACGTCGTCGGGACGCTGGCCAGCGGCTGGCTGACCGACCGCTACGACAATCGGCGGTTGCTCGCCTTCTACTACGCGTTCCGGGCCCTGTCGATCGCCTTCCTGCCGGTGATCCTGGCCGTGCCGTGGCTGTTCGTGTTCGCCATCGTCTACGGCCTCGATTGGATCGCGACCGTGCCTCCGACCGTCAACCTCACGTCGCGTCTCTACGGCCGGGCGCACATGGGCACGATCTACGGCTGGATCTTCTGTTCGCACATGGTCGGGGCGGCGCTGGCCGCCTATCTCGGCGGCGCGGTCCACGACGCGCTCGGGGATTACACCTCGATGTTCCTGGCGGCGAGCCTGCTCGGGTTCATCGCCGCCGGGCTGGCGATGCGGATCTCCATCCCCGGCCGGCCCGACCGAACCCCGGAGGCGACCGCGGCCGTCGCCTAGCTCGTCGCCGCGGCCGGACGCCGCTCCGGTCCGGGCCGGGCCCGCATCGCTACCAGGGCAGGATCTGGCGAAGGGCGAACAGGACGTTGGCCGGGCGCTCGGCCAGGCGACGCATGTACCACGGGTACCAGTGCGCGCCGTAGGCGATCAGGCAGCGCACCTTGAACCCGCGGGCAGCGAGCTTGCGCTGCTGGTCGGTGCGGATCCCGTACAGCATCTCGATCTCGATCTGCCCGGGCTCGACTCCGAGCGCATCCCCGGACCGGGCGAGCTGTTCGACGAGGTCGACGTCGTGCGTGCCGGCCTGGAAGCGCGCCCGTCCGTCCCGGACCGGCTCCAGGAAGCTGGTCGCGATCCCGAGGAATGCGGCGTCGACCTCGCGCTTGGCGCGGTAGGCGATCGTGGCCGGCTCGGCGTACGCGCCCTTGACCAGCCGGATCGCGGGTCGGATCGGGAGGAGTCGCTGGACATCGGCCGGCGTGCGGTGGAGATAGGCCTGGAGGCACAGGCCGACGTTGTCGTGGGTCGCCCGGACACGCTCGTAGAAGGCGATCGTCCCCTCCACGTAGTCGCTGCCCTCCATGTCGATCCAGGCGAAGGTGCCGATCTCGGCCGCCCGCCCGGCGATCGCCTCGAAATGATGGAAGGCGGCCTCGACGTCCAGGTCGTAGCCGAGCTGGGTCAGCTTGATCGACACCTCGGCATCGAGCTTCCGTGCCCCGATCTCGTCGAGGACCGTCCGGTAGTGCGCGGCGACCGCGTCCGCTTCGCTGAGGTCGGATACGTTCTCGCCGAGCCGGGTGAACGCCGCCGTGACCCCGCCGGCCCGGGTCGTCTCCGCGGCCGTGATCGCCGACGCGAGGTCCTCGCCGGGCATGAAGCTGCGGACCGCGCGACGGACGAAGCGGAGGCGGGGCACGCGCTCCTTGAGCCAGGCGTTGCGCGCCATCCAGAGCAGGATCGTCCGCATCGTCGTCTACCCCGGGAGCGATCGTCGACCTCCGAAGAGTACCGCCGCCGCCGGGTATCCTGCGGCCCATGACCGACCCGCCGCCTCCGCCCGGCGATGGACCCTCGACGGCCGACGACGATCTCCCGGCGGTCGCCGATCTGACCGATCACGCGGCGTTCAATCGGGCCGCCTGGAACGCCAAGAGCGACGCGTACCAGGCCCACTCGGGTCCGCAGCTGGCGGCCAGCGGCGGCATGGCCTGGGGTGTCTGGCAGATCCCCGAGGCGGAGCTCCGGATCCTGGGCGACGTCACCGGCCGCGACATCCTCGAGCTGGGATGCGGCGCGGCGCAGTGGTCGATCGCCCTCGCCCGAGCCGGGGCCCGTCCGGTCGCGCTCGACCTGTCCGACGGCCAGCTGCAGGCCGCCGCCCGGCTCCAGGCCGAGGCCGGGGTCGCGTTCCCGCTCGTCCATGCCAGCGCGGAGTCCGTGCCCCTTCCGGATGCCGGCTTCGACATCGTCTTCTGCGATCACGGCGCGATGACCTTCGCCGACCCGTATCGGACGGTGCCCGAGGCGGCTCGACTCCTCCGACCCGGCGGGCTGCTGGCGTTCTGCCACGGCTCGCCGATCCTCGATCTCAGCTGGCCGGCCGACGCCGACGAGGCTGGCGACCGGCTGGTCCGCGACTACTTCGGGCTCCACCGGATGGAGTTCCCGGACGAAGTCTCGTTCCAGCTGCCCTACGGCGAGTGGATCCGTCTGTTCCGGGCCAATGGCTTCGAGATCCTCGATCTCATCGAGCTGCGCCCGTCGCCCGACGCGACCAGCACGTACCGGGGCGATGCCGAGCGCGACTGGTCGCGGCGATGGCCGGCCGAGGAGATCTGGCGAGTCCGGCGCGCCGGCTGAACGCTCAGACGACGGAGCGGAGGAGCTCGACGACCTGGGCTCGGCGCTCCGGCGTGAACCCGCGCTGGACCGGCAGGGAGTTCAGGTACGCCGGGATCGACTCCCGGGTGACGACGGCGCAGTTGGCGGTCCGCTTGATGAGCTCGTCGGACGAGACGACCGCGGCGTGGACGCGGACGACGAAGCCCCGGTCCTCGGCGGTCAGCCAATGCCGGACGCGGTCCGCGCTCCGCACCGTCCGCTCGAGCGGGCTCTCGAGCGGGACCCAGCGGTCCTTGCCCACGCGGAGCTCCCACCGCCCGGCATCGACCCGGATCAGCGCCGCCGGTGGCGCCGGTTCGAAGACCGCGATCCCGTGCGGCCCAACGATGATCTCGGACACGATCCGACCGTCCGGCAGGCGGACGTTCGTCGCCGCGGCGTAGTCCGATCCGAGGAGGCGGCTCAGCCCGACGACCGGGTGCGGTCTCGTCCGCAGCATCGACGTCCGCTCGGCGACCCCCGCGAGCCAGGCGACGCCGGCGATCGCGGCCGTCGCGGGCGCGACGATGAGCAGGGTCCAGCCGATCACGCCGACCACGACGCGGACGCCGCTCGAGCGCGGTTCCGGGATGAACGCCTGGCTGAACGGGGTCGCCAGGGCGAGGTAGGCCAGGACCACACCGAGCCCGACGAGGAGCAACCCGATGGTCACCCCGGTCACGACCGACAGGCGGGAGACCGACCGCGTCGGGGCGGGCTGGAAGACCTGCATGGCCATCAGACTGCGGGCGCGTCGGGCGATCCGCCATCACCACTTCGGGGTATCGCGAGCGAGCCGTCCGGACCAGCCGGCGCCCCGGAATCCACCGGACCGCCCAGGTCGTTGTTCGCCCGCACCGCCCGCCCGGACCGACGGCCGCCGTCGTCAGAGAAGTCCGTACCATTGCCCTCCGCCGCGGCCGGGGCCATGCTCCAGACAGCACCGGGCTTGTCTTCATCCGTCTTCATCCGGGCCCGGGGCGGAGGTCTGATCCGTGCCGTTCGTGCACCGCCCAGCCGGGTGGCGGCACGCTCGACCATGGCTATCTGCCGTGGCCGTCGTGTTGCTCCTGCTCGCCGCGCTCGCCGGACCGGCGCTCGCCCAGAGCGGCTGGTCATCGTTGCGCGACGCCTCCGTCTCGCCGCGTCTCGGCCGCCCATCGACGACGATCCGCTTCGGTGTGACGTTCCGTGACCGCCAGGACCGCCCGCCGGCCGCCGTCCGGGTCCTGATCGACGGCGTTCCGCGGGCGATGGAACCCGGCACGGCGGCCGGTTCGGACCATGGGTCGCCCTATGTCTTCGCGACCCGGCTGGCGGCCGGAGGACATCGGATCCGGTTCGACGCGACCGACGCCGACGGCCGACGACTGTCGGTCGACGGAGGCTCGGTCTGGATCAAGTCGACGGGTGGCGGGACGACCCCGACTTCGGGCTCGGGTACCGGACCCGAAGGTGGGACCCCGGGCACGCCCGGCGCCGGGGGCGGGGGGACCTCGCCGGAACCGACGGGCGCTCCGTCGGGCGGCAGCACGACCCCGGCGCCGACGAAGGGTGGCTCGCACGACGCAGCGGACAAGGGCACCGGCAGTCGGAGCGGACACCCACCGGCCGGTTCTCACGACCAGACGCCCGGGCGAGCCGGGTCGGGACCCGCCGTCAAGGTGCCGGCCCGCCCTGACCCGGTCGTCGCCGATCCGTCGACCGGGCCGACCGTCGGGCGTCGTGCCGCCTCCGGGTTCCCTTGCCGAGAGCCCGACCGACGACGCGCCGGGGATCCAGCCGTTGGACACCGGTCCGGGTCGACGGACGCCGCTCGGGCCGGATGGCGGCCAGTCGGCCCCGAGCGGGCTGGAGCAGCTCGGGCTCGGCGGCGGTCCGTTCGACCAGGTCTTCCGCGCCTATCCCGTCCTGATCACGACCAGCGGGACGGCCGTGGTCTGGGCCGCATTCGTGATCTTCGGAAAGCGTCGCCGTGACGGCGAGCCGCCCGCCCCCGACGAGGTCCTGGCCGTCCACGCTGCGACCGGCCTGGCGCCGCTTCCGGCGGCCGACCTGGTGCCACCCGTCGCGCAGCGCCAGCTGCCTCCCGGCGTCGAACCGGACGAGGCGGACCTCCCTCGCTGGCGGCGACCCTCCCTGCTCCAGGCGCGCAAGGCCGACCCGCTCCGGATGGCCTCGACCGCGGTCAGCCTCAGCTTCGGCGACATGACGGTCGGCGCGAGCGGGCCCGGCGAGGGCGAGCGGCGGCGCATCCGCTATCGGCTCGTGCGCCTGCTCGACGTCCCCGATGAAGCGACCGGTCGCGAGCTGGCGGTGCTCGATGCGGGCGATGAAGTCCAGATCGTCGAGGAGTACGGCATCTACCGGCTCGTCCTGTGCCCCGATGGGACCCGCGGCTGGCTCCACAAGATGGTGCTCGGAGAGCTCGTCGGGGAGGACCTCACGATGGATGGCGTCCCCGACGGCCTCGACGAGGATGTGCTCACGGCCTTCCTCGCGGCGAGGCGGCAGACCGCCTGACCGGCGGCATCCGCCGCGACGACCGCCGGTCCCGCCGGATCAGCGCTCGCGGCGCAGCACGAGGATGTGCTGGTGGGCGATGTTCGGGACGAACGCGTTCGGGTAGCCGTACGGCCGGAGCCGCGTTCCCGCCTGGTACCAGACCAGGTCGCCCTTCGGGATGAGGCCGACGCGCTCAGCGCGACCGGCGATGTCCGCGCCGGTGAAGACGTAGCGGCCGTCCTGGTACGCATCGCGCACGATGACGACGGCGTAGCGGTTCGGACGGAGCAGCCTGCGGCACTCCGCGAGCACCGCTTCCATCCGGTCGAGGAAGGTCGGGTAGTCGGGGCTGTTGGCGAGGTCCGCCGGATCGTCGGTGACCATCGCATAGTCGGTCCGCCGGTTGGCGTGCGACTCGGACAGCTTGCCCCCGGCCATCGTCAGCGGCAGCTGGACGTTGTACGGCGGGTCGGTCGCGACGAAGTCGACCGACGCGTCGGCGAGGGTGGGGAGGATCGTCATCGCGTCGCCGAGGCGCAGCTCGAGCCCGGACGGGTCGAACGCACGAGCGCCGCCCGGGTCGCTCGGACCGATGTCGGCGAGGATCGGGCCACGCCCGTCGCGCTCAGCCAGGGATCGGGCGATCACCCGGTCGTAGACCTCGATCCAGCGGGGCTCGAGCTCGATGCCGACGGCACGGCGCGGCCCCTGCGCGATCGCCGCTCCGAGGAGCGTGCCGCCGACGCCGGCGAACGGATCGAGGACGAGCTCGCCTGACTTCGTGAAGAACTCGATGAGCCGGCACATCAGCCGCGGCGGTTTGTTCGCTCCATGGGCCTTGCGGAGATCGTGGCCGAGCTCGGACGGGTAGGCCGTCGACCAGATCGACTTCGTGAAGTACAGCCACTCCTCGCCCGACAGCTCGTTGAGCGCGTTCGACGGATGGGGCGTGCCGCGTCCGACCGGGTCGCCGACGACGGCCGCGCCGTCGATCGGATCCGCGTCCGGGGCTGGACCGGTGGTGCGTGCAGGCATGCACCCAGCGTACCGGTTCAGCGACCGCGGGTTCCGCGGCCGCCTAGAATGCGACATGGCCGCAAGGTTCACGAGCGCGCGGTTCATCGGCAGGGAGCGGGAGCTCGCCCGCCTGGCCGGTGCGCTCGAGGCCGCCGCCGCGGGCCGACCGTCGACCATCCTGCTCTCGGGAAGCGGCGGTCTGGGCGCGAGCCGCCTGCTCGACGAGGCCGAGCGTCGGATCGCGGCGCTGCCTGAACCGTTCACCGTGGTCCGCTGCCGGGCGCGACCCGGCCAGGTCGGTGACCCGTTCACCCCGGTCGCGACCGGTCTCGGTCGGCTGCTCGGCGAGCTCCCCGACCGCGAGCTCGCCGGGGTCGTGGGCGCCGGGGCCGAGGAGATCGGCCGGCTCCTGCCGGGGATGATCGCCCGCCTCGGTGGGCTCGGCCTGCTGCCGTCGCGCCCGACCATCACCGAGCCCGAGCGCCGCCAGACGAGGATGCTCGAGTCGATCCTCGACGTCCTCCATCGCCTGGGCGAACGACAGCCCGTGGTGCTCTGCCTCGAAGACCTCCAGTCCGCGGACGCGGGGACGCGAGCGCTGGCGACGTTCCTGGCGCGGGTGGCGCGCCCCGGTCGGCTGGCCGTGCTCGTGACCTACCAGCCCGACGAGCTCACCCGTCCACACCCACTCCGGTCCGCGCTGACCGAGATGAGCGAGGCCGCGGATCCCCCGGCGGAGCTGCCGCTCCGGCCGTTCGATCGGGACGAGCTGGCCGAGCTCATCGAGGCGATCGAGGGCGAGCGGCCGTCGGCCTCGGTCCTCCTCCTCGTCGCCGAGCGGTCGCACGGGAACGCGCTCGTGGCCGAGGAGATCCTGGCCGCCCGTCGCGAGCTCGCCGGGGTGTCCCTCACGGGCTCGCTCGACGAGCTGGCGATGGCGCGCCTCGCCCAGCGGACGCCGGAATGTCGGCGAGTCCTGCGGCTGCTGGCCCCGGCCGGCGAGCCGCTCCGGATCGACGAGCTCGCGGCCGCGTCGGCCGCCTTCGAGCGGAGCGCGGACCGTCCGGCGCCCCGGTCCAGCGGTGCGCCCCGTCGCGGCGGCGGCATCCTGGAGCCGGACCTTGCGGTCGGCCTGGTCGAGGCCATCGAGCACGGCTTCGTGGTCCTCGACGGAGACACCGGCATGCGGGCCGGCCGGCCCGACCCCCCGGCGCTCACACCGAGCGATGCGGCCGCCCTCCCCGCCGAGGCGACCGTCGGCTTCCGCCACGAGCTCATCGCGCGCGCCGTCGAGGCGGACCTCCTGCCCGCCCAGCGTCGCCGTCACCATTCCGCGCTGGCGGTCGGACTCGGATCGCGACCCGGGTCGCGGGCGCGCCAGCACCTCGCCGCCCATGAGCCCGGGCCCGCCCGTGCCGCGGCGATCGAGGCCGCCGACCTGGCCGAGGCCATCGACGCCTCCGGCGATGCGCTGGCCCATCTCGAGCTCGCCCTCGAGCTCGACGACCGGACGATCCCGCCCGGGGGACCGAGCGATCCGGCCGCTCCCGTCCAGCTCCTGGCCCGAGCCGCCGAGGCGGCGTTCGCCGCCGGTCGGCCGATCCGGGCCGCGGCCTACGCCGAGTCGTCGATCGCGCGGCTCGATGAGCGGGCGGATCGTGTGGAGCTCGCCCTCCTCCACGAGCGGCTGGGGCGGTATCGCCGAGCCGCGGGGGACCAGGAGGGAGCGATCGCGGCCCACCGCCGAGCCGCCCGCCTCATCCCGTCGGAGGCGATCCGCGAGCGGGCGTTGATCCTCGGATCGCTCGCCCAGGTCCTGATGCTGGAGGGCCTGTTCACGGAGGCCGAGCGACTCTGTCGTGAGGCGATCGGGGTGGCCAGGTCGGCCGGTCCCGCGGCGCGCGGCGAGGAAGGCCATGCGATCTGCACCCTGGGCATCACCAAGGTCTGGGGGGAGGATCCGGAGGCTGGGGTGGCCCTCCTCCGCGAGGCGCGCTCGATCGCCGAGGAGCTCGGCCGGCTGGGCGACATCTTCCGGGCGACCGCCAACCTGACCACGGCCCTCGACGTCCTCGGGCGTCGGCGCGAAGCCGTCGATGTCGCGATGGCCGGGATCGAGGCGGCCCGCGAGTACGGTCAGGAGGCGACCTACGGCAACTTCCTGCGGGGCAACGGGGCCGACTCGCTGTTCATCCTCGGCCGCTGGGAAGAGTGCCGCCGCCTCGGCGAGACCGCCCTCGAGTGGAGTCCCGTCGGGCTCAACTTCGTCAATGCGGCGACGAACCTGGCGATGGTCGCGGTCGAGACGCGGTCGGGCGAGATCGCCGGTCGGTTGCTGGGTCGGCTGATGCTCGAGCTCGAGACGGTCCCCGACGCCCAGGCCTCCGCCCCGGCGTACCTTGCGGCCGCGTCGTTCGCCCTGTGGCACGAGGACCTCGGCGACGCCCGCCGCGCGGTCGAGCTCGGATGGGCGCCGATCCGCGACACCGAGGACTGGGTCCTGATCGCCAGGATGGCGGCGACGTTCCTCGAGACGGACGCGGCCGTCTTCGCCGACGCCCGCGAACGGAGGGACCTGCCGACGCTGGCCGCGGCCCGGGAGCGGGCGCATCGCGTCCTCGAACGAGCCGAGGAGGCGGTCTCGGCCTCCGGCGTGGCCCGGGCGATCGGATCGCGGCGCGAGGCCGATGCCCATCTCGCGACCGCGCGGGCCTTCCTGGCCAGGATCGACGGCCACGACGAGGCCTCGGCGTGGGAGTCGCTGGCGCGGACCTGGGAGGAGCTCGGGATCCCCTATCAGGTCGCCCGCAGCCGATGGCGCCAGGCGGAGGCCGCCCTCGGCGCCGGGGAGGGGCGGCCCGGTCGAGCAGCGGCGCGCCGGCCGATCCTCGACGCGGTCCGCATCGCCCGAGAGCTCGGAGCCCGACCGCTCCTGCGCGAGCTCGAGGAGCTCGCAGGTCGGGCCAGGATCTCCATCCCCGGGGTCCCCGGGGCGGATGTCGAACCCGAGCCGGAGACGGGCGTCCCGCTGCCGGTCGCGGTCGCGGTGGGTCCCGGGCGCGACGGGTCGAGCGATGGCACGGGCGTCGAAGCGGGCGGCCTCGCCCGGGAGTTCGTCGGGCCCGCCCGTCCGAAGTCGGCCGTCTTCGGGCTCAGCCCGCGCGAGCGGGAGGTCCTCCTCCTGCTGGCCGCCGGCCGAACGAACCGTGAGATCGGCGAGCACCTGTTCATCAGCCAGAAGACCGTCGGGGTCCACGTCGGCAACATCCTGGCCAAGCTCAGCGTGTCGGGCCGGGTCGAAGCCGCCGCCGTCGCCATCCGCCTGGGGCTGACCGACCGGCGCTGAGCGAGCCGCGGTCGACGGCCCGCGGTTGACGGCCCGCCGCCGTCGCCCGTACCATCCGCCCACAACCGAAGAGCGCTTATCAAGAGTGGCGGAGGGACCGGCCCGTCGAAGCCACGACAACCTACCGGCGATGCAGTCGGCAAGGTGCCAAATCCGGGCAGGTCCTCCTGCGAGATAAGGGAATCACCCGAGACCCTTCCTCCGGGGAAGGGTCTTCTCGTTTCCCGGTCCCGAGCGCCGACCCGCGACCGCCGAGGAACGACCCGACCGATGACCGCGCAGCTGCTGACCGGAACGCCGCCGCCCGAGCTCGGGCCGGCATCCGCCGCGCCCGCGAACCGGATCGTCGGGCTGCGCTGCCGCAACTGTGGACGCGCCGAGACCCTCGGGCCGAGCTACGTCTGCCCGGCCTGCTTCGGACCGCTCGAGGTCGCCTATGACCTGGGCACGATCGCCGGTCTGATCGACCGGGCGACCATCGCGGCCCGGCCGGCGGGGATCTGGCGCTACCTGGAGCTCCTGCCGGTCGACGCGGCCCCGGTCCGCGGCCTCGCCGTCGGATCGACCCCGCTGGTCCACGCCGACCGTCTCGGCGCGGCGCTCGGGATCGACCGGCTCCTGATCAAGGACGACACCCGCAACCCGACCCTGTCGTTCAAGGATCGTGCCGTGGCCATCGCGGCGACCCGCGCCGTCGACTTCGGGCTGAGCGCGCTCGCCTGCGCCTCGACCGGCAACCTGGCCGGCGCGACCGCCGCCGCCGCGGCGGCCGTGGGGCTGCCGTCGTACGTCTTCATCCCGGCCGATCTCGAGCCGGCGAAGATCGACCACGCCCTGGCCTACGGCGCGACGGTCGTCCCGATCGACGGGACCTACGACGACGTGAACCGGCTCTGCCTCGAGGTCGCCGACGAGCTCGGCTGGGGCTTCGTCAACGTCAACCTCCGACCGTTCTACGCCGAGGGCAGCAAGACGCTCGCCTTCGAGATCGCCGAGGCGCTCGGCTGGCGGCTGCCCGACGTCATCGTGGCGCCGATCGCCTCGGGTGCGATGTTCATCAAGTTGGCCAAGGCGTTCGACGAGCTGGCCGAGGTCGGGCTGATCGATCGACGGACGCCGGTCCGGTTCGTCGGCGGCCAGGCCGCGGGCTGCGCTCCCGTGGCGACCGCGTTCGCGGCCGGGACCGACGTGATCGACCCGGTCCGGACCCCCGACACGATCGTCCGCTCGCTGGCCATCGGCAACCCGGCCGACGGACGCTATGCCGTCGAGCTCGCCAACGCGAGCGGCGGCACGATCGAGGCCATCCCGGACGCGGCGACGGCGGAGGCGATCCGGCAGGTCGCCCGTCTCGAGGGCATCTACCCGGAGACCGCGGGCGGGGTGACCCTGGCCGCGGCGCAGGCCGCCCGGGCCCGCGGCATCATCCGCGATGGCGACGAGGTCGTGGCGCTGCTCACCGGGAACGGGCTCAAGACCCCCGATGCGGTGCGCTTCGGCGAGGGCGACGGTGGCGCCACACGCGAGCGAGCGCGCGGCGGGCAGCCGGGCCTGGCCCCGACGCTCCCGCCGCGGTTCGCGGCGTTCGAAGCGTGGCTCGAGTCGTGAGCCTCGTCCGCATCCCGCCCGTCCTCCGCACGTCGACGGGCGGCGAGAAGCAGGTCGAGGTCGGCGGGTCGACCGTGCGCGAGGTCATCGACGGGCTGGTCACGACCTACCCCGGCCTGGCGCCGCAGCTGCTCGACGGGCAGGGCGATCTCAACCGGTTCGTCAACGTCTTCCTCAACGACACGGACGTCCGTCACCTCCAGGCGCTCGACACGCCGGTCGACGCGCGCGACACCCTGATGCTCCTGCCCGCGATGGCGGGCGGCGACGGCCTGGACCCGCAAACGGGCGTCACGCCGCGCCATGGCACGCACGGCGGGCCGTGCTCCTGTCCGGGGCGGGTCGCCGTTCGCTGACGCCGATCACGGCGCACGACGAGCGACTCGCGGAACCCCGGCCCGGCCACCCAGTCCCATCGTGTCCAGGAGAACCCTCTTCGTGTCGATCCCCGTTCGCAGCCCCATCCGTCTCATCGATCCGCGCGGCCAGCGTTTCGGCGCCGCCGGGTCGGCCATCGTCCTCGCCCTCGCGATCGTCCTCGACCTGCCGATCGTCGTCGCGTTGGTCGCGCTCGCGCTCGGCGTCAGCTCGGCGCTTGGGACCCGCACCTTCGTCTTCGGCCGACCGTGGCCATATGTGCGGGACCTCCTGAAGCTCGGGCCGCCGGCAGCGCCCGAACCGGAGGTCGGTCCACGATTCGCCCAGGCGCTCGGGTTCACCTTCCTGGCGCTCGGCTTCGTCCTGCTCGTCGCGGGCATCCGGCCGCTCGGCTGGCTCCCGGTCGTCGCGGTGGTCGCGCTCCAGACGCTCCTCGCGACCACCGGCTACTGCCTCGGCTGCCGGTTGTACGGCCTCCAGTGGTGGGTCCCGGAGCAGTTCGACCGGTTCGTCCTGCGGCGGACGCCGACCGTCGACTGAGCCGATCGCGCGGACGGTCCGTCAACGGATCGCAACCGAGCGGTCGCGTATCCGACGCCGACGGGTCGCTCGCGAAGGCGTCATCCTGTGGAGGTGAGCACCGCCACAGGTCCGTTCGAGGCGCCCACGGCCGACGACGTCGTCTCGATCGACGGGGTGGCCGTGGCCCGCGGTGAACCGCTCAAGATCCTGGTCGTTGACGACGAACCGGCGATGGTCGGGGTCATCGGCGCGATCCTGGGCAGTGCCGGACATCGGATCATCGCCGCCTACGACGGGCGTGAGGCGATCCGCCGGTTCGAGGAGGACCGGCCGGACCTCGTCCTGCTCGACCTGGCGATGCCGGGGATGGACGGCGCGGACGTCTGTCGGCGGATCCGGGCGGCCGGTGACACGCCGATCATCGTCGTGTCGGGTGAGAGCGACCTCGGCGTCACCGTCGAGCTGCTGGACGCCGGTGCGGACGACTACATCCGCAAGCCGTTCCGGGCCGCCGAGCTCCTGGCCCGGACCCGGACCGTCGTCCGGCGACAGCGTCGGGCTCCCGCCCGTGACGGCTGGCTGGTCGACCGCAATCGCCACGAAGTGACCTGGCTGGGGCGCCGCGTCGAGCTGACCGTGACCGAGTTCCGGCTCGTGTCGCGGCTGGTCGACCGACTCGGCGAGGTCGTCGACCGGCGCGATCTGCTCGCCTATGCGTGGCCGGGGGTCGACGATCCCGATGTCCTGTGGCTCAAGCCGCACATGGCCCGCCTCCGCTCGAAGCTCATCTCGGTCGGCGCGCCGCTGCCGGTCCCGATCCGCGGCGTGGGCTATCGGCTCGACGACGCGCCCGACGGGCTGCTCGGTGACGGCACGGTTGCGAGCCCCGCATCCGAGTGGTCACCGACCGAGGGCGAGGCGTAACCGTCGCGTCGCCGTCGCGCCACCCCCCGAACGTCGATATGGGCGGCTCGCACGCCTAGCCTCCTGATGGGAACGCCCTTGCCCCCAGCCTGACGATCGTCGGACGCGAGGGTCCCACTGGAGTGAGGGTCGAGCGATGCGAGATCGGATCAGACGAGGATTGGCGGCCGCCGGGATCGGCGCGGCCCTGCTGGCGGTCCTGCCGGGGACGGTGGCCGCGGCCGACGGGTCCACGATCGATACCGGCGACACGGCCTGGATGCTGATGTCGACCGCGTTGGTCATGATCATGCTCCCGGGGCTGGCGCTGTTCTACGGCGGTCTCGTCCGGCGCAAGAACGTCCTGTCGACGATCATGCACAGCTTCTTCGGGCTCGCCATCGTCAGCATCGTCTGGGTCCTGATCGGGTTCACGCTCGCATTCGGGCCGGACGTCGGCGGCGCCGGGCTCATCGGCAACCTCGACTACATCGGCTTCAACAACGTCGGCCAGGCGCCGAGCACGGTCTACGCCGTGACGATCCCGTTCCTCCTGTTCGCCGGGTTCCAGCTGATGTTCGCCGCGATCACGCCGGCGCTCATCACGGGTGCGTTCGCCGAGCGGAAGCGGTTCGGCGCGTTCGTCCTGTTCACGATCCTGTGGTCGATCCTGGTCTATTCGCCGATCGCCCACTGGGTCTGGTCGGTAGACGGCTGGCTGTACAAGCTCGGCGCGCTCGACTTCGCGGGTGGGACCGTGGTCCACGTCAGCTCGGGCGTGTCGGCATTGATCGTGGCGATCCTCATCGGCAAGCGGGTGCTCAACGGCGAGAGCACCGAGCCACATGACGTGCCGATGACCGTCCTCGGGGCCGGTCTGCTGTGGTTCGGCTGGTTCGGCTTCAACGCCGGCTCCGCGGTCACCGCGGGCGGCCTGGCGGCGAGCGCCTTCGTCGTGACCAATACCGCCGCCGCCGCGGCGACGATCACCTGGGTCGGGGCGAGCTACCTCCACAAGCGCAAGGTCAGCGTCGTGGGGGCCGCCTGCGGCGCCGTCGCGGGGCTGGTCGCGATCACCCCGGCGTCGGGCTTCGTGACCGTCGGCGGAGCGCTGATCATCGGCCTCGTGGCCGGCGGGCTGTGCTACAGCGCGACCCTGCTTCGGGCGCGGATCAAGGTGGATGACGCGCTCGATGTGTTCGCCGTCCACGGCGTCGGCGGGATGTTCGGGGCGGTCGCCACGGGCGTGTTCGCGACGGCCGCCGTCCAGCAGGCGTACAGCGGGCTCATCGACGGGAATCCGCAGCAGGTCCTGATCCAGATCGTCGCGGTCGGGGCGACCGTCGGCTACGCGGTCGTGGCGACGTTCATCATCGTCAAGTTCGTCGACGTGATCCTCGGCATCCGCGTCCCGGGTGTCCAGGAGGAGGCCGGTCTCGACCTCGCGGTCCACGGCGAGGCGGCCTATCAGGTCTAGCTCGTCAGCGGGGTCCCGGGCGGTTTCAGGCGCCGCCCGGCGACCCACCCGGCCCGTGCGAGGCGGCCAGCTCGAGCACGAACTGGCTGCCCGCCGGGACCCGGTCCTCGAGCGTGAGCTCGCCGTGCATCGCCCGCGCCAGATGACGTGCGGCGAACAGCCCGATGCCCGCCCCGCGCGCCGAGTCCTCGCCGCGGACGAACGGCTCGAACAGCCGCTCCCGCCACTCCACCGGGATGCCCGGTCCGTCGTCGGTGACGCCGAGCAGCACGCGACCTCCGTCACGCCAGCCGAAGACCTCGATCCGTCCGCCGGCCGGAGCGTACTTCGCCGCGTTCTCGAGGAGGTACTCCAACAGCCGGCCGAGCAGCTCGGCCGATGCCATCGCCATGAGTGGCCGCTCCGGGAAGGAGGCGCTCAGACGATGACGGCGAAGGATCGAGCCGAGCGAGGCGAGGATCGTCTCGACCACCGTCGCGACGTCGACCGGCCCGAGGGTCGGCGGAGGTTCGCGCAGGACCCGCAGGCTGGCCAGGATCGAATCGACCATCGAGTCGAGCCGGTCGACCTGGCTCAGCGCCTCCGCCTCCCAGCGGCTGGCCCCTCCGATCCCCGCCGACCGCGTCTCGGCTCCGATCAGCTCGAGGCTGGCCCGCACGACGGCGAGCGGTGTCCGCAGCTCATGGGTGACGATCGTGACCAGGCTGGCCCTCGCCTCGTCGATGGCGCGCAGGCTGTCGACCTGTGCCTCCGCCTCCGCCTGCAGCCGACCCTTCTCGACGATGCCCGCGAGGAGGACCGCCAGGGTCTCGAGGAAGCGGACGTCGCTCCGCCGGAAGGCCCGGCGGCGGACGGTCTGGACGTTGAGCACGCCGACGACCGAATCGTTCCAGATCAGCGGGACCGAGCACATCGAGGTGAGGCGTGGTTCGTCGAGGCCCTGGAGCCAGGCGAACCTGCGGTCGCGGCGGACGTTGAGGCTCACCTGCGGGGTGCGACTCAGCGCGGCCCGCCCGGTGATGCCGACGCCCATGGGCAGCCGGGCGACTCCGATCTGATCGCGGTCGAGGCCGTTCGTGGCGGCGAGGGTCACGCCCGATCCGTCCCGGTCGACCAGATAGACCGAGCAGACCTCGGTGTCGGCCGCAGCGGTCGTTCGATCGATGATCGTGCGCATCAGCTCGTCCCACGTCCGGGCGGACGTCGTCAACCGGGCGACCTCCTCGAGGAAGGTCAGCTCGGCGAGGCGGCGCGCCGCGCGATCCGCCGTGCGCTCGGTCGGTCCTCCGGCGGCGCCGGTCAGGCGTCCCCGCTGGCGTTCGGTCACGTCCCGATCGTGCGCGGCGCCGGAGGCCCGGTCAATGGACCGGTCGTGCGCCGGCCGTTGTCCACGCAGGATCGAACCGAAACGGTGACCGGGCCGCAACCCAGCGCTCACCCTCTCGCGCCCGTCCCGCGACGGACGGACCGGTGTGGGGCTCCTACGGTGAGTGTCCGATCCGAACGCGCGCGCAGCGGAGGACGCTCAGATCGCCAGGTCCGACCGCCACCGGACGCCGTTGTACGACCCGCGGTATGAGCACGATGCCTGCGGCGTCGGCTTCGTCGCGGACGCCGGCGGTCGGTCGCGGGGGGCGGTCATGCCGCTGGCCCTGGCCGGGTTGGGATCGCTCGGCCATCGTGGCGCCTTCGCTGCGGACGGCGCGTCGAGTGACGGGGCGGGCGTGCTGCTGCCGCTCGAACCGAGCGTGCTCACCCAGCTGGCCCCCGGGGTCACCGGCAGGCCAGGCGTCGTCTCCCTGTTCCTGCCGCGGGGCAAGAGCGGGGGAGCGACCGGGCGAGCGATCGTCACCCGCGCGCTGGCCGACGAGCGGCTCCCCGCGCCGGCCTGGCGCGACGTCCCCGTCGATCCCTCGGCGCTCGGCCGTGAAGCCGGCGCCACCCGCCCGACCTTCGCCCAGGCGATCGTGGAGCGACCGCCCGGCCTGTCCGACGCGCGGTTCGAGCTCCGGCTCATCCTCGCCCGCCGGCGGATGGAGGCGGCCGCGCGCGCCGCCCGATCCTCCACGGCGAGCTTCGCGGTGCCGTCGGCGTCGTGTCGGACCGTCGTCTACAAGGGCCTCGTCGCCGGCGACCGGCTGGCCCGGCTCTACCCCGACCTCGTCTCGGGCCTGATCGTCAGCCACGCCATCTTCCACCAGCGCTATGCCACCAACACGCGACCCGACTGGCGCCTCGCCCAGCCGTTCCGGGCGATCGCCCACAACGGCGAGATCAACACGATCCGGACCAACCGCGACCAGGTCCACGGTCGGACCGCCGACCCGCTCGGGCCGTCGGGTTCGGCCGCGCGACGACTCATGGAGGCGGGGCCGCTCCTGTCGCCCGACGGGTCCGACTCGCTGTCGCTCGACGAGGCGCTCGAGCTGGCCGTCGCGACCGGCTGGACCCTCGAGGCCGCCCTCCTGGCGCTCATCCCGGAGGCCTCGGCGCTCCGGCCGATGAGCCACCCGCTCGCCGGAGCGTTCGCCCGGCGGACCGCCGGGTTCCTGGCGCCGTGGGACGGGCCCGCGGCGCTCGTGTTCGGGGACGGGCGTCGCGTCGGAGCGCTGGTCGATCGGAACGGGCTGCGCCCGCTGGCATTCGCGATCACCCGCGACCGGGTCGTGGCGGCCGCCTCGGAGGCCGGGGCCGTCCCGTTCGCCGCGGCCGACACGATCCGCCGCGGCCGACTCGGACCGGGCGAGCTCCTGCTCGTCGACCCGCGCCGCGGTGCGATCCTCGAGGATGTCGAGGCCAAGACGGAGATCCTGCGCCGCACCTGGCGCCCGGACGAGCCGCGAGCCTCGTTCGTCGATCGTCCGAGCGCGGTCGAGGATCCGGTCGCGGTCGACCGGCCGGTGACCGCCGAGGCGGGCGGCGACTCCGTCGACCGGGAGGGCCGACCGAGCGTCGGCTCGGCGATGCTCGCCCTCCGGCTGCTCGCCGGGCTCGACGCGGAGCGGGCCCGACTCGACATCCGGACGATGGTCCTCGAGGCGAAGGAGCCGCTCTGGAGCATGGGCGACGACACGCCGACGCCCGCCCGGGCGCGGATCGACCGACCGGTCGTCGACCACCTCCGGCAGGCCTTCGCCCAGGTGACCAACCCGCCGATCGATCCGGAGCGCGAACGGGCGGTGATGGACCTCCACGTCGAGCTGGGCCGCCGACCCGCGCTGCTCGGCGGGATCCCGGTCGCCCCGCGGACCGTCCGGCTCGACCGGCCGGTGGTGGCCGACCTCGACGGTCTCCTCGCGCGATGGGACGAGCGCCGGGTCCGCCGGCTCGATGCGACCTGGGACCCCACGGACGGGCCTGAGGGACTCCGTCTCGCACTCGACCGGTTGGCCACCGAGGCGGTGCTGGCGGTCGGGTCAGGCTCCGTCGAGGCCGTCGTCGTGTCCGACCTCGGGTACTCCCTTGACCGGTTGCCGATCCCGAGCGTCCTGGCGATCGGGGCCGTCCACACCGCCCTGTCGACCCATGGACTCCGGGGCCGCGCTGACGTCGTCGGGGACGGGGCGGACATCCTGGACGTCCACGCCATGGCGATGGCGATCGCCGCCGGCGCGACGGCCGTCCATCCCCGCCTGGCGATCGAGCTGGCGGCGGAGCTCGCGGGCACGCGCGGCGCCGAGTCGATGAGCGCGGCCGACGCGGTCGGCCGGCTGCTCGATGCGTTCGAGGCGGGACTCCGCAAGACCCTCGCCCGGATGGGGATCTCGGCGGTGGCGTCGTACGTCGGCGGGACGCTGTTCGAGACGCTCGAGCTCGCGCCTGAGGTCGTGGCACGGTGCTTCCCGTCGGCGGCGGCGTGGCCGGGCACGGTCGGCCTCGCGGCGCTCGCCGCTCGCGGCCTGCGTCGGCGGACGATCGCCGCGGAGCTCGCCGACTCTGCGGATGGCACCCGGCTGGCGGACCCGGGTCTGGCCCGGTTCCGGGCCGACGGCGAACGCCACCTGTACGCCCCGGCGATGGTCAAGGCGATCCAGGCCGTCGCCGACGGTGGCGCTCCCGACCTTTCGGCGCTGCGCCGGACCGACCCCGCCCTCGTCCGCGACGGGCTGCGCATCCGCCGACCTCGGACCGACCGTCCGGTGCCGCTCGCCGAGGTGGAGTCCGCGCGATCGATCGCCCGACGCTTCGTGGCCAGTGCGATGAGCGTCGGTGCGCTCAGTCCCGAGGCGCACCAGGCCGTCACGATCGGCATGCAACGCGCCGGTGGCGCGGCCAACACCGGCGAAGGCGGCGAGGATCCGGCGTGGTACCGCCCTGGGCCGGCCGGCGAGCGTCACGATGCGCGGATCAAGCAGGTCGCGTCCGCCCGGTTCGGGGTGACCGCGACCTACCTCGCCCGAGCGGACCAGCTCGAGATCAAGATCGCCCAGGGTTCGAAGCCGGGCGAGGGCGGACAGCTGCCGGCGAAGAAGGCGACGGCCGAGATCGCCGCGCTCCGGCGGGCGCAACCCGGCCAGTCCCTGATCAGCCCACCGCCGCACCACGACATCTACTCGATCGAGGACCTGGCCCAGCTCATCGCCGACCTGCGCGCGATCAATCCGGTCGCTCGGATCGGGGTCAAGCTGGTGGCCAGCCGCGGTGTGGGAACGATCGCGGCCGGAGTGGTGAAGGCCGGCGCCGACTACATCCACCTGGCGGGGCATGCCGGCGGGACCGGCGCCAGCCCGCTCAGCTCGATCAAGCATGCCGGCGCGCCGTGGGAGCTCGGGCTGGCCGAGGTCCACCAGACGCTCGTCCGGAACGGCCTGCGGGACCGGGTCGTCCTGCGCACCGACGGCGGGCTGCAGGTCGGGCGGGACGTGCTGGTCGCGGCGCTCCTCGGGTCGGAGGAGTTCGGGTTCGGGACCGCGACGCTGGTCGCGCTCGGCTGCGACATGGCCCGCCAGTGCCACCTCGACACCTGTCCGACGGGGATCGCCACGCAGCGGGCCGACCTCCGGGCCAAGTTCACCGGCACCCCGGAGCAGGTCGAGCGGTTCGCGCTGGCGGTCGCCGAGGACGTGCGCACCGGGTTGGCCGCGATGGGGGCACGCTCGATCGGCGAGATCGTCGGTGAGGGTCGGCGCTATCTGGCCCGGGTCACGAGCGCGGACCCGACCGACCTCCGGACGCTGATCGGGGCGGTCGGCTGGGCCGCGGGCACGACCCGGCGGTCCGACCCCGCCCGTGCCCGGGACGGCATCCTTCGCCAGGTCGCCTCCCCGATCGAGCACGCGCTCGTCGGCGAGCTCTGGTCGGGCGCGCCGCCGCCGGACCGCCCGCTCGACCTCGCGACCGCCGACCGCTCGTTCGGCGCCGAGCTGTCGGGTGCGCTCGAGCGCGGGGAGATCGCGCTCGACGCCGAGGGCCGCCTTCGCCTCGACCTCCGCGGGTCGGCCGGGCAGAGCTTCGGAGCCTTCCTCGTTCGCGGCCTCGAGCTGCGCCTCGCGGGTCAGGCCAACGACTACGTCGGCAAGGGTCTGTCCGGGGGGACGGTCGTGATCCGCCCGGAGCCCGAGCTGCTCGCCGGGTCCGGACCGTCCACCCTCGCCGGGAACGTCTGCCTGTTCGGCGCGACCGCCGGTCGCCTCCACGTCGTGGGTCGGGCCGGGATGCGCTTCGCCGTCCGGAACAGCGGGGCCGATGCCGTGGTGGAGGGTCTCGGTGCCCATGGCTGCGAGTACATGACCGGCGGCGTCGTGGTCGTCCTCGGTGCCATCGGCGCGAACTTCGGCGCCGGCATGACCGGCGGACGGGCGTACCTCCTCGACCCGACCGGGCGATCGGCACCCGGACTCGCCGGCGCGAGCGTGGTCGCCACCCGACTGTCCGCCGCGATCCGCGACCGAGCGGACGGCGCCGAGCGCTCGGCCGAGCTCATGCGGTTGATCGAGGCCCACGCCGAGGCCGGGTCCGAGCTGGCCGAGCGGATCGTCCTGCAGGGCGGCCCGCGACCGGAGGACATCTGGCTGGTCGAGCCGGTGTCCGCCGTGGCGTCCGACACCGTCACTGCGGGCACGCTCAGCCCGACGATGCCGGCCGATGCTTCTCGAACGGCCGCCGCGGCTGTGGCGGCCGTCGGAGGGGTCGCCGCGGGCCCGAGCGCCGGCGTCGATCCGGCGGTGCCGCTCATCGCCGCGGGTCGGCCGCCGGCCACCATCCCGGTGCCTACACTCTCCTGAACCGAGCGGTCGGCGCTTCCGGAGCCGCTCGCGCCTCGGAGGAGTCATCGATGCCCGCCCGTCCGAACCCGGCCGTCCGCGGCGAGCCGCGCGGGATCGGGACGGCAGGCGCGCGCGACCCGCTGGCCCGCGAGGTCCGCCTCCTCGGCTCGCTGCTCGGCCAGGTCATCGTCGAACAGGAGGGCCTCGACCTGCTCGAGCTGGTCGAACGGGTCCGCCGTCGGACGATCGCGCTGCGCCACGCCGAGGATCCCGCCGAGCGTGCGACGTTGTCGGCCGAGCTCGATTCGCTCGACCTGCCCCGGGCCGAGGCGCTGATCCGCTCGTTCGGGTTGTACTTCCAGCTGGTCAACCTGGCGGAGGAGCGCCATCGCGTCCGGACGTTGCGGCGGCGCGAGCGGGCGGCCCGCGGCGGGATCCTCGACGACTCGGTGGCCGAGGCGGTCCGCCGGATCTGGCGGACCGGTCGCCGCGTCGACGACATCGTCGAGCTCGTCGGCCGGCTGGAGATCGGGCCCGTCCTGACGGCCCATCCGACCGAGGCCCGCCGACGGACGCTCCTCGTGGCGCTCCGGCGATGCCACCGCCTGGTCGAGCGGCTCGACGATCCGCGCCTCACCCATGACGAGGACCTCGACATCCGACGCCGGCTGCGCGAGGAGATCAGCCTGCTGTGGCGGACGGCCGACCTGCGCTCGGTCGCGCCGACGCCGCTCGATGAGGTCCGGACGGCGATGACCTATTTCGACGAGACGCTGTTCACGGTCGTCCCGCGGCTGTATCGGTCGGTCGACGGGGCGCTCGACCCGCTCATCGAGGCCGAGCGTCGGCGAGCGCTGGGTCGGGCCGGACGGCTCGAAGCCGAGGACCCGCCGGTGACGGACGTCGATCGGACGGGGACGCGCCGGCCGCTCGTCCCGGCGTTCTTCCGCTGGGGCAGCTGGATCGGCGGGGATCGCGACGGCAACCCGGCCGTGACCGCCGACACCACCGGTCACGTCCTGCGGATCCACGCCGACCACATCATCCACGGGTACGAGGCGGTCGCCACGCGGCTGATGCAGACGGTCGCCTCGACCAAGACCGCCGACCGCGTCGCACCGGCGCTGGCCCGTCGGCTCGTCGCCGACGACGACGCGTTGCCGGAGACGATGCGCCAGCTCCGCCGTCGGTTCCCGGAGGAGCCCTACCGCCAGCGGTTCGGGGCGATCGCCGAGCGTCTGCGTCGGACCCGGGCCGGATTGACCGCGGCGACCGGCGTCCCGCTGGGCGGTCGTTATCGGGACCCGGCGGAGCTCCTCGACGAGCTGGATGAGCTTGCGGCGGCGCTCGTCGAGGATCGCCTCCAGCGGGTGTCGTGGGGCGAGCTGCAGGACCTCCGCTGGCAGGTCGAGACGTTCGGGTTCCACCTGGCGGCGCTCGACGTGCGTCAACATAGCGACGTCCATCGGGCGGCGCTCGCCGCGATCCGCCGAGGCGACCTCGAGACCGACCTGCCGGGTGCCCCCGGCGTGACCGCCGCCGAGGTCCTGGCGACGTTCCGGGCGATCGCCGACACCCAGGCGCGGTTCGGGGAGGCATCGACCGGGCGCTACATCATCAGCTTCACCCGGACCGCCGGCGACGTCCTCGACGTCATGGAGCTGGCGCGGCTGGCCGGCGCGGCCGATCCACCGGCGTCGCTCACCAGCGGATACGGCCCGGGGATCCCGATCCTCGATCTCGTCCCGCTGTTCGAGTCGGCCGAGGCGCTGGAGGGATGTGCGGCGATCATCGACACGCTCCTGGCCGACCCTCGCTATCGGGCGCACCTCACGACACGCGGGGACCGCCAGGAGGTCATGCTCGGCTACTCCGACTCGAACAAGGAATCCGGGTTCCTGGCCGCCAACCGGCTGCTCTACCGCGCCCAGGCCGCGCTGGTGGAGACGGCGGGGCGGCACGGCCTCCGGCTGACCCTGTTCCACGGACGTGGCGGCGCGATCGGCCGGGGAGGCGGGCCGACGAACCGGGCGATCCTCGCCCAGGCGCCGGGCTCGATCGACGGGCGATTCCGGATGACCGAGCAGGGCGAGGTCATCGCCGCGAACTACGCCAACCCGGCGATCGCCCGACGGCAGCTCGAGCAGCTGACCGCGGCGGTGTTGATCGCCTCGACGCCGGAGCACGATCGCCAAGTCGCCGAGGCCGGCGCGGCGGGAGCGGTCGCGATCGACGAGCTCGCCGACGCCTCGGCGGTGGCCTATCGTCGACTCGTCTGGGAGGATCCGGGGTTCGCGGCCTTCTTCCTCGATGCGACGCCGATCCTGGAGATCTCCGCCCTGCGCCTCGGGTCCCGACCCGCGTCGCGTGGCCGGCGCGCGGCCGGCGGACCCGGCGGACCCGGAGCGGACGTCCAGCCACCTCCGGCGATCGGATCGTTGCGCGCCATCCCATGGGGGTTCGCCTGGTCGCAGGCCCGGTTGAACCTGCCCGGCTGGTACGGCCTCGGTTCGGCGCTCGAGGCGTATCGCGCCGCACACGGCGAGGCAGGACTCGAGCGGCTCGGCGCCCTGTACCGGGCCTGGCCGCTGTTCGAGGCGATCCTCGACAACGCCGAGATGACCCTCGCCAAGGCCGACATCGGCGTCGCGCGGCTGTACGCCGGACTGGCCCACGGTCCCGACGCCGCGCGGATCTGGGAGACCATCGAGGCCGAGCACGAGCGGACGGTCCGGCTCCTCCTGCGGGTCACCGGACGCGATCACCTGCTCGACGGCCTGCCGGTGCTCCAGCGTTCGATCGAGCTGCGCAACCCGTACGTCGACTCGCTGTCGGAGCTCCAGGTGCGCCTGCTCGCCAGGCTGCGGGCGACAGCCGCCGAGGATCCGGACCACAGCGAGCTCCTGCGCCTGGTCCAGCTGACGATCAACGGCATCGCCGCGGGCCTGCGCAACACCGGCTAGCGAGGCCGATCGGCCGCGCTGAAACCGGAGGGGGGCGTAGCGGCGTAGCCCTTCGTGTCACTGGTGGTCCGTCGATGCGCCCGCACGGGCGCCAGGCCGCCCGGACGAGGAGGTCGCCGATGATCCAGCGTCGAGCCATCGCAGCCGGGGCCGCACTCGGGCTCCTCCTCCTGTCGGCGGTCCCCGCGGCGGCAGCCGGTCCGCGACCGCCCAACGTCTACCAGACCCACGTCTTCGTGTCCGACGGGACGATCGCGGCCGATCATGTCGATCCGAACCTGGTCAACGGCTGGGGTGTCGTCCACGGTCCGACGACCCCGTGGTGGGTCGCCAACAACGGGACGGCCACGTCCACGCTCTATACCGGAGCGGGCGCACCGCTGCCGCTCGTCGTCAAGGTCCCGGGTGCGCCGACGGGGACCGTGTTCAACGGCGGCACCGGCTTCGTCGTCAGCAACGGCACGGCGTCCGGCCCCGCGCGCTTCCTGTTCGCCTCCGAGGACGGCACGATCTCGGGCTGGAACCCCGGTGTCCCGGCGTCCAACCCGCCGGTCGCGTCGACCCAGGCCTTCGTCACGGCCGAGCACGGCAAGTCGATCTACAAGGGCCTCGCCATCGCCAGCTGGAATGGGGCGGACTACCTCTACGCGACCGACTTCCATCGTGGCCGGATCGACGTCTACGACAGCACCTTCACCCGCAAGCACTGGGAGCACGCCTTCGTCGATCCGAGGCTGCCACGTCACTACGCGCCGTTCGGGATCCAGAACCTGAACGGGACCATCTTCGTCACCTACGCCCGCCAGGACGCCCAGCGCTCTGACGAGATCGCCGGCATGGGTAAGGGCTTCGTCAGTGCCTTCGACGCACGCGGCCACTTCCTCGGTCGAGTCGCCTCGCGTGGCGCGTTGAACGCCCCGTGGGGTCTCGCCTGGGCGCCGGCGTCCGGTTTCGGCCGGTTCAACGGCGACCTGCTCGTCGGCAACTTCGGCAACGGTCGGGTCAACGGCTATCGCTGGCTGAAGGGCCACTGGCACTTCGACGGCACCCTGCGGACCGCTGACGGCAAGGCGATCGTCATCGACGGCCTGTGGGGGATCGGCTTCGGCAACGACGCCGCGGCCGGGCCATCGACCACCCTGTACTTCGCCGCCGGCCCGGACGACGAGTCGCACGGCGCATTCGGAGCCATCTGGGCCCCCTGAGCGGGCCTCCTGGGAAGCACGACGCGGGTCGCCCCGAGCGGGTGACCCGCGTCGTCGTATCCCGTTCGCAACCGAACGGCGACGGGCCCGGCGCCGATGAGCGAGCCGTTCGAGCGGCATGATCCCCATGCTGCCCGGAGCCCAGCCCCGGAGCCGCGGACACTCGAACGATCGTGAGGCCCCGATGATCCACCCGTCCGACCCCCAGCCCGTCTGGCCGCGTCTGGCCGCGTCGATCGCCGGCGGCCCCGTCACGTGTGCGATGTGCGGCTGCCGACTGACGACCGACGTCGAAGCGGTGACCGATCCGGACGCGACCGTGTGGACCCACTTCTCGCCGCTCGGCGGGCGCGATGCCCGCGGATGCCGGGTGGCGTGCGTCGACCTCCCGCACGACGCAGCGGGCCGCGCTCTCCTCGGAGTGCCCGCCTGACCTGACCCGCTACCGGATCGGTCGGAGCGCCCCGGCAGCCCCCCGACCGTCCGATCGAAGGGGCGCCGACCTCCTGGCGCCCCTTCGGATCGTGATGTCGGCGATGCGCCCGATCGCCCGTCAGCGGGGTCGTCGAGCCCCGGATCAGGCCTCGATGCGATACCCCACGGACCGCACCGCGACGATCGCCGGCCCGCCGGCACGATGGACCTTGGCCCGGAGGCGGGCGATGTGCGGCTTGAGCCAGAGCAGGTCGGGATCCGCCTCCGCCGGCCAGCCGGCCCGGACGAGGCGGTGGTGCGGGACGACATCCCCACCCGCTCGCACGAGGGCCTCGAGCAGGCGGTACTCCGTCGCGGTCAGGTTCAGCACGGCCGAGCCGATCCGGGCCTCGTGGCGGCCCGGGTCGATGGTCAGCGCGCCGGCCTCGAGCGGTCCGCCCCCGCCCGCTCCCGACCCGACCGAGGCCGCGTCGGCGCGGCGCATGATCGCCGAGATCCTGGCGAGGAGCTCCGCCTTGCCGAACGGCTTCGTGAGGTAGTCGTCGGCGCCGATCTCGAGCGCCTTCACCTTCGCACCCTCGCCGCTCTCGCCGGACACGACGAGGATCGGCACGTTCCCGGCGGCCCGGATCTGGCCCGTCACGTTGAACCCGTCCGGCCCGGGCATCGCCAGGTCGAGCAGGACGAGGTCGGGCGCGTCGTCGCGGAAGCGCTTCACGGCGGTCAGGCCGTCGTATGCGGTGATCACCTGGTGGCCCTCGGTCCCGACGAGCGCGGTGATGGCGCCGACCATCGCGGGATCGTCGTCCACGACCAGGATCCGGAGCGGACGGGTCATCGGCGTCATGAGGACTCCTTCGGTCAGACCGCGACCGCGGCCGGCAGGGCGATGACGAAGCGCGCCCCGGCCGGTTCGGCCGGTTCGCACCACAGGTGGGCATCCATGGACTCGGTCAGGCGCTTGGCCGCGAAGAGCCCGATCCCGGAACCGCGCGCGGTGTGGGTGTCGCGGCGCGCGTACGGTTCGAAGATCCGCTGGCGCCACTCCTGCGGGATCCCCGGGCCCTCGTCGGAGACGGCGACCCGGACATGGCCCTCGACGAGCGTGGTCCCGACGCTGATCGTCGTCCCCGGCGGGGCGTACTTCACCGCGTTCTCGATCAGGTGCTCGATGACCTGGCGGAGCCGGGGCGGATCGGCCAGGGCGAACCGCCGGACGCCCGCGTCGACGATCACATGGTGGTTGCGCAGGAGCGGACGCAGGCCGCCGACGACCTCATCGAGCAGGGCGGCGACATCGACCGGGACGACATCCGACGGCCGGTCCTCGAGCGGGCGGACCGACGCCAGGATCGAGTCGACGAGCCGGTCGAGGCGCTCGATCTGGTCGATCGCCCGGTTGTGCCACTCATCGCGGGTCCGCCGCCGGATGAGATCGCGACTCTCGCGACCGACCAGCGGCGGTTCCTCCGACAGGAGGTCCGTGTATGCACGGACGACCGCCAGTGGCGTCCGCAGCTCGTGGGTGACCATCGCGATGAGCTCGGTCCGCGCCTCGTCGATCGCCTGGAGCGCCTCGACCTGCGCCTCGGCCTCGAGCTGGGTGCGCCCCTTCTCGACGATCCCGGCGAGCAGGTCCGCGATCGCCGAGAGCTGGGCGACATCCGAGTCGCTGAACTCCCGGGTCTCCTCGGTCTGGATGTTGAGCACGCCGACCACGCCCTCGTGCCACGACAGCGGGACCGACAGCATGGAGGCGATGAACCGGCGCTGGTCGATCCCACGGACCCACAGGAACCGTGGGTCGTGGCGGACGTCGGCGATCCGCATCGGTTCGCGCGCCGCGGCGACCCGTCCCGTGACGCCCTCTCCGAACGGCACCCGGGCGCGACCGATCTGGTAGCGGTCGAGACCGTTGGTTGCGGCCAGGGTCAGGTGGACACCGTCCCGGTCGAGGAGATAGAGCGACGAGACGTCGCCGTGCAGCGCATCCCGGGTCTCGTCGACGATCGTCCCGAGGAGCTCGTCCCATGTCCGCGCGGTCGTCGCGAGCTTGGCGACGCGATGGAGGAAGCGCAGCTGTTCGAGCTGGCGCTCGGCCGCCGGCCGTCCACCGGTCGGCCCGTCGTCGGTCCGCGCCGCGCGTGCCATGGTCGTCACCATACAAGCCTACGGACGAACGTGTCGAAAGAAGGTTGCGGTCAGGTTGCGACCGAAATCCTTGACGGTGGCGTCAGGCACAGGACAGCAGGAGACCCGGACGGAGGAGGGTCGGTCCGGGTCTCATGCTTATGGGTTCCCGCCGAGGGGCCCGGAGCAGCTCCGGTCCGTCCGCGGTCGATATGGTGCCGGCGGGATCCGCCGGTGCTGGTTACTGGACCCAGCGGCGCCCAGCCTCCAGGACGAGCGCGAGCGACATGAACGGCGCCAGCGCGACGCTCAGCCGCCACATCCGCGTTCGAAGCTGCATGGAGGATCTCCTGGTCCGGCCGTCGGGTGCATCCGATCGCGCGCCGGGCGACTCGATCGGACCCAGAGGCTACCCGCCATCCGGGCCATCGGAGAACCCTGACGAAGGTCCTGGGTGGTGCGTCCAGTCATGGCCCAGAAGTACTATCCCGCGCTCCGCCGGACACCGGGTCCCGGCAGGAACCGGGACCGAGCGGTAGACTCTCCCGCGGCACGTCACGCCCTATCCGGTCCTTGCCGGCCGTAGCCCATCGAGGTCCCATCCAGACCATGCAGCCCGTTCGCTCCCTGTCCGTGGTCGCACTTGCCGCGGTCGTCATCGTCGGCCTTGTCGCGTGCTCGTCCGGCCAGGCGCCGGGCTGGACCTATGCGCCACCGCCGTCGGCCTCGGCAGCTCCGTCGACCGCTCCGAGCGCGGGTGCATCCACCGTGGCGTCGGCTGCCCCGAGCGGAGCCGCCTCGTCCGCTCCGTCCGCTGCGCCCGCGTCCGGCGAGCCGAGCGTCGCACCGAGTACCGCACCGTCCGCGGCCGCGTCGGGCGGGACCGGTGGGACGACCGTCATCCCCGAAACCGCCCAGAACGTCCAGTTCTCCAACCTGGCCCTGGCGGCACCCGCCGGTCAGCCGTTCCAGATCGCCTTCGACAACCAGGATGCCTCGATCCCCCACAACATCCAGATCATGGACGGTTCCGGCGCGACGGTGTTCGACGGCGAGGTCGTGACCGGCGTGGCGCAGGCCACCTACAACGTCAACGCGCTGCCCGCCGGGACGTACAAGTTCATCTGCAAGATCCACCCGAACGTCATGATCGGCGCGCTGACCGTCCAGTAGCGGCTCCCGTCATGGCCTCCGCCCCTCGAGCACGACCGCGATGACCGACGCCGTCTGCTACCGCGACGCCTACGCGCGCTCGATCGAGGCCGTGGTCAGGGTGGTCGACGACGGCGCCGACGGTCCGCTCGTCGTCCTCGACCGGACGGTCTTCTACCCGGGAGGCGGCGGCCAGCCCTCCGATTGCGGCGTGTTCCTCCGGACCGCCGACGGGCGCCGCTGGGTGGTTCGGGCGGCGCGCAAGAGCGGCGGCGACATCGTCCACGAGCTCGAACCCGTGGTGGACGCCGGGTCGGCGGACGGACCGCCCGCCGTCGGGGACCGACTGGCGGTCGACCTCGACTGGACCCGTCGCCACGCGCTGATGCGGACGCACACGGCACTGCACGCGTTGTGCGGCGTGGTCTGGCGCGACTACGGTGCGCTGGTCACCGGCGGGAACATGGAGCCCGGGTCCGGCCGGATGGATTTCGAGTTCGAGCGGATGAGCGGCGACCTGGTCGCCGAGATCGAGGCCAAGGTGAACGCGGAGCTGGCCTTCGGCCGCGATGTTCGAGTGGCCGTCCTCCCGCGCGACGCGGCGTTCGCGATCCCGGATCTCATCCGGACCAAGGTCAACCTGCTGCCGCCCGGCATCGAGGACATCCGGACGATCGAGATCGTGGGGCTCGATCTCCAGGCGGACGGTGGGACCCACGTCGCCAACACCCGCGAGGTCGGCGGCATCCGCGTCACCGGCTACGAGTCCAAGGGTCGGATCAACAAACGGATCAGGATCGAGCTGGCCGACCCCGCCTGATCCGCTCGGGCCTCGAGCGGCCCTCGCCGACACCGATCCTCTCAGCCGGCCGCGATCGCCGTTGAATCCGGTCCTGACCTCCGGTATGGTCCGCTCCTGATCGAGCCCGCCCCGCGGTGGATCAGGCCCCTGCAGCTGGTCTGCGTGGGATCGGAGGAGACATGCGCCGCACGACGCTCATCCTGGCTACGACGGTGGTTGCCGTCCTTGGAACCGCCTGCGGAGGATCGGCGGGACCGTCCTCGCCGGAGACCACCACCGCCGCTCCAGCTGCGAGCGTGGCGGCGAGCCACGACCCCATCGCGGATGACCTGGCGCTGCTCGACACCCAGGTCCGGGCATTGCATCCCGGTCCGTTCGCCAACAACCCTGAGTCCGCCTGGGTGGCGAAGCTCGACGAGCTCCGCAGGACGCTGCCGACGGCCACGCCGGACCAGCGCGTCGTCCAGCTCGCCAGCCTCGTCGGGCTGCTCGACACCCATTCGGCGTTGCTCGGCCCGTACGACACCTACCTGCATGCCTACGACGTCGTGCTGTATCCGTTCTCGGACGGCTGGTTCGTCGTCCGCGCCAAGGACAAGTCGCTCGTCGGCGATCGCGTCGTCTCGATCGGTGGCCACCCCATCGCAGAGGTCGAGGCGGCGCTGCGTCCGCTCGTTCCGGCCGACAACGAGAGCGGCGAGCTCGACGGCCTGCAGGTGATCTCGACGGTCGAATACCTCCACGGCCTGGGGATCGTCGACGACCCGGCGAAGCCGGCGTTCGTCTTCGCCCGGCCCGACGGGAGCGAGGTCACGGTGGATGTCACCCGGTCGGACCTCACCACCTGGGCACTCGGCCTGGACATCGTCGGCGGGCTGCTGGGCAACGCGCCCGAAGCGGTCGCCCGGCGCAAGGAACCGGTCTGGACCAAGCTCGACAAGCCGACGAAGACGTTCGTGATCTCGTACAACGACTACACGGAGAACGACCTCCCGCCGGCCCTCGCGGCCATGAAGAGCGCCCTCGACGACGGTTCGGCGACGCGCGTGCTCCTCGACATGCGCTACATCCGCGGCGGGAACGGGAGCCTGGCGACGCCGCTCATCGATGCGCTCAAGGGGGACCCGCGGATCAACCGTCCGGGGGGTCTGATCGTCATGATCGGCCGCGAGAACGTCTCGGCGGGGACGGTCGTGGCACGCACCCTCGACACCGAGACCCAGGCCATCCTGGTGGGCGAGATGACCCCGGCGCGGGCCGACGGCTTCCTGTGCGAGTGCAACGACATCGCCCTCCCGAACATCGGCCTGACGGTCGAGATCCCGACCTACCAGTTCCGCATCGGAGACAATCGACCGGCGATCGAACCGGACGTTCCCATCGCGCTGAGCGCCGCCGACTTCTTCGCCGGGAAGGATCCGGCGCTGGAGGTCGCCCTCGCCCTCAAGGATCCTCCCGCGCCGTAAGTCACCCGAGGGCATCGTCCATGCTCGTCGCGGGTCGGCCGAGCCGAGCCCGGGCGCTGGGGCTCGGAGCGTCAGGGCTCGAAGGTCATCGACCGGACGATCGGCATCGCATCGGCCACGAGCTTGTCGAACGCCTTCGACGTCGCGTCGAGGACGATCGCGACGGTCTTGCCGGAGCCGAGGTCCAGGAAGATGTAGCGCTGGCGTTGCGGGCGTCGGCACCCCACTCCCATCGGTCGCTGTACGCTCCCGCCTGGCCCTGCGCCGCGGATCAGCGCGATATAGCGGATCGCCATGCTCTGCCGGTCCCCCCAACCGTCGAGCGGGCTGCACAACCTGGCAAAGGTCGACGCCTCCTGGACGTCGACCATGCGCCCGGTGAGGCCGCCGATGGCGATGTCAACCGGTTTCGAGGCGAGGATCCCCGGACGGTTGGCGACCCAGTCCGCCAGGGCGCCGGTCGACGAGCCGATGCCCGGCTGGGTGGTGACGTCGCAGGACCCGTCCTGGACGGCCGCCTCGGGATCCGGGAAGACGTAGACGGTCGGCCCGACATTGGCGCTCCGAAACTCGCCTTCGCCGATGTAGTCGGACTGTCGCTCCAGGCTGTAGCCCTTCGGCGTGTCCCACGACGCGGCCCAGCCGGCAGGCACCGTGTATGCGAACGGGTGGACGAAGCTGCTCGATGCTTGTCGGCCGACGGTGAGGTCGCGCCCGCAATCGACGTCGCTGTAGACCAGAGTGAAGAGGTGGTTGCATCCGGTCTGGTCGAGCGGCGACGATCCCGGCTCGGCCGGCGACATCGCAGGGCTCGCCGAAGGCGACGGAGGGCTGGCGACGCTGGACGATGAGAGCCGGCCCAGCACGGCGAAGCCGACGACGGCGAGGACCACCGCGGCGGCAATCGCCAGCGCGATCCCGGATCTCGAGCCCAGAGCCCGGTTGCTCCGTCTGAACCGTGCCAGGCGTCGGCGCTGGTGAATGTGGTCGATCCGATCGATGACGGCGTCGAACAACCGATCCGGCATCTCCGACGCGCCGTCGGCGAGCCAGGCCTCGAGGACGCGTTCGATGTCGCGCTCGCGCGTCATGCTGGCTGTCCTCCGATCGCGGCTGCGCGTGCATCGGCCTCGAGGGCCGCACGCATCGCCCGGTGGGCATGGTGAAGTCGGGACCGGACGGTGCCGGCCGGGATGCCCAGCACCTCGGCGATCTCGGTCGGTTCGAGGCCGGCATAGTGACGCAGGACCAGGATGGCCCGCTGCGTCGGGGGCAAGCGGCGGAAGCCGCGCTCCAGCTGATCCCGATCGACCACACTGAGGTATTCATCGTTGCCGGCCGGTAGATCGAGCGGGAGCAGGCGCAGGTTCGCCCCCAGGCGGCGGACGCGCGTCGCCTCGGCGATGCACGATCGAACGACGAGACGGTGCAGCCAGGCGTCGAACCGATCCGGATCGCGGAGTGCGGGCAGGTCGCGCCAGGCGGTCACCATCGCTTCTTGCACGGCGTCCTCGGTCCGATCGACATCGCGGAGGATCCGCTGCGCGATCGCGAAGAGGCGGTCGCCACGGACCCGGATCAGGTCGGCGAACGCCTCCCGATCCCCGTCCCGTGCCGCCACGACCAGATCGCGATCCATCCGCGCCGTCCCTCGTGGGCACCCACTCGCGGGCGCCGGACGACCACTATGGGAGGCCGTCCGCCGTCAGCGTTCAATCATCGGGTGTGCCGCAACATCGGCGGACTGCGACCTCCAGGCCAGCCAGCCCAGACCGGTGTCGACATCCCAGGACGGACCGTCGAAGCCGAGGGTGAACTGGCTGAACCCCATCGAGCGGTACGTCTCTGCGTCCTCCGTGAGGAACCGATCGAGGTCGTCGGGTTCGACCCCGACGCCCCACTCGATCTCCGTCGGGTCACGTCCGGCGGCGGCGCACCATCCGAGGAGCGCCTCGATCGCCGGCTCGAGCTCCGCCGGGCGTTCCGGGAAGCCCGCATGCCACCCATCGGCGTGCTCGGCGACGAGTCGAAGCGTCCGCCGCCGACCCGTCCCCGCGATCAGGATCGGCATCGGCCGGAGCGGTGGCGGGTCCAGGACCGCCAGTCGATGCTCGATCCGAGGCAGGTCCCGGGCCAGGGCCTCGAGGCGACTCCCGGCGGTCCCGAAGGGAAGGCCGTACTCGATGAAGTCGCGCTCGAACCACCCGGACCCGAGCCCCAGGATGACCCGACCGCCGCTGATGTGATCGACCGTGCGGGCGATGTCGGCGAGGAGATCCGGGTTCCGATAGGCGTCGCAGGCGACGAGGGGACCGAGCTCGATGCGGGTGGTCGCCTGCGCGGCAGCCGCCAGCAGCGACCAGCACTCGAAGTGGGCGTCGTCGCGCCGCCCATACAGCGGGAAGAAGTGATCCCAGGTGTAGACGATGTCGAAGCCGAGCTCTTCGGCGCGCAGGACGGCTCGGCGGAACCCGGCGTAGTCGCCGTGCTGGGGATGGAGCTGGGCGGCGATGCGGATCGGGCGCACGGGTGTCTCCTTGGAACGGTTCGGAGACAGCCTCAACCTTCACGTCGGGTGAGAGTCAAGCTATGGTTCCGGTATGCTCCGCATCGGGACCTTCGCCAAGCTCGGTGGCGTGACGCCGAAGACGCTCCGGGACTACGACGAGCTCCGGATCTTCCGCCCGGCATGGGTCGATCCCGCGACGGGCTACCGGGCGTATTCGCCCGCGCAGCTGCCCGGGCTGCGCCGGATCCTGGGCCTGCGCGAGCTCGGCGTCGGCCTCCAGGAGATCGCGACGCTCGTATCAGGTGGGATCGATCTGCGCGAAGTGCTGGAGCGACGCCGGGACGAGCTCGAGCAGGAGCGTCGCGACGTCGAACGACAGCTGGCCTCGCTCGAGATCCGGGTCGCGTCCTCCATCACGGGCTCGGACGCGCCGGACGTCGTCATCCGCCGTCTCGCCCCGGAACCGATCGCCACGCTGCGGTCGGCACCGAACGCCGACCTCCAGCCGGCGTTCTACGAGCTCGAAGCCTACGTGCGCGACTCCGGACGGCGAGCCAGCCGCCCGCCGGGAGCCCTCGTCGGGCCTGCCGGCCCGGGCTCGGACTCCGAGGTGGAGGTGTTCGTCCCGGTCCGCGGTCCGATCCCCGCGACCGAGCGGATCGGCTATCGCCGGCTGCCGGGATGTCTGGCCGCCACGGTCATCCATCACGGCGCGTATGACGCGCTCGCATCTACCCGTCGTTCGCTCGATCGCTGGATCGCCGCGGCGGGGTTCACCCCGATCGATGGGCTCCGCGTCCTGTATCTCCAGTTCGGCGCCGAACCCGAGCTGGCCGTGCCGCGGGACTACCTCGTGCAGGACGATGCGGACTTTGTCACGGAGCTCCAGGTCCCGATCGCCTGACCGTGCCGGTGAGCCCGTCTCGACGGTCGCCCACCCGACCGCGTCGAAGACGACGTCGCCCGGCCGTTCGATTGAACGCTGGCGACCCCGGCCCTCCCATAGGTCGTCGTACGGCACCCGGCGGGGGTGCCACCCGGGAGGGATCGACATGTCTTCGAACACGTCATCGCGCGTGATGGCAGCGGTGCTTTTAGCGGTCTCGCTCGTCGGCTGCGCATCCGCCGCGGGTGACGCGACCCCGAGCGGAGCTCCGCCGGCGCCCGTCGTGACCCCGCCGCCGTCCGAGACGGCCTCACCGCCCGCAGTCACCGGTCCGTCGCCAACGACCGCCGCATCCGATGCAGCGGCCGACCCGGGCGACATCCTGTTCGCGAGCGGCCGGGACAACGCCGGACCGGACCAGGTCTATGCCATGGCGGCCGACGGCACCAACCAGCGGCTGCTGACCAAGGACCTGGCCGGGGGGTGGATGCCGAACCTGTCGCCCGATGGAACCCGGCTGGCCTTCGCCAGCGAGCGTGCCGGCAACGGGATGAACATCTATCAGATGAACCTCGACGGATCCAACGTCAAGGAGATCACCGCCAACGACTTCAATTCGTTCCACGCGATCTGGTCGCCGGACGGCAAGAAGATCCTGTTCCAGGCGTTCCCCGGAGGTAGCTCGCCGAACGGAGGTATCTATGCGGTCGGAGCCGACGGGTCCGGCCAGGTGCGGATCGCCGATGGGCTGATGGCCACATGGTCGCCGGATGGCACACGGATCGCGGTCATGGAGAAGCCGAAGGGGAGCGACACCAACGACGAGATCTACGTCATGGACATCGACGGGTCTGGTCCGACCCGTCTGACCAACGATCCTGGAAGTGATGGCCTCCCCGCCTGGTCGCCCGATGGGAAACGGATCGCGTTCGGCAGCGATCGCACCGGGGCCGGGGACATCTACGTCATGAACGCCGACGGCTCGAAGGTCCACAGGCTGACGACAGATCCGGCCATCGACGAGTGGCCGACCTGGTCTCCGGATGGAACCAAGATCGCGTTCGGCCGCAAGGCCTCGAACGACGCGAAGGAGGATATCTGGGTCATGAACGCCGACGGGACGCACCAGGTCAACCTGACGAACAGCCCGACGGTCAACGACTGGGGTCCATCCTGGTAGGCCGCCGTCGAGGGGGAAGCCCCCGTTCAGTCCTTGGGGCGGATCCGGATGATCAGCATCGCCGCGTCGGGACAACGACGGAGGGTCGGACTCGTGCTGGTCCCCCCGTTCTGTCCCGCCGGGAGCGCGGCTCGACTCGATCGCCTGACCGGCCTGGGCGTCCGTTCAGTCCTTGGGGCGGATCCGGATGATCAGCATCGCCGCGTCGGGATCGTCGCCGATGACCTCGCCGTCGTGGGGGATCGTGCCGTCCCATCGGATGTAGTCGCCCGGCCCGACGTCGATGACATGATCGCCCTGGGTCATCCGGAACCGGCCGCGCAGGATGAGGTGATGCTCGACGCCGGCGTGGCTGTGCGAGCCGACCCGACTGCCGACGCCGTTCGAGGTCACCTCCAGGATCGACACGTCGCGCGACGCACGGCCGTCGACGTGCTCGACGCGGCCGAGGTCCGACATCGTCGCGGGCCGATCGGCAGCCCGCACGACGACCGGCTCGGGGAGGTCCTCCATGAAGAACCAGGCGGCCGGAACCTCGACGGCCTCGGCGATCGAGACGAGGCACTGGAGCGACGGCGACGCCTTGTCGTTCTCGATCTGCGAGAGGTAGCCGACGTTGAGGCCGCTCCGCTCGGCCACATTCGCCAGGGTCAGACCGCGCTCGAGCCGCCAGCGTTTGATCTGGATCCCGACGGCGGGCCTGCGCCTCTCCTCGGTCGTCATGTTGGTTCTCCGCAAACAGGTATTGACATCGGTTGGGCAACGGACGTATGGTGTGTCTACAACAAATATCGCTTGACAGAGGCAAACTCGTCAAGTCAGCGGAGGACCGATCCATGGACATCGCGATCATCGGGGCAGGCAACGTGGGCACTGCCCTGGCCACCTCATTCAAGCGCGCCGGGCACGATGTGGTGATCGCCTCGCGGGACCCGGAGGACGCCGGCAGCGTCGCCGCCGCGACGCACTCCCGCGTCGCGATCTCCAACGTTCAGGCGGCCGCGGACGCCGACCTCGTCGTGCTCGCGATCCCGTTCTCGAGCGTCCCCGACGTCGCGGCCGAGATCGCCGAGGCCGTGGCCGGGAAGCCGGTCGTGGATGCGACCAATCGGATGTCCTTCGGTGCGAACGGGCCCGACATCGACACCACCACCTCGAACGCCGAAGAGCTGGCAGCCCTCCTGCCGGATGCCCATGTCGTCAAGGCGTTCAATACCCTGTTCGCCTCCAACCAGAGCGATCCGATCGCCGAGGGCGTCCAGCTGAGTGGCTTCGTTGCCGGCGATGACGCCGACGCGAAGGCTGTGGTGCTCGAGCTCGTCGGTGAGATCGGTCTCGATCCGGTCGATGTCGGGCCGCTCGCTCGAGCGCGACAGCTCGAGGGCCTGGCCTTCCTCAACATCACCCTGAACATCGCGAACGGCGGCACCTGGCAGTCCGGCTGGAAGCTCGTCGGGGCTCCCATCGCACGGGCGGCCTGATCACGATGGCCGAGTCCACGCCAGCGAGGACCCCGACCGGATCCTCGAGCATCCCGGTCGCCCGCCTCAACCACGCCGTGCTGTACGTCCGCGACGCGACCGCCGCTGCGGAGTTCTACCACCGGGTCTTCGGCTTCGAGATCGTCGAGAACGCGTTCGGCGGGCGCGCCGTGTTCATGCGGGCCGCCGACGGCGATAACCACCACGACCTCGGGCTCTTCTCGGTCGGGCCCGATGCGCCGCGACCGGCGCGGGGGTCGGTCGGGCTGTATCACCTGGCGTGGGAGGTCCCGACCATCGAGGACCTCGCGCACGCCGCGACCGTGCTGTCGGATGCCGGCGCGCTCGGCGGCGCGTCCGACCACGCCGTGTCCAAGTCGCTCTACGGCTCGGATCCGGACGGCAACGAGTTCGAGATCATGTGGCGCGTCCCGCGCGATGCGTGGGGCGAGTTCGAGAACAAGGGTGCGGTCATGCCGCTCGACCTCGAGGCCGAGCTGCGCCGCTGGGGCGCGTCGGGTACCGCTCCCATCTGACCCTCCTCCGATCCCGATCGACGACGCCTCCCGGTGAGCTCACCGTGGCGGCTTCGGCGTCTCGGACCGCGGGGCGGGGAGGCGGATAAGGTGGGTCCGGGCCCACGAGGGCGGATAAGGGCGGTCCGGATGGTTCAGGTCTTGCCCGCAAGCCGCTAGACTCCGCGTCCTGATGCGTCGTCGCCTGTCCACGCGCCTGTTGAACTCGCCGATGATCCGGCGGATCCGGTTCTATGCGCGCCGCCTCGGTGGGCAGCTGGATCGGCGCTTCTTCATCACCCTCGTCGAGGGGATCCTGATCATCGTCGCGATCGCGGCGGTCCTGATCACCCTGTTCGAGAAGGATTGGACGCTCGCCTCGTTCGGAGCGTCGTTCTACTGGGGACTGACGACGGTCCTCGGCCAGGGGGACTCGGCGTTCATCACGTCGCCGGCCGGCTGGCTCATCAGCTGGATGCTGATCCTGTTCGGAGTCGCGCTCTTCGGGACGATCACCGGGGCGCTCATCGCCATCGTCATCGATTTCCTGCTCAAGGAGGGCCAGGGTATGGGCGCGTCCGGATACGAGGGCCACGTGGTGGTCTGTGGCTGGAACACCACGGCCCGGGACCTGATCAAGGAGCTCCAGACCGACGACTACAAGGTCAAGATCGTGGTGATCGCGCCGCTCGACAAGAACCCGGCGGGCGACGGCGTCTACTTCGTGCGGGGCGACCCGACCGAGCCGGCCGACCTCGAGCGCGCCGGCCTCGCGCAGGCGTCGGCGGCGCTGGTCTTCCCGACCGACGACACGAACGATGCGGACATGCGCTCGATCCTGACGGTCATGGCGATCGAGTCGATCGCCCCGGAGGTCCGGACGGTCGCGGAGGTCAACAACCCGCGCCACGCCGACCACTTCAAGCGGGCCCACGTCGACGAGCTGCTGGTCTCGTCGCAGGTCGGCGCGCGCCTGCTCGCCCGGTCGGCCCTGTACCCCGGGTTGACCGAGCTCGTCGCCGATATCGTGTCCGGCGGCGAGGGATCCGAGCTCTACCGGATCGCCATCCCCGATGCGTACCTCGGCCTGTCCGTCGACGAGGTCAGCGCCCGGCTGCGGACCGAGCACCGGGCGACCCTGCTGTCGATCAGTCGCGACGGCCGCGCCTACGTCAACCCACCGGCGGACTTCCGCGTCGCGTCGGGCGACGACGCCGTCGTCGTGGCCGAATCGCTCGGGACGCTCGCGCCGCTCATCATCCGGCACGAGGACACCTCGCGCGGGGCGACGAACCCGCTCGTCGGGTCGGTCGCGAGCAACGGCACCGGCGGCGACGGGTCGTCGGGCGTCGGTGCCGCCACCGGATCCGCGACGCCGACGCCCGTCGAGTCCGCTGGAGCCGCTGCGCCCGCGGCCGGGACGGTGGTCGCCGGACCGAGTGCGTCACCCGGCGCGCTGGCCGCGCCCGCGGCGGCCGCGGTCGCGTCGCCCATCGCATCCGCCGCACCCGGGCCCGCCGCGGCGCCGTCCCCGGCCGCCCAGGCGGTCGCCATCGTGGCGGTCTCATCGGTCGCCGTCGCGGAGCCGCCCCCGCCGGTTCCTGCCCCGGGCACGGTTCCGCCGTCGCGTCCCATGCTCCAGGCTCGGCCGGTCGTGAGGCTCGAGCCGCGTCCGGCCCCCCGCCCCAAGCTGGTCGCGCGGCGGGTCACGCCGATCCTGGGGGGAGGGGCGCCGACCGTGGAACCGACCACTGCGCCCGCACCGGCCGGGGTCCCGCAACCCGCCCCGGTGGCGACGACCGACGCGGTCCGCTACGTCCCCGAGCCTCCGGCCGACGCCGGGAACGGCAAGCACGGCAAGAAACACCGGCACGGCTGAACTCGCGCGGGACCCCCGGCGCGCGACCGCCGGCCCGGTCCGGGCTGCCCGATCCCGGCCGCCCGATCCCGGCCGCGAGGCGGCTCAGACCTCCTTCACGGCGGCGTACCAGACGCGCTCGGCGACCTCCGTCACGTCGTCGCCGATCCTGGCGAACCGGCGGTACAGCTCGCGTCGGCCCATGACCTCGCGCAGGTCCGAGACCTCGAGCAGGGCCGACATCCCCTGGCGATAGACCCGCTCGAGCTGTCGCTGGGCCTTGACCGCTCGATCGGCGGCGTCGGTCGCCGCCTCGCCGTCGCCATCCGACGCCCCGAGGTGGTCGAACGCCTCGGCCAGGTGGTGGACGCCCTCGACGAGCTGGGCCGCCATGGCGGCGACCGTCGGATCCGGCGGCACCGCCATGAGCTCCGACTCGCGCACGGCGTCCTTCGCGCCGTTGATGACGGCATCGAGCCGACCCGACATCACGAACAGGTCCTCGGCCCCGATCGGCGTGATGAACGCCGCCTTGAGCTGCGCCCGGAGCTCCTTCTTGACCCGATCCGCCCGGTGCTCGGCATCGCGGATCCGATCGACGGCCGTCCCATCCCCGCCCGCCCATTCGACCAGGGCGGCCATCCCCTCGATCGTCACCGCGGCCTGGGCCCGGAGCGTTCCCAGCACGTCGGGATCCTTCGGCAGGAACCAGCTCATCGTGCTCGGCATCGGATCGACCTCACGGTAGCGATTTCCAGATCGGCAGAGCCAGCGCGGCGATGATCGCGGCGGCCGGCATCGTCGTGACCCAGGCGACGGCGATCGACCGGACCACCTCCCAGCTGATGTGCCGCCAGCGCGACCGGCCGATCCCGATCCCGACGATCGAGCTCGAGACGACCTGGGTCGTGCTCACCGGCGCGCCGACCAGCGACGCCGCGAAGATGACGCTGGCGGACGAGGATTGGCTGACGAGCCCGTCCAGACTCCGGATCGGGAAGATCCGTCGACCGACGGTCTTGATGATCCCCCAGCCGCCGAGTGCCGTCCCGATGGTCAACGAGATCGAGGCGCCGACGACGACCGGAAGAGGGGCCGCCAGGCTCGTCGCATTGCCGCTGGCGACGAGCAGGCCGGCGACGATGCCCACGGTCTTCTGCGCATCGTTCGATCCGTGGCTGAAGGCGAGGAACGCCGAGGTGACCCACTGCACGCTCCGGACCGGGCCGCGCAGCCTGGCCGATGCCCGGCGGGTCGCCCGGAGCAGGATGCGCTCGGTGAGGTAGGCCACCGCGAAGCCGAGGCTGGTCGCCACCACGAGGCCGACGAGCACCCCAAGGACTCCGTAGAGGTGGCCGTCCTGGACCGGGCCGAGATTGATGGATCCGGGGCCCGTGTCGAGGAGCGCGGCACCGACCAGTCCGCCGACCAGCGCGTGGCTCGAGCTCGACGGGAGGCTCCGACGCCAGGTGAACGTGTTCCACACCACGGCTCCCGTCAGGCCGGCGCCGATCACCGGCACGCCGTGCGACGGATCCACCGTCACCAGCTTGCCGACCGTGTTGGCGACGGCAGCGCCGAACAGGAGCGGCCCGATGAGGTTGAAGACCGATGCCATCGCCACCGCGGGGAGCGGTCGGGCGACCCGAGTGGCGACGAGGGTGGCGATCGAGTTGGCCGCGTCGTGGAACCCGTTGGTGAGGGCGAACGCGAACGCCATGAGGATCGCCAGGACGAGGCTGAGGTCGGCCGTCATCGCTCACCGGGCAGGGTCCCAAGCGGCCGACGTGGGTGCGCGGTCGGTCCCCGCGATGATAGTCCTCGATCCGGCACGTGGCCGGGTCGATCAGACCGCCTTGACCGCGCTGACGAGGGCCGCCAGGCCGTCCTTCGCGTCGGCGAAGAGCATGCCCGTCTTCGGGTCGGCATAGAGCTCGTTGTCGATCCCGGCGTAGCCGCGACCCATCGAGCGCTTGATCACCACGATCGACTTGGCATGGTCGACATCGAGGATCGGCATCCCCGAGACGGGCGAGCCGGGTCGTCGGGCCGCCGGGTTGGTGACGTCGTTGGCGCCGATGACGAGGGCCACGTCGCAGCGATCGAACTCGGGGTTGATCTCGTCCATCTCCTTGAGCTGCGGGTAGGGCACGTTCGCCTCGGCCAGCAGGACGTTCATGTGCCCCGGCATCCGGCCGGCGACCGGGTGGATGGCGTACTTGACGTCCACGCCGCGGGCCTCGAGCAGCTCGGCCAGCTCGCGGACCTGGTGCTGCGCCTGCGCCACGGCGAGCCCGTATCCCGGGACGATGATCACGTGCTGGGCATACGCTAGCTGGATCGCCACGTCGTCCGCCGAGATCTCGCGGACCGACCCGCCCGGGCCGCCGACCGCCGTCTGCGTCCCCTCGCCGCCGCCGAAGCCGCCGGCGATGATGTTGATGACGGACCGGTTCATCGCGTCCGCCATCAGCTTGGTCAGGATCCCGCCCGAAGCCCCGACCAGGGCGCCCGAGATGATCAGCACGGGGTTCCCGATGACGAACCCGGCCATCGCCGCGGCCGTCCCGGTGAACGAGTTGAGCAGGCTGATGACGACCGGCATGTCCGCGCCGCCGATGGGCAGGACCATCGTGATCCCGAAGACCAGGCCCGAGGCGACGACGACCGCGAGGATCGCCAGGGTCGCGCTGCTCGTCAGGGTCAGGGCGCCGGCGGCCCCGAGGATGAGGGCCACGGTGCCGAGCAGGGCGATGCCCGCCAGGCCGAAGGTGAGGATCCGTCCGCCGGGGACGATGATCGGCTTGCCCGCGATGAGCCCCTGCAGCTTGCCCCCGGCGATGAGCGAGCCGGTGAAGGTCACCGACCCGATGACCGCCCCGAGGACGACGAAGATCGTGGTCGACAGCGTCGCCGCGGGCGTGCCCGCGATCTTGAGGAAGTCATCGATCGCGACGAGCGCCGCCGCGCCGCCGCCGACGGCATTGAACAGCGACACCAGCTGCGGCATCGCCGTCATCTTCACCGACCGGGCCATGTACAGGCCCGCTCCGCCGCCGATGGCGAAGCCGACGAGGATGATCGCCCAGGACGTGACGCTCAGGCCGCCCGGCCGGAGGACGAGCCAGATCAGCGTCGCGAGGACCGCCACGGTCATCCCGCTCGCACTCAGCCGGTTGCCGTTCCGGGCGGTGGCCGGCGAGTTCATCTGATGGAGGCCCAGGACGAAGCAGGTCGCCCCGACGAGCCAGGCGAGATAGACGAAGGTGTAGATCCACTCCTGTGACATCGGCGCGCTCCTCGACTAGGTGCCGGAGGCGCCGGAGGCGCCCTCGGACCCGGCCTTCGCGGCCGCAGGCTTCTTCCGGAACATCTGGAGCATCCGGTCGGTGACGACGTAGCCGCCGACGACGTTCGCGGCGCCGAAGACCATCGCGACGAAGGCGAGCAGGTAGCTCAGCGGGTTGTCCGCCTCGGCCGCGATGAGCATGCCGCCGACCAGGACGATCCCGTGGATCGAGTTGGCGCCCGACATCAATGGGGTGTGGAGCGTCGCCGGGACCTTGGCGATGACCTCGAACCCGACGAGGATCGCCAGGACGAAGATCGCCAGCGAGTTGAGGAGTTCCTGGCTCACGCGGCACCTCCGGCGGCCGGAGCCGCGGGCTCGAGGAGCTTCTTGGTCGCCGCCTGGACGACCGCACCCCCGTGGCTGATGACCGTCCCGGCGGTGATCTCCTCGTCGAAGTCGTAGGTCATCGCGCCGTCCTTCACGAAGTGGAGCAGCAGCGCTGAGATGTTCCGGGCGTAGAAGGCCGAGGCGCCGGCCGGCATCGTCGCGGGAAGGTTGTCCGGCGCGATGATCGTCACCCCGTTCTCGGTGACGGTGGTCTCGCCGACCTTGCTGAGCTCGACGTTCCCGCCGAGGGCGGACGCGGCCATGTCGACGATCACCGATCCCGGTTTCATCCCGGCGATGGCCGCGGCCGTGACCAGCAGCGGCGGCCGTCGCCCCGGGACCTGGGCCGTGGTGATGATCACGTCCATCGTCGCGATGTGCCCGTTCAGCTCGGCCTGCTGGGCGGCCTGCTCCTCGGGGGTCAGCTGGCGGGCGTAGCCGCCCTCGCCGGAGGCGTCGGCCACCGACTTCAGGACGATGAACGTCGCGCCGAGCGATTCCGCCTGCTCCTTCGTCTCCGAGCGCACGTCGTAGGCCTTGACGACCGAGCCCAATCGTCGCGCCGTGCCGATCGCCTGGAGGCCGGCCACGCCGATCCCCAGGATGAGCACGTTGGCCGGCTTGGCGGTCCCGGCCGCCGTCGTCAGCAACGGGAAGTAGCGGCCGTAGGCGTTGGCGGCGATGAGGACCGCCTTGTAGCCGCCGACGTTCGCCTGCGAGCTCAGCGCGTCCATCGACTGCGCGCGCGAGAGGGTCCGCGGCAGCGCGTCGAGGCTGATCGCGGTGACGCCCCGGGCGGCCAGGCTCGCGGCGAGCTGCGGGTCGATCAACGGGGCCAGGAAGCCGATGACCGCCTGTCCCGAGCGCAGCCTGGCGACCTCGTCGTCGGACGGCTTCTGGACGCGCAGGACGACATCGGCACCACCGTACAGCTCGGCGGTCGAGACGATGCTCGCACCGGCCTCGACGTAGGCGGAGTCCGGGATCGCCGCGCCGGCTCCGGCACCGGACTCGACGAGGATCTCCAACCCGGCAGCGGTCAGCTTGCCGAGCGCTTCGGGTACCAGGGCGACGCGCCGTTCACCGGCCGCGGTCTCCCGGGCGACGCCGACCTTCATGGGCACCACCTGTGGGATCTGGGGGTTCGGGATATCGTCGCAAGGATACCCGAGCCGACCGGCCGGTCGTGCGGGTGGGAGGCATCGCGATCGGGGTCCGATCCGGTCGCGATTCGGTCGTGCAGCCTTGCGGATCGTGACCCGCGGCCGGCTCGGCTACGATGCGCCCATGACCAGGATCGGCTACGCGGCGATGCTCGAGCAGTTCCACCCGACCGAGCTCCTCGACCTGTGCTCCCGGGCGGAGGACGCCGGGTTCGCGGCGGGGTTCATGGTCAGCGAGCACTTCCATCCGTGGACGCCGCAGCAGGGCCAGAGCGCCTTCGCCTGGAGCTTCATGGGCGCGCTCGGCCAGCGGACGTCGCTCCCGTTCGGCACGGCGGTGACCTGTCCCGGGTTCCGCTACCACCCGGCGGTGATCGCCCATGCTGCCGCGACCCTCGGGGCGATGTATCCGGGCCGCTTCTGGCTCGGTCTGGGCGCCGGCGAGGCCCTCAACGAGCACGTCGTCGGCGGCGAGTGGCCGGAGATCGGTGTCCGCAGCTCGATGCTGTTCGAGGCGATCGAGATCATCAACAAGCTGTTCACCGGCGCGGTCGTCCGCCATCGCGGCGAGCACTTCAAGCTCGAGAGCGCTCGGCTCTATACCCGACCCGAGGAGGCGGTCCGGGTCTACGTCGCGACGGCGGGCCCGGTCAACGCCAAGCGCACCGGGCGGCTCGCCGACGGGATGATCACGGTCGGGGCGGCGGACGAGAAGATCGGGATGCTCTGGGGGAAGTTCGACGAGGGCGCGCGCGAGGCCGGCAAGGATCCCGTCGGGATGCCCAAGCTCCTCCAGATCCACATCAGCTGGGCGCCGACCGACGACGAGGCCGTCGCCAACGCGGTGCGGGAGTGGCCGAACGGCGGGATGCCCTTCCCCAAGCAGGACATCAAGAACCCGGAGGACTTCGCGGCGATGGCCGGGCTCGTCCGTCCCGAGGACTTCGTCGATCGCTGCCTGATGACCTCCGACCTCGCCTGGCACACGGAGCAGATCCAGCACTACGTCGACATGGGCTTCGATGAGATCCACCTCCACAACGTCGGGCGGAACCAGGCGGAGTTCATCGATGTCTTCGGGCGCGAGGTGCTGCCCCGCCTGCGCCTCGGTTGATCGGCCGGGCGGTGCGTCGGCGCCCCGCGAATCCGGAGCCGTCGACGAATAGGTCGGTCCAGGGTATGGGAGCCGGCGCGCCGGGGCGCTAGGATGGACAGGTCGACGGCAAGGTCGTTTCCCAGAGTGCCCATCGAAAGGACCCTTCGCTGACTCACAAGCGCGTGGATCGCCGTCTGCTCGCCCTCGTCCTCGTGGCGCTGGGGAGCTTCGTCGCGTGCGGACCGCAGGTCGTCACTCCCTCGCCGCCGAGCGGTGTCCGACCCGACGCCCATGAGCTCGGCTCGATCCCCCGCCCAGGCCTGGCGACCGACCTCGGGACCGCCGGTCCGGGCGTGGACGGCGCGGGCGACTTCCTGTCGTTCGCCTCCCAGCTGTCGCCCGAGTCGACGATGACGGCCTATGCCGCGCAGCTGATCGATGCCGGGTTCCATGACGCCGGTCGGATCGGGGCGTGGAGGGTGTTCACCGACCCCGCGCTGACCCTCTGGGTCCGGGTCGGGTCGGGCGGTCCGCCGACGAACCTCATCGTCCGCGTCGCGCCGACGCCCGATGACGTCGCCGACGGCGTGCCCCCGCGGCCGCCGGTCTCGACCCAGCTCGACGCGGCTCGACCCGACCCGACCACCGACGTCGGAGACGCCGGGCCGGCCCCGTCGGCTCGACCGGCGACGGCCGCCCAGCGACCGGATCCACCGCACGCATCACCGCGGAGCGGAGCCGTCGGGAGTGCCGGTGGAGGATCGGGCGGGGCGACCGGGGTCGGGTCGTCATCCGGCGGCGCCACGGGCGGCGGTGGCACCGCCGGAGGCGGTACGAGCGGCGGGACGGGCACGGCGGCCAGTGGCGGGGCCGGACCGGAGCCCGGCACCGGGACCAGCGCGGGCGGAGGGAACGGCACTCGCCCATGACCGAGCGGCACCGTCTGCTCCTCGTCGATGACGACGTCCAGCTGACGCAGTTCCTTGGCGCCCGCCTTCGTCGCGACGGCTTCGTCGTGTCGGTCGCCGCCTCCGGGGCCGAGGCCCTGGCCTCGATCGACGAATCGTGGCCGGACCTCGTCCTGCTCGACCTGACGATGCCCGGCACATCCGGCGAAGAGGTAGCGGCCGGCATCAAGAAGCGAGCCGACATCCCGATCGTCGTCCTGTCGGCCGTCGCGACGTCCCGCTCGAAGACGGAGCTCATCGAGCACTATGCCGAGGATTACGTCACCAAGCCGTTCGACTACCCGGAGCTCGTCGCGCGGCTGAACCGCGTCCTGCGCCGGCTCAACGAGCGGATCCCCAGCGAGCTGCTCGAGCTCGGTCCGGACCTGTCGCTTGCGCTGCGGCGGCGCGAGGCGATCGTCGCGGGCCGGCCGGTCGCGTTGTCGCCGACCGAGACGCGCCTCCTGGCCACGTTGGCCGCCAATCTGGGGACGACGATCGCGACCGAACACCTGCTGGCGCGCGTCTGGAGCGACTCCGACGGCGCCGACCCTGCCTACGTCTGGGTGGCGATCCGTCGCCTGCGGCGCAAGATCGAAGTCGACCCGGATGACCCGCGACACCTCCTGACCGATCGGAACGGGGGCTATCGGCTGGTCGCGGCCGGCTGACCCCGACATGGCGGATGGGTCGCGTGGGCGCGGCCGTGGCCTGACCTACCGCCGGCAGGTCATCCTGGTCCTGATCCTGGTCGCCGTCGTCCCGCTGGCATTGTTCGGCTTCGCGGTCATCAAGTCGGTCGAGGAGGTCGTCGGCGACGAAGCGCTGACCCAGGCGCGGACCGCCGTCGGCGGTGTCGCCGCGGTGCTCGCCCGTGATGCCGCGGACCTGGACGAAACCACCCAGAGCTACGCGACCTGGCAGATCCTCCAGGACGAGGTGGCCGGTCTCGACCTGGAAGCCATCCGTCGCGACGTCATCCAGTTCCAGGTCGACCGCGGCGAGGTCGATGCGATCGTCCTGATCGTCGGGGACCGACAGGTCGCCGGCGGACCGGCGGCGGCCACGGCCGCTCTGTCGACCCAGGCCAGGGGAGCGCTGGTGCGGCCCGTCATCCCGACCGGGGCGGTCTACTCCGATCTCGGGGACGGGGTCTACCAGGTCGACTTCCAACCGATCGACCTCACTGGTCGGACCGGACCCGGGGTCGACGCCGGTCTGGGCCAGCCGGTCGGCCTGGCGTTCGCCCGACGGCTCGATCCGTCGTTCGTGGTGGACGCCAGGGAGGTGACCGGGTTCGACGGCGCGGTCTTCGACCAGTCCGGCAAGCTCCGCGTGGCCAGCGACGAGACCGCCGCAGCGGCATTCGCCCCCGACCTCGCCCCCGACCCGGCGCCCACGACCGGTCCGGCGGTCGCCGTGCGATCCGGGTACGCCGGAGGCGCGATGCCGCTGACGGGCGTCGACGGCCGTCCGGTCGGCTGGTACGTCGCGACGATGCGGATCGAGGGGCTCCGCTCGGTGGGCAACCGGCTCATCCCGCTGCTCGCCGTCGGCCTGCTCCTGGCGGTCATGGCGGCGGCGATCCTGGCCATCCTCCTCGGCCGTCGTCTCCGGCTGCGCCTCGACGCCATCGGCGGAGGACTGACGGCCATGGCCGCCGGGGACCTTGCCGTCCGTCTGCCCGCCGACGATCGCGACGAGATCGGACGGCTTGCCAGCGCGCTCGACCGGATGGGCGACACGCTCGAGCGCCGCGACCGGATCCTGCGCGCCGCCATCCGGGCGATCGCGGAGCTCACGCCGGACCTCGGGGTCGGGGCGGTCCATGCCCGCGGGGTGGCGGCGGCGGGCCGGATCTTCGAGTTGACGGAGGTGACCCTGGAGGACGCCGACGGCACCGTGGTCGAGGCGACGGCCGGGGTGGGGGCGCCGGTCGCTGCGGGAGCGGCCTCCACTGGGTCCGGCGCGGGTCCGGACGCGCCGATCGCCCGTGGTCGCCTCGTATCGGCGGCGCTCGGCCCGCTAGCGGACGACGAGGCGACCGCGCCGGCGAGCCCGCGACTCGCCGGTCGGCTTCCGGTCGGGCGCGACTGGTCGGAGGCGGATCAGTCGCTGCTCGACGTCTACGCCAGGCTGCTCCGTGCGGCGATCGACGACGCCACGGTCCACGCCCGGACGCTCGATCGGGTGGATCGACTCGGGCGGCTGACCCGGCTCCAGGGCGACTTCCTGCGCGGCGTCAGCCACAACCTCCAGGCGCCATTGACGAGCATCGCCGTGGTCGCCGACGAGCTGGCCACCGCGGAGTCGACCGACCCGCACTCGCGCGAGGGCGTCTACGTCATCCGGGAGCAGGCCGACCGACTGGCACGGCTCGTCGGACAGCTGCTGACCTTGTCCCGTCTCGAGGCCGGGACCCTCCGGGTCGAGGCCGAGCCGGTCGTGCCCACGCCCGTGGTCCGGCGGGTCTGGTCGTCGCTCGGTTCGGACCGGCCCTTCGAGCTCGACGATCGGGCGGGCGGGATGGTCGCGGTCGCCGATCGGGCGGCCCTCGAACAGGTCGTTTGGATGCTCCTCGACAATGCCCTGAAGTACGCGCCCAGCGGGCCGATCGAGGTCGTCGTCGAGCCGACTGACAACGACCAGCGGATCGCGGTCACCGTCTCGGATCACGGCCCCGGCGTCCCGGCGGACGAGCGGGCCCGGGTCTTCCGCCGCTTCGAGCGAGGCACGACCAGCCAGGGTCTGGACGGGACCGGTCTCGGTCTCGATGTCGCCCGCGGACTCGTCCGGGCGATGGGCGGATCCATCCGCTACGTGCCCGTCCCCGGGGGTGGCGCCGGGTTCCGTTTCACGGTCCCCGCAGAGCGCTCCGAGCGGCCCGTCTGACGATGGTCCGGGGGGTGCTCCGGGACCATCGGGCTGTGCAGCCGCGCACTTTCGTAATGAGGCGCGAAAGGTCCTGCTTCCTAGGCTAGACGGTATCCAGTGGCGATGGTCTCAGGGCCTCGTCATCCGTTCGAGCCATAGAGGCGGAGCACGCCGCGTGAAGCGACCCTTCCGACGACACCCGGAGCGACACCAGCGGGGCCAGTCCCTGGTCGAGTTCGCCCTGGTCTTCCCGATCTTCTTCGTCCTGCTCATGGGGCTGATCGAGTTCGGGTTGGTGTTCAACGCCCTCCTGTCGATCAACTTCGCCAGTCGCGACGCGTCCCTGATCGCCGCCGAGGCGGGCAACGCGGTCGGCTCCGACTGCGTGATCCTCAAGAAGGTCGAGGACTCGATCGGGTCACCCGCGAGCACGTCCCGGGTGACCGAGGTCCGGATCTACAACGCGGACAAGAACGGCAATCAGATCGGCGGTCAGGTCAACGTCTACGCCCGATCCGGTTCGACGCCGTGCACCCTCCCGAGCGGTGCCTGGACGGCTCCCTACTCGCTGACGACCGGGGGCTACCTCGAGACGAACCGCTGCAACATCCAGGCCGGTTGCTCGGGCTCAGGTGGCGTCGACACGATCGGCGTGAAGATCACCTACCACTACACCTGGTTCACCCCGATGGGCTCGTTCATCGGCCTCGGGGCGACCGACTACACGATGGTCGAGTCGAACGTCATGCGGATGGAGCCGATCCTGTGAGCCGCATCCATCGACCGATCCGCCGCCGCACCGGCGCCCGGGGCCAGAGCCTCGTCGAGTTCTCGGTGGCCGTCCCGGTCTTCGTGATGATGCTGTTCGGGATGCTCGAGTTCGGGTTCGCGTTCAGCCACAATCTGACGCTCGAGTACGCCACCCGCGAAGGCGCCCGGACGGGCGCGGCGCTCGGTCCCGGCACCGCGTCGGTGCCCTGCGCTCCCGATGCGTCGGGGACCTCCCCGGTCGACCAGCAGATCATCGCCGCGGCCCAGCGCGTCCTGACGTCCCCCGGGTCCCCGGTCGACGTCAGCCGGGTCAGCCAGATCACGATCTACCAGTCGAACGCCACGGGCGGCCAGGCCGGCCCGGTGAACGTCTGGGTCCCCGGCGCGGGGCCCACCGTCGACGGCGTGGCGCTCAAGTTCAGGCAGAGCAGTGTCGGCTGGAGCGCGTGTTCCCGCGACAACGGTTCGACGCCCGACTCGATCGGGATCGGGCTCACCTACAGCTATCGGCTGATCAGTCCCCTTGGGGTCTTCCTCGGGATGGTCGGCACCCCGCAGTTCTCGATGTCCGACCGCACCGTCATGGCGCTCAACCCGAGCTAGGGGAACGATCGAAATGGGTCGATCGACCCTGGCCGGCAAGACCGCCGCCGCCGTGCGGCAGCGGGTGGCCTCGCGCGGCCAGATGCTCGTGTTGTTCGCCGTGTCGATCTTCGTCCTGACCGGGATCACCGCGATCGTCGTCGACGTCAGCTGGTACTGGGCCAACAGCCTGCGTGTCCAGCGCGCCGCCGATGCCGCCGCCCTGGCCGGTGTGGTGTGGCTGCCGAGCGACCCCACGTCCGCGTACGCCACCGCCCGCAACGAAGCGATCAAGAACGGTTACGACGGGTCGAGCCCCGGGGTCACCGTCACGCCGCTCCAGGACGTGACCAACAAGCGTCGGCTGAGCGTCACGATCTCGGCCCCGGTCGGCACGTTCTTCATGCGGGTGTTCGGCCTGCCCTCGATCCAGGCGACCCGCAGTTCGAAGGCGGAGTTCGTCTTGCCGGTCCCGATGGGCAGCCCGCAGAACTACTTCGGCGTCGGGTTCTTCGAAGGCCTCGCCGGCGGCCCGATCACCCCGGTCGGACCATCTGCTCCCACCTGGTCGCAGACGATCGCCCCGGACAACGATTTCACCAACCCGGACCGGGCATGGTCAACGAACAATCTGTACGCCACCGGCGTCGTCGGCACGGGCACGGCCGGAGACAGCCAGGGCTACGGCAACTTCGGGTTCAATGTCGCCGCCGGGCTGGCGATCAAGGGGATCGAGGTCAAGGTCGAGGCCAAGGCCAGCGATCCGGCGGGCTGCAAACTCGGCGTCGAGCTGTCCTGGGACAACGGCGCGACCTATACCGCAACGGGCAAGACAGTCGATCTGACCGGCAGCGACCCTGCCGCCGGAAGCTGGCCGAGCGCCGGCGCGTCGGGTGACACCTGGGGCCGGAGCTGGACGCCCGCCGAGCTGGCCAACGGTCAGCTGAGAGTCCGGCTGCGGGCATTCGATCCGGAGTTGAACAACGACTCGACGAACTCGAGCAGCCTTCGCTGCAACAACACCGCGACAGTATCGGTCGACGCGTTCACCGTGACGGTCTACACGCAGGGCAAGGTCAACGCGACCCTGCCGGTGCCGAATCCGGCCGGCGGCGCTCCGCTCGCACCCCAGAACATCTGGGGCGCCGTCTTCACATCGGGCGGCCTGCGCGAGAACGGCGATCGCTACGCGCCGTCCTATATCGGCGGTGGGCTCGGCCAGCCCAAGGGCGACCCCAACCCCGACTACGACGCGAACGGCTACGACTACACCGTCGAGCTGAACGGGGGCTCGAACGGCCAGGTCCAGTTGTTCGACCCGATCTTCTGCGCCACCGGCGATAACGGCCATGGTGGGTCGTTCGGCGCGGGCGACCACTGGACCGACAGTCCGAACGGCACCGTCATCAAGCCGGTCGCCGTCACCTACCGCCTGTACGACATGCACAACACGCCGCTCGACCCGACCGACGACGGCGCCCCGCTCGCCACCAAGACCTACGATCCGGGGACCAGGACCCTGGGCGACTTCAGCGGTGACTTCGGGACGCCCCAGAACAGCGGGGACGCCAACCGACAGGATTGTGGAACCGACCCGGCGCACAACGCTTGGGTCGTGCTCAAGACCGGTCTGCCGGCGGGCAAGTACCGGGTCAACGTCAACACGACCGTTGACGCCGCTAACGCCTCGGTCGGTGCCGAGAACCTGTTCTCGATCTGGGTCGGATCGACCGGCGGAACCGCTCGAGTCTATGGGGGGGGCCGGATGGCGGCCTACGTCAACCTGGCTGCCGGGACGGGCGTGTTCTACCTGGCCCAGATCGAGGCGGCCCATGCCGGCAAGACGATGACGATCGATCTGTTCGATCCCGGCGAGTCCAGCGGCAACGCGTACCTGCGGATCCTGAGCCCCGACGGGAACGGATACGGCTACGCCCACTTCAACTGGACATCGGACGACGGCCGGTCCGGGACCGATGTCACCCAGATCCAGACCTCGAACGGGTCGGCCCTGTTCAACAATCACCTGATCTCGATCGACATCCCGCTCCCGGTGACCTACGGCTCGGGCGGATTGACTCCGCCCGGGGAAACGGAACCGGGTTGGTGGAAGATCGAGTACCAGATGAGTGCGGCGAATGACACCACCACCTGGGAAGTCAGCATCAACGGCAACCCGGTCCACCTCGTCGTGCCATGACCCGATCATCGTTCACACCCGATCAGGCAGCACGAACTGCTCGCACCCCCGGCGGCGCGACCGCGCTTCCGACCGCACCGTCATGGCGCTCAACCCGAGCTAGGAGAAGTATCGAAATGGGTCCACAGGATCGCGTCCGCACGACCACCGCCGCCGTGCGGCAGCGGGTGGCCTCGCGCGGCCAGATGCTCGTGCTGTTCGCCGTGTCGATCTTCGTCCTGACCGGGATCACCGCGATCGTCGTCGACGTCAGCTGGTACTGGGCCAACAGCCTGCGTGTCCAGCGCGCCGCCGATGCCGCCGCCCTGGCCGGCGTGGTCTGGCTGCCCGGCAACCCGAGCACCGCGTACTCGACGGCCCAGGACGAGGCGACCAAGAACGGCTACGACGACGGGATCGGCGGGGTGGTCGTCACCCCGCTCCAGGACGCCAGCAACAAGCGGCGCCTGAGCGTCACGATCTCCGCGCCGGTCGGCACGTTCTTCATGAAGATCTTCGGACTGAACTCCATCCAGGCCGTCCGCAGCTCGAAGGCCGAGTACGTCCTGCCCGTCCCGATGGGGAGCCCGGAGAACTACTACGGCGTGTTCGGCCTGACCCGCGGCCTGACCTCGACCGACCAGATCACGACGACGAATACGACGACCGCGACCGGCGACTCCGGCTGGGGCATGGTCGACACCACCGCGCCCGGGACGGCCAACTGGACCGCCTCGAGCGGGACGCTCATCGCCAGCGTCAACTCGAACAACAACATCTATGCCCGGACCAGCACGACGAACTCGGCCCAGCAGTGGAGCGGGTTCGGCCTCCTCAGCGGGGCCAACGCCATCCCCAGCCCGGGCGTCGGCCAGACGCTCACGATCGTCGGGCTCCAGGTCCGCCTGACCGACACCTGGATGGCCTCGGCCTGTGCCGGGACCACGATGAAGGCCGACGTCTCCTGGAACGGCGGGACGACCTGGGGGAGCCAGATCGCCACACCGAGCCTGACGACGCCGGTCGCCAGCGCGGCCACCTCGATCCTGCCCTCGTCCGGTGGCGCGACGAGCACGACGGCCTGGGGTCCGGCCACGCCGCACAGCTGGATCCGCAACGACTTCTCGGACACCAACTTCCGGGTCCGGCTGACCGTGATCAAGGGCTGCACCACCCTCCCGCAGACCAACCTCGACATGCTCGAGGCCCGGGTCTACTGGAGCATGGACACGACCACGACCACGACCACCACCACCACGACGCCCATCGCCGACAAGAACCTCCAGGGTCCCGGGACGACGTGCTCCGGCGTGGCCAGCTGCTACAACGCGGACGGTGCCGTCCTGAACCCGCGCGGCTTCTGGGCGACCCAGAACACCGAGGGCGCGGCGAACATCAACGGTGACGCCTTCCAGCCCTACTACGACACGGTCGGCGGGGCCACGAACCCGGCCTACGACGGCTCCGCGTACTACAACTACGCCGTCGAGATGCCCGCCGGCACGACCAACGGATCGGTCTACGTCTACGACCCGGTCTTCTGCGCGGTCACCACCAGCAAGGGCACCGGTGACCGCTGGTTCTCCGGCGGCGGCAGCTCGGTCAGCACGTTCTACGAGCTGTACGACACCAAGAACACGATGTACGACATGACCGACGACGGCGCGCCGATCGCACAGTCGAACGGGCTCTTCCGCCACGTCGGGGCGTCCGACTCGACGATGGGCGGCAGCGGCGGCTCCGAGTGCCGGCACACGACGATCGCGGCGTATGGCGACGGCCGGGACTACCACGACGAGTGGTACCTGCTGGCCAGCGGCCTGACCGGCGGAGCGAACGGCAAGGTCTATCGTCTGCACACCACGTCGACCGATCCATCCAACGCCGCGGACCAGCGCACCGTCGACGGCGAGAACAGCTACGCGCTGTACGCCTCCGCCAGCGGTGGGACGCCAAGGATCTACGGCATCGGCGCGATGCAGATGTTCACGCCGCTGACCGCCGCGGGCTCTGTCACCTCCTCGGAGTTCTACCTCGCCCAGATCGACGCGGTCCACGCCGGGAAGACCGTCGAGATCGCGCTCTGGGACCCGGGCGACACGAACCCCCTGAGCGCCTCGATCCAGATCGAGATCCCGACCAGCAGCGGGTGGTCGCCCGCGTCGATGGACTACACGGCGGCCCAAGGAACGACGAACGCGGGGGCCGCGAACTGCAACTCGCTGTCGGGAACCGGCGTCTCGTCCATCCAGACGAACGTCGGGGCCACCGCGGGCACCTACAACGGGTGTTGGCTGACCATCCAGGTCGTCATCCCCACCACCTACACCGCCCAGCAGAGCGGATGGTGGAAGATCAAGTACACGATGAACGGGACCGGGACGTCCAACGACGTCACGACCTGGAAGGTCCAGATCCGCGGGAACCCGGTCCACCTCGTCGTTCCGTAAGCCATCCCTCGGGCGGAGTATTTCGCCCTCCGTCCTCATCGGCCGAGCCGTTCGGGTCATCCGACGGCTCGGCCGTTTCATGTCGCCCGATGACCCGTGGCGGATCCGCTACACGATGGGCGGGAGCTCGTCAGGCAAGGCGTTCGACCTGACGACCTGGCAGGTCGACATCCTCGGCAACCCGGTGCACCTCGTCATCCCGTGACCGCCCGGGGCGTCCGGCCCATCCGCACCTCTCGACCCGACCCGCTGGCTGCACCGGCGGGTCGTCGGTCGTCCGGATCGGATCCGAGGATCGACACCTCCCCCGACCGCACCTCACCCGGCCGGATGACCCTGTTCGTGCCAATTCCTAACCGAACCGACCAGAGTGTCGCATTTCGTCAACGGAAGCTAGCTGAATCGACCTGGAATCTGGTCATTTGTAATGTCGGCCGTTAAGTACCCCTGACTAAGGTACTAGGCATGGATGACCCGAATGGGTCGTTCGGACGCCTTCTCGGGGACCGCGCCGCTTCCGACCTTCCCAGGTCGCGACGACCGGCCGTCCAAGGGCGCAGAGATCGTCCGCCGGATCCGGCGAAGCGAAAGGAAAGGGATCGAATGACGGCAACGAAGGCCCGGATGCGCGGGCACCTCAGGTCGGCTGGGACCGCCGCCGCCGCAGGCCTGCTGATGGCCTCCGCCGCGATCGTCCCCGTCGGCTCGCAGATCGCGCCGGCGGCGCTGGCCGCCGACCCGCTGGCGGGATGCGGCCGGATGCCGCTCGACGTCGAGTTCATCATCGACCGTTCGGGCAGCATGGGTGAGACCCAGTGGGCCACCGACGGTCACGTCCGCCTGTACTGGGCCAAGAACGCCGCTGACGGGCTCGTCGACTCGCTCGACGCGACCGGTGGCGTCGGTGGCGGCTCGAACCTCCATCACGTCGGACTGTCGAAGTTCGGCAACAGCGCGGCGTCCGTCGACCTCGCGCTCGGCACTTCCGGCGCGGGCACCGTCAAGGCGCATATCGATGCCCTCACGTCGGCCGGCAACACGCCGCTCCGCCAGGGGATGGCGGTCGGCGCCGGCGACATGACCGCGAACGGAGAGGCCAGCCGCGGCGGGCTCCCCGTCAAGCACGTGATCATCCTGCTGTCGGATGGCCGGCCCAACCCGGACAACACGAACCTCAGCGGCTCGCGTCCGACCCAGGCCAACATCGACGACTTCCGGGCCTCGGCCGACGTGGTCTACTCGGTCGCCGTCGGCGAAGGCGGGACCGGTCTCAGCCAGGTCGACCTGCCCCTCATGCAGTCGCTGGCCAAGCCGGCCAGTGCCTACCGACACGTCGTGGCCGGCAGCGACCTGCCCGACCTGTTCGACGGGATCTTCGAGGACATCGCCTGCACGCCCGGGATCAAGATCGTCAAGTCGGCGAACCCGGACCAGCTGGACGCGGGCGGCGGTGACGTCACCTACACGTTCAAGGTCACCAATGCGGGCAACGTCGCGCTGACCAACGTCGACGTGACCGACAAGCCCTCGTGCGGTCAGATCGACCTCGTCTCCGGCGACACGGACGGCGACAACAAGCTCGACATCGACGAGACCTGGACGTTCAAGTGCACCAGCGACGTCACCGAGTCGACCACGGACGTCGCCACGGCCACGGGTCACGACGGCAACACCGAGGTCAAGGACACGTCCCAGGCCCACGTCGACGTCGCCGACCCGACACCGACCCCCACCCCGACCGAAGCTCCGACGGCGACGCCGACCCCGACGCCGACCGACGGTCAGCCCACCCCGACCGAGGCCGTCCCGACCCCGACCGACGCACCGCCGTCGGGCGACGTGAAGGGTGAGACCTCCAAGCCCAAGACGACCCTTCCGCCGACCGACACGATCGACGGCTCGGGTACCGGTGGGACCGGCTCAGGCCTGCCCATCATCCTCATCGCCCTCCTCGGGATCGCCGTGGCGGTCGGACTCTTGAGCCCGACGTCGAATTGGTCCCGCCGACGGAACCATCGGGAGTAATCCCCGAGGGACTCCGATCGGAGCCCGGACTTAGGGTCCCCGAGACCCGGAGGGGCGTGCCGCGAGGCACGCCCCTCCGTCATGTCCGGCGTACCCTGACGGACGAATGAGCAGCACGCATGCCAGCATCCCGTCCGGGCGGTCGGTCGATCCGCTGTTCGCAGCGGATCGGGTCACGATCCTCGACGGCGGCCTGGCGACCGAGCTCGAGGCGCGCGGGCACGACCTGTCCGACCCGCTGTGGTCGGCTCGCCTGCTGCTCGAGGCGCCCGCATCGATCGTCGACGCGCACCTCGCCTACTTCCGCGCCGGCGCACGGGTCGCGGTGACCGCCAGCTATCAGGCGAGCTACGACGGCTTCGCCGCGCGCGGCATCGGTACAGCGCGTGCCACCGACCTGCTGCGGCTGAGCGTCGCGCTCGCGATCCGGGCCCGCGATCGGCATGTCACCGAGCTGGCCGAGCGCGGGATGGACGCTCCGGCGCTCTTCGTGGCCGCGTCGATCGGGCCGTACGGGGCGATGCTCGGCGACGGATCCGAGTACCGCGGCGACGACGGCCTGACGGTCGGTCAGCTGCGGGCGTGGCACGCTCCGCGGGCGGCCATCCTGGCCGATTCGGGCGCCGATCTCCTGGCGATCGAGACCATCCCCTCGGTCGGCGAAGGGCGGGCGCTGGCCGAGCTGTTGGCGACGAGCGCCGGGCCACCAGCCTGGCTGAGCTTCAGCTGCGCCGACGGTGCCACGACGCGCAGCGGCGAGCCGGTCGAGGCCGCGTTCGGTCTGGCCGGGCTGACCGACCGGATCCGGGCGGTCGGTCTGAACTGCACGGCTCCGGAGCACGTGACCGAGCTGATCGAGCGCGCCCGCGACGTCACCGACAAGCCGATCGTCGTCTATCCGAACAGCGGCGAGGCGTGGGACGCCGAGCGGCGGCAGTGGGTCGGGCCGACCGGTCCGGCCGTCGACGCGACCGCCGCGCGTCGCTGGGTCGAAGCGGGTGCGACGCTCGATCGGCGGCTGCTGTCGGGTCGGGCCGGACCGGATCGCGGAGCTGGACGCGGCGCACCTCGGCTGACCGGGCTGGGTCAGGGCAGCGGCAGCCTGACCGTACGTCGGGTGGTGCGGACGATCCGGACGAAGCTGGCGAGGTGGCGCCACGGCCGGATGTGCGACGCCTCGCCGGCGTAGATCGTCCGGATGGGGACCCATTCGAGGGCGAACCCGGCCCGGATGCAGGTCGTGATCATCTCGACCTCGAACTCGAAGCCCGTCTCGTCGCTGGTCGTGAGGACGGCCATCAGCCGACGGCTGAGCAGCCGGTAGCCCGACTGGTTGTCCGGGATGTCACGACCGGCCGCCCAGGACATGGCGCGCCGGCCGAGCTCGTTGGCGAGCCGGCGGGTCGGGGGCATCCGCCGGAAGTCGCGTCGCCCGATGACCAGGTCGGCAGCGGTCCGTCGATGGGCCTCGAGGAACGCGGCGATCTCGGCAGGATCGTGCTGTCCGTCGGCATCGAGCGTGACCACGGCCTCGACGTCGCGCGCGAGCGCCCAGGCGAAGCCGGCCCGAAGCGCGGCGCCCTTGCCCTGGTTCGGGACCTGGGCGATGACGGTCGCACCCGCGGCCTCGGCGACCGTGGCGGTCCCGTCGGTCGAGCCATCGTCGACGACCAGCACCGGCAGGTGGGCCAGGGCGGCGGTCACGACCGCACCGACCCGTTCCGCCTCCTGGTACGCGGGGATCAGCACAAGGACGTCGTCCACTCAGCCGGCTCGATCCGTGAGCCGGCCGTCGCGCAGCTCGAGCACCCGATCCGCGACGTCGAGCATCGCCGGGTCGTGGGTGGCGACGACCGCGGTCACGCCTTCGGTCCGGACGATCGTCCGGAGCAGGGTCATGATCGTGTGACCGGTCTCCGAGTCGAGCTGGCCGGTCGGCTCGTCGGCGAGGAGCAGCTTGGGTCGATTGGCCAGCGCCCTGGCGATCGCCACCCGCTGCTGCTCGCCTCCGGACAGCTCGTACGGCCGGTGGCGGGCCCGCTCGGCCAGCCCGACCAGCTCGAGCAGGTCGTAGACGCGTCGGTCGCGCTCGAGACCCTCGGTCCGGACCAGGCGGAGCGGGACCTCGACGTTCTCCGCGGCGCTCAGGATCGGGACGAGTCCGAACGCCTGGAAGATGTAGGCGACCGATGAGCGACGGAGGTCGACGACCCCGGCTTCGTCGAGGCTGGCGATGTCGACCCCGTCGACGATGACCTGGCCGGCCGTCGGCCGGTCCAGCCCACCGAGGATGTTCAGCAGGGTGGTCTTGCCGCTGCCCGACCGGCCGCGGACCGCGATCAGCTCCCCGCGACCGACCGTCAGGTCGATGCCGCGGAGGGCATGGACGACCGATCCGCCGTCCTCGAAGTCTCGGTCGACGCCGACGGCCTCGACCATCGGTCCAGCCGGCAGGACGTCGTATGCCCGTCCCGGGCGGTTCATCGTTCGGCCTCGTCGTCCCGCGGACGGTCGGGCCAGACTCCGACGTGGTCGTCTTCGAGCCGCAGGCGGACCCGCTCGGCGAGTTCGAGCGCCTCGATATGGGCCTTGGGCAGCTGGAGCCGGCCGACCCGATCGAGCAGCGCGAACTCCTCGGCGACCGGCGCGCTGCCGTCCTCGCCCTGCTCGGTCCGACGGCGGGTCTCGGTGCTGGTCCGGCCGTCGCGGATCCGCACGGTCCGGGCGACGTGCTCGGAGACCAGCGGGTCGTGGGTCACGATGACGATCGTCGTTCCAGACCCCGCGTTGATCGTCCGCATCAGCTCGAAGATCTCGGCCGAGGTGGCACTGTCGAGCTCCCCCGTCGGCTCGTCGGCCAAAACGACCGCCGGTCGGTTGGCCAGCGCGACGGCGATCGCGACGCGCTGCTGCTCGCCGCCCGACAGGCGGTCGGGTCGGTGGGTCGCCCGGTCGGCCAGGCCGACCATGTCGAGCAGCTCGAGGGCGCGCCGCCGCCGGTCCGCCCGGCGGTCGAGGATCAGCGGCAGCTCGACGTTCTCGGCCGCGGTCAGGTACGGCAGCAGGTTCCGAGCCGTCTGCTGCCAGATCACGCCGACCACCGAGCGACGATAGGCCGTCCGCTCGCGCCGGCCCATCGCGGTCAGATCGTGGCCGGCGACCCGGGCACGACCGGCCGACGGCGCGTCGAGGCCGCCGAGGATGTTGAGCAGGGTCGACTTGCCGCTCCCCGACGCACCGACGATGGCCATCATCTCGCCGCCGTCGACCAGCAGGTCCAGGCCCTGGAGTGCCACCACCTCGAGGTCCGCGACCTTGAAGATCCGGACCAGGTTGTCGCACACGATCTGGGCGCTCTCGCCGTAGCGGGCTCGGCTCATCGGCCTCCTCGATTCACTGGATGCCTCGACGCAGGGCGGCCGGCGCGGACGGTTCACGCTCGACGAGCGCGCCGAGCCCGACCCCCAGCCCGACGATCAGGATGATGACGACCGTCAGCAGGGCGAGCTGCTCGAGCCCGACCTGGACCGGGATCTCGAGGTCCGAGCCGACGATGGCGCCCAGCCCGAGGCCGGGCCGGAGGGCAGCGAACGTGCCGGTCCCCAGGACGATCCCGAACCCCACGGCGAGGGCCACCGTCGGGCCGTACTCGACGACCGTGAGCCAGCGGCTCTCGCCCCGGGTCAGGCCGAGCGTCCGCAGGTGGGCGGTCTCCGGGGCACGCGCGGCCCCGGTCAGGGCGATCGCGGCCGCCAGCGCGATCGCGGCGTAGGCGAGGGCGGCGGCGAGCCCCGCGTCGACCCCGGTCGAGGCGGCACCGACGACCGGCGCCGAACCGAGGGTCGCCGAGCGCTCCGAGCGGCCGACCACGTCGACGCCGGGCGCGACCGTCTTCATCGCTTCACGTAGGGCCGGCGCGGCACCGTCCGGAGCGTCGAGGAAGACGGTCGTCGAGCGCAGGTCGGCGCCCGGTGCCCGGTCGCGGAGTCCGACCCGGTCGACGACGACGAACGGGCCGCCGAGCGGCAGCGTGGGAAAGGCGTCCAGAACGGCGACCGCGGTCAGCTCGACCTTGGTCCGGCCGACCAGGAGCTCGAACGGGTCGCCCGGCCGGATCCCGTCGATGACGCCGCCGGGCGAGACGATGGCCGGCAGGCGTCCCTCGGCCGGCGCCACGACCGCGGTCGGCAGGTCGGCGGCGAGGGGCGTGCCCCGGATGACGTCGCGGTAGGCGGCGCCGTCGATCGCCAGCAGCTCGATGTCACCCTTGCCGGGAGCCGGCAGGCTCAGCTGGGCGGCCCCGGCTGCGGCGGTCACGCCCGGCAGCGACGGCGCCGCGGCGTCGATGTCCGACGCCAGGTGGCCGTCCCCCTCGACGAGCCGGAACGGAGCCCCGATGTCCTGCCAGGCGACGACCTCGGCCGCTCGTTCGAGGTAGGCCAGCGTCGCCAGCGAGAACGCCCCCACCGTTGCGGTCAACATCAGGACCAGGAGGATGGGCGCCGCGGTCCCGCTCCGGGCCGTACGCCGCAGACCCATGACCGGGACGAGGTCCCGGCGGAGCCCGGCCAGCACCGCGAGGCCGCGGATCGGGATCGCGAAGAGGCGGAGCGCGACCAGCCCGGCGGCCAGGCCGGCCAGCGCCGGGACCGCGGCGATGAACGGGTCGGCCGAGGCGAGCTCGCCGGCGCTCCCACCGCCCCGCAGGCTCCGCTCGCGGAGCAGGATCGCTCCACCGACGGCCAGACCGATGACCAGCAGCTCGGCGACCAGTCGCCGGGGCGAGGCTCGCCGGCCCTCACCGGGATCGCGTGCCCGGTCGGGCGCGCTGCCCCGCGCAACCGGCGCGACGACCGCGACCATCAGCCCGGTGGCGATGGCGGCGACGAGGACCGGGATGAGCAGCGTCGGTGGATCGACCGGCCCCGGGACCGCGATCATCGCCAGGACACCGGCGAGAAGCGCCGGCGGCACCGTCAGGACGAGCCCTTCGACCGCGGTCGCGCCGATGATCTGGACCGGCGACGCACCTCGGCTCCGAGAGAGCGCGAACGCGCTCCGGCGTCGGTTCGATCCGAGCAGGACGACGAGCCCGAGGGCGGCGCCGGCCACCGCCGCCGGCCCGATCGCGACCACGGTCAGGATCGCCCGGACGGACGCCCAGCGCGTCTGCTGGCCCTCGATGAACCGGAGCAGGCCGCTCCGCAGGATCGTGCCGGAGGCAGGGCCCGAGGCTGCCGGGGTCGCGGGGAAGACACTCTCCATGCGCCGCAGGCCGACGTCCAGGTCGTCGACCCCGCCCGCGTCGAGCCGGCCCGGGTCCACGTACCAGCGCCACGAGTAGCGGAGCGGGAGGGCGATCTGGTCGGTGTTGCTGAGCAGGACGCCGTAGGCGCGGGGGGCGATGAGCGCGACGGCGTTGGCCAGGACGTTGTCCGCGGAGAGCGCCTTCTGGGTCGGCCGCTCGAGGGTCGTGTCGTCCGACCAGTAGGCGGCGCGCGGGTCCGCGACATCGAAGATCCCGACGACCGTGACCGCCGCCTTGTAGAGCTTCGCCCGATTGAGCGGGTCGGTCGAGTCGAGGATGAGCTGGAGGGTGTCGCCGACCTTGACCCCCATCTCGGAGGCCGACTCGGTCGACAGGGCGACCTCGTAGGCCGTGGTCGGTCCGGGCGTGGTCGAGCTGCCGGGAGCGATCGGCACGGACTGCAGCGAGCCGGTCGGCGCGCGGCCGTCGGTGTACCGGATGTGACCGTCGACGTCCTGCTGCACCCGCAGCGACAGGAGGCTGGGCGTCTTCGTCGGCGACGTCACCCGGAACCTCGGCGTGTCCACGGTGGAGATCCGATCCACGAACAAGCGGCTGACCGACGACGGGATCTGGGCCTCGAGATCCGCGCCGGCCGCGTCGACGGGAGTCATCGGGTCGCCGGAGGAGGTCCCGAGCCGGCGCTCCTGGACCAGCTGGATGTTCCTCACCGCCGCCGACGTCCCGGCCACCTCGGCGCGCAACGCGTCGTCGGCGACACGGGCGAGCAGGCGTGGCGCGACGGCGAACAGGGATGCGGTGACCAGCACGAGCAGGATCAGTCCGAGCGCCGGCACGCGCTCCTGCCCGACGCGGCGAAGCGAGATCCGTAGCCAGGCCATGCCTACTCGCCGCCCGCCCTCAGGACACGGCTGACGAGCGCCTCGGGCATCCGCCGGGCCAGGATCAGGACGGCTCCGACGAGGATCGCCACGGTCACCGCGTAGACGGGCAGGATCGATGCCCACGGGACGACGATGACCGGCGCCGGGATCACCGCGGCGCCGGTCGCGCTGAGCGTCGAATACGGGAGCACGAGCCAGGCCAGCAGCAGGCCGAGCGCCGACCCCCCGATCAGCCCGACCGCCAGCAGGAAGACCTGCTCGATCGTCAGCCAGGTCGACAGCTGGCGCTGGGACAGGCCGAGCGCCCGGAGCAGCGCGAGCTCGCCGAGGCGCTCGTCGGTCGTGACCGTGGCGCTGACGATGAACCCGATCCCGGCGAAGACGATGGCGGCGACCGCGCCGAGGGCCAGGACCCCGACCACCCCGAGCCAGACCGGGTCGTCGGCCAGCGCACGGCTGAGCTCGTCGCGCTGGACGATCTCGGATGCCGAATAGGGGGCGGTCCGGAGCGTCGCGATCGCCGCCTTCGAGCCGGCCGGGTCGAGGCCCAGCCACCACTCGTTCGCGGCAACCGGGTAGCTCGTTGCCGAGAACGACAGCAGGTCGAGGGTCGCCCCGTCGACGACGAGGAACGCCGACTCCGGGTCGAGGGGCGGGAAGGAAGCAGTGCTCCCGACGATCCGGACGGTCAACGGATGGGCCTCCGACGTCACCGCGATCGTGTCACCGACCCTGGCGCCGGTCAGGGCGAGCAGCCGGTCGCCCGCGATCGCCGGGAGGATGTCGTCGCCGTTCGGCGACGTGGTGAGGCGATAGATCGCCCCAGGCTGGTCGGGCGATCCGAAGATGGCCGGCGAAGCCTCGTCGCCGAGGCCGGCCTCGATCCGGCCAGGCGATCCGGCCGGCGGCCGGTAGACCGTGGTGCCCTCTGGCCCGGTCCGGCTCCAGGTCCAGCCGGTCGCGCCGGGATCGAAGCCGATCGGCGTCCAGTCCTCGCCGCTCTCGACCTCGCTCTGCGACAGGCCTGCCAGCTCGACGCTGCCACGCACGACAAGGTTGGTCGGTGGCGACAGGTCGAGCTCGAGGCCCAGCAGGCGAAGCGGATAGGCGGGTCTCGTGGACAGGCCATCGATCGTCGACGTCAGCGGGACCTCGATCCGCTGTCCGGTCCCCTTCGGGCCGATCGTCCCGCCATCGATCCGGTGCACGCGCCCATCGGCATCCTGCACCACCACGGTCAGGCCGACGGCATCCCAGTCGGTCGGGATGTCGGTCCCGCCTGAGTCCTCCGGGTTGACGCTCAGATCGGCATCGACGGTCAGGCCGAGCCGGCGCGGCTCGCCGGGGATCGCGACCGCAGTGGTCTTCGGACGGGCGGCGACGAGCTCGTCGAGGAGCGCCGCCGTCGGGCCATCGTCGGGCGGCATCTGCACCATCGCCTTGACCGCGGCCGGATCGATCGCCAGGACCCGACCTTCGCGGACCGTTCGGCCGATCTCGAGTGAGCCGAGGGTGACCGGGGTGGCAGCCGTCACGCCGGGGACGGCTCGATCGGCCGGTCCGATGGCCCAGCCGGGCAGGTCGGGATAGTCCGAGATGGTCACCCTCGCATCAGCGGCGGCCTGGTAGGCGGCCTGGTCGACCTGGGACCGCGCGAACGTCGCTGCGCTCGCCGCCGCGAACGTCCCCAGCGCCGCGGCGAGGACGAGCAGCAGCGCAGAGCGGGTGTAGCGGAGCGGTCGTCGCGCGACCTGTCGGGATCCCAGCGGTGGGACGATCCCGCGGCGACGAGCCAGCAGGCGCTCGCCGATCTCGGCCAGACGAGGGATGAGCCGGGTGCACAGGACCGCACCCGCGAGCAGGCCGATGGCGGGCGCCGCGACGAGCAGGGGATCGATGCCGAGGACGCCGTGCGCGTCCCGAGTGAGCGGTGCACCGTACAGGCGGAGCTGCCACAGCGCGACCGCGGCAAGCACCACCAGGACGAGGTCGATCCCGAGTCGCTGCGCCATCGTCCGGCCGACCTGCCTCCCGAGCGATGCGCGGATGCCGAGCGGCAGGCCACCCATCGCGAGCGACGGGAGGGTCAGGACGACGACACAGGCCAGCCCGGCCAGCGCCGTCACGGCGAGGAGCCGGCCGTCGATGCCGACCGCGGGGATGACCCCGGTGTCGGCGAGCGGGCCGATCGAACCGATGAGGCGGACGGCGCCGACCGCGAGGAACAGCGCGAGGACCGCCGCCGGCACGGTCAGCAGCAGCGCCTCGCCGAATGCCAGCGTCACGAGGTGGGCAGAGGTCGCGCCGCGAGACCGGAGCAGCGCCGTCTCCGCCCGCCGACGCTCGACCAGCAGCCCGGCGACCAGCAGGACGGCGTAGCCGGCGAGGACCGCGAACTGGATCGTCAGCAGCGTGACGCCGCTGCGACTGACGAGGATCGACTGTGAGACGTCCGCCAGGATGGCCGGCAGCCCGGTGAGGATCGCGATCTCCCGACCGCGCGGGAGCGCCGCGCGGAGGCCGGCCTTGAGTCCCTCGATGCCCTCGCGCAGGGCCCCGACCCGGTCGACCTGCAGGCCGTCGATCGACGGGACGCCGCGCCACTCGACCGTCAGGTCGCGGCCGACGGGGCTGGCTTCCAGGTCGGCGAGGGCCACGACGAACGGACCGCGCGTGGTGAGCTGCGGCTCCGTCCGGACGCCGTCGAGCTCGAGCGGATCCCCGAGGAAGTAGGCGTCGCCGGCCGCGGGTCGCCACAGGCCGACGACCTCGACCGCGATGGGCGTGCCGCTCGAGCTGCCGCGCCAGCTGGACCCGGTCCCCGACCGTCAGCCCCAGGGCCGCCGCGGCACCTTCGGACAGCGTCGCCTCCAGCGGGTCGTGGCCGGCGATCGGCCAGCGACCGGCGGTGAGCGTGGCATGTCGATCGAGGTCCTCGAAGCTCGCCAATGCCGTCAGCCGATCCCGCGCCGCCGTGCTGTCGAGGCCCACCGGCGCCAGTGACGCGCTCCGGGCGACGAGCGCGACGTCGCCGCCGGTCGGTGAGATCGCGTCGGTGAGCTGCTCGCGAACGACGCCGTCGAGCGCGGGGATGTCGGGCGCTCCCGCCGATGTGCGGACGACCACCGCCCGGTCCGCCGCCGATGCGTCCAGCACCGCTCGGCGCAGCCCGCCGAGCGCCACCGTGTCGCCATACAGCGCGCCGGTCGCGACCAGGGCGATCGCGCACACGAGAAGGACGAACGCGGCGGTCACGACCGCACGATCGGCGCGGCTGCGGTTGACCACGGCGCGCCACAGGCCGATCGTCCGGAGCAAGCCGCCTCCCGTGCTTGTCGCTTCGACGCCAGTATCGATGGATAGCCACCGACGAGCGCCGAGGTTCACACGATACCCGGCAGCCGCCAGGAACACGTCGGGCGCAGGGTGAGACAGTTGCAGCCTGACGCGCGGATGCTGCATGGAGGTCGGTGATGGCCAAGCTCCACTACGAGGCGGATGGCGAGGTGTCGCCCGAACGGTTCATCGCGGCCCTGACCGACTTCACGGCCGGGCGACCCGACTGGTGGCCGAACCTGTCCGCCACGCTCTACAAGGTCCACGAGCTCGGCGACACCTGGGCCGACGTGACCGAGGGATCCGACGACCTCGGCGGCGTCTGGGCGCACGAGCGATATGACTGGTCGGACCCGGGGCACGTCCGCCTCACCCTGATCGACGCCCCGAATTTCAAGGCCGGGACGGTGATCGACTACGGGGTGACCGCACGCGCCGGGGGCGGCTGCCACGTCGTCGTCGACTTCCAGCGGATCGCCACGACCCTGAAGGGCCGGTTCGTGGGGGCCGCTCTCGAGCTCGTGGGCGAGCGTCGGTTCGCGGGCGAGCTTCGCGAGACGCTCCGCCGGCTGTCGGTCGCCGGCCCAGCCGCCCCGGAGAGGGGACCCGGATGACCGGTTCGGGAGCGGCTGACTTCCCCGCTGAGGAGATGGAGCTGACCCACCTCCTGGTCGTGGCGGATCTCGCCCGATCGCGCGCCTTCTATCGGGATGTGCTCGGTGCGACCATCCATCGTGAGTACGGCGGGAGCTCGTGCGTCCTCAGGTTCCTCGGGACCTGGCTCCTGCTGGTCACGCCGGGCGGCCCGACCATCGACAAGCCCACGACGACGTTCGCTCCGCCGGCCGACCCGGACGTCGTCAGCCACGAGCTGACGATCCGAGTGCCGGACGCCCGCGCGGCCCACGCCACGCTGACCCAACGGGGCGCGACGTTCCTGGCCCCGCTGAGCGAGTCGGACTGGGAGATCCGCGGGTTCTTCCGGGATCCGGACGGCCACCTCATCGAGATCAGCCAGGCGCGCTGACCGGCGGTCCCGTGGAGCGACGGCTTGTTGACGGGTGTACGACATCATCGTCGCGTGGGTATCCTTCGAGGTCCTAAGGGCGTGCCTGGCTCGGGGTCGGCTTGTCCTGGGACGTTCGATCCTTGCCCGGGTCGGGTCCAGGAGGAGTGAAGATGTCGTCGTCCATCCGACGGTCCGTCCGCGGCACCGTCATCGCCAGTCTGATGGCGCTCGCCCTTGGCCTGGCGCTCGTCACCCCTGCCTTCGCCAACGGGGGTGGGGGCTCGGGTCCGACCTATCGCGCCGCGATCGGTCCGACGACGGTCGCGGCGGGCACCACGTCGACGACCACCGTCACGTTGACCCAGCTCGTCGAGGACGGCTGGTTCCACAACAACGAGCTCGGGTCGGCGCGGATCACCGCCCCCGCCGGGTTCACGGTCACCGGCGCCAGCGCGACCCGCGGCTCGACCGCGCTGCCCGTCACCGTGGCGGGGAGCGTGGTCACGGTCGACAAGGTCGACCTCGACCACATCGGGCAGACCGCCGCGGTCTCGATCCAGGCTTCGATCGCGTGCGGGACGAGCGGCTCGGCGACGTGGGCCGTGGTCGGTCACCAGACCTACACCTATTCGAGCCCGTACGCGCGGGTCCTCCTTCAGGATCCGGCGAGTCAGCTCACGGCCACCGTCCAGGCCTGCAGTCTCGCGTTCGTCGCGGGGCACGGTCCGTCGACGGCTGGGATCGGCCAGACGATCACCGACACCGCCGGCGATCCGGGCGGGCCGGCGATCCAGGTCCAGCTACGGGACGGCGCCGGGAACCCGGCCGGCCAGGCCGGTCTCACGGTGACCCTCGCGATCGCCGCCGGCAGCGGGACGTCCGGCGCGGTCCTCGGCGGTACGACTTCGGCGGCGACCGGCGGCGGGGGGGTCGCGACCTTCGCCCCGACCATCGACCTGGCCGGCATCGGGTACAAGCTCAAGGCGACCGCCGGGTCCGGGATCGACCCGGCGACGTCCGGTGAGTTCGACATCGCCGACGTGGCCAAGGCGTGTAGCGGTCCGTGCTCGGGCAGCGCGACGTCGAGCACCACCTCGGCCACGGTCAGTGCCAACGCCCCCGGCGGGTTGCTGACCATGACGTTCGGGGTCGACTCGGTCGACTGCAACAATGCCGTGAACCATTACTACGTGGCGACCTCGGAGGTGCTGACCTTCGCCGTCACCCCCAGCCAGGGACGAAAGACGATCACGATCGGCCTGGCCGCCGCCGCGGTGACCAAGCCGGCGTCCAAGTACGAAGTCTGCTTCAGCACACCGAACGAGTCGTTCGTCAACAAGTACGGCGCCACGATCGCTGCCAACGACCCGGGTATCCTCCCGACGTGCAAGAACTGCAGCAACCCGTCCGGTGGGCCGTGCGTCCTCTCACGCTGGAAGGACAAGGCGGGCAACGTCTTCGTGAAGTTCAGCGTGCCGATGGCCGACCCGCGCGGCCACATCTAGGGCCATCCGGGTTCGGCGCGGTCGCGCCGGCGGCCTGACCGAACCCGATGCAGATCTGTCCCGGCTGCGGCGAGGAGAACCCCGCTCGGTTCCGGCTGTGCGGTTACTGCGGCACGCCGCTCGTCCCGCCGCTGCCCGCTCAGGAGATCCGCAAGACGGTCACGATCGTCTTCTCCGACCTGAAAGGGTCGACCAGCCTGGGCGAGGCGCTCGACTCGGAATCGCTGCGCGACGTCATGACCCGGTACTTCGACGCGATGCGGGTCGAGCTCGAGCGCCATGGCGGGACGGTCGAGAAGTACATCGGCGATGCGATCATGGCCGTCTTCGGGCTGCCGACCGTCCACGAGGACGACGCCCTCCGCGCGGTCCGCGCGGCCGCCGGGATGCAGGCGGCGCTGGGCGGACTCAACGACGAGCTCGACCGCACGTGGGGCGTCCGCCTGGCCAACCGGACCGGGGTGAACACCGGGGAGGTCGTGGCGGGCGATCCGACCACCGGTCAGCGGCTGGTCACGGGCGATCCGGTCAACACGGCGGCGCGGCTCGAGCAGGCCGCGCCGGAGAACGAGATCCTGCTCGGACCGCTCACCCATCGTCTCGTCCGCGACGCCGTGGTGGCCGAGCCCGTCGAGCCGCTCGAGCTCAAGGGCAAGGCCGAGAGGGTGCCGGCGTACCGGCTCGTGTCCGTTCGCGACGACGTTTCCATCGAGGCGCCCGACGCGACCCCGATGGTCGGTCGCGATCGGGAGATGGCTCGCCTCAGCGACACCTTCCGCAGCGCGGTGGACGTCCGCCGGCTGCGCTCGGTCACCGTCATCGGCGATGCCGGTGTCGGGAAGTCCCGCCTCACTCGCGAGTTCCTGGCGTCGGTCGCGGCCGACGCCTATGTCGTGCGCGGCCGCTGTCTGCCGTACGGCAAGGGGATCACCTTCTGGCCGCTCGTCGAGATCGTCCGGCGCGCGGCGGACATCCGGGATGACGACCCTCCCGAGCGCGGGCGGGCCCGCCTGCTCGGGTTGCTCGGCGACGTGGAGGTCGCCGACCGGATCGCCTCGGCCACCGGGCTGTCGGTCACCGCCTTCCCGCTCGCGGAGACCTTCTGGGCCGTCCGCCGTCTGATCGAGATCCTCGCGGAGCGGCATCCGCTCGTCGTCGTCGTCGACGACATCCACTGGGCCGAGCCGACCCTCCTGGACCTGCTCGACGAGCTGTCAGGCGCCGAGGTCGCTGCGCCGGCCCTGCTCCTCGCGACGGCGCGCCACGACCTGCTCGAGGATCGGCCGGACTGGGCCGCATCGCCGGGCGCCGAGCGGATCGTGCTCGAGCCGCTGACCGAGCAGGACTCCACCGCGATCGTCGACAACCTGCTGGGCCAGACCGGCCTGGTGCCGGCCGTCCGCGACCGGGTGATCGTCGCCGCGGAGGGCAACCCGCTCTTCGTCGAGCAGCTCGTGTCGATGCTCATCGACGAGGGCGTCCTTCGGCGCGACGAGGGACGCTGGCGCGTCGCGGACGAAGTCGGGGAGATCCAGGTCCCACCCACCATCCAGGCGCTCCTGGCCGCGCGGCTCGACCGGCTCGGCCGCGAAGAGCGAGCCGTGGTGGAGCCGGCGTCGGTCATCGGTCTGATCTTCCAGGAGTCGGCGGTCCGCTGGCTCGCACCCGAAGCCGTTCACGCCGAGCTCGGTCGGCACCTCGGTGAGCTCGATCGGAAGCAGCTCGTCCATCCCGCTCCATCGGCCGTCGAGGGCGACGGGAGCTTCCGCTTCCATCACGTGCTCATCCGCGACGCCGCGTACAACGGCCAGCTGAAGCGGACCCGGGCCACGCTCCACGAGCGGTTCGTCGCGTGGGCCGATGGGGTGAACGCGGACCGGGATCGGGCCCTCGAATTCCAGGAGATCCTGGGGTATCACCTGGAGCAGGCGCACCGCTACCTGGACGAGCTCGGCCCGCTCGACGAGCATGGTCGGGACCTCGGGATCCGGGCCTCGGAGCGCCTCGCCTCGGCGGGGCGGCGGGCCTTCGCCCGGGGCGACATGCCGGCGGCGGCGAACCTCCTGCAGCGATCGGCGGCCCTCCTGCCCCCGGGCTCTGCCGACCGGCCCGTCCTCCAGACCGAGGCGGGCGAAGCGCTCACCGAGGCGGGCGAGCTGACGGCCGCCGACCAGGTCCTCGGCGAGGCGATCGAGGGTGCCGTCGCGCTCGGCGACCGATCGATGGAGACGACGGCCCGCCTCGTCCGGCAGTACCTCCACTACAGCACCGAAGGTGACCAACCGGAAGCCCAGGTCATCGACGAGGTGAATGCCGCGATCGAGATCCTCGAGGCCAGCGGCGACCACCGTGGCCTCACCCGGGCCTGGCGCCTGCTCACCAACGTCCATTTCGCCGGCTGTCGCTACCTCGATGCCGAGGCCGCGGCCAACCGGATGATCGCCGAGGCGCGGCTCGCCGGCGACCGGCCGATGGAGCTGCGGGTCCTCCCGGCGCTGGCGACCTGCGCCCAGCTCGGTCCCACCCCGGTGCCCGAGGCGATCGCCATCGTCGAACGCGTCCTGTCGGAGCTCGGGGGCGACCGCAAGTCGGAGGCCTACACGCTCCGTGCGCTCGCCAATCTCGAGGCGATGCGCGGCCGGTTCGACGAGGCCCGGTCGCTCTATCGGCAGAGTCGAGCGACGCTCGACGAGCTCGGTTGGCGATTCGCCGCGGCCCTCACCTCGGCGATCGCGTCCGGTCCGGTCGAGCTGATCGCCGGCGACGCGTCGGCCGCCGAGCGCGAGCTCCGGCGCGACTACGAGGCGCTCGCCGCGATGGGCGAGCGGAACTACATCTCGACCACCGCTGCCTTCCTGGCCGAGGCCCTCTACCGCCAGGGTCGGGACGACGAGGCGCTCCGGATGACCGAGGAGAGCGAGCAGATCGCGGCCGACGACGATGTCGCGACGCAGTATCTGTGGCGGAGCGTCCGCGCCAAGCTGGTCGCCCGGCAGGGTCGATTCGAGGAAGCGCGATCGCTGGCCGAGGCCGCGGTCGCCATCATCGGCGCGGCGCAGGACCCCGACTCGCAGGGCTACGCCGCGATCGACCTGGCCGAGGTCCTGTGGATGGCCGGGCGCGACGACGAGGCGATCGCTGCGGCCGGGGCCTCGGCGGCGCTCTTCGAGCAGAAGGCGAACACGTCATCGGCCGCCCGGGCGCATGCCCTCCGGGCGTCGATCGAAGCGGCCGCTCCGGTCCGCCATCGCTGACGACCCCGCCCGGCGACCCGGGCCCGGGTCGCGATCGACGGCCGCTCAGCGCCGCATGTAATCCGGGGCCGCCAGCTCCGGCCCCTCCCAGCGGACGAGCTCCTCGGTCGACAGGCGTCCGAAGAAGTTCATGAAGTGCGCACCGGACGCGAGCAGGACGTCGCGCGCCCGGAGCATCGTCGCCCGATCCCGGGTCCGGACGGCGACGACGGCGCGTCCGTCCCGGAGCGCCGCCTCGTACGTCAGGAAGTCCGGCATCTGGTCCATCGTCATGAACTGGAACGCGCGGACGATGCGCCGCCACGGTCCGCCGACCTTCCCCAGCCCGTCGAGACGGTCGGCGCCTTCGTCGCCGCGCAGGACGGTCAGGTCGGACGGGGCGGTGCCGGCGGCGACGAGGGCGCGCCCCGCCTCGGCCGCCGCCGCCGGATCGTCGACGACCGCGAGCAGCTGGCCGGTCGGATAGGCGAACGAACGACGTCGATCGGGCACGGCTACCTCTCGACCGGAGGATACGCCCGCTCTGGCGATGGTTAAGGAATCGCCACGGTGGAGGAACCTTCACCGTTTCCGGACCGCGGATTCACCGCACGTCGTCAGGGTGGGCCGTGAACCAACCCCGGCAACGGGTCCTCGCATGGGCGAGGCCGTCCGGCGCAGAGGACTTCCCACCATGGATGGCCCCCGTCCCTCCTGGACGCCCGAGACCTGGGCGTCGACCGCTCCCCAGCCTCCGACTCCCGCGGCTCCGACGACATCGCCGTCCGCGCCGGGCGCCGGGCAGCCCGCGTTCAGTGCGATCCCGAGCCCCGTCCTGCCGCCGACACCGGCCGCGGCGACCACGACCCGTCGCAGCTCGGTCGGCCCAGGCTTCGTCGTCGGCGCGGTCATGGCCTCGGCACTGCTCGCCTCGGGCGGCACGTTCCTGGTCGGCAGCGCCACCGGCGCGTTCGGCCGCCAGGCCGGAGCCACCCCGGGACCGGTCATCACGCCGGTCGTGGCCGCTGCGCCGGCCGGCGCCCAGGCTTCGATCGTCGACATCGCGAAGTCCGTCAGCCCGGCCGTCGTCACCATCGTCGCCGACGGCGTGACGGCGACCGATCCGACCACCGGCCAGACCGGCCAGGGCACGGCCACGGGCTCCGGCGTCATCTTCGACGCGAACGGCCTGATCCTGACCAACCATCACGTGGTCGAGGGCGACCCGTCGTCCCTGACCGTGCACCTCAACGACGGACGGGAGTTCGACGCGTCGATCTACGGCGTCGACACCCTGACCGACCTCGCCATCGTCAAGATCCAGGCCACCGGCCTCCCGACCGCGACGATCGGCGACTCGTCGTCGATCCAGGTCGGCCAGCAGGCGATCGCGATCGGCAGCCCGCTCGGCACGTTCACCGACTCGGTGACCAGCGGGATCATCTCGGCGGTCGGTCGGAGCATCCCGGTCGAGACCGGCCAGCTGACCAACCTCATCCAGACCGACACCGCCATCAACCCCGGCAACAGCGGCGGCCCGCTGCTCGATCCGAGCGGCAGGATCATCGGGATCAACACCGCCGTCGCCAGTCAGAGCCAGGGCATCGGCTTCGCGATCCCGATCGACCTCGCCAAGCCCCTGATGGAGCAGGCGTCCGCGGGACAGCCGCTGGCGCGGCCGTGGATCGGGATCCGGTTCGAGATGATCGACCCGGCGATCAAGAAGGCGAACAACCTGACCGTCGACCAGGGCGCACTGATCGGTGCCACCGCGGCCCAGGATCCCAACGCCCAGGATCCCAACGCCGCCCAGGACCCCAACGCCCTGGACCCCAACGCCCAGGGCCAGGCTGCTCCGGCGATCGTGTCGGGGAGCCCCGCGGAAGCCGCCGGCCTCCGTTCGGGCGACATCATCACCGCCGTCGACGGCAAGGTCGTCGACAGCACCCATCCGCTCGATCTTGTCATCAGCGGGTTCACGCCCGGCAAGACGGTGACCCTCGACGTCTCGCGCGACGGCCAGCCGACCACCATCTCCCTCACGCTCGGGACGCGACCCGCGAACCCGTAGCACCTTCCCCCCCAACGCACAGGAGAGGGACCGTCATCTGGCGGTCCCTCTCCTGATTCCGGGGCGGATCAGCCGGGAGGCGGCGGCGGGTCGCCGGCCTCGAGATACAGGCGTTCGTAGGTCCGGACGACGATATCCGCGGCCTCGACCGCTCGACGATCGGTCAAAGGGTTGGCCGCCCGGACGCGCCAGCGCTCGATGCCACCGAGCGCGGCAGCTCGGATCGCCTCCGACGAGGCGCCGACGGTCAGGCCGGCTCGCTCGGCCGGTCCCGTCGAACCGGTCAGCCGGTCCACCTCCAGGCGTTCAGGGGGGCTCACCTCGACCAGCCCGGTCAGGACGAGGTGCAGCAGGCGGAGCAGGGCCAGCTGCTCGGACCCGGCTTCGACCCGCTCGATGTCCGCCGCGATCTCCGCGGCACCCGGTCGTCCGCGACGAACGAGCTCATCGGCGATGCCGCGAAAGGCGGCCAGGGCCGAACGGGCCTTGAGCGCATCGGCGCGGGCAGCGAACCGATCGTCGACGATCGTCTGCAGCTCCGCGATCCCGGACAGGCCGATCAGCGTCTGGGAGATCCCCGTCGCGGTCAGCTCGCGATCTTCGGCCAGCAGGCCCACGGTCAGCCGAAGGCCGAACAGCCCGAGTCGCTCGAGGAGCTCCTCGCGGATGTCCGCGCCGAGGGGATTGAGCCCCGGATCCCGGAACCGGTCGACCGAGCGGAGGAGGGACGCGCGACGGTCACCGGGCAGGGCCGCGATCTCGCGCAGCCAGGTGACCTGCTGCTCACGCAGGGTGACCCCCGTCTCCGCGATCAGGCCGGCGACCGGGACCACTCCGGACGCGAGCTCGCGGATACGTTCGTCGTCGGCGTAGCGGGTGGCCACGGCGCGGGCGGACTCGAGGGCGTCGGGTCGAGCCGCACCGATCTCATCGGCCCGGGACAGGACGAGGATGGCGTTGACCGGTGACGCGTGCGCCAGCGAGTGATCCACGAACGCCTCGAGGAACCGGGCGTCGGTACGATGGAGGTGCCGCATGAGGTAGATGACCGCATCCGCCTCGCCCGGCCGGTCGGCCTCGTCGTCGAGCAGCGCCGCGGCGGTCCGCGCCGAGGAGGCATCGTCGGCCGAGCCCAGTCCGGGCGTGTCGATCAGGGTCAGGTCGACCAACCGCCGGGCCGGCCAGCCGACATCGATCCGCTCGATGGCCTCCGGGTCGCGCTCGCCGAGGTCGATCAGCAGGGCGCCGCTCTCCCTGCGGAACGGCAGCTCCGCGGTCCCGGACGGTCGCAGCTCGGCAGCGACCCGGTACCCCGGGGCGTGGCGGTACCACGTCACGATGCGGGTGCATTCGCCGGCATCGGTCGCCGCCAGGCGCTCGCCGACGAGCGCATTCAGCAGGGTCGACTTGCCGGCCTTGGTCCGCCCGGCGATGGCGACCCGAAGCGGCTCGTCGAGGCGTCGGATGGCCGTCTCGACGGCCGGGGCCAGATCGTCGTCGACGACCCGGCGTAGGTCGAGCGCGATCCGACGGACCTGCTCGAGGAGACCTGCCCGCTCGGTCGACACGCTCGAGCTCGCCTACTTCGGCAGGTCGACGCAGTTGCCGGTGTTCTGGATCACCGAATGGTCGGGATTCGCCACGAGGATGCACATCTGGGTCGCCTTCGTCGGGCGATCCGAGACCTTGTACCCCTTGAACGGGATCGGACCTCCGTAGACGTACCACGGGCCGGCCCCTGGCATGCCCGCCTGCTTGGGCGGCACCGTGTCGAAGAAGAAATGGACGTGCATCCCCGGGAGCTTCTCCCTGTACCCGAAGACCTCGTACGTCACGACGTAGACGCCCGCTTTCACGACGATCGCGGTGATCCTGGCCTGCTTGCCCGCCGGGGTGGGTGTGGGGGTGGGTGCCGGGGTCGCCGTCGGCGCAAGCGTCGAAGTCGCCACGGCGACCGAGGATGCGCCGAGGCTCGGTGCGAGGCTGGCGGTCGACGGTGCGGGCAGCGAGGCCTGACCGGTCGCGACGCTGGCCGTCGGCGACGCTCCGGCGCCGGTGGGCCTGGAGCCGATCACGGCGAATGCCCCTGCCCCGAGCGCGATCACGATCGCCAGCGCGAGGAGGCCCGCGATGCCGGCCCGTGGGACCCCGCCCGATCGGCCCTGGTCCGTGACCCCCGCGGCGCCGGTCGGTGTCGGGCCCCCCGCCGCAGCGACGCTCGCGACGCCCGCCGCCGACCCGGCCGATGCGCTCGGCGATGGCTCGTCGGCAGGGAGTGCGCTCGCGGTCGCCGGCTGCTCGCCGGCCGCCGATGGCGTGCCGGGGTCCGCTGGCGGCGGCGATCCGGCCGCGCCCGGCGAGACTCCGGCCGCCAGTGCGACGCCCGCCGCGGCGGCCCCGAGCCCCGGACCGACACCCGCTGCCCCGCCGGCAGCCAGACCGTGCTGGGCCACCCAGGCCGCCCCGAGGGCCATGGTGTGCTTGGGGTGGGCGTCCAGCGCGATCGGGCGGTGCGTCGCCTCGCGGACCATCTCGGCGACGAGGGGGATCCGCGAGCTCCCACCGACGAGCAGGATCCGATCGAGGTCGTCGAACCCGAGTCCCGCGCTTCGGGCGGCCCGCTCGAGGGCCATGATCGTCTCGCGGATCCTCGGCCGGATCATCGCCTCGAACTCCTCACGGGTGAGGCGAACGTCCGTCTGGATGCCGGGCAGGTAGACCGGGATCGTGGCGTCCGTGTCGGTCGACAGTCCCTCCTTCGCCCGGCGGCACTCTTCGCGCAGTCGGGCGACCCCGGCGAGCGTCGCCGGATCGTTCGGGTCGACGGTCACCCCCGCCGCGCGCACCGTCGTCATCACGTGGGCGAAGATCGCCTCGTCGAAGTCGATCCCGCCGAGCCGCTCCATCCCCTCGGGCCGGCCGAGCTGGTCGAAGCCGGCATCGGTCTTGCGCAGGATGGTCGCGTCGAAGGTCCCGCCGCCGAAGTCGTAGACGGCGATGACCTCGCCGGTAGGGACGCGCTCCTGGAGGGCGTAGTGCAGCGCGGCGGCCTGCGGCTCGGTGATGAACTCGACCGCTCCGATGTCGGCCTGGCGGACGGCTTGCCGGAGCAGGTCGATCTTGTAGTCCCCGTAGCTCGCCGGGTGGCACACGGCGATCGCTGCCGGAGGGCCGCCCAGCTGCTCGGTCACCTTGGCCACGATGCTCCGGAGCAGGTGCCCGATCAGGGCCTCCGCCCCGTAGGGGGTGCCGCCGAGGATGATCGGGGTCGGGTCGCCCAGGCGCCGCTTGAATTCGCGAGCCGTCCGGAGCGGCTCCGACATCGCCCGACGTTCGGCCGCCTCGCCGGTGAGGACCTCGCCGTCCGCGCGCAGGACGATGACCGACGGGATGGTCGCCGCGCGCTCACCGAGCTGGAAGATGTCGAGCCGATCCCCTCGGGCCGTGGCTGCGGCCGAGTAGGTCGTTCCGAGATCGATCCCGAGCGCGTAGTCCACCGGTGCTCTCCGCGTGCGAGGTGCCCGAGTGTACACTCGGCGTCGGTCGAGGAGAGGGAGGATCGGCGGGATGCCCGGAGACGGCGCCGTGGCGCCGCGCGAGTCGCTCGCCGCGGCGGACGGATCGACTGACACGCCGGACGCGACAGCCGTTTCGGAGCTCGTCGCGGTGGTCCGCGAGCTGGCCGCGCGCGGCGGGCGCGACGACCTGGCGAGCCGCCTGGCGGACGTCGGCCGCCGGATCGATCGGACCGACACGGTCGTCTGCGTCGTCGGGGAGTTCAAGCAGGGCAAGAGCGCGTTGATCAACGCGCTCCTCGGCTCCGACGTCTGCCCCGTCGACGACGACCTGGCGACGGCGACCGTGACGACCGTCCGACAGGGTGCACAGCCGGGCGCGGCGGTCCATCGTCGGGTGGCGGGCGTCGAGACCGTCGAGGCGATCGGAACGGAGGACCTCGCCCGCTGGGTCACCGAGCGCGGCGACCCGAGGGACCGGCTGGCCGTCGAGCTGGTCGAGGTGACCCTGCCGCACCCGCTCCTGGCTCGCGGGATCACCCTGGTGGACACGCCCGGGATCGGCGGGCTCAACGCAGCGCATGCCGCGGCAACGCTCGCCTTCCTGCCGATCGCGGATGCGTTGGTGTTCGTGACCGATGCGTCGGCCGAGCTGACCGGTCCGGAGCTCGGTTTCCTGTCGAGCGCGGTCGACGCCGGGCCGCTCGTCGTGGTCGCCCTGACCAAGATCGACATGTACCCCGAGTGGCGGCGGATCCTGGAGATCGACGAGCGTCACCTTCGCGACATCGAGTTGCCGACGAGGCCCCACCCGGTGAGCGCCATCCTCAGCGCCGCGGGCGCGGCCATCGGCGACGAGGCGCTCGAGCGCGACAGCGGCGTCCCCTCGTTCGCCGGGACCATCCTCGACGAGATCGCCCGACGAGCCCGAGCCGCATCGTTCGCGGTCGCGTTCCGGGAGATCAAGGACGTCCTCGACCAGGTCCGCGAACCGCTCATGGCGGAGCGCGCGGCGCTCGAACACCCCGAGGCGGCCGTGCGCCTGGCCACGGAGCTCGCCGGCATCCAGGCCCGATCGGCGGCTCTCGACGACGCCGGCTCGCATTGGTCGGTCCGGCTGGACGACGAGTTCCGGGCGCTCCGGACGCGGGTCGAGTTCTCCTTCGCGGGAGAGATGCGCGGGATCCTGCGCGATGCCCAGGACGAGATCGAGCGGATCGATCCCGGCCGCGAGTGGGACGACCTGAGCCGCCGGGTCCAGGGCCGGGTGGCGGATGCCGTGAAGCGAGCGTTCGACGAGACGACCGACGGAGCCGCGGCGATCCAGGCGGCCGTCGCCCAGCTCCTCGCCGACGAGGAGTCGACATGGTCGGACGATGGGGCACCCGCGACCTTCGATGCGTCGAGCCTGTGGACCGACGGGCAGGCGTTCGGGGGCATGCTCCAGACCGGTCTGCTCGCGGGGTTCGGACTCCTGGCCGGGGCCACCGTCGGCGTCGAGATGCTCGGCATGCTCGGCGCCCTCCTCGGCACGGCGCTCGTCGGGCCGGCCCTCCTGGGAGCCGCGCTGTTCTTCGGCGGCAAGGAGGTCGCCGGCGAGCGACGTCGCCAGCTGACCGATCGACGACAGGAGGCGCGAACGTTCATCGCCCGGTTCGTCGAGAACGTCCGATTCGAGGTCGACGGGCGGCTCATCTCGCTCGACGGCACCCTCCAGCGCGACATGCGCGCTCGCTTCACCTCGCGGATCGCCGAGCTCCGACGGACCCATCGGGCGATGGCGGAGGCGATCGAACGATCGGTGACCCAGGTCGCCGCGGATCGTGAGCGCCGGCTGGGCGAGCTGGAGGCGTCATTCGGCGCGCTCGGTCGCGCGGCCGCCACGGCCGTCGAGCTCGAGGGAGCCTGGAGTCGCGCCGCCTGACTGGAGGCGCTCCGGTCAGCGCAGGCCGACGGGCGACCCGGGTGCCGGCGACTTGGCCGCCGGCCGGGCCGGCCGGGACGGCTCTGGCACGACGAGGACCGGGACCCGCGCCCGGCGGAGGACCGCATCGGACACGGCGCGCGTCCGGGGCTCGCTGACCCCATCGTCCGTCGGGGCGCCGATCACGATCAGGTCGACCAGCTCCGAGCCGGCCGCCTCGATGATCGAATCGGCCGGGTCGCCCTGCCAGATGAGGTAATCGACCTCCACGCCGAGCGCCCGTCCACGGGCCTTCAGGTCGTGCGCGGCGCGCTCATGGACCATGCGCAGCTGGTCGACCCGCCCCGGCGTCACCGGGAGGTGCGCCGACGATTCGAGGACGCTCACGACCACGACCGAGGCGTGCAGCTCGGCGGCGAGCGCCAGCGCGCGTGCCTCGGGCACCCCGGAGGCGGTCGGCAGCTCGACGGCCAGCAGCAGCCGCCGGAATCGGGGGTTCGGGGACGGGTCGCCGGGCGTGAGCATGCGGGCATGCTGTTCGTCCCGGCCCGATGCGGCGAGGGCCGACCGGCCCCCCTGGACGGGGCCATCCGTCCTCGAACCCCCCGTCCGGATGATGGACCGCCGATCTTCGCGGTCCGAGTGATCAGCCCGCGCCGGGCGTCCGGTGCTTGGCGACGAACGCGGCCGCCTGGGCTCGTCGCTCGAGGTTGAGCTTCGACAGGATCGAGCTGACGTAGTTCTTGACCGTCTTGTCCGAGAGGTAAACCTCGGCCGCGATCTCCTTGTTCGTCTTCCCTTCGGCGACCAGCGCCAGGATCTTGCGTTCCTGCGCCGTCAGGCCCGCCAGCTCGTCCGGCTCGTCCGACGAAGCCACCCGGCGGATCCGCTCGAGGACGCGCTCGGTCACCGCTGGATCGAGGAGCGACCCGCCGTTGCCGACGACCTCGAGCGCCGCGACGAGGTCGCGCGCGCGCACCTGCTTGAGGAGGTAGCCGCTCGCTCCGGCCACGATCGCGGACAGGACCGCCTCCTCATCCGGATAGCTCGTCAGCATCACCACCCGCGTCGCGGGCATCTCCGAACGGATCTCGCGACAGGCTTCGATGCCCGACCCGTCGGGCAGGCGGACGTCCATGATGACGAGGTCCGGTCGGTGCCGGCGCGCCTCGGCCAGCGCTTCGGCGACCGATCCGGCCTGGGCGACGACCTGGAACCCGGGGCGCCGATCGAGCAGGGAGACGAGGCCCTCGCGGACGACCTCGTGATCGTCGACGACGAGGAGTCGGAGCGGAGCGGCCGGGGTCTCGGCGGTCATCCGAGGGGCCCTGTCGGCACGGTCAGCGTCACGCGGGACCCGCCGCCGGGAGTGCTCGTGACCGCCAGCGTCCCACCCACGCGTGCCGCCCGTTCCCGCATGTTCCGCATCCCCTGGTGACCGAGGCTGGGTCCTCCCGCCGCGTTGAAGCCGACGCCGTTGTCGACGACCTCGAGGACCAGCAGGTCGGCCTCGGTCCGAACGGTGATGTCGGCGCGACTCGCGCGGGAGTGCCGCGCGACGTTGGCGAGCGCCTCCGAGAGGATCGCCAGGATGTCCTGGGTGACCGCCTCGTCCGGTTCGGCCGGAGCGTTCGCGGGGAGATGGAATTCGAGGTCGATCGTCGAGTGGTGACGCGATTCGTCGACCAGCGTGGCGGCTCCACCGAGCAAGGTCGTCCCTCCGAGGAGTCCGGGCTGCAGCCCGAAGATGAAGTTCCGGATGTCGCGGATCGTGTGGTGGAGCGAGTCGATCGCCCGCTCGACGCGAGCCGCGGCTTCGTCCGGGGCGTCGATCATCATCTGCGGGACATCCTCGAGCGACAGGCCCACCGCGTACAGGTTCTGGATGATGCCGTCGTGGAGGTCCTTCCCGATCCGTTCCCGTTCGTCGACGACGACCAGTCGCTGGATCTCCGCGTGGAGCCGTGCGTTCTCGATGGCGATGCCGGCGTGGAGCGCGAACACCTCGACGACCTGCAGGTCATCGTCACTGAATTCGCGGGCGTCGATCTTGTCGGTGAGGTAGAGGTTGCCGACCGTGCGGCCCTTGACCGTGATCGGCGAGCCCAGGAAGCTCGTCATCGGCGGATGGTGGGGCGGGAAGCCGTGCCGGTGCGGGTCACGCGAGATGTCCGCGATCCGGATCGACCGGTTCTCCCGGATGAGCAGGCCCAGCAGGCCGTGGCCGCGCGGCAGGTCGCCGATGAGCTCGCGCTCCTCTGCCGAGATACCGGAGGTGATGAACCGCTCGATCCTGCCGAGCGCGTCGACGATCCCCAGGGCGGCGTACCTGGCGCCGATCAGCGGCCGGACCCGGTCGACGATCAACTGGAGCACCCCGTCGACCGAGAGCTCCTCGGCGATCGCCCGGGTCGCGGCGTCGAGCGCTTCGATGGTCATCCCGGAGAGGGTAGCAGGCGGCGTCGCGGTCCTCAGCGGCCCCGGCGACGTCGCCGGACCAGGAGGTCGTGCGGGAAGGTCGGGCCTCGCGGCGGCCGGATCCCAGCGAGGAGGGTCCGATCCTCGCCGGCGCGTCGGCGGGCGAGCTCGGACTTCAGGCTCTCCTCGCCGCGGGCCATCGCCCAACGGTGGTTCGCCCCGAAGATCGGCTTCATCACGACCGACAGGTTCTTGAGCAGGCCCTTCTCGGCGACGATCCGCCAGTCGTACTCGACCGACGTGCTGGGCCCACCCGGAACATCACGGTCGAGGAGTGGCGTGAGCGTCCAGATCCCCCGCCCGACGAAGTCCCCGTCCGCGGCAAGGCTGAACCCGCGCGGCGGGTCCGACGCCGTGACGGTGAACCGCCAGCGGAGCGAGTACGGGAGCAAACCCTTGGTCCACAGGTCGACGACCTTGCCGACCCCGAGCGAGTCGCCGGGCTCGACCACATCCACCGCCAGGTAGACCGACGGCCACCACCGGGCGAGACCCTCGGCGTCACCCAGGACCGTCGAGATCTCGTCGGGGGTCGCGGGGATCCGCCAGGTCGTGACGAAGTGATAGTCGTTCGACGCCATGCCCGAACCTCCCGGTCGAGGATACGCGCGACGCGCCGCGTCGGGATGAGTCGGGGCGGCGCCAGTGCACGGATCCGCGACCCGGGGCAGACTATAGGCCGACGGGACCCCCCGGGAGGCGTCCCGCACCCCATGTGTCCGTGGGGCATCCCCAGGCGTCGCCATCGCGCCATGCGTCGTATCCGAGCGACCACGCGAGGCGGAGTCCTTCGTTCGCCGTCCCCAGGCGGCGTCCAGGTAGGAAGGAGCACCATGTCGGCGGTAGATCCAGGCGCCCAGAGGGCGTCTCGCGGCCCGGCGATCAACCCCACCACCCAGCCAGCCCCGGATGGGCCCGAGCATCGCGCCATCGCGGCCGGCCCGTCCCAGCGCCACCATCGTCGACACCGGCGCTCGCTGGCGATCCTCATCGGCGCGACCCTCGCGCTCGGCGCAGCCCTCGTCCCGTGGTCGGCGGGCGTGGCCTCCGGCGCCACCGGCGACTACCTGCTGATGCCGAAGGCCGAGCTCCTCGCCCGCCCGGTCAGCGGCGCGGCCTGGACGGCCCTCAAGAAGGTGGCCGACGGCTCGTTCAGCACACCGAACCTGTGCAACCAGAACTCCAACCACCACCTCCAGACCCTGGCGGCCGCGCTCGTGTACGCCCGGACCGGGACGGCCTCGTACCAGGCCAAGGCGCAGGCGGCGATCATGGCGGCCCTGCCCACCCAGAAGGTCGGCTGCTCGAACGCCGTCCTGGCCCTGGGTCGGCAGCTGACCGCCTACGTCCTCGCCGCCGACCTGACGTCCCTGCGGACGTCGAGCTCCGGACCGGCATTCGCCACGTGGCTGTCGGCGATCCGGACGAAGAACATCGGCGGGCATTCGATCTGGACGTCGATCAAGTACACCCACGAGAACTCCCCGAACAACTGGGGTGCCTACGCGGGTGCGGCTCGGATCGCAGCGGACCGCTACCTGGGAGACGCGACCGACCTCGCCGCGGCGATGAAGGTGACCCAGGGCTTCCTCGGGGACCGGTCCGCGTACGCCGGCTTCAACCAGAACCTCAGCTCGGCCGCGCTGTCATGGTCGTGCTCGGGCAGCGTGACGACGTATACCCCGGTCAACCCGGCGTGCACGAAGAGCGGGATCAACGTGGACGGCGGGGTCGTGTCGGACATCAGCCGGGGCAGCTCGCTCAAGATGCCGCCGACCGACCCCGGTATCCCCTACCAGCTGGACTCGATCCAGGGACTCGGCCTCCAGGTCGAGCTCCTCTATCGCGCCGGCAACACCACCGCCTGGAGCTGGTCGTCGAGTGCCCTCAAGCGGATGGCCGGGATCGTGACCCGGTCCGCCGCGGCCGGGGGCACCGGTTGGAACGGCACGCTCACCGCCCGACAGATGCCGTGGCTGCTGAATAAGCGGTACGGGCTCAGCCTTCCGACCTCCCCCTCGGGAATGGGCCGCGCGATCGGCTTCACCGACTGGATCTGGGGCCCCTAGGCTCGTTCCGCGATCCGCGGCGTCCCCTCCGACCCCGTCGTCAGGCGGGGTCGGACCATGTCCGGCTCGAGGGATGATGCCGCTGCACGACCCCGCGCGCCGGCGTCGACCTCAGGTCCGTTCGCCGGTGAACGGCGGCTCACCGTCGGCGAGCGGGCGGAAGCGGAGCGCCGACCAGACCTCGTCGATCGCGACCTGGCTGATGGGCCGCATCCCGAACTCGCCGAGGATGGGCCAGAGCGAGTCCCGATTGAGATCCGTCCGGTTGCCCTTCGGGTAGGCGACCCACACCGCCCGCGGCCGATCGAGGTCGGAGCCGTTCCCGGCCAGGACCCCGCGGAGCGTCGCCTCGTCGTCGGCGAACACGATCGCGACGTCCGCCTCGCCGATCGGGTCCGTCGCGACGACGCCATCGGGCAACGGGCCGATGAGCTCGAGGCGCCTCGGGTCCGATGTCCAGACCGTCGAGGCAGGCTTGATCGACAGCTTTTCAGCGATGGACCTGGTGCTCATGGGCACGCTCCTCACCATCGGTTGCCGCGCGCGATCGGTCGAGTATCCGTCCACCGGCCAGCCGCACTCGTCGGTACGGGGGAAACCTTTCCCCCGGTCGGTGCCTCGTCGATGTGTGACCGTAGCGCCGCGATCCGCGCCGTCGATCCGGCCCGCCGGTCCACGGCGGACCGCATCGGGTGCGATCCGCGCCGTTTCGCGGTCCCCGAGCGGAGGAGTCGTTGACGCCGTCCCAGCCGATCGAGCGCCTCCTTGCCGGGCCCCGGCTCGAGGGTGATCCCGAGCCGCTCGACGCCCATCGCGCGCGAGTCGGTCCGCTGCCGCTCGCGGACGCCCGGCGGGGGCTGGTCCCCATGCTCGAAGCGAGCGGTCTGCTCGGCCGAGGGGGCGCGGGCTTCTCGGTCGGACGCAAGTGGCGCGCCATGGCGGAACGGAGCGGCGGTCGTGCCGTGATCGTCGTGAACGGGGCCGAAGGAGAGCCGGCGAGCTTCAAGGACCGGACGCTGATGACCCGTCGGCCCCACCTCGTGGTCGACGGCGCCGTCCTCGCCGCGGAAGCCATCGGTGCCGACGAGATCGTGTTCTACGTCGGCGAGGAGCACGGTGCGGCGGTGACGGCCATCGGTCGGGCCATCGAGGAGCGCCGCGACGATCTCGGGCGGCCCACCCGCCTGGTCAAGGCGCCGATCGGCTACGTCGCCGGCGAGGCCTCGGCAGCCGTCCATTACATCGATGCCGGGGATGCCCGGCCGACCACGACCCCACCGCGCGTCTCCGAGCGTGGCGTGCGGGGCTGCCCGACCCTGGTGCAGAACGTCGAGAGCCTCGCCTATGCGGCCCTCATCGCCCGGCTCGGCGATGGATGGTATCGGTCCGTGGGACGCTCGCAGTCACGAGGCACCGCCCTGATCACCGTCACCGGTGCCATCCCGGACGAGGGCGTGCGGGAGATCGAGATCGGCACGACCGTCGCGGAGATCGCCTCGGCGTCGGGCTCGACCGCCGGGACGGTCCAGGCGGTCGTGCTCGGCGGATACTTCGGGACCTGGGCTCCCATCGACGAGGCCTGGGACATGCCGCTCGATCCTGTCGAGATGCAGCGCCGTGGCCTGACCTTCGGCTGTGGAGTCGTCGGCCTCCTGCCGACCGATGTCTGCGGCGTGACGGCCACGGCCCGGATCATGGCGTTCATGGCGAACGAGAGCGCCGGCCAGTGCGGCCCCTGCGTGCATGGACTGCGGGCGATCGGCGACACGACGGCGCGGATCGTCGCCGGAGAGGCCGGACCGGAGGAGCTCCGCCACCTGGAACGATGGACGGCCCAGATCGGCGGCCGGGGTGCCTGCCACCACCCCGACGGCGCGATCCAGCTGATGGCCAGCGCGATGAACGTCTTCGGCGACGAGTTCAGGCATCACGCTCGGACGGGTCGGTGCTCGATCACCAAGTCCCGCGTCAAGGCCGCCTAGGATGGAGGACCGGCTGCGGGTCGATTGGATCCTGTGCGACGGGTACGGTCTGTGCGGCGACCTGGTCCCGGACCTGATCGAGCTGGACGAGTGGCGCTATCCGATCCTCCGTCCCGGGCCCGTCGACCGCGCGCGGCTGCACGACGCTCAGCGAGCGGTCGACTGCTGCCCGATGAAGGCGCTCGTCCTCGAGCCGGTCGGGGCCGATCGACGGCCCGGCTGAATGACGTGGGTCAAAGCGCCGGCGGGCATCTCTGCATCGACGCGTCGTTCGGCGATGGATCGCGCCGAGCTCACGGTGTGATGTTGTGGTTCAGTCGGAAGACGTTGTCGGGGTCCCAGGCCCGCTTGAGCGCGGTGAGCCGGGCGACCTTGGCCTCGCCGTAGACGGTCCGGATCACCTCGGGGCCAGTCTCGGCGATCTCGTTGACGTAGCCGCCCGCTCACGGCGTCCGGCTCGACGATCGCCATCGCCTGTCGGACCCAGTCGCGGTTGGTCTCGTCGAGGGCGGGATCGTCCCACGCGCTGTCGGCGCTCAAATCGAACCGCGCCTGCCGACCGGTGAATGCCGTGGCCTCATCGGGCACCCGCCCGATCGCGCCACCCTGGACGGTGATCGAGAACGAGGCCCCGTCCGGTGCCCGGGTCGCAAGCTCGACCAGCGCGTCGAGCGCGGCGGAGCGGACGTCGTCGGCGTATCGACCCAGGATGTACGACCGGTGGCCCCAACCCATCGCCAAGTCGTTCGAGGTCTGGACGTCGAGGTACGGCTCGCTCACGTCCGAGGCCGAGACGGGCTCGGGTCCCGCGCGGAGCGGGGCGACGTCTCGCTCGACCGCACCGGCATCCCCGCTGTGGTTGTACGAGACGATCACGATCGGGTCGCCGGCGACCGACGCGGGGTAGTCGGATGCGGGCTCGGCCCGGGCGATGGTGAGGATCACCGCCATGGCGTCGGGCGCGTCCGCCGCGAAGTCCCGGACCATCGACCACACTTCGTGGACCTGGCTGGCCCGATAGATGCGGACCCCGCGGTGGAGCAGCGGGCCGAACTCGTGGAGTCCGAACTCGAAGGCCGTGGCGATCCCGAAGTTCGCACCGGCACCCCGAAGCCCCCAGAAGAGATCGGGCTCCTCGGACTCGCTCGTTCGGACCGTCCGGCCGTCCGCGGTGACGATCTCGACCGCGCGAAGGTTATCGATCGTCAGGCCGAAATGCCGCTGGAGTCGGCCGATCCCGCCCCCGAGCGTCAGCCCGGCGACCCCGGTATGACCGATCACCCCGACCGGGCAGACGAGACCGTGTGCCTGCGCGGCGATGTCGAGCTCGCCCAGGAGCGCTCCGCCGTTCGCCCGCGCGGTGCGCCGCCCGGGGTCGACCGTGACGCCACGAAGTCTCGAGAGGTCGATGACGAGCCCGCCGTCCGACGTCGAGTGCCCGGCGGCACTGTGGCCGCCGGATCGGATGGCGATCTCGAGGTCGCGTTCCCGTCCGAACCGGATCGCCGTCGCGACGTCCGCGACGCTGGTCGGTCGGACGATGACCGCCGGTCGTCGGTCGAACATCGCGTTCCAGACCCGACGCGCCTCGTCGTACGCATCCTCGCCCGGGGTGATGACCTCGCCGCCGAACGCCCCGCGAAGGCGCTCCACGTGTTCGAGGGTGCGTCCTGCGATCGCCTCTGCCATGCGCTCGGCCTCCCACGTCACGCCGTGACTCGTCGTCATCGACGACCTTACCCCGCGTCCCGGCCGCGGTGAAGCCTGTCGGCGCTTGACGTGGTTCGGTCAAGCGGGCCACAGTCGGGCGATGGAGCGTACGACCCACTCGCCGGTCTCGAGGTGAGCGACTTCGCGGTCCGCGCGGCCGGCGACCGGGTGTGGCTCGCGACGTATCACCTTCGTCAGGGCCGACGACACAGCCGCCGTGTCTCGGTGTGGCGATGGGCGGACGCCGGATGGGTCGTGGTCTACCACCAGGGAACCGTGATCCCGTGATGGGGGCGCCGCACGGGCACGTCTACCTCGAGACCGAACGCCTGGTGCTGCGTCGGTTCACCTCCGACGACGTGGACCTGGCGACGGCGCTGGACGCCGACCCTGCCGTCATGCGTTACATCAACGGCGGCCGGCCGACGCCACGGGACGAGATCCGCGACGACTACCTGCCCGCATGGATGGCCTACTACGAGGCGGGCGATCGGTATGGCTTCTGGGCAGCCATCGACAAGGGCAGCGGCGCGTTCCTGGGGTGGTTCCATCTCCGCCCGCAGGAGACCGATCCGGACGATGAGCCGGAGCTCGGCTACCGATTGATCGCCTCGGCCTGGGGGCTCGGGTACGCGACCGAGGGGAGCCGGGCGTTGATCCGGAGGGCCTTCGAGGTCCTGGACGCCCGGCGGGTGTACGCGACGACGATGGCGGTCAACGTCGCCTCCTGGAGAGTCATGGAGAAGGCCGGGCTCCGCTTCGTCCGTTCGTTCGTCCAGCCCTGGCCGGACCGGATCGAGGGCGAGGAGTACGGCGACGTCGAATACGCTCTCACGCGCGAGGAATGGGAGGCGGGGTCGAATCCCCAACGTTGAGACTGGAGGTCCTCCGCGCGCCACGGTTCTCGGTATCTGCCGGGTAGCCGAGGGTCACGACCCTGAGAGCCGCGGATCAGGGACTTGGAACCAGGAACGCGTCCGTCCGCGATGCGGCTCGCTGCATGGGGTCGACGCGTCGATGAACGCCACCATTGCGGAGACCGGCACTGTCGGTGCGATCAGCCGGACCGGCCCCGCCGCTCCCGGTCGACGTAGGCCGGGCGCCATGTCCGGCGCATCTCGTCCCAGAAGGCTCGGCGCACCTCGATCGCGGCTCGCTGCGCTTCGCGCCACTCGGGAGTCCCCTGGGTCGTGGCACCGACGCGCTCCTGCGCCTTGGCGATCGGCGACTGGGACAGATCGGATGTCGGCGAGACGGCCATGGCCCGAGCGTGTGCCGGACGGGTCGGTCAAATCCATCAACCGGAGGTCACGATCCGAATGACCATCGCCGCCTGTCCGCCGGCGGAGGCAGACACGCCGCCAGGGGCTCGCGCGCAGGTTGTGTGAGCGGTGGGGGCTTAGGTGAGCGGTGGGGGCGGCGCCGCGAGGACGAGCGCGATGATCTCGTCGAGCGGGGTCGCTTCGCCTTCGGCGAGCAACGCGGCGGCGCGATCTGCCCCCAGTGACCCATCTGCGAGGCTCGCCGGATCCGGCAGGTGGAGCACCTTGACCGGGGCGAGCATGACGCCCTTGTCGCGGACCACTCGATACGTCGCTCCGGCGACGCGCGCGCCCAACTCCGGATCACCGTTCGAGAGCATGACGATCGAGGCCACCCCGAGAGCTCGGGCGATCCCCGACGCGCTGTCGATCCCGTCGAACAGCCTCAGCGCATCGCACGCACGCGCCCAGGCTGCGGCCGGATCGCCGAGCCGCCAGTACACGCCCGATAGGAGGGTCAGGCTGTCGGCCACCTGGAACTGCGAGCCGGTACGACGGAAGACCTCGAGATTCTCGGTCTCCAGGTCCCGCGCCATCGCGTAGTCACCGGCGAGGAATACCGCCAGCACGAGTCCCTGGCGGGCACGGACCACCCCATCCTCGCGCCCGGCCGCCGTGTACAGATCGAGGGCGCGCTGCTCGTGGTCCCGCAGGACCTCCTCGTCCTGGGCGACCATCGACAGGAACCCCAGGTCGTAGTGGGCGTCGGCGAGGAGGACCAGATCGCCGGTCTCGGAGGCCAGACGGAGGCGTTCCTCGTAGGCCGTCCGAGCCGCCGGGAAGTCGTTCATCCAGTAGGCGAGTCCGCCTTCGGCCGCGAGCCCACCGATGCGGACGCGCACGTCGCCGTCCGCTCTGCCGGCGAGCAGGTCGGCGAGGATGGCACGGGCCTCGCGGATCCGTCCACGCTGCTGGAACCAGCGCCAGATCGCGCCCATCATCCGGAGGCCGAGGTCGGGACGATCGTTCGCGAGCGACCAGTCGACGGCAGCACGCAGGTTGCGGTCCTCTCGGTCGAGACGTCGCATGTTCGCCTCGCCCGTCACGCCGAGGATCGTCCGCCCGGCCGTCTCGGCGGTCTCGACGCAGACACCCACGAACCGAGCCTCCGTGGCCGGGCGTTCGCCGCTCTCGTCGAGGCGCTCGAGGCCGTACTCACGGAGGAGCGGGTGGAGGCTGAACCGGGTCCCGTCCTCGGGAAACGACGGATGGCCCCGGCCGTCCTCGACGCGGATGAAGCTCTTGTCGGCCAGCAATTCGAGACCGGCGCCGATGTCGATCCCGAGCGTTCCGTCGGGGTCGCCGACGGGAGGTGCGGCTTCGACCGACCAGCCGTCGACGAAGGCCGACAGGCGCGCGAACAGGCGCCGCTCCTCGTCCGACAGCAGCTCGTAGCTCCAGGCGACGGCACCGCGCAGGGTCCGCTGCCGCTCGGGCAGGTCGCGCGCCCCCCCACCGAGATCCAGGCTTCGTCCGAGGCGGTCGAGGATCAGCGCCGGGCTCAGGACCCGGATCCGGGCGGCGGCCAGCTCGATCGCGAGCGGGAGTCCATCGAGACGCTCGCTGATCGCCCGGATCGACAGGAGCGCGCTGTCATCGAGCGTGAGGTCCGGGCGAAGGGCGCGAGCCCGATCCACGAACAGTGCGACACCGGCGTCGATGTCGAGCGGCGGAACCGGGTGGCCCCGCTCGCCGGTGATCCGCAGCAGCTCGCGGCTCGTCGCGAGGACCCGGAGATCGGGGGCATGGCGGACGAGGCGCGCCACGATCGTCGCCCCATCGGGCAGGAGCTGCTCGAGATTGTCGAGCACGAGCAGCGTCGTCCTGGGCCGCAGGTAGGCGTGGAGGGCCTCGTCGATGGCTCGGTCCGGCGACTCTTGCACTCGGAGCGTCGAGGCGATCGCCGATTCGAGGAGGATCGGATCGCGGACGGCCGCCAGGTCGACGAACCAGACCCCGTGCGGGAAGCGATCGAGGATCAACCGAGCCGTCGCCAGGGCCAGCCGCGTCTTGCCGCTCCCGCCGGGACCGGTCAGCGTCACGATGCGGCTGTCGCGGAGGGCGTCGCCGAGCGCAGCGCTCTCATCCTGCCGGCCGACGAACGAGGTCACGTCGCCAGGCAGGTTCGAGGGGACCTCGGTCGTCCGGAGCGGGCGGTCGTCGTCCGCGGCGCCGGGGACGACCAGCCGATACAACACGATGGGTTCGTCGAAGTCCTTGACCGCCCGACGGCCGTCGTCCACGAGCACGACGTCGCCCATCCCGGGCAGACGCGTCAGGTCGCGCGGCAACGTCCCGACGAGCGCGTCCGAGAGGACGATCTGCCCGCCGTTCGCGGCCGCGGCGATGCGGGCCGTGTAGTTCACATCGATCCCGACGTAATCCTCCGGCTCGCCGGTGCCGCGACCGCTGCGGAGGCGTCCCTCGCCGAGATGGAGGCCCATCCGGACCCGGAGTGCCAGGTCCTTCGCCCATGACTCGGTCGCGATGGCACGCTGCGCCGCCGCCGCGGCCGTGATCGCCGGGATCGACGCCTCGAAGGCGGCGAAGAACGCATCGCCCTCGGTCTTGACCACGACGCCGCCCCGGCTCTCGATCTCTGCCCGGAGGATCTGGTCATGGCGGCCGACCACACCCGCCCAGGGCACCGAACCGACGGAGCGTTCGAGCCGCGTCGATCCTTCGATATCGGTGAACAGGAAGACGACGGCCGGACCGGTCGGTAGTGTCATCGGAGATCGCCCACCAGGTGGATGTCGTCGATGGCGGCGCCTTCACTCGCGGACCGGGTCCTCGGATCGGCCGACCGGCAGCGGGAAGGCCCGCGCGTTCGGCCGCCGAGACCCCTCGGCCGATCATCCGCGCAACGTCAAGGGCCGTCGCCGCCTGCATCGGTGTCAGCCTGTCGGTGCCGACCGCTTCAAGGCGCCTGCGCCGGTCGAACGTGCCGCCGGCGACTCCCGGAACGGCTGCCGCACGACAGGTGACCGGTCTGGCGACTTACCGGCGGTGCGTCGGCGCGCCGGTCACATCGACGGAGGACCCGGAACCAGCATGTGGCCATCGACAAGGCCTCGACGGCCTTGAGATGACAGGGGGGAACCACGATGAACACGACGCTGAAGACGACACTCCGGCTCAGCCCCATCGGCCTGATCGCGAGCGCGATCCTGGTCGTCGGGTGCGTCGCACCGACCGGAGCCGGAGCGAAGGCGCCTGCGCCGGCCGCCCCGGTCCAGGTCAGCACGGCCGCGTCCGAGCAGACCGTCGATGAGTGGGGCCATGTCGGTCACGTCACGCCCGAGCTCACGACCGACCAGTGGGGCCACGTGGTCTACAAGGCCGACCAGACCGTCGACCAGTGGGGCCACATCGGTCACAAGACGCCCGAGCTGGTGATGGATCAGTGGGGCCACATCTCGGAGCGCTGACCCGCCGCGACCGCCTCGTGCCGATCGCGCACCTGAACGAAGACGAGCCTCTCCGGTACCGCCCGGAGGGGCTCGTTCCTCTGCGAAATGGGACGAGGCATGGGCTATCCTGCTGCCTGATCACGCCGTCACGGGTAACCGCCGCGTCTGGGCCAACGACATCGATCACGGCCGGGCCCTGGCGACGGACTCTCAGGCTTTGGAGGCACACAGGATGAAGAACCCGCCGATCCTGATCTCGATCCTAGGATTCTTCGCGGCCCTCGCGGGCTTCGGCTTCCTGTTCTTCGGCCTTCGGGTCATCGGCTTCGACTGGTTCGGAGCACTCGGTGACCTGCCGGTCTTCGAACACGTCGGACTCTGGGGCTGGCTCGCCGTCGCCACGGGGATCATCTGGCTGCTTGCGGCGGTCGGACTCTGGGCGCTTCAGCCGTGGGCCCGGCTCTTCGCACAGATCATCGCCGGCTTCGCCCTGTTCGAGGCGGTCCTCGCGATGTTCCAGTTCCCGGGGACGGGCGTCGCGTTCGGGATGGCGGTCATGCCGGTGCTGATCCTGTGGTACTTGAGCACCGCCGAGGTCAAGGCGGCGTTCGGCGAGGCGGAGCCGACGACGGAGGCACCCGCGCCCGCCGCGGCACCCGCGCCCGTCGCAGCGCCTGTGGCGGTCGCCTCGTCGATGGCGGCCACGACGGTCGCTCCGAAGCCGGTCGACGCGCCGGTCGCGGTCGCGGCGGCCTCCACCGTTGACGAGCCCGTCGCCGCCCATCACCCGAACGTCGAGGACGTCGAGGGGATCGGTCCCGCCTACGCCGAGAAGCTCGCCACGGTCGGCATCAAGACGACCGACGACCTGCTCCGGGCAGGCGCCAAGCCGTACGACCGCGACAAGATCGCCGAGCAGACGGGGATCAGCAGCCAGCGCATCCGGGAGTGGGTCGACAAGGTCGATCTCATGCGGGTCCCGGGGGTCGGCCCACAGTACAGCGACCTGCTCGAAGCGGCCGGCGTGGGCTCTCCGGCGGAACTCGCGTTGCGGAACCCAGCCAACCTCGCGATCACGATCCAGGAAGTGATCGCGGCTCGGCCCGGCATCGTCCGCCGGACCCCGAGCGAGTCCGAGATCGCGGCCTGGGTCGATGAGGCCGCCAGGCTCGACCAGATCGTCGAGCACTGACGACCGCGTCGCACTCCCAAGGACGTCGAGTGCCGACCTGATCACGCGTGACCCGTGACCTCGTCGACGTCGTGATCGTGGGCGGCGGCGCCGCCGGTTGCGTCCTGGCGCGCCGGCTCGCCGATGGTGGTCGGACCGTGCTGCTCCTTGAGGCCGGGCCAGACCTGGGCGACCGCGTCGGCCCGGCACTCCTCGACGGCTGGCGGAATCCCCAGGGACCCGATTGGACGACCGACTGGGGCTACGAATCCGAGCCGGGCGCAGACGGCGAACCCGCGAAGGTGCGACGGGGAAGGCTCCTCGGGGGAACGTCCTGGCTGACTCGGTTCGCCGTGCGCGGTCATCGAGCGGACTTCGATGCGTGGGCTGCTCGCGGCAATCCCGGCTGGAGTTTCGCAGAGGTCCTTCCGACGTTCCGGCGAGTCGAGGCCGACGCCGACTTCGGCGATCAGCCGTGGCACGGCAAGGCTGGACCGATCACGATCGACCGCTATCGCACGCGGCGCCGCTCGGCGATCCACGAGGCGGCGGTCGAGGCCTTCTCCGATCTCGGCTTCCCGACCATCGAGGACCACAATGCACCTGACGCCGTCGGCGCGGGCCCGATGCCGATGAGCACGATAGGCGGCCGCCGCCTCACGACGCTCCAGGCATATCTGCAACCTGAGGCGCGGCCGGCGTCCCTGAGGATCGACTCAGGCAAGCCGGTCGACAACGTCCTCTTCGAACGCGGCCGCGCGACTGGTGTCCGGCTCGTCGACGGTACGGAGATCGCCGCGGATTCGGTGATCGTATGTGGAGGTACCTATGGCAGCCCGCTGCTCCTCATGCGGTCGGGTGTCGGACCTTCGGCGCACCTACGCGAGATGGGGATCGATGTCGTCGTCGACCTGCCGGGCGTCGGCCAGAACCTGGCCGATCATCCTGGGGCCGACCTCGACGCCGGCTTCGGCGGTGACGCCGTGTGCGAGGTGTTGCGTCACACCATCGCGACGTATCGGAGCTCCAGCCAGTCCGCCGACGGGCCGCCCGACCTCATGTTCTGGGTCCACGAGCCATCAGAGGACGATGGGCGGCTCTACCTCGACCCGATCCTCCTCAAGCCCGAGTCACGTGGGTCCGTCCGCCTGCGATCGGCGGATCCGCTCGACCCGCCGCGGATCTTCCTGCCCGGTCTCCGCGCCGAGCGTGATGTCGATCGCTTGGCGGAGGGCTACGAGCTGGGCCTCGAGATCGCCAACCACCCTGCGATCCGAGCGCTCGCGGAGGAACCCGCCCCGGCGACTCCCTCGCGGCCAAGCGGGCTCCGCGAACGCGTCGTCACCAGCGCCTACTCCCTACCGCATGTCGTCGGGACGTGCCGGATGGGTCCGTCACCCGACGCCGGCGATGTCGTCGACACAACCGGGCACGTCCATGGGGTCGATGGGCTCAGGGTCATCGACGCGTCCGTCATCCCGGACCCGCCGTCAGGCTTCCCGCATCTCGTCACGATCATGGTGGCGGAACACCTGGCCGAGGCGCCGCCTCGCTACGGCTAAATTCCCATGAGTGGCATCCTGTCCTGGGTGGCGAGTTCTGGTGTCGTCCAGGGCGTGATCATCGGAGCCACCCTGGCGTTCCTGACGACGATCCTGATCCTGGACTCGGTGGCGAAGGCGGAGACGACGACCGTCAACGGTTGGAGCTCGATCCGCAAGGCCGGTCAGCCTGGCAACGGGCTACTCGTGCGCGCCGCATCGCAGAAGGCGCTGCCGGTCGTCAACGTCTTCGAAGAGGCCGCCTACTGGACGACGAGCGTGGACAGCGCAGGGAAGAAGCTCAGTGGCGAGCACGCGTACCGCCTGCACTTCCCGCCAGGGCATCTCCCGCCGAATGACGCCTTCTGGTCGCTCACCGCGACGGACACCATCGGGTACATGGTGAGCAGTCCGACCGGACGGTCAAGCGTGGATGATCATTCGGGCCTCGTGACGAAACCCGATGGTTCGGTCGACATCCTGCTCCAGTCGCAGGCTCCGAGCGGGCAAAGGCAGAACTGGCTGCCGACACCGACCGGCAAATTCAAGCTGATGCTCCGCGCCTACCTGCCCGGCGCAGCCATCCTGGACGGCGACTACGACGTGCCGCCGATCGTCAGGGTCTCGTGACGTGAATCGCCTGATCCTGCGATACGCCTACCCCATGACCGCGGTCATCCTGCTGATCTTCGCGTGGGTCGTCGCCCAGCGGCTCGCTCGCGGCGTGGAGGCGATCATCCCGCTGGTGGTGGCGGCCGTCGTCGTGTGGCTGGTCGGGACGTTCGTCTTCATCTACTTCTGGCCGCAGATCACGGTCGGCGGGTTCAAGCGCGCGATCGTCCGACGCGGGTTCGGCGGCGGCCCGATCCCCATCAACACCCTGTACGCCGTGCCAGACAGCTCCTCCCAGTCCGCCTCGAGCGGCAGCCTGATGGCGGTCGGTACCGACGATCTCGTCTACCTCGGCGGCTGGCTCGACCTGGAGGCGGGGCCGCGCGTGTTGCATGTGCCCGAGATGGCGGGACGGTACTACAGCGTGCAGTTCACCGACCCGACCAGTGGCGCCAACGTCGCCTATGTCGGCAAGCGGACCACCGGGACCGCCGCCGGTGACTTCCTCCTCTGCGAGCGGACGTGGACTGGGAGCGTCCCAGCGGGGATGACCCGGATCGAGATGCCCCATCGCTCCGCCCTGGTCATCGGCCGGGTGTTCGCCGCCGATGACGACGACCGCCAGGTCGCATATGCACTCGCGAAACAAATCCAGCTCACAGGAGCGGGCGAGACGCTCGGTCTTGACGTGCCCTCCGCGGAGCCAGAAGGTCGCGTCGTGCGAGGGCGCTCCACCACCCCCCAGAACTCCATGAGCCTCTGCTCCAGCGCGGCGAGCTGAACCCGATCTCGCGGACACACCGCCCGCGAGATCGGGCGGGCGGTCGCTGGGTCGCCTCGGGAACCCGGATCCAGACGAGCTCGTCGCCGAGATCAAGGCGCGCGGAGTCAGGTCGCTGGTCACGTTCCAACGGGATTGTAGTACCTGCGAAACGTGCCGCAACTCGAGTCCTCGTCGTCAGCAGCGACCCGCCGGACGTGGCGCCGATCCATGAGCTGCGGAACCTGCGCCGTCTGTTCTTCGCCGGGACCTGGGGTGGCCGGATCGAGCTCGCGGCCTTCCCGAAGCTCGACGCGTTCGCCGTCATCGAGTGCCCCAAGGACGGCGGCGGCCTCAACACGATGTTCGCCGGTCATCCGGCCCTCGAAACGCTCGCCATCGGGGCTCCCGGCCGAACGAGTACGTACCGCTCGGCGCGCTGCCGCCCATACCCGGAGTCTGGCGCTGAGTGGTCGGCTGACCAGCCTGGCCGGCGCCGGGGCGCTCGCGCCGACGCTGGGAAGGCTCAGCCTCGACGCCGCGCCGAACCTGGTATCACTGGAAGGTATCGAGCTCCTGTCCCGTCTGCAGGTCGTAGAAATCGCCGGTCTGCGCCACATCACGCAAGAAACTCGGTGTGGAGTGGGCGGCGCGGGAGCCCGACTGCGACTGCTCGACGTCTTCGATCAGGCAGGCATCGCGAGCCTCTGGCCCTTCGCCGATTGATCTGTCGATCGAGTTCCTGCACGTTCGGCCGGGTCAGGGACCTGGACCTCGACCCGCTCGGCCGGACTTCCAGAACCTCAAGCTCTTCCTGACCGGCCGCTACCGTTGGAACCGGGACCTCAGCGAGTTTCCCAGTACATGAGCGCGATGCCG
>CAVVNZ010000005.1:0-33499 GCA_963749735.1 uncultured Chloroflexia bacterium
GGACGGCCGCCAGGTCGACGAACCAGACCCCGTGCGGGAAGCGATCGAGGATCAACCGAGCCGTCGCCAGGGCCAGCCGCGTCTTGCCGCTCCCGCCGGGACCGGTCAGCGTCACGATGCGGCTCTCGCGGAGGGCGTCGCCGAGCGCAGCGCTCTCATCCTGCCGGCCGACGAACGAGGTCACGTCGCCAGGCAGTTCGAGGGGACCTCGGTGGTCCGGAGCGGACGGTCGTCGTCCGCGGCGCCGAGGACGACGAGCCGATACAACACGATGGGTTCGTCGAAGTCCTTGACCGCCCGACGGCCGTCGTCCACGAGCACGACGTCGCCCATCCCGGGCAGACGTCAGGTCCCGCGGCAACGTCCCGACGAGCGCGTCCGAGAGGACGATCTGCCCGCCGTTCGCGGCCGCGGCGATGCGGGCCGTGTAGTTCGCATCGATCCCGACGTAGTCCTCCGGCTCGCCGGTGCCGCGACCGCTGCGGAGGCGTCCGTCGCCGAGATGGAGGCCCATCCGGACCCGGAGTGCCAGGTCCTTCGCCCATGACTCGGTCGCGATGGCACGCTGCGCCGCCGCCGCGGCCGTGATCGCCGGGATCGACCCTCGAAGGCGGCGAAGAACGCATCGCCCTCGGTCTTGACCACGACGCCGCCCCGGCTCTCGATCTCTGCCCGGAGGATCTGGTCATGGCGGCCGACCACACCCGCCCAGGGCACCGAACCGACGGAGCGTTCGAGCCGCGTCGATCCTTCGATATCGGTGAACAGGAAGACGACGGCCGGACCGGTCGGTAGTGTCATCGGAGATCGCCCACCAGGTGGATGTCGTCGATGGCGGCGCCTCACTCGCGGACCGAGTCCTCGGATCGGCCGACCGGCAGCGGGAAGGCCCGCGCGTTCGGCCGCCGAGACCCCTCGGCCGATCATCCGCGCAACGTCAAGGGCCGTCGCCGCCTGCATCGGTGTCAGCCTGTCGGTGCCGACCGCTTCAAGGCGCCTGCGCCGGTCGAACGTGCCGCCGGCGACTCCCGGAACGGCTGCCGCACGACAGGTGACCGGTCTGGCGACTTACCGGCGGTGCGTCGGCGCGCCGGTCACATCGACGGAGGACCCGGAACCAGCATGTGGCCATCGACAAGGCCTCGACGGCCTTGAGATGACAGGGGGGAACCACGATGAACACGACGCTGAAGACGACACTCCGGCTCAGCCCCATCGGCCTGATCGCGAGCGCGATCCTGGTCGTCGGGTGCGTCGCACCGACCGGAGCCGGAGCGAAGGCGCCTGCGCCGGCCGCCCCGGTCCAGGTCAGTACGGCCGCGTCCGAGCAGACCGTCGATGAGTGGGGCCATGTCGGTCACGTCACGCCCGAGCTCACGACCGACCAGTGGGGCCACGTGGTCTACAAGGCCGACCAGACCGTCGACCAGTGGGGCCACATCGGTCACAAGACGCCCGAGCTGGTGATGGATCAGTGGGGCCACATCTCGGAGCGCTGACCCGCCGCGACCGCCTCGTGCCGATCGCGCACCTGAACGAAGACGAGCCTCTCCGGTACGGCCCGGAGGGGCTCGTTCCTCTGCGAAATGGGACGAGGCATGAGCTATCCTGCTGCCTGATCACGCCGTCACGGGTAACCGCCGCGTCTGGGCCAACGACATCGATCACGGCCGGGCCCTGGCGACGGACTCTCAGGCTTTGGAGGCACACAGGATGAAGAACCCGCCGATCCTGATCTCGATCCTAGGATTCTTCGCGGCCCTCGCGGGCTTCGGCTTCCTGTTCTTCGGCCTTCGGGTCATCGGCTTCGACTGGTTCGGAGCACTCGGTGACCTGCCGGTCTTCGAACACGTCGGACTCTGGGGCTGGCTCGCCGTCGCCACGGGGATCATCTGGCTGCTTGCGGCGGTCGGACTCTGGGCGCTTCAGCCGTGGGCCCGGCTCTTCGCACAGATCATCGCCGGCTTCGCCCTGTTCGAGGCGGTCCTCGCGATGTTCCAGTTCCCGGGGACGGGCGTCGCGTTCGGGATGGCGGTCATGCCGGTGCTGATCCTGTGGTACTTGAGCACCGCCGAGGTCAAGGCGGCGTTCGGCGAGGCGGAGCCGACGACGGAGGCACCCGCGCCCGTCGCGGCACCCGCGCCCGTCGCAGCGCCTGTGGCGGTCGCCTCGTCGATGGCGGCCACGACGGTCGCTCCGAAGCCGGTCGACGCGCCGGTCGCGGTCGCGGCGGCCTCCACCGTTGACGAGCCCGTCGCCGCCCATCACCCGAACGTCGAGGACGTCGAGGGGATCGGTCCCGCCTACGCCGAGAAGCTCGCCACGGTCGGCATCAAGACGACCGACGACCTGCTCCGGGCAGGCGCCAAGCCATACGACCGCGACAAGATCGCCGAGCAGACGGGGATCAGCAGCCAGCGCATCCGCGAGTGGGTCGACAAGGTCGATCTCATGCGGGTCCCGGGGGTCGGCCCACAGTACAGCGACCTGCTCGAGGCGGCCGGCGTGGGCTCTCCGGCGGAACTCGCGTTGCGGAACCCAGCCAACCTCGCGATCACGATCCAGGAAGTGATCGCGGCTCGGCCCGGCATCGTCCGCCGGACCCCGAGCGAGTCCGAGATCGCGGCCTGGGTCGATGAGGCCGCCAGGCTCGACCAGATCGTCGAGCACTGACGACCGCGTCGCACTCCCAAGGACGTCGAGTGCCGACCTGATCACGCGTGACCCGTGACCTCGTCGACGTCGTGATCGTGGGCGGCGGCGCCGCCGGTTGCGTCCTGGCGCGCCGGCTCGCCGATGGTGGTCGGACCGTGCTGCTCCTTGAGGCCGGGCCAGACCTGGGCGACCGCGTCGGCCCGGCACTCCTCGACGGCTGGCGGAATCCCCAGGGACCCGATTGGACGACCGACTGGGGCTACGAATCCGAGCCGGGCGCAGACGGCGAACCCGCGAAGGTGCGACGGGGAAGGCTCCTCGGGGGAACGTCCTGGCTGACTCGGTTCGCCGTGCGCGGTCATCGAGCGGACTTCGATGCGTGGGCTGCTCGCGGCAATCCCGGCTGGAGTTTCGCAGAGGTCCTTCCGACGTTCCGGCGAGTCGAGGCCGACGCCGACTTCGGCGATCAGCCGTGGCACGGCAAGGCTGGACCGATCACGATCGACCGCTATCGCACGCGGCGCCGCTCGGCGATCCACGAGGCGGCGGTCGAGGCCTTCTCCGATCTCGGCTTCCCGACCATCGAGGACCACAATGCACCTGACGCCGTCGGCGCGGGCCCGATGCCGATGAGCACGATAGGCGGCCGCCGCCTCACGACGCTCCAGGCATATCTGCAACCTGAGGCGCGGCCGGCGTCCCTGAGGATCGACTCAGGCAAGCCGGTCGACAACGTCCTCTTCGAACGCGGCCGCGCGACTGGTGTCCGGCTCGTCGACGGTACGGAGATCGCCGCGGATTCGGTGATCGTATGTGGAGGTACCTATGGCAGCCCGCTGCTCCTCATGCGGTCGGGTGTCGGACCTTCGGCGCACCTACGCGAGATGGGGATCGATGTCGTCGTCGACCTGCCGGGCGTCGGCCAGAACCTGGCCGATCATCCTGGGGCCGACCTCGACGCCGGCTTCGGCGGTGACGCCGTGTGCGAGGTGTTGCGTCACACCATCGCGACGTATCGGAGCTCCAGCCAGTCCGCCGACGGGCCGCCCGACCTCATGTTCTGGGTCCACGAGCCATCAGAGGACGATGGGCGGCTCTACCTCGACCCGATCCTCCTCAAGCCCGAGTCACGTGGGTCCGTCCGCCTGCGATCGGCGGATCCGCTCGACCCGCCGCGGATCTTCCTGCCCGGTCTCCGCGCCGAGCGTGATGTCGATCGCTTGGCGGAGGGCTACGAGCTGGGCCTCGAGATCGCCAACCACCCTGCGATCCGAGCGCTCGCGGAGGAACCCGCCCCGGCGACTCCCTCGCGGCCAAGCGGGCTCCGCGAACGCGTCGTCACCAGCGCCTACTCCCTACCGCATGTCGTCGGGACGTGCCGGATGGGTCCGTCACCCGACGCCGGCGATGTCGTCGACACAACCGGGCACGTCCATGGGGTCGATGGGCTCAGGGTCATCGACGCGTCCGTCATCCCGGACCCGCCGTCAGGCTTCCCGCATCTCGTCACGATCATGGTGGCGGAACACCTGGCCGAGGCGCCGCCTCGCTACGGCTAGATTCCCATGAGTGGCATCCTGTCCTGGGTGGCGAGTTCTGGTGTCGTCCAGGGCGTGATCATCGGAGCCACCCTGGCGTTCCTGACGACGATCCTGATCCTGGACTCGGTGGCGAAGGCGGAGACGACGACCGTCAACGGTTGGAGCTCGATCCGCAAGGCCGGTCAGCCTGGCAACGGGCTACTCGTGCGCGCCGCATCGCAGAAGGCGCTGCCGGTCGTCAACGTCTTCGAAGAGGCCGCGTATTGGACGACGAGCGTGGACAGCACAGGGAAGAGACTCACTGGCGAGCACGCGTACCGGTTGCACTTCCCGCCGGGGCATCTCCCGCCGAATGACGCCTTCTGGTCGCTCACCGCGACGGACACCATCGGGTACATGGTGAGCAGTCCGACCGGACGGTCAAGCGTGGATGATCATTCGGGCCTCGTGACGAAACCCGATGGTTCGGTCGACATCCTGCTCCAGTCGCAGGCTCCGAGCGGGCAAAGGCAGAACTGGCTGCCGACACCGACCGGCAAATTCAAGCTGATGCTCCGCGCCTACCTGCCCGGCGCAGCCATCCTGGACGGCAGCTACGACGTGCCGCCGATCGTCAGGGTCTCGTGACGTGAATCGCCTGATCCTGCGATACGCCTACCCCATGACCGCGGTCATCCTGCTGATCTTCGCGTGGGTCGTCGCCCAGCGGCTCGCTCGCGGCGTGGAGGCGATCATCCCGCTGGTGGTGGCGGCCGTCGTCGTGTGGCTGGTCGGGACGTTCGTCTTCATCTACTTCTGGCCGCAGATCACGGTCGGCGGGTTCAAGCGCGCGATCGTCCGACGCGGGTTCGGCGGCGGCCCGATCCCCATCAACACCCTGTACGCCGTGCCAGACCGCTCCTCCCAGTCCGCCTCGAGCGGCAGCCTGATGGCGGTCGGTACCGACGATCTCGTCTATCTCGGCGGCTGGCTCGACCTGGAGGCGAGGCCGCGCGTGTTGCATGTGCCCGAGATGGCGGGACGGTACTACAGCGTGCAGTTCACCGACCCGACCAGTGGCGCCAACGTCGCCTATGTCGGGAAGCGGACGACCGGGACCGACGCCGGTGACTTCCTCCTCTGCGAGCGGACGTGGACTGGGAGTGTGCCAGCGGGGATGACCCGGATCGAGCTGCCGCATCGCTCCGCCCTCGTCATCGGCCGGGTGTTCGCCGCCGATGACGACGATCGGCAGGTCGCCTATGCACTCGCGAAACAGATCCAGCTCACAGGAGCGGGCAAGACGCTCGGTCTTGACGTGCCCTCCGCGGAGCCAGAAGGTCACGTCGTGCGAGGGCGCTCCACCACCCCCAGAACTCGATGAGCCTGCTGGTCCAGCGCGGCGAGCTGAACCCGATCTCGCGGACACACCGCCGCGAGATCGAGGCGGGCGGTCGCTGGGTCGCCTTCGGGAACCCGGATCCAGACGAGCTCGTCGCCGAGATCAAGGCGCGCGGAGTCAGGTCGCTGGTCACGTTCCAACGGGATCTGTCGTTCCTGCGAAACGTGCCGCAACTCGAGTTCCTCGTCGTCAGCAGCGACCCGCCGGACGTGGCACCGATCCATGAGCTGCCGAACCTGCGCAGCCTGTTCTTCACCGGGACCTGGGGTGGCCGGATCGACTTCGCGGCCTTCCCGAAGCTCGACGCGTTCGCCGTCATCGAGTGCCCCAAGGACGGCGGCGGCCTCAACACGATGTTCGCCGGTCATCCGGCCCTCGAAACGCTCGCCATCGGGCGCTACCGGCCGAACGATCTCGTACCGCTCGGCGCGCTGCACATCCGGAGTCTGGCGCTGAGTGGCCGGCTGACCAGCCTGGCCGGCGCCGGGGCGCTCGCGCCGACGCTGGGAAGGCTCAGCCTCGACGCCGCGCCGAACCTGGTATCACTGGAAGGTATCGAGCTCCTGTCCCGTCTGCAGGTCGTGGAGATCGCCGGTCTGCGCCACATCACGACGGTCGAGTGGGCGGCGCAGCTACCCCGACTCCGACTGCTCGACGTCTTCGATCAGGCAGGCATCGCGAGCCTCTGGCCCTTGGCCGATCATCTGTCGATCGAGTTCCTCACGTTCGGCCGGGTCAGGGACCTGGACCTCGACCCGCTCGGCCGGATCCAGAACCTCAAGCTCTTCCTGACCGGCCGCTACCGTTGGAACCGGGACCTCAGCGAGTTTCCCCAGTACATGAGCGCGATGCCGGCCGACCATCCCGCGCGCCTGGAGTACACCGCTCTGAAGCTCGGCTGAGGGCGGTCAACGTACAGGAGGCAACGATGGGCGCTTGGGGCTCAGGGCCGTTCGACAACGACGATGCTGGCGATTGGACCTATCAGCTGACGCCCGATGCCGACGAGCGCGTGATCGAGCGCGCGCTTGACGCCGTCGAGGCCAGTCGCGATCCGGACGCGACAACATGTCAGGCTGCGATCGCGGCGTCCGAGGTCGTTGCAGCAGGTCTTGGACATCCCGTCCCCGGACTGCCCGATGGGGTCGCCGATTGGGTCCGAACGCACAGCGACCTGCCATGGCAGACGCTTGCACCGGTGGCTCTCCGCTCGGTCGCCCGGATCGTCGCAGGCTCCGAGCTCAGGGACCTGTGGGCCGAGTCGGATGACGACGCGAACTGGCGCGTCGAGCTACGGGATCTGCGAGACCGCTTGACGAGTTGAGAAGACCCACTCCATCGGCGCCTGCTCAGGTCGAACCTTGCCCTTCGCCGAGACGCGAACCTGGACTGGCTCCTGGCGCGCCCGGAGGGGATTCGAACCCCCGACCTACTGATCCGAAGTCAGTCGCTCTATCCACTGAGCTACGGGCGCGCGGAGCGACATTCTACGGCCTCGACTCGGAGGGTCCACGGGTCTCGCGAGGATCCGGGCGTGCCCTCGCGGGCGGCCCCCCGAGCCGGCCCGCGAGGACCCCGAGGTCAGGGAGCGGTGGGGGCCGCCTTGGTCGGCCGCACGCGGATCAGCAAGGCGTCGGTCGAACCGGCCTTCGCCTCCACGGCGAGGACCAGGTCACCGACCTTGAGATCGGCGATCGTGGCGGCCTTCCGCTCGACGCGGATGCGCGTCGTCGGTCCGACGCCGAACGTCGTCGACACCTTGTCGGCGCCGGTGACCGTGACCGAGTCGGCGGTCTTGGCGGTGATCTCGCCGCGCTCGAAGTGGGCGTCGGCCGTCGTCCCGTCCCGCTTCAGGATCGTGACGTCGCCGCGGACGATCCGCCCGAGCCGAGCCGGCTGGGCCGCCTGGTCGGGCGCGAGCGACTGCGCGGTGGGTGCCGGCGGAGGGGCGGAGCTGGCCAGGATCGTGGGAACGGCGACGATCCCGACGAGGCCGACGGCGAGGACCACCACGGCGATCCGCCGGGCCCCGAAGGCTGCGATCCGATCGATCATCTCGATGACTCCCGGGGCGGCCCGCGGAACCCAGGAGGGTCCGCATCGACCGCCGAATGTCCGCGAGCATCGGTCGCGAGCGCCGTGACCGGCCATCGCCCTGACCCGCTCGTGCGTAAGCGCGATGTAAACCGCATCGGGCGGTCGGCCTGACTTGCGGTCGGACGCGGGATAGGGTAAGAACCGGCAGTGCGACGCCAGTCCCTCATCGCCATCGCCGCGCTGATCCTCGGTGGCGCCGCCGTCCTCTCCTGGCCGTCGATCGCCGACTACGCACGCAGCCCGGTGCCGGTGGGTGCGGTGCTGCCCGCAGATGGAACGCCTGCCGCCGTCGTCCCGTCGACGGGATCCGAGGGAGTGGCGTCGCCCGAGCCGACGCCGTCCCCCCAGCCCAGCGTCTCCCCGGACCCGACGCCCGCTCCCGAACCCACGCTGAGCCCGGTCGACCTGACGTCGGAGATCGTCCTGGTCCCCCCGACGGTGGCGCCCGGGCGAGCCGGCGACGGCCCCGCTCCCGCCGACCCGCGGACATTGACCGGCTATCGCTGGCCGCTCACCAACGGCTTCATCACGAGCCCGTTCGGTCCGAGCCCGCTCGGCGAGCTGGTGGTCGGTGGGCAGCCGTTCCACGACGGCATCGATATCGCCTCGTTCTGCGGCGACAAGGTCGTGGCCGCTCACGATGGCCTCGTCGTGGCTGCCGGGCGCCGGTTCGATCCCTGGATCGGCTGGGTGGGTTCGCTCGCCGCGTTCACCCACCGGATGAACACGCTGCATCGCTGGGGAGCGCTGCCCATCACCGTGATCATCGACGACGGCAACGGCTATCGGAGCATCTACGCCCATCTGAATGCCGTCTCGGTCAAGGCGGGCCAGTGGATCCGGGCCGGCCACCAGATCGGCTGGGAGGGCAGGACCGGGTACGCCACCGGCTGTCATGTCCACTACGGCCTGTTCAGCCCGCTCGATCCGACGCGGTTCGAGCTGCAGCCGGCCGTCCATATCCGGACGAAGTACCCGCGCCTCGAGATCGCCCGCATCGACCCGCAGCTGGTCCTGCCGCCGATGCCGCATGGCAAGACCGCCGGGCCGTTCCCCCTGCCGTCGCCGTCGCCCGCGCCGGCGCCCTAGCTCAGCCGTCCGTCCGGACGTACCGCCGCGCGATCAGCGAGTAGGCCGGCAGGCGGGCCAAGGACCGCGACAACGGTGGGGCGAGCCGGCCGTCCTGGCCTTCGATGGCCAGCAGCGAGTCGGTCGCCGTCGCGTCCGCCGGCCGCGCATCGACGATCGCCAGGTCGATCGCGACGCGACCCGGCTGGGCGGGTCCGAGCGAATCGACGAGCGCGGTCGGATAGCCGTCGGGTTCGTACTCCGCGCGCAGCTCGGCGTCGGCGCGCCACCGCGGCCGGCGGAGCAGGATCCCGCGCCAGGCATCCGCCACAGTGGCCGTGACCGTCCCGTCCCCCGGTGCCGGCGCGGCCGCGACGGCCTCGCCGCGAGCCCATAGGGCGGCCTGGTGGAGCAGGGCGTACTCGTCGAGGTCGGCGTAGGCCGACAGGGCGTCGACGGGCGACCGGTCACCGAAGATCGCCACGATGCTCGGGCCGAACACCTCCGACAGGTCGAGGTCGATGGCACGGACCGTCCGGTGGAAGTAGACCTGCCGATACATGAACAGTCGGGCGGTCAGGAACATCTCGAGGGCGCCGATGCCCGGCTCGTAGAGCGTCAGACCGCGATCCCCGATGAACGAGTAGCGGCGCAGCCGCTCGACGTCGACCGGTCCGATCGCGACGCCGGTCAGGTAGGCGTCGCGCCGGACGTAGTCGAGGTTGTCGACGGTGAAGACCCCGGACAGGAGCGGCTGGAGCCAGCGCACCCAGCGCGGCATCGAGGCATCCGCGAGCGCCGGCTTCGACACGAGGAACGCCACCCAACGCGGGTCGATCGCCTCGCCGGAGCCGAATGCGTCGCGTTCCGGGACGGTCCCCGGGGCCCGTCGCAGCCCACCGATCAGCCCGGCCAGCTCGCGCTCGATGATGAGCTGGGACAGATCCTCATGGCTGAGACGTTTCGCCGTGGGACGTCGCCGGTCGTCGGGCGCCGGGAAACGGTCGAGGACGTGATCGTCGAAGAAGTGGGCGAACGGGCCGTGCCCCACGTCGTGGAGCAGGCCGGCCACCCGGAGCGTCTCGACGACGAGGCCCTCCGACGGGATGGGCTCGCCGGCGAGCTCGGACAGGGCGACGCGGAGCGACGGGTAGAGCTGGCGCGCCCACAGGCCAGCCTCGTGCATCACCCCGAGGCCGTGGGTGAACCGGCTGTGCTCGGCCGTCGGGAAGACCCACCGGGCGCTCTGGAGCTGGCTGATCCGGCGCAGCCGCTGGAGCCAGGCGGTGTCGAGGAGGTCCTCCTCCGCGGCGTCCTCATGGCCCAGCCCGACGGCATCGGCGACGCTCGGCTCGAGTCGTTTCGTGAGTTCGATGTAGCCGTGGATCGGGTCGCTGATGAGGTTGACCGCCGCGAACGGATGGCGGCCCATCAGGGGTGCGTCAGGGGACCCAGGCGCGCAGACCGTGCGTCCAGCCCGACAGGTTCCCGCGACGGTCCTTGGCCTGGACCCGGACCGTGTACCAATGGCCGCGCGGCCGGCTGAGCAGGCTCAGCGACGTCTTCAGGGTGTTGGTGCGGATCTGGACGTAGGCCCCGTTGTCGACCCGGTACTCGACGTTGTAGCTCTTGATCCCGGCGGTGTGCGTCTGGAGCCTGATGTCGGTCGCGGACCAGGTCCACTTGATGTTCCGTCCGCTGACCGTCCTCCCCCGCATATGGGCGATCGGTCGGGTCCGGTCGGGCCCCTCGAGGAACACCAGCGACGAATACGTCGACCCGTCGCTCCGCCGGGCGACCCCGATCCCGACGTAGTTGAACTTCGACGACATCATCAGGGCCCAGTGGGTGGGGCTGTGGCGCCACAGGTTGTAGATGTACTTGGCCGAGGCGAGCCCCCAGTTGGCGTTCGTCCAGCCGATGTCCTCGCCGCAGCGATACCAGTAGATCGACCGCTTCGACATCGCGCTGCACGCGGAGCCGTCGAGCCCGTTGTGCGTGAGCTGGCCCTTGGACGCCATCCAGACCGCTCGGTCCCCCGACAGGACGTCGAGCCGACTGTCGGCGCGGAGTGCGCGCAAGCCGTGGAGGGCTCGGTCGTGGTTCAGCCAGGAACGGATCCTCGATTCCATCGACGTGTCGACCGCGGCGCGCGTCGGGGCCGGGACGCTGATGGTGATCGCGGTGAGGACAACGACGGCCGCGAACGCGGCGAGACCGCGCCGGACGCGTGCAGCAGGGGCACTCTGCATGGGATAGGTAGGGTAACCGAATGTCCGGCATCCGTCACCCCGTCACGGGTAGGCGGCCGCCGCGGCCCTGACGATCGTCGCGATCTCGGTCCGCAGCTCCGGCGGCGCGAGGACCTCGACGTCGGCGCCCCAACCCAGGATCCAGCTGCGGATCTCGAGCGTCCCCGACAGGCGGGCGCGCCAGGTCAGCGATCCGTCGTCCGCCGGCTCCAGCCGCTCGCTCGGATGCCAGCGCGTCTCGCGGACCCGGGCGGCGATCGACGGCGAGAAGCGCAGGACGACCTCGACCACGGGCAGGTCCGCGATGATGTCCCAGGCCGTCGCGAACGTCTCCTCGATCGAGCCCTCGGGCGGCGCCTCGAACGTGTCGGCGGTCAGCGCGACCGCCTCGATCCGCTCGAGCTTGAACGTCCGGATCGCACCGCGCGTCTCGTCCCAGCCGATGAGGTACAGGGCGCGGGTCGCGATCGACGGTTCGATGAGGTACGGCCGGACCCGTGCGGTCCGGGTCCCCTTCGCCGGATCGTACGTCCCGCCGCGGTACGTCACCTCGACCACCCGTCGCTCGGCCCAGGCGCGGGTCAGCCGCTGGTTGATCGTCCGCTCGCCTGGCGCCTCGGGAGCGCGACGCGACATGAGGTCGAACGTCTCCTGGACGTGCGCCGCCAGCACCTCCGGCAGGCCGGACGCCAGTTTCTGGAACGCCGCCGCGAGATCGGGGTCGTAGTCGTCCGAGTAGCGAGCCATCAACCGCGCCGACAGGAAGACCGCCATGGCCTCGGCCTGGGTCAGGTGGAGCGCCGGGAGGAGACCCTTCTCGTCGATCCCGTACCGGCCGTCCGCCTCCCAGATCGGCAGCTGCAGCTCGTCCTGGATCGCGATCAGGTCCCGGTAGGCGGTCCGCTTGGACATCCCGACCGCCCGCGCGATCTCGGCCGGCGTGGCGCCGCGCTCGCCGCGGCCCTCGAGGAAGGCCACCACCCGATAGAAGCGTGCGGTGCGATCCCGCTTGGCGCTCAGGCGGTCCCGTTCGTCGTCGATCATCGCGTCATCCGGCGGGCTTGACGATCGAACGAACCGCATCTCGATCGGTCGCCGTGAGCTCGACCCGGATCGTGTCCTGGATGCCGGAGATCCCGAACGCATCGGCCGGGCCATTGATGCTCCCCGACACGCGTCCCAGCTCGCCGTCGGTGAAGACCCAGTAGTCCAGCTGGCCGCGCCATCGGCGAAGCGTATCGTCCCCCACGAGCCAGCGAACCTGCGGGAAGGCGGCCACGAACGTCGGACCGTCGACGGCGACGCGGCAGTGACGTCCGCGCGCGCCCTCGACGAACTCGACGCCCCGGTTCTCGGCGGTCGCCCGGACGCCGTCGGCCAGCGCCGTGGTCAGGACCTGCCCGTCGAGGAGCGCGTCATCGGCGACCGACGGCACGGCGGAGGTCCAGCCCCGACCCGGGGCACGCGTCCATGCCTGCGTCCCGACCCGCGCGACCCCGTACCGGCCGAGGTCGAGGTCGGTGGCGACATCCGCCGTCCAGCGCACGTCGACGCCGGCTCGTTCGCCCGCCAGGCTCACCGCGCCGGCCGGCCGGCCGTCCACGTCGCCCGACAGGTGGAGGGTCAGCTCCGCGGTCGTTCCGCTGAGCAGCGGGTCCTCGCAGCGTGGCGGCTGGGCATCGCCGCCGGCCGGACCGAACCGCGAGCTGAGAGCGGGCTGATCGCGGAGGGCCAGGTCGTTCGCGATCGCGGCGCCGGCGAACAGCGACCCCGTCACCGTCGCCAGGCACACTCCGATCACGACGCCGCGGACGAGCCGCGCCCGTCGGACGGCCGACTCACCGAGCGTCCGGCGGGCGATCCCGAGGCCGGCGAACAGGCAGGTCGCCAGCAGGGCGAGCAGCCACGGGTAGGCCGCCTCGAGCGATGGCACGAGCGTCTGCGGGCCCCGGGCGAGGAGCTGGTTGAGGACGCCGCCGATCGACGGCACGAGCAGCAGCCCGGCAGCGAGCCCGAGCCAGACCGTGACGGTGAAGATCCGATCGCTCCGGGCGACCGGGGGCCAGAACACCGCCGCCAGGGCGATCGCCATCGGGGTCGCCGCCGCGACGCCCACCAGCCCGTCGATCGGTCCGCCCGGCCGATAGCCGAGGACGACATACAGCGCGCCCAGGAACCACAGCGCGGTCAACGCGAGGGCGACCAGGCGGAGCTCGAAGGTCCGGACTCTCACGGATGGAGTCTAGCCCGGGGACGCCGGGAGACCGGTCCGGGCGGCGCGCCGGCGCCAGGCATGCGGGTCGCCGGAAGTACCGGGTCCGACAGGACGAAGGGCCCATCGAATCGACCGTGACTTCGGCAGACAGTCGGCCTAACGGGCGACCTCTCCGAACGTCACCGGAGCGGACTTCGCGCGGGCAGTGATGACCCAGAGAGCGAGAGTCGGGGAACGTGATCCATGGCCGATCGGCGGCGCAGCGGCGGTACCAGGGTATCCGGACATCCGTCCCGGGCAGCGCGCTCGTGGCGGGTGGACGCGGCGGCCTCCGCGGCCGCGTCTGGCTCGGCCACCTCCACGCCGTCGACGCGTCCCTTGACGGCCCCCGAGCCGGACTTCCCGTGGCGGGACACGGCGACCCTCGCGACCTACCGCCACCTCCTGACGAAGGGCCTCCTGCCTGGTGAGGCCGCCAACCTGACGGCCTTCCTGTGCGGCATCCCGGTGAGCGACATCCACTGGAAGCTGATCGAGGTCAACCGCATGCTGTTCCTCCGCCGACTGGCCCAGACGGGCGCGTGGGGGCCGCACGACGGAGGGCGCGGACGACCACACTGAGCACCACCGTCGCATCGAGGTGCGGTCGCGCGTCTCGACCCTAGTACCCGTCGAATACCACCCCCTGAAGCGGCGCCGAATCCTCCTCCCGGCGCCGCTTCAGGCGTGTCTGGCGGTCGATTACACTCTCCGGGTTCCCGGACCAGAGGAGATCGATCGATGACCCAGCCAACCGACGACCTGCCCCCGGCGGGCCGGACGCCATCCACCGACTCGCCGTCCACCGCCGGCCGCCGCGCCTCCCGCCGGCGCTCGGTCGCGTTGCTCCTCGGGACGACGGCCGTGGTGGCTGCGCTCGTCGGCGCGTGCTCGTCCGGAGCCAGCCCGAGCCCCGCGGCGGTCGCCAGCGCGGCGCCCACGACGGCGGTCTCGGTCGCGCCGAGCGTCGCCGCCCCGAGCCCCACCCTGGCGCCGACGCCCGACGCCTGCGCAGTGGCGAACCTCACGCTCGTCGCCCCCGGCAAGCTGACGGTCGGGACGGACAACCCCGCCTACCCGCCCTACTACGCTCCCAAGGACGGTGGCAACACCGAGCCGTGGGATAAGGACCAGGGCGATCCGAACAGCGGCAAGGGCTTCGAGAGCGCGGTCGCCTATGCGGTCGCCAAGCAGCTCGGGTTCGCTCCGACCGACGTGAGCTGGGTCGTGGTCCCGTTCGCCAATTCGATCGCCCCCGGGGCCAAGACGTACGACTTCGACATCAACCAGATCGGGTACACCGCGGATCGGGCGGCCAACGTCGACCTGACCGACGGCTACTACTTCGGCAACCAGTCGATCGTGGCCCTCAAGTCGAACCCGATCGCGAAGGCGACGTCGATCTCCGAGCTCGCCGGCGCGACCCTCGGCGCACAGGTCGGGACCACCAGCTACCAGGCGATCACCGATGTCATCAAGCCGACCAAGGATCCCAAGGTCTACGACACCAACGACGCGGCGATCCAGGCCCTCAAGACGAAGGCGATCGACGCGATCGTCGTCGACCTTCCGACGGCGGACTTCCTGACGAACGTCGAGATCGACAAATCGACCATCGTCGGCCAGCTCGACCAGGGCACCCCCGAGCATTTCAGCCTGGCCCTGACCAAGGGCAGCCCGTTGACCGCCTGCCTCAACACGGCGATCGCGGCGTTGACCACCGACGGGACGCTCAAGGCCCTGGCCGAACAGTACCTTCCGTTCACCACGAGCACCCCGGTGCTCAAGCCGTGATCCGCTCGGGCTCCCGCTAGGCGACTGCCCGAATGGCCGGCGCGATCTCCGGCGGTCCGGGTGATTCCGGGTTGCTCATCGGGATCCCCGGCGGCGGGGGATCGGGACGATACGGCCGTGACCGAGGGTCGGGCGCGTTGCGCTCGACCCTCGTCGCGTTCGTCAGCACGCTCCTCTTCCTTGGGGTGGTCGCGGCCGTCGTCGTCAACGCCCCGGGCTGGCCCGACGTCCAGCGCCAGTTCCTCAACGGCAAGGTCTTTGCGGACTCCGCGCCGCTGATCGTCCGGGCGTTCTGGGTCAACGTCCAGCTGTTCCTCATCTCCGAGGTCCTGATCCTGGGGTTCGGGCTCGTCATCGCGGTGCTGCGCAGCCTGCCCGGCCCGGCCCTCTTCCCCGTCCGGCTGCTGGCGACGATCTATGTCGACGTCTTCCGGGCGTTGCCCGGGATCCTGATCATCTACGTCCTGGGCTTCGGGATCTCCGGGCTCGGCGTCACCGGCGTCTCGGAGTTCGTCTACGCGGTGTTCGCGCTGACGCTCATCTACTCGGCCTACGTGTCCGAGGTGTATCGCGCTGGGATCAACTCGATCCACCCGAGCCAGGACGCGGCGGCGCGGTCGCTCGGGATGTCGCGCTTCCAGGCGCTCCGCCACGTCGTGGTGCCGCAGGCGGTGCGGCGGGTCATCCCGCCGCTCCTGAACGACTTCATCGGGCTCCAGAAGGACACCGTCCTGGTGTCCTACATCGGCGTCGTCGAGATCTTCCGCCAGGCCCAGATCCGCAACGCGGGCAGCTACAACTTCACCCCCTACATCGTGGTGGCACTGGTGTTCCTGCTGGTCACCATCCCCCTGGCCCGGCTGACCGACGTCCTGGTCGCGCGGGACCGGCGACGCAGCGCGGCGAGCGCGCGGTGACCGAGCCCGAGACCGCGGTCGCTCCGACGGTCGGTCGACCGATGGTCGGGATCGAGGGTCTACGAAAGTCGTTCGACAAGCTCGAGGTCCTGCGCGGGATCGACCTGGTCGTGGCACCCCACGAGGTCGTCTGCCTGATCGGCTCGTCGGGCAGCGGCAAGTCGACGCTGCTCCGGTGCATCAACCTCATCGAGCCGATCGACTCGGGCCGGATCCTCATCGACGGCGTCGACATCACCGCCCCGAAGGTGGACGTCAACCGGATCCGCCGGAGGATCGGGATCGTCTTCCAGGCGTTCAACCTGTTCCCCCACATGAGCGTCCTCGACAACGTCACGCTGGCCCCGCGCAAGGTCCTTCGGACGCCACCGGCGCGGGCGGCCGAGGAGGCGACCGAGCTGCTCGCCCGGTTCGGCCTGGCGGAGAAGCGCGACGAGTTCCCGGACCGCCTGTCCGGTGGTCAGCAGCAGCGGGTCGCGATCGTCCGCGCCCTGGCGATGCGACCGGACCTGATGCTCCTCGACGAGATCACGAGCGCCCTCGACCCGGAGCTCGTGGCGGAGGTCCTCAACGTCGTCCGCGAGCTGGCCGCTGCGGGGATGACGATGATCATCGCCACCCACGAGATGGGGTTCGCGCGCGACATCGCCGATCGGGTCGGCTTCCTCGACGCCGGGCGCATCCTCGAGCAGGGGCCGCCGGATCGGATCTTCAGCGAGCCGGCAGAGGCCCGGACCCGCCAGTTCCTCGATCGGGTCATCGCCGCCGGTCGGATGTGACCCCGGTCCGCAGCGGTCGGGTGAGCCGGGCTGGTGTCGCGGGAGACCGGACCGGTCAGCGCCGAGCGGCGGGCCCACGACAGGCGTCGACGAAGACCTCCCACAACCGCTCGAACTCCGCCGGGGTCGACTCCCGTCGCTCGGGATGGCACTGGATCCCGAACAGGAACCGGCCATCCGCCGCCTCGACGCCTTCGACAAGGTCCCCGGCCGGGCTGGCGGCCCAGGCGTTGGCGACCAGGCCGGGGGCGAGACCGCTCGCCAGCACGCCCTGGTGGTGGTACGTGTTCACCTCGGTCGCACCGACGACCTTCGCCGGCGACAGGATCCGGGCGAGCCGCGTCCCGGGCACCAGGCGCATCGCGTGCATCCGGGCGGGCCCCTTCCCCCAGGCGGCGCCGACGTGTCCGCCGACGTCCTGCAGGAGCGTCCCGCCCGAGAAGATGTTGATCGCCTGGAACCCTCGGCAGATGCCCAGGATCGGCACGTCCCGCGTCGACGCGGTCGCCCACGCCTCGGCCTCCAGATCGTCGCGATCGGGTTCGATGTCGACCGAGCCGCGCACCGCCTGGCCATAGCGGGCCGGATCGACGTCCGCACCGCCCGACAGCAACAAGCCGTCCATCGAGGCGAGCAGCTCGATCCGGACCCCGTGGTCGGTCTCGGCGTCGAGCGGGACCGGCTCGCCCCCGTGGCGGCGGATCCCGTCCAGGTACAGCTCGTTCTTCTGCGCGGCGTTCGTCGGGTCCTTCTGGTCCGCGGCGACGGCGAGGGTCACGACGATCCGGGGGCGATCCATCGGCAGAGGATAGCGGTGCGGGTCAGAGCCCGAGGAGCCTCGAGACCGTCACCGGGTGGAGCCCTGCGTCGTTGAGGGCGGAGACGATCCCCGGCAGCGCGTCGAGGGTGTACGGCCCGCCGAGATGCAGCCGGACGATGGATCCGCCGGCGGCTCGAGCGGCGATCTTGGTGATCATGTCGTCGGCGGTCGCGCCTCCGCCGGATTCCGGCACGGCGTCGTCCGCATCGATGTCCCACAGCACCACGTACGGGAATCCGGCGCCGGCGGCCGCGGACCGGACGGTCGCGTTCTGGGAACCGTCCGCTGGGCGGAAGATCGGCTTGGTGGTCGATCCGACGGCCGTCGAGATGACGCCGTCGGCCTTGACCAGCTGGTCGGCGATCGCCGGAGCCGTCATCGCGGTCAGGTCACCAGTCGTCCAGCCGCCGTCGCCGACCGTGAACAGGTCCGGATGGGCCGCGACGAGAGCGAGCACGCTGTGCGCGGTCATGTCGCTCTGGGCAAGCTCTCCGGTAGTGAAGAACGTCGCGTCGACCCGCTGGTCGATGAGCCACTGGACGATCGGAAGCGCGGTCTCGGGCGGCCCTCCGAGGTCGAAGGTGAGGGCCACGGCATTCGATGCCCGCGAGCCGTGGGTGACCAGGAGGCCCGAGCCGTCGGCCGGCGGCAGGACGGCCGGCCCGAGGCTGATCGACGGCTCGGGCGTCGGCGAGGCATCGGTCGACGTGCCGCCATCCTCGATCTTCACGCCGGGGGTGATCGTCAGGCGCCAGCCGATCTCGATCCGGTTCGGATCGTAGGTCGTGCTCTCCGGGTCGAGGCTCTTGTACTTGGCCCGGTTCCAGAAGGCGATGCTCCGGGCCGAGGTCTTGAACTTCTTGGCGATCGACAGGAGGCTGTCGCCCGCCTTGACCTTGTAGACGAGCGGGGTGGGCTCGGGCTTCGGGGTCGGTGCTGGCGTGGGCGTCGGCGACGGGGCCACCGTCGGGGTCGGGGTGGGACCGGGGGTCTCGGGGGTGGCGCTCCGCGGGGGTCGGGTCGGGATGTCGCCGAGACCGCAGGCGGCCGCCACGATCGCGATCGCCAGGCTCGCGACGAGGAGGGGGACTGGGCTCGATGCAGGGCGCCTCATCAGCGTCAGTGTGACGCGACTCGGCTCGGCGCGGTTACGCGATCTCAGTCGGTCGGGATCTCCATCGACGGCGGATCGACCGGCGTCGGTTCCTGGAGGGTGACCTCGGCGGCCAGCGCGAAGCCCTCGGCGGCGGTCGCGATCCGGCCGTTGCCGGTCCGCTTGGCCACGTAGCAGGCACGGTCCGCCGCGAGCAGGACCTCCTCGGCATCGCCGCCGTCCACCGGGAACGTCGCCACGCCGACGGAGGCGGAGACGACCGTCCGGGCCGCCGCCCAGACGGGCTGCTCGGCGACATGTCGCACGGCATCGCGGGCGCGTTCGGCCACCCGCAGCGCACCCGCGCCGTCGGTGCCCGGGAGGAGGATCGTGAACTCGTCGCCGCCGTACCGGAAGATGTGGTCGGTGTCCCGTCCGGCGCGCAGCAGCGCGTCGGCGATCTCCCGCAGGAGCCGGTCGCCGGCCTGATGGCCGAGCTCGTTGTTGACCGTCCGGAAGTCGTCCAGGTCGAGCATGATCAGGCTGAACTGGGTCGAGTCGCGGACCTGGTGGACCAGGAACTCCTGGAACGTGCCGTGGTTGAGCAAGCCGGTCAGGTCGTCCGATCGGGCGCGGATCTCGACGGCGCGGTGGATCTCAGCGTTGTGGAGCGCGATCGAGACCTGCGCCGCGAACAGCTTGACGAGCTCGAACTCCTCCTCGTTGAAGCGGTCGGCCCGGCCGAGGCGCTCGAGGGTCAGGACGCCCGCCACCCCTTCGCGCCCGCGCAGCGGAACCACGATCATGCTGCCGTCGACCGGCCCGGTCGAGTCGAACTGGAGGACCCGCGGGTCGGCCAGCTCGTCGACGACCAGCTGTGGCTCGTTGTGCTGGAGCACCCACGTGGCCACGCCCGTCTCGCCCGGCTCCCAAGGCTGCAGGTAGTCGTCGGCGTTGACGCCGCGCGCGGTGAGCGGCGTGAGCACGTTCGCTCGCCGGTCGTAGACCTCGATCGAGATGTTGTCGTAGCGGACGAGGTTGCCGAGGCGATCCGTGATCTGGTCGAGGACGGCCCGCGGGTCGAGGGTCGTCAGGATCGATTCGGTGATCTGGAGCAGCTCGCGCTGGTTGCGCAGCTGGCGCTCGAGGATGGCCGACTGCTCGCGCAGGCGTTCGGTCGAATCGGCGTTGACGAACGCCTGGGCGGCGAAGCTGGCGTAGATCTCGAGGAGGCGAAGGTCGTCGTCGCTGAACTGGTCCAGCCCGAGCTTCGACAGGACCAGGACGCCGAGGACCTGATCGTCGAACGTCATCGGCGCGAGGAGCATCGACTCGTCGAGCTCCTCCTGGGTTCCCGGGATGGTTTCCGCCCGGGGGTCGGCCGCCGCGTCGCCGAGGTTCTGGGCCACGCCGTGGGCCGCCACCCAGCCGGTGATCCCGACGCCGACGCCGATCCGGAGCTGCTCCGGCGTCTCGTCGATGTACTCGCCGACCTGGCCGCTGAACGCGACCGGCACCAGGTCGTCGCCGACGATCCGGTAGACCCGGACGTTGTGATAGTCGATGAGCTCGCGCAACTCGGTCGCGATCGCCAGCCCGACCTCCCGCTCGACGGTCAGCCGATTCAGCCGGCTCCCGAGCTGCTGGATCGATTGGAGCTGCGCGGCCCACGTTGCCATCCGGGCCACGTCGTCGGCGGCCGACGGTCCGTCGCGCTCGACGAGCCTCGGGCGCACGTCACTCCGCCGTCGCCCCTCGATCCGGGAGCGGATCCGCCGGCCGGGAGCGACCGCCGCGAGCGAGATGACGTCGGCCTCGTGCGGCTCGATCCGGCCGCTGATCGGGCTGCCCTCCGCCGCATCGAGGAACCGCTGCAGATCCCCCAGCCGATAGCGCCGGTCGCCGCGCGGATTGATCCGGTAATAGCGAAGCCGACCCTGGTCGCTCCACGCCCGGATGGTGTTGGGGTGGACGCCGAGCAATCGGGCCGCCTTGGTAACGGAGAGGGTGGCATCCGCCGGGCGTTCGATGAGCAACGTTGGCAGTCTTCATGAGGAAATGTGAACTGACTCCGTCAGCCTAGGAAACCTCACAGTTCTTCTCTATAGGACGAACGTACGCGGGGCGCACCGCCCCGGACGGCGGTGCCCGCTCAGTCCCGCGGGCGCGGTCCGTCGGGGCGAGCCGCGGTCATCCGGACGTAGGCATAGGACGCCACGGCGCTGGTCACCCCGATCAGGACGACGATCCCGATCGCGACGAGCGGCGTGCCGACCAGCCCCGGACCTTCGCCGGCGCTGCGGGTGTCACCACCCGTCACCGGGCTGGCCTCGGGCGACGCGGCGAAGGCGATCGTCGGAGCGATGACCGATCCGACGGTCCCCGCGACGGCCCATAGCAGCCCGCTGACGACCAACCCGATCCCGGCAGCCAGCAGCGCCATGGCCACGATCGGCCGGCCGCGCCGGCCGCCGGCCAGCAGCTGCATCGCCTCGGTCGGCTCGAGGGTCGACAGGATCAGCGGACGTCCGAGGCCGGCGGTCAGGACCGTCGATCCGTCGTCGCGACGGACCGGCACGCCGAGGACCGTGGCGTGCTCGACCGCGGAGATCTGCTCGACGCGATAGCGGACCGGGGTCGTCGGCGCGGTGCCCGCCGGGACCCGATCGGGGATGTCGGCGGCCGTCCCGGCCGACTCACGAGGGAGCACGACCAGCGTGTCCGGCTCGGCGCCGAGCGCGGTGACATCGATCGGCACGACGCCCAGCCCCTCGCGGACCTCGAACGGGACGACCTGGACGTCTTCCTCGACGACCGTCCAGCCGTCGTCGCGTCGCAGCTCGAGTCGCCGGCGGCGGTAGACGAGCGGGCGATCGTTGTCATCCGGGAAGTCATCCGGGCTGTCCAGCCGGCCGTCCAGGCGGACGTAGCGCATCGTGCCGGTGGCCGCCAGCCCCTCCGCGGTCTCGATCGTGACGACGGGGGTGGCGGCAAGGAGACGGCCGACCCGGTACCCCGGACCGAACGAGCGCAGGACGACGATGCCGCCACCGAGCGCGACCAGGCCCGTGACGATGACGAGGAGGGGTCCCACGACGCCGGATGATACCGGCGATGGCTCGGGGCAGGATCGGTGCACCCGGGTGACCGTCGGGGCCCGGGCACGAAAGGGCCCAGAGGAACCTACCCGGCGCGTGGGCGTTGAGGCGATCGCTGCCGTTAGCGCTGTTCAGCCCCTCCGGGCTACGTACACGCTACGGCCGGCGACCCTCGCCGGTCAATGGACCATGTCCACCGAACGGTGGACGGTTCGGCCGGTTGTCCACCGCTCGTCCACAACGATGGTGATGGTTCGCCCCGACATGGGGCGGTTCCGGACCGATCAGCCCTGGGCAGACGATCCGGTCCGCGGGTCCAGTGCGGTCAGCTGGCCGCTGTAGCTCGTCAGGATCAGGCGACCACCGACGAGCTCGGCGTCGGTCACGACGTCGGAGTGGGCGACCCGCCAGGCGACCTCGCCATCGGGCGCGATCGCGAACGTCTCGATCTCGGCCTGGACCAGGACGTGCGGCAGCCGCGAGGAGCCGAGGACCACGGCAACGGGCGTCCCCGACCGGTGGGTCCAGCGCAGGTCACCGGTCCGCGCCTCGAACCCGTAGGTCACGAAGCCGTACTTCACGACGAGCAGCGCCTCGGAGTCCCACAGCAGGGCCGCGGGCTCGTCGAAGACCGGCGACGCAAGGCGGGCGGTCCACGGTCCGGCCGGCGTCTCGACCCGCACCTCCGCGCGGCACATCCGATCGAAGGTGGTCCCCGCGACCGGCCCGTGATCGGTCAGCGGCCCGCCGCTCTCGGATAGGGCGAACACCGCCGGCCCGTCGCCGCTGCCCGCCCAGCGCGACCGGACGTGGATGCCGCCGGGGTAGTCGACCGCCGCGTGACGCGGCTCGGACGTCACCCGCCGGTCGAGCGACTCGGCTCGGCGTCGGTCGGCCCGGGGTCGGTCGCCTCGCTGGTCTCGGTCGGCCCGGGGTCGGCGCCGGTATCGGTCACGCCGGTATCCGTGGCGGTGCCGCCGGTCTCGGCGACGACCGGCGCGCGGTCCTCGGTCATCGGTGCGACCGTGGCGTTGGCCAGCGTCCGGAGCGTGGCCGGCGAGACGGGAAAGACGGCCGTCGGCGTCCCGGCCGCGGCCCAGACCACCGGGTAGCGGCCGAGGTCCGGATCCATGATCACCCGGATCGGTCGCAGGTGGCCGATCGGCGGGATCCCGCCGATGGTGTAGCCGGTCAGCTCGTTGGCTTCCTTGGCCGTGGCTCGCCGGACGTCCTTCTCGCCGGTCACGGCCGCCAGCCGGGCAAGGTCGACCCGGTTCGGCCCGGACACCAGGCACAGGATCGGAACCGGCGCTCCATCGTCGTCGGGCGCCACGAACACCAACGACTTGACGATCTGCCCGATCTCGGCTCCGACGGCGGCCGCGGCGTCCGCGGCGGTATGGGTCGACTCGGCGAAGACCCGGATATCGAGCGTCACGCCCTTGCGAGCGGCCGCGTCCAGGACGCGCTGGATCCCCGGACGATCGGCGGGTTCAGGCACGGCGGGAGTCTACCATCGGCCGGTCGGGTAGCATCGCCCGGTGGACGCGATCCTGTTCGACTGGGACGGCACGCTGGCCGATACGCTGGGTGCGATCTACGACGCCAATGTCGAGGTGATGGCGGCCTTCGGCCTCCCGTTCGACCGCAGCCGATACCGGCGCTGCTTCGCTCCCGACTGGCGGGTGATGTACGCGAATCTCGGCGTCCCGGAGGACCGTCTCGACGAAGCCGATGCCCGCTGGTGGGCGGCCTTCGACGACGGTGGGACGAAGCTCTTCGCCGGTGTCCGGGACGGCCTCGAACGGCTGGTCGCCGCCGGCCACCCGCTGGGGATGGTGACGGCCGGACGGGGCGACAGGGTCGGCGCGGAGATCCGACGCCACGGTCTGGAGGGGTACTTCGAGGCGATCGTGTATGGCGACGACACGGCCGCCCAGAAGCCGGATCCGGCACCGCTCCGCGCCGGTTTGGAACGTCTTGGATACGGCGACCGGGCCGCCGAGGCCGTCTACGTCGGCGACACCCCGGCCGACATGCGGATGGCGGTCGCGAGCGGCACCCGGGCGGTCGGGATCGAGTCGATCCTGGGGGACGCCGGCGGTCTGCGGGCGGCGGGCGCGGCCGAGACGTCCGCCTCCACCGTCGAGTGGATCGACCGGCTGCTCGCCCGCGCACCGGTCCATCCCGGCCGCGGCTGATCGGGGTCACGGGATGCATGCGCTCGTGATCCTGGCCGGAAGCGGGCCGGACCGTGCTGCGCTCGACGAAGCGTGGCCGGGATGGTCTGATGGCGTCGAGCTGGTCATCGCGGCGGACGCCGGTGCCGAGACCGCCGAGCGGCTCGGATCTCGACCGGATCTCGCCGTCGGCGACTTCGACTCGATCGATCCGGCCGCGCTCGTCCGCCTCGAGGCGGCGGGTGTGCCGGTCGAGATCGCGCCCAGCGCCAAGGACGAGTCGGACGCCGAGCTGGCGGTCCGTGCGGCGATCGTCCGCGGGGCCGACGCGATCACGATGGTCGGCGCGTTCGGCGGGCGGATCGACCACCTCCTCGCCAACATCGGTCTGCTCGCCCTGCCGGAGCTGGCGGACATGCCGGTGATGCTGGTCGACGCGACGACACGATTGACCCTGCTCCACGGACCGGGCCGCCTGGCGGCGACGGGCCGAGTCGGCGATCTCGTGTCGCTGCTCCCGCTCGGTGGTGGCGTCGAGGGCGTGACCACGGATGGCCTTGCCTGGCCCCTCGTCGATGAGCCGCTCCCGCTTGGTCCGGCGCGCGGCCTGTCGAACGTCAGGACCGGCCCGGTCGCGGTCGTTGCCGTCCGGGCGGGGTGGCTGATGGTGATCGAGACCGTGGCCGGATCGACGTCCTCTGCTAGGCTCCCCGGATGAGCGTTCCCGCCGTCGGCGACCGGGCTCCAGAGGTCGCATTGCCCGATGAGACCGGGACGATCCATCGCCTGTCCGACCAGGGTGGTCGCTGGACCGTGGTCTACTTCTATCCGGAGGACGACACCTCGGGATGCACGACCGAGGCGTGCCAGTTCCGCGACATCCACACCGAGATCCGCGACGAAGGCGCCCAGGTCTGGGGGATCAGCCCCGACGGCGCGGCCAGCCATCGGAGCTTCCGCGAGAAGTTCTCCCTCCCGTTCACGCTGCTGTCCGACGAAGACCACGCGGTGGCCGAGTCCTACGGCGCCTGGACGCTCAAGACGAACTACGGTCGCGAGTACCTGGGGATCGTCCGCTCGAGCTTCCTCGTGGATCCCGACGGTCGGATCGTCCACGTCTGGCCGAAGGTCAAGGCCGATGGCCATGCCGCGGACGTGCTGGCCACGCTCGCCCGGGCCAAGGCCGATCGGGCCGGCTGAGCCGCCGGGCCGGCCGCTGGGCATGGAGAGAGGCTTCGCCCGTGGGGGGAGACGAGCGAAGCCTCGGACGCGATTGTACGAATCCGGGACCGTTGTGCAACCCGTTTCTTTGCACCTCCGTCGCCGATGACCGACCCGGTCGAGACGCCGCCTCCCGCCTCCGATCGCGCGCCGGCCGAACCGCACGACTGGCGCCCCGATCGGTTCATGGTCATCGTCGCGCACCCCGACGACGCGGATTTCGGACCCGCCGCCACGGCGGCGCGCTGGATCGACGCCGGCTCGACCGGCTGGCTGGTGTGCTGCACCAGCGGTGACCAGGGGGGCGAGGACCCCGACCTCGACCCGACCGCCCTGGCCGCGACCCGGGAAGGGGAGCAGCGCGCCGCCGCCTCGATCGTCGGCTACGCCGGGGTGAGCTTCCTCCATCAGCCCGATGGTTCGCTGGCCAACGACCTTCCGCTCCGCGAGCTGCTCGTCCGCGAGATCCGAACCTTCCGACCCGACGCCGTCCTGACCCAGGACCCGGAGGTGGTCGTCTATCCCGACGGCGGGATCAATCACACCGATCATCGGGCCGCGGGGCTGGCCGCGATCGACGCGGTCTATCCGGCCGCGCGGAACCCGATGGCATTCCCATGGCTGGCTCGATCCGGTCTCGCTCCCCACCGGGTCCGTCGGGTCTACCTGTTCTGGACGACCGCGCCGACCGCCTGGGTCGACGTCTCGGCGACGATCGACCGGAAGGTCGATGCGCTGCGCGCCCATGCCAGCCAGATCCGTGACCCCGACGGCCTGGCGGCTCGGATCGGCGAGTGGGCGGCCGGCGACGGTGCCCGGATCGGCGTGACGGCGGCCGAGGACTTCCGGGTGGCGATCATCGACGACGACGAGGCCGACACCGAGGCCGAGACGGTATCCGAAGCCGACGCCGGGAGTCGGCCCGACTAAGGCTCGAGCAGCAGCGGCCGGATGCGACCCCAGGCGTTCCACACGTCGGTCAGCCCCTCGGCCCGTCCGCGCAGCAGACCGACCATCTCGCCGAGGCTCAATCCGCCGGCCGCGGCCGCGAGGAAGTCCCCGGCCGAGACCGCGACTCCGCGGTAGAGCTCGGCGGCGTCCTGCTCGTTCGGCCAGGTCCGGATGCGCATCGGGTCGAAGCCCGCATAGCCCACCGCGAGCGACAGGTCGCGTTGGCTCGGGACGCGACCGTCGATGAACCCGCCGAGCCCGTCGAACCGGTACCCGAACGATGCCAGGGCGGTCGCGACGTCACGGCTCTGGGCCTGGCTGAACAGCCCCCAGAACGGGTGGTCGCGGGGGAACTCCAGGGCGGACGCCTCGATCGCCCGAGCGATGATCGCGTCGACCAGGCCGCTCAGCGCGAGCTGCCAGCGTCGCTGCTCGGCCGCGTCCCCGCCGGCCAGCGCCGCAACCACGCGGACCATCGTGCCGCGGTCGCCGCGAAGGAGCTTGAGGATCGCCGGCTCGTCCTCACCGAAGACGCGGTGCGGCGCGTCCTCGTCGAACGCCAGGCCGCCCGGTTCGAACCCGGGGCTCCCGACCAGCAGCAGCCGAGCGTGCTCTTCGCTGACCTCGCCGTGCTCGTGCTCGGGCTGGGCCGGTCCCTCGGGCGGGGGCGTGCGATGTGCCTCCTCGCAGGTCGCTAGCGTCTCGCGGGCGACGATGCAGGCCTCGGCGGCCGTCTCCGCGTTGATCCGGGCCGCGTCCGCCTCGAGCGAGACGCGTTCGATGACGTTGACCAGGGCCCCGGCGGCCGCCCGCTCGCGCAGGGCCTCCTGCTCGGCCTCCTGTGCCGTCCGGTTGATGCGGTCGATCTCCTGCAGCCAGTCGCGGGCCGCGGCCTCGACGCCTTCCCGCGATTGGGCGCCGGCATTGCCACGGCGGAAGTCTGTCCAGGCCGCTTCCTTGGCCGCCCGGACCGCCCGCGGATCGGCGACGATCGCGGCGCGGGCACTCCGGCCGGTGTGCTCGTCATAGGCCCGCTGCGCCTCGCGCGCGCGGTCGGCGGCCACCTGGGCCGCTTCCTTGAGGCGATCCGCCAGGGCGCACCGCTCGTCGGCGATCCGCCGTTCGTCGGCGCAAGGGTCCGGTCCGCTCGGAGGCCCGCCACCAGGTCCGCCGGCGGCCGGTCCGCTGCCACCTGACGACGCGGCCGCCCCGCCCGCATCTCCCGGGCCGGCCACGCCGCTGCCGCCGGGTTGCGCTCCGCCGCCGATCGGGAAGCTGGCGCTCGGTGGCTCGCCGTTCGCCATCGCCCGGGTCGACCCGCCGCCGGAGCCGACCACCGCGAGGGCGCGGTCGAGGACCGCGATCGTCGACGCGGCATCGAGCGCCTCGACCAGCGCGTCGGTCTCCGGCCGGATCGGGATGCCGACCGGCTCCTTCGGCTCGGAGCCGGATGGAACGGGTGTTCTTGTCGGGACGGCGTCGGCACCGAGCGTCGTCGGGTCCGCCGGACCGCCGCGGGCGGCCGCCGCGACCACGGCCGCGGACGGTTCGGCGAACCCCGACAGGGTCGCCGGAAGGCGGCGCGGGACCGCATCCGTGTGCACCGTCACACGGACCTCGCGTGGGGCGGGCGGCCGGGCTCGGATCACGATCGACAGGGCCGCCCCGCTGGCGATCCCGAGGACCAGGCCGAGAGCCAGGAAGGCGAACTCGCTCGCGGTCACAGCGTCATCCTCGATTCGTGAGCCGAGCGTAGCTGCGACGACGGGGGGAGTCAACCCGGACCCTGACTCGTGCAGGACGCGGCCTTGCGATGGTAGATTCGGCCTCGCTGGCGCCCGAGCGCCGGTTCGCTTCCGCTTGACCGAGCCGATCGCACGGAAAGGCACGACCCCGCTTGGCCATCGATCCGAACCAGGAATTCCTGGTCCAGCCCGTCGACGCCTCCTGGCTCCAGTGCAACATCGAGTGCCAGGAAGCGTGTCCCGTCGGGACGAACTGTCGGGGCTACCTGAACCTCGCCGCCGAAGGGCGGTTCGAGGAGGGCTACCTTCTGTCGCGCGATCCGAACCCGGTCGCGGCGATGTGCTCGTACGTCTGCTCGGCCCCCTGCGAGCGTGCCTGCCGGCGCGGCGACATCGACCGACCGCTGGCCATCCGGGCGATGAAGCGCTTCCTCGTCGAGTGGCACGAGGCCTCCGGGATCCCCGACGAGATGCCGTCGATCGACCCTCGACCCGAGCGCGTCGCCGTCGTCGGCGGCGGTCCGGCCGGGATGTCCGTCGCGCGAGAGCTCGCCCTGAAGGGCTTCGGCGTGACCGTCTTCGACAGCCTGCCGTACGCCGGCGGGACGATGCTCATCGGCGTGCCGGCGTTCCGCTTGCCGCGTGAGGCGATCGAGATGGACGTCCGGCTGATCGAGCGCCTCGGTGTCACGTTCAAGTTCAACACCACGATCGGCGTCGACATCACCTTCGACCAGCTCCAGCGCGACTTCGATGCGGTCGCGATCACGGCCGGCGCGATGGACGCGGTCGCCCTCGACGTCCCCGGCGGCGACCTGATCGGGGTCGACTACGGCGTCGACTTCATGAAGAAGGCGAACCTCGGCCAGGACCTCGAGCCGGGCCGCGACGTCGTGGTCATCGGCGGTGGCTACACGGCGATGGACTGCTCGCGGACGAGCCTCCGCCACGGCGCAGAGAACGTCACGATCGCCTACCGGCGGACACGGTCCGAGCTCGTCGTCGACGAGGAGGAGCTCGGCGAGACCGAGCGCGAGGGCGTCCGGATGGAGTTCCTCGCCAGCCCGATCGAGGTGCTCGGCGAGGACGGGCATGTGACCGGCGTCCGATTCATCCGGAACCGCCTGGGCGAGCCCGATGCCTCCGGCCGGCGATCCCCGGTGCCGATCCCGGGCTCCGAGTTCACGATCAAGGCGGACACGGTCATCCCGGCCGTGTCGCAGGCCGCCGACCTGACGTTCCTGCCGGTCGAGGCCAGCTTCGAGGTCAACCGCGGCCGCGTGAAGGTGGACCCGGCGACCTACGCCACGAACGTCCGCGGGGTGTTCGCCTGCGGCGACTTCGTGACGGGCCCGACCACCCTGATCGAGGCCGCCGGCCATGGCAAGAAGTGCGCCTACGCGGTCGATCGCTACCTGACCGGTCGGACCGACGTCTCGGTCGCCGCCAACGTCAAGATCACCAGCTCGTGGCGTCACGACATGCCCGAGTTCTATGACGTCCTGCCCCGCCAGCACATCCCGATGGTCCCGCTCGAGGCCCGGATGCCGTCGACGGACCCCGAGGTCAACTTCACGACCCCGGTCGAGCTCGGCTACACGGCCAACCAGGCGGTCGCGGAGTCGACCCGCTGCCTGATGTGCAACTTCAACATCTGGTTCGATCCGTTCCGCTGCGTCCTGTGCGGCGCCTGCGCCGACGTCTGTCCCGAGGGCGTCATCCACATGGTCGACGTCAACCAGCTCAAGACCGAGGGGCTCCTGCCCGAGATCGAGGAGGCCTACGGCTGGGAGAACGGGGCGGCGATGATCCTCGATGAGGAGCGCTGCATCCGCTGCGCGCTATGCGTCAAGCGATGCCCGTTCGACGCCATTACGATGGAGCGGTTCGAGCTCCAGGAGATCTCGACCGACGGCCGCCTCTACAAGGAATTGTATCGGGACGCGCAGCTCGCGGGGACCGCGGGTGTGGCAGGAGGACCCAGGTGAGTTTCCTCGAGCGAGTGGACCAGACCATTCGCCGGAGCCCCGTCTGGCGGTCGTTGTTCCGTCAGGCGTACCCCAACGACGAGCGATCGCGGGCGTACGCGGTGATGAACAACGTCTTCCTGCACATCCATCCGGTGCGGGTGCGCCAGCACGCCGTGAAGTTCGCCTACACCTTCTGCCTCGGCGGGCTGAGCTTCTTCCTCTTCCTCGTCCTGACCGTGACGGGCGTCTACCTGATGTTCTTCTACGTCCCGTCCGAGTTCCAGGCCTACTCGAACATCCTGTCGATCCAGAGCGAAGTGACGTTCGGGCTGCTGACCCGGAACATCCACCGGTGGGCGGCCCACCTGATGGTCTTCTTCGTGTTCCTGCACATGATGCGGGTGTTCTACCACGGGGCGTACAAGCCGCCGCGCGAGTTCAACTGGGTGGTCGGCGTCGTCCTCCTGTTCGTGACGATCATGCTCAGCTTCACCGGCTACCTGCTCCCGTGGGACCAGATCGCCTACTGGGCGATCACGATCGGCTCGAACATGGGCGGCTATGTGCCCGTGTTCAACACGCCGACCAAGCTTCTGCTGCTCGGTGGCCTCGAGGTCGGCCAGAACACCTTGCTCCGGTTCTACGTGCTCCACATCATGGTCTTCCCGCTCGTGGCCGCGATCTTCCTGGCGGTCCACTTCTGGCGCATCCGCAAAGACGGCGGGATCTCGGCCCGCTATGAGCAGGTTGCGAGTACCCATGTCTGACGTGAAGACGCCGCAGGAGCCGCGGGTCGTGCTCCCGGTCGACCCGACCCGGAGGACGGAGATCGACAAGCAGCGGGTGCCGATGTCGGCGCGCCCGTACCGGCTGCTCGCGCTGGTCAAGCAGGACGCGGTCGTCCGGGTCCAGAAAGAGCCGGACGACACGGTCATGACCTGGCCGCACCTGCTCACGATCGAGTTCCTCCCGGCCGCGATGATGAGCATCCTCCTGCTGGCCGATGGGCCTGATGGTCAACGCCCCCCTCGAGCAGCTCGCCAACGGCAATGTGACGCCTGCGGTCGCCAAGGCGCCGTGGTACTTCCTCGGCCTCCAGGAGCTCCTCGCCTACTTCCACCCGACCGTCGCGGGCGTCCTCGCACCGACGTTCGTGCTGGTCGGCGCCGCGCTGATCCCGTACGTCGACCGGGGAGATATCCACGCCGTCCGTCCGTCGCAGCGCAAGACGGCGGTCGTGCTGTTCTCGATGTTCTGCGTGACCGGCGTCGCCTGACCTTCGTCGGGATCTTCTTCCGCGGTCCCGGTTACGCCTTCGCCATCCCGTATATCACCACCAACGGGCTGCATTTCAGCCTCTGACCGAAGGAACCTAATAAGCGCGCCATGAGCAATTACCAGGTCGAACCCGCCGCGCAGCCCAGGCCCTCTCGAAAGAGGCGATCAAGTCGCTCCGCCACGAGCAGGTCCAGGGCCTGTCACGCCGCACCCTGCTTCGAACCTCGATCGGCGCCGCCGTCGGGCTGTGGCTGCTCGAGCTCGGCGCGGGCACCCTCGGCTTCCTGTGGCCGAGCATCGCCAGCGGCAACAAGAGCCAGGTCAAGATCGGGACCCTCCAGGAGATCAAGGCCCAGAACGCCTCGCTGCCGATCGACCAGGGATTCCCGGCCTACTACCAGAACGCGAAAGTCGTTCGTGATGCTGATCGACCCGAGCCGCCAGCAAGTTCATCCAGGGCACCGACCCGAGCGGCGATGGGACGGCGCTCAACGTCCGCGCCCTGTACCAGCGCTGCCCGCACCTCGGCTGCAAGCCGAACCCGTGCCTCAAGAACTTCTGGCTCGAATGCCCGTGTCACGGCTCGCGCTACGACCGCCTCGGGACGAAGGTCAAGGGCGCCGCGTACGGGCCGGCACTGCGCGTTCGATGGACCGCTTCTCGGTGGCTCGTCAAGGACTACGTGGCGCTCTGACGCTCGACATGCTCCAACATCAAGTGCTGGGGCTGCTGCCGGTCGCCCTCGGCGAGCCGGGCGCCATCCCTCCCAAGTCGCCTACCGGACGCATCTGATCGACGTGACGCGCGCCCGCCGAGGAGACGCATGAGCGACCCGACCGGGTCGGACCCGGTGCCGCTGCTCCGGCCTGCCCCCGAGGAGCGCCTTCCCGCCCCTCGGCCGCCAAAAAGCGGCGCCGGTCGATCGGTTCGCGGCGCCGGCCAGCGCCCACCAGTTCGCCCTCACGCCGGAGCGCGCCGCGGGCATCGTCCGGCAGAGCGCCAGCGCCCGATGGGTCGGGTTCCTGGCGGTCCTGGTCATCGTCCTGTTCGTGATCCTGTACTGGTTCTGTACGAGCTCGGGATCCCGACCATCGCCGACTCGAGCCGGCTGGCCGCCGAGACGCAGGGGGCGGAGCCCGGGTCGTCCGGGTCGAGCAGGGCTACAACCTGGACCGAGGCGAACTGCGCCCGGCGTCATGGCGCCCAGGGCCAGGGCGGGATCGGCCCGGTCCTCAACGATCAGGCCAAGCTCTACACCCACCTCAACTTTGTTCATCAACAACGTCCTGACGGCAGGCGGACGGTACGTCTGCGGCAACGCGGACAGCCTGATGCCCATCTGGGCGCAGACGAACGGCGGGCCGCTCAACTACAAGCAGATCGAGGCCCTGATCGAATTGATCCGCGCCCCGAACACGACGACCTACACGGTCCGGGATCCCGGGACCGGCGAGCCGATCGCCTCAGGCGGGTATACGCAGACCTTCACCGGGTGGCGGGATCCCACGATCTATCGCCGCCGCCGGGGCGACGCCCGGCCCGCGCTGGAGCGCCACGCCCAGCGGTCGCGCCGCCGCCGCGCTGGCCGCTCCAGGACCGGTCGTAGCCCAGGGCATCGCCTTCACCACGCCGAGCATCACCGGGCCGGCTGACAAGGCCTTCACGATCGACTTCAACAACCAGGACAACGGCGTGCCGCACAACATCCTGATCAAGGACAGTGCCGGAGTGGAGGTGTTCAAGGGCGAGATCTTCAATGGGACCGCCATCAAGACCTACGACATCCCGGCGCTCAAGGCCGGTGACTATCCGTTCTCGTGCTCGGTCCATCCGAACATGACGGGAACGCTCACGATCAAGTAGCACGGGGCCCGCGGGTTCCGCGGGACGGGGATGGAGGACGATGGCGGGCAGGCGCCCTGGGCGGGCACGGTGGGTCGGAAGCGGGTCCTGTTCGGCCTGCTCAGCGCCGACGGCTGGACGTGGGCGTCGCTCAAGGCGGCGTTCTGGTTCGTCGTCATCGTGATGATGCTCGGCTACATCCCTGACCGCGCCTATTACGCGACCGTGTTCCCGACGATCGACCTCGGCGTCCTCGTCTTCTCGCCGATCAATCTGCCCGGTGAGAACCGGACCGTCCCGTGCCCGCCCCGGCCGGGGCGAGGGTGCCGTGGGATCCGTCGCCGGTCGAGCTGGCGCTGCCCGGGCCTCGGACCAAGGCACCGCGGTCCAGGTCGGACGCGGATGCTGTACGTCGGCGGGAGCGACGGCAAGAGGCGACCGACACGACGTTCCTGGGGATTCTCAGGGGAACTTCGGGCCCTGGCGGTCTGGGCCTTCGCTGCCGGCCCCCCGGACGGCGGCGGCCACGATCTTCCTGAACCAGTCCGTGTACGTCGCCGGGG
>CAVVNZ010000006.1:0-91074 GCA_963749735.1 uncultured Chloroflexia bacterium
ACCGCCGTCGCGGCATTCGCCGCCGCTCGCCGGCGGGTCCTGGACCGCATCGCCGACGCCTGTGCCGCCGTCGGCCGCGACCCGGCCGAGGTGACGCTGGTCGCCGTCTCCAAGACCGTGCCGGTCGAGCGGGTCCGCGCCGCCGTCGCGGCGGGCCTGACCGTCCTGGGCGAGAACCGCGTTCAGGACGGCGCGGCGAAGGCCGACCTCCTGACCGACGCGACCTGGCATCTCATCGGCCCGCTCCAGTCGAACAAGGCGAGGCGGGCGATCGAGGCATTCGACGTCATCGAGTCGGTCGACTCGGCCGATCTTGCCCGACGCCTCGATCGGCTCGTCCGCGACGTCCGCGGGCTGCCGGCCAGCGGTCCCGTTGCGATCGACCAGCGTCTGCCCGTCCTGTTCCAGGTCAACGTCGATGACGATCCGGCCAAGGCGGGGTTCCAGCCGGCGATCCTCGAGACAGCGCTGCCGGAGCTTCTCGAGCTCGGGGCGCTGCGATCCGACGGCCTGATGACGATCGGCCGGCTGGTCGACGACCCAGAAGCGGCCCGTCCGACCTTCCGCGCGCTCCGCCGGCTCGCCGCCGCGCTGCGTGAGGGGCATCCCCGGCTCGGCCCCGCGATCTCGATGGGGATGAGCGACGACTACCCGGTCGCGGTCGAGGAAGGGGCGACGATCATCCGCGTGGGACGTGCCCTGTTCGGCGACCGGCCGTCACCGGGGCTATCGGGTGCGCGCTGACGCCCGGTTCGTCGTCCGGCTGACGCCGCGCGGTGGAGCCGACCGGATCGACGGTGTCGGACAGGACGGCACGCTCCGCGCCCGGGTGGCTGCGCCGCCGGTCGACGAGGCCGCCAACCGCGCGCTGGTCCGCCTGCTCGCGGACGAGCTCGGGGTCGCGGCGGGCCGGGTGTCGATCGTGGCCGGGGCCACCGGCCGGCGCAAGACGGTCGCCGTCGAGGCGGTCGGGCCGGACGCGATCCTTGCCCGCTGGCCGGGCCTGCGGCTATGATCGACCGGCTCGGACACGGCGTCCGCAGGCATCCGGGGCGATTGGCTCAGTCGGTTAGAGCGCGCGGTTCACATCCGCGAGGTCACTGGTTCGAATCCAGTATCGCCCACCATCACGTCCCGCATCGCAGGGCCTTCGGGCCCTGTTTCCGTATCGGTGACCCGACCGGCCGGGGACATTCTTGACACGATCCGGCCGGATCGAACCCTACGGTGGATGACATGAGCGACCCGACGATCCGAGCCGCCTACAGCAAATGGCCCGACTACCAGCGTCAGTTCCGCGACGTCGTGGCGGGCCTGACCGCCGAGCAGCTGGCCATCCGTCCGACGCCCGAGCGCTGGCCGCTCTGGGCGACCGTCGGGCATGCCGCCTGCCAGCGGGTGTTCTGGCTGTGCGACTTCGCCGGTGAGCCCGGCGCGGACACGACGCCATTCCCGAACGCAGGCTACGACTGTCCCGGCGACGACGATCTCGAACACGTGCTCGACGCCGGGGCGCTGGTCGACGCGCTCGACACGACCTTCCGGATCGTCGAGCGCTGCCTGGACCGATGGACGCTCGACATGCTCGCCGAAGAGCTCCGCCGTCCCGAGTGGGACGCCTCGTGGGTCCACACCCGCGGCTCGGTCATCCAGCGGGTCTTCAGCCACGACATCTACCACATCGCCCAACTGAACGATGCGCTCGGGAACGCCGGGCTGCCGCAGGTCGACCTGTGGTGAGCGGCCACCCGCCCTCCTGACGTCGAGCGTTGAGCGCAGAGCGCGGACGCCGGGTCATGGACCGAGGACCTACGCTGCGCCGACTCCCGCAAGCCGGCGAAGGACGGCCGGCAGGATGCCGCCCTGACGGTAGTAGTCGACCTCGATCGGGCCGTCGAGCCGGGCGATGACCTCGAACCGGCGGGCCGGCCCGTCATCCGGCGTCGCCACGACGGTGAGTCTCGAGCGCGCGGCCGGCCCGCCCGCGAGTCCTGCGATCGTGTAGCGCTCCAGCCCGGTCAGGCCGAGCGACGCGGCGCTCTCGTCGGGCAGGAACTGGAGCGGCAGGACGCCCATCCCGACGAGGTTCGATCGGTGGATCCGCTCGTAGCTCTCGGCCAGGACCGCGCGGACGCCGAGCAGTCGCGTGCCCTTGGCCGCCCAGTCGCGGGACGAGCCCGAACCGTACTCGCGGCCGGCGATCACCAGCAGCGGGATGCCTTCGGACGCATAGCGCACGGCGGCGTCGTAGATGAACGACTCGGCGCCGTCGGGCAGGTGGACCGTGAACGGTCCTTCGCGGTCCTCGACCAGGCGGTTGCGCAGGCGGATATTGGCGAACGTGCCGCGGATCATCACCTCGTGCTGGCCGCGCCGGGCGCCGTACGAGTTGAACTCGAGCGGACCGACCCCGTGGGCCTGGAGCCACTGACCGGCCGGGGAGGACGGGGCGATCGAACCGGCCGGCGAGATGTGGTCGGTCGTGACGGAGTCGCCGAGCAGCGCCAGGACGCGCGCGCCGACGATGTCGGCGACCGGATCCGGTTCGGCTCGCAGCCCGTCGAAGAACGGTGGCCGGGCGATGTAGGTCGACCCTGGATCCCAGGCGAACCGGTCGCCCGCCGGGACCGGCAGGGCCCGCCAGCGGTCATCGCCCTGGAACACCGTGGCGTAGGTCGCCCGGAACAGCTCCGGTGAGATCGCCGACCCGATGACCGACCGGATCTCCTCGGGGCTCGGCCAGACATCGTCGAGGAAGACGGGCCGGCCGTCGTCGCCGATCCCCAGCGGCTCCCGAGTGAGATCGATATCGACCCGTCCGGCCAGGGCGAAGGCGACGACCAGGGGAGGGGAGGCCAGGTAGCTCGCCCGCGCGAGCGGGTGGATCCGACCCTCGAAGTTGCGATTGCCCGACAGGACCGCGGCGACGACCAGGTCGTGGTCCTCGACGGCCTTCGCGACGGGCGCATCGAGCGGGCCCGAGTTCCCGATGCAGGTCGTGCAGCCATAGCCTGCCAGCGCGAACCCGAGCCGGCCGAGCGGGTCCATCAGCCCCGCGGCCTCGAGGTAGCCGGTGACCGCCTTGGAGCCCGGGGCGAGCGACGTCTTGACGGTCGGCCCGACCGTCAGGCCTCGGGCGACCGCGTTGCGCGCCAGGAGCCCCGCCCCGACCATCACCGTCGGGTTCGAGGTGTTCGTGCAGGAGGTGATCGCGGCGATCGCCACCGAACCGGAGCGGACCGTGGCCGACCGCCCGTCGACCTCGATGGCGACGGCACCGTCGGGTCCGTCGGCCGGTCCACCCTCGTCGTCCATCCGGGCGGCGTCCGACGCCGTCCGCGACCCCGCCGCGGCGGACACGGTCTGCGGGAACGACGTCCGGAACGACTCGCGCAGGTCCGACAGCAGGACGCGATCCTGCGGGCGGCGCGGTCCGGCGACCGACGGCTCGACGCTCGCCAGGTCGAGCTCGAGGTCCGCGTCGAAGTCAGGACCGCGGCCGGGCTCCCGCCAGAGCCCCTGCGCCCGCGCATATCGCTCGACCAGCTCGATCCGCGCGGCTGACCGACCGGTCAGGCGAAGGTAGGTCAGCGTCTCGTCGTCGATCGGGAAGAGCGTCGACGTCGCCCCGAACTCGGGGCTCATGTTGGCGATCGTCGCCCGGTCCGCCAGGGCCAGCGAGGCGAGACCGTCTCCGGCGAACTCGACGAAGGCACCGACCACCCCGAACCCGCGGAGGAGCTCGGTGACGACCAGGACCAGGTCGGTCGCGGTCGAACCGCGGGGCAACTCCCCGTGGAGACGGACGCCGACCACCCGCGGCATCGGCTGGTAGAGCGGCTGCCCGAGGAGGACGGCCTCGGCCTCGATCCCGCCGACGCCATAGCCGAGGACGCCGAGCCCGTTGATCATCGTCGTGTGCGAATCGGTGCCGACGAGCGTGTCCGGGAAGGCGACCCGCCCATCTTCGTCGGTGCGGTCGGCGACGACCGTTGCCAGGAACTCGAGATTGACCTGGTGGACGATGCCGGTCCCCGGCGGCACGACCCGGAGGTCGCGGAAGGCGGTCTGCGCCCAGCGCAGCAGGGCATACCGCTCGCCGTTGCGCTCGTACTCGCGCTCGACGTTGAAGGCGAAGGCACCGGGCGTCCCGAAGCGGTCGACCTGGACCGAGTGATCGATCACGAGGTCGGCCGGGACCAACGGGTTGACCTTGCCGGGATCGCCGCCGAGGTCGGCCATCGCGTCGCGCATGACGGCCAGGTCGACGACCGCCGGGACGCCGGTGAAGTCCTGAAGGATGACCCGCGACGGCATGAACGGGATCTCGACCTCCGACGTCCCGCCGGCTCCGGGTCGCCACGCGGCGAGCGTCTCGACGTCGGTGTTCGTGACGATCCCGCGGCCGGCGTGCCGGAGGGCGTTCTCGAGGAGGATCCGGACGGTCAACGGCGTCCGCTCGAGGTCGAGCCCGAGGGATGCCAGGGCACCCAGCCGATACATGTCGGGCAGGCCGGGACCGAGGCTCGTCCGGGCGCCGAAGGGGTCGCGGACCGACACGGATCATCCTTCGCTGGGGTGGCTAGAATCGTCGCATGGAAGCGTACCCCGAACGATGAAGGCCTGGCGCGAGCGGGGACGCGACGACGACGAGGAGAAGCTGGCGGCGCTCGAGGCCGCCGGGATCGACCTGGATCCGCCGACCCGCGGTCATGACCATGCCGACGGGCTGCCGCACGACCACCCCCACCCGCATGGACATTCGTCGCCGGGCGAGCCTCCGCTGATCGGCATCGTCGGGGCGGGCGCGGTGGGCTCGGCGCTTGGCGTGGCGCTGACCCGCGCGGGCTGGCCGATCGCCGCTGTCGCGAGTCGCGATGCCGTCCGGCGCGAGCGGTTCCGCGAGCTCGTCGGTGGGACGCGGGCGTTCGTCGAGATCACCCCGCTGCTCGACGAGGTCGAGCTGATCATCCTGGCCGTCCCCGACGACGCGATCCCCACCGTCGCCGAAGGCATCCGGCTGTACAGCGGCCAGGCTCTCATCCACACGAGCGGGGCGCTCGGGGCTGAGGTCCTCCAGCCGGCGATGGCCGCGGGGACGCAGATCGGCAGCTTCCACCCGCTGGTCGCCTTCGCGGATATCGAGCGCGCCGTCGCCGCCCTCCACGGGGCGACCGTCACGGTCGAGGGCGACGATCAACTCGTGACGATGCTGGCCGACATGGCCCGGGCGATCGGCGCCGATCCGGTCCGCCTCGCGCCGGGGACAAAGGGGGCCTATCACGCCGCGGCCGTGCTGGCCGCGGGCGGCTTCGTCGCGCTGCTGGACGCCATCGCTGAGCTCGGGCGGGTGGCCGGTCTCGACGAGGCCGGCAGCCTGGCGATCTACGGGCCGTTGATCGAGCAGACGCTTGACAACGCGCGGGCGCTGGGCATCCGTGAGTCGCTGACCGGACCGGTCACCCGCGGGGACCTCGGGACGCTCGAACGTCACCTCGCGACGCTCGCCGCGGACGCGCCCGACGTCCTGCCGCTCTATCGCGCTGCGGCCGAGCGTGAGATCGCGCTCGCCGAGGCGCGTGGCGCGCTGACACCGGACGTTTCCGGACGGCTCCGGACCGCCCTTGCAAACACTCCCTGAAACGGTAGGATTGGGGACATGCAGCATTCCATCGCCGCCCGCTACGCGGCTCGCCCGGCGGCGCGTTTCGTGGGTGCCCCATCCCGGGCCCGCGAACGTCGACTCGGGCTTCGCGCGACGGTGACGTTCCGGGCCACCCCGGCCCGGCCGACGGTGCTGCGTCACCCGGACCCGCCGCTCCTCCAGCGGGTGCGTGCTCGCTGGCGGTCGATGACCGTGGCCAAGCCACGACGCGTCACCAGCGGCCGGATCCGCCCAGTCGTGTCGATGCGCTGGTCGCGCCCGAGCGGTCCCGTCCGCGAAGGCCGCTCGAGCGCCGCATCGGCGCCGTGGCTGGCCTGAAGCAGACCACCGCCACCTCCGCCGGTGGCGTCGTCGTCCGGTATGAGGCCGGTATCCCGAGGTTCGTCGCCGGTCGGCGAAACGATGTCCGGACCTGGACCCTGCCCAAGGGCACGCCGATGCCCGGGGAGTCGACCGAGGAGACGGCCGTCCGCGAGGTGACCGAGGAGACCGGCCTGCAGGTCCGCGTCCTCGAGTCGCTCGACCTCATCAGCTACACGTTCTCGCAGCGCGGGACCCGGATCCACAAGACGGTCTTCTACTTCCTGATGGAACCGACCGGCGGGGATCTCGGCCAGCACGATCACGAGTTCGACGAGGTCCGCTGGTTCGAGATGGCCGAGGCGGGGTCGGTCCTGACGTTCGAGTCCGAACGAGGGCTCGTCGACCGCGCGGCCGAACGACTGGCCGTGAGACGGGCCGGATCGGCTGATCCGTCGCCGACCTCCGCCCGACGACCGGATCCCGACGGGCCCGGTGCCTGAGGTGGCGGACGCCGACGACGACGCGGTCCGGACCACCCCGCTGCTCGAGCGACACCGTGCCCTCGGGGCCCGGCTGATCGACTTCGCCGGGTGGCTGATGCCCGTCCAATACGCCGGGATCCTCGAGGAGCACCGCTCGGTGCGTGAGGCGGCGGGGCTGTTCGACCTGTCGCACATGGGGGAGCTCTTCGTCGAAGGGGCGGACGCCGGGACCGCGCTGGCCTTCGCCCTCGTCACCGACCCGCGAACGCTCGCCGTCGGACGCGCCCACTATTCGATGATCTGCGCCGCGGACGGCGGGATCCTCGACGATCTGATCGTCTACCGGCTGGCCGACGACCGGTTCCTGGTGGTGGCGAACGCGTCCAATGCCCAGGTCGTGAGCGACCTCCTCGTCGAGCGCATGGCGGGGTTCCGGGCGATCGTCGACGATCGCTCCCTGGCGACCGCCCTGGTCGCGATCCAGGGGCCGCGCTCGCTCGGGATCGCGACGAAGGAGACCGGGATCGACCTGGCGGCGCTGCGCTATTACGGGATCGCCGAGGGACAGGTCGCGGGGATCGACGCGCTCGTCGCCCGGACCGGCTACACCGGCGAGGACGGGTTCGAGGTCTTCGTCGACACCCAACGCGCCGTCGAGCTGTGGGACGCGCTGATGACTGCGGGCGCGGGGCTCGGGCTGGCCCCGATCGGGCTGGGCGCCCGGGACACGCTCCGGCTCGAGGCTGGGATGCCGCTCTATGGGAACGAGCTCGACGCCACCACGACACCCTACGACGCTGGTCTCGGCCGGGTCGTCAAGCTGGCCAAGCCCGGGGACTTCGTCGGCCGCGCCGCGCTCGAGCGGGCCGACGCGAGCGGACCGTCCCGGCGGCTGGTCGGCCTGATCGTCCGCGGCCGTGGGATCGCGCGGCACGGCTACCCGGTGTTCGCCGACGAACGCCAGACCGGCGTCGTCACCAGCGGGGCGCCGAGCCCGACGCTCGGCGTGCCGATCGCCATGGCCTATGTCGCGCCCGCCGATGCCGAACCCGGTACCATGCTGGCGGTCGGGATCCGCGAGGCGCGGGTCGCCGCCGAGGTCGTCCCGCTGCCGTTCTACCGGCGGGCGGGCTGACCGCTCCACGGACCCATCGGGAGCGTGGAGACGGTCGCTACGAGGAGGATCGGCCGCCGATGGTCCCCACGGATCTGCGCTACACGAAGGACCACGAGTGGGTCCGCGTCGACGGTGACCGGGCGACGATCGGGATCACCGAGTACGCCGCGACGCAGCTCGGCGACATCGTCTTCGTCGAGCTCCCGGACGTCGGTCGGGCGCTCAGCCAGAGTGCGGTGTTCGGCGTCGTCGAGTCGGTCAAGGCGGTGAGCGACCTGTTCGCCCCGATCAGCGGTCCCGTGACCGAGGCGAACGCGGCCCTGGCCGGCGAGCCGGAGCTGGTCAACGCCGAGCCGTACGGAGCCGGCTGGATGCTCCGGATCACGGTGGCCGATGCCGCCGAGCTCGACGAGCTGCTCGACCCCGAGGCGTACGACGCCTTGATCGCGGAGGGCTGACGCCCCGATGCCCTACGGGCCGCATACCCCGGCCGATCGCGCCCGGATGCTGGCGACGATCGGGATCGACTCGGTCGACGCGCTGTTCGCCGACATCCCCGAGCCGCTCCGCGCCGGCCGGCTCGACCTGCCGGGCCCCGAGCCCGAGCTCAGTCTCGCGGCGCGACTCCAGGTGCTCGCCGGCCGCAACCGGGTCGACCTCGCATCGTTCCTGGGGGCCGGCGTCTACCGCCACTACACGCCGGCTGCCGTCGACCAGATCCTCCTCCGCGGCGAGTGGTACACCGCCTACACGCCGTACCAGCCCGAGATCAGCCAGGGCACGCTCCAGTCCATCTACGAGTACGAGTCGCTGATGGCCGAGCTGGTCGCCCTGGACGTCGTGTCCGCGTCGCACTATGACGGCGCGGCGGCCACCGCCGAGGCCGCGCTGATGACGTGCCGGGCGACCCGGCGCGAGCGGGTCCTGGTGTCGCGAGCCGTCCATCGGCACTACCGCGAGACCACCGCGACGTACTTCCTGGGCGGGGGCCTGACGGTCGAGGAGATCCCCCTGGTCGAGGCCGGGCCGGATGCCGGCACGACGGACCTCGGCGCGCTCGAGCGGATGCTGGCCGACGCGGATCGGCCCGTCGCCGGGGTCGTCGCCGGCCAGCCGAACTTCCTCGGGCTGCTCGAGCCGATGGCCGAGATCGGGCGCCTGGCCCACGCCGCCGGGGCGCTGTTCGTCGCGGTCGTCGAGCCGGTGTCGCTGGCGGTCCTCGCCCCGCCCGGGGCCTACGGCGCGGATATCGCCGCCGGCGAGGGCCAGCCGCTCGGGATCGCCCCGCAGTACGGCGGTCCGTATCTCGGGATCCTCGCCTCGACCGACGCGCTGGTCCGCCAGATCCCCGGCCGGCTGGTCGGGATGACGACCGATCTCGACGGCCGGCGGGCGTACGTCATGACGATGCGCGCGCGTGAACAGGACATCCGCCGTGAGAAGGCGGCCAGCAACATCTGCACCAACCAGGCGCTGCTGGCGCTCGCCGCCAGCGTCTACCTGGCGACGATCGGACCCCACGGGCTGAAGGACGTCGCCGCCCTCGGGGCGGCCCGCGCGGCCGAGCTCGAGACGGCCCTCGCCGCGGCCGGCGCGCCGCGTCTCCACGCGGGGCCGTACCTCAACGAGTTCGTCGTCCGCGTCCCGGACGCGCCGGCCGTCCACCGCCGGTTGCTCGATCGAGGGATCCTCGCCGGGCTCGTCCTGGCCGAGGCGGAACCCGACGACCCGTCGCTGGCGGAGGGCCTGCTGGTCTGCGCGACCGAGGTCACAACGGAGGACGAGATCGCCCGGTTCGCGACGGAGCTGGCGGTCGCGCGGACGCCCGGCGAGGTCGCCGGATGAGCGTCACCGGGAACCGACTCCAGTCGACGATCTTCGAGAAGTCGAGTCCGGGCCGCGGCGGCGGCAAGATCCCGCACGCCCCGGCCGACGCCCTGGCTCGGATCCCGGCCGCGGCGCGGCGACAGACGCCACCCGCCCTGCCCGAGATGAACGAGCCGGAGGTCGTCCGCCACTACGTCAACCTGTCGCAGCTCAACTACGCGGTGGATACCGGGTTCTATCCGCTCGGCTCGTGCACGATGAAGTGGAACCCGAAGCTCAACGAATGGGCGGCCCGCCTGCCCGGGTTCGCGACCCTCCACCCGCTCGCGCCGGACGCCGTCGCCCAGGGCACGCTCCAGCTCCTCTGGGAGCTCGAGGCCGCCCTGGCCGAGATCAGCGGGATGCGCGCCGTCACCCTCCAGCCGGCGGCCGGAGCGCAGGGCGAGCTGACCGGGATCCTGATGATCCGGGCCTACCATCGCGAGCGGGGCGATCTCGAGCGGACCGAAGTGCTCGTCCCCGACAGCTCGCACGGGACGAACCCGGCCACGGCGACGATGGCCGGGTTCAGGACGGTGACCGTCCCCTCGGCCGCGGACGGCGGGGTCGATCTCGATGCGTTCAAGGCGGCCCTCGGGCCCCGCACCGCGGCGGTGATGATCACCAACCCGTCGACCCTCGGCCTGTTCGAGGCGCGCATCGGCGAGCTGCTCGACCTCGTCCACGCCGCCGGCGCGCTGGCCTACATGGACGGGGCCAACCTGAACGCGATCCTCGGCCGGTTCAAGCCGGGCGAGGCGGGGTTCGACGTCATGCACTTCAACGTGCACAAGACGTTCAGCACGCCGCACGGCGGCGGCGGCCCGGGAGCCGGTCCGGTGGGCGTCGGCGCGAGCCTCCTGCCGTACTTGCCGGCGCCGCGGGTCCTGCGCGAGGCCGACGACACGTTCCGCCTCGAGCGACCGGGCGAGCGGCCGTCGTCGATCGGCCGGATGCGCAGCTTCGTCGGGAACACCGGGGTGCTCGTCCGCGCCTACGCGTACATCCGGGCGCACGGCGGGACCGGCCTGCGCGAGGTGAGCGACGACGCCGTCCTCGCCGCGAACTACCTCAAGGTCCGCCTGGCCGGGACGTTCGACGAGCCGTACGGCGATCGGGTCTGCAAGCACGAGTTCGTGGCGTCGGCGTCGACGATCAAGAAGGCGACCGGTGTCCGCACGCTCGACATCGCCAAGCGCCTGATCGACTACGGCTATCACCCTCCGACGATCTACTTCCCGCTGATCGTCGACGAGGGGATGCTGATCGAGCCGACCGAGACCGAGACGATCGAGACGCTCGACGCGTTCGCCGATGCGCTGATCGCGATCGCCGCGGAGGCCCGCTCGGACCCGCAGCTCGTGCTCGACGCCCCCCACGACGCGCCGGTCCGGCGTCTCGATGAGGCGACCGCGGCCCGCCAGCCCAATCTCCGCTGGCGTCCGATGGCCGGTGCCGAGACGCCCTGTCCGGACTGATGGCGGAGCTTCCGAGCACCACGCCGTGAACCTCTCACGCGGGAAGGGCGTATCTTCGGTCGGGAGCAACGGGAGATCGGCCAGCCGCGCCTCGGAGGATCCGACCACGAGCGAGCCAATCGATGATGCGGAGCGACTTCGTCGGCGTGCCGAAGAAGTCGCGCTTCTCGAGCGGATGCAGCGCGACGACCTCGATGCCTTCGAGGCGTTCTTCATGCGATACCGGACTCCGATCTATCGGACCGCCTACGGCCTGACCGGCGATCCACAGGCCGCCGAGGAGATCCTCCAGGACACCTTCGCCCGGGCGTACCAGCGTCGGCATGTGCTCCGGAGCGATGTCTCGCCTCTGCCCTGGCTCCATCGTGTCGCGCTCAACCTGTGCTACTCGCGGCTCGGCCGGCGCCGTCTGCCGTCGTCGCCGATGGAGGAGTCGGTCGTCGGCCTGGTCCGCGACCTGGCGACCGAGCCGGCCGAGCATGCCGAGCAGCAGGAGCTGCGACGGATCGTCCGCGACGGGGTCGCCCATCTGCCGCCGAAGCACCAGAGCGTGGTGATCCTCTACTACCTCCACGGGCTGTCGCTCCAGGAGACTGCCGAGCTGCTCGACATCCGCCTCGGCACGGTCAAGTCGCGGCTGCACTACGCGCTGCGGGCGCTGCGGACGCGGCTCGAGGGCGATCGGCGCTTCGGCGGGGCGTACGGCGAGGCCGCCGTCGGGCCGATCGATGCCGAGGAGGCCGTCCCATGATGGGCCGGGCGTCCGGCTGCGGGAGTCATCGAGCGGAGCTGCTCGCCTACGCCGAGCGAGCCGAGCGAGGACCGCGGACGGACGCCGCGCTCGACCATCTCGCCCACTGCGGCCGATGCGAAGCCGATCTCACCGAGATCCTGCTGACCGGCCATGCCGTCCGTCGGCTGCTGGCCGAGGCCGCCACGGTCGATCCATCGGCCGACGCCTGGGACCGCCTGCGGACCCGGGTCCAGCGACCGGTGGCGAGCGCGTGGCGTGCCCGGACATCGCTGGCCGGGCTGGTCGTCGGCGCCGGGCTGGTGGCTGCGCTGGTGGGCCCGGTCGCGGTCTTCCACTCGGCGAACGACGCCGTCAGCGAACCCGGCCCGCCGGCCGCCGTCCTCCAGGCGCGGACCGAGGCGGACGGACGGGCCGAGGCCGTCTTCCTCAGCCGCGTCCGGGTCGAGCCGACACTGCCCCCGGTGACCGTGGTCGTCGAGGCGCCGGCCGCCGCGTGGTCGGGCCCCGACGGCCTGGGACGCGCCGTTCCACCGATCAAGATCGACGTCAATCCCGCACGGGCCGACTGAACGGTCCCGACGGATCGACCGCCGTTCGGCGGAGGAGGTGCGACCGATCGATCTGGCGCCATCCGGGCCCGATCCGCGCTCGTGTCGGGGACCCTTCAGGGTCACGATCGCGGTCAGTTGACATGGTTCGGGTGCGTCCGCATAGTACCGGCAGCGCAGGGACCGCAGCTCACCGTGCGCTCGTCAGTTCGCCCACCGTTTCCGTGCCGGCGGCCCAGTCTGCGCAGCAGATGGACGCGGGAGGTGGTGGTGGACGGCGACGCTGGTGCGGTCCGATGCGATTGGGAGTGACAGGGTCAGTACCCGTTTGGAGGACCGCAGATGCGGAATCGCCTACTCGGCTTGCTCGCGACCTCGGCGATCATCTTCGCCGCTTGCCAGGGTGCAACGAGCTCGCCAGCCGCCTCGACCGCGCCCGCGAGCGTGGCACCGCCTTCGGAGGCTGCCGCGGCCTCGCCGACCGTTGCGCCGTCGCCGACGCCGGTCGACATCAACCAGCTGCTGTACGGCTACTCGTATGACCCGACCGCCGGTACCCCCGGTGGCAAGGTCATCATCTCGGATTGGCAGGCCGCCAATCAGCTGAACCCGTACTACTCGAACGCCTTCGCCAACAGCGAAGTCATCGCCGCGACCATGCGGTCGCTGCTGACCGTCACGTCCGACGGTCACTACAAGGCCGATCTTTCTGACGGCCCGATCACCTTCGCCGACAACGTCAAGACCGACACCGACGGCAAGGGCGGGTTCACGGTCAGCGTCAAGCTCAAGCCGAACCTCAAGTGGTCGGACGGCGAGGCCCTGACCCTCAACGACCTCAAGTACACGTGGTCGTGGATCATGGATCCGAAGCAGGTCGGCATCTCGACCGGTGGCTACGACCAGATCGACGCCATCACCGTCGGCCCCGACGGCCTGACCGCGGATATCCACTTCAAGGCCGCGTACGCGGGTTGGCTCGGGCTCATCGGCGGCATGTGGCCGCTCCCCGAGCACTACATGAAGAACATCCCGGTCAAGGACGCGCCGGCCAAGAGCTATCCGCTCTCCGCCGACATCGCCAAGGCCCCGGTCAGCGGCCCGTTCAAGTATTCGACCGCGACCGCCGACACGATCGAGCTCCTGCGCAACGACAACTGGGCAGGCGGCGACCACAAGGCGTACCTCGACGCGGTCACCTACAAGTTCTACACCGACAACAAAGAGGGGATGATCGCGGCCTTCCTGGCCGATGAGATCGACGTCGCCCTCGACCTGGTCCAGGCCGACTACGACGCCATCAAGGACGTCCCGCCGGCCCAGGGCAAGGCCATCCTCGAGCCGGCCTGGCTGTACGAGCACTTCGACATGAACCAGGCGGGCCTCGGCCAGGGCAAGGGTCATCCGGCCCTCAAGGATCTCGTCGTCCGCCAGGCGATCTCGCAGGCCGTCGACAAGAAGGCCATGTGGGAGACCGTCTTCCCGGGCGCCCCGTATCCGGACAACAACCCCTGCACCAACGCCACCCCGACCAACTACTGGCAGCTCCAGGACGCGAAGTGCCTGCCGTTCGACGTCGCCGCCGCCAACAAGGCGCTCGACGATGCCGGCTACAAGGCCGGCGCCGACGGGATCCGGGTCGACAAGGCCGGGAACCCGCTCGTCTTCGAGCACTGCACCTCGACGGCCGGGTTCCGTGAGCTGGGCGGCGACTTCCTCGCGAAGTCCCTCCAGGCGATCGGCATCAAGCTCAACCTCAACTACGTCGACTCGACGACCGTCCTGTTCGCCAACTGGCAGGATGTCAAGGCCGACACCAAGTGCAACCTGGCGCATGGCAACTACGACACGTCGGAGTTCGCCTACGTCCTGACGTTCGACCTGTTCGGGAACTACTACTACAGCTACGCTTCGGAGCAGATCCCGACCGACGCGAACAAGGGCAACGGGTACAACTACCTGCGCCTGAGCAACAAGGACATGGACGACGCGATCAACGTCCTCAAGGGGACGATCAATCCGGCCGACCAGCTGGACGCGGCGTACACGATCCAGCAGGTCTACATCGACCAGGTTCCGGAAGTCGTCCTCTACTACCGCAACGAAGCGCGTGGTGTGAGCACAAAGGTCCAGAACTTCCTCAAGAACCCGTCCACGGCCTCCGATATGTGGAATATCGAAGACTGGTGGGTCACCAAGTAACCATCGCCTCGTGAACGTCGCGGACGGCGGCTCGATCACCGAGCCGCCGTCCGCTCTCCTCCCCGCGTCGCCCGCCTCGGCGGACGATCCCCGGACCCGACCTCCGGGAGGACCGACTCCTGCCGGGGGTCGATGCGGCAGTCCAGAGGTCGACCATCAGCCCGTCATGACACCCGGTGACCCGCGATGACGAAGTTCATCATCCGTCGGACGATCGGCCTCATCCCGCTCCTGATCGGCGTCGTCATCATCAGCTTCCTGCTGATGAAGGCCGCCCCCGGCGGCCCGCAGGCCGCCTTCCAGGGCAACAAGAAGATCAGCCAGGACCAGATCGACGCCTGGCTCCGCCGCTGGTGCCTGCAGCCCACCGACGCCAACACGCCGATCCTCCAGCAGGTCGGGAACTACTTCGTCGAGTTCGGCGGCTGGTTCGGCATCCTGAACTGCAACAAGTCGGGCACCCAGGCCTTCTTCTCGGACAGCGGCGGACTGAATTTCCTGCCGTCGGCCCTCAACGGGGGCACGAACGGCGTCATCCACGGCGACCTCGGCTACGGCATCACCAGCGGCCGACCGGTCACCGACCTGATCGCCGAGCGGATACCGGCGACCTTCATCCTCGCCTTCACCGCCCTCGTCCTGTGGGTGAGCATCGCCATCGTCCTCGGCGTCTACGCGGCCATCCACCGCTACTCGCTGTTCGACCAGACGGTGACCTTCACCAGCTACATCTTCTACTCGCTGCCGACGTTCTGGCTCGGACTGAACCTGATCTTCATCTTCGGCGTCGCGTTGCGCTGGTTCCCGACCGGCGGGATCATCACCACCCGTGAGTGGTCGCCGTTCAACACGCCCCAGTACTGGGAGCAGTTCGGCGCCAACCCCACCGGCGCGATGTTCGACATCGGGCGGCACTTGCTCCTGCCCGTCCTGACCCTCGTGGCGGTCAACATCGCCGGGGACAGCCGGTTCGTCCGGGCGTCGATGCTCGAGTCGATCAACCAGGACTACGTCCGGACCGCCAAGGCCAAGGGCCTGCGCAACCGGGTCGTCGTGGGCAAGCACGCCCTGCGCAACGCGATGCTGCCGGTGGTGACCAACGTCGCCCTCGAGATCCCGTTCCTGTTCTCCGGGGCGATCGTGACCGAGCGGATCTTCAACTGGCCGGGGATGGGCAGCCTGTTCATCACCTCGATCGGGGAGCGCGACTATTTCGTGATCATGGGCCTGTTGCTCGTGACGGCGATCATCACGCTGTTCGCCAACCTGATCGCCGACGTGGTCTACGCCGTGGTCGATCCGAGGATCCGCTATGACTGACCAGGGTCCGGGGATGGACAGGAACTCCAACCGCCAGGAGGTGTTCATCTCGCCGACGGGCGCCCCGATGAACGTCGTCCAGATGGCGGAGGGCCCGCAGCCCGAGGACTTCGAGGTCTCGCTCGAGTCGCTCAACCAGTGGCAGATCGCGTGGCGCCGGTTCAAGCGGCACCGGCTGGCCCTGATCGGCTCGGGGATCTTCGGGGTGATGATCCTGCTGGCGATCTTCGGCCCGATCATCTGGCCGTACGACCGGCTCGACCTCAAGCCCGTCACTCACAGCGGTGGCAACCCGCCCGGGTGGCTGCAGAACCCGCGGACGCTGGCCGATCCGTTCGGGACCGACAACGGCGGCCGGAGCGTCTTCGTCCTGACCGTCAACGGCGCCCGGCTGTCGATGCTGATCGGGATCGGGACGACGGTCATCGCGGTGACCATCGGCGTGGTGGTCGGCTCGTTCGCCGGGTTCTTCGGAGGCCGGGTCGACGGCTTCCTGATGCGCTTCGTGGACCTGATGCTGACGATCCCGTTCCTGTTCGTGATCCTGGTCATGGCCCGCTTCTTCGGCGCCGGCGACCCGATCATCCTGACCTTGATCTTCGGGTTGCTGTTCTGGCCCGGCCTCGCCCGGCTCGTCCGCGCCCTGTTCCTGTCGCTCCGCGAGCAGGACTTCGTCCAGGCGGCCCGGGCGGTCGGCGTCAGCGACACGCGGATCACGTTCCGGCATATCCTGCCGAATGCGCTCGGCCCGATCATCGTCTCGGCGACCCTGCTGGTCGCCTCGGCCATCGTGACCGAGGCGTTCGTCAGCTTCCTCAACTTCGGGCTGAAGGCCACGGACATCAGCTGGGGCAACGCCCTGTCGAACTCGCAGCAGTACCAGGTCGTCGGGAACTGGTGGTGGGCCTTCTTCCCGGGGATGGCCATCGCGCTGACGGTCACCGCCATCAACTTCATGGGCGACGGCCTGCGCGACGCCCTCGATCCGCGTTCCAGGGAGTGACCGGTTGACCGGACCCACCGTCCCGGCCGACGCGGCCGGCGCCACCCAGATCGCCGACGACGTCGCCAGCCCGGCTCGCGGTCGACCGCTGCTCGACGTGCGCGACCTGCGGACCTACTTCCACGTGATGGACGGTGTGGTCCGGGCGGTCGATGGGGTCAGCTTCTCGATCATGGCCGGCGAGACGCTCGGCATCGTCGGGGAATCCGGCTGCGGCAAGAGCGTGACCTCGCTGTCGATCATGCGCCTGCTCGACATGCCCCCGGCCGAGATCCCGAGCGGGGAGATCCTGTTCGAGGGCCGCGACCTGCTGCTCGCTGCCCGACGAGGAGATGCGCAAGGTCCGCGGCAACGACATCGCGATGATCTTCCAGGAGCCGATGACCAGCCTCAACCCGGTCTTCACCGTCGGCGACCAGATCGCCGAGGCGGTGATCCTCCACCAGGGCCTGTCCAAGAAGGCGGCCTGGGACAAGGCGATCGAGTCGCTCAAGGCGGTCGGCATCAACAATCCCGAGCGGCGGGTCAAGCAGTACCCCCATGAGCTGTCGGGCGGCATGCGGCAACGGGTGATGATCGCGATGGCGCTGTCGTGCGACCCGAAGCTGCTCATCGCCGACGAGCCGACGACGGCGCTCGACGTGACGATCCAGGCCCAGATCCTCGAGCTCATCCGGACGGTCCAGGATCGGACCGGCGCGGCCCTGATGCTGATCACCCACGACCTCGGCGTCGTCGCCGAGACGGTCAAGGACGTCGTCGTGATGTACGCCGGACGGATCGTCGAGGAGGGGAGCGTCGAGGAGGTCCTGCTCGCGCCGAAGCATCCCTACACCGAGGGCCTGCTCGGGTCGATCCCGTCGCGCGGCAAGCGCGGCGAGCGACTCAACGTGATCCGCGGCACGGTGCCCAACCCGTTCAACATGCCGCCGGGCTGCAACTTCGCGCCGCGCTGTCCGTACGCCTTCGAGCCGTGCACCCAGGCGGATCCCCGGATCGGCGATGCCAACCCGCCGGACGTCGCCTGCTGGCTCTACACGGCGACCCCGACGTCGCCCGTCCCGCCCCGGGTCCGCCCGCGACTCGATCTCGTCGAGGCGCTCGGGTGACGTTCGAACCGACCGAACCGGCGGCTCCCGCGCCCGAGCCGGCCATCCCGGCCACGCCTCCGGCGACGCCGTCGACGGCCACGCCGTCCACGGCCGCGACCGGGTCGGCGGTCGGCCGCCCGCCGACGTCGGAGGTTCCGCTCGTCGAGGTCGAGGAGCTGGTCAAGTACTACCCGATCATGGGCGGCTTCCTGCGCCGGCACGTCGGCGACGTCAAGGCGGTCGACGGGGTCAGCTTCTGGGTCAACCGCGGCGAGGTGCTCGGGCTGGTCGGCGAATCCGGCTGCGGCAAGTCGACCCTGGGCAAGACGCTCATCCAGCTCACGCCGCCGACAGCGGGTGTCGCCAAGCTCGACGGCGTGCCGATCTTCGACCAGAAGGGCAAGGACCTCAAGAAGCTCCGGCGCCGGATGCAGATCATCTTCCAGGATCCGGTCGGGTCGCTCAACCCCAGGATGCCGATCAGCGACATCATCGGCGAGGGGCTGCTGGCGCAGGCCGATGCCGACAACAAGTGGGGCAACCGCAAGGTCCGCGACAAGCGCGTCGGGGACTACCTCGATGCGGTCGGTCTGCGACGCGACTACACCCGGCGCTATCCGCACGAGTTCTCGGGCGGCCAGCGCCAGCGGATCGGGATCGCCCGGGCGCTCGCCCTGAACCCGGACTTCCTCATCTGCGACGAGCCGGTCTCGGCGCTCGACGTGTCGATCCAGAGCCAGATCCTCAACCTCCTGCTGGACCTCCGCCGCGAGTTCGACCTGACCTACCTGTTCATCGCCCACAACCTGTCGGTCGTCCAGTACATCAGCGACCGGGTCGGCGTGATGTACCTCGGCAAGCTGGTCGAGATGGCCGAGGTCGAGGAGCTCTACCGGCGGCCCCGTCACCCGTACAGCGTGGCGCTCCTGTCGGCGGTCCCGGACGCGAACCCGCGCGTCCGCAAGAAGCGCCTCGTGCTGGTCGGCGACGTGCCGTCACCCGCGGCGCCGCCGTCGGGCTGCCGGTTCCATACCCGGTGCTGGCTGTACGAACAGCTCGGCCAGCCCGAGGTCTGCACGACGGTCGACCCGGAATTCCGGGACATCGGCGACGGCCATCTGGTCGCCTGCCATTGGGCCGAGAAGGTGCCGACGTCGGTCGTCGCAAGCGCGGTTCCGACCGCGGAGGTGACGACCGATACCGAGGCCACGCCCGCCGCCGGGTCACCGGCGGCACCGCCGATCGATGCCGGTCCACCGGCGGAGGAGGCCACGCCGCGCGGCACCTGAGTATCATGCGCGGGTCGGTGGGGACCGGATCCGACCGGAAACGGCCGGGCTGGAGGAGGCCTCGCCGACCCGAGCACCAGGCATAGGAGGAGAACGAACCGAATGACACGGATCAGATCAGGAGCAGGTCTCGCGATCGCGGCGATCCTGTTCGCGGCCTGCAGCGGATCGGCGGCAACGTCGGCGCCGGCGACCCAGGCCCCCGCCCCCAGCACGGCCGCATCGGCCGCGGCGCCGTCCACGGCGCCGAGCGTTGCCGCCGCTCCCAAGGACGGCGGCAGCCTCGTCGTCGCCATCCCGGGCGACATCTCGTCGACCGACACGGCGTTCATCCAGGACAGCAACTCTTCGTCGGTCTCGAACCAGGTCATCGAGGGTCTCGTCGCGACGAAGCCCGGGACGACCGGCGAGATCATCCCGGCGCTGGCCAAGTCGTGGACCGTCAGCGCCGACGGCCTGACCTACACGTTCGCCCTGCAGGACGGCGTCAAGTTCCATGACGGGACCGACTTCAACGCCGATGCCGTCTGCTACAACTACAACCGCTGGAACGACTTCACCGGGGCGCTCGCGAGCCCGGACTACTCGTACTACTACGCGGCGGTCTTCGGCGGCTACGGCAAGGACTCGAACCTCGACTCCTGCACGGCCAGCAGCCCGTCCGAGGTCGTGATCAAGCTCAAGCACCCGTACAGCAGCTTCCTGCTGAGCCAGACGATCACGTCGTTCGGGATCAACAGCCCGACCGCCCTCAAGGCGCTCGACGCGAACAACCCGGATCCGACCAAGAGCGGATACAACACCGGCGCGAAGGGCGCGATGGTCGGCACCGGGCCGTTCATGTTCAAGGAATACGTCGTCAATGACCACATCACGGTGGTCAAGAACCCGGACTACTGGAACAAGGCCGGTGTGGCCCACCTGGACACGGTGATCTTCAAGCCGATCGCCGACCAGACCGCCACGCTGAACGCGCTCCAGAGCGGCGACATCCAGCTCGCCATGAACCTCAACCCGACGGACCTGTCGACCATCCAGGCCGACACCAAGCTGCAGGCCATCGATCGCGGTGAGTCGTGCAACCTGTTCCACCTCGGGATGAACGAGACCCACAAGCCGTTCGACAACGAGAAGATCCGCGAAGCGGTCGCCTATGCGATCAACAAGCAGGCGCTGATCGACACGTTCTACGGCGGCCAGGCCAAGGCGGCCATCACCTGGATGCCGGCCGGCGGCCTGTACGCCAAGGACGAGGCGCTGCCCGAGTACAACGTCGACAAGGCCAAGGCCCTGATCGCCGAGTCCGGCGTCCCGGCCGACCAGCTGACGTTCGACTTCTGGTATCCGTCCAACGTGAGCCGGCCGTACATGCCGGACCCGAAGGGCATCTTCCAGGCGATCAGCTCCGACCTCGAAGCGGTCGGCTTCACGCCCAACCCGCAGACCAAGCCCTGGCGCGAGGGCTACCTCAAGGAAGAGGCCACCGGGAAGTACCCGATGTGGCTCATCGGCTGGACCTGCGACTGGGCCGGGCCGGACAACTTCCTCGACACCGCCTTCTTCAACTACCAGGGCGGCAAGCCCAGCCCCGAGTTCGCCTACAAGAACGACGAGCTCAACAAGACGATGAAGGACGCTGAGGCGGCCACGGACGACGCGACCGCCAAGTCGTTGTGGGAGAAGGCGCAGGACATGATCCGCGTCGACATGCCCACCGTTCCGATCGTGAACTCCACCCCACCGGCCGCCGCGGCAGCCTTCGTCAAGGGCTTCGTCGGCTCCGGCAACCTGACCGAGATCCTCAACACCGTCTGGCTCGACCAGTAGGGTGATGGGCCCGCGGGACGAAGGCGTCCGGTGGGCCCCTCGACACGCTGATCGACCCCGGCGCCTTCCGGCGCCGGGGTCGATTCCCACCACCCCGCGGAGCGATCGACCCCGGTGATCAAGTACATCGTCCGACGGCTGCTCGGTGCGATCCCGGTCCTGTTCGGGCTGTCGATCATCCTGTTCGCGTTCATCCATCTGCTGCCCGGCGACCCGGCGGCGACGATCCTCGGCCAGCACGCCCGGCCCGAGCTCGTCGAGGCGATGCGCCACCGCCTCGGCCTGGACCTGCCGCTCTGGCAGCAATACCTGGACTACGTCGGGGACCTGCTCCACGGAGACCTCGGCCGGAGCTTCGTCAACAACCGCTCGGTCGTCGACGACTTCTTCGTCCGCTTCCCCGGGACCATCGAGCTTACGCTCGCCGCCCTGGCGTTCGCGGTCGGCCTCGGCATCCCGATGGGGCGCTGGGCCGCGCGCAAGCCGCAGAGCTTCTCCGACGGGTTCATCACCGTCGTGTCGCTGGTCGGGGTGAGCATCCCGATCTTCGTCCTGGGCCTGTCGCTCCAGTACGTGTTCGCCGTCCAGCTCCACATCCTGCCGGCGTCGGGCCGGATCGACCCCCGGCTCGAGGTGCCGTACACGACGAACTTCCTGCTCATCGACACGCTCCTGGCGGGCCGCCCGGACGCGTTCGTCGACTCGCTCCGACACCTCGTCCTGCCGGCGATCGCGCTCGGCTCGATCCCGCTGGCGATCATCACCCGGATCACCCGCGCATCCGTCCTCGACATCACCCACGAGGACTACGTCCGGACCGCCCGTGCCAAGGGCCTGTCCGAGCGCCGGGTCGACGGACGCCACATCATGCGCAACGCCTGGCTGCCGGTCGTCACGGTCATCGGCCTCCAGGTCGGCGGCCTGCTCGCCGGCGCCGTGATCACCGAGACCGTCTTCGCCTGGAACGGGGTGGGGAAGTGGGTGGTCGAGGCGATCGAGGCCCACGACTACTTCGTGATCCAGTCGTCCATCCTCATCTTCGCCCTGATCTTCCTGTTGGTGAACCTCGTGGTCGACATCCTGTACGCCTTCCTCAACCCGCGGATCCGGTACTCCTGATGGCGACCAAGGCGGCGACGCCGACGACGGTCCGGGTCCCGGTCGAGAGTCGGGCGAGCCGTGGCCTGTGGCGGGATGCCTTCGTCCGCCTCCGACGCAACCGGCCCGCCCTGGTTGGGCTCGCCTGCATCGCGATCTTCGTGTTCGTCGCGTTCTTCGCGCCCTGGCTCGCCCAGTACGACCCGAACAAGGGTGGCCTGGGCAAGACCTTCGAACCGCCCTCGCCAGCGCATTGGGCCGGGCTGGACAAGCTCGGTCGGGACGAGCTGACACGGGTGATGTACGGGGCCCGGATCAGCCTCCTCGTGGGCGTCGTGTCGGTCACGGTCGGGCTCACGATCGGAGGGCTCGTGGGCGCGATCGCCGGCGGGATCGGTGGCCGGATCGACACGATCCTGATGCGGGTGACCGACGTGTTCCTGGCCATCCCAGGGATCCTGCTCGCCATCGGTATCGTCGCCTGGCTGGGTCAGGGCCTGTTCCAGATCATGATCGCCGTGGCCGTCGCGAATGCCCCGATCTTCGCCCGGATCCTGCGCGGCAGCCTGTTGTCGCTGAGGGAGGCGGAGTTCGTCACCGCCGGGCGGTCGATCGGCGCGAGCCGGACGCGGCTGCTCCTGCGACACATGCTGCCGAATGCCCTGACCGCGCTCATCGTCGCCGCCACGCTCGCGCTGGCCACGGCGATCATCGACGTCGCCGGTCTTGGCTTCCTGGGGCTCGGTCCGCCCGACCCGCGGACGGCCGAGTGGGGGACGATGCTGACCGACTCGACCGAGGCGCTCCGCCGTGCCCCGTGGCTCATCTTCGCTCCGGGCGTCGCGATCGTCATCAGCGCCATCGGGTTCAACCTGCTCGGCGACGGTCTGCGCGAGTCGCTCGACCCGAGGATGAAGCGATGACCGCGGCGACGCCGCCCCCGGCGCCCGCGCCGACGGTCTCCGGGAGCGCCCGAGATATCGGCCAGGCGCCGCTCCTGTCGGTCCGCGACCTGGTCGTCCGCTTCCGGACGCAGGACGGGACGATCTACGCGGTCAACGGGATCGACTTCGACCTTGCCGAGGGCGAGACCCTCGGGATCGTCGGCGAGTCGGGCTGCGGAAAGAGCGTCACGAACCTGGCGATCATGCGGCTCCTGCCCAAGCCGGCCGGCCGGATCGAACGCGGCCGGATCCTGCTCGATGGACAGGATCTCGTCGCCCTCTCCGAGAGTGAGATCCGGGCGATCCGCGGGCGAGACGTGGCGATGATCTTCCAGGATCCGATGACCAGCCTCAACCCGGTCCTGACCATCGAGGAGCAGATGGTCGAGACGATCCGCGCTCACCGGACGACGACCAAGGAGGCCGCCCGGGCTCGGGCGATCGAGCTCCTCGAGATGGTCGGGATCCCGAAACCGGAGACGCGGCTCGACGCGTTCCCGCACCAGTTCTCGGGCGGGATGCGGCAGCGGGTGATGATCGCGATGGCGCTCGCGCTCGAACCCCGGCTGCTGATCGCCGACGAGCCGACGACCGCGCTCGACGTGACGATCCAGGCGCAGGTCCTCGAGATCCTCGAGCGCTTGTCGAGCGAGACCGGCACGGCCCTGATCTTGGTCACCCACGACCTGGGGGTCGTGGCCGGGATGACCAGGCGGATCAACGTGATGTACGCCGGGTTCGTCGTCGAGTCGGCCACCACGCCCGAGCTGTTCGCGGCCCCCTCCCACCCCTACACGATCGGTCTGCTCCACTCGATCCCGCGCCTCGATTCCGATGGCGACGAGGACCTCATCCCGATCGAGGGCCGGCCGCCGGACCAACGGGTCGAGCCGGTCGGCTGCCCGTTCGCCCCGCGCTGCGCCTGGCGGATCGACACGTGCTGGTCGGAGAACCCCGGATTGGCCGCGACCGACGGCAGTGCGGCGCTGGTGATGACGGGGCCGGCGGCGACCCACCGGATCGCCTGCTTCAACCCGCCGACCCACGACGAGGCGCTGGCCGGCCGGCCGCTCCGCGACGGGTTCAAACCGGCGCCGCCCCCCGGCGCCGTGCCCGGCGAGACCGGCTTCGAGGGCCTCGGCTCCGAGGAGGCGCTCGAGGTGCTCGAGCCGCAGGGCGCGGAGAACAGCCCGCTCCTGCCACGCGATGAAGCGCTCCTCGACGCCGCTCGCGATCGCGGCGAGTACCCCGGCGACGCCGATCGAGGCGGCCACCCGTGAGCGGGGTCATGGACACCGGCCCGTCAGCGACCGGGGCTCCGCCAGGGCCGCCGATCGCCCCCGGTCCGGCGGCCCAGGCAGCGGCGACGGGCTCGACCCCGACCGCTGCGCCGGGCGCGGCGAACGGGGCCCTGCTCCGGGTCGACGACCTGCGCGTCTGGTTCCCCATCACGGAGGGGCTCATCTTCGAACGCCACATCGGGGACGTCCGGGCAGTCGACGGGATCGACTTCGAGATCCGGCGCGGCGAGACGCTCGGTCTGGTCGGGGAGTCCGGCTGTGGCAAGAGCACGACCGGCCGCGCGATCATCCGGCTGTACAAGCCGACGACGGGCTCGATCACCTTCGACGGGACCGATCTGGCCCCGCTCGAGGGGGCGGACCTCCGTCGGATGCGGGCGCGGATGCAGATGATCTTCCAGGACCCGTACGCCAGTCTCAATCCGCGGATGAACGTCGCGGGGATCGTCGGCGAGCCGCTCGACATCCACAGCGTCGGCAGCAAGGCCGAGCGGCGCGAGCGGGTCCGCGACCTGCTGGCCACCGTCGGGCTCAACCCGGACTTCGCCGTCCGCTACCCCCACGAATTCTCGGGCGGTCAGCGCCAGCGGATCGGCGTGGCGCGCGCGCTTGCCCTCAACCCCGACCTGATCGTCGCCGACGAGCCGATCAGCGCCCTGGACGTGTCGATCCAGGCCCAGATCATCAACCTGCTCCAGCGTCTCCAGGGCGAGTTCGGGTTGACCTACCTGTTCATCGCCCACGACCTGTCGGTCGTCCGCCATATCAGCGATCGGATCGCGGTGATGTATCTCGGGCGGATCGCCGAGGTGGCGTCGTCGCGGGACCTGAACCGCGAGCCGCTCCATCCGTATACGGTGGCGCTCCTGTCCGCGATCCCGATCCCGGACCCGGTCATCGAGGCGCGTCGTCGCCGGATCATCCTCAAGGGCGATGTCCCGTCGCCGGCCGCCCCGCCGCCGGGCTGCCGGTTCCACACCCGGTGCTGGTTGCGCGAGCGACTCGGCGATCCCGAGCGCTGCGTCACCGAGGATCCGCCGCTGCGGGTCCTGGCGACCGGTCACGAGGTCGCCTGCCACTTCGCCGAGGAGGTCGCGGGCTCCGCGGAACAGGTCCAGGCGGTGGGCCGGGGGGCTCCGACCGCCCGGCCGGCCGGGTCGGTCCCGCTGTCGACCGGTCCGGACGGGGCACCGCGTCCGGATCTCGGCGCGCTGCCCACGACGCCGCCCGTCCCGCCCAGCGCGCCGCCGTCGGTCCCGTCGTCCGGGGTCTGACGGACTAGACTCGGCCCGTGCAGCCGTTGCGGATCGCCCTCGCCCAGATCGCGCCGCGCCTCGGGGCGTTCGACGAGAACCTCGAGCGTCATCGGACCCTGCTGGCCGAGGCTCTCGACGGCGGGGCCGGGCTGGTCGTCTTTCCGGAGCTCGGGCTGACCGGCTACCTCCTCCAGGATCTCGCCGCCGAGATCGCGATCCGTCTCGACGATCCTCGCCTCGGAGCCCTCGCCGCCGAGACGCGCGGCCTGTCGGCCGTCGTGTCGTTCGTCGAGGAGTCGGCCGATCACCGGCTGTTCATCGCCGCGGCCCTCCTCGAGGACGGGCAGATCTCCCACGTCCACCGGAAGCTGTTCCTGCCGACCTACGGGCTGTTCGACGAGCGCCGGTTCTTCGCCGCCGGAGATGTTCTGCGAGCGGTCCCGTCGCGGCTCGGTCCGGGGATCGGCCTCGCGGTGTGCGAGGACTTCTGGCATCTCTCGGTCGCCCAGGTCCTCGCGCTCGACGGTGCCCAGATCCTGATCAACGTGTCCTCGTCCCCGGGCCGCGACCTCGCCGCGACGAACGAGGTGGGTCTCGGGACGGCGACGTCGTGGCGGACCCTGATGCGGACCTACGCCCAGCTGACGACGAGCTTCGTGGTCTTCGTCAACCGCGTCGGCGTCGAAGAGTCGATCAGCTTCTGGGGCGGCTCCGAGGTCATCGGGCCGGACGGTGCCGCGGTCTTCAGCGCCCCGTTCTACGACGACGGCCTGTACCTGGTCGACATCGACCTCGGCGAGATCCGCCGCTCGAGGATCGGCCTGCCGCTGCTCCGCGACGAGCGTCCCGAGCTCCAGGTCCGCGAGCTCGACCGGATCGTCGCCGAGCGGGCGGGCCTGGCCGGCGACTCGACCGCCGATCCGGACGCGGAGCCGGGCCTCGACGTCGCGCCAGATCGCGACGTCGCCCCGTCGATCGCGTCGCCGACGTCGCCGTCGAGTCGCTCGTGACCGGCGCCGTGTTCGACCTGCCGACCGAGCTCGAGATCGACGCGGATATCGCCCGGCGCGTCATCGCCGAGTTCATCCGCGGTCAGCTCCGCCAGGCCGGCTTCGAGCGGGCCGTCCTCGGGCTGTCCGGTGGGATCGACTCGGCGCTCGTGGCCTTCCTCGTGAGCGAGGCGATCGGCGCCGATCGGCTGCTGTGCGTGATGCTGCCGTACCGCACGTCGTCGCCGGCCTCACGGGCCGACGCCGAGGAGGTCGTCCGACGGCTCGGCTGCACGTCGGAGCTGGTCGACATCAGCGCGATGGTCGACGGCTACTACGGCCGGGACGACGTTCCCGGCGCGCTCGGGCCCGAGGGTCTCGACGCCGCCCCGCTGCGCCGTGGCAACTTCATGGCCCGGATGCGGATGGCGGTCCTGTACGACCGATCGGTGACCTGGGGCGGGCTCGTCGTCGGGACCGGCAACAAGACCGAGGGCCTGATCGGCTACACGACCCTGTTCGGCGACAGTGCCTGTGCGTTCAACCCGATCGGCGACCTGTACAAGAGCCAGGTCCGCCAGCTGGCCGCCGCGGTCGGCGTCCCGGACGCGATCATCGCCAAGGCCCCGTCGGCCGACCTGTGGCCCGGTCAGACCGACGAGTCCGAGGCGGGCTTCAGCTATCCCGAGCTCGATCGACTCCTGTTCTGGCTGATCGACAAGCGGCGCTCCCCGGAGGAGCTGGTGGGCAAGGGGTTCGCCCCGGGACTCGTCGCCTGGGCGACCAGGGCGGTGGCCGGTGCCGAGTTCAAGCGCCAGATGCCGCCGATCGCGAAGCTCGGCCCGAGGACCGCCGGCGTCGACTACCTGTACCCGCGGCGACGGCCGGGTTCGTCGCGCTCGTGACCGCGCCCGTCGGAGGACGGCTGTACGTCGTCGCGACGCCGATCGGCAACCTCGACGACATCACGCTCCGGGCGATCGCGACGCTCAAGGCGGTCCCGCTCATCGCCGCGGAGGACACCCGGATGAGCCGCCGGCTGCTCGTCCGACACGGGATCGACACCCGGATGGTCAGCTTCCATGCCCGGAACGCCGAACGGCGGGTGCCGGAGCTCATCGACCTGCTGCGGACGGGCGCGGACGTCGCCCTGGTGACTGACGCGGGCACGCCCGGCGTGAGCGATCCCGGCGAGGAGCTCGTCCGAGCGTGGGCGGCCGAGGATGGGGTCGTCGTGCCGATCCCGGGCGCGTCGGCGGTCCTCGCGGCCATCGTCGCGTCCGGCGTCGGCGGTCCGCGCTGGTCGTTCGAAGGCTTCCTGCCGCGGAGCGGTCGGACACGGCGCGAACGGCTGGCCAGGATCGCCGCCGACGAGCGGGGATGCGTGGTCTACGAGGCCCCGGGTCGCGTCCCCGCCACGCTCAGTGACCTGGCCGCGGCGTGTGGCCCGGATCGGCCGGCCGCGGTCTGTCGGGAGCTCACGAAGCTCCACGAGGAAGTCGTCCGCGGGACGCTCGGGGCGCTCGCGGCGAGCGCACACGATGGCCGGTTGACGATCCGGGGCGAGTTCGCGCTCGTCATCGGGGAGTGGCGGGCGGCGGGCGCGGCCGCGTCGGGGTCCGCGGCGGGCGTCGAAGGGTCCGGCGAGGATCGCGAGGTGGCCGCCCGAGCGGCGGTCGAACGGCTCGTCTCCGCGGGGGTCGCCCGCGGTGATGCGGCTCGGCGCATCGCGACGGAGACGGGGATCCCGCGACGTCGGCTGTACGGCGCCCCGACCACCGAGGACTGAGGCCCGACCCGGCGCTCACCCACCGCACGAGGGCGCGGCCGGCGCCCGAGCGCGGCCAGGGACGCGTGGCTGCCGATGGCCGCGGCGAACCCCTATGAACGGGCGAGGGCCTGCATCGACGTTCGGCTCCAGTCCAGGACGTCGCTCAGCTTCGGACGAACGTAGTACAGCAGTCCGACCAGCATCGCCGGCGTCTGGAGATACAGCCGCGGAGCCGCGATCGTGACCGCCAGGACCACGGTCCAGCGCCGGTCCGTGAGGCCACCCCAGACCACCAGGGCCGCCGCGGCAGCGAGCCGCGCCCAGAGTGGGACGCCATCGCTCGGTGACAACGTCTGGAGGAAGGCGGCCCAATCGAACCACGTCCCCGGGGCGACGGCGAAGGAGGCGATCGCGATGGCCGCCGTGACCCCGACGGCGATGCCGAGATGGCGCCACTCGCGCCTGACGGCGAACCACAGCAGGCCGACGCCCGGGGTCACCTTGGTCAGGACCACGAACGACCAGAGGGCCGGCCAGCGAAGCCCCCAGACCGCCACGGCGACGATCAGGAGGTTGATGTTCGCGGCATTGATCTCCGAGGCGAGCGGCGACCAGAACACCACCAGCGGCAGGAGCGGACCGGTCAGCGCGAACAGGGCGACGACCTCGAGGCCCCGCAGGAGCGCCACGAACTCGTCGAACGTGAGGAGCTGGAACGGGATCATCGCCTGCGCGGCCGCGGGCGAATAGATGAACTGGTAGCCGGTCGTCCAGTACGGTCTGGCCGGGTCGATGAAGAAGTAGCAGCGTGCGTCGACCGGGGTCCCGGTCATCGCCGTGAAGGTGGCCCAGACCGTGAGCGCGACGCCGCCGGCCAGGCCGACGAGCGCGATGCGGGCGGCCCGGGCCATCGACCCGAGCTCGTCGCCCAGTCCCCTGATCGCGGCGCGGATCGTCGCTGAACGTTCTGCCGGTAGTGTCGCCATGGCCCCCCGACCCGACCTTCGGAAGGCGAATCTGCCAGAAGTACCGGTCAGGGCATAGGCCGGAAGTACCGGTTCCGGTGCGACAGCGCACCGACAGAGCGGTCGGTCGTGGATCGTGGGTCATCCTCGACCCGCCAGTCGAAGACCCACCGTCGGGCCGGACGGGTCGGTCCGCGCGAACGTGCGACGACCCGGGCAGAGCGGAGGCGTGCTCACCCGCCGTCCGAGTCGACCGTCGCGTCGGGGCCGACCGTCATCACCCGGGGACCCGGGCGAAACCGATGAAGACGCTCTATGCCCTCGACAACGCGCCGAACTGGATCGCCGCGTGCCGGGACATCAAGTAGCGCTCGCTACGTCCCGCGGTACGCCGAGTACTCCTTGCGACCGGCGAAGAACCCGATGCCCCAGGTGCCGAGGTCGATGGCCAAGGCGCAGATCAGGAAGATCCAGTTGATCAGGCTCAGGCCGTTCTGCGAGACGAATCCGTAGATGAATGTCGTCCACGGCAGGACCAGGAACCCTCCCAGGAGCCAGATCGGGGATCCGAAGACGGCATTCCAATAGGTCGGATCGTTGACCCAGCCGACGAGGAGAGCGAACCGGGGCAGGAGCGCGCTGAAGATGGCAGTCATGGAGTCCCTTCCCTTCGGCGAGCCGCGCGACGTTGGGCTCTGCGACTTCGCCTTGCCGCCCATCGTAGGCCGGTGATGTGTTGCTCGCGCTTCGTTCGAGTCGGAAAACGGCGCGCGTACGCACCGGCGACGGGGAGGCGAGTCGGGCGCATGATGGGCACGACGCCTTGTCGACGACGTACGTGAGGCGGCGATGCGCTGGCTGATCGCCTCGGTGGTGCTGGTCTTCGTGGGGTGCGGCGGAGCGCAGACTCCGGCGACCGCGACGACGCTCGCCCCGACGGTCCCGAGCGTGGCCGCGAGCGCGACACCGACGCCTTCCCCGGCGTCGGCCGACGATCGTTCCGTCGTCGACGTCTATAGCGCGGCGGAGACGACGTACCTGACGACCTTCCGCGCCCTCGGCGCGACACGACCTCCAGGCACGAGCAGCGACGCGCGCAAGACCTACTACGCGGCGGCGGCCGGGATCGAGGGCACGTACATCACGGCGCTGTCGCAGGTGAAGGCGATCCTGGGGCCGGACCGACGGACCGCTTCCGGCCGACTGGTGGCCGCCGATGTCCAGGCACTCATCGACATCCACCAGGGCATCCAGGGTCTGTACGTCGAATGGGCGGACCCGCGACACCAGGCGGACATCCTGGCCGAGGACCACGCCATCGCGGTCGCGCTCGACACCGAGGGCCAGGCGTCCATGCAGGTCCGGTCCGACCTGGGGCTCCAGCGGTGAGCGGTGGATGGGCCCGCGACGAGCCTGCCGACGTCGCGGGTCCACCGTCCGGGTTCGTCGTCGGCAGAGTCACATCCGTGTTCGGCGCGCGTCGTACGGGCTGCGCGATGTGTCGTCGAGCGCACCCGAGCTCGATCCGTGGAGGCACCGGTCCCGTGGACGCGATCCGTCGCTCGTTCGTCGCTCCGATCATCGTCGGGCTGCTTCTGGCGGGCTGCGCCGCGGCGTCCAGCCCTCCGGCGACCTCCACCCCGAGCGAGACGCCGGTCCCCGTCACCGGATCTCCCGGGCTCCCCGCGGCGTCGCCCGCGATCGCGACGCCGGGCGGCACGGCCTCGTCCGCGACGCCATCATCCACACCCTTGGCGACCGCGGGTGGTCCAGGATCGTCGGGTGTCGGTGCGGAGGGCTTCGTCACGGCCGCCCCGCCCGACCCCACGACGGCGTGGACCGGGATCACCTGGCACCGACTCGCAGCCGACGATGCGGTCGGTCATGTCCGGTCCGTCACCCGCTGGCGAGGCGGCTATCTGGCGACCGGCGACCTGGGGGCCGGCGACGGCTCGGCGCACACGAGGGTCTGGTCGTCGACCGACGGCCGAACCTGGGGCGCCCTCGATCCATCGATCCTCGGTTCGTCGACGATCGTCGTGGGAACGGCCGCGACGCCCGACGGGCTCGCCGCCCTCACGCTCCAGGCCGGAACGGCCATCTGCGACAACGAGCCCGGCGTCGATCTCGGCCTCCCTGACTGCTGGTCGAAGACCGGGCCGCTCCAGGTCTGGACGTCCTCGGACGCGACCACCTGGACGGCCCGTCCGGGCCCCGACATCACCCTTCCCGAGATGTCCGGCCAGGGCGAGGATCCGCCGACGCTCATCGGCGCCAACGGCGGTCGACTCCTCGCGGTCACCCTGCAGGGGCAGCCGCTCGCGATCTCGGACGATGGGATCGCCTGGGCGGCAGTGCCGACCGGCGCGTTCCCGAAGGGCTGGCGTGCGGAGGCCGCAGCGGGTACCGCGTCCGGACTGGTCGCCGTCGGGAACACGGCCGCGAAGACGGTGGCCATATGGTCGCCCGACGGTCGAGCCTGGACCAGCCACGCGCTCGGGACCACGGCGACGGGCAACAACACCCTCGTGTCCGGTGCCACCGGGATCATGGCGACCGGACTCGAGTCCCACGACAACGGAGCGGGCACGTGGATCTGGTGGTCGTCCCTCGACGGGCGCTACTGGCGAACGCTGGCCGGGTATCCACCGCTCGGGGCGATGTCGGGATCTGCCGCTCAGGAGTGCCAGGACAATTGCGCCGACGGTTCACTTGTCGGCAACGGAGAGCGGATGGTCGCCTACCGCGGTTGGGGCAAGCAGGCCGGCTGGACCTCATTCGATGGACGCGCCTGGACCCGGCTCGCGTTCACGGGTCGCCCGGAGCAGTCGTCCGGTTGGCTCGACGATCACTGCACTCAGAGCCTGATCGTCCTGGCGATCGGTCTGTCGTGCGTCGACTCCGACGGGACGACCTGGTTCGGCACCCCTCAGACCTGATCCGGTCGGCCCACGAGGCCGAGGCCTCCGAGACGGCACCGGTTCACGCGGCGGATCACTCGTCACCTCGTGCATCGGCCACCCGTCCCGTGGCCGTGAGCGTGATGCGCTGGGCGGTCGTGGTCTCGAACCTCGCGATGAGCGGCCTGTTGGTGGTCATGGCAGCGCCGCGGATGTGGACCATCACCGCGCAGATGGATTCGGGCTACGTCCCCCAGGACTACTGGATCGTCGTCGCCTTGGTCGTCATCCCGTTCGTCCTCGCTGCCCTGATTCTGAGGGGCCTCGTCGTCTGGTCGCGCGGTTCCCGCCGGTTGCTCGTCGCGGCTGACGCGGTCGTGACTCTCGCCTGCTCGTCGGTCCTCCTCATGTACGTGTTCGCCAACGACCTGCCCATCGTCGCGCTGGCACTGTCACCGATCGCGCTGATCCTCGCCGCGGTCGTTCCGAATGTGCGGACGGACGCGAACCATCGGGACGTCTGGCAGGCCGGCAAGGATTGGATCGACTCCGAGCGCTGAACGCTCGCTAGGACGACGGCCTACAGCCGGCCCGGCCAGATCTAGCTTGTGATCACTTGCAGGCGAAGGTCCCCGAGACGTCCGCACCGCTGATGGAGTCGGTCCCCACGAAGGAGCCGGAGTGGTCGGTCCCGAGGGTGCCCTGGGCGTCTTGGGTGACCGTCCAGATGACGCCCCGTTGGAGCCCCGAGAGGCTGGACACGGACCCGTCCGGCCGGAACACCAGGGTGATCTCGTCGCCGTCCTGCTCGCCGCCGCTGGTGACGCTCAGCCCGCCGTCGCTGAGAGCCAGGCAAGTAGGCCCGGGGGCGCGATAGAACCAGCCCCCGACATGTACGGAGAGACCCGGGCGGGAGCCGAGCACTTCGGTCGGCCCGGGCGCTGTGCTCGCGACGGCCGCCTCACTATCGGTCGGGGCAGCCGTGACGGGAAAGACGGGCTGCCAGGTCACCTCGGACGCCGACCACTCCAGGTTGAGCTCACCGCTCGAGTGGACGACCACGGGCGATCCGGGCGTCAGGGCGACCGAGAACACGCCGTCGTTCGAACTCGACAGCAGGCGCTTGCCGTCTGGTGACCACTGCACCCCATCCAGCCCGATCGTGGAGGGGATCGGCAGCTGAACTTTGTTCGATCCCTCGGTATCCATGACCATCAGCTGAGGTGGATCCTGGGTGCAGCCATCGCCGGAGCAGCGTGTCCGATGCTGGACGAATGCCACCCGGGTGCCGTCGGGCGAGACCTGGCTGTCGCTGAACCAGAGCCCGGGATCGCGGGGCGTGAGCTGGGTCTCGTTGTTCCCGTCGGCGTCCACCACGTGGACAGCTCCCCCGTAGCCTGGCCCATCGGGCGTGACGTAGACGATGCGGTCGTCGCCGTTCGTCCAGCCCAGCGACGCTGGAGTATCTCCCCCCACCAAGATCAGGGTGGACACGCCGTCCGCGACGCGGACGATCCGGATCCGGCCGAGCTCTGCCACGGCGATACGGGACCCGTCATGAGACCACTCGAGCTCTCTCTGTGCGAACCCGGACTCGGGGTTGATGGAGACCGTCGTCGTATGTCCCGATGCCACGTCGGCGATCCACAGCTCGGACGCACGAAACGCCAGCTGACCGCCGTTCGGGGACCACTCGGGGCAAGCGATCGGCCCGCCACCGGGAATCGTCACCCGCATGACCGGCGGCGATGCGTCCCCGTGGTCGTCCAGGCCGACCACGACGACCGCTCGATCGGTGACCGGCCACACGCCTCGGAAGGTCGTGACCGGGTCGGACGCGCGGGCTTCACCGTAGGCCAGGTTCCGACCGTCGGGGGAGAACCGCGGACAGGCCTGGGCGAGGCCGTCGCCAGCGGAACCGATGATGCGCCGTGCCGCCGCGCCCTCGCCGACGAGATAGATGTCGCCCACCTCCCCACCGCCGACGTCGTTAGGGTTGGCGGAGACGGCGATCAGACCGTTCTCGGGCAGTCTCGCCGGCGGTGGCGCCAATGCGGGAGACGGCGGCACCACCGGCGTCGATCGGTTACTCAATGCCCCGGCGATGAGCGCAGTGCCGACCAGCCCGCCCAGAAGGACGACGGCTAGGGCGACCATCAACGCGATCCCGCGGAGCGGGAATGTCGCCCGCCCTCCATAGGAAGGCACACGGTCGATCTCGACCCGCCGTACCGACGCGGTGCTGACGGATTGGTCGGCGCGGCGCGTCACCTCGTCCCAGAGGTCCGGGGCCGGCACGGAGTCGAGCGAGCGGAAGCGTGCGTGGAGATTAGTCATGTCCGTCACCCAGGAGATCGTGGAGCCGTCTGCGCCCGCGACTCAGGTTCGCGCGCACAGCGAGCCCGTTCGAGCCGAGCCGTGCGGCGATCTCGCGAACGGGGAGGTCTGCGTAATAGAACAGGATGATTGCGGCGCGCTGGGCGTCCGGCAGCTGCCGAAGGGCTGCGAGAAGGTCGGAATCCTCATAGCGGTCGAGATGGGCGGTGCCATCCGACAGTTGGTCACCGTCGATGTGGCGCGCCTTCAGCGTCCCTGCGGCGATGCGGAACGCGGCCCGCCAGATCCAGGCCGCGGGGTCCCGGATCGCCGCCCCTCGTCTCAGGGCCTGGGCGTAGGCGTCGGCCACGGCATCGCTCGCGACATCCGGGTCCCCGGCGAAGGCGTAGAGCGCCCGCCAGAGGCGGCCGGAGTCCTGGCGATACAGCGTCTCGACGCTGTCGCTCCAGTCACCCGCCGCCATCGTGATGTCCACACCTCCCATGGGGACGAATCCAAGAGAAAGGTGACATCGCAGCGTCTTGTCTGTTACACGGGCCGACGGGCCGGGCATCGAGCGAGGCGGCCCGGGTAGGCTCATCCCAGTCGCTGCCCATCGCTGTCACGACGGAGCGAACGCGCGGAGCCCGGTCCTCGAGGTACCGCTCGCCGCTTAGCCTGCGACTTACTAGCTGGCACCTGGCGCGTCCTACCATCGGCGCATGGCCCGCCGCTCCGACCCCGCCCGGATCTACGTCGTCCGCCGCGACGCGATCGCCAGCCGTCCGACAGGCGAAGGGATGCCCCAGGCTGACGCGGAGCGATGGCTCGCCGCATGGGAGGCCCGAGCGGCGCTCAGCGGCATGGACCCAAACCACCGCGACTTCTGGCAGGCGGCCGCCGACTGGATCGACGCCGAGCGCCGCGCGAAGGGATAAGGCGCGAACTTGCTTATCCGTTGCCACAGCAGACCAACCGGTAGGAGTCGGCTGAACATCGGGACGCCAGCTTCCCGCTTCAGTAGGGGCCGCCGCACACGACCCGGCCCTGCGGATCGGGAACGTATCCATCGACCAGGCAGATGCCGTGGTTGGCTGTCCATGACTCGGGCGGTTCCCGCCCCTGCTGGCGACGCTCATGGTCCTGCCAGTCGAGTTCGCCATCGAACAACCAGATCTCGCCTCCCCCTGAAGAAGCCTCGGCCAACTGGTCCTGCCACGGCTCGCTCGCTTCGCGGAGGTCGATCCTGTCGAACCCGGCTTCGACCTTGCCCGACACGGGCGTGAGTCGACGCACGCACAGCAGCTCGCCGGACTTCGCCACCCGGTCGTATGCCTCGATGATCGCGGCATCCGCCGCTCGGAGTTCTTCCGGCTGCAGAGTGGAAGCATCCCCCGCATGCACGAGTGCCATTTGCGCGACCTTGCGCAGCGAGAGGAGGATGATGTTGTCGCCCGGTCGTCCGCGTGCGACCTCGTTGTCCCATTGTTCGATCGTGGTGATAGCGACGAGGGTTGGCGAACCACCGCCCGCGAACCAGCGATGCGAGCCGAACACGACGTTCGGCGCCACAAGTTCGTCGGCGATGAGCCGCCTGTTCGCCTCAGCACGCAGGTTCAGCCGCTCGTTGTGAAACCACCCACGGTCGCTGAACCGCCAGCCCGTCACGCGGAGCCTCCCTTCATGCGCGCCGGCGTCCTCGATCCCACCCCCACCGACATCGCGCCGGACCGCTCGATGATCGTGACCGAGAACCTCGAGGTCGTGAGGCACGTGGGTCCCGGATGAGACACAGGCCAGAGTCTGGTCCGGAGGTTAGCAGTGCCCCCACACGAACCGCCGCGACTTCTGGCAGGCCGGCGGTGATCGGATCGAGGCGGAGCGTCACCCGAGAGGTAGAGAGAGGCCCCGACGCCAGGGGGTGGCCGTCGGGGCCGTGGGGACCGGGCACAAGCGCCACGAGCGCCCCGGTCCACCCCAAACAACGCAGGACCGCCCATCCCGTTACGAGAGGAACCCCGGCCGGTGGGGGGTCCGGCCGGGGTCTGCTTGCGAGGCTAACCGAGTGGGCCAGGCGTCGTCCCCATCCGATTGGGTAGCAACCGCGAGTCGCTCCGGGTCCGCTGGCCGCGCCGTTGTTGGTGGGCTGACCTCAGGGTCGGTCGGCCCGCCCCAGGTGGGCCTCCTCCAGGGCGGCGAGCTCGGTCGCGAGGTCGAGCGGCCGGCGATGCTGGCGGTCAGTCGGCGCCTCCGCGTTGAGGATCGCGATCGCGCGGTTGACCTCCCCGACGAGCCGCTCCAGGTCGGCCCGATCGCGCTTCCGGCCCAGCGGCGATGACCGCGTCGCCCGGTCCAGGATCGCGTCACGGCGGCCGAGCAGCGCGCGAACCTCCTTGTCCGTCGCGATCCACGGCGGGCTCACATGCGCGTTCTTCAGGATGTGATGAGCGAGGGCCCATTCACCGGCCAGGCTGTCGTCCTCGAGCGGAATCCGCTCGCCGCGAAACGGCAAGTCGTCGAACTTGCCCGCCTCCTGAGCCTCGCGGATCTGGCGATCGATCAGCGATTCACGCGACGGCGGCTGCCACGGGTTCCAGCGGGTGGCGGTGTCGGGGACGTCGCGGCGACCGTTCACGGGCGCAGGGTAACGCACCCGCGCTGAGCCGGGGCGGGCGCACCATCAGGTTGCTGACTTGGCTGCGACCTACCTAGCCGTAGGTGCCCTGTCCGGTCCCGCGAAGAATGAACGGGGCAGCGGTCGGTCCCCCCTATCTAACCGATGGCTCGGCACCGTCGGGCTCAGCGTAGGAGGGTCGATCTCATGCGACGCCTGATCACCACGCTCGCGGTCGTGGGCCTGTTCGGGCTCAGTGCCACGCCGGCCATGGCCGCTCCAGCGGATGTCTTCGTCTCCGACCCAGTGACCGGCAACATCGACTGTGGCGCGCACCAGTACACCTTCACGGGCGGGGCTTGGAGGATGGTCGTTCACTTTGGCGATACGACCCCGTCGGGCAATAGCCAGTTCAGCGTGAAGGGGACCGCCGACAAGGTCACCGTCACGGACGGCGCCAACGTCTACCGAGTCGAGGGCATGTGGCACTTCGGTGGCACGCACCTAGCCAACGACACCACTCCCTTCCATTTCGGGATGCATCTCCGGATCGTCGGCCAGGGCGGAGCGGTGGATGACGTCAGCGCCGTGCTGACCGGGAGCCCGTTCGGGGACATGTGGATCGATATCGGGACGTGCGTTCCCCTCGGTTGACCATCGCTGGTGGTGCGCGGGCAGGGCGCCGGGCCGCCATCGAGAGCAACCTGACAGGCGCCGATATGCCCCAGGACAGCGCGGAGCGGAGGTCGGCCAGATCACCGTCGACAAGGCCTATTCCTGCCCGGATGGATCGTTCTCCGTCAAGATGCAGATCCACGCCAACTTCGATGGCACCGAGACGTTCAGTTGGGTCGTCACCGGCGGAACGGGCCCCTACGCGGACCTCCACGGCAGCGGCCAGGGCACCACGGTCGACAACCCGCCGACCGGCAACATCAACACCTTCGTCGGCCACCTGCTCCACTGATCGGTCAAGTGTGACCCCGGCCAGAATGGGGGTAACTGGCCGGGGTCGGGATGACGGCGTAGTCGCGAGGCTAAGCACCGCAGGCTCTGGCGGCAGAGGGCCGTTTGGCCCTATCTGACCCCGGCAGGGAGGGGTCCGCTGCCTGGGTCTGCCCCGAAGGAACCAGACCCAGATTGATGGCCGATGAATCTCGCCAACCCTATGACCGACTTATTCGTCTGGTCCCGTGATCGCCCAGGGGCCCTGGTGACGTCGGGATTAGGACGGTCCGAGTCGACGGGTCGGGTGTGAGGCGGGTCTACGACGTCCCGGCGCGCGGCTGGCCGATCGACTGGCAGCCGATCTGACGGTGAGGGTACGGAGTCGCTAGTGCCGATCGCCTACCGCTCCGCCCGACGCGCGGCTGGGGCGGGCGCCCGAGGGGGGAGAGCGCCCGCCCCGTCGCGCGGGGAGGAGGGAAGCGTCGGTCGGCCGGCGGGTGCGGGCCTCCGGTCGGCCGGCGGCGGGTCCGGCGTCGATCAGGCGGCCACAGGCTCGTCGGGGATCGGGTCGTCGGGTCCCGGCTCGTCGGCGAGGGTGTCGGCCTGGGCCTCGAGCGAGTCGGCCGCGGCCTGGGCCTCGTAGTCCTTCTTCTTGCGGCCGGATAGCATCTCGACGTGGTTGGCCACGATCTCGGTCTTCCAGTGCCGCTTGCCGGTGTCATCGTCCCAGCTGCGGGTCTGGATCCGACCCTCGACGGCCACCTGCTGGCCCTTCCCGAGGTACTGGCCGCAGACCTCGGCCAGCTTGTCCCAGGTGACGATCGTGTGGAACTCGGACTTCTCCTTGCCGCCCCCGGCGTACTCGTGCGATGCGACGTTGAACGTCGTGACGTTCTTGCCGCTGGCCAGGGCGCGCAACTCCGGATCCCGGGTCAGCCGCCCGGTCAACAGGACCTTGTTCATCGGTCCGACTCTCCTTCTCGGTCGGCCGGCGGCGCCGGTCCGACCCTGCGTCTGCGGCGGGTCGATCCCGACGGCCGGCGGGAGCCGACGGGCAAGCTGGACGGTAGCGCGGACGTCTCACCGGAGACTTCTCGGGCGATCACCTCGCGCTTATGTCGCGATCCCTTGCGAGGCCTCGGCCCGGTCAGGCTCGACCGTCGGGGCTCGACCTGTCACCCTGTGATTCGGACGCTCCGGCACCGGCCCGCGAGGGTCCGCAGCGTCGAGGTGGGACCATGTCTGACAAGCGTCCGAAGTCCCCGTCCACGAAGCGGTCTCGTCCGTCGGGCCGTGCGCTTGCTGAACATGCCGATCGGATCCTCGCCGACGCGCTCGAACGCGCGAACGAGTACGAGCGGCAGGGTTTCCACAGCGCGACGATCCCACGGGCCGACCTGATCGCGAAGCTGAGCGGACGGACCGCCCACTCACCGTTCATCACCCAGGTCGGCTGGGGCAACGCGGTCCGCGGGGCGACGTTCGTCCTCGATTTCGGTCTGATGAATCCCGACCCGTTCCCCTACGAGATCGGCAACCTCGGGCTGTGCTTCTGCTACGCGGATGCCGGCGCGCTGAGCGATCCCGGGATGACCCTGGTCCGCGCGGAACCATCGGTCGGCATCGTCCAGGTCGAGATCGGCACGCTCAACGGTGCTCCGACGGCGTACTACCTCGATGCCATCCACACGATCCCCGCGACGTTCCGGACCGGCCCGGCCGATCTGGACTACTTCCTGTACCAGCCCGACCCCTTCGCCGCGGGCGTCCTGCTCGAGCGCGGCACGATCCGGATCGACGTGGCCTGACCTGTCGGCACCGAGCTGACCGGTCGGCACCGAGCCGGCCGGTCACGGAACCGGACCGCCCCGGCCGCCGAGCCGGGCGAGCGGCCGTCGGTCCGTGCGGCGCTATACTCCGCGGGTGACGGAACGCGGGCCCGCCCCGCCTGACGGAGACCAATCCCATCGTTCGAGGAACGTTCGCCCCGTGAGACGAACGCCCATCGCCCTGGGGATCGTCGGAACGCCGACGGCTCGACGAAGGGAGCAGTCTATCCCGGTCCTCGGCCCATCGGCCGGGGGCTTTTTCACGTCCGACACGCAGCCAGGCGCCCGCCCGACCCCTGATCGCGGGAGACGCGCCTGATGCCGGCGACCGTGATCGTCGGCCTCCAATGGGGTGACGAAGGCAAGGGCAAGACCACCGACTTCCTCGCCGAGCAGGTGGCGATGGCGGTCCGCTACCAGGGCGGCGACAACGCCGGACACACGGTCGTCCTCGGGGACGAGGTGTTCAAGCTCCGGCTGACCCCGTCCGGCGTGCTCTACCCGCACATCGCCTGCATCATCGGCCCGGGGGTCGTGGTCAACCCGGCGACGCTGATCGGCGAGCTCGACATGCTGACCGCGCGCGGTATCGACACCGCCAAGGTCCGGGTCAGTCGCAACGCCCACGTGATCATGCCGTACCACGTCGCCCTGGACCGGGCGATGGAGACGCGACTCGACGGCGAGAAGGTCGGGACGACGAACCGCGGGATCGGCCCCACCTACGCCGACCGGGCGTCGCGCCTCGGCCTGCGGATGGAGGATCTCCTCGACGAGACGACGTTCCGGCACCGGCTGGCCAAGGTCCTGCCGGATAAGAACGCCCTCCTGGCGACGATGCCGGGGACGACGCCGTTCGATGCGGAACCGCTGGTCGCCCAGGCGATGGCCTGGGGCGAGCGCCTGCGACCCCATCTGGCCGACACGACATGGCTGGTCCAGGACGCGCTCCGTCGCGGGGATCACGTCATCCTCGAGGGCGCCCAGGGCACCCTCCTCGACATCGACCACGGCAGCTACCCGTACGTGACCTCGTCCAATCCGATCGCCGGCGGTGCCTGCACCGGTGGTGGGATCGGACCCCTCCAGGTCGACGAGGTCATCGGGGTCATGAAGGCCTATACGACCCGGGTCGGCTCGGGCCCGTACCCGACGGAGCTCACCGACGAGATCGGCAGCGGCATCGCCGAACGAGGACACGAGTTCGGGACCGTGACCGGTCGGCCGCGCCGGGTCGGCTGGTTCGACGCGGTCGCGCTGCGCTTCGCGGTCGCCGTCAACAGCGTGAGCAGCATCATGCTCAACAAGATCGACATCCTGTCGGGCATCGACGAGATCCTGCTGTGCGTGGCGTACGAGATCGACGGGCAGCGGGTCGACCATTGGCCGTCGAGCGCCGAGGTCCTGGCCAGGGCCCGGCCGATCTACGAGCGCTTCCCCGGCTGGTCCGAGCCCATCAACGCCGTGCGGACGCTCGCCGAGCTGCCGGAGAACGCCCGGCGCTACGTGACCGCGCTCGAGGTCGCGGCGGGGGTCCCGATCGTACTGGTCTCCGTCGGGCCCGAGCGGACGCAGACGATCGAGCGCGCCTATCGCCCGATGCGCCATCGTCCGACGGTCGCGACCGGATGAGCCTCCCGATCATGCCGACCCGGATCCTCGTCGTCGGCGGAGGCGCCCGCGAGCACGCGCTCGCCTGGAAGCTCGCCGCAGAGCCCGGGGTCAACGAGGTGGCCGTGGCCCCGGGCAGCGCCGCGATCGGCGCCGAGCCGCGCGTGCGGACGCTGCGGGAGGCCGATGCGCTCATGCCGGCGGCCATCGTCGCGGCCGCGCGCGGCCATGCCTCCGAGCTCGTCGTCATCGGGCCGGAAGCTCCGCTCGAGGCGGGGGTCGCCGATGCCCTGACCGACGCCGGGATCGCGGTGTTCGGTCCCAGCCGGGCCGCCGCGCGGATCGAGACGAGCAAGGCGTTCTGCCACGACGTCGCCCTCGCGGCAGGCGTCCGGATGGCCGCCAGTGCGGCGTTCGCGGCGGGTGAGCTCGAGGCCGCGCTCGCCTATGCAGCGGCCCTCGCCGCGACCGGTCGGGGACTCGTGGTCAAGGCCGACGGCCTGGCGGCCGGCAAGGGCGTGACGGTCTGCGACGATCTGGCCGCGGCGGCCGATGCCCTCGTCGGCGCGCTGGGGCAGGCGCCCGACCCGGCGGCAGGGTCGGCCGGAGCCCCCCGCGTGGTGGTCGAGGAGCGCCTGTTCGGCCCCGAGGTCAGCGTGATCGCCGTGACCGACGGACGACGCGGTGTCGCGCTGCCGGCCGCTCGAGACCACAAGCGACTCGGCGACGGCGATCATGGCCCGAACACGGGCGGGATGGGTGCGTTCAGCCCGGTGCCCGATCTGCCGGACGACGAGGCGGCGCGACTACTCGCGGGGTTCCACCTGCCCATCCTGGCCGAGCTCGACCGACGCGGGACGCCGTTCCGCGGATTCCTGTACGCCGGGCTGATCCTGACCGACGACGGCGCCGTCCTCCTCGAGTGCAACGCCCGTCTGGGCGACCCGGAGGCCCAGGTCATCCTGCCGCGGCTCGCCGGCCCGCTCGGGCCGGTGCTCCTCGCCGCCGCGCTGGGCGACCTCGGCCCGGTCCTCGAGCGTCTCCCGGCCGGCAGCCTGTCGCTTCCGACGTTGCCCGGCGCCGCCGTCGGGGTCGTCCTCGCGGCCGAGGGGTATCCGGGGACGCCCAAGCGTGGTCAGACCATCGCGGGCCTCGACGAGGCGGCCCGGCTCGGCTGCCTCGTCTTCCACGCAGGAACGCTCGCTCGACCTCCGAACGGCTACGCCACCAATGGCGGCCGGGTCCTGACGGTCGTCGGTCGCGGCGACGACCTGGTCTCGGCGCGAGCCCTCGCCGAGCGCGGCGCCGATGCGGTCGCCTGGGATGGGCTCCAACGGCGCCACGACATCGGGCTGGATCCGGGCCCGGACACGGGCGAGCCCGCCGCGGCGGTCGCGATCCCGGGCGGTGCGCGATGATCCGCCGCTACACGCTGCCGGAGATGGGCGCCGTGTGGTCCGAGGCCGCCCGGTTCGAGGGGATGCTCAAGGTCGAGCTCGCCGTCGCCCGGGCCCAGGTCGGTCGCGGTCTCGTCCCGGCCGAGGCGTTCGCGGCGATCGAGAGCCGCGCCCGGATCGACCTCGACCGGATCGCCGAGATCGAACAGACCACCGACCATGACGTGATCGCCTTCGTGAGCCAGGTCGCCGAGACGGTCGGGCCGGAGGGTCGCTATCTCCACCTCGGGCTGACCAGCAGCGACGTCGTCGACACAGGGCTCGCCCTCCAGCTGCGCGCCGCCGGGGAACGACTCCTCGGCGATTGCGATCGGCTCCTCGTCGCGCTCGTCGCCCGGGCACGGACCGAGGCGGCGACCGTGATGATGGGACGTACCCACTCGGTCCACGCGGAGCCGACGACGCTCGGGGCGAAGATGGCCGGCTGGGCCTTCGAGCTCGACCGCGACCGACGGCGGCTGGCCGACGCGGTCGCCGAGATCGCCACCGGCAAGATCTCCGGCCCGGTCGGCACCTACAGCCACCTCGACCCCGAGTTCGAGGCCGAGGTCCTGGCCGCCCTGGAGCTGCGCGTCGATCCGGTCAGCACGCAGATCGTCCAACGCGACCGCCACGCGGCGCTGCTGGTCGCGATCGCGATCACCGGCGGTTCGCTCGAGCGGTTCGCGACCGAGGTGCGCAACCTCCAGCACACGGAGATCGACGAGCTCCAGGAGCCCTTCCGCGCCGGCCAGAAGGGCTCGAGCGCGATGCCCCACAAGCGCAACCCGATCCTGTCCGAGCGGATCGCCGGATTGGCCCGGCTCCTTCGGGGGTATGCCGGAACGGCCCTCGAGGACCAGCCGCTGTGGCACGAGCGCGACATCAGTCACAGCTCGGCGGAGCGCGTCCTCCTCCCGGACGCGACCATCCTGCTCGACTACATGCTGGTCAGGATGACCGGCCTCATCGACGGGCTGATCGCCCGGCCCGAGCGGATGCGGGAGAACATCGAGCGGGGGCTCGGCCTCCATGCCTCGTCCCGGGTCCTCGTCGCGCTGGTCGAGGTCGGAGGCCTGAGCCGCGAGGACGCCTACGCGATCGTCCAGCGCTGCGCTCTTCGGGCGGCCGATGAGCGACAGCCGCTGCGCGAGCTCCTGGCGACCGATCCGGCCGTCGCCCGACTGCTGCCGCTGGGGCGGCTCGACGAGTGCTTCGACGACGCAGCGTTCCTCCGTCACGTGCCGACGATCGTGGCCCGGCTCGACCGGATCGAGGCGACCGCGAGATGAGCGCGCCCGTCGGCTTCGTCCGCTCGGGCAAGGTCCGAGACCTGTACGCCCTGGACGACGCTCGACTCCTGCTCGTCGCCTCCGATCGACTGTCGGCGTTCGACGTCGTCCTGCCGACGCCGATCCCGGACAAGGGTCGCGTCCTCACCGGCCTGTCGCGGTTCTGGTTCGCCGAGACCACCTCGATCGTCGCCAACCACCTGCTGTCGGTCGACGTCGGCCGGCTCGATCCCGGCTCCGTGCCGGTCGAACCGAGCGGTCTGCGCGGTCGATCGATGATCTGTCGCCGGGCCCAGGTGCTCCCGATCGAGGTCATCGTCCGCGGCTACCTCGCCGGCTCCGGCTGGAAGGACTACGGACGCACGCGGGCGATCGGCGGTCAACGTCTGCCGATCGGCCTGCGCGAGAGCGACCGTCTGCCGGAACCCATCCTGACCCCGTCGACCAAGGCCGAGGCGGGCCACCACGACGAGAACATCGACCTGTCGACGATGGTCGACCACCTCGCGGTCGTCGAGCTCGACGGCCACCCGCTCGGCTTCGCGGCGGCGGACGAGCTGACCGAGCGGATCCGCGATCGGGCGATCGCCCTGTATCGCTTCGGGGCGGCCGTCGCGGCCCGGGCCGGGATCCTCCTGGCCGACACGAAGTTCGAGTTCGGCCTGCTGCCCGACGGGCAGCTCGTCCTGATCGACGAGGTCCTCACGCCGGATTCGTCGCGCTTCTGGGATGCTGCGGCGTACGAGCCGGGACGCTCCCAGGCGAGCTACGACAAGCAATACGTCCGCGACTGGCTCGAAGCCCAGCCGTGGGACAAGACCGCGCCGGGTCCGGCGCTGCCGGTCGAGGTGGTCACCGGTACGCGGGCCCGCTACGTCGAAGCCTTCGAACGGATCACCGGCGCGTCGTTCGCGCGTTATCTCGAGGAGGACGTCATCGCCCGATGAGCACCACGACGGCATTCCGGTACGCGGTCAATGTCACGCCGAAGGACGGCATCCTCGACCCACAGGGCCGGGCCGTCGAGGGGAGCCTGCCCCATCTCGGGGTGACCGGCGTGTCCGGGATCCGGGTGGGCCGGCGCGTCGAGCTGACCGTCGAGGCCCCGACCGAGGCGGGCGCGCGGGCCGTCGTGGAGGGCCTCGCCAGCGAGCTGCTCAGCAATCCGCTCATCGAGACGTTCACGATCGAGCTCCTTGGAGAGCTCTCGGCGACGACCTCCTCGGCCGGCGACGGCGGTCCCGCCTGATGGTCCGCATCGGCGTCGTCCTGTTCCCCGGATCGAACCGCGACGTCGACGCGGTCAATGCGCTCCGGGTGGCCGGCGCTGAGCCCGTCGTCCTGTGGCACGAGTCGGCGGACCTCCAGGGTGTCGACGGGATCGTCCTGCCCGGCGGCTTCGCCTACGGCGACTACCTCCGGGCCGGGGTGATCGCCCGGTTCTCGCCGGTCATGCGGGCCGTGGCGGCGTTCGCCGGCCAGGGCGGGCACGTCCTGGGCATCTGCAACGGCTTCCAGGTCCTGACCGAGGCCGGCCTCCTGCCCGGCGCGCTCCTGCGCAATCGGTCGCTGCGGTTCGTGTCGCGCGAGATCGCGATCATGGCCGAGCGCCTCGACTCGCCGTTCACCCGGGCGATCGACGCGCGTCGCCCGCTGCGCATGCCCGTGGCTCACGGCGAGGGCTGCTATTACGCCGACCCGGGCGCCCTCGACGCGCTCGAGGCGGACGGCGGGGTCCTGTTCCGCTATGTTCACCTCGACGGCAGGGTCGCCGGCGGCGAGGACGATCGAGCCAACCCGAATGGATCGCTCCGGGCGATCGCCGGCGTGACGAACGCGGCCGGCAACGTCGCGGGTCTGATGCCGCACCCGGAGACCGCGGTCGAGACGGTCCTCGGGACCGACGACGGGCTCGGGATCATCCGCTCTCTCGTCGACGCAGCGGCCGAACGAGCGCACGGCGATCACCCGGCCATCGTCAGCGTGGCCGCCCGATGAGCGCACGGTCGATGAGCACCGTGGCCGTGCCGCCGGTCGTCGATGAGCCGCTCCACCGACGCCTCGGCGTGACCGACCAGGAGCTGGGGGTGATCGAGACGAAGCTCGGTCGGCCGCCGAACGACCTCGAGCTGGCGATGTTCAGCGTGATGTGGAGCGAGCACTGCTCGTACAAGAGCTCGAAGCCGCTCCTCCGGACGCTGCCGACCGCGGGCGAGGGCGTGGTCGCCGGGCCCGGCGAGAACGCCGGCGTCATCTCGATCGGGGACGGTCTGGCCGTCGCGTTCAAGATCGAGTCGCACAACCATCCGAGCGCCGTCGAGCCCTACCAGGGGGCCGCCACCGGCGTCGGCGGGATCCTCCGCGACATCTTCACGATGGGTGCGCGGCCGATCGCGGTCCTTGACGCGCTGCGCTTCGGTGACCCGTCCGACCCGCACACCCGGCATCTCGTCAACGGGGTGGTCCGCGGGGTCGGCGGCTACGGCAACTGCGTCGGCGTCCCGACCGTCGGCGGCGAGCTCGTGTTCGACCCGACCTACGGCGGAAACCCGCTGGTCAACGTCATGGCGATCGGGCTGCTCGATGAGCGGCTGCTGACCCTCGCCTCGGCTCCCGGACCTGGGAACCTCGTGGTCCTGTTCGGGTCGACGACCGGCCGCGACGGGATCGGCGGGGCGTCGGTCCTCGCCTCGGCCACGTTCGGTGCCGATGAACCGTCCAAGCGCCCGACGGTCCAGGTCGGCGACCCGTTCGCCGAGAAGCTGCTCATCGAGGCGAGCCTCGAGCTGATCGAGCGGGGCCTGGTCGAGGGTCTTCAGGACCTCGGCGCCGGCGGGATCACCTGCGCGACCTCCGAGACCGCCGATCGAGCCGGCACGGGGATCCTGGTCGATCTCGATGCGATCCCGCGTCGCGAGCCGGGGATGGCCCCGTTCGAGGTGATGATCTCGGAATCCCAGGAACGGATGCTCGCGGTCATCCGCCCCGAGCGGTGGGAGGCCGTCCGGGACGTCTGCCTCCGGTGGGGTCTGCCCGTGGCGATCATCGGCCGGGTCACCGCCGACGGCGACGTGACGATCGTCGAGGGCGGTCTCGACCCGGACGGCCGGCCGGCGGCGGCGGCCGTCGAGATCGCCCGGATCCCGGCGCCCGCGCTGACCAGCGAGGCGATCGTCCACGACCGCCTGGCGACCCCACCGCCGCGTCGCCGGGCCGCCCCGGCCCCCGGCAGCGCCGACGAATCGAGCGCGGGCCTTCCCGAGCGGGGGATGGATCCCGGTGCCGTCCTGGTGTCGCTGCTCGGCGGGCCCAACCTGTCGAGCCGGCAATGGGTCCACGAGCAGTACGACAGCCACGTCCAGGCGAACACCGTCGCCGGTCCGGGGCACGGCGCCGCCGTCCTCCGGATCAAGGGCACCACGAAGGCGCTGGTCGCCTCGACGGATGGCAACCAGTCGGTCGGGCAGGTCGATCCGTGGCTCGGCGCCGCGCTGAGCGTCGCCGAGGCGACCCGCAACGTGTCGATCACCGGCGCCCGCCCGCTGGGCGTCACGAACTGCCTCAACTACGGCGATCCGACCCGTCCCGAGGCGTTCTGGCAGCTCCAGGAGGGCGTCCGCGGGCTCGGCGACGCCTGTCGCGCCCTGAGGCTGCCGGTGACCGGCGGGAACGTGTCCCTGTACAACGAGTCGCCCGCCGGGGCGATCGCCCCGACGCCCGAGATCGGGGTGGTCGGCCTGCTCGACGACGTGGCCACCCGCGTCGGACCCGGCTTCACCGCGACCGGCGACTCGGTCGTCCTGGTCGGCTCGTCGACGCCCGGGTTGCTGGGCAGCGCCTACGCCGAGCTCGCCGGCCTCGCGTCCGAGGACGGTCCGCCGTCGCTCGACCTGGCGCGCGAGAGAGCGCTCCAGGCCTTCATCCGTGAGGCGATCGGCCGCGGCCTCGTCGCCTCCGCCCAGGACGTCAGCGGGGGAGGGCTCGCCGTGGCGATCGCCGAAGCGTGCATCTGGGGACCCGAGAGCGGCATCGGGGCGGTCCTCCGCCTGCCGATCGCCGGTGCCCCGGCGGTCGAGCTGTTCGGCGAGAGCCCGTCGAGGCTCATCGCGAGCTGTCGCCCGCGGCACGCCCCGGCGCTGATGCTGCTCGCCCGCCAGCACGGGCTCCCGGTCGACGAGCTCGGCTCGGTGGGGGGCGACCGGCTCTTCATCGAGCTGGCCGGCCTCGGCGCGACCGGGGCAGCCGAGGAGCGCGGATCGCGGATCGCCGATGCGGTCGATGTCCCGGTGGCGGACCTGGCTCACGCCTGGGGGTCCGGGCTCGCCCGGGCGCTCGGTGAGGACGGCCGGTCGGCCTCATTGCCGGAGGACCGCTAGATGTGCGGCGTGTTCGGGGTCGTCCTGCCGTCCGGCCGCGACGCCGAGGCCGCCCAGATCGCCGCGCTCGGACTGTTCGCCCTCCAGCATCGCGGGCAGGAGTCCGCCGGGGTGGCCGTCAGCGACGGTCGCGAGCTGATGCTCTACAAGGATCTGGGGATGATCGCCACGGTCCTCGACGAGCGACGCCTCCCCAGCCTGCGCGGGAACCTGGCCATCGCTCACTGTCGCTACTCGACGACCGGCTCGACGGTCTGGGAGAACGCCCAGCCGACCTTCCGGCTCGGCCCCCGACGGGCGGTCGCGATCGGTCACAACGGTAACCTGGTCAACACGCGCGATCTCCTCGGCCAGCTGCGCGGTGGGCGGACCCGCCTGCCCGCATCGACCGATACGGAGCTGCTGACCGCGCTCCTGGCGGACGAGCCGGCTGCGGACACCGTCGACGCCCTCGTCCGGGTCCTGCCGCGGGTGCGCGGCGCGTACAGCCTGGTCGTCCTCGACGAGCGTCGGGTCATCGGCGTCCGCGACCCGTTCGGGTTCCGGCCGCTCGTCCTCGGCCGGCTGCCGGCTCCGGACGCGATCGACGGGGCCGTCGAGCCCGGCCTGTGGGGTGATGACGACGCCGGCGCCGGTTGGATCCTCAGCTCCGAGACGACGGGGCTCGACATCGTCGGCGCCGAGTTCGTGCGCGACGTGGAGCCCGGCGAGATCGTCGTCCTCGAGCCGGGCCGCGCCCCACGCTCGGTCCGGTTCGCCGACGCGAAGCCGGCGCTGTGCGTCTTCGAGCTGATCTACTTCGCCCGACCGGACTCGTACATGGAGGGTCGGAACCTCTACGAGGCACGCCGGAAGATGGGGATGCAGCTGGCCGACGAGCATCCGGTCGCGACCGACCTGGTGATGCCGGTCCCGGACACGGGTGCGCCGGCCGCGGCGGGGTACGCGGAGCGCTCCGGCATCCCGTACCGCGAGGGCCTGGTCCGCAACCGCTACACCGGACGGACGTTCATCCAGCCTTCCCAGACGCTGCGCCATCGGGGCGTGACGATGAAGCTCAACCCGCTGCGCGAGGTCGTCCGCGGGCAGCGCCTGACCGTCGTCGACGATTCGATCGTCCGCGGGACGACGACCAAGCAGATCGTCGCGCTTCTGCGCAAGGCGGGTGCGGCCGAGGTCCATGTCCGGATCAGCGCCCCGCCGATCTACCACCCGTGCTTCTACGGGATCGACACGCAGATCGAGACCGAGCTCATCGCCTCGACCCACTCCACCGAGCAGATCCGCGAGTTCATCGGTGCCGATTCGCTGGGCTACCTGTCGATCGCCGGGGTCCTGGCCGCGCTCGACCTGCCCTACGACCGGTTCTGCTTCGCGTGCTTCGACGGCAACTACCCAGAACCGGTCCCGTATGACGCCAGGAGCCGGAAGTTCATGCTCGAGGAGGAACCCGGGTCGGGCCTGGCACTGCCGATCGCCCCCGGGTCCGGTGGGCGTGGCTGATCGCCGTCGGGCGTACGTCCGGTCGGGCGTCGATGTGACCGCGGGCGAACGGACCGTCGAGCTCATCCGTGACGCGGTCGAATCGACCCGTCGGCCGGAGGTCCTCGGCGGTCTCGGCGGGTTCGCCGGCGCCGTCGGTCTGCCGGCCGGCATGCGCGACCCGATCCTGGTCAGTGCCACGGACGGGGTCGGGACGAAGACCGCGATCGCCTCGGCCCTCGACCGCTTCGACACGATCGGGATCGACCTCGTGGCGATGTGCGCCGACGACGTCGTGTGCAGCGGCGCCGCCCCCCTGTTCTTCCTCGACTACGTCGTCGTCGGGCGGCTCGACCCGGGCAACGTCGCCGAGCTGGTCGGAGGGGTGGCCGCCGGCTGCCGGATCGCCGGTTGTGCCCTGGTGGGCGGGGAGACGGCAGAGCACCCCGGGATGATGGGCGGCGACGAGTTCGACCTGGCCGGGTTCTGCGTCGGCGTGATGGAGCGTGACCGGTCGATCGACGGCTCGGGGATCCGCGCCGGCGATGCGATCGTCGGCCTGGCGGCTTCGGGTCTTCACGCCAACGGCTTCTCGCTCGTGCGGGCGCTCCTGGCCCAGTACGACCTCGACCTGCGATCGCCCTACCAGGAACGGCTCCGACGCTCGATCGGGGACGCGGCCACGGAGGCGGCCTTGTCCGCCGAACCGAACCTGTCGCTGGCGACCCTCGGCGAGGTGCTCCTGACCCCGACGACGATCTATGCGAGCGCGATCCTCCGGTTGCGGACGGCCCTCGAGGCAGCCGGACACGACCTGCTCGGCGTCGCCCACATCACCGGCGGCGGCCTGCCCGGCAACGTCCCGCGGATGCTCGGCGCCGACCTCGCCGCGCGGATCGACCCGACGACCTGGCCGATGCCGTCGGTGATGCGCCTGTTCGGGGCCCTCGGCGGCCTCGAGGACGACGAGGTCCGGGCGACGTTCAATGGCGGCCTCGGGATGGCGGTCGCCGTCGCCCCCGGGGCGATCGACCTCACGGTGGCAGCCCTCGGGGCCGAAGGGATCGCGGCGTGGCAGGTCGGCCACGTCGTGGAGCGCCCGGCGTCGGGCGAGACGTACATCGAGGGGCTGCTGCGGTGACGGACCGGCTCGGTCGGATCGCCGTCGGCGTGTCCGGACGAGGCTCGAACCTCCGGGCATTGGCCGCCGCGGCCGATCGCGGCGAGCTCGGCGGGTCGATCGCCCTCGTCTTCGCGGACCGCTCCTGTCCCGCCCTCGACTGGGCGGTCGAGCAGGGGATCGAGACCGCGCTCGTGCCGGCCGCTCCGCGCGACGACGCCGCCGCGCGTGCCGAGGAGGACGCCGCGCTGGCGTTGACTCTCGACTCGGTCGCTCCGGACCTCGTGGTCCTGGCCGGATACATGCGGATCGTCGGCCCGATCACGCTCGCGGCGTTCCCGGGCCGGATCCTGAACATCCATCCGGCCCTGCTGCCCGCGTTCCCCGGCGCGCATGCGGTCGCCGACGCACTCAGCCACGGTGTAGCGGTGAGTGGGGCGACGGTCCACCTGGTCGACGCCACGCTCGACGGGGGTCCGATCGTAGCGCAGGAGGCGGTCCCGGTCCTGGCCGACGACGACGAGGCGTCGCTCCGGGCGCGGATCCAGGCGGTCGAGCATCGGCTGCTCCCGCGAACGGTCGCGCTGGCGCTCGCCGACGCGCTGGAGCTCGATCCCCGGACGAACCGGGTGATCGTCGACGTCGAACGAGCCGAGGCCGAGCTCCCTCGGCCGCGGCGCGCGCTCCTGTCGGTCAGCGACAAGACCGGCCTCGTCGACCTGGGTCGAGGCCTCGTCGGGCTCGGCTTCGAGCTGGTGTCCACCGGCGGGACGGCTCGGACGCTGCGGGACGCCGGGTTGCCGGTGACCGACGTGGCCGCCGTGACCGGCTTTCCCGAGATGCTCGACGGACGGGTCAAGACCCTCCACCCGCGGATCCACGGAGGGATCCTGGCCGATCGGCGAGCGGTCGATCACCGCCGTCAGCTCGTCGCAGCCGCGATCGCTCCCTTCGAGCTCGTCGTGGTCAACCTGTACCCGTTCGCCGCCGCGGCCGAGCGACCCGGGATCGGGTTCGACGCGCTCGTCGAGGAGATCGACATCGGCGGTCCGTCGATGGTCCGCGCCGCCGCCAAGAACCATGCCAGCGTGGCGATCGTCAGCAGCCCGGCCCGCTACGGCATCGTGCTCGACGCGCTCGCACGGGACGGGGACGTCCCGCTCGGATTGCGGTCCGCCCTGGCCGTCGAGGCGTTCCGTCACACGGCCGCCTACGACGCGCGCATCGCCGCCGAATTGCCCGCCCGGATGGCCGCCGCCGGGATCGATCTCCCGGACGAGCCGGGGCTGCCGGGCGCCGGTGACCCGTACCCGCCCACGTTGACGATCGGGCTCGAGAAGGTCGAGACGCTCCGCTACGGCGAGAACCCGCACCAGTCGGCGGCGCGCTACCGGCGCCCCGGGGCCGTTGACGCCGGTCCGTTCGCGACCGGCGTCCCGCCGGTCCAGGGCAAGGCGCTGAGCTACAACAACGTGCTCGACGCGGCGGCCGTGGCCGCACTGACCCGCAGCCTGCGCGGACCCGGTTGCGTCATCGTCAAGCACACCAACCCCTGCGGAGCGGCGGAACGCCCCAGCCTGCTCGAGGCCTGGGGGGCCGCGCTGGCCGGCGACCCGGTGTCGGCCTTCGGCGGCGTCGTCGGCCTGACCGGGGCCGTCGACCGGACCCTGGCGGAGGCGCTGGTCGGCATCTTCCTCGAGGTCGTCGTCGCTCCGGCGTTCGGGACCGATGCCCTGGACATCCTTGCCACCAAGCCCAACCTCCGACTCGTCGTCGATCCGTCCCTCGGGAGCGCCGCCGCCGCGATGCCGTCACCGCCCGACCGGCTCGGTGCGATCCGGACCGCCGGCGGCGCCGTCCTCGTGAGCACGCCGGACACCGTCCCCGACGACCCGTCGACCTGGTCGCAGGCCACGACCCGGGCACCGTCGGCCGGTGAGCGACGCGACCTCGATCTCGCCTGGCGACTGTGTCGGGGCGTCACGAGCAACGCCATCGTCCTGGTCAAGGATGGCCGGCTGGTCGGTCTCGGCTCGGGACAGACGAGCCGGGTCGATGCGGCCCGGCAGGCGGTGGACCGGGCGCACGCCATCTCCGGCCCTGACTCGACCGTCGGCGCCGCCTGCGGTTCGGACGCGTTCTACCCGTTCCCCGACGCGGTCGAGGTCTGTCTCGCCGCGGGGGTCGGCGCGTTCGCCCAGCCGGGCGGGTCGGTCCGCGACGCCGAGGTCGTCGCCGTGGCCGAGGCCGCGGGCGCCGCGATGCTCCTGACGGGCGTCCGCCACTTCCGCCATTGACGTCGCCAGACGGCCGATCCACGAGTGGCGCATGCGCCCACGGGTGGCCGCTGGCCGGTCTGGCCGATCCGGTGCAGAATCAAGGGGACACCACAGGGCGAGACCGCCCGCAGGACCGAGGAGGGACGCCCCGATGAGAGACGAAGACACGAACCCGACCGCCGACGAGACGACCGACGGCCACCAGCATGACGACGGGCACGCCCACGACGCCGATCCGAGCGCCGCGGATGGCGGTCGCGATCTCGGGTCCATCGTGACCACGATCGGCGACACCGTCGCGGCAATCGCCCACGACATCGCCGAGAAGGCCGGCCCGACGATCAAGAGCGCCACCGAGAAGGCCAGCCCGGCCGTCCGCGACGTGGCCGCCAAGGCCGCGGACGTGGCCGCGAAGGCCGGCGACGCAGCCGGTCCGTGGGCGGAGAAGGTCGCCGTGGCCACGGGCGACATCGGGACCAAGCTCGCCGAGCGCAGTCGGACGTTCGCCTCCGATGTCCGCCAGGCCGGCGAGGACGCGACCGACAAGGTCAGGTCGACCGTGTCCAACGGCAGCGGCGATGCCGCCGACAAGGCGGCGGATAAGACGGCTCATGCGGCCGACACCGCGGCCGACGCAGCCGCGGGCGCCGCCGATGCGGTCGGTGGGACCGCGGCCCGCGCCGCGGATGCCGTCAGCGATGCCGCCGACGACGTCTCGGGAACGACCTCCGTCTGACGTCGCGGGTCTGGCCGGCCGGCCGTCGGCGCCTGCTACCATCGGCCGGCCATGACCCCACCCGAGCGCTTCTACCTGACCACCGCGATCGCCTACGCCAACAGCCGGCCGGGTCTCCACACGCTCTACGAGGTGGTCGGGGCGGACGCCATCGCCCGCTGGCATCGGATGGTCGGGGACGAGACGCGGTTCCTGACCGGGACCGACGAGCATTCGGTCAACATCGCCCAGCAGGCGGCCGCCGAGGGCCGCTCGCCGCGGGCGTTCGTCGACGATCAGGTGAAGCTGTTCACCGCGGCCGAGGGCGCGCTCCTGATCGCCCCGGACCGGTTCATCCGGACGACCGACCCGGATCACGTCCTCGCGGCCCAGGAGATGGTCCGCCGGGCGTATGCCAACGGCGACATCTACCCGGGCACCTATGAGGGGTGGTACTGCCCGAACGAGGGGTTCCGGAACGCGTCCGACGTCCAGGAGACATCGCGCGGGACGATCTGCCCGAACCATCCTGACGTGCCGCTCCAGTGGCTCTCCGAGCGGAACTGGTTCTTCCGCCTGTCGGCCTACCAGGAGCGGCTCGAGCGCCACTATGCCGACCACCCCGACTTCGTCCAGCCGGACTATCGGCGCAACGAGATGCTCGGGTTCATCCGCGGCGGCCTCGAGGACTTCTCGATCAGCCGCGCCGGAGCCGACTGGGGGATCCCGTTCCCGATCGCGGAGAACGGTGAGACCGCGCAGCGCGAGGACGGCAGCTGGGACGCGGAGGCCGGGACGATCTACGTCTGGTATGACGCGCTGATCAACTACATCACCGGGGCCGGCTTCCCCGCCGACCAGGACGCCTTCGCCCGGTGGTGGCCGGCGGACCTCCACGTGATCGGCAAGGACATCGCCCGGTTCCACACGATCTATTGGCCGGCCATCCTGTGGAGTGCCGGCCTCGAGGCGCCTCGCCGGGTCTGGGTCCACGGCTTCCTGCTCGCGGCGGGCGGCGAGAAGATGAGCAAGAGTCGTGGCAACCTCATCGACCCGGACTCGGTCGTCGCGGTATTCGGGGCCGACGGGGCCCGGTACGTCGCGCTCCGCGAGGTGCCGTTCGACCGTGACGCCGACGTGAGCTGGGATTCGTTCGTCCGACGCTACAACGCCGATCTCGCCAACGACTTCGGCAACCTCGTCAACCGGACGGTATCGATGGCGGGCCGCTATCTCGACGGAGCGCGTCCGGCGCCTGCACCGGCGGATGTTTCGTCCCTCGGGGCGGGGTGGGCCGACGTCCTCGTCCGATACCGGGAGCGCCTCGAGGCCTGCCTCCTCCACGAGGCCCTGGCCGTGCTGTGGGACTTCGTCGGGGCCGCCAACAAGCTCGTCGACGCCGAGCAGCCGTGGGTCCTGGCCAAGGCCGCCCAGGGCGGCGACGACGATGCCGGACGACGCCTGGCGTCCGTCCTCGGCGATCTCGTCGAGGCGTGTCGTTTGATCGGTCTGGCGGTCGCCCCATTCATGCCCGGGACGGCGCCCCGTGTGCTCGCCCAGCTCGACCACGTCTACGCCTACGCTGCCGATGGGAACGGCGGACCGCCGCTCCTCGACGAGCTCCGCTGGGGCGCCCACGCCGGTCAACCGGGCACGTTGACGGCGCCGCATCCGCTGTTCCCGCGTCTCGAGACTGAGGATGCCCCGGCCACGGGCTGAGCACTGCGGAGGACGGCGATGCCCGGGCGGACCGGTTGCGTCTGATCGATAGTCACGGACACCTCCAGGCGGATCGCTTCGTGCGGGACGCCGACCTCGTGATCGGCGGCGCGCGCCTCGCCGGGGTCGAGCGGATCCTGGTCCCGGGCTGGGACCCCGGATCGTCGGCCGACGCCCTCGCCCTGGTCGACCGATTCGGCTGGCTCGACGCCGCCGTCGGGGTGCATCCCCACGAGGCGGCGACGGTCGACGCGGGCGGCTGGGACCGGATCGTGCGACTCGCCGCAGATCCGCGCGTGCTGGCGATCGGTGAGACCGGTCTCGACACCGACCGGGCCTTCTCGCCGGTCGAGGACCAGCTGGTCAACCTACGGCGCAACCTGGCGCTCGCGCTCGCGACGGGCAAGCCCGCGATCCTCCACTGTCGGTCGAAGGCGGGGGAGCGCGACGCCCAGGACCTGCTCGTCCGGGAGCTCCAGGCGGCCGGGTTCGGCGCCGCTCCCGGTCGGACGGCATTCGGCGACCGCCCGCCGGCGGTCATCCACTCGTTCTCGGGTCCGGTCGACTACGCCGAGCTCGTCCTCGGGCTCGGGCTGGCGATCTCGTTCAGCGGGCTCGTCTTCCGACCCGGTGAGGAGCCGAGCGCCGAGGTCGTTCGGCGCGTCCCCGCGGAGCGGCTCCTGGTCGAGACGGACGCACCGTTCCTGTCGCCGCCCGGCGCGCCGCGCAAGCGCAACGAGCCCGAATGGGTGTCGGTGACCGCTCGCTGGGCGGCCGAGCAGCGTGCGGAGGACCCGGAGCCGTTCGGCGCCGGGCTCGTGACGGCCTACGACCGCGTGTTCGTCCGTCACGACCGCTGATGACGAAGCGTCTACCGAACATGCGCAGCCTGCTGATCCTGCTCCTCGGGTCGCTCCTCGTTGCCTGTTCACCGACCGCCTCGGCATCCCCGTCGACGGTCGCGCTCGAGAGTCCGAGCCCCACCACCGGTTCGACGGCGCCATCCGCTCCCACGTCGAGCCCGACGCCGACACCCACGACCGGCCCCACGGCGACCCCCACGCCGACCGCGACCGCGATCCCGACGACCGCTCCCAGCCCGACCGCATCGTTCGCCGCGTGTGCGCTGCCGAAGTGGCTCGGGACCCTACCGAGCGGGCGCCTCGTCGACGTCTCGGTCCAGTCGTCCATCGCTGTCGACAAGGTCGTCTTCAAGTTCCAGCCCGGCGGTGAGAACCCCGGAACGCCGAGCGGGACCGTGGTCGCGGCCAAGCCTCCATTCACCGAGAGTGCCAGCGGCAAGCCGATCACGGTGGCGGGCGACCAGTTCCTCCAGGTCCGCTTCCGCAACATGACCCTCGAAGGGATGACCGGCCCGGTCTACACCGGCAAGCACGACATGAAGCCGGACTTCGAGGCACTTCGCCAGGTCGTCAACTACGACGAGTTCGAGGGTTACAGCGGCTGGATCGTCGGGATGGACCAGCCGACGTGCGTCACCGTCCTGAACGACCCGGCCCACCTGACGCTCACGCTGCGGATCGCGCACCCCTGACCGACGGGCCTGGGCGACGACCGGCCGCCGGGTCGCCTTGACAGCGAGCGCGCGGCTGGGTACAGTTTTGGCACTCTCGCATCGAGAGTGCTAAGCAGAGCGACCGACGAGCCCCGACGGGCTGCCTGCGCGGTCGACGCGACGCACTCCATCACAAGGGAAACGGGTCATCCGGTCGCGCCCGCGCTCGGAGGCCGCATGTCGAACGGTCGACGGCCGATGAGCCGTCACAGGAGGGATCGCACCTTGGCCACCGCCACCGCGAAGACGCTCACGAAGAAGCTTCGCCCGCTCGGGGACCGCGTCGTCATCCAGCCCACACCGCGTGAGGAGATGACCAAGAGCGGCATCGTCCTGCCGGACACCGCCAAGGAGAAGCCCCAGGAGGGGACGATCCTCGCGGTCGGACCGGGCCGGACGCTCGATGACGGCAAGCGCGAGCCGATCGACGTCAAGGAGGGCCAGAAGGTCCTCTACGCGAAGTACGCCGGGACCGAGTTCAAGGTCGACGGCGAGGACCTGCTGATCGTCAGCCAGAAGGACATCCTGGCGGTCGTCGAGGACTGATCCTCGGTCTCCGCTCCCACTCCCCACACAACCCGGAGGGAACCACCCGTTGGCTAAGCAGCTCATCTTCGACGAGACGGCTCGTCGCTCGCTCAAGCGTGGCATCGATCGCCTCGCCGACGCCGTCAAGGTCACGATCGGGCCGAAGGGCCGGAACGTCGTCCTCGACAAGAAGTTCGGCGCCCCGACGATCACCAACGACGGCGTCACCATCGCTCGCGACATCGAGCTCGAGGACCCGTTCGAGAACATGGGGGCGCAGCTTCTCAAGGAAGTCGCCACCAAGACGGACGACGTCGCCGGCGACGGCACCACCACCGCGGTCGTGCTCGGCCAGGCGATGGTCTCCGAAGGTCTCCGCGTCGTGACCGCCGGGGCCAACCCGATGGTCGTCAAGCGCGGCATCGAGAAGGCGGTCGAGACGATCGTCGCCGAGATCAAGAAGCAGTCGCGTCCGGTCGACAATCGCGCGCAGATCGCCGCCGTGGCCGCGATCAGCGCCGCCGACCCCGAGGTCGGTGAGCTCATCGCCGAGGTAATGGACAAGGTCGGCAAGGACGGCGTCATCACCGTCGAGGAGGGCCAGTCGCTCGGCCTCGACAAGGAATATACCGAGGGCATGCAGTTCGACCGGGGCTACATCTCGGCCTACTTCGTGACCAACCCCGATCGGATGGAGGCGGTCCTCGAGAACCCCAAGATCCTGATCACCGACAAGAAGATCTCGAGCGTCCCGGACATGCTGCCGGCCCTCGAGAAGGCGGTCCAGGCCGGTCGTCCGGTCGTCATCATCGCCGAGGACGTCGACGGCGAGGCCCTGGCCACGCTGGCGGTCAACAAGCTCCGTGGGACCGTCTCGGTCCTGGCCGTCAAGGCGCCGGGCTTCGGCGATCGGCGCAAGGAGATGCTCCGCGACATCGCCGTCCTGACCGGCGGCACGCTCATCACCGAGGAGATCGGGCGCAAGCTCGACTCCGTCACTCTCGAGGACTTCGGTGAGGCTCGCCGGGTCGTCTCGACCAAGGACGACACGACGATCGTCGACGGATCCGGCGACTCCGAGCAGATCAAGGCTCGGATGACCCAGATCAAGGCCCAGATCGAGGACACCACCTCGGACTACGACCGCGAGAAGCTCCAGGAGCGCCTCGCCAAGCTGTCCGGCGGTGTGGCCGTGATCAAGGTCGGCGCGGCCACCGAGGTCGAGCTCAAGGAGAAGAAGCACCGCATCGAGGATGCCCTGTCGACGACCCGTGCGGCCGTCGAGGAAGGCCTCGTCGCCGGCGGTGGGACCACCCTCCTCCAGGCGATCCCGGCGCTCGACAAGCTCAAGCTGGAAGGCGACGAGCAGGTCGGTGTCGACATCGTCCGCAAGGCCCTCGAGGCTCCGGCCCGCCAGATCGCCGACAACGCCGGCGCTCGCGGCGAGGTCGTCGTCGACCAGGTCCGCGCGGCCAAGCTCGGCTACGGCTTCGACGCCCTCAAGGGCGAGTACGGCGACATGTTCAAGAAGGGCATCGTCGACGCGGCCAAGGTCACCCGGTCCGCGCTCCAGAACGCCGCATCGATCGCCGCGATGGTCCTGACCACGGAGACGCTGGTCACCGACATCCCGGAGAAGGCCGCTGCGCCCGGTGGCGCCGGTGGTCACGATCACGGCGGGGGCATGGACTTCTAGTCCCGCTGCGAACCACGACACGACGCCCGGGCCAAGCGGCCCGGGCGTCGTCGATTCGACGACGGCGGTACCATCGGGCCACAGACGACCGAACGGGCCCGACGCCACGCTGGCGCGGTGCCCGCCAGCTCGTCGAGGTCCGGGCGTCGAGAGACGTCCGTCAACCGACCCGGCGACGCCGCCGGCTGCCATCACCGAGCGACCATCCGCACTACGGAGAACCACCCGCATGCCCCGTCGCCTCCTGCTCTCGATCGCCGTCGCGGCAACCGTCTTCCTGGCCGCCTGCGGCGGCTCGTCGTCGGCACCCGCGCTGACCGATCCGAAGGACATCCTCACCCACTCGGCATCCTCGCTCCAGGGGATCAAGTCGGTCCACCTCAAGGCCAGCGTCACCGGCAAGATCGATCCGGGCTCGCTCACGGGCTCCGGCAGCGGCGCGGGTGCGACCGTCGACCTGACAGGGTCGACGCTCGAGGGTGACCTCGACCTCGCCAAGTCCGAGGCCAAGCTGGCGATCGCGGCGCCGAGCCTCTTCGGGTTCAGCGCCGACGTCATCGTCGACAGCGGCACCCTCTACCTGAAGTCGAGCCTGACCGGCGACAAGTACCAGAAGCTCGACACGTCGACGTTGACGGCCGGCCTGCCGATCCCGAGCCTGCCGGTCAGCGCCTCGCCCGACCCGAGCGCGGCCGCCGCGATGATCGACCAGCTCAAGGCGGAGCTCGACAAGCTCCCGGCGCCGACCAAGCTCGCCGACGAGAAGATCGGCAACGTCGACTGCTACCACGTCCAGCAGAAGGTCTCGAGCACCGACGTGCCGGAGGCGAGTGGCCTTCCGGCGGGCACGGTCACCCTCGACATCTGGTCGAGCAAGGCCGATTACCGCCCGTGCCGGGTGGGCATCGCCGTGGACGGTGGGGCCGCCGGGACCCTCGCGGTCACGGTCGACCTGACCAACTACGACGCCCCGGTGGACATCGCTCCGCCGCCCGCCGATCAGATCAGCGACCAGCCATTCTCGATCCCGGGGCTCACGCCCTAGGCGCCGTCGCCTCGTCGCAAATCACGAAGCCCGCCCCGGCGACCGGGGCGGGCTTCGTCGTTTGAGCCGTCGCGACGACGGTCCTCAGGCCTTGGCCGGCTCGGCCTCGGGCTGGGCCGCTTCGGCCTCCTTGGCTGCGGCCTTGATGTCCTTGGCGGCGACATCGTCGACCGCCGACTCGACGACCCGATTGGCGACGAGGAGGGCCTTGCGGACCTCGACCACGCCCGGGTCCTCGACGAGGGCCACGATGCCCGAGTTGCCCGGTGCGATCGCGTCGGCCAGCTGGTCGGCGAGCTCGCTCCGATGGTGGAGCTGGCGGACCTTGCCGATCGCGGCACCGAACACGCCGACGCCGACGGCGCTGGCGAGGATCGACGGCGGGAACAGCACCCCGAGGACGATGCCCCCGACGATGCCGTACTTGGCGCCCTTCTTGGTGCTGTGATCGGTCGCCTTCTGGATGTCGAGCTTGCCGTCGGCATCGCGCTTGACGACGATCACGCCGTCGATCGCGACGTGGCGACCGTCTTCCATGCCCAGCAGGGTCTCGTAGGTCGCCCACGCCGACTCGGTGTCGGTGAACTCGGCGACGAACAGTGTGTACGCGCCATCGGTCGCGACGGCGGCGACGCCGCTGACCTCGGGCGTGCTGTCCGACGCCTTGGCTTCCTGGTCGGTCATGTTCCACTCCTCCTGTGCCGTCGGGCGCACAGTTGCGGGCCTGACAGGTTGGGGACGCGGCGCCAGCGCGCCGCGGTCCGAGTTTACCCCTGTCTCCGTCGGGGGGCATCCACGGCGGGTGCAGGCCTCCGACCTACAATGGCGACGTGCCAGCAACGACCGACCGGCTCTTCCCGGAGCCGCCCGAGGACGACGTCCCGTTCCCGCTCGGCGAGCCCCCGGGCGATCTTGCGGCCGAGGTGATCGAGGACGCCGGACCGGACCCGCGGACCGGCCGTGGGCGTCGCCGCCGGAAGTCCACCGGCACGCTCGCTCCGGCGGGCGAGCTCCCCGCTGACGAGCCGCCCCTCCCGGACGACCCCGAGGGCAACCCGACGGCGAAGGGCCCGAGCCCGGCCGAGCGGGCGGCCGCCACGGAGGTCCTCGCCGAGCAGATCGTTGCGCGGCTCAACCCGGAGCAGGCCCGCGCGGTCACGACGACCGAGGGCCCGCTGCTCATCCTGGCCGGCGCCGGCAGTGGGAAGACGCGGGTCCTCGCCCATCGGGTCGCCTACCTCGTCGGCGTCAAGGGTGTTCGACCGTGGCAGATCCTCGCGGTCACGTTCACCAATCGTGCAGCCGGGGAGCTGCGCGAGCGGATCTCGGCGCTCATCGGGGATGCCGGTCGGGACGTCCAGACGGGCACGTTCCACGCGGTCTGCGCCCGCGTCCTGCGCCGCGATGGGACCGCGATCGGGCTCGACCCGCGGTTCGTCATCTACGACACGGACGACCAGCAGACGCTGATGAAGCAGCTCCTCCGCGAGGAGGACCTGCCCACGACCGGCGAGTTCCGGCCGTCGGCGGTGCTCGGGGCGATCAGCCGGGCGAAGAACGAGATGGTCGACGCGGACGGCCTCGACGAGGTGGCCCTCAACCACCACGAGCGGATCGTCGCCCGGCTCGCCCGGTCCTACCAGGCGCGTCTGCGCGCCGTCGGCGCGCTCGATTTCGACGACATCCTGCTCGAGGCGGTCCGCCTGTTCCAGGAGGCGCCCGAGGTCCTCGGACGCTACCAGGAGAAGTGGCGCTACCTCCATGTCGACGAATACCAGGACACCAATCGAGCGCAGTACCTGTGGGTCCGCGCGCTCGCCGCGCGTTATCACAACCTGGCGGTCGTCGGCGACGACGACCAGTCGATCTATTCGTGGCGCGGGGCCGACCTCCGGAACATCCTCGACTTCGAGCGCGACGAGCCGACCGCCACGGTGGTCAAGCTCGAGCAGAACTACCGCTCGACCCAGCTGATCCTCGACGCCGCCCACGCGGTCGTGAGCCGCAACTCGGCGCGGAAGGACAAGAAGCTGTGGACGGAGAACGCCGGCGGCCGGCCGATCCAGCGGTTCGAGGCCTACAACGAGGAGGAGGAGGCCGAGTGGATCGCCCGCCAGGTCGAGGAGCTGACCGGCGGCGCGAGCTCGATCCTCACCCGCCGGGCCGACGAGGACGGCGAGCGGCTCGCGCCGCGCGAGATCGCCGTGATGTACCGGACGAACGCACAGAGCCGAGCGATCGAGGAGGCCTTCCTGCGCTACGGCATCCGCTACCAGCTCATCGGCGGGACGCGCTTCTACCAGCGCCGCGAGGTCAAGGACGCCCTGGCCTATCTACGGATCCTGCGCAGCGATACGGATGCGGTCGCCTTCGAGCGGATCATCAACGTGCCGGCTCGGGGGATCGGCGAGAAGACGATCGAGGCGCTCCGCGGCGCGGTCGCGGGCGGGGCCGGGGCCGCCGAGACGGCCGAACCCGGCGACCGCGGGACGTTCTGGGGCGCGCTCGAGGCGGCCGTCGACGGGGGCGTGGACGGGATCGCCTCCCGCACCCGGACCGCGCTGGCCGACTTCGTCGCGTTCGTCCGAGCGATGCGCGCCCGGATCGGGGTGCTGCCGCTCCCGGAGCTCCTCGACGCGATCCTCGAGCGGTCGGGCTACCGGGCGATGCTGGCCGACGGCTCCGAGGAGGGCGAGGATCGCTGGAACAACCTCCTCGAGCTCCGCGCGGTCACGACCCGCTATGACGACCTGTCGCCGGAGGACGCGCTCGACCGGCTCCTCGAGGAGACGGCGCTCGTCGCCGACCAGGACTCCTACGAGGGCGAGGCGGATGCGGTCACGCTGATCACCCTCCATGCCGCCAAGGGCCTCGAGTTCCCGGTCGTCTTCATCGCCGGCCTCGAGGAAGGGGTCTTCCCGCACAGCCGAGCGCTCGATGACGAGCGCGAGCTCGAGGAGGAGCGCCGCCTCGCCTACGTCGGGATCACCCGGGCGAAACGCCGTCTCTACCTGTCGCATGCCTGGCGGCGCGCGACCTGGGGGATGGGCGGCGCGTCCGTGCCGTCCCGCTTCCTGCTCGAGATCCCGGCCGAGCTGATGGTCGGCCCGTCGCTGATCGCCGACGATGTCGAGCACGCCGAGGGTCCGCTGGATCTCGACCTCGTCTTCGGCGCACGACGCGCGTCGCGTTTCGGGACGCCGATCCGAGCCGGCGGTGGCGCGTATCGGCAGGGCAGCGGTCGACCGGGAGCGCCGACGCCCCAGCCCGGCACGGGCGGGACGGGGTTCCAGCCGACGCGCGACCTGGCAGCCAGGCGCGAGGCCTACGCCGGTGGGGCCCGATCCGGCTCGCTCGGGCGGCAGCCGAACGTGCCCGCCTGGGACGAGATCGACGACCACGATGCCGAGCCCGTCGACGAGGTGCCGGTCCGGCGGTCGGACGACGGTCCCACGGAGCGCGGGGTCGTGCCGCCGCGCCCGATCGTGCCGGGCGAGCGCCGGTATCGTGACGGGGATCGGGTCCGCCACGTGCGGTTCGGCGATGGGATCGTCGTGACCGCCCGGCTGACCCGCGACGACGAGGAGGTGACGGTGGCGTTCCGCGACCCGAGCGCCGGGCGGAAGACGATGCTCGCCAGCCTCGCCAACCTCGAGCTCCTCGGCTGACCGCGGGTCGGACGGGACGATGACCGGTCGCCTCGGAGCCGCGGATCTGGCCGCGATCGCCGCACTCGCCGATTTCGAGGTGCACGCCCGGAGCCGGATGTCGCCGGGCGGGTTCGACTACGTCGCAGGCGGGGCGTGGGACGAGGTCACGCTCGTCGACAACGTCCTGGCCTGGCGCCGCTATCGGTTCCGTCCCCGCGTCCTGACCGGCCCGGCGTCGCTCGACCTGTCCGGTCGGTTCCTCGGCCGGGCGGCCGCGCTCCCGATCGCGGTGGCGCCGATGGCGTTCCAGGCCCTGGCCCACCCGGGCGGGGAGGCCGCGATGGCGCGCGCCGCGGCAGGCGCCGGCGTGCCGTTCTGCATGTCCACCTCGTCGTCGATCACGCTCGAGGACGCGGCGACGGCGATCCCCGACGGCCGGCGCTGGTTCCAGCTGTACAACGTCGAGGACCTCGCCTTCACGCGGTCCCTCGTGGAACGCGCGGTCGCTGCCGGCTACGAGGCGATCGTCCTGACCGTCGACCTGCCCGTTCTCGGGTATCGCCTGCGGGATCGTCACTCGGGTTTCCGCGTACCGAAGATGGCGAACGTCCCACCGGAGCTCGATCACCGGTCGGATCGCTACCGCGGGATGGACCGGCTCGACTTCCGGCTGTCCTGGTCGGACATCGCGACGGTGAAGACGTGGTCGTCGCTGCCGCTCGTGCTCAAGGGCATCCTCACGGTCGACGACGCCAAGCTGGCGGTCGAGGCCGGGGTCGCCGGGATCGTCGTGTCGAACCACGGGGGTCGGCAGCTCGATCGGTCGGTCGCCACCGCGGACGTCCTCGAAGAGATCGTCGCCGCGGTCGGCGATCGGGTCGAGGTCTGGGTCGATGGCGGGATCCGATCCGGTCTCGACGTGGTGGTCGCGCTCGCGCTCGGGGCGACCGGGGTCCTCGTCGGCCGGCCGCTGTACTGGGCGCTCGCGGCCGGAGGGCAGGCCGGCGTCGAGCGAGCGCTGGCGATCCTCCGCGAGGAGCTGTCGGTCGCCTTTCCGCTCCTCGGCGTGAGCGACGTCGACGGGATCGAGCGATCGCACCTCCGATGACGGACGACACCCCGCTCGACAGCACCGAGGTCGCCCGGCTGGCCGCCGGCGACGCGGGGGCCGCCGCGGCCCGGCACGCGGAGCTGAGCGAGATCCTGGAGCGGGCGAACCGGCTGTACTACGTCGAGGATGCGCCGGAGCTGGCCGACGCCGAGTACGACCGGCTGCTGCGCGAGCTGATCACCCTCGAAGCCGCGTTCCCCGCCCTCGTCACGCCCGGATCGCCGAGCCAGCGGGTCGGGTCCGGGGCGATCGCCTCGACCTTCGACGAGGTCCGGCACCGGCGCCCGATGCTGTCGCTCGGCAACGCCTTCAGCCATGACGAGCTGCGGGCGTTCGACGCCCGGGTCCGTCGCGGGCTGGGGCTCGCGGCCGCGCCCGAGGACGTGCCCGAGCTGCGCTACGTCGCCGAGCTGAAGATCGACGGGCTGGCGGTGTCGCTCCGCTACGAGGCCGGACGATTCGTCCAGGGAGCGACCCGCGGCGACGGGACGACCGGCGAGGACGTGACCGCCAACCTGCGGACGATCGCGGCGATCCCTGCGCGGCTGCGCGAGCCGGCCGGCATCGAGGCGCGCGGCGAGGTGTTCATGCCCAAGGCCGAGTTCGCCCGGATCAATGCGGAGCGCGAGGAAGCCGGCCTGCCGCTCTACGCCAACCCCCGGAACAGCGGCGCCGGCTCACTCCGCCAGCAGGATCCGGCGGTCACGGCGAGCCGGCGCCTGTCGGCCTGGTTCTACCAGCTCCTCGAGGGCGATGAGCCCGCCTCCGGGGCCGGCCTGTCCGAACCGCCCGTGGCGGGGTCGTCCGCGGCGGGGCCGTCCGAGGGCGCCGAGCCCGTCTCGACCCAATCGGCGGCGTTGGAGCGGCTGGCGACGCTCGGCCTCCCGGTCAACCCGGATCGTGAGACGGGGCTGGACATCGAGGGCGTGATCGCCTTCACCGAGCGCTGGCGCGAGGCGCGCCACGCGCTCCCGTACGAGACCGACGGGGTGGTCGTCAAGGTCGATCGGATCGACCAGCAGACGCGACTCGGGATCGTGTCGCGGGCGCCCCGCTGGGCGATCGCCTACAAGTTCCCGCCGGAGCAGGTCGAGTCGGTCGTCGAGGACATCGTGACCTACGTCGGCCGGACCGGGACGCTCACGCCCGTGGCGCATCTGCGACCGACCAAGGTCGCCGGTTCCACGGTCGCGCGGGCCACCCTCCACAACCTCGACGAGGTCCGTCGGAAGGACATCCGGATCGGCGACCACGTCATCCTCCAGAAGGCCGGGGACGTGATCCCCGAGGTGGTCCGGCCGATCCCGGAGCGGCGGACCGGGGGCGAACGCGAGTTCGAGATGCCGACCGCCTGCCCGGTCTGCGCCACGACGGTCGTCAGGGACGACGGCGCCGTCCGCTTCTACTGCCCCAACCTGCAGTGCCCGGCCCGGGTCGCCCAGGAGTACGCCCACTTCCTCGGTCGGGGCGGGATGGACATCGAGGGCGCCGGCTGGGCCGTCCTCGAGCAGCTCCTCCAGCGCGGGCTCGTCCGGACGCGCGGCGACGTCTTCCGGCTGACCGTGGAGCAGCTCGAGGAGCTCGATCGATTCGCCCGCAAGAGCGCGGAGAACCTGTACGCCGCGATCCAGCGCGCCCGGCGTCGCCCGTTGGCCAGGATCCTCAACGCCCTGGGGATCCCGCAGGTCGGCGAACAGACCGCGATCGACCTGACCAACTGGCTGCTCCGTCGGATGCCGCCGGAGGCGGACGAGCCGATGGGGGAGGGGGCATCCGGACACGGCTGGACGTGGCGCGTCGCCGACGAGCTGCGACGGCTCGCGGTCGATTCGCCCGATGCGTTCAGCGAGGTCAGCGGGATCGGGCCGACGGTCGGCGCGAGCATCGCTCGCTACTTCAGCGATCCGGTCACGGCCGGGATCCTGGCGGAGATCGTCGCCGCCGGGGTCGAGGCGGAGCGACCCGATGACCGGGCGATCGCCGCCGCCGCGGCCGCGGCGGCCGGTGTGGCCAGCGGCCCGCTGGCGGGTCGGACGGTCGTCGTCACCGGGTCCCTCGAAGGGTTCGACCGGCAGGCAGCCGAGGAGGCGATCCGTGCCGCCGGCGGCAAGGCCGGCGCGTCGATCTCGAAGAAGACCGACTACCTGGTGGCGGGCGAGAGTGCCGGCTCGAAGCTGGCCAAGGCCCAGGAGCTCGGCATCCCGATCCTCGATGAGGCCGGCTTCCGACGGCTCCTGGCCGGCGAAGAAGGGGACTGACCGGGGTCCCCCAGGATCCATCGGGGCCACTCCAGCCCCGTGAGGTCAGCCGATGGCGTAGCTGACCTGGCCCCAGATCGCGTCGGGGTGCCAGTCGATCGGCGCGCCGCGGATCATCCGCGTCAACCCGCGCTCGCCTCGCCAGCCGAGGTTCTCCAGGACGCCCAGCCCGGCGCGGTTGACCTCCGGGATGGCGGTCCGGACGTCGCTCCCCGGCGCGGAGCGGCGCCGGCGGGCGTCGAGCAGGCGGATCCCGTCGGGGAGGGCCGGCGCCACCGTCGGATGGGTCCCCCAGGGAACACGCGCGTCGAACCCGACGAGCTCGCCCGATGTCCGGACGGCGACGACGGTCTCGTCCGTACCGACCACCTCGCGCAGGAGGTGGGAGCGGTCCTCGCCGGTCGCCGCGCGGTCCAGCGCGAGGATCGCCGGCAGATCGGCCGGCGCGAAGGCGCGCAGCCGACTCGCGCCGTCCTGGCCGGCCGACCGGTCGGTCTCGGTCTCGACCCCGGTCGGATCGTCGTCGCGCCCGCCCGCCGGCGCGACGAGCAGGCGGTAGTCCATCTCGGCCGAGAACCCCAGCCGGTCGTAGACGGGTCGCCCGAGCGGCGATGCGAGCAGGACCATCGACCGGCATCCCGCGGCCTCGAGCGCGTCCATGACGGCGGCGGTGAGCGTCGTGCCGAGTCCGCGTCCACGAAGCGCCTCGTCGACGAAGATCATCCCGACCCAGCCGACGCGGCCGTTGACGGTGGCCACGCCGGTCCCGGCGATCCGACCCTCGACTTCGGCCACGAACGGCCGGCACGCATGGTGCCGGACCGCGAACGCGAGGAACTTGCGGCGGTCTCCCCAGCCGCCGCCGATCATCACCTCGGCGGCCGGATCGGCATCCTCGGGGCGCATCGGGCGGATCGCGGCCGGCTCGTCCATCCATCGATCGTAGCCGAGGGGCCGGCTGTCCATCCGGGTCGGTCGGCTATCATCGGGCCATGGCCGCCCTGTCCCGCGACGAGGTCGCACACGTCGCCCATCTGGCCCGGCTCGGGCTGTCCGCGGCTGAGCTCACCCGGCTCGAAGGCCAGCTGAACCACATCCTCGAGCAGTACGCCAAGCTCGCCGAGCTCGACACCGAGTCGATCGCCCCGACGGCCCAGACGATCGAGCTCGAGAACATCCTCCGCGACGACGTGGCGACTGCCTCGCTCCCGGTCGAAGATGTCCTGGCCAACGCGCCCGAGCGCCGCGGCGACTTCATCGTCGTCCCGGCCATCATGTCCGGCGAATGACCGACCCGACCCGCCTGAGCGCGCACGAGCTGGCGGCGCACCTCCGGGCCGGCGAGCTGAGCTCCCGTGAGGCTACCGCGGCGGCCATCGAGGAGGCCGAACGTGGCAACCGCGCGCTCAATGCCTGGCTGACGATCGACCGCGAGCGTGCCCTGGCCGAGGCGGACAGCGCCGACGCCGAGCTCGGCCTGGCCCGCGCGGGCGGCCCCGCAGCGCTCGACGCGCTGCATCCGCTGATGGGCGTCCCGGTCGCGCTCAAGGACCTGGTGTCGATCAAGGGTGGCCAGTGCACCGCCGGTTCGCGGATCCTCGACGGCTACCGTGCTCCGTACGACGCCCACATCACCGAGCGTCTCCGTCATGTCGGCGCGGTCGTGGTGGGCAAGACGAACATGGACGAGTTCGCGATGGGCTCGTCGACCGAGCACTCGGCGTTCGGCCCGACGGCGAACCCGTGGGACCTCGAGCGGGTGCCCGGCGGGAGCAGTGGCGGGTCGGCGTCGGCGGTCGCCGCCTTCCACGTGCCGCTCGCGATCGGGACCGACACCGGCGGTTCGATCCGACAACCCGCTGCGCTGACCGGCATCGTCGGGATGAAGCCCACCTACGGACGGGTCAGCCGGTACGGCATCGTCGCCTTCGCGTCGTCGCTCGACCAGATCGGACCGTTCGCCCGGAACGCGACCGACGCCGCGGCGCTCCTCCATGCGGTCGCCGGCCGCGACGAGCGCGACTCGACCTCGGCGCCGGTCCCGGTCCCGGACGGGCTGCTGCACCTGACGGCGTCCGACGACGCGGCCGCCGGCGCGTTGCGCGGCAAACGGCTCGGTCTGCCGAAGGAGTACTTCGTCGCCGGCATGGAGCCCGGCACGGAGGCCCGCGTCCGGGCGGCCGTCGCGGCACTCGAGGCGGCCGGCGCGATCGTCGAGGAGGTCAGCCTGCCCCACACGGACTACGGTCTGGCCACGTACTACATCGTCGCCCCGGCCGAGGCGTCGGCCAACCTCGCCCGTTACGACGGCATCCGGTACGGCCCGGCGGCCCGCGACGGCGACATCCTCGCCAACTACCTGGCCACGCGCGGAACGGGCTTCGGCGACGAGGTCAAGCGTCGGATCATGCTCGGGACCTATGCCCTGTCGGCCGGCTACTACGACGCGTTCTACCTGAAGGCGCAGAAGGTGCGGACGCTGATCAAGGCCGACTTCGACGCGGTCTGGGCGGCGGGCTTCGACGCGATCGTGGCGCCGACCAGCCCCGGTGTGGCGTTCCGGTTCGGCGCGAAGATGGACGACCCGGTCGCGATGTACCTCAACGACGCCTGCACGCTGCCGGTGAACATGGCCGGGCTACCCGGCGTGTCGATCCCGTGCGGCCTGGCCGACGGCCTGCCGGTCGGTCTCCAGCTCATCGGCGCGCCGTGGACGGAGCTCGGCCTGCTCGAGCTCGCCCGCGGCTACGAGGGCCTGACGCGGGACGCGGATTGGCGCCGCCTCGAGCCGACCGACCTGCCGCGCAGCCTCGATCCGGCCGCCCCGACGCCGGCCGAGCGAGCCGCCGCGGCCGGGAGTCACGCCTAGCGAGGGTGGTGCGGCCGGTCCGGAGTCGTGCAGGTGACACGGGCCGCGTTCAGGACGTTCGTCGCGCCTCGTAGCCGCCGCCCTCGGCGACCCTGACCTCGTAGGCGGGCTGGTCGTAGGCGGTCGGGCCTCGACGGCGCCTGCCCGTCGCAAGCTCGAACCGCGAGCCGTGCCACGGACACTCGATCAGCCCGTCGACGACCTGCCCGCCGCTCAGCGGCCCACCGGCGTGGGCGCACTGGTCGTGGAGGGCGAGGATCGTCTCCCCGTTCCGGACCAGGACGAGGGTCTGGATCCCCGCCTTGGCCTTCACCGGCGTGCCTTCCGGGATCTCGGCGACGTCGAGGGGCTGCCACTTCGCGCCCGCGGGTCGCCAGGCATGACGATCGACCATGTTGCCGAGGGCGAACACCACGTCGCCACCGGCGAACGCCCCCGCCGACAGGATGAGGAAGGCGACGATCGACAGGCCGACCGGGATCGTGCGGTCGGCCGGCGACCCGGCTCGGAGGCCGAGCGACACCAGGTAGACGATCAGCGCGAGGATCATCAACGTGCTGTGGACCGTCGCCCGAGCCCGCGCCCGACCGTCGGTCACGGAGTAGTCGGCGAACCCCACCACCGCCGAGGCGAGCATCGCCAGGACCCCGAAGACGAGGGCGACGTCGGCGGCCGTGGGCTGGCCCAGGAGATCGAACACGATGACCAGGAAGAGCGCGCCGATCGGCGCGTCGGTCAGGACCGCATGGAGCGGGTGGCCGAGCCACGTCCCGTTGAGCAGGCTGCGGACCGGGACCATCCGCCGGAAGATCGCGTCGACCAGGCCGTGGACCCAGTCTCCGACCGGCCGCGCCCACGGTTCCTGGGCATCGATCAGCCTGATGAACAGGCGTCCGAGCATCGGCTCGCCCTCCTCGCTCCGGAGCTGGACCGGCGTGTCCGCCTGATGGTACGGCGCACCGGTCGGGCCGGATCTCCGCGGAGCCGGGCGGTCGGCGCGACCGGTGGCGGAGGATGGTCCCTATACTCGCCAGCATGACGACCGAGGCCAACCCCTCCGCAGCGGCACCCCGCGCAGAGCGCCGGCCGCTCGCGGAACGCGCGCTCAGCCAGCGCGTGCGGGACGTCCCGCCCTCGGGGATCCGACGCTTCTTCGACATCCTGGCGACGATGGACGACGTCATCAGCCTGGGCGTGGGTGAGCCGGATTTCGACACCCCGGCGGACATCGTCGAGGCCGGCGTCGCCAGCCTCCTCCGCGGGCGGACGCACTACACCAGCAACTACGGCACGATCGAGCTCCGCCGAGCCCTGTCGGCGCATCTCGAGGGACGCTACGGCGTCCACTACGACCCGGCGACCGAGATCCTGGTGACGGTCGGGGCGTCGGAAGCGGTCGACCTCGCCTTGCGCGCCACCTGCGACCCGGGCGACGAGGTGATCCTCCACGAACCGTCGTACGTCGCGTACGTCCCGGCCATCGCGTTCGCCGGTGGCGTGCCGATCCGGGTCGCGACCCGCGTCGAGGACGATTTCGCGCTCGATCCGGCGGCGGTCGAGGCAGCCGTCACCCCGCGGACCAAGGCCCTGTTCCTGGGCTATCCGTGCAACCCGACGGGGGCCGTCCTGCCCGATGCCGTGCAGGACGAGCTGGCGGCGATCGCGGCTCGCCACGACCTGCTCGTGTACAGCGACGAGATCTACGACCGGCTGGCGTACGGCTCGTATCGCCATCGAGCGTTCTCCGGGCTGCCGGACATGCGCGAGCGGACGATCCTGATGGGGGGCTTCTCGAAGGCCTACGCGATGACCGGCTGGCGGGTCGGCTATGTCGCGGCGCCGGCCGGGATCCTGGAGGGCATCGTCAAGGTCCATCAGTACGGCATCATGTCCGCCCCGACGATCGCCCAGGATGCCGCGCTCGCGGCACTCCTCCACGGCGAGCAGGATGTCCAGCGGATGGTCGCCGAATATGATCGTCGCCGGAGGTTCCTGGTCGACGGGCTCAATGCCCTCGGCCTTCGCACGTTCGAGCCGCGTGGCGCCTTCTACGCCTTCCCGGAGATCAGCACGACCACGGGCCTCGACTCGGACACCTTCACCGAACGCCTCCTGATGGAGGAACGCGTGGCGGTCGTGCCGGGCAGCGCCTTCGGGGCGTCGGGCGAGGGGCACGTCCGGATGTGCTACGCCACCGCCTTCGAGCAGATCGAGGAAGCGCTCCGCCGGATCGGCCGGTTCGTCGAGCGGACGCGGACCGCCGCCTGAGGCGGCGGTACCCGGTCGAAACCGGTGCGCCGCGGAGCCGGTTCCCGGTGACCCGACCTTCCGCGCTTGGACGCCTATGCCAGAATGCCGGCGTGGGATTCGTCCTCGTCGCCTGTGGCCTCATCGCGACCGCCGTCGGGACCTGGCGGGGGTACGTCGTGGCTCGAGAGGCCCTCGGCCCGATGGTCCACGACGACGGCGATCCGACGCGCCGCGCGATCGACGCGAGCCGTCCGCTGATCGCCCGGATGCGGGTCCGGACGTTCGCCCGCCGCACGGCGGTCGCCATCGGCTGGCTGTTCATCGCGACCTACGGGCTCGCCCTCATCGATCGCGGGATCTCGCTCACGTGACCGCCGTCGACCCGCCGGGCGATGCCACCGCCGCCGCCACGACCGCGTCCGACGTCCTCGACCGCTGGGAGCCGGTCATCGGGATCGAGGTCCACTGCCAGCTCCGCACCGAGAGCAAGATGTTCTGCGGCTGCTCGGCCGCCTACGACGGCGCTCCCCCGAACACCCACACCTGTCCGGTCTGCCTGGGGCTTCCCGGCGCGCTCCCGACGATCAACCGTCGCGCGGTGGAGGGCGTCCTGGCGACCGGCGCCGCGATCGGTGCGTCGACCCCGGACGCCACCCGCTGGGATCGCAAGAACTACTTCTATCCGGACCTGCCCAAGGGCTACCAGATCAGCCAGTACGAGCTGCCCCTCGCGGCCCACGGGTCGCTGACGTTCGACACGAGCGGCGGCCCGGTCACGATCGGCGTGACGAGGGCTCACCTCGAGGAGGACACCGCCAAGCTCATCCACGAAACCGACGCTGCCGGTCGACGGGTCAGCCTGGTCGACTTCAACCGGTCGGGCGCCCCGCTCATGGAGATCGTGACGGACCCGGACATCCGGAGCGCCGAGCAGGCCCGCCGCTACGCCGAGGAGCTCCAGCTCCTCCTCCGCGCGATCGACGTGTCCGATGCCGACATGGAGCACGGCCAGATGCGGGTCGAGGCCAACGTCTCGCTGCGACGGCGCGGGACCGAGCCCTTCGGGACCCGGGTCGAGGTCAAGAACATGAACTCGTTCCGGTCGGTCGAGCGGGCCATCGCGTTCGAGATCGAGCGCCAGGCAGCCGCCATCGAGGCGGGCGAGATCCTGACCCAGGACACCCGCGGCTGGGACGACAGCCGGGGCGTCACCTACGTGATGCGGTCGAAGGAGGACTCCCACGACTATCGCTACTTCCCGGAACCCGACCTGCCCCCGCTGCGGGTGGATCGGGCCTGGCTGGAGGTCATCCGGGCCGGCCTGCCGGAGCTCCCGGCGGCGCGTCGAGCGCGGTATGTCGCCGACGCCGGACTGTCCGGCTATGACGCTGCGGTGATCGTCGCCGACCCGGCGATGTCGGCGGCCTTTGAGGCGATCCGGGCGGCGGGACCGGACCTGCCGCCGAAGGAGGTCGCGAACCTCGTCAGCGGCGACTACGCCCGGGCCGCGAAGGGGACCGACGCGCGGACCGCCGCCGGGCTGGTCGGTCGGTCGTCCGGGCCGGAGCTGGCGGATCTCGTCCGGCGGGTGCTCGCCGGCGACCTCAGCCGCGCCAACGCCCGCGAGGTCCTCGACGAGCACATCGCCTCGGGACACACCGTGGCCGCCATCGTCGACGAGCGCGGCTTCCGGCAGATCTCGGACACCACGGAGCTCGACGGCATCGTCGCGATGGTGATCGCCGCCAATCCCAAGGCGGTGGCCGACTATCGGGCCGGCAAGCCGACGATCGGCTTCCTCGTCGGCCAGGTGATGAAGTCGACCGGCGGACAGGCCAACCCGGGTCTCGTCCAGGGCGCCGTCCGGCGACAGCTCGACCGTGACCCGGCGGAGGGACCCGGGTCCGCCGACCGATGAGCGTCGTCAACGCCGTCCTCATCGTCGGGGGTCTGGTCCTCATCGTCGTCGGCTGGCGGCGGGCACGCGGTCCGTGGGCGCGCTACCGTGAGCTCAAAGCCGAGGACGCCAACATCGCCCGGTACGAGGCGTGGCGCGGTGGTCTGCGCGACGAGGGCAAGACCGGTGCGTCCGTCGCGATGGAGATCCTCCAGCGTCAGGCCCGGCTGGGTGCGCTCGTCGCCGCCTTCGGCGTCGTGCTCGTCGTGGCCGGTCTCCTCGTGAAGTAGGGGTCGCCGATGGTTCGACGCAAGCACGTGGTCCGGCCGTTCGATCGCGACCGTGACGAGGCCTGGGCCGCCGGCTGGCTCGACGACCGACTCGGGGGGCGTCGACAGGCGAGGCGGGGCGAGGTCATCGACGTCCTCGAGGCGGGACTGGGTCTCGTCGCGGAGCGGCACGGCGACCCGGCCGGACTGCTGACCTATCGGTTCGACGAGGATGCCGTCGAGCTGAGCGCGCTCGCGGCGGATCCCAGGCACGGCGGGATCGGGACCGCACTGCTCGAGGCCCTGATCGATGTCGTCGGGGCGGCCGGCCGGCACTGGATCTGGGTCGTCACGACCAACGACAACCTCGACGCGCTCCGCTTCTACCAGCGGCGCGGGTTCCGGATCGGCGAGGTTCGCGTCGGGGCGGTCGACCGGGCGCGGCTGTCGATCAAGCCGTCGATCGCCGGGATCGGCGACTACGGGATCCCGCTGCGGGACGAGTTCGAGCTCGTCCTGGACCTGCGGCTCGAGGAGCCGGCGGCGCGCGTCGCGCCGTAGTGGTCGCGCCTCAGCCCGGCGGCCGGCGGACCTCGTCGCGCCGTCGGCGATGCTCGATGGCCGTGCAGCGGTCCATCACGACGTCGAGGCCCGCGGCGGCGGCGATCCGGGCCGCCTCCCAGTCCACGACGCCCAGCTGGAGCCAGAGGCAGGCCGCGCCGACCTCGGCCGCCTCGCGCGCGTGGGGCACGCACAGCTCCGAGCGGCGGAAGACATCGACGAGGTCGATCGGTCCGGTCGCCTCGACCGCCTCGACGACCGTCCGAAAGGCAGGGACCCCGAGCACGTCCCGCACGTTCGGGTTGACCGGCACGCAGTCGTACCCGTGATGCATCAGATAGCGCATCACCCCGTACGAGGGACGACCCGGGTCGGGCGAGGCGCCGATGACCGCGATCCGGCGGGTGGCCCGCAGGACGCGGCCGATCCCATCGTCGTCGAGCAGGGGCACGATCCCCCGACCTTCCTGCAGGTCGAGGATCGCCTCGGCTCGGCGTCGATCGTCCCGGCCCGTCGATCCGTCGCTCAGGTCGCCGCCTCGCGCTCGTAGGGCTGGCCGTCGGCGGCCGGCGGTCGGGTGCGGCCGACGACCCCGGCCAGGATCACGATCGTGACGATGTACGGCAGCGCGTCGTACAGCTGCGACGGAAGGGACGACAGGACGTCGCCCAGCTGGCCGCTGGGTGGCGCGAAAGAAAGCGCCTGACCGATGGCCAGGAACGACGAGAAGAGCAGCGCGGCGAGCAGCGAGCCGACGGGGGTCCACCGCCCGACGATCATCGCCGCCAGGGCGATGAACCCGCGACCGGCCGTCATCCCGGCCTGGAACGAGTTGGTCGCCTCCATCGCCAGCGAGGCGCCGGCCAGCCCGGCGAACAGCCCACCGGCGATCACGTTCCGGTAGCGGACGACGATCACATCGATGCCGACCGTCTCGGCCGCCTTGGGGTGCTCGCCGACGGCCCGTGTGCGCAGGCCCCAGCGCGAGCGGAACAACAGGATCTGGAGCGCGATCACGAAGACGATCAGGGACATCGAGATCGGGCCCTGGGCGAAGAACATCCCGATCAGCCAGCCGACGACCGGCAGGTCGGTCAGGGCGGTCGGCGGCTGGAACGCCGTGAACGCGCCGGCGCTCGTCGGTGAGCTCTTGGCGATGATCGAGTTGAGATAGCCGGTGACGCCGAAGGCCGCGATGTTGATGATCGTCCCGCTGATGATCTGGTCCGCCCGCACGCTGATCGACAGCCAGGCGTGCAGCGCCGAGATGGCGAGCGCGACGCCGATCGCCGCGATGAGCGCGATGACCAGCGCGGGAGTGAGCCCGAACAGCTCGGTCGCCGGCGTTCCGAGCGTGGGTGCCAGGGCGACGCCGACGACCCACCCGGTGAAGGCGGACGCCAGCATCGTCCCCTCGATCCCGATGTTCACGACGCCGGAGCGCTCGCACATCACGCCGCACAGGGCCCCGAACGCGATCGGCGTGGCCGACCGGAGGATGATCGGGGAGATCGGCGGGACGATCGCGATGAGATAGCCAGCCATCTGGAAGATCAGGCCGACGACCGGGATCGAGTACAGGGCCGTGATGAGCTGGTCCATCAGAGCACCGACTCGCTGCCGTAGGACCGGCTGATCGTCGGCGACGTCGCCAGCGGGTTCTGGGTCCCGCGCAGGTGGAGCACGCGCCGGATGACCGGCGTCGCCACGAGCACCAGCAGGATCGTCGCCTGGATGACGTCCACCAGCTCGACCGGGATGCCGGCCTCGATCTGCATCAGGCTGGCTCCCGACCGCATCGCCCCGAACAGGAGCGCGGCGGGCAGGATCCCGAGCGGCTCGGACCGGGCGAGGAGGGCCACGGCGATCGCGTCGAACCCGACCGTCGTGCCGAAGCTCGACGTCATCTGGTGGGTCAGCCCGAGGGCGACGTCCACGCCGGCGAAGCCCGCCAGCCCACCGGCCATGACCATCGTCAGGACGATCAACCGGCGCGGGCGCATCCCGGCGTAGGCGGCCGCGTCCGGGTTCGCCCCGGCCGTCCGGATCTCGAACCCGAGCGTCGTCCGATAGAGGAGCCAGCGGATGACGAAGACCGCGGCAACGGCGAGGAAGATGCCGATGTGCCCGTCTCGCCCGATGATCACGGGGTAGCCCGCGTTGCCGACGTCGTATGTCACCGGCGACGGGGAGCCCGGGACCTTGAGCGGACCGCTGACCAGCGCGGCGAGGACGCTGATGGCGATGTAGTTGAGCATGATCGTCGTCACGACCTCGTGGGCGCCCGAGACCGCCTTGAGGAATCCGGGCAGGAAGCCCGTCGCGGCACCGCCCAGGACACCGGCGACGACGGCGACCGGGATGGCGATGTACGGCGGCTGGCCCGAGACCGCGACGCCGGCGGCCACCGCCGCCAGGGCACCCATCAGGAACTGGCCCTGGGCACCGATGTTGAACAAGCCGGCCTTGAACGCGATCGCCACCGCCAGGCCGCCGAACACGAGCGGGCTCGTCGCGACCAGCGTGTCGACGATCGCGTCGAAGCTGCCGAAGGCGCCCTGCAGGAGTGCCGCGTACGCCGTCAGCGGCAGCCACGGGTTGAACGGCTCGCCGACCAGGAGCTCGGACCCGAGGATGATCACGGCGCCGACCCCGAAGGCCAGCGCGATCGCGATCAGCGGCAGGGCGATGATCGCCCAGACGGTCCCGCTGAGGTCCCGGATCCGCGAACCGGTCGACGCGGCGGTCATGCGCTCGCTCCCGCGGCCGCGTCGGTCGGTCGGTCCGCGCCGCCCGTCGCCATGAGCAGCCCGATCTCGTTCTTGTCGGCGGTCCGGCCGTCACGGACCGCCACGAAGGCGCCCCGGTACATGACCGCGATCCGGTCCGACAGCTCGAGGATCTCGTCGAGTTCGGCCGAGACGAGCAGGATCGCGGTACCGGCGTCACGCTTGGCGATCGTCTGGCGGTGGATGAACTCGATGCTGCCGACATCGAGGCCGCGGGTCGGCTGGTCGAGGATGAGCAGCTGGAGGTCGCGGTCGAACTCCCGGGCCACGACCACCTTCTGCTGGTTGCCTCCGGACAGGGTCGCCGCGTGGACCGTCGGGGACGGAGTCCGGATGTCGAAGTCCTTGATCGCCCGGTCGGCGTCCTTCTCGATCGCCGCCTCGTCGCGGATGAACCGACGGGCGAACGGACGGCGGTAGTAGCTGGTCAGGACGATGTTGTCGGAGATCGTGAACGGCAGGACGAGGCCCCAGCGGTGGCGATCGGCCGGGACGTACCCGACGCCGGCCTCGTTCATCGCCCGTGGCAGGTGGCCCGTGACATCCTGCCCGCCGAGGGAGACGGTGCCCGAGACGGGCCGACGCAGCCCGATCAGGGTCTGGATCAGCTCATCCTGGCCGTTGCCGGCCACGCCGGCGATGCCGAGGATCTCGCCCGATCGGACCTCGAAGCCGACGCCGCTCACGACCTCGCTGCCACGGTCGTCGCGGACGTGGAGGTCGGACACGACGAGCCGGGCGTCGGCCGGATGGCTCTCGCCGCGGTCGACCGTCAGCTCGACCTCGCGGCCGACCATCAGCTCGGCCAGGTCGCCCTCGTCCGTGGCCCCGGGCAGTCGTTCACCGACGACCCGGCCACGCCGGATGACCGTGATCCGGTCGGCGATCTCGAGGACTTCGTACAGCTTGTGGCTGATGAAGATGATGCTGCGACCCTCAGCGGCCAGCCGGCGGAGGACGGCGAAGATCTCCTCGGTCTCCTGCGGGGTCAGGACCGCCGTGGGCTCGTCGAGGACGAGGATCCGGGCATCGCGATAGAGGGCCTTGAGGATCTCGACGCGCTGCTGCCAGCCGACGGACAGGTTGCCGACCTTCGCCTCGGGGTCGATCTCGAAGCCGAACCGCCGACCCAGGTCGACGATCCGCCGATGGGCCTCCTTGCGGTCGAGGAAGATCGCGTTGGCCATCGTCTCCTCGCCGAGGAGGATGTTCTCGGCGACCGTGAGGACGGGCACGAGCATGAAGTGCTGGTGGACCATGCTGATGCCGCGGGCGATCGCGTCGGACGGGCTGGCGATCTCGACCGCGGTCCCGTCGAGCAGGATCTCACCCTCGTCGGGTCGGGCGAGCCCGTAGAGGACGTTCATCAGGGTGCTCTTCCCGGCGCCGTTCTCGCCAAGGAGGGCATGGATCTCGCCCGGCTTGATCGTCAGATCGATGTGGTCGTTGGCGACCACCCCGGGGTAGCGCTTCGTGATGCCGCGCATCTCGAGCGCAGGAACGTGCGGCGCCTCGGGAACGTGCGTCTGGTCAGCCACGTCCGACGTTCGCCACGTTCAGCTCCGCAGAGGTGAGGTGGGGCGGAGGGATCGGCCGTGTGGGGCCGATCCCTCCGCAGGTTCATCCGGGGAGGGTCACTTGGGCCCGACGCCGCAATCGGTCGGGCAGGTCTTCAGAGTGCCGGCCTTCATCGCCGCGAACGCCGCGGCCAGCTTGGCCTGGGTGTCGGCGGTGATGAGCGACGCCTTGTCGTGGAAGTCGGAGACGCCGATCGCGTCGTTCTTGGCGTTGAAGGTGTTGTCACCGGCGACCGCCGTCCCGCCGCCGATCGCCTTGATGGCGTCGGAGACCTCCTTCTGGAGCTTCTTCTCGGCGCTGGTGACGATGCACTTGTCGGCGGCCGGATAGGACAGGAACTGGTCGACGTCGACACCGATCCCGTAGATGTTCTTGGCGCACGCCGCGTCGAGCACGCCGTTCCCCGTCAGGCCGGCGACCTGGAACAGGACGTCCACCTTGGGGTTGGTCGTGAGGTAGTTCTCCGCGAACGCCTTGCCGCCGGCCTGGTCCTGGAAGGCCTTGGCCGAGAAGTCGCGGGTCACGTACGCCGGGGTGACCTTGATGTTCGGGTTGACCGACTGCGCGCCGAGCGTGTAGCCCTGGATGTACCGGACACACGGCGCACAGAGTGTCGTGCCTCCGATCGCTCCGATCTCACCCGACTTGCTGAGCGACGCCGCGACGATCCCGGCGAGGTAGCCCGCCTGGTCCTCCTGGAACGCCAGCGAGACGTAGTTCGGGATCAACGTCTTGGCATCGCCCTTGCAGGCGAAGGTGGTGTCCGGCGCGCCCTGCGGGGTCACGCAGATCGGCGACTGGTCGACGCCGACGAACCAGATCCCCGGATTCGCCTTGGCGAAGCAGGTGGTCGGAGTGGCCAGGTTGAACCCGACCGTGGTGATGATGTCGTAGCCCTGGTCGACGTACGTCTGGATGTCCTTCTTGTAGTCGGACTGATCCTTCGGCACGACGGACTGCGGAGCGGCGGCACCGAGCGCGGTCGCGCCGTCCTCGGCGCCCTTGAACGAGTACTCGTTGAAGTTCTTGTCGTTCAGGGTGCCGATGTCGGTGACGACGCCGATCTTGGCCTTGCTCCAGTCGGTCGGCGCCGTGTGCGCCTTGCCGGCCGTGACGCCGGCGCACGGATCGGGCGGCGCGGTGGGGCTCGGGCTGGCCGCGTTGCCCGTGCTCGAGCTCGAACACGCCGAGAGCACGATGGCCATGCCCGCGAACAGGGCAAGGCCAGCTGGACGGATGCGCATGCTTCCTCCTCGATGATCGGCTCGATGATCCACCCAGTCGACGGGCGGGCGGCCGGCGGATCCTCCGGCAATGGTGCCGGCCAACGTCGCAGGGGCGCATCGTAGCCGGGCTGCGACAGCTCCGGCAAGCCACGATCCGGGCCCGCGGACTCGCGCAAGGATAGTCCGCAGACCGGGCGTTCGCTTGCCTCGCGAACGGGGTCAGCGGGCCGAGGTCGGGACCGTCATGCCGGCCCCGGCGCGGGCCATCCGATGGAGCCAGTCGTCCCTCTTGGCGAGGCTCTCGATGTCCACTCCCGAGGCCTGCAGCGCGGCCAGCTCGTCGGCCGTACCCGGCCGTCCGAGGAGGTAGCCCTGGCCGGCCGCGATCTCCAGGTCGCGCACGACGCGGAGCTGGGCGGCGGTCTCGATCCCCTCGGCGATGACCGACGCCCCCCACCGGCGGGCGAGATCCTGGAGGGCCCCGACGACCGACATCGAGGCCTCGTGAACCGCTCCCTCCTGGACGAGCGACAGGTCGATCTTGACGATGTCGAACTGGACCTGGCTCAACAGCCGCAGTCCGGCGTTGCCCGCCCCGACGTCGTCGGCGGCGAGACGGAAGCCCGCGCTCCGGCAGGCGATCACGTTCCGGCGGAGGCGCTCCATCTCCTCGATCTGCTCGCGCTCGGTGAGCTCCAGGACGATCCGCGTCGGTTCGAGGCCGGCCTTGCGGACGAGCGCGACGAGCTGGCCGGCGCTGAAGTCGTCGGCCTCCAGCGTCCGCGGCGACATGTTCAGGGTCAGGATCGAGTCGCCCGACATCGCGGCCGCGCCGGCCGCGACGATCTCGAGGCAGGCCAGGTCGAGCTCCACCGTCCGGCCGGCGAGCTCGGCCGCCGTGAACAGCTCGGACGGGTTGGCGAAGCCCGAGTCGGGCATCGGTCGGATGAGTCCTTCCGACCCCGCGATCCGGCCATTGCGCAGGTCGACGATCGGCTGGTAGACGGGCCGCAGCAGTTTGCGCGAGATGACCTCCGCCACGCCCATCCAGGGTTGGTCGACGACCTGGGTGACGGCGGTCGGCGTGCGTCCGTGGCGGGCCGGGTCGAAGATCTCGACGCTCGTCCGGCCGTGTCGCTTCGCCCAGGTCAGCGCGGCATCGGCCTGGTCGAGCAGCTGCCGACGGTCGGTCGCCATCGCCGGACAGGCGGACACGCCGGCCGAGAACGAACGCACCGCCAGTGCGCTCCGGCCCCGCCCCGCATCGGCATCCATCGACGCGCCCAGGAGCCGACGCGCCACGGCCGCGGCGCTCTCGGCGGTCTGACCGGGCAGCAGGAGGGCGAACTCGTCGCCGCCCGTCCGGAAGCCGCGGTCCGCGGTCCGCAGGGTGGCCTCGATGATCCGCCCGAACGCGGTCAGGGCCTGGTCGCCGGCGGCGTGTCCGCCGCTGTCGTTGACCGCGCGGAAGTCGTCGAGGTCGATGAGCACCAGGCCGAGCGACGTGTTGCGCGTCCGGGCCGCGTCGACCTGCCGCTCGAACGCCTCCTGGAAGGCACGGTGATTGCCGAGTCCGGTCAGCACATCGCGGAGCGAGTCGCCGTGGGCCAGCTCGTACATGTCGCGCAGCCGACCGCGCGAGGCCTCCAGCTCCTGGGCCGGACGGAGGACCTGGCGAGCCATCCAGGTGATCAGGATGCCGAGCAGGGCCACGAAGACGGCCAGGAGCCCGATCAGCGGGACCGGGGGCGGTGCGAACCGGGCCGGCGCGACCAGGTGGGCGCTCCACTGCCGATCGCCCGCGAGCTTGCTCGTCGCGGCGATGGTCGCTCCGGTCCCGAGGTCGGGCGTCACCGCCGGAGCGATCGTCCGACCCGCACCGTCGAGGAGCACGGCCCGGCCGCCCGTGACCTCGCTCGCGTTGGCGAGCTCGAGGAACCGATCGAGCGAGACCTCGACCCGGAGGAGGCCGATCGGTGCGCCGGGCTTCGTCCCGGCGACGACCTGCGTGGCGAGCGCGAGATGGGCGGTGTCGTCGTCGCCGGTCAGGATCTTGCTGGACACGACGGCGCCCGGTTCGGCCACGAGGGCCGCGCCGACCAGGGGATCGACCGACGTCGTCGGCTGGGTCTTGAGGATCTGGCCGTCGACCGCTCGGACGAGCTGGCGGCCGCGGAGATCGAGGAGGGTCGCGCCGACGATGCCGTCGTGGGTGTCGCCGGACAGGTCGGCCATCGCGGCCTTGACCCCGGCGAGGCCCATCTTCGATGTCCGTGCGTAGTCGCCGACGGCGTCGATGGCGCCGGTCTTGACCAGGGCGGACGACACGCGATCGAGCCGTCGCTCGACATCGGCCGCGACACCCGCGGCCTCGTGCTCGGCCTGGGCCTGCTCGGAGGCTCGCTGGCTGTCGAGGGCGGTGCTGAGGATCGGCGCGGAGACGGCGATCGGGATGAACGCCATGGCGATGAGAGCGAGGGTCAGCCGGAGCCGGACAAGCCGGATCGGACCCGGGTCGGCGGCGAGATCTCCCTCGATCATCGTCGGTTCTTGGTGCACGAAGTCGCCTACCTCGAGGCTCTGCCGATGGTCATGCGTAGGTATCCCACGTGACGGGCGTCCGGAGCGCCAGCCCGATGGTCCGGGGTGGCCGGTACCGATGGGTCGTCGGCGAACTCCCGGAGACCGCCGCGGCGGTGCCTGCCCGCACCGGAATCGCAGCCCGCGACGCCGTCAGGTTTCGCTCAGTGCGAGTGGCGCAATTCGTGCAGCCGGGCGTCGGACAGCCCGAAGTGATGCGCGATCTCGTGAAGGACCGTCTCCTCGACCGCGTCGTCGAGCCGTGGTCCGACGCCGTGGCTGCGGAGGAGGGGACCGCGGAACAGCGTGATCTTGCTCGGGATCGGCACGTTCTCGGCGCCGAACGCCGTCCGGGGGACGCCCTGGTAGAGCCCGTACAGGCCGCGCGCACCGACGCTCGCGAGCTGGTCGGCAGTGGGCTCGTCCTCGATGACGATGGCGACCGAGCCGAGGCGCTCGACGAACGCGTCGGGCAGGCTGTCGATGGCTCGGTCGATCGCCGCGTCGAAGCGGTCGTCGATCGCGGTCTCCAGCTGTGCCCGCGCTTCGGCCCCGTCGGTCATCGGGTAGCCACGGCCGAGGTCACCCCATCCCGCCGACGAATGCGCCGTCGACCAGGACCGGGACCCGATCGGTCGCATCAAGCTCGCGCCGCAAGATCGACGTCGGCCCCGAACCCGAGTCCGATCAGCTCGCGGCCGGATCCGCAGCCCCGGATCGCGTCCTCGATCGTCATCCGGGTCGCACCGAAGGCCGCTGCGGCCGCCTGGGCCTCCGGCGATCGGTCCGCTGCAGCGACCATGGCCAGGATCGCCCCGGCCGCGAGCAGGTCCTCGAGAGCCGGGCGAAGCGTCCCGTCCGGCCAGCGCTCGCCGGCGGCGAGGACGAGGCTGACGCCGCCGTGCGCCGCGACCAGGCGGCCGACCGCCGATGCGTTCCGAAGGCAGCCGGCCACGACCATCGCCCCGGCGTCGCCGGCATCGACCGCGCACGCCGCACCGTTCGGGGAGGCGAGGACCACGGTCTCCTTGGCCCGCAGCGCGAGGAGGCTCGCCGGCGATAGGGTCGGATGGTCGAGGCTCCGTTCCGGAGCGGCGAGGATCGCCCCGAGCGATCGTGCCAGGGCCGTCGCTCGTTCGGCGGATCGGGCGGGCACCACGCGAGCCCCCTGCTCCACCGCCACGCACGTCGAGGTCGAGAACGACAGGACGTCGACGACGACCACGAGCCCGACCAGTGGAGACAGGGCCCGTCCGCCGGCCTCGCCCCACTCGAATCGTGCCCGGAAGCCGGCCTGGTCGAACGGGCTCGGCCCCGATCGCGACTCGGCGGGCGGTGGCACGAGATCGACGCCCGGCCCAGGCCGTCGGGCGATCGACGGGGAGTCGAGGGGATCGATCGAGCGTCGTGACATCGGCGGCAGCGTACCGCGGACGCCCGATGGACGGGCGCCCGCGCCCGACGGCGGGCTATGCTCGGCCGATGCATCGCACGATGGGATCCCTCGAAGGTCCGAGGCCCGGATGAAGCGGCCCTCGGTCCGACTGGCCGCGCTCGTCGGGCTGGGCGTCGCCGGGGCGATCGCGCTCACCCGTCGTGGTTCGAGCGTCGCGACCGGCCACGCCGTCGACGGCGGGGTGCTCATGGGCGATCCGGCCGGCTACGACCGGCTCAGCCGCCTGCTCTTCGATCCGCTCTTCCGCGGCATCGCCGCGGACGTCGCGAAGGCGGTGCCGCCGCCGGCGACGATCCTCGAGGTGGGCTGTGGGCCGGGTCAGCTGTCCATCCGTCTGGCGCGGTCGCACGGCTTCACCGTCACCGGGCTCGATCTCGATCCGGCGATGATCGAGCGTGCCCGCGCCCACGCGCCTGGGTCCTCCGCTGACGGCAGTGGCCCTCAGCCGACCTTCGTCGTCGGCGACGTCGCGGCCCTGCCGTTCGCGGACGCGTCGTTCGACGTGGCGATCAGCACGTTCTCGATGCATCACTGGGCCGATCGGACCGCGGGATTGACCGAGATCGCCCGGGTGGTCCGGCCCGGCGGTCGCGTGCTCATCTGGGACCTGAAGCAGGGGAGGATGCCGCTCCATGCCCACGTCCACCGTCCGGCGGAGGCGATCGCGGATCTCCCGCTGCGACACGTGAGCGTCGAGGATTGGCACTGGCCCGGGCCGTTGACGTTCGCTCAGCGGATCGAGGCCGTTCGCGACTGACGCCCGGCCGTCTCGATCGATCGCCGTGTGATGGCGTTCGGATCCCCGCCCGGCGGGCCGAATGGGTCGAGCGGATCGGCTGAGTCAGGCGAAGCGCCAGTCCGCCTCGACCCGCGGCGGGTCGAGCAGGGTCTGGAGCACGACGCAGTAACGTTCGGTCCGTTCCTTGAGCTTGTCCAGCCGTTCAGGCGGGACGTCGCCGGTCAGGTCGAACCGGACACGGATCGCCTCGAACCCGACGGGGACGTCGGCCGTCCCCAGGGTGCCGCGAAGGTCCAGGTCGCCCTCGACCTCGACGGTCACGCCGACGCCTTCGAGGCCCATGTTCGTCGCGACCATCTGGCAGGTGAGCTGTGCGCAGGCCGCCAATGCCGCGAGGAGAAGGTCGCCCGAGCACGCCGCACTCCCGCTGCCGCCCACCCCGCGATGGGCTCCGGCGGCGTAGATGGCGCGCCCGAGGTCGACCGAGCAGCTCATCGCGTCCCCGGCCATCGCCCCGCTCGCCCGAAGGGTGATCCTCGCTGCTTCGGGCTCGTCCCGATAGCGGGCCTTGATCGGCTCCTGGATCTCCCGCAGCGTCATCCGAATCCTCCCGACCCGACGGCTCGACCTGGTCCCCACAGGGTAGCCGCGACGTCCGACCCCGGGCGGCACGGCCTGCAGGCCGATGGCCCCGATGATGGCGCAGGCGCGACCGGTCACCTGTCGCCGATGCGATTGACAATCGCCACGTCATGTCCATGCTTTTGCCGATACCCCACTCGATCGACAGGAGACGGAGGCCATGCCCCTCTACCTCGACACGCACAACAAGGTCCCAGGTCTCACGGCGGAGGCGGTGACCCAGGCCCACGCCGCCGACCTCGCTCACCAGGGCAAGCACGGCGTCAGCTACGTCCGCTACTGGTACGACGAGGCGACCGGGAAGGTCTTCTGCCTGGTCGAGGCGCCGAACCCGGAGGCGGCCATCGCCGTCCATCGTGAGGCCCACGGCCTGCTCGCCGACTCGATCGTCCAGGTCACAGAGGGAGCGTAGCGAGCGCCTCGTTCGGGGTCATCAGCCGCCCGTCGCGTCGGGCCGCCTCGAACCGCTCGGCGCCGAGTCGCGCCTCGAGCTCGGCCAGGTTCTGGTCGTGGAGTGCGGAGGCCTGCGGCGGGATCATCGCGCGGATCGCCTCGCGCAGCGCCTCGGCCGTGCCGTGCAGGCGAGCCGCCGCCTCGGCGTCGTCCGCTCCCACGGCGCGAGCGAGGTTCTCCATCGCGCCGGCAAGCCCCGGCATGTCGCCGAGGTCCTGCCGGATCGCCATGCTCTGGCGGAACAGGCCGCGTGCCCGCGCGGTGTCGCCGTCGGCCAGCGCCAGGTCCGCCAGGCTGGTGAGGATCCGCGCCACGCCGCGCCGGTCGCCGAGCTCCTCGAGGATGGCCAAGGCCTCGACGTGGAGCGAGCGCGCCCCCTCGCGGTCGCCGGCCCGGCTCGTCGCCCGGGCGAAGGTGTCGATCGCGAACGCCTCCATCCAGCGATCGCCCAGGCCCCGGATGGTCGCCAGGGTCTCGGCGTAGAGGGCGCGGGCGGCCTCCAGGTCGCCCTGTCGGGCCGTCACGTCGACGAGGTTGATCGTCCCGAACGCCGCCCCGCGCACGTCGCCGAGCTCACCGGTCAGGGCGATGGCTTCCTCGTACAGGGCCCGTGCCCGGACATGGTCGCCGAGCTGGACCGCGGTATTGGCGAGGTTGTTCGCCGCGTAGGCGATGCTCTGCCGATCGCCGATCTCGCGGTGGAGCGTGAGGCTCGCCTCGTGGAACGTCGAGGCGGCGCGGAAGTCGCCCTGCATGAACGCCAGGTTGCCGGCCCCGGTGAGGGCGTTCGCCCGGAGCGGCGAGATCTCGTCGGCGACCGCTTCGACCATCCGCTGGAGCCAGCCGCGGCCCTCGGTGAGGTGACCGCGGATCTCCCAGTAGCGCCACAGGCCGGCGGCGATCCGCAGACCGGCGCGACCCTCGCCGGGCTGATCGAGGCACCACTCCAGCGCGGCTCGGATGTCGTCGTGCTCGCGGTCGAGGCGGGGCATCCAGTCGGCCGGTTCGGGTCCCTGGAAGAAGGCCGGTGACGCCTCGTCCGCCAGGGCGAGATACCAGTCGCGGTGCCGCCGCAGGGTGTCGTCCGCCTCGTCGGCCTCGACGAGCCGGCCACGGGCATATTCGCGGACGGTCTCGAGCAGCCGGAACCGGGCCTCGCTGGACCCCGGGTCGGTGGTCACCAGGGACTTCTCGACGAGGCGACCCAGGAGATCGAGGATCTCGTACGCATCCACCGGGTCGCCGGCGCAGACCGACTCCGCCGCTTCGAGGGTCGCGCCGCCGGCGAACACCGAAAGCCGACGGAGTGCCGCGCGCTCGGGCTCGGTCAGCAGGTCGTAGCTCCAGTCGATGGTCGCCCGCAGCGTCTGGTGCCGCGCGACGGCGGCGCGGCTGCCGCCGGTCAGGAGCCGGAACCGGTCGTCGAGACGAGCCGCGATCTGCTCGACGGGGAGCGCCCGGACGCGGGCCGCGGCGAGCTCGATCGCGAGCGGGATGCCGTCCAGACGGCGGCACAGCTGGGCGACCGACCGTGCGTTCTGCTCGGTGAGGGCGAACGTCGGCTGGACCGCCCGCGCCCGCTCGACGAAGAGCTGACACGCGGCGACGGCGCCGAGCTCGCTCAGGCTGACGTTCGGGCCGAGCTCGGGGTGGTCAGCGAGGCGATCGGCAGGATCGCCTCGCCGGGGACGCCGAGCGCCTCGCGGCTCGTCACCACGACCCGGACCGCCGAGCACGACCGGACGAGCGCCTCGGCCAGCTCGGCGCACTCGCCCAGGACCGGGTCGCAGTCATCGAGGAGGAGCATCAGCCGCTTGCCCTTGAGCTGATCGACGATCGCCGAGAGGAGCGACCGTCCGGCGGACTCCGTCAGGCCGATCGCGCTGGCGACCGACGGGAGCACGAAGACCGGGTCGGTCAGCGCACCGCACTCGACGACCCAGACACCGTCGTCGAACTGATCGAGGAGCGTCCGGGCAAGGCGGAGCCCGACGCGGGTCTTGCCCACCCCGCCCGGGCCGGTCAGGGTCAGCAGCGCGGACTGGTCGAGCATCCGGGTGGCCTGTTCGAGCTCGCGGTCGCGACCGACGAAGCTGGTCACCTCCAGCTCGAGGTTGTTCCTCGGCGCATCGGTCGTGCGCGGCGGGGGGAAGTCACGAGCCAGGCCGGGGCCGGTGACCTGGAACAGCCGCATCGAAGTGTCTAGGGATCGGAGCCGATGCGTCCCGAGGTCCGCGACCCCGAAGCCGGCCGGCCACGCCTCGCCGATCAGGCCGCGCGTGGTCTGTGAGATCAGGATCTGGCCACCGTGGCCCGCGGCGCAGATGCGCGCTGCCCGGTGGACATCGAGCCCGACATAGCCCTCCGTCTCGTTGCGCGGCTCCCCAGTGTGGATCCCCATCCGGTCCCGGACGACGGCGCCTTCAGGCCAGGTGTGGCCGTCGATCGCGTGCTGTCCATCGATGGCGGCCTCGACCGCCTCGCGTGCACTCGCGAAGACGAAGTAGAGGCCGTCACCGGCCGAGCCGCGTTCGAACGCGTCGTGCCTCGCGAACGCCTCGCGGAGCAACCGGTGGTGATCCGCCAGCGCCTGGGGATACCGGTCACCGAGCGTCTGCAGCAGGTTCGTCGAACCCTCGATGTCCGTGAACACCAGGGTGACCGTCCCCGCCGGAAGGCCGGCTTCGGGGGATGCCTCGATCAACGCCATGACTCCTATCTCGTCCGGTCCAGCAGGGTACGCGAAACGTCCGAGATGGTTCGTGCGCCGACCGGACGACGGTATCACCGCCGTGGGTCGTCGGCCGCCGGGCCCGACGACGCGGCTGCCTCCAGGACTACGGCAACGTCCCTGACCAGGCCGGCATCGCGCCGGTCGGCCGCTTGCCGAAGATCACGAGGGTCTTCCCGGATGCCGCGACGCTCGCCATCTCGGCGCCGTCGAACGAGTCCTGGTCCGCCAGTCGCGTCCAGGCGACGCCATCCGGGGAGGACCAGACCGCGGCGCCGAGCCCGGCCTTGCCGACGGCGACGAGCGTGTCCCCGGCCACGATCACGCGGTTCATCGCGCCGCCCTTGAGCGCATCGCTCGACGTGACCCGGACCCATGCCACGCCGTCGACCGATGTCCACACGGCGGCATCCGCTCCGTCCTTGCCCACGGCAACCAAGCCGGATCCAGCGTGGACCACGTCCCGGGCGACGCCGGTCGCCGCACCACCGACTGGCGGGGCGGCGCTCGTCCAGGTCTTCCCATCGGGGGAGGTCCACGCGGCGAAGGTGCCGTCGGCGCGGCCGCCGACCACGACAAGGCCGGGACCACCCGCCACGACCAAGCCGGCGCTCGCGTCGATGAAGGCCGGATCTCGCCGGTGCACGGTCCAGCTCTGGCCATCGGACGAGGTGAGGCTCATCGCGTCCTTCGGGCCCGACGAGACGTCCGACACGTCGGATCCGACCCCCACAACGCCGGGACCACCGGCGCCGAGGCCCTCGAGGACGCAGCACTCCGAGTCCCGGGCGACGGCGAACGTCGACGGCGTCCAGGCGGCTCCATCCGGCGACGTCCAGAGGTCGAGGCCAAGGCACTCTCCGCCACCTGTCGGTGGGCATTCCTGGCCACCTGCGACGAACCCACTCGCGTCTGCCGTCACATCGGTCAGGAGCCTATTTGCGAAACTCTCCTGGGTCGCACCCTTCGTCCAGGTGAGTCCGTCGGCGGAGGTCCAGGCCGATCCATCGACGCCGTTGTCGGGTCGCGCGGTGTAGCCCACGACCAGGAACCCGTGGCCGTCGCTGATGGCGTCGCCGATCTGTGCCGAAGCGAACGCGCTGACATCGGTCATGGGCGTGACGCTGATCCCGCTCGTCGACGAGCGGCCGGGGCCGTCGACTCGCCAGGCGTCGAAGGTGGCACCGAGATCGCGGGGGCAATCGATCCAGTCGGGAGCGCTGTCGCCGTACTCGCGCCGCAACCGACGAGCGCCGCGCAGGCG
>CAVVNZ010000007.1:0-150027 GCA_963749735.1 uncultured Chloroflexia bacterium
GTTGCCCTGGCGCATGCCCTGGGTCGGGTCGTGGTGCTCCCAGAAGACCTTGAGAAGTTGCTCGTAGGAGATCCGCTCCGGGTCGTAGGCGATGAGGACGACTTCGGCATGGCCTGTCCGACCCGAGCAGACCTCGTTGTAGGTCGGGTTCGGCGTGCTCCCACCGGCGTAACCGACGGCGGTCGTGACGACGCCGGGGATCTGCCAGAAGTCCTTCTCGTCGCCCCAGAAGCAGCCGAGGCCGAAGATGGCGGTCCGGGTCCCGTCCGGCCAGGGTCCGGCGAGCGGGGTGCCGAGGATCGTGTGGACGCCCGGCGACATGATCGGATCCGGGCGACCGGGGAGGGCTTCAGCGGGGGAGGGAACGGCCTGAGCCTTGGGACTGAAGAACCTCATGCCCCGATGCTACTCCCGATGCGCGACCCGGTGCCATCGGCGCCTCCCCGTGGCGTGGACGATATGCCCTGGCCGGGCCGGGCACCGCGATCACTCGGGTTCCCGCTCGTCCTTCGAGCACGGAGAGCGCGTCGCCCAGGGCGCCGATCGCGGCGGACCCCCCGGTCAGGCGGACGAACGAGGCAGCGGCCGTCACCTTGGGACCCATCGAGCCGGCGGCGAACGAGCCGTCTCGCACCCCGGCCTCGGCCGCCTCGATGGTCAGCTCGCTCAGGGCCACCGGCCAGAGGCTGCCCCAGCCGCGACAGACCGACGGCACGTCGGTCAGGAGGAGGAGCGCGTCGGCGTGCACGCCGAGGGCGAGGGTGACCGCGGCGAGGTCCTTGTCGACGACGGCTTCGACCCCGACCAGCTCCCCCGAGGAGGCACGCCTGACGGGGATCCCGCCACCGCCGGACGCGATGACCAGCACGCCGGCATCGACCAGGCGGGCGATGCTCGAGACCTCGACGATCTCGAGCGGCCGCGGGGATGCGACCACTCGACGCCAGCCCGACCCATCGGGTGCGACCGCCCACCCATGCTCGGCCGCCAGCCGCTCCGCGGTCGAGCGGTCGTACACCGGGCCGACCGGCTTCGACGGCGCGCCGAAGGCAGGGTCGTCCGCGTCGACCACCGTCTGCGAGAGCACGGCGACGATCGGGCGCCGCCCGGCGTCGGCGGCGAACCTGGCGTTCAGCGCCTGGGCGAGCAGGTACCCGATCTGTCCCTGCGACTCGGCGACCAGAACGTCAAGGGGCGGCGGCGGGACCACATCGCGCGCGGCGTCGGCCTCGATCGACAGGAACCCGACCTGCGGTCCGTTGCCGTGGGTCAGGATCAGCTCGTGGCCTCGACCCGCGAGCTCGGCAAGTGCATCGGCGGCCTCGACCAGGTTGTGCCGCTGCACCTCCGTCGACCCCGGCTCCCCTCTGCGGATGAGCGCGTTCCCGCCGAGGGCGACGACGACCCGACTCATCCGAGCGAACGGCCGAGCGGATCGCGGGCGAGCAGCGTATAGAGAAGGGCCGTCTCGGTGTGGAGCCGGTTCCCGGCCTGGCTCCAGACGCGCGACGCCGGACCGTCGATCACCTCGTCGGTGACCTCCTGGCCCCGATGGGCGGGCAGACAGTGGAGATAGATCGCCGAGGGCGACGCCTCGCTCATGATCGACGCGTCGACCCGGAAGGCGGCGAACGCGACGGATCGGGTCTCGCCCTCACCCTCCTTGCCCATCGACGTCCAGACATCGGAGTAGACGGCCTCGACCCCGCGCGCCGCCTCCTTCGGGTCGTGGGTCAGGACGATCGACCCGCCGGTCTGGACCGCTGCCAGCCGAGCCGCCTCGACGATCGCCGGCGACGGCTCGTAGCCGGGCGGGGTCGCGACGCGCAGCTCGAAGCCCGCGAGCGCCGCCGCCTCGATGAGCGAGTGACAGACATTGTCGCCGTCGCCGATGAACGCGACACGGATCCCCTCGAGCGACCCGAACTCCTCCTCGAGCGTCATGACGTCCGCCAGCGCCTGGCACGGATGGTGCTCGTTGGTGAGGGCGTTGATGACCGGGATGGAGGCCGCCTCGGCGAGCTCTTCGACGGAGGCCTGGGCGAAGGTCCGAACCGCCAGGGCGTCGAGATAGAGCGACAGGGCCCGCGCGGTATCGGCGATCGACTCGCCGCGCCCGAGCTGGAGCTCGTCGGGACGGAGGACGATCGGCAGCATCCCGAGCATCCACGCCGCGGACTCGAAGCTGACCCGGGTCCGGGTCGATGGCTTGTCGAAGATCATGCCGATCCGCCGGCCGGCCAGCGCGCCCCGGAAGGGAAGAGGGTCGAGCTTGAGCCGGCCGGTCAGATCGAGCATCGCCCGGAGCCCGTGAGAGCCCAGGGATGCGAGGGTGAGGAAGTCGTTCGATGCCGGCGCGAACGCCGGGGAGGCGATCGATGGTGCGCGCGTCGGCACCCGGGTGGTCATGTGGCACCGCCGACGGCGACCGGCTCGCGGCCCGGCTCGCGGACCGTGCGGACGATCGGCTCGAGGGCCGCCTCGAGGTCGCCGTCGTCGACGGGGACGAGCTCGTAGCGGACACGCGTGATCGGCTTGTTCAGGGTCAGGACCCGGGTGAGGTCGATGGGCGTCGCCGATAGCACGAGATCGGCGTCGACGGCGTTGAGGGTGGCCTCGAGCTCGGCGATCTGCGCGGTCCCGTAGCCCATCGCCGGGACGAGCGGCTCCAGCCCGGGGTAGCGGTCGAGGACCTCGCGGATCGACCCGACGGCGACCGGACGGGGGTCGACCATCGCCGCGGCTCCGAAGCGGCGAGCCGCGACGACCCCGGCGCCATAGGCCATGCCGCCGTGGGTCAGGGTCGGGCCGTCCTCGACGACCACGACGCGCCGGTCGGCGATCGGCAGGCCGACGAGGGTCAGGTCGGAGCGAGCCGCGATGACGATCGCCGCGGGGTTGAGCGCCTCGACCTCGCTGCGGACCAGGTCGACCGCGCTCGGCTCGGCGGCGTCGATCTTGTTGATGATCACGACATCGGCCATCCGGATGTTCGTCTCACCGGGATGGAAGTGACGTTCATCGTTCGGCCGGAGCGGGTCGACCACGACGATGAACAGGTCGGGCCGATAGAACGGGAAGTCGTTGTTCCCCCCATCCCACAGGATGACGTCCGACTCGTCCTCGGCGGCGCGCAGGATCGCCTCGTAGTCGACGCCGGCGTAGACGATCCGGCCGGCATCGAGATGCGGCTCGTACTCCTCGCGTTCCTCGATCGTCGTCTCGAACCGGTCGAGATCGGCGTAGGTCGCGAAGCGCTCGACGCGCTGGGCGACGAGGTCCCCGTAGGGCATCGGATGGCGGATGACGACCGGGTGGAGTCCTCGGCGAGCGAGCAGGGCGGCGACGTAGCGGGTCGTCTGGCTCTTCCCGGCTCCGGTCCGGCTGGCGCCGACGGCCACCACGGGCCGCCGACTCCGGATCATCGTGCGAGCGGGCCCCAGCAGGGTGAAATCGGCCCCCGCGGCGAGCGCCCGCGATGCGGCATGCATGACCGTCTCGTGGCTCACGTCGCTGTAGGCGAACACGACGGTGGTGACCTTGCGCTCGCGGACGATCCGCTCGAGCTCGGCCTCCGGCAGGATCGGGATCCCGTCCGGGTAACCCGGACCGGCGAGCTCCGGCGGGTACCGCCGCCCGGCGATCCCGGGGATCTGGGTGGCGGTGAAGGCCACCACCTCGACGGTCGGGTCGGCGCGGAAGACGACGTTGAAGTCGTGGAAGTCGCGGCCGGCCGCGCCCATGATCAGGATCCGCTCTCGCTCCATTGTCCGGACTCCTCAGGCTCGATGGCGACGTGTCGGCTCAGCTAGCGACTCGACCGGGAGACGTAATCGCGGCTCGGTGCGTCGACCTTCCGGTCGTCGAACACCCAGGTCAGGTCGGCCTGGACGGCGATGACGCCCGGCGAGGTCGCCACGAGGCGCTCGATCATCTCGGCGCTCGAATGGGTGTCCGCCCGTCCACTGATCCGGACGACGCCCTCGCTGACGCGGACGTCGTACAGCTCCGGGTCGACGAGCAGCTGCCGGAGCAGGACCTCGTACCGGATCGTGTGGGCGATCTGGTCGTCCGTCCGGACGTAGGCGCGAACGAGGTCGGCGCGCGTGACGATCCCGACGAGGACGCCGTCGTCGGTCACCGGCAACCGGTTGACACCCTGCTCGACCATGATCGCCGCGGCCGTGGTCAACGATGCTCGCGGGTCGATGGTGACCGCGGGCGAGCTCATCGCCTCGCCGGCGGTCGTGGCGTGGACCTTGGCCAGACCATCCTTCGTCGCCTGCAATTCCCCCCGCACGCTGGCCCCGCGGCGCCGACGAAGTGCGGCCTCACCCTGCTCCTTGATGATCAGGTCGGTCTCGGACACGACGCCGACCACGCGGCCGTCGTCGTTGACGACCGGGAGACCGCTGATCCCTCGACCGACGAGGATCCTGGCAACCTCCTTGAGCGAGGTCTCGGGGTGGACCGACGTCACGGTCGCGGTCATCACATCGTGGACGGTCATCATGGCGATCCAACCCTTCAGCGAACGAACATGCGGCGACTCGTGTCGGGCATGGGTGTCGATCTCACCCGAGCATGTGCGTCGCTCCGGGCCGCAGACAGGGTCGAAGGTCACGTAGCGAGGGGCGTTGAGTCCCGTCGCCGTTCGGCCCGTGGCGGCCGTGCCGGTCGGCCCTCGCGGCGGCACGCCGGGCACGGCACCATAGCGCTGGAACCATCACCGGGGCACGTCATGCACCCACAACCTGCGTTCGTCCTCGACCCGCCGGCCGCCGCGGTCCGGCTGAGCGATCTCGGCTTCCTCGCCGAGTCGGATCTGCCCGACCGGCCGGGTCCGGCGTATCTCCTCGTCGCCCTCCGCGAGAAGCCGTCGCTCCGCCACTACGACCCCGAGACGGTCGAGTATTGGGTCACGTCTGGTGGGCGCGGAACCCGGGCGACCCTGACCTACGCGAGCCGGATGCCCATCGACGTCGACTTCTCCTGGGGTCTGATCAGGATCGTCGATCGATTGCAGGTCTCCAACGAGTACCTGACGTTCGGCGGTCATCTCTCGGCCGCCACGATCGACGGGACGTCGGTGATGGTCTTCGTCTCTCCGGCACCGCTCCTGCGGCGCGGCGGTCACTCCCAGGGCTGGGACGAGGGCGCCGAGGATCTCGGCGCGTACTTCGCCCGGTTACTGGTCGCGGTGGATTACGCGCCGGGCTTCGAGCGCACGGTGGCGCGGGCCGACCCGGTCACCCGCTACGCGTCGTTCATCGACGACCTGGTCGAGCGGTATCGTGCCAGCGAGCCGCTCCGGACGACCCACGCCGACCTGTGGCGCCTCCTCCAGACCGAGGAGGCCCGCTTGCGGCGCGAGCTCCCCGACGCCTGGGCGGCGGGGATGGCCCTGCGGGCCGTCGCGAGGATCGACCGCTAGATCCGGTCAGAGGGTGGTGTTGGCGACCGCCAGGTTGAGCTCGGTCACCGATCGAAGGGTGGCCGCCTGACCCGGGTCGAGTCGGCCGCACACGCGGTCCCAGTGGATCGCGACCTCGTCGCCGGGCATCAGGAGGTCGCCGAACGACCCCCCGTTCGCCTCCGGGAGATGGGTCCGACGGGGTTCGCCGAGGTGGAGCTTGCCGCCGCGCAGCTCGAGGGCGGGGACGTCGACGTCGAGGAGTCCCGGGCCGACCGCGACGACGCGTCCGGGCTGGACGAGGCACCGCTCCAGGGCGCCGACGAGGTCCGGCGGAAGCCCGCCGCGCATCATCCCGATCCTCGGCAGGATCTCCAGGACGTGGAAGCTGTGATGGACCGCGGAGGCGCCGCCGGCTTTCGCCTCGAGCCAGCGCCATTCGCGCGGCCGGGTGCGCGGGCGGAACCGCTCGGTCAGATCCTCGTGGCGGGCTCGCGGCCCGACCCGACGGAGCAGGTCGTTGCCGAGCCAGTACGCCGCGACCACCTGGGCATCGAGCGGATCGGCGATCCCGTTCTCGGCCGCGATGAGCTCGAGGTAGGGATAGGCACCCTCGAACTGCCGGGCGATCCGGGTCAGCTCGGGATCGCTGCGGCCCGTCCTGACCCGGTCGGGAAGCGTCTCGCCGGACTCCGGCCCGCACAGGCCGAGATGGTTCGGCGGGAACGCGAACCGAGCGAACAGGAGCGGTCCCGGCAGCCACGGCCCGACCGCTCCGACGCGGCCACGCGCGAGCGCCGCGCCGTCCGGCACGGGGGTGGACCGGTCGATCATCGCGTGTCTATCCCGCGGGCTCGGCGTCGGGTGTCGTCCGAGCGCGGCGAGCGGCGGCCACCATGACCAGACCGATGCCGACCGCCATGACCACGAGGCCCGCCTCGACCGTCGGCGCTGGGATCGTGCCCGTCCGGAGCGACGCGAGGACGCCGGTCACGAGCGCGCCGCCGACCAGGACCGAGGTCACCAGGCTGGCAGGGGCCCGCTGGAGCGCCGCGTACCACGTCGTGACGTAGCCAAGCAGGAGGAGGCCGGTCAGGGCCACGATCGACCACTGGTGGAAGGAGAAGGCGACGACCGCGCCGCTCCGCCCCGACACGACCAGGAACCCGATGATCACGACCGCACCGAGCGCCATCCGCGAGGTCGTCGCGAGCCGGACGCTCACGCCGCCGTGGCCGAGGAGCCGTCGCGCCACGATCACCTCGATCGACCAGAGCAACGTCGCGACGAGGATCATCGCCTCCGCGGGACCGGCCCCGATCGAGCCCGTGGGACCGATCAGCAGCGTCCCGGCCATGAGGGCCACCAGGGCGACCAGCTGGGCGATCCCGAGCGACTCGCCGAGGAACACGATCGCCAGAGCGGCCACCCAGATGAACATCGTCTTCTGGATGAGTCCTGCCCCCGGACCGGTCGCTGCCGCCAGTCCGCTGAAGAACAGGATGAACGGGATGCTTCCGCCGATGACCGCGAGGGCGAGCAGCCCGGTCGACCGCCGCCGGTCGAGGGCCCGGACCTCGTGGGCGCCACCGGTCGCCAGGAGGATGCCGAGGAGGACCAGGCCGACCAAGGCGTTCCGCGCTCCGGTCAGGGCGACCGGGTCACTGAACTCCTTGACGACGAGCCCGTTGACGAAGATGGAGACGCCCGAGATGCAGGCCGTGGCCGCGGCCAGCCCGATGCCCCATCCGGTCGTGCGCGGGATCGACATGTGATGTCCTCCTAGGGTGTCGGTCGGCCGAACGGGGCCGTGGTCGGGGATCCGGCCGGCGGCAGGCCGATGGTCTCGAGGGCGTCGCGGTCGTCGGGATCCACCCGCCCGAGGACGGTCCCGAGCCCGACCAGGACGAGGTCGCCCGGCGCGAGGTCGGGGATCATCAGCGACATGGCGTTGCGCCGCTGGCCGCCGTCGAGGTCCACGACGGCCTGGCCGTCCTGCACCGCGACGACCCGGCCGATCGAGGTCTGGCACATGTCAGGCCTCGATCCCGGCGGTCGGGCAGGGCGCGGTCGCGTGCCCGGTGAGGCACCGGAGCTCGGCTGCGATGGCCTCGCGATAGGCGGGTATCGCCCCGCGGACGACCCGCGACAGCGGCGTGCCGTAGCCGAACCGGTGCCCGGCAAGGCCGATGAAGGCCCCGGCGACGGGCTCGTCCCGGACGATCCCGGCCAGCGCGACGACGAGGTGGATCGGGAGCTCGTGCGACGAGCGCGGCGTGAACGTCGGACGCTCGGTCAGCTCCTTCAGCGTCAGCCGCACGATCTCACCGGGTTCCGGGCCGGCGACCGCGTCGAGGATGACGCAGGCGACACCGTGGGGCAGGTCGACCAGGTCCTCGACGCGCAGCTCGAGGCAGCGACGGACCTCGAGCTCCGTCTGGACGTCCGGTGGGAGGGCGGGCAGGAGGGTCGCCACGGTCGCCAGCGCGACCCCGTCGTCGCCGCGATCGGCGTTCCCGCAGACGATGATCCGGACGGTCGGGTCCGGGAGGTGACCGGTCACGATGTCGCCTCCACGGTGAGGTCGAGGAAGTGGGTCGCGCACGAGATGCACGGGTCGTAGCTCCGGATGAGCTGCTCGAGCCGGTGCGTGGCGACGTCGTGCGGTTCGTCGAGGATCGACGGCGCGAACGACGTCATGTCGGCCTCGATCGCGGCCTGGTTCTGGCTGGTCGGCGGCACGATCCTGGCGGATGCGACCAGGCCGCGTTCGTCGAGCTCGTAGTGATGGAACAGCAGGCCGCGCGGCGCCTCGGTGGCCCACGAGGCCGTCCCCGGCCCCGGGGCCCAGGGCTCGGCCGCGGACTCGGGCGGGAGGTACCCGTCGACGATGTCGAGCGCCTCGGCCACCGCGTGGATGAGCTCGATCGCCCGGGCAGCGATGCTCCAGTACGGGTTCCGCCGGATCGCGTCGGCCAGACCGATCCGGTCGAGCGCGGCGCGCGCCGCCGGATGCAGCTGGTCGGCGGCCAAGGTGATCCGGGCCGCCGGTCCGAGCAGGTACGGGACGTTGTCGCCCATGTGGGCCTGGAGGGCGTGGGACCACGGGACCTGCTCCTCGTGGAAGGCCACCTCCCAATCCGTGGGTGCGAGGTCGAGCCCGTCGGACGACACGATCCGTCCGTCGTTCATCGGATATTCGGTCGGATGCCGGAGCGAGACGAAGCGCTCCTCGCGCTCGAAGTCGGGCGCGACGAAGGTCGACACCCAGTCGACCGTCCCGAGGGCATGCGCGAGGGCTGCGTCGAGGTCGGGGCGGAGGGCCTGCAGCTCGCGCTTCGTGGGGACCTTCGAGAACCCACCGACGCGCACGCTGACCGGATGGATCGGTCGACCGCCGAGGACGGCCACGATGCGGTTGCCCGCCTTCTTGAGCGCCAGCCCCCGTTCGACCGCGGCCCGATCGAGCGTCGCGAGCTCGACGGCGTTGGCACAGCCGAGGAAGTCGGGCGCGTGGAGCAGATAGACGTGGAGCGCATGGCTCTCGATCCACTCGCCGCAGTAGAGCAGGCGCCGGAGCGCCCGGACCGACGGCTCGACGGCGATCCCGCCCAGGTCCTCGAAGGCGTGGACCGCGGACATCTGGTAGGCGACGGGGCAGATGCCGCAGATCCGCGCCACGATGTCGAGCACCTCGTTCGGCGTCCGCCCGACGACCAGCTGTTCGAAGTAGCGCGGCGCCTCGAAGATCGCCAGCTGCGACTCGACGACCTGCCCGTCGCGGACGACGAGCCGGAGCGAACCTTCGCCCTCGACCCGGGTGATCCCCTGGACATCGAAGCGCTGTTCACCCGTCTGGACATGGGTCCCGTGCATCAGGCGTCCTCCCCGCGGGCGTGTGCGATTGGGGGCCCGCCCAGGTCGTCGATGACGCTCCGGAAGGGTTCGGCATACGCCGTGAACCCCGAGAAGAGCCGCGCCGTATCGGCATCGCTCCGGCCGTCCCGGCCGAACCAGTGGGCCAGGCTCGTGACGTTCGCCGCCTCCCGCGGTCCGAAGCATCCGTAGCACCCCCGCGCGTAGGCCGGGCACAGCGCGCCGCACCCGGTGTGGGTGACCGGCCCGAGGCACGGCCCGTTGCCGGTGACCAGGACGCAGACCGTGCCGCGCCGCTTGCACTCGAGACAGACCGACTCGTCGGGCAGCTGTGGGCGTCGGCCGACGGTCAGCGCGGTGAGCAGCTCGAGAAGCTGACCCGGGTCGATCGGACAGCCGCGCAGCTCGGCATCGACGGCGACATGGTCGGAGATCGGCGTCGAGGTCGCGAGCGACTCGACGTACTCGGGGTGGGCGTAGACCGCCGCCCGGTAGGCGTCGTGGTCCGCCCAGTTGCGGAGGGCCTGGATGCCGCCCGCGGTGGCGCAGGCGCCGATCGTGACGAGCAGCGGGGTCTCGCGCCGGATGCGGACGATCTCCTCGGCCTGCTCCGGGGTGCTGATCGACCCTTCGACCAGGACGATGTCGAATGGGCCGGAGGATCGATAGGACGACGCCTCGGCGAACTCGACGAGGTCGAACCGGACGAGCAGATCGAGCAGGTGGTCCTCGAGGTCGAGGATCGTCAGCTGGCAGCCGTCGCACGACGCGAACTTCATGATCCCGAGCCGCGGTCGCGACGCGATCGTGGCCCGCACGGCGCCGGTCATCACAATCCCTCCCGCCCGAAGGCCGGGCCCAGCTCCGCGAGCGAGAACACCGGACCGTCGCGGCACACGAAGGACGGGCCGAGCTGGCAGTGGCCGCACAGGCCGACGCCGCACTCCATGTGACGCTCGAGGGTGAGGAAGATCCGATCGTCGGTGACGCCCCGGTCGCGCAGGACGTCCACGGTCGCGGTCATCATCCGCTCGGGCCCGCACAGGAACGCGACAGCGTTGGGACCGTCGAGGTGTCCCTGGTCGAACAGTCCCGTCACGACCCCGACCCGTCCGAACCAGTCGGGTCCGGCCCGATCGACGATCTGGCCGACGTCCAGGTCCGGGCGCGCGCCGAGCTCGGAGAGCTCCTCGACGTACAGCCGGTCGGCGGGGCTCCGTGCGCCGTAGAGCAGGCGGATCTCGCGGAACCGGGCCCGCTCGGCGAGCAGGGCGTCCACCAGCGGCCGGAGCGGTGCGAGGCCGATCCCGCCCGTCACGACGATGACGTCGTGTCCCGCGGCGGCATCGACCGGCCAGCCGCGACCCATCGGGCCGCGCAGCCCGAGCGAGTCGCCGCGGCGCAGCTCGCACAGGGCGCGGGTCGCGGCGCCGGCCGCCCGGATCGTGAGCTCGAGCCCGTCGGGGTGGAAGCGGGAGACGGAGATCGGCGCCGCCGAGAAGGCCGGCAGCGCGGCCATGACGAACTGACCGGGACGGCCGGCCAGGAGGTCGGGATCCGACGTGTCGAGGCGCAGGGTGACCGTGTCGACGGTCTCGCGCCGTCGCTCTGCGACGAAGGCCCGGACATAGGTCGGCGGCGGTTCGGTCGTGACGACGGGGAGCGGGATCGTCGCCGTCCGGAGAGCCTCGCTCCGGACCGGCTCGACGACCTCGATCGTCATCGATCCGGCCGTGCCGTCGGTTGCGACGGCGACCGGCACACCGGCAGGCGGCGGCGCGACCGCCAACAGCTCGGCGCGGACGTCGATGCCGACGGGGCACCAGGCGATGCACCGGCCGCAACCGACGCAGCCGGACATGCCGAACTGGTCGTACCACGTCGCGAACTTGTGGGTGAGCCACTGGCGATAGCGGTCCTGGACACGCGGCCGGAAGTTGCCGCCGGCGACCTTGGCGAAGCCGAGGGTGAAGCAGCTGTCCCACGTTCGCTCGGCGGTCGCCTCGAACCCATCGAGGTCGGACACCTGGGTCACGCTGGTGCAGAAGCACGTCGGGCAGACCAGCGTGCAGTTGGCGCAGGCCAGGCAGCGCTCCGCGATCTCGGCCCATTGCGGACTCTCCGCGGCCGCGATGAGTCGTGCCGGGAGGCCCGCGGTCGGGACTGGGTCGCCCATCCGCTCCCGCGCGGCGGCCACCGCATCGTGTGCGGCGGTCGTCCGGTCCGGATCGGCGGGCGTCAGCTCGAGTCGTTCGAGCAGCCGTTCGCCGGCGGGCGACCCGGCGCGGACGACGAAGCCATCGTCGAGCTCGGTCATGGCCAGGTCGAACCCGGCGGTCACCTCTGGCCCGGTGCCCATCGAGGTGCAGAAGCAGGTGTCGGCGGGCGTCACGCACTCCACCGCGACGATCAGCGCGGCCGCCCGGCGGGCCGCGTAATCGCGATCCACCACGACTCCACGGGCGAGCACCGTGTCCTGGGTCAGCAACGCGGCGATCTCGCAGCCCCGAACGCCGAGGAAGGCGACCGGCAGTGCCGGCGGAAGCGCGTCCTCGAAGGTGACCTGCCCATCGACCCGACGACCGATCGTGAGCGGGACCCGAGGCGGGAACGTCTCGTGCTTCCACGAGGTCGGTCCGACAGCGTAGTCGAACTGACGGTCGGTCCCCGTCTGCCGCAGCCGATAGGTGCCGGGCGCCTGGTCGGCGGTCCAGCCGGCCGGCAGGTCGGACGCATGATGGATCTCGTCGTAGACGACGGCACCCTGGCTCACCGTGGGGCCGATGACCCGCCGGCCGTCCGCGGCGAGGAGGTCGAGGAGTCGGTCGAGTCCGGCACGGGGGAGGAACCCCGGCGCGCCGACGGCGGGCATCACCATGGCTCGTCTCGATGCTGGGAGAACAGGTCGAGCAGCTGCATCCTGGTTCCCGTCAGCCGATCGGCGAGTGCCTCGAGCAACGATCGGTAGACGGCCGCGGCCAGGACCGGGTCGGCGTCGAGCTCGGTCCGCAGCGCGGCGCCGTCGAGCAGCATCAGATCGGTCGGGACCACGGCGATGACGGTCGACGTCGACCGATGCGGCGGGACGACGGCCGACCAGCCGATGATCTCCCCGGCCTCCACGGTCAGGACCGTGGTCATCCCTCGCTCGGGGACCCGAAGGCGGAGGGCCACCCGACCCTGGACGACGATCCCGAGGTCCCGTGTGAGGTCGCCCTCGCGGAGGATCTCGGACCCGGCTTCGAACGAGGCCGAGCGGGCGAGGGCCTGCAGGCGGCCCAGCTCCTCCTCGGGCAGGCGGGCACCGAACCACGTGTCCCGGAGCGCGCTCGACTGGGATCCGCTGACCATCGGCAACCTCGCTTTCGTCGTCAACGGTAGGTACCCACCGCGACGCGGCCGCGTGCCGTTCGGCCCGTAAGGCGTGGCCAGACGTCACTCGTGCCGATGGAGAGGGGACGCGCGATCGATCGACCCCCGCCTACGGCCGAGGCCCGACCTCGGAGGCGTCGAGCAGGGACGGCAGAAGGTCACTGACCGAGACCACGCCGATGGGGGTGGTCTCATCGTCGGCGACGATGACGAGGCGGTGGATGCCGTGGAGCTCCATCCGGCGCGCCGCGTCGACCAGCGGCGTGTCGGTGTGGGCGACCACGGGCCGACGGCTCATGACATGGCGGGCGGTGTATCCGCTCCACAGCCGTGCTCCATGACCGGACGACACCGCCGCCCGGATCAGATCCGTGTGGCTGACCACCCCGACGAGGAGGCCCGCGGCGTCGATGACGGGCAGCCCGCACAGGTCGTTCTCGGCGAGGAGCTCGGCGACCTCCTCGAGCGAGGTGTCGGCGCGAACGACGACCGGGAACGGGGTCATGACCGAGCCGACCGGGTCCGGCGGACCGGACCGCGTCGCAGGTCGCTGGATCGTCATGCGCCCATCGTCATCCGGTCCGGACCGCACCGCATCGGTCCGCAGGCACCATCGGATATGACGTTCGGCCCTTGTCGCACGGCCGCAGCCCTATGACCATCCGGACGGGCCGGATGGCCCGTCGGAGTCGTGACTTGGGGCCGGTGCGCCCGCGTGCACGCCGGCGCAGGCTCAGGATCGGACATCGACCTTGATGGTCGGGTCCCGCCGGAAAGGAGCAGAGTCACATGAAGCGGATCCTGCTGGCCTACGACGGCTCCGAGCCCGCGCACAAGGCGCTCGCCACGGCGGCCGACCTGGCCAAGAAGTTCGAGGCGACGGTGACCGTCGTCAGCGTCGTTCCGGTCCATTCGGGCCGGGTGCCCATCGATCCATGGGACGACCTCGCCGTCCACAAGGCCGAGCTGAAGGACGCCGGCGACGCCCTGCGCGAGCTCGGGATCGAGGCCGAGCTGCTCGAACCCGCCGGCGACCCGGCGGCCACGATCGAGAAGATCGCCGCGACGGGCGACTACGACACGATCGTCGTCGGCGCCCGCGGATTGAGCGCGATCGAGCGCTTCCTCCAGGGAAGCGTCTCCGAGCACATCGCGACCCACGCCGAAACCACGGTGGTCATCGCCCGCTGACCATCTCCGGAGGAGGACGACGGGCCGTCCGGGCAGGCGAACCCTGCTCGGACGGCTCTGCTCGTTCCTGGGGTCGATCGTTCGAAACGGGCTCGAGGGACGACGCGCCGCGCTGCCTGATCCGGCCGGCGCCCGCTGCGCGAGCCGGTCCGTCAGCCGGGTGCGACCTCGTGATGTCGGGCCGGATGGCCGTGACCGGCGAGGTCGAGCGCCGTCCGCCGTGGCGCCTCGTCCCCCTCGAGCTCCCGGAGCAAGGCGACCAGCTGGCGGTCGCTCAGCCGCGACGAGCGCCGTCCCAGGACTTGGCGGACGCGATGATGCTCGGCGTCCCCGGTGCGGATGGCCCTGACCAGGTGCTCGTGGATGGTCCCGGGCCCGAGGACGGTCAGGTCCGCGTCGTTCGGGATCCGGTGCGCGACATCCTTCATGAACCGGGCGCGGTACTCGTGGCGGCGGGACTCCTCGGCGTCCTGGGACCGCCCGCCGCCGTGCCGGATCGCCGGGTCGTGACGGAGATGGCCGCCCGTCGTGGCGTGGTCCGGCACCTCCGACGGTGACGCGCTCGATCCGAGCCTGGTCGTCCTCCCAGCGCACGACGATGGCCGCCTTGGAGTCGATCCAGACGAGGGCATGGGGGCGTTCCGTATCGGGCGATGGTGCGGCGGTCGGCGTCCATCTCAGCGTGCCTCCCGATGAGTGCCTGGTGCGACGAGTCTCGGTCGGCCCACCAGCGGCTCGCAACGGCCATCGGATGCCTTGGTGGGAGCCGAACGGCCCGACCGCCGCTAGCTCTGTTCGGCGCGCGCGATGAGCGCCTTGGCCGCGTCGATCGGGATCGCGAACCCCAACCCGGCGGCGTTCGTCGATGTCGCGGTGTTGACGGCGATGACCTGGCCGGCGGCGTCGACCAAGGGGCCGCCGCTGTTGCCGGGATTGATCGCCGCGTCCGTCTGGATCAGGTGGGTCAGGTCGGTCGGTCGACCCGTCACCTCGTTGCGGACCGTGATCTGACGGTCGAGGCCGGACACGATCCCCTTGGTGACGGTCTCGGTGTACGTCCCGAGCGGGACTCCCGATCGCCAGGACCGAGGCGCCCACCTGGACCGCCGACGAGTCACCGAGCCTGGCCGGGGTCAGCCCGGTCGTGTTGGCCCGGATGACCGCCAGGTCGGCCGCCGCGTCGTCCACCACGAGGGTCGCATCGAAGGTGCGGCCGTCCTGGAGGGTCACCGTGATCCCGCCACCGCCGGCCACCACGTGGTCGTTGGTCAGGATCAGGCCATCGGCCGTCAGGACGATGCCCGTGCCGACGCCGCTGGCCTCGTCCGGCGGAGATCGTGATCGTGACCACCGAGGCCTGGACGGAGGCGACGATCGCCGGGTCGTCCTGCGGGTCGGCGGCGATGGTCAGGGCGGCCGACGAGGCGCTGCCCGCCGGAGCGGCCGTGCCGCTCGGCGCGGCGTGACCCGCGGAAGGGCCGTCGCGAGGGCGAACGTCGCCGCGCAGGCGATCGCGGCCGACAGGACCGACGCCCCGATGACCGTTCGAACGGTCGTGCGGTCGGTGGTCACTGGACCGTGCCTGCGCAGTCATAGACCGTGGTCGAGCCGGAACCGGTGTCCGCCACCGAGCAGGTCGACGTGATCCAGGCGTTCCGCTCGCTCGCCACGCCGCCGTCGCCGCCCGGACCCCCTCCGCCGCCCGGGCCGCCGCCCCGAGGATCACGAACCGGAGCTGACCCGAAGCGATATACCCCTGGAGCTCGGCCAGGGTCGGAGCCGGATCGGAGCCCGAGAACCCGCCCATGGCCATCACCGGCCGGCCGGTGGACAGCTCGATCGAGCCGGCGGTCCCCGCCGAGACCGTCGCCACGAGCCAGCTGGCCTGGCCCTGGTTGGCGACGAGGTAGTCCACGGTCGCCTGGTCGATCCCGCCCCCGCCGAAGCCGCCGCCACCGAACCCGGCCGCACCGGCGGGCGGTCCGCCGTTACCGCCGCCTCCGCCGAAGCCGCCGCCACCGGCGACCGCGGGTCCGGCCGATGGGTCGCCGCCGCTGTGGGCCGAGGCCACCGTCTCGGATGCCGTAGGCGAGCGGTCCGCGAGCAGGACCGCGACGGCCAGGGCCGCGGCCGCGAGGGCCGGCCGTCGACCGGTCGCGATCGTCGGGAACGCGAGCATGACCGAGGCGCTGACGCCCACGATCGAGGATCCCCGATCCCGAGGCCGGGCGCGAAGGCCGGCGTCCGCTCGAGGAGCTGCCAGGACCAGATCGCCGAGGCGAGGACCGCGCCGGCCGAGGACGAGCCCGCCGAACCGGGTCCGCTCGCGCAGCTTCCACATGTCGACCGCGCCGGCTCCGACGAGCGCCGCGATCGCGGGGGCGAGGGCCACCGCGTAGTAGGTGTGGACGATGCCGGACATGAAGCTGAACACGAGCGCGGTCACGAGCGAACCAGCCGCCCCACATCAGGTAGGCCGCGCGCGGGAGGTCGGTCCGGGCGCCGCGCAGCCGGGTCAGCAGGCCGGTGGCCAGACCGATCAGCGCGAACGGGATGAACCACGCTGACCTGGCCGCCGAACTCGGCGTTGAACAGGCGCAGGAGGCCGGGCTCCCGCGAGAAGGCCGCCGCCGCCGCCGCCGCGCCGGCCCGCCGGCGCCGAAGATCCGGCCGAGTCCGTCATAGCCGAGCAGCAGCTGGATCGCCGAATCGGTCGGCTGCCGCCGATGTACGGCCGGAGGTCGTCGGGATGAGCTCGACGACGATCACCCACCAGCAGGCTGGTCGACGAAGACCGTCGCGACGGCGACCGACGAGTCCGCGAGCCGTCGTCGGACGCGCCCGGGGCGGCGACGGCGTAGGTCAGCGCGAATGCCGGCAGGACGAGATACGCCTGGAGGTACTTGGCGTCGAAGCCGAGGCCGACGAAGGCCGCGGCGAGGACGACCCAGCGCAGCCGCCCGGTCTCGAGCGAGCGGATGAATGCGCGCGCCGCGCGGCGACGAGCAGCAGGGTCAGGATCGCGTCCGGGTTGTTGTAGCGGAAGATCAGGACGCTGACCGGCGTCAGCGGCCATGACGACGCCGGCGATGGTCGCCGCAGCCGGTCCGAACGAGCGGCGGACGGCGGCATACAGCACGACGACCGTGGCGATGCCGGCCAGCGCCTGCGGCAGCAGGACGCTCCACGAGCTCAGGCCGAAGAGCCGGACCGACAGGCCCATGATCATCGTCGCCGAGCGGCGGCTTGTCGACGGTGATGAAGTTCGACGGCGTCGAAGGAGCCGAAGAACCAGGCGCGCCAGCTCTGCGAGCCGCCAGGGCGGCGGCCGAGTAGTACGTGTTCGGCATAGCCGCTGACCGTCAGGCCCCATAGGTACAGGACGGCCGCGAGCAGGCCCACGCCGATGACGCGACGGCGGCCAGGTCGGCCTCCAGCGCGCGCCCGTCCGCGAGGGCCCCGAGTCGGCCGCGGTCCGCGCGCACAAGAGGCGGCAGCTCCGCGCGGGGCTGGACGATGGTGGTCACGGGTGGTCTTTCGACGGGCGATGCAGCGGTCTGCATCGCGGAAGCGGGTCGTTGTGACGGCATCGTCGGGACCGGGTCCTTGCGGATGGTTACGGGAATCGGGGTCGCCGCGTCGCCCTATGGGCGAGGGCCGCGCTACCGCCCTGCTGCTCCGACGCGGCCAGCGACCGCCTTGCGCTGGGGCTCGACGGGCTGGGTCGATCCAGGACCGCAGGAGGATGAACCGGATGGCTGTCGCCAGCGCGTTCGCGCGTGACGAGCACGGTCACTTCGATGCAGTCGGCCCGCGCGGGGGGCGACTGGAGCAGCCGACCGAGGCGGTCGTGATCGCCAGGGCGACCGCGAAGGCGACGAGCCCGGCAAAGTGATCGGTCATGAGCCCATCCCGCCCGCGGACGTCGAACGTGAGGCGGCGATTTGCCGCCGTGTTGGCCACCGCCGTCGAGGAGGGCGCGAGCGATTGGCGACGCCGGCGGGGTGGCGCCGCGGAGAGCGCGAACATCGCGATGTAGGCGAGCGTCTGACAGGACGCCGATCGCGCGAACGAGGCGACCTGACGGAAGGTCGAGGAGTCCGGTCGATCGGCGGCCGGACGTCGTCGAACGTCGGCATGGGCGCGCCCGCCAGCCGCACGGAGCAGACGCCGACGCCCGAAGGTCGGCCGCGGCCGTGCGACGGATGTCGACCGCGAGCCGGATCGTCGACCCAGTCGACCGGGACCTCGTGGATCCGCATACCGGCGCGCTCGGCGAGGACGAGCAGCTCGGTATCGAAGAACCAGCGTCATCTGGACGCTCGGCAACAGCCGCCGGGCAACATCCGCGCGGATCGCCTTGAAGCCGCACTGCGCATCGCGGAACCTCGTCCGCAGGCGTCGCGGAGGATCAGGTTGTAGAGCGCGAGATGAACTCGCGCTTGGGGCCGCGCACGACGCGGGAACCCGGGGCGAGCCGGCACCCGATCGCGACATCGCTGTGGCCGGACAGCAGCGGGGCGACCAGCGGCAGCAGGGCGTCGAGGTCGGTCGAGAGGTCGACGTCCATGTAGGCGACGACGGTGCGTCGCTCGGCAGCCAGGCCGCCCGCAGCGCTCGTCCGCGGCCCTTCTCGGCAGATGCACCGCCCGACGTCGTCGCAGCTCGGCGGTCAGGCGCTCGGCGATCGACCACGTGCCGTCGGTGCTGGCGTTGTCCGCGATCGTGATGCGGGCCGGGAACGGGAAGTCGCGCCGTCGAGATACGCATGGAGCCGGCGGACGCTCGGTCGAGTCGGTCTCCTCGTTGTAGACGGGGATGACGATGTCGACCAACGATCGGGTGAGGGCACGGGCGAGAGCTGAGGGCCATCGGGAGCACCTTGGGGTCGAGGCCTCTTGCGCGTTCCCCGGGGTGGGCCGGGAGCGACCTGATGGCCCGGTCGTCGCCGCGGTTCCCTTTCGGGATCCGTTCGCGCCTTCGCGCGCTGCCAGGCGACCGACATGGACGCGCCACCGGCGGCGAATTCGCCGACCCGCCAGCGGCCATTGGTCGCCCGGACGATGGCGTCGGCGATGGCAAGGCCGAGGCCGGCACCGCCGGCCGTGTTCGAGGTCGCGCGATGGAAGCGGTCGAAGATCCGCGGTCGCTCGGCCTCCGGGATGCCCGGGCCCGGCATCGTCGACGGTCAGCCGGACGCGACCGCCGTCGGCTGCCGACCGCGACGGTGACCGAGCTCCCGTCCGGCGAGTACTTGCAGGCGTTGTCGAGCAGGACGCCGAGGAGGCGGTCGAGCCAGTCCGGCGGCGCGGTGACCACGGCGTGCCGTCGCCGGCTGGACGTCGAGCGGGAGGTCGAGCTGGCGCGCTCGGCGACGATCCGCGAACCGATCGACGGTCTGGGCCGCGAGCACGCCAGGTCGACGGGCTCGGCGTGGGCCGGCTCGCGCGTCGCGTCGAACCGGCGAGCCAGAGCAGATCCTCGAGCGAGCCGGCGCATCCGCTTGCTCTCGACGATCGATCGTGGTGAACGCCGTGCGATACCACGTCCGGCGCGCGTTCCTGCGCCAGGGCGAGACTCGTGTGGGCCTCGATGACCGACAGCGGCGTGCGCAACTCGTGCGAGGCATCGGCGGTGAACTCGAGCTGCCGCTGGCGCGCCTGCTCGATCGGCGCCGCGACCCGCCGGCCGATGGCCACCGCGCCGAGGAAGACGGCGATCAGCAGGATCGGCGCGATGAGCGAGCTCGGCCAGGATGATCGTCGGTCCGCGCCTGCGAGACGGCGTCCGATCGTCTGGCCGACGACGACGTAGCCGTCGCCCGGTCGGTGCGCCCATGATCCGGACTGCGGCGTCGCCGATCGTCGACGGTGGTCGGGCCGGACGACGGACGCAGGTCCGCCGGCAGGATCCGCGTCGTCGGTCGCTCGAGCGACGCGAGCCGTCCGGCGCGATGGTCCAGACGAGCAGCGGTCGCGCCCGAACCGGCGGGCCGCCCGGCGGCGCGTCGTAGCCGCCGCCCTGGGCGGGGGCGGCCCGTGCGTGATCTGGTCGAGCGACTCGGCGAGCCGGCGTCGATCTGCGCCGGTCAGGTGCTGCGTCACGATCACGACGACGGCGACGCGACGATCGCGAGATACGCGATGGCGACGACGGCGGTCGCGGCAAGGGCGACGCGGATCGACGCCGTGCGGACGTCGCGGACGTGCCGGCGGGGCCGGTCACGCTTCCTCCAGCCGATAGCCGGCGCCGCGGACGGTGACGATGCGGACGCCGGCGCCGGCAGCTTGGCCCGCAGGCGGCTGATCTGGACGTCGATCGCGTTCGAGCCGAGCGGATCGGTCTCGTCGTGCCACGCGTGCTCGGCGATCGCCTTCCGGTCGACGACGGCCGGCGAGCGGCGGATGAGCAGCTCCAGGATCTTGTACTCGGTCGCGGTCAGGGGGAGCGGCCGGCTGTCCACCGTGACCTCGCGCCGGACCGGGATCGAGCGCGAGCCGGCCGCGGCCGAAGACCGGCGCGTCTACGCCGCGCGGACGCCGCTGGAGCGCGCGGATCCGGGCGAGCAGCTCGCCGAAGTCGAACGGCTTGACCAGGTAGTCGTCGGCGCCGGCGTCGAGGCCCTGGATGCGGTCGGGCGGCGCGTCGCGGGCCGTGAGCATCAGCATCGCGGTGGGCTGCTCGTTGCGGCGGGCCCAGGCGACGACGTCGATGCCGGCGCCCCGGGCATCCGCCAGTCGATGATCGCGACGTCGTACTCGTACCACTTGAGCTGGTCGATCGCGTCGTCGCCGCGCTCGACGGCGTCGACCTGGTAGCCCTGGTCCTCGAGGCCGAGGACGAGGACGTCACGCAGGCCGGCGTCGTCTTCCGCGACAAGGATGCGCATCTCGTCAGGGATTGTGACACCGCGAGTCGGAGCCGCCCGACTGCGGGGAAAAGTACACAGCCGGTAAACCGATCGACCTCGTGGAGGATCGAGGCGATCGGGCCCAGGAACGGATGCGACGGTCGGCTCGCGATGTCATGGCGTTAATCTGCGTCCCGCAACCTTTCGGTTCGATGACCCGCAGTCAGAACCCGCCGCTCCGGGCCGACATAATGGGGTCGTGGCGACCGCCCTGCCGACCCCCCGTCTCCCCGTCCTGATCTTCGGCCCGCACATCACCGCGCTCGGGGTCGCTCCGCGTCAGCTCGCGCGGCGAGGGATCCAGGGGCTATCGTCGTCGACGACGACGTCCAACATCATCGTTCGATCGCGTTGGTACCGGCCGACCGAGCGGACGCTCCTCGAGACGTCGGACAGCGAAGAGCTCGCGAATTCCTCGCGATCGCTCGACATGCCGCGCGCCGTGCTCGTCCCTGCAGCGACCAATGGACGCTTGCCGTCGCCGGGCTCCCGCCGAGCTCCGGAGAGATTCCCGGCGAGCGTGCCGCCGCGTGAGGCGGTCGAGCAGTTCGTCGACAAGGGCCGGTTCCGGGTCCTCATCGATCGCCTCGGGATACCGCATCCGCGCATCTTGCTCGATCACGACCCCGACGACCTCGACGGGCCACGGACGACGAGCTGACGAACGGGTTCCTCAAGCCGACCGAGTCGGCCGGCCACAACCGTCGCTTCGGCAAGAAGGGGTTCTTCGTCCGTCGCGCCAGGAGGCGGTCGGCCCTCTGGAGCAGGCGGCGCTGCCGGGATCACGTTCATGCTGCAGGAGTGGATCCCCGGGGACATGTCCAAGACGGTCCTGATCGACGGCTTCGTCGACCGGGCCGGGAGCGATCAAGAGGCATGGTCGCGCGGCGTCGGGTGCCGCATGGATCCGCCGATGACTCGCCAACACCTCATCGGACGTCACGATCCCGCTCGGCGAGGTCGAGCGAGTGCCTGCCCGGCGTGCGCGTCTGCTCGCGGAGGTCGGACTATCGCGGCATCTTCAACGTCGAGTTCAAGTTCGACGAGCGCGATGGGCAGTTCAAGATCATCGAGGTCAATCCGCGACCGGCCTGGTATGTCGGCCACATCGCGCGGGCCGGTGTGGACCTCCCGTGGATGGGCTATCTCGACGCCCAGGGGCTGCCCGTCGCCGCGGCGGGGCCATATCGGGCGGGCGCTACGGCCTGTACGAGATCCTCGATGCGCGGCCATCCTGCGGGCCTGGCGCTCCTTCCGCCGCCCGGAGGGGCCGTCCTCGACCGTGGCTGCGCCGGCGACCATGATCCTCTTCTGGTGGAGCGATCCGATGCCCGCGCTCGCCGACGTGTCGCAGACCGTCAGGCGGAAGGCAGGTCGCACGGTCGGTCGCTTCCAGCGTCCTCCTGTCCAGCAGGCGATATAGGCGGGCTACTTGATGGCCAGCGGGTTCACCGGCGACCCGACGGCGCCGGTGATCGGCAGCGGCGGGGCGGAGAAGAGGAACTCGTAGCGCCCGTCGCCGGCGCAGTCCTCGGCCAGCGCCTCGAGGTCGAAGATCTCGCCGACCAGCAGGCCCATGTGGACGATCAGGATGATGTGCAGCGGCTGGAAGACATCCGGGGTCTCGTTGGGCAGGACCTCGAGGCCCCACGTGTCGCAGGCGACCGCCGGCGAGCTCGCGGTCGAAGATCCAGCGGGGCGGCGTCGAGGGCGAGGCCCGGCGCCGAGCCACCCGCGTAGGTCCCCCAGCTGCCCGGCAGCCCGGCACTGTGCCATCTGTCCGGTCCGGACCAGGACGATGTCGCCGCGACCGACGGTCACGCCCTGGTCGCGGGCGCACGCCTCGAGATCCTCGGCATGGATCTGGTCACCTGGCTCGAGCCACGGACGACCGCGGCTGCGCGGGATGTCCAGCAGGACGCCCCGTCCGACGACGCGGTCGCGCGCGTTCGCGATGTCGTTCGAAGGGCGCCCTTGCTCCCGACACGGTCGCGTCGTAGCCGTTGTAGATCCTGTCCTCGAAGACGATGTGGCCGAGCGCATCCCATTGCGTCCCGGATTGGAGCGGCAGGATCAGCAGGTCATCGGTGCCGCGGATGCACCGGTCGCGCCCGCCGTAGAAGTCGCGGACGGTGGTGCCGGTCACGGCCGCGTTGCCGTCGCGGATCATCAGGTGGATCGGGTTGAAGCGACCGAAGCCGCCGGTCTGCGGGCCGTTCTCGTCGACCGGGATCGACAGCGAGAAGACGCGGCCCGATCGGACGAGGCCGCTGCGGCGACGACGTCCTCGGGCGGATGTGGTTCAGCGTGCCGAGCTGGTCGTCGGGTCCCCAACGCCCCCAATTCGAGCAGCGCTCGGCCAGCTGTCGGACGGTCTCGATCCCGGGATCGTCCGGGGATCTCGACGTCGGGCGCGTCGATCGTCATAGCTCGCGGATCCCGACGCGGTCGTAGCGGGTCACGGGTGCGATCGCGTCGCGGTCGATGACCGCATCGATGACCGTCGGACCGCGTCGTTCGAGACCCAGTGCAAGAGCCTGGCTGAACTCGGCGGCATTCGTGACGCGGAAGCCCTGCGCCCCGAAGCGCGCGCGACCTGGCCGTAATCGACGTCGAGGAAGTCGTCGACCTCGGGGACCAGGTGACCGTACAGCAGCGTCTGCACGTGGGCCTCGAACGCCAGCGTCTGGTTGTTGAGGATGACCACGATGACAGGAAGGTGGAGCCGAAGGGCGGTCTCGAGGTCGCCGATGTGGTAGCCGAACCCACCGTCGCCGATGATGCAGATCACCTGCTTGTCGGGGACCGCGAGCTGCGCCCCGAGCGATGCGGGAAACGCCCAGCCGAGCGAGCCATCGGCGCGGAGGAAGTGGCGGCCGGCGGCCTCGATCTCGGCGAGCGCGCCCGCCCACGCCGCCGCGTAGCCGGTATCGGCGACGAGCGATGGCGTCGTCGGCGATCTGGCGCGTCGATCGCGGCCATCACGGCCTCGGGCGCATCGGCCGGCCGTCATTGCCGTCCTGCGCGGCCAGGTCGGCCGTCGTTCACGCCAGGCGCTCCGCTCCTCGCGCCAGCTTCGTCGAGGTGTCGGCCGACGCCCCGATGGCGGCGCTCGACCCGATCGCAGGCCTCGAGCAGGGCTTCGAGGAATGTGCGCGCATCCGCGACCAGGCCGAGCGCGGTCGGGAAGTTCAGGCCGATCGACCTCGGGATCGACGTCACGTGGATGAGCTCGGGCTCGGGGTTGATCAGCCGATACGAGTCGGTGACGAGACCACCGAGCTGGGTCCCGATCGCCAGGATCACGTCAGCGTCGCGCACCGCGGCATTGGCATAGTTGCGCGAGTAGCGCCCGACGGTGCCCAGCGCCAGGTCATGCGTCTCCGCGATGCTGCCCTTGCCGGCGCTGCTGGTCGCGACCGGGATCCCGAGGCGTTCGGCGAGCTGCCGAGGGCCTCGTACGCCCCGACTGGTGGATGCCGTTGCCGGCGAGGATGATCGGCCGCTGGCGCGCCGCTCAGGGCGCGGGACCGCGTCGGCGTCCGCGCCGGTCGGGGCCGGGCGCGCGAGCGGCATCTCCATCGGGCGACGCCGGCGTCGCCGGTTCGCGATAGTCCGCGATCTCGTCCTCGAAGATGTCGCCCGGGATCCCCAGGTAGACGGGCCCCGGCGTGCCGATGATGGCGTGTCGCGCGGCCTCGCGGACGAGCCGCGGGACCTGCGTCGGGACGGACGCCTCGACGGCCCACTTGGTCACCGAGGCGAACAGCGGGGCTGGTCGAGCTCCTGGTATTCCTTGCGGAAGCGCTCCGTGCGGCGCATCGTGGAGGTCAGCGCGACGACTGGGCTGGACGACCAGAACGGCTCGGCCAGGCGCCCGCGACGTTCGCCGCTCCGGGGCCGTAGGCGCCGTAGGCGAACGCGGCCGGCCGCGCAGGCGGGCGTAGGCATCGGCCATGTAGACCGCGGTCGCCTCGCTGCGGGCGAGGACCTGGCGGATGCCGACCGACTCCAGGGCGATCCAGAGCGTGTTGTCGCGGCCCGTCATCAGGAAGAAGTGCTCGACTCCGAGGGCATGGAGCTCGAGCGCAGGGCCGGGCAGCAGTCGTGACGGTGGTGGCGGAGGGAAGACCGGCGCCGCTGCCGGGGCCGCCGTCGGTGCGGCGAGATGCGGTGGCGGCTGGCGTGGTGATGACGGGTCTCCCTCGATTGCCGGGCACGATCGGTGGGGCCAGCTATACAGCGGTACCCGATGGCCCCTGTCAATGGTCCTGGGGTTAACGGGCGATAGTCCCATTGCACCCCAGCAACGAGCGCTGGCCGGCGGTGCCCGGACGGGCGTCGCGACCGGTCCGGACGGCGCTACCCTCTGTCGGCGAGCGCAAGCGGAGGACCTCATGGACATCGAGATCGGGCGTGAACGGTACGAGGTGGTCGAGGGCTTCTTCCGGCGTCCGAAGGGATGGACGTTCGTCGAGGTCGCCGACGTCGCCGTCGACGGCGACGACAACGTCTACGTGTTCTGCCGGGGCACCCACCCGGTGATGATCTTCGACAAGGACGGGCGCTTCCTCGATGCGTGGGGCGAGATGGGGCGATGGCCCACGTCTTCACCTTCCCCCACGGGCTGAGCGTCGGGACCGATGGATTCGTCTATACCGCCGACAGCCGGGACCACACCGTGCGGAAATGGACGAAGGATGGCAAGCTCGTCATGACCCTGGGCACCCCCATCAGAACGCCCCGCCGTTGAGCGGCAAGCCGTTCAACCGGCCGTCCCACGCCACCGTCGCCTCGAACGGCGACATCTACGTGAGCGACGGACACGGCAACGCCCGGATCCACTGCTTCAGCTCTGACGGCGAGCTCAAGTTCTCGTGGGGCTCGCGCGGACACGGCCCGGGGAGTTCGACATCGTCCACAGCGTCTTCATCGACCATGACGACGACGACACGGCTGTACGTCGCCGACCGCTTCAACAACCGGGTCCAGTACTTCACGCCGGAGGGCACATATCTCGGCGAGTGGGCCGGCCTGCGCATGCCGCAGAGCGTCCGGAAGGGCCCGGACGGCGCGTTCTATGTCGCCGAGCTGGCCCATCGGATCACGGTCCTCGATCGCGACCGGCGCGGTGCCTCGCACGGTGGGGCGAGGACGTCGAGGTCGACGACTCCGACGGCGGGGCCGCGGCGGCGCTTCCCGACCGCCGGCCCGAAATCGGCGGTCAAGGGTCGGGTCCGTCACGACCCGGGGCCGGGCTGTTCTGTGTGCCGCACGGCATCGCCGTCGATTCGAGGGCAGCTTCTACGTCGCCGAGGCATCCGAGTCGTGGTCGGGCCTGGACCGGGGCAGCCGGAGCATCCAGAAGTTCGTGCGCAGGTGAGCGACGCTCTGCCGGCGACCAGGGTCGACGATCGGGGCTTGACGGCCCGTCCTTGAACCTGCTACCTTGGTTTGACAAGGTAGTATGGTCAAGGAGCAGATGGATCCGTCCAAGCTCAGCCCGCTCCGCAAGGGCCTCCTCGAGTTCTTGATCCTCGACATCGTCTCGACCGGCGATGTCTACGTCGCGGACATCCTGGGGCGCCTCGGCAAGACCGACTTCGCGACCCGAGAGGGCACGCTCTACCCGCTGCTCAGCAAGATGCGGAGCGAGGGCCTGCTCGACTACGACTGGCGCGAGTCGGCCGCGGGACCGCCGCGCAAGTACTACCGCCTGACCGGTCTGGGACGGGAGCACCTCGCCGAGTTCCGAGCCTACTGGGCGTCCCTGACCTCACTCATCGACGAATTGGGAAGGTGAACCATGGACAAGACGATCGTCATCAGCCTGAACGGGCAGCCACGGCAGTACCGGCTCGAGCAGGCCGCCTACGACCGGCTGCAGCGATACCTCGATCGAGCCGCTTCGCGCCTGCAGGACGATCCCGATCGGGCGGAGGTCCTGGGTGACCTCGAGCGGTCGGTCGGCGACAAGCTCGAGGTCGTGCTGGGATCCGGCGATCGCCTCGTCACGGCGGCCGACATCGACGGCATCCTCGAGGAGATCGGCGCGGTCGACACGGGCCGCGAGCCGGCAGCCGCCGAGGCGGCTCCGGAGCCGCGGCCTCGTCGCCTCCGGCGGATCCGCCAGGGCCAGCAGATCGCCGGCGTGTGCACCGGCCTCTCTGCCTATGCCGACATCCGGGTCGACTGGGTGCGCACCCTGTTCGTCCTCGGGGCGCTCGTCACGGGCGGCATCGTCGGACTGGTCTACATCGCGCTCGCCTTCCTCCTGCCGATCACCGCGACCCGCGACGACGCCTGACGGCGCCTGACGGCGCGCCGAGAGAGGTCCTGCGTGGTGCGGCGCCGACCGATCGCTCGTCCATCCATGGCCCGAGCGCCTCGGTCGACCGAGCCAGGTCCTCCTGGTCGTCGACTATCATGGGCAGGCCCGGGCGGGAGTAGCTCAGTCGGTAGAGCGTCAGCCTTCCAAGCTGAATGTCGCGGGTTCGAGACCCGTCTCCCGCTCCACTCCCCATGTCCTGCCACCGACGTGGCTCAGGCCGTGGCGGCGCCGGGTCCGTTGGCGCGCCGACGTCGTACGACTCGCCAGACGATGAGCGCGATCCAGACCAGGTTCCACGACCAGGTGGCGAGCGTGGGGTCGACCAGCGCGATCGCGATCGACAGCCCGAAGACGATCGGGGCGATCAGGCTGCGTCCCAGACGCAGGCGGACCTCGTCCGGGCCGAGCCTGGGGGAGAGTAGTCCCGCCCGATCGGCGTGCCACCACATGGCGAACGCCGCCGACCCGATCACGACGTTGGTCGCGGCATAGAGCATGACCGCCGACGCAAGGTTCGAGTAGCGACCGAGCACGGCCGTCGGGAACGGCAGGAAGGCGACCGCCGCAAGGAACATGAAGTTCAGGACGAGGATCCAGACGTCACCGGCTCGCAGCTCGGCGAACAGCCGGTGATGGCCGTTCCACCAGACAGCGATCACGACGAACTGAGCACGAAGGCGAAGAGCTGCGGGACGAGCGAACGCAGCGCTGCCTCGAGCGCGGCCTCGGTCGGATCCGGACCGAGCTCGGGTACACGCAGGTCGATCACCAGCAGGGTGATCGCGATCGCCATGACCGCGTCGCTGAACAGGGTCAGACGTTCCGGATCGAAGGTCCGCGACCCGGGCGCGCCGGGAGAGGTCGGGCCCGGCTCTGCGGGCTTGGGCTGGGCCGGCACCGGCTCCGCCGGCTTGGCCTCGGGAGGCTCCGACTCGACCGGTCTCGGCCCGGCCGATCGCACCTCGTTCGCCGGCGTGCCGTCGCTCATCGCCCGAGTCTACCGAGGTCCTCCCGCGGGAGCGCGCTACCCCGGTGAGCCGGTCGACGCGTCGGTCCGGTCGACAATGGCGGCGGACTGCTCGATCTCGGCCGGCGCCCGCAGGCTGCTGAATGTCGCAAGCGCCGAACGGGCCGTCGCGCCGGCCTCCCTGCCCCTGCCGGCGGCCGCGTACGCCTGGGCGAGCGCCAGCTCGGTCCTGGCGCGCTCCCAGGGGACTTCCAGCCTGGTGAGCGTGGCACGAGCAGCCTCCAGGAGGCCGATGGCCCGCTCCATGTCGCCGGCGGCCAACACCGCCTGGCCCTCGAGGCGGTCCGCGATGGCGGGGAGGAACAGCAAGCCCGTCCGGCCCGCCCAGTCGCGAGCCTCGGCGACGATGGCGGGCGCCTCATCCCACGCTCCCTCGGTCGCGACCAGGTCGGCCCACGCTTCCAGGTCGAGATCCCGGTTCTGGATGTCGCGGACCGAGTCCTGCACGGCCAACCGGGCCCGGGCTTCGCCGAACTCGCCCCGCCGGACCAGGGTCGCACGATCCACAGCCGCCCCCCGGAGACGCCTACGCTGCCCTGGGTGGCCTGGGCGCTGTCGAGCCGGGCGATGTACCGGTCCGCGGCGGCAGGGTCGCCGGCGGCCTCACTCAGATAGGCCGCGACCCCGTAGAGCCGGAAGGTGTGATAGCGCAAGACCCGCTCCGGGAGGGACAGGCCGTACTGCGCATCGACCGCCGCGAAGATCCGCCAGAATTCGTCCCATTGTCCGAGTCGGAAGGACGCCACGGCGTAGAAGACGCCTGGGACGTAGTTCTGGACATGCATGTCGGCGCCGCGCGCCCAGCCCGTCGCCCCGAACTGCGCGGCTCGCCGGTAGTCACCGATGTGGGCGAAGCCCCATGCACTGGTTCCGTAGATGTCGACCACCTCGACCAGGTCATCAAGCTGCGGGATGAGGCTGACTCGCTCCTCCTGCAACGGGACCGCCTGCCCGTATCCGCCGAGCAGGGTCGCGGTCGCGCCGAGGGTGTCGAGAGCAGCCGACAGCAGGTCGGCCCGGCCCATCCGCCGGGCCATGGCCACCGCTTCCTCGGCGGCGCCTTGATCCTCCCGCACCCGTTCGGGATCCGTCTCCGCCTCGGCGAACCCCCAACACCAAGCTCCACGAGCCTGCAGCAGGCGAAGTCGCTCCTCGCTGTCGCCCTCATCGAGCATGCTGAACCCAAGCTCGAGGTAGGGGGCAGCCTCCGCCCGGCTCGGCAGATCGCCGCATCAACCCTGGCCAGCGGGTCGGGAGCGAGAGGAGGATCCCGGTCAGGCGGGCCACGGCGCGGCGGTCGGCAGCACTGACCGGACCGGCGCTCATCCGCAGCTCGATCGCCTCGCAGGCCGAGCGCCAGGCACCGTTCCCGTCGTCCGCCCACATCTGCATGTTCACCAGGATCTCGAGACCCCTGGCTCGCTCGATCGGACCGAGGGCCAGCTCGAGCCCCACCCGCACGCGTTCGCGCGCGCGGTCGACCGCTAGGTGTCGAGCCGCCTCCTCGCCCGCCTCGAACAGGAGGTCGACCGCGCGCGCCCGGATCTCCTCGCGCCGGTCCGGCTCGACCTTCGCCCAGGCGACGGCTCGCTCGGCCTCCGTGTAGTGGTGGGCCAGCAGCTCGACGACTTCGATCCGTCGCTCGCCGACCACCTCCTCGATCCACCTCGCGACGCTCAGGTGGGCGGCCGCCCGGTCGCGCTTCGGGATGCTCTCGTATGCGACATCACGGACGAGCGCGTGCTTGAAGATGAACTCGGGCTGGCCCGCCAGCGTAGACCCAGGCGCGACAGCACGAGATCGCGCGCCTCGAGCCCCCGAAGAAGCTCGCCGACCTGGGCCTCCGCTCCGTCAAGGAAACGACCGACCGGGGCCGGCCAGAAGACGCGACCGACCACCGCGGCTGCCTGGAGCGCGCGCTTCTCCAGTCCATCGAGCAGGTCGATCCGGGCGGCAAGGACGGCCTGGATGGTGTCCGGGATCTCGACGTCGGTCAGGTGGGCGTCGGCGCTCCAGCCGTCCTCGCTCCGCACGATCCGGCCCTGGTCGATCAGGTGGCGAAGGATCTCCTCGACGAAGAACGGATTGCCGTCGGCCCGCTCGACGATCCGCTCATGGAGCGTCGCGGGGAGGTCCGCGATCGACAGGAGGAGGTCCAACAGGCGGCTCGTCTCCTCCGCCGGGAGCGGGTCGAGGAAAATGCCGGAGAACCCACGTCGACCGCCGCCCCAAGCTGGGCGTCGGTCGATCAGATCGGGTCGGGCCGGGCAGAGGAACAGGACGCCGCCTTGGACGCGTTCGGCCAGCTCGTCGAGGAGGTCGAGCAGCGCCTCATCGGCCCAGTGGATGTCCTCCACGACGACGACCAGCGGCCCGGCGCCCGCCAGTGCGGAGAAGAAGCTCCGCCACGCGGCGTGGATCTCGGCCCGGAGCTGTTCGGGGTCGAGGCGATCGAAGTCGAATCCGGGCAGAGCGATCCCGACGGTGTAGCCGAGCAGCGCGACGGTCCGAACCGGGTCGGCGGTCAGCTCCGCACTGAGGAGTCGCCTCCCGAGGCCCTGTACCTTCGCGACCGCGTCGGCAGGCGGGTCGCTATCCAGGATGTGCGCCTCGGCCTTCAGGATCTCGGCCAGCGGCCAGAAGGTCACGCCCGAGCCGTATGACAGGCAGCGTCCCCGGACGACCTTCGGCGCCGCCGCCCGGCGGGACATGGTGCTGAGGAACTCCGCACAGAGTCGGCTCTTGCCGACACCGGGTTGCCCGTACAGGGTCACGAGGTGAGGTCGCCGCTCGGTGGCCGCCCGGTCGTACAGCGAGCTCAGCAGATCCATCTCGGCATCGCGGCCGACCAGGGGTGCACGGAGCCCCGGGACGCCGCGGTCGCTGGCCCGGATCGATTCGCCCACGAGCTCTCGGATCCTGACGGCTGCTGTCTTGCCGCGGACCTGACGCGCCGCCAGCTCGCGGTAGTCGAAGGTGAGCGCGGCCGCGGCGGTCCGCTCGCCGACCACGATCTGTCCGGGCTCCGCCAGCTGCTGGATCCGGGACGCGACGTTGACGGCGTCCCCGTCACCATCCCCTCGCCGGTCCGCGGCGCCGTGGTCGCGACGACCTCCCCGGAATTGACCCCGATCCGGACCTCCAGCTCCGGCCGCCCCTCGGCCCGCAGCCGCTCGTCCAGCTCGCCGAGCCGGCGCCGGATCCCCAATGCCGCCCTGAGGGCGCGCGCCGGGTCGTCCTCGTGGGCCATCGGCACGCCGAAGACGGCCATCACCGCATCGCCGATGAATTTCTCGACAGTGCCGCCCTGGCCCTCGATCTCCTCACGCGCGAGGGCAAAGTACTCGCCCATCAACTCGCGAACGACCTCGGCGTCGAGCGCCTCACCGAGCCGCGTCGAGCCGGTCACGTCGGCGAACAGCAGGGTGACGAGCTTCCGCTCCTCGCCTGCGGAGGGCGCGCTGAGCAGCGCCGAGCCACAGAAGGGGCAGAAGGCGAAGCTCTCCGCGACGTCGCGGGCGCACGACGGGCAGGCGGTCACCGCCAGAGTCTACGACGCGGTCCACGCGCCGACCCCGCCAGGTCCAGGGGTGCTGCCGCATCGTCGACCGACTGGCGGCTGGTCGAGCGTCGTACCGACGACGGTTGGAGGAGAGGCGGGTGAACCGAGACGCTAGCCGCCGGTGACGCGGCGGATCTCGGCCGAGATGGCCGGGACGACCGTGTGCAGGTCGCCGATGACCGCATACGACGCTTTGCTCATCATCGGGGCGTCGCGATCGGTGTTGATGGCGAGGATCGCCTTGGCCGCCTTGCAGCCGACGATGTGCTGGATCGCGCCGCTGATGCCGCAGGCGATGTACAGGTCGGGGGCGATCCGCGTCCCAGTCTGGCCGACCTGTTCGGCGTGCGGACGCCAGCCGGCGCTCGTCACGACCCGGGACACGCCCACCGCGCCGTGGAGCAGCCCGGCGAGCTCCTCGATCTGCCCGAACCCATCCGATCCGACGCCTCGTCCACCGCCGACGACGACCCGGGCATCGGCCAGCGAGACCTTGCCCGCCTCGGGCGCGACCCTCCCGACCACCCGGACCCGGAGGTCGTCGGGGCTGGGCCGGGGCTGGATGTCGACCAGCTCGACCGGCGTCGGCGCGGCCGCGGGCTCGGGTTCGACAATGTGCTCCGCGATCGTGAGGAACCGCGGCGAGCCGTCCAGGCGGGCCTCCTCGAGGAGGCTCCCGCCCCAGCGTTGCCGCGTCACGAGGAACGGTTCGCCCGGTGCGATCTCCACGCAGTTGGCCGCCATCGGAGCCCGCGCCGATGCGGAGGCGTAGGCCTGCACCTCGTTGCCGCGATCCGTCCCGGCGGCGATGACCACGCCGGCCCCGCGCTCGGCGGCGACGTCGCCGACGATCCGGCCCCACGCCGCCGGTGCGTAGTCGTCGACCGCCTCGCCGCCGACGACGAACGCCGTCGTCACGCCCGAGGGGCCGAGACCCGCCGCGATCGCGGACCCACCCGGTCCGAAGAGGATCGCGCCGAGCGGGGCGCCGGTCGCCGAGGCCAGGCCGCGGCCGATCGTCAGCGCTTCGAGCGAGGATCGGCCCGCCGTCGACCCGTCGTGCTCGACGAAGACGAGGATCATGGCGAGACCAGACCGAGCCGGACGAGGAGCTCGACGATCGCGGGCGCCGCCTCCGGCCCGCTGCCCAGGATCTCGACGCTGCGCTCCTGCTCGGCCGGCAGGCGGAGCCTGACCTTCGTCGGTCCGCCCGGTCGAGCCACCGGTGTCGAACGGGCGATCTCCTTCTTCTTGGCGCGGAGCCGCCCCGGGACGGACGGATAGCGCGGCAGGTTGATCCCTTCGCGGACTGAGACGACCGCGGGCAATCGGACCTCGAACACCTCCCAGCCGCCGGCCGCCTCCCGACGGGCGGTCGCGACGCCATCGTGGATGTCGAGCGCCTTGACGCCACTGATGCAGGGGAGCCCGAGCGCGACAGCGACCCGGATCCCGACCTGGTAGTCGCCACTGTCGGCCGCCTCGTTGCCGAACAGCAGGACATCGTAGGCGGTCCCGGCCTCGCCCTCCGCCGTGATCGCATCGACGATCGCCGCTGCGGTCGCGACCGGATCCCAGTCGCGACCGTCGGTCTCCAGGTGGATGGCTCGATCGGCGCCGATGGCCATGGCGTCGCGCAGCTGATCGGCCGCTGCCTCGGGACCCAGCGTGAGGACCGTCACCGCGCCGCCGTTCGCCTCGACGATCCGGACCGCCTCCTCGACGGCGCACTCCTCGTGCGGGCTGACGGTGAACCCGAGGTAGCGCGTATCGATGTCCTGCGCGTCCTCGGTCAGGGTCACCCGCCCCCCCGTCTCCGGGACACGCTTGACGCAGACCAGGACGTTCATCCGCGGATCCGTTCGTTGTCCGGGTCGAATGGCGGGGTGCTGCCGACCACCGCCACGGTGACCGGGTACCGCTCGCCGAAGTAGAGCACGGCCAGCTTCGTCCCGACGACCGCCACCTCGGGCGGGAGGTAGGCCATCAGCAGGTGGGTTCCGAGCGACGGCGCCGAGCCTGCGCTGGTGACATACGAACGGCGGCCCTTGGCGTCCACCAGCGGCTGACCGTCGGGCGTCAGGATCGGTTCGCGCCCCATCATGTAGCGCTTCACGCCGGACGACGAGGTCGGGTCGTCGAGGGTGAGCGTGCACAGGAGGGCGGCCGCGGGTTTCGCCCGTTGCCCGAGGTAGGCGGCCTTCCCCACGAAGTCGGCATCCTTGACCTTCGGCCTGGCCATGCCCGCCTCGACCAGGTCGAAGTCGAGCTCGAGCTCGGCACCGTGCGCGCGATAGCCCTTCTCGATCCTTCCGGTCGTGCCGTAGACGCCGATCCCCACCGCGGCGACGCCGAAGGGCCGTCCGGCCTCCCACAGGGCGTCCCACAGCCGGAGGCCCTGCTCCATCGGGCAGTAGATCTCCCAGCCGAGCTCGCCGACGTAGGAGATCCGCGACATCAACGTCCGGACACTGCCGATGTCGACGGTCCGGGCGGTGCCGAACGGGAACGCGGCGTTCGACAGGTCGGCGGCCGTCGCCGCGCCGACGAGATCGCGGGCGCGCGGCCCCCACACGCCGACGGTGTAGAGGGACGACGTCTTGTCGTGGAGATGGACCGAGCCATCCGGCGGCAGATGGTCCCTGAACCACTTCTTGTCGCGCATCCCCAGCCCGCCGCCGGTCACCACTCGGAAGCGATCGCGGGCGAGCCGGATGATCGTCAGGTCGGCGACGATCCCGCCGGACGGACTCAGCAACGGCGTATAGATGACCCGGCCGTCCGCCACGTCCACCTGACCGACGACCAGGCCCTGGAGGTGGTCGAGCGCGCCGGGGCCGGTCACGTCGAAGATCGCGAAGGCGGCCAGATCGACCATCCCGACGCGCTCGCGCATCGCGAGGTGCTCCGCGTTGACGATCGGCGACCACCAGCGCGACTCCCACTCGGCGGCGCGCGGCATCACCCGCTCGCCGAACTCCGCGACGAGCGGCTGGTTCGCGCCGTACCAGAAGGGACGCTCCCAGCCGGCCGCCTCGAAGAAGACGGCATCGAGCTCCCGCTGCCGCCGGTGGACGGGGCTCAGCCGGACGTCACGATTCGACGCCCATTGCTCCATCGGGTGGGTGATCCCGTACGTCTTGTTGAACCCCTCGGCGCTCCTCGCGTCGATGTGCGCCGAGGTCCGTTGGTGGTCGTAGAACCGGGCGACATCGGAGGCGTGGCAGTCGATCTCGGGCGTGCCGTGGGTCATCCACTCGGCGACCGCGCGGGCGATCCCGGGGGCCTCCTTGATCCAGATCGCGGCCGCCGACCAGAGCCCCTTGACCTCGGGCGTCTCGCCGAGGATCGGCATCCCGTCGGGCGTCAGGGAGAGCAGGCCGTTGATCGCATAGCGGACGCCGACGCGCTCGTCGCCGAGGACCGCCGGCACGAGCTCGAGGGCGTGCTCCATCTGCGGATCGAAGTCGTCGTCGGTGAACGGCAGCTCGGTCGGCGACTGGGCCGCTTCCTCGATCGACGGGATGTCGTCGGGGGACATCAGGATCGGGCGATGGGCGTACGAGCCGACCTCGAGGTCGCCCCCGTGCTGGCGCTCGTACATGTTCGTGTCCATGTCCCGGACGATCGGGAAGACGATCTCGCCGACGGTGTCGGCGAACTGCGGGACCGGTCCGACGCTGATCATCTGGTGGATCGCGGGCGTGAGGGGGATCGATGCGCCGGCCATCCGGGCGATCCGCGGGCTCCACACGCCGCAGGCGATGACTACGGTCCCGGTCGCGATGTCGCCCTTGTCGGTCCGGACCCCGGCGACCCGGCCATCGACCACGTCGATCCCGACCGTCTCGGTCATCGCCGAGATGGTCAGGACGCCCTTCGCGACGGCGCCCTCGCGCATGAGCGTCCCCGCCCGGAGCGAGTCCACGACCCCGACGCTCGGCGTGTGGAACCCGCCGAGGATGACCGACTCCTCGATGTACGGGACGAGCTCCTTGACCCGGGCCGGGGTGATCAGCTCCGCCTCGATGCCCCACGACGTCGCCGACGCCAGCCGGCGCTTGAGCTCCTCCATCCGCTCCGGCGTCCGGGCGACCTCGATGCCGCCGCTCCGGGTGAAGACGCCCAGCTCCTGGTACTGCCGGACGCTGTCGAGCGTGAGCGCCGTCATCTCCTTGTTGTGATCGGTCGGGAAGATGAAGTTCGAGGCGTGTCCGGTCGACCCGCCGGGGTTGGGGAGGGGGCCCTTCTCGATGAGGACGATGTCCTTCCAACCGAGTCTGGCGAGGTGGTGGACCATGCAGTTCCCGACGATCCCGGCCCCGATGACCACGACGTCCGCTCGCTCAGGCAGCCCGCTCATCCGTTACGACGTCCTCTCCACCTGGGCGACCGCGCTCGGCGCCCGCATCCGTCGGCCGGCGCGCGTCGGGTCGATCCGACCCTGGGAGGGATCGCGTGCCTGTCCGGTCATGCTACCCGGCAGGACGGTGAGCCTGCCGGACGTTCCCGATCCAAGTCGCGTTCAGCCCGCCGGCGGAGGACCGTCGCCCGGGCCGGGTCGCTCGGTCGACGGGAGGTCGGCGTCCTCGGCAGCGGCGTCCTCGGCGTCCTCGGCCGCGGCATCCTCGGTAGCGTCCGTCTCGGCCGCGTCCTCCCAGTCGACCCACTCGACGTCATTGGTCTCGAGGTAGCTCTTGACCGCGGCACCGACCGTGGAGAAGAACCGCTCGCGGCCGATCTTCGCCTCGAGCTCGTAGTGGCGCAGCCATTCCTTGACCGGCGTCTTCATCTCGGCGAAGGCGAGGTCGATCCCGGCGGCCTCGAGCTCGTCGGCGAGCTCCTCGATCATGTCCGCGGCGGTCGAATCGACGTCGGTGATCGGCTCAGCCGCGACGACGATCCAGCGGACGGGCTGGTCGGCGCCGAGGGCGATCTCGTGGACGCGTTCCCGGAAGAGGTCGGCGTTGGCGAAGAACAGGGGCGCGTCCCAGCGGAACAGGACGAGGCCGGGGATCTGCCGGACATCGGGGTGGCTCGTCACGTCGTGGTAGCCCTTGAGCCCGTCGACCCGGCCGAGGATCGCGTCGTGCGGACGCCAGGCCCGCCGGACGAAGTCGAGCAGCGACAGGGCGATGGCGATCCCGATCCCGGCGATCACCCCGAACAGGGCGACCGCGAGGAACGCCGCCATCGATAGGAAGAACTCCGAGCGCCGGACGTCGAACAGGCGACGGACCCCGGCCACCTCGAACAGCCCCAGCGCGGCGGAGATGACCACGGCAGCGAGGGCGGTCGTCGGGAGGTTCGCCAGCAGGGAGGGGAAGAACACCAGGAGCAGCACGATCATGCCCGCCCCCACCACGCCGGTCAGCTGAGACTTCGACCCGGCCGCCTCGGCCACCGGCGTCCGCGACGAGCTGCTGCTCACCGAGAACCCCTGGAACAAGGCGCCGCTGACGTTCGCCAGGCCGAGTGCGACGAGCTCCCGGTCGGGGTCGACGGCGTAGCCGCCGCGGATGGCATACGTGCGAGAAAGGACACTCGTGTCCGCGAACGACACGAAGGCGATCCCGACAGCGGCCGCGAACAACGCGGAGACGTCGCCGAGCTCGAGCGGCGGCAGACTCGGGAAGGGGAGGCCCTGGGGGACCGAGCCCACGACCGGCAGGATGTCCTCGAGACCGAGGACCGTGACCGCGATCGTCGCCCCGATGACGGCGATCAGGACCCCGGGCACCCTCGGCGCCCACTGGCGGCAGGCGAGGATGACAACGAGACAGGCGCCGCCGATCGCCGCGGCCGCCGGGACCGTCTCGCCGGCGAGGATGCCCCGGACGGTCGCGGTCACCTCGGGGATGAACCCCTCGGCGGTCATCGAGAAGCCGAGCATCTTCGGGATCTGGCTGACCAGGACGGTCAGCGCGATCCCGTTCATGTAGCCGTAGCGGACCGGCTTCGACAGCAGGTCGGTCAGGAACCCGAACCGGGCCAGCCCGGCACCGATGCACAGCGCACCGGTCATCAGCGCGAGGACGCCGGCCAGTCCGACGGCCTCGGTCGAGCCGGCGGCGGCGAGCGGCAGGATCGCCGCGGCGATCAGGGGCGACAGCGACGAGTCCGGACCCAGGACCAGGATCCGGGACGGTCCGAAGACCGCGTAGGCGAGCAGCGGGAAGATCGTGGCGTACAGGCCGGCGATCGCGGGGAGCCCGGAGGCCGTGGCATAGCCCATCCCGGCCGGGACGAGGAGCGCGCTGAGGACGACGCCGGCGACGATGTCCTTCGCCAGCCATGAACGCTGGTACGTCCGCGCCACCGCGATCCCCGGGAGCCAGGAGGCGAGCCCGGTCGGCGTCGCGGTGGGCAGCAGCCCGGGGCGGCCCGACGTCGCAGGCTCGACGGGAGCTCCGTCCGGACCGGTCGCATCGCTCACCCGGCCATCATCCGTCAAGGCGGCCGCCGTCGGTCGCTAGACTCGACGGATGACCGCGACCGATGACGCGATGCCCGAGCTGGTGCGGCCGGCGACCGGGGCCGAGCGGTCCGACGTGGCCGGGATGCATCGCGCGAACCGGGCCGCGTGGGACGAGGCGGCCGAGCGCTACGAGGGCTGGCTCGACGAGGCGATCGACCTCATCCGGGGCGGCGGGACGAACCTCCTGGCACCGGAGCTCGAGCTCATCGGGGACCTCCACGGTCGCTGTCGTCGGGCGATCCATCTCCAGTGCGCGGGGGGGCGGGACACGCTCTCGCTCTGGAACCTCGGGGCGGAGGAGGTGGTCGGGGTCGACTTCAGTCCGCGGATGCTCGATCTCGCCGCCCGACTCGGCGATGCCACGGGAGCCCCGGCGCAGTGGATCCTGGCCGACGTGCTCGACACGCCGCACGAGCTCGACGGGACGGCCGACCTGCTGTACACCGGGCGCGGGTCACTCATGTGGCTCCAGGACCTCGATGCCTGGGCGGCGGTCCTGGTCCGGCTGCTGTCGCCCGCCGGCCGGCTCGTCCTGTTCGAGGGCCACCCAGCCGAGTGGCTGTTCGACGTCGGCGAGGACGGACGCTGGTTCGCGACCGACTACGACTACTTCGCCGGCCCGGAAGCGTCGAAGGGCTGGGCGCCCGGGTACATCGATCGCCTGTCGATCGACGAGCCCGATCAGGCCTGGAAGTTCGCCCGGTCGTGGACGCTCGGCGAGATCGTCACGGCGGTCGCCGGGGCCGGCCTGCGGATCGAGCGGCTGACGGAGCACCCCACGGACTGGTGGGGCGGCCACGCCGACGTCCGACCCGACGAGCGGGGCCGGATCCCGCTGTCGTTCTCGATCGTCGCCCGGCCGGCCGAGCGGACCGCCCGGCCTTGACGGCCGACAAGCGCGGCCGGACCAGCGCGGGGATCGTCCTGTATCGCCGCACGGCCGGCGGCCTCGAGGTCCTCCTTGCGCACCCGGGAGGCCCGTACAACGCCACGAAGGACCTCGGCCACTGGACGATCCCGAAGGGCGAGCTCGACCATCCGGACGAGCCCCTCCTCGACGTGGCGCGGCGCGAGTTCCTGGAGGAGACCGGACACGACGCCGGGACCGCCCCGCCCATCGAGCTCGGCGAGATCCACCAGAACTCGGGCAAGCGGGTCGTCGCCTGGGGGATCGAAGGGGATCTCGATCCGGAGGCCGCCGTGAGCAACACGTTCGAGATGGTCTGGCCACCGCGATCCGGTCGGCTCGAGGTCTTCCCCGAGATCGACCGGGTGGCCTGGTTCGACCTGGTCGAGGCCGCGGCCAGGCTCAAGCCCGCCCAGGTGCCCTTCCTCGATCGCCTGGTGGAGGCGATCCGGACGGAGGGGTAGCACCGGACGTCGCAGTGTCGCGCCAGGCGGATTGGGCGGGTGTGCATTCGGTGAAGGTTCGTGAATGAATGGCCGTGCGCGGCGACGCCTGGGGTAGGGTGCCCCGATGACCGATCGAGACCGGATGAAGGCCAACCGTCGTCCGATGGCCCACCGGCGCAGGACGACCACGCAGCGTCGCATCCGATCCTCGATCCCGCTCGCGGCACTTTCGATCGTCGTGATGATGGTCAGCCTCCGAGTCGCGTCCGGGTCGACGCAGGCCACGAGCCCACCCGCGGCGACCTCGGCAGCCGACAGCGGCCGGTCGGTCGGCAACCTCCCGACCGCGACCCTCCCAACCTCGGATGTGCCGCCGGCGTCGGGTCCGCCCGCGTCGTCGACTGCCGATCCGCCGACCGCTGTCCAGGCCGAGCGTCCGGCCACCGCCGCCATCGCGGCGCCCGATGCCCGCTTTCCGGGGGGCTTGCTCATCGCCGACCGTGGCAATGGACGGCTACTCGTCATCGGCGCCAGCCGACGCATCCTGTGGCGGTTCCCGCGATCCGGCAGCCTCCCGGCCGGCCAGGCGTTCAGCGCCGACGACGCCTTCCTGTCACCGGATGGCAAGACCATCGTCGCCAACGACGAGAAGCATCAGGTCATCGACCGGATCGACATCGCGGACGCGCAGGGTCATCTGGCAGTACGGACGCTACGACCACGCCGGGTCCGCCCGGGGCTACCTCAGCAATCCCGACGACGCCTATCCCCTCGCGAACGGCGAACCTGATCGTCGCCGACATCCAGAACTGCCGGATCATCGAGATCGCGCCATCCAAGCGGATCGTCAAGACCTTCGGGCGAACGGGCGTTTGTGCAGACCGCGCCCGGTACACGTACGGCATCGCCGAACGGCGACACGCCGCTCCCGGACGGCGGACTTCTGATCACCGAGATCCGGGGCTCGCGGGTCGTCCGACTGTCACCGACGGGGAAGGTGCTCTTCGACATCCATGTGCCGGCGCTCTATCCGTCCGACGCTCAGCTCGACCGGCACGGGAACGTGATCGTCGCCGACTACAGCAACCCCGGCCAGGTCCTTGCCGTCAGCCCGCGCGGCCGGGTCCTGTGGCGATACGGGCCTCGGTCCGGGCCCGGGCGCCTCGACCATCCAAGCCTCGCGACACCGCTGGCGGACGGGACGGTGTCCATCAACGACGACTTCCGGCATCGGATCGTCGTCCTTGACCCGAAGACGATGCGCATCGTCTGGCAGTACGGGCGGACCGATGTCCCCGGTCGAGGGGCGAACCGGCTGTTCGTTCCGGACGGTCATCAGCCGATCCCGGCGGGGACGGCGCTCTAAGGGTGCGCCGCCTCGCCGCGGGTGCCGCACTGGTGCCGATCGCGATCGCCGCGACCGCCGTGATCTGGACCGGCATGTTCTCGTCCGCCTCGTCGACACCCGACCCCTCGTCGGCGGTGCGCGCCGGCTCGAGCGCGGCTGAGGGGTCTCCTATCCGTCCGAGCCCGTCCGATCGACCGTCACAGGGCGTCGGAACTCCGGGCCCGGTCTCCATCGCTCCGACCGCCTCCCCAGCTTCGGCGAACCCGAGGCTTCAGGTCTCCGTCGCGGCGTGGAGTCTCCCCGCGGCGCTGTCCAGGTCGGCCGCGTTCGCGTCCGGCCGCTCGGTGGTGCTCGCCGGCGGCCTGGGGACGGCCGGAACGGTCGGAACGATCGAGCGGATCGCGGTCGGGGACGGCCGTTCGACGATCATCGGCCGGCTGCCGGATCCGGTCCACGATGCCGGGGGTGCCGTCCTGGGCCTCGGGGATCTCGTGATCGGGGGCGGGCGGACGACGCAGGATGGCACGGTCCAGCGGGTCTCGACCGATGGACATGCGACGGTGATCGGCACACTCCCAGCGCGTCGTGCCGACCTGGTCGCGGTGGCGGTCGGCGACAGGGTGATCGTCGTGGGTGGGGGCGCGGCAGGGCGCGCCGATCCCGCGGTGCTGGCAACGACGGACGGCGTCAGGTTCCGGATGATCGCGTCGCTCCCGCTCGCGGTGCGTTACCCCGCCGTAGCGGAGCTCGCGGGACGGGTCTGGCTGGTCGGCGGCACCACGTCCGCGGGCGACACCCGAGTGATCCAGGTCGTCGACCCCAGGACCGGCGCTGCGTGGATCGCCGGTCGGCTGCCTCGAGCCCTGTCGCACGCCACCGCGGTCGTGCTCGGAGGCAGGCTGTTCGTCGCTGGCGGCCGTCACGCCGGTGCGCCCATGTCGACCATCCTGGAGATCGACCCGACGTCCGGCCGGGCGCGCATCGCGGGTCGGCTCCCGCGGGCGTCGTCCGATGCAGCGGGTGTCGTCCTTGCCGGCGTCGGCTACCTGCTCGGTGGCGAGTCCAGCGGTCCGTTGGCGACCGTCGTCGAGCTCCGTCTGGACTGAGCGGTCTGTCGCCGGGTCAGCGCGCTCCTGCCATCCGCGGGAAGGGCGACTCGGCCATCTTCGCCTCGAACCGCCGGGCGGCGAGCTCCAGCTTCTCGAGATGCTCGGCGAGCTGGCGCCGGGCTTCCTCGGCGGCCGCGTCGAGACCGCTCAGCTCGAAGATGCCCCAATGCTTGATGACCGGCATCAGGACCTCGTCGCGGTGGACCCGGATGTCGTAGATGCCCGCCTTGGCGATCTGGGCCGCCTTGCGCAGGAAACCGGGGATCGCGGAGCCCGGCATCTGGAAGGCGAGAACCTCGTCGACGATCGCCCGGACCGCGGCCGACGGCTCGATCTTCAGGGCGGCCGAGATGATGTCCCGGTAGAAGACCATGTGGAGGTTCTCGTCGGCGGCGATCCGGACCATGATCTTGTCGGCCACCGGGTCGTCCGAGTAGCGGCCCGTGTTGCGATGGGCGATCCGGGTCGCCAGCTCCTGGAAGGTGACATAGGCCAGCCCGTGGAGCGTATCCGGCGCGTCGTGGTCGTAGCCATGCTGGAGCTGGGTCATCCGGCCCCGCTCGAGCGCGATCGGGTCGATGTTCCGGGTGACCGTCAGGTAGTCGCGGAGGACGATCGCGTGGCGCCCCTCCTCGGCCGTCCATCGCCCGACCCAGTTGAGCCAGGCCCCGTCGCCGTTGCCGAACATCCCGTGGATGAGGCGGTGGTAGCTCGGCAGGTTGTCCTCGGTCAGCAGCCCGATCTCGAACGAGGTCTGGGCGACGCCGGTCAGGCGCGGCTGGTCGGGGGTCCACGGCTCCTTGTCGAAGTCGCGGCCGAGTCGGTACGGGATGTAGTCGTGGGGGAACCACTCGACGGCCACCTTCTCGTGACGGTCGAGCAGGCGAGCCGCTTCGGGCTCGAGCTGGAGGAGAAGGCCGGGCTCGTCGTAGTCGACGGCCTGCGGCACCTCCGCTGCGCGCGCGGAGGTGATCGGCTGCTGGGTCATCGGTGGGGTCCGCCTCGAAGGTGGCCGACCGCTGACGGCGCCATAACGGGGCGCGCGCGATGACCAGGCCACCAGCCTACTCCCGATCTCGCCATCCTGACGCGGATCCCATGCACGCCTGCATCGACCCTCCTCTACAGTTCGAGGTCGAGGCGTGTGCTCGATGCGCGAGGAGGTGGCGGTGCGTCCATGGTCAAGGCCGCTTCGCGGTCGACTCGACGAGACCGTGATCGTCAGCCGGGCCCTCGAGGGGAACCGGCTGGGCGATCCCGTCGAGCGGCCCCTGTGGACCTACCTCCCGCCGGGCTACGACTCGGCACCGGACGCACGCTATCCCACGATCTACCTCATCCAGGGGATGACGGGTCAGCTCGACATGTGGCGCAACCGTTCGGCGTTCCGACCCAACACCATCGAGAACGTCGACGCGTTGTTCGCCGGTGAGGGCCCGGGGGAGGGCCGCCGCCGGCGGCCATCGTGGTGTTCGTCGATTGCTGGACCTCCGTCGGCGGGAGCCAGTTCCTCGACTCACCGGGGACCGGTCGCTACCACACCTACCTGTGCGAGGAGGTGGTCCCGTTCATCGATGCCCGATATCGGACGCTCGCCTCGCGCGACCACCGCGGGATCGCCGGGAAGTCGAGCGGCGGCTACGGGGCGATGGTCACCCCGATGCTCCGACCGGACCTGTTCGGCAGCCTCGCGACGCACGCCGGGGACGCGCTGTTCGAGACCTGCTATCAGCTCGAGTTCGCGGCGGCCGCCCGCGTCCTGCGCGACCGGTACGACGGCTCGTGGGACCGCTGGCTGACGGACTCGCCGGGCGGCCCGCCTTCAGCCGACCGGGCGACGACGTCCTCATCAACCAGCGCGCCATGGCGTCCTGCTACTCGGCCGACGACGACGGCACGATCCACTATCCGTTCGACGTCGCGACCGGCGAGCTGATCCCGGAGGTCTGGGCGCGCTGGCTCCGCTGGGATCCCGTCAGGATGGGGCGGACCCGGACGGCGCCGCGGCCCTCCGTTCGCTGCGGGCGGTCTACATCGACGCGGGGATCCACGACGACTACTACCTGGACCTCGGAGCGGAGGCGTTCCGCAGGACCTGCGTGGCGGCCGGCGCGCCGGAGCCCAGGTTCGAGCTGTTCGACGCGGGGCACGGTTCGATCGAGTATCGCTACCCGATCGCGATCCGGTATCTCGCCGAGCGGTTGGCCGGCTGACCGCGGACGTCCCTCGACCCGGCGGTCAGATCGAGCGATCCAAGGCCGTCATCGCATAGACCACGTGTCCGACACCGCGGCGCTCGATCGTCCGTTCGGCCGTCATCCCGATCTTCTCGGCGACGCGACAGGACGCCACGTTCTCGGGTCGCACCAGCGAGATCAGGCGCTCGAGCCCGAGACCGTCGAAGACCCAGTCGCGGGTCGCGATCGCGGCCTCGGTGGCGTATCCCTGCGACCACAGGTCGCGTCGGATGTGCCACCCGAGCTCGACCTCGTCGACGCCGTCGATGTCCAGGATCGTCGGGCCGCAGTCCCCGATCAGGTCGCCCGTGGCGTTGAGCTCGACCGCGAGGTGACCGAAGCCGAGGTCCGCATATCGAGCGATGTCACGCTCGATCCAGGCCAGCGACTCGTCGCGGCTGAAGGGATGCGGATAGAAGCTCATCCCGATCGGATCACCCAGGATCGCCGCCAACGCAGCGAGGTCCTCCGTGCGGAGCGCCCGGAGGGTCAGGCGGGACGTGGAGATCGTGGGGACGCTCATCGCCGGCTGGACGCCTCCCAGGTCGAGGCTCGGTCGATGACGATCCGGATGAGCGGGCGCGAGGCGAGGTCGTGGTCGCGATACTGCCGGTATTTGGCACGCAGCCGCGCGATAGCTCGTTCACGGTCCACGGCCGCGTCGGCGTCGGTCGCCTCGAGGACGCTCGCGGTCCCGCGGAGTCTGAGCCAGGCGAGGCGGGTCCAGTCCTCGTCCCAGCGATCGACCAGGACGAAGACCTCGGGCCGGGCGACGATGTCGCGGAGCCGGGCGAGTGCGTGGGGATCGGAGCCGGCCTTGGGTTTCTCGTCGATCGGCGTGTAGAGGTCGGGCCAGTCGTTCGAGCCCCGGTGTCCGTCGCCGTGGTCGAGCGCGGCGAAGCAGATCGGCACGAGCCGTGGCCGTCCGCCGGGGTCGATCGTGGCCAGGACGGCCGTGCGGGCGTCGGCCAGGAGCCGCATCGAGCGTGGGTCGCGGGTGGGCTCGCTCACGCCGGGAGCGCCGTCGGCTCGGGTCCCGCGGACGCCTGGTCGAGGTCGAACCGCCGCAGGCTCGGCACGAGGAACGAAACGAGTCCGACGATGGCGAGGGTCAGGATCCCGCCGCCGACGACCGTCGGGACGGCGCCGAACAGGTGCGCGGCGACGCCGCTCTCGAACGCCCCGAGCTCGTTCGACGCGCCGATGAAGACCCAGTTCACCGCCGCGACCCGGCCGCGGATCGCCTCGGGCGACAGGACCCGCAGGATCGTGCTCCGGATGACCATGCTGATCCCGTCGGTGACGCCGCTCATGAACAGCGCGCCGAGCGAGAGCAGAATGCTGGTCGACAGCCCGAACACGATCATGCTGACGCCGAAGCCCGCCACGCAGAGAGGAACGTCCGGCCCGGCGTGGCGGCTCGGCGGCCGGCGGGTGGCGAGGAGCATCACCAGCCAGCGCGCCGACCGACGGCGCCGTCCGCAGCAGCCCAGCCCGACCGGGCCGACGTGGAGGATGTCGCTGGCGAAGACAGCGGGAGCAGGGCGATGGCGCCGCCGAAGAAGACCGCGAACAGGTCGAGCGCCATCGACCCGAGGAGCGGCCGGCGTCTGGGTGACGTAGCGGATGCCGCCGAGGAGGCTCTGCAGGAGCGGCTCGCCGCGCACCGGGTCCGGCATCGGCTTGCGCGCGATGAGCGAAGACGGAGACCGGTCGAGATCGCCAGGAGCAGCGGCGATCGCCCCATAGGTCGCGGCGACGCCGAGGAGGGCGACCGCGATCCCGCCGGCCGCCGGGCCGAGGATCGACCCGGCCTGGCGACACGCTGCTGGTCCAGGACACGCCGCGGGCCGCCTGGTCGAGCGGGATGACCTGCGCCTCGAACGCCGACAGGGCCGGTCGCTCGAACCCGCTGGCGACGCCGGTCGCGAAGACGACGGCGAGGATCGCCGCGAGCCCGAGGCCGCGACGCGCCCGACGACAGGACCGCCGATCGCCAGGGCACAGGCGGTCACTCCGAGCGCTGGTCACGAGGACGATCGAGCGACGGTCGCGCCGGTCGGCGAAGTGGCCGCCGAACAGGACGAGCGACAGGGCCGGGATGGCCTCGACGAGGCCGAGCCAGCCGAGCGCCAGGGGGTCGCGGGTGATGTCGTAGGTCTGGTACGCGACGACGATCGCGAACGCGCTGATCGCCAGCGAGTTCGTCAGGCGCGCCGCCGAGGAGAGCGCGGAACTCGCGCGATGCGAGGAGCGACCGGCCGTCGGCGGTCGGGCCTTCGGCGGGGGCGGATGCCGTCGGACTCAAGCCCTGCGGTCGGGGTCGGGCAGGAGGATGTCGTCGATCGCCCGGACCAGGTCCCAGTAGCTGGCGACGAACGAACGAAGCGTGCGGACCGTCGCGCCGTAGGTATCGAACTCGGTCTCGGTCAGGCCGTCCGGCTCGTACGCCCGATTGAAGTCCGGGATCCGCGCGCCGGAGCTCGGCGACGTACGTCGGCGGGACCGGATCGGCGAAGCGCGGCCGGACCTCGACGGACGACTCGTTGAATTGGCGTTGCCACTGGTGGGGCATCGTGAGCGTGACGTCGCCGCCGATGAGCTCGGACCAGTGGAGATGGTGGCGATAGGCCGCCGCGAGGAGCCGGGTCCGGTAGCCGCGCTGGGTGTAGATCGCTGCGGCCTTCTTGAACACGGCGAGTCCGGCCCAGTTCGGGGCTGCCGGGTCGACGACGATGTCGTCGCGCTCGCAGACGGCCTTCATCCAGTCGTCAAGCCGGCCGATCATCAGCGTGCAGACCGGGCTCATCCGGGTGATGTCGAGACCGGCGGCCTCGCGCCGATCGAGGCCGCGCTCGACCGCCGCGCCCACGGCCAGGGCCTGGGGCAGGGTGAACGAGACCGTTGCGTTGATCGAGATCCCGTGGTAGGTCGCCTCCTCGATCGCCGCGATGCCGGCGCTCGTCGCGGGGAACTTGACCTGCATGTTCGGGGCGAGGGCGGCGAACAGGCGGCCCTGCTCGAGCATCCGGTCGGCATCGGCATGGTGGGTCGGGTTCGTCTGGATCGACAATCGGCCCTTGAGCCCCGCCTCGCGGACGAAGATCGGCTCGAGCAGCGCCGCGGCACCGGCCGCCATCTCCTCGATGACCCGCCAGGTGACCTCGACGTCCGACGCGGTCCGCTCGGCCGCCCCGATGGCGCGGATCCGCGGCCGCCATGTGTCGAACTCCTTGCGCAGGACCTCCAGCGACGATGCTCGGGTTGGACGTCGCCCCGACGGCTCCGTTGGCGATCGCGTACTCGAGCTCCGCGGTCGCACACGAGTCGTTCCAGTACTCGGTCGGGGTGGTCCGAGCCATCATCGCCAGGGGCGTTTCGAGCGCGACGTTCATCGGGATCCTTTCCGTGGCGCCGTCGGGTCCCAGTCCATCAGCCAGACGTGATCCGGATCGACGGTGAAGTGCCACAGCCGGGTCGGTCCGGCCATCACGTTGAGGTAGTAGCAGTCGTAGCCGGCCGGCGCGCCGACCGTGTGATACCCCCGCGGGACGAGGACGACGTCCCCGTCCGAGGGCGTCATCGCGGCATCGAGCGACCGATCCGCCGTGTACACCCGGGTGAAGGCGAAGCCCTCCGGTCGGGCGAACCGATAGTAGTAGAGCTCCTCGAGCTGGCTCTCCCGCGGCTGATCCTCGGTGTCGTGCTTGTGCGGCGGGTAGCTCGACCAGTTGCCGGCGGGGGTGAGCACCTCGAACAGGATCAGCCGGCCGGCGGCGGCATCGGGAGCGAGCAGGTGGCGAACGGTCCGCTCGGTCTGGCCGGCCCCCCGGGTCTCGACCCGGATCGCGTCGGCCTCGATCAGCCGGGTCGGGTGGGGGTCGCCTCCGCGGGCCGCCCCGATCGCGATCGCGGCAGCTCCCCGGGCCGTCACCTCGAGGTCCTCGCCGGGCGTGAGGAGGACGACCGGTGGCGCGGCCGGGTCGAAGACCGACGAACGGCTGCCGATCCGGCCGAACGTCTGCGTCCCGGCCCGCACGTCGACCGTGCCCTCGAGCACGATCAGTGCGACCTCACGGTCATCGGCTCCACGACGAACCGTGGCCCCGTCGGCCAGGGTGTGGGCCGCGAACTCGACCCAGCGCCAGCCGGCGCCACCGAGATCCGACGGCTCGCGCGACGGCTCGATCCGGACCGTCGATCCGTCCGGACCGGGCCGACCGGCCGGGCGATGCAGCTCCTGCATCACCGCAGCGATCCGCCGACGCCCGATGGGGTCCAGGTTCGCATCGATCCTCCGCGGGCTTGAGCTGGTCGTGGGCTTGGGCGTCGTCACGGTTCGGACACGGTCAGTCGCCTAGCATCTCACGCAGGACCTGGAGCAGTCCTGCCGCGACCCCGAACGGGTCGTCCGACTCCCAGTGCGGCGGGCTGTACAGCTCGTTGTCCCACCAGCCGTCGAAGCCGGTGGCGCGGACGGCGTCGACCCATTCGCGGAGCGGGATCTCGCCCTCGCCGGGCCACACGCAGCGGGATCGCTGGTCGGGTGCCGGCGACCCGGCCGGTCCGAGCGAATCCGAGAAGTCCACGCCGAAGATCATCCGGCGGTCGAGTCGCGCGACGCTCTCCGGGGTGGCGCCGCGTTGCCAGAGGTGCCAGAAGTCGAGCACGAGCCCGACGTTGTCGCGCTCCGCGGCGTCGACGACCTGGACCGCGTCGGCCAGGCCCGACAGGGGTGTCCAGGCGACCGGTTCGAGGTAGTAGCGCACGTCGTGCGGCGCGCCGAGATCGGCCACGGAGCGGATCGCGTCGGCCGTGACACGTCGCAGCTCCACCGGGGAGAGCTCCGCGGGCCCGCTATAGGCACCTCCCGGCGAGACCGGCCCGGTGAGGAGCTGGACGTACGACGCGCCGATCTCGACGGCCAGCTCGGTCAGCTCGGCGGCGTGGCGCAGCATCGCCGCCCGGTCGTCCGGCTGCCAGCGTTCGACATCGGGCAGGGCCCCGAGGTTGACGGGTCCGAGGCCATCGAGCGCCGCCCGGAGGCTAGCCGAGTCGAACCCCTGCGCCAGGTAACGCCGGAGGTGTTCCTCGCGCACGAAGATCCCGTCCCAGCCGGTCTCCCGGGCCACCCGGATCTGCAGCAGCGCGGGGAGGTGCATCGTCGAGTTGGAGTTGTAGACCAATCGCATCGAGGACTCCAGATTGCCGGACGCGGTCGTCGGGACCCGGGCCGACTGCGAGATCAGCCGGCGCCGGCCGGGGCGAGCGGCCTGGCGACCCGTTCGGCTATGTCGCGGCAGCGTTCCAGGTCCGGACGGCAGACCTCGTCGGCGATGCGGTCCTGCTCCCGGGGATCCGCCACGAGCGCGGCACCCCAGATCCCGCGCCCGGCGAGGAAGCCGGCGGCGCCGGCCGTCCCGGCGAGCCGGATCTGCTCGACGAAGACCGACGTGTCGACACCGGCGCCGAGCAGGACCCATGGCGTCCCTCCGCAGGCCTCCGTCAGCGTCCGGCACGCCGCGAGTGCCTCCGACTCGGCAAACGCGGCGAGGTCCAGCACGGGGAACGGCAGCTTGAGCAGGTCCGCGCCGAGTGGCTGGAGGCGTGCCACCGCGTCGAGCAGCAGCTGCCGGTATCGATCCGCGTAGGCGGCGGCGCTCTCCGACGGCCGTCGGTAGACGATCGGCTCGATCACCAGGGGCAGCCCGAGCTCGTGGCAGCTCGCCGCGGTCGAGGCGACGAGCGCCTCCTGACGGGCGGCTGACGCTGCCTCGTCCGCCCGGAAGGGCAGCAGCAGCTTGCAGGCGTCGGCCCCGTAGCGCAGCGCCACCGCCGGCGAGAAGTCCGCAAGGAGCGTGGTCGCCGACCCATCCCCGATCGTCTCGTACCCCTGGGCCTCGAGCGGCATGATCAGCGCGACCGACGGCGGGATGACGCCGGCCTCGAGCGCCAGGCCCCCGAACTCTTCGTCGAGCATCACGGCAGTGGCGGACGGCGCCAGGGCTCGCGCCAGGCGAAGCTTCAGCGCCCGGAGCTCGGCGGTGCCGATCCCGGTCGGTCCCCGTCGCTCGATCATCACCCGGAGGCTGTCCCGGTGATCGATGGCGATCCCGGCGATGACGCCCCGCGAACCGCCCAGGCGGAGGAGCCGCCGGCGTCTGCCCACGAACGAGGCCGTGTCATCGGGTGCCCCGCCGGGTGGATGGGATGGCCCGTCGGCGCCGGTCGGGTCCGGTATCACGGGTGGACCAACGGGAGGCGAGGATCCGGCGCCATCGCCGGCCACAGGGACTTGACCCAGGCGAGGTCGGGGTCGTCCGAGTTGGCCATCGTCCTACGGTCACCGGCCAGCGCGTTGAGGTAGTAGGCGTCGTACCCCTGCGTGGACGCGAACGGGTGATATCCCTGGTCCACGATCACCAGGTCGCCGTGCCGGACCGGCATCAGCCGATCCCGGGATCCGTCGCGATGGTAGACGCGCTGGATCGCCCAGCCCTCCGGGCGGCTGAACTGGTAGAAGTACGTCTCCTCGAGGACCGCCTCCCGAGGCGGATCGTCCACGTCGTGCTTGTGCGGCGGCCAGCCGGACCAGTTGCCCGACGGCGTGAAGACCTCGCAGATCAGCAGCCGATCCGCCGGGAAGCCCGGCATCATGATGTTGTTGACCTGCCGGGTGGCGTTGCCGGCCCCGCGGATCTCGATCTCGACGTCGTCCGGACCAACGAGGATCGGCTCGGTGGCGACGCCGCTGCGGCCCGTGAGCGGCGCCTGGGCGACGGCCACCACGGCCCGCCGGCCCGTGATCGGCCGGCCGATGATGCGGGCGGTCGTCCGCGACGGGATGTAGGCGCTCCAGGGCATGCCCTGGAACACCGACGGCCGGCCGGCAAGATCGAGGCTCGGACGTTGATCGAACACGATCTCGACGCCGCCGCCCGAGATCGTGACGATCGCAGCCTCCTGGTCGGGCTGATCGAGCAGGACGCTCTCGCCCTCGGTGAGCCCGAAGGCCCGAAACGACAGATACCGCCAGCCGGACCGATCCGGGTCCGTCGCCACGACGCCGTCGGCATCCGGACGGAGATGGAGCGACTCCGGCGGAAGGCGGAGCGGCAGCTTGGCCGGATGGATCGTGACCTCCGGCGATCGCTCGGCGGCGGTCACGGGATCGCCTCCTGCGGTCCGGCGGCGAGTCGGGCGACGAGCCGGTCGATCTCTCCCGGCGTGGGCATCGCCGTGCTGCACATGAGCCGCGTCGCGACGATCGCGCCGGCGGCGTTGCCGCGCTCGACCGCCGTCCCGGGATCGAGTCCCTGGAGGAGTCCGGCGGCGAACGCGGCCGTCAGCGCGTCGCCGGAACCGATCCCGCAGACCACCTCGACGGCGACCCCGGGCCATGTGCGACGCCCGGTCGCGGTCAGCAGCGAGACCCCGCCGGGCCCGTGCTTCAGCACCACCGTGGCCGGACCGATCGCCGGGGACACGTCCGGGCGCAGGCCCACCGCCTCGAACTCGGTGTCGCTCCCGATGACCACGTCGGCCATCCGGGCCGCCCGCTCGAGCAGGAGGGGCGCCTCGCTCGTGTCGGCCCACAGGGTCGGGCGCCAATCCAGATCGAGGATCGTGGTGGAGACCGACCGGCGATGACGGGAGGCCAGGCGATCCTCGAGGACCCGCAGCGTCGTGGACCGGGCGGGCTCATCCGCAAGGAGCGTTCCGGACACGACGACCAGCGGCGTCAGCTCCACGAGGTCGCTCGGGATCTCGGCGGTCGTGAGCTGGGCCTCGGGGGCCGGCGAGGACCGATAGAAGGTCACGGGAAAGTGCTCGGGTGGCCATGCCTCGAAGAAGGCGACCTGCGTCCTCGAGCCCGGACGGGTGACGATGGGCCCGACGTCGACCCCTTCGCCGGCGAGGAACGCCCGGACGTGATCGCCGTGCCCGTCGTCGCCGACCGCCGAGATCACCGCCGTCCGGACGCCGAGCCGGGCCAGGCCGGTGCCGATGTTGCCCGAGAACCCGCCGACCGCCCGGACGAACGCGTCCGCCGCGGCCAGCGTGGTCCGCGGCGTCGCCGGCGTGAGGTCGACGCCGACCCGGCCGATGACGACGGCCTCGATCATCGGCCGCCCCGGACGGTCACGCCCGGTGCTTGATCACGGCATCGCGGAACGTCGCCCCGACCGCACGCGCCTCGGCCTCGCCGTCGCGCATCCGCAGGCCGAACGGAGCGAGGTTCGGGTCGTTGACGCCGATGCCGATGCTGATCGAGCGCTCGAGCAGCGCGTCGGTCTGGGGCAGCATGCCTTCCCGGTAGTCCCCGTGGCTGTGAGCCGGGTCGCCGCAGTCGAACGGGCAGCCCTTGCCCGTGATGGTCCGCCGCTCGAGCAGATGGTTCATCCGGCTGTAGGTGTGCCAGCCCGACTCGGACAGGGTCTTCGAACCGACCTCGTCGGCCACGTTCTGGGCCATCTCCTTGGACGGGAGCACGACCACGAGGTGGGTCGCCAGGTCGCCTTCGGGATCGGTCAGGGTCCGATAACCGATGGCCGGGACCTCCTCGAGGATGTCCTTGACGATCGCCTTGTTGGCTCGCAGGTGGGTGACGATCCGGTCGAGCTTGCGGACCTGGGCCAAGAGCACCGCGCCGGACAGCTCGGTCATCCGGAAGTTCATGCCGAGGAACGGACGCGGCGCGTACTTCGACTCGAGCCGGTCGGGCGCATGGCCCTGGTCGTGCATCGCGAAGGCGCGTTCGTAGAGGTCCTTGTCGTCGGTCACGATCATCCCGCCGTCGCCGCAGGTGATCGTCTTGAACTCGTTGAAGCTGAACGTACCGGCCGCCCCGATCCCGCCGACGCCGACGCCCTGGTAAGTGGCGCCGAAGGCCTGGGCGCAGTCCTCGACGAGCGGGATGCCGTGGCGGTCGGCGATCGCCTTCAGCTCCGTCAGCCGGGCCGGCGCGCCGAGCATGTGGACGACCAGGATCGCCGCGGTCCGCGGCGTGATCTTCGCCTCGACGTCAACCGGGTCGAGATCGAAGGTCTGGTCGATCTCCGCGAGGATCGGGGTGGCGCCGGTATAGGCGATGGCCGAGATCGAGGCCACGTAGGTGAAGCCGGGCACGATCACCTCGTCCCCGGCGCCCACGCCGAGGCTGAGCAGGGTGATCCACAGCGCCGCAGACCCGCCGCCGTGGAGGGCCAGCCCGTACCGGACGTTCGAGAGCTCTGCGACGGTCTGCTCGATGTGATGGACCTTCGCGCCGAACTTCGGGTCGTCCGAGGGACCGTACCTGCTCAGGTAACCGCTCTGGAGCACTTCCATCACCTCGGCCGCCTCCTCGGCGCCGACGAGCTCGATCCCGGGTCCGGGCATGGACGTCTCCCTCTCTACTCGGATGTCTGGTCGGTCACCGGCCGGCCGGCCGGGCACGGGTTCAATTCAGATCGGTCCGCTGCCGGCTGCGTGCCACGACGTAGGCGTCGTGCGCCTCACGGACGCCGTTCTGCTCGCTGGCGGCGGCCACGGGCACATCCCACCACGATTCGAATCCGGGCACCCGCTTCTCGGGCTCGGTCGGGATCACGATGACCGTGATCCTGTCGGCCGCCCGGGCCTGGGCGAGCGCGTCGCGGACCTCGTCCGGCGTATGCGCCTCGATGGCGAGCGCGCCCATGGCCTCGGCATGCGCCCGGAAGTCGATCGGCACGTATGGGCCGCTCAACCGGTTGGTAGCGCGGTCGCGGAACCGGAGCTCGTTCCCGAAGTCCGGGACGCCGACGCCGCGCTGCAGGGCGAGGATGCACTGGAACCCGTGGTTGTCGAGGACCACGATGGTGAGCTTGAGGCCCTCCGCGACCGCGGTCACGATCTCGGAGTTCAGCATCAGGTACGAGCCGTCGCCGACCATCACCACGACGTCGCGGTCCGCGTCCGCCAGGCGTACGCCCAGCCCCGCGGCGATCTCGTAGCCCATGCAAGAGAAGCCGTACTCGACGTGGTAGCCCTTCGGATCGTCGACCCGCCACAGGCGCAGCAGGTCGCCGGGCAGGCTGCCCGCGGCGCAGATGACCGTCGCATGGCCGCCGACCGCGTCGTTGACGATGCCGATGACCTCGGCCTGCCCGAGATCGCCGGGTTCGCCGTTGACGGTCCGCAGTCCGGTCACGACGGCGTCCCATTCGCGCTTGAGCGTCGCGGCCCGCTCGCGATAGGCCGCCGAGGTCCCGCCATAGCCGCCGGCGGACAGCGCGGCATCGAGCGCCTGGAGGGCCTCGCGCGCGTCGGCGACGATCGGCGTCCCGCCCAGCTTCACCGCATCCATCGGCCCGACATTGATCCCGATGAACCGGGCAGCGGGGTTCTGGAAGGTGGTCTTCGATGCGGTCGCGAAATCGCCCAACCGGGTGCCGACGCCGATGACCAGGTCGGCGTCGTAGGCGAGCCGGTTGGCCGCCAGTCCGCCGTTGGTTCCGACCGGCCCCGCGTTCATCGGATGATCCCATGGCAGGGCGCCCTTGCCGGCCTGCGTCTCGACCACCGGGATGCCGTATCGGGTCGCGAAGGCCGCCAACGCGTCCGTCGCCTCGGAGTAGATCGTGCCACCGCCGGTCACGATCAGCGGCGCCGACGCACCCGTGACCAGCCGGACCGCGTCGGCCAGGTCGGCCGCTTCGGGGAGCGGACGACGCATCCGCCAGACGCGACGCTCGAACAGCCGGGTCGGCCAGTCGTAGGCCTCGGCCTGGACGTCCTCCGGGAGCGAGATCGTGACGGCCCCGGTCTCGACCGGATCGGTCAGCACCCGGAACGCGGCGGGCAGCGAGGCGACCAACTGCTCCGGACGGGAGATGCGGTCGAAGAAGCGCGAGACCGGGCGGAACGCGTCGTTCGCGCTGGAGTCCCGCTCGACCGGATGCTCGATCTGCTGGAGGACGGGATCGGGTGCCCGGTTGGCGAAGTAGTCGCTCGGCAACAGCAGGACCGGGATCCGGTTGACCGTCGCGCCGGCCGCCCCGGTGACCATGTTCAGCGCCCCGGGCCCGACCGAGGAGGTGCAGGCATACGTCTGGAGTCGGTTGGAGTGCCGGGCGAAGGCGGCGGCGATGTGCACCATCGCCTGCTCGTTCTGCGGTCGCAGGTAGGTCAGCCCCTCGGCCTCCCCGAGCTCCTCGAGCGCCTGGCCGAGGCCGGCGACATTCCCGTGGCCGAAGATGCCCCAGACCCCGGCGATGAACCGCTGCTCGTGTCCGTCGCGCTCGACGTACTGCTGGGCCATGAAGCGGACGATGGCCTGACCCACGGTCAGTCGGACAGTCTCCATCGTACCCTCCTTGCGCAACCGATTGCAGTGAAGGTATCATCGCGGCTTGCTCCACGTCAACATATCGGTCGGAGGGTCGGGTCATGACCACCGGACGGGCCGGATCCGCGACGCGACTGGCACGTCCGGTCGACCTGTCGGCGGCGTGGAACGCATCGGACGATGAGGTCGGCGCCCGCTTCCATCCGCACTATCGCGGGGCGCTGGGGCGCCTGCCCGACGGTCCGTCGGTCTTTCGGGGGCTGCCCTTCGAGCTCGGCTCGAGAGCCGCCGGCCGCCGCTGGATCCTGGTCCGCGACACGCTGACCGTCGACCTACGCGGACCGGGCCGGACCAGCCACGTCGTGGTGGCGCACTTCGCCGACAGCTGGCGTGATGCCGGCGGAGACCGACCGCCAGCGACGCCCGTGGGGTGGGTCCTGCCGACCGGCGAGCCGCTCGCCCGGTACGAGCTCATGTTCGACGATGCCCCGAGCCGCGTGGTCGAGGTGCGCCGTCGATTCGAGATCGCCGACGGGATCATCGGCTGGGGCTTCCTGCCGTTCGCCGCGATCGGTCATCGTGCCGACGAGACGCTGGACTGGCGTGGGCCGTACCCCCGCCAGGAGCCGGGTCGCCGGGTCGAGGCCGGCCAGGCCGGCCTCCTCGCGATGTTGCCCGGGTCGTGGGGACCCGCCCAGACGGGCGTCGCCGACTTCGTGCCCACGCCGGACGACGACGTGACCTACTGGCTCCACGCGATCCCGCTGGGGGGCGGCGCCAGGCCGGTCGGTCTGCGCCTCGTACCGCTCGGCGCCGGGAGGCCGGGCACCGATGTGGTCGTCGCGGCGATCACCCTCTTCGACGGTACGGCGGACCCGCTGGTCCACACCCCGCGCCGCCAGCTCCTGGTCGAGGGCGCAGGCGGCGGGATCCCGGTGGTCGACCTCGGGATGGTCGTCCTGTCACGCCCGCTGCCGGTGCCTGCCCACACGTCCGCCGCCGGGGTCCCCATCGGATGGGGGCATCCGACCGACGCCGAGCCCGCCGCGTCGGACGGTGGTCGCGCCGCGCCCGACGAAAGTGGCTCGCGCACGGTCGTCGACGTGGCGCTGGCACCGGATGCCGTGCTGACGGTCGCAGGATGGGAGGTCGCCGCGGCGCAGCTCGACGCCGGCCCGACGAGCCCCGACGGCCGGATCAGCATCCGGCCGCTGCCGGGCGCGGACATCCGGGTCGCCGTCCGCCTGTCGGTCGGCGACGAGGCGACGCCGGCGCGGGTCCGGTTCGTGGCCGCGGATGGGCGCTATCTGCCGCCGCTCGGCCATCGGGAGGAGATCAACCCCGGACTCTTCGAGGACACCGGCGCCGGCCTGATCCTCGGCGGCGACACGTACGCCTACGTGCCCGGCGCGTTCGACATCGACCTGCCCGCAGGCGCCGTCGACTACGAGGTGGTCAAGGGGTTCGATCACCGCCCCGTCCGTGGGACGCTGCTCGTCGATCCGGCGACGCGCCGGGTCGAGATCCCGATCGACCGCCCGATCGACCTGCGAGCGGAGGGCTGGCGGACCGCGGACTCCCATGTCCATTTCCTGGCGCCCTCCACGGCCCTGCTCCAGGCGGCGGCCGAGGACGTCATGTTCGTCCACCTGCTCGCGACCCAGCTGGGCGACGAGTTCACCAACGTCCCCGACCTGGCCTGGGGGTCGCAGCAGGACCCGAGCGGTCGTCACTTCGTGATCGTCGGGACGGAGAACCGCCAGAACATGCTCGGCCATCTCGGCCTGCTCGGAGCGAGGCGCCCGGTGATGCCGCTCGCGTCGGGCGGCGCGCCGGAAGGCCGGATCGGTGCGGCGATCCGTGAGCTCCTGGGCGACTGGGCCGACCGGTGCCATGCCGGGGGCGGACTCGTCGTCGCTGCGCACTTCCCGCTGCCGCTGGCGGAGGTCGCCGCGGACATCGTCTCGGGCCGGATCGACGCCGTGGAGATGCAGACCTTCGCGCCCGGCCTCGACAACCCGTCGATCCTCGAGTGGTACCGCTTCCTCGACTGCGGCTATCGGGTGCCGGTCCTCGGCGGCACCGACAAGATGTCGGCCGAGATGCCGCTCGGGGCGATCCGGACGTACGCCCGGCTGGAGCCCGACGTGGCTCCCACCTTCGAGGCCTGGTCCGCGGCCGTCCGAGCCGGCCGCACGTTCGCCACATCCGGACCGGTCGTCGAGCTGTCGGTCGACGGATGTGAACCGGGGGATGTCCTGTCGCTGCCGGCGTCCGGCGGACACCTCGAAGCTCGCGTCCGAGCGCGCGCGGCCCAGCCGATCATCGGGTCGGTGGAGCTGGTCATGAATGGACGCGTCGTCGCCCGGGAGGACGCGGCACAGCCCAGCGCGGATCTCAGCCTCACGGCCGAGCTCGAGGTCGGCGCCGGGGCGTGGATCGCCGCCCGGTCCCGGAGCGACCATCAGATCCACTCGGCCTACAGCACGAGCATGGCCGCCCACACGTCGCCCGTGTACGTGGAGGTCACCGATCGCCCCCTCCTCGTCCCCGATGATGCCGAGGCCATCCTCCAGGTCATCGACGGGACCGTACGATGGTTGGAGACGATGGCCGTGATCGCCGATCCGGCGACCCGCGCTCGGATGGCGGAGCAGATCGCATCCAGCGGAACGACCCTCCGGGGTCGGATCGCCGGCAAGACCCGGGAGGACGCCTGACGTGAAGATCGCCCTCGACCCGTACATGCTCCGCGAACGTCCCTTCGCCGAGGTCTGCCGGATCGCCGCCGACATCGGCTACGACGCGATCGAGCTTTCGCCGCGGCCGGACTTCATCCCGTTCTTCACCCATCCCCGGGCGGACCGCGCCAAGGTCGCCGAGTTCCGCGCGGCACTGAGCGAGACCGGGATGGAGCTGGCGTCGATCCTGCCGCTGTATCGCTGGTCCAGCCCCGACGAGGACGAGCGCCAGGCTGCCGTCCGCTACTGGCGGCGGGCCATCCAGCTCGCCGTGGACGTCGGTTGCTCGGTCATGAACTCGGAGTTCAACGGACGCCCGGATCAGGCGGCTCGCAGCGAGGCGCAGTTCTGGCGGTCCATGGAGGAGCTCCTGCCGATCTTCGAGCGCGAAGGGATCCGGCTGAACCTCGAGGCCCACCCGGACGACTTCATCGAACGCAACCGCGAGGCGATCGATCTGGTCCGGGGGATCGACTCGCCGATCGTCGGGTACGTCTTCTGTGCGCCGCACACGTACTACCTCGGTGACGATATCGCGGCGATGATCGCCGACGCCGCGCCTGTCCTCGCCCAGGTCCACGTCGCCGATGTCCTCGATCACCGGGCGTCGTCGGGCCTGCGCTATATCGTCAACCCGCCGGGCTCGACGGCCCGCGTCCACCAGCACCTCGACATCGGTCAAGGCGAGGTCGACTGGGATGCCTTCTTCGGGGCGCTTCGCGCCATCGGGTTCGACGGGATCGTGACCAGCTGCGTGTTCGCCTGGGAGGAGCGCGCCGTGGACTCGTCGCGCTTGATGTTCGAGCGGATCCGGCACGAGCTGCGAGGGGCATCCACCGCCGACTGAGGGCTCCAAGCGCGCCCGTCGGTCGCCGGCTTCGGGGAGCCCGCTCCGGACCGGCGTCGGCGTCGCCGGTGGGTCGTGCAAACGTTCTAACACCCGTGGTACCCTCGGCTCCCGTCGGTCGGCGGACGCGTGGATGGAGCAGCGATGTCTGATCCCCCGGCCTCGAAGAACGAGCTGCGGGTCGCGATGATCGGCGCGGGTACGATGGCGGGCGCGCACAGCGCGGCGCTCGTGAATCTTCGCCATCTGTACCCCTCGCTCCCGCTTCGCCCGCGCCTCGTCGCCGTGGCCGACGTCAATCGGACGCTGGCGGACTCGCTGGCCGATCGCTTCGGATACGAACGAGTGGCGCCCGACGCGCAGGCGGTGATGGACGCCGACGACGTCGACCTGGTGGTCGCCTGCCTCCCGCCGACCCTCAACCTGGAGGTCGTGCTGGCCGCCGCAGCGGCGGGCAAGCACGTGGTCTGCGAGAAGCCCCTCGGCCGGTCCGCGGCCGACGCCGCCGAGATGCTTCGCGCCTGCCTGGCTGCGGGTGTGTTCCACGGCCTCGCCGCCGGGTATCGCTGGTCTCCCGCGGTCCGGGCGATCGCCGCGCTCATCCGCGCCGGTGAGCTGGGCGCGATCCGGAGCATGCGTGCCTCGTTCATGCTCGACTACGCGGCCGACCCGGATGTCCCGCTCCTGTGGCGGTTCCGGAGGTCGATGGCGGGTGGTGGGATCGCGATCGACACCGGCTACCACCTCGTGGATCTCGCTCGCTTCCTCGTCGGCGAGATCGACGCCGTGCAGGCCCTCTCGGCGACCTTCATCGCCGAGCGTGCCCTGCCGGGCGCCGACGCCGTGGGGAACCGTGGGGGCGCGACCGCCGTGGCGGGCGAGCGCCGGACCGGTCCCGTCGATGTCGAGGACGCGGCCGCCGCGCTGCTCAACTTCCATGGCGGGGCCTATGGCGTCCTGGAGACGAGCCGGGTCGCGATCGGCAAGCGCCTGTCCCTCCAGATCGAGGTGTACGGGGAGCTCGGCTCGGCCGACTGGGATCTCGAGCGACCCGACGAGTTCCGGGTGTGCCTCCCCGGCGACCCATCGACCTTCGGGTTCCGGCGGGTGCTGGTCAATCCGGGCCACCCGGGCGCGGCTGAGCTGCTCATCGGTGGCACCGACGGCACGTCGATCGGCTGGCTCGGCCAGGAGTGCGCGATGTGGGTCGAGTTCCTCGGCGCGATCGACGAGGGCCGTCCGGGGACGGCCGACTTCCGGGATGGCGTCCGCGACAGCGCCGTGATCGATGCGCTGTATGCGTCGGCGGCGACCGGCACACGGACGCCGGTGACGCTGCCGGCCGACCTTGGATGACGAGGAGGGAGCGATCGTGACGACGACGGATGCGGACCGGACCGGATCGGCCGGGCTGGGCGACGGTTCGAGGTTCCCGGTCACGACGACCGAGTCGGAGCGACTCTTCACCCGCGCCAACGCCGTCTCGCCGGGCGGGGTCCAGGGCGAGGGTCGCGGGTCGACCCCCTTCCCGCTGTTCATGACCCGGGCCCAGGGTTCGCGCATCTGGGATGTCGACGGCAACGAGTACATCGACTTCCACTCGTCGTTCGGTGCCGTCCTCCTCGGCCACAACGATCCGCGGATCAACGCCGTCGTCCGTCGGACGATGGACGAGCACGGCGTGTCGTTCTCGACGGCCAACCCGCTCGAGGTCGAGCTGGCGGAGCGATTGATCGAGATGATCCCGTCGGCCGAGCGGGTCGTCTTCAGCTGCACCGGCACCGAGGCGACCTACCACGCCATCCGGCTCGCGCGTGGCTTCACCGGCCGGGAGCGGATCCTCAAGTTCGAGGGCAACTACCACGGCTGGCACGACTACGTGGCCTGGAGCCATCATTTCGCGACCGACGAGGGCGGCGGCGTCCCGACTCCGATCGCCGCGTCGGCCGGGATCCCGGCCGCCATCCGTGACCTGGTCGAGGTCCGCGAATACAACGACGCCGCCGGCGTGCGCGAGCTCCTGGCCCGCGAAGGCGACACGATCGCCGCGGTCATCATCGAGCCGGTCTTCCACAACGCCGGCGCGGTCCTGCCCGAGCCCGGCTTCCTCGAGGCACTCCGCGAGGCGTGCACGGACGCCGGGACGCTGCTCATCTTCGACGAGGTGATCACCGGGTTCCGTCACGGACCCGGCGGCGCACAGGGTCGCTACGGGGTCACCCCGGATCTGACCACGATGGGCAAGGCGCTCGGCAACGGCTTCCCGATCTCGGTCCTGGCCGGCCGGGCCGAGGTGATGGACCACCTCGGACCGAAGGGCGACGTGCTCTTCGCGGGCACGTTCGCCGGTCAGGCGCTCGGCTGCGCGGTCGCCCTGGAGGTCACCCGGATCGTCCGCGAGGGCTCGATCCACGACCACCTCCGCCGGCTCGGCGACCGCCTCACCTCGGGCATCCAGGCGGTCATCGACGAGACGGGGGCGCGGGCGCAGGTCTTCGAGATCGCCGGCGTCTGGACGATCTACTTCACCGACCAGCCGATCCGCAGGTTCCGCGACTTCGCCCGCTTCGCCATGGACAAGAACCATCCTGTCCAGCGCGGCTATCGCGACTGGCTCCTCGAGCGGGGGATCTACGTCCACCCCCACTACATGATCCGGGGCTTCCTGACGGGCGCCCACACCGAGGAGGACATCGACCGGCTGGTCGAGGCCACGGCGTCCTACTTCCGGACCTACCGCGACCTGCTCTCCGAGCCCGACGCGACGCCCTGAGGGCTTCGGCTCGGCGCCGCGACCGTCGTCCGCCGCGACGCGCCGAGCGCCCGCCGCCCGGGATCAGATGCCGAGGCGGCGGAGGTACTCGCGGTTGGCCCGCTGGACCGCGACGACGGACTCGGGCGTGTCCGACGGGCCGAGCGACTGGTCCTGCTCGATGACCAGCCAGCCCGTGTAGTCGTGGGCCCGGAGGGCCGCGATGACGGCGTCGATCCCGGCGTCGCCGTCCCCGAGCGGGCAGAACACGCCCCGCCGGAGCGCCTCCCCGAGACCCTTGCCCTCGCTCTTCACGTCATCCATGACCGAGGTCCGGCAATCCTTGATGTGGACGTGCCGGATGAGCTCGTGGTAGGCGTCCACGGACTCGGCCGGATCCGCGCCCCCGAACCGGAAGTGGCCGGTGTCCAGGCACAGCCCGATGAGCGACGGGTCGATCCGGTCCATCACCCGGGCGATCTCGTCGGCTGTCTCGACGTACGTCCCGGCATGGGGATGGAGGACCGGCTCGAGACCCTCCGATCGGCACAGCTCCGCGGCGCGGTGGAGGTTGTCGATGAGCGTGTCGAACCGGGCCGGCGACAGCCACGTCTCGGGGTGCTCCTGGATCCGACCCGAGAACGCCTGCCGATCGGGTTCGTCGAACTGGTCGGACAGGATGGCGTACGGCTTGGAGCCGGCCGGTGAGCCCTCCTTGACCAGGCGCAGGTTGTCGCGCAGCCAGGCCCGGTCCTCGTCGGCCTTCTCGGCCCGGCTGAAGTGCTGCGGCAGGAACGACCCGACGAACTCGAGGCCACGGGACGACAGCCGCTGGTGGACCTGCCCGGCGTCGCCGAGATAGCCCGGCGTCCCGAGCTCGGTCCCCTCGAACCCGATGTCGACCATCCAGTCGAGCATGTCGTCGGGGGCGGGCACCCAGGCGTCGTCATCCATGATCTCGTCGACACCGAACGAGACGGGAGCGCTGGCGACACGCATCGCGGGACTGGACATGGGACCTCCGGGACCGGGCGTTGATCAGGGCTTGATGACGATCTTGACGGCCTCGCCCGAACGGATCCGGGCGATACCGGCGACGGTCTCCTCGAGCGGGACGGTGGCGGTGATCATCGGGGCGAGGTTGAGCCGGCCGCTCTCGACGAGGCGGATGGCGGCCGGGAAGGTGAAGTTCGAGATGTACGAGCCGAGGATCGCCAGGCCCTTCTCGACGATCTCGACCTGGTGGACCTCCGGACGGGCGTTCCCGTTCATCCCGAAGACCACCACGCGGGCACCCATGGCCGCGGCCCCGATGGCCTGAGGCAGCACGCTCCCGACGGCGTCGACCACCACCTCGGCGCCGGCCGGCATCAGCTCGGCCCGCTGGGCGGCCCACTCCTCGGGGGTCACGACGACATCGGCGCCGACGGCTCGCGCGACCGGCGCCCGATGGGCGCTCGGCTCGACGGCGACGATCTTGCCCGCGCCCGATGCCCGCAGCACCGCGATGAACAGGCAGCCGATGGCGCCGGCCCCGAAGACGACGGCCGACTCGCCCGGCCGGATGGCCGCGCGGTTCGTGCCGTTGACGACGCAGGCGAGCGGCTCGACCAGGGCGGCCAGCTCGGCCGGCACGTCCGGCGAGATCGGATAGACGCTGTTGGCCGGCGCGGTGACGTAGCGAGCGAGCGCGCCGTCGCGGTACACGCCGAGCGCCACGATGTTCAGGCAGTTCGCCGGCCGACCGGCGCGGCAGGATTCGCAGGCGCCGCACTTCGGGTCGGGATCCACGACCACCCGGGCACCGATCGCCACGTCATGCACATCGGACCCTGCGGCGCGGACCCAGCCGACGAACTCGTGGCCGATGATCACCGGCGGCGTCGATGGGTGACCCGGCGGCACGTTGATGATCTGGACGTCCGACCCGCACACCCCGCAGGCCTCGACCTCGATCAGGACCTCGTCGGGCGCGGGTGTCGGATCCGGGACATCGCGGACGACGAGCCGGCCCTCACCCTCGTAGACTGCGGCGCGCATCAGGTTCGACTCCTCATCCCTGCGACATGCTCAGGCCAGGCGCTCCCGGACGGGTCCGGCCAATCGCTCGAAGGTCTCGTCGTCGATCGGACACGGCAGGTCGATCACGGCCTCCTCGGCCCCGGCGCGATGCCAGGCCCGGAACCGCGCGGTCACCGCTTCCTCCGTGTCGGCCAATGGGGAGCTCGCCGCCCAGGCTCGGGCCTGCTCGGCGCTCGCGCCCTGCGTCGCGAGGATCGCGCTGAGCGCCTCGACGGCTCCGGCCCGGGTGTCGCGGATGCACACGGGCTGGACTCCGACCGTCCGGCGGATCGCCAGCGGGTCCCGTCCGATCTCGGCACAGCGCTCGTCGAGGACGGCGTTCTTGTGGGCGAAGGTCGCCGGGTCCCCCTCGCCGTTCCAGATGTCGGCGTCGCGGGCGACGATCCGGAGCATCCGCTTCTCGCCGCTGCCCCCGATCAGCAGCGGCATCCGCGCCTGGACCGGAGGTGGGTCGTTGCGGATGTCGTGGGCGCTGACCCATCGGCCGTCCTGGCTGAACGGCACGCCGTCGAGCATCGCCCGGGCGAGGCGGCTGGCCTCGTCGAACCGGCTGATCCGATCGCCCAGCGAGAGCACCTCGTAGCCGAAGGCGCGGTGCTCCGGCTCGTGCCATCCGGCGCCCAGACCGAGCATCGCCCGGCCGCCGCTGGCGTGATCGAGGGCGGTCGCCATCTTCACGGTCAGACCCACGTTCCGGTAACCCACCCCGCAGACCAGCACGCCGAGCGGCAGGCGCGTCGTCCGGGCCGCCCATGCGCCGAGGGTCATCCAGCCCTCGAACACGGGTCCGTCGGCGCCGAGGACGGGGCCATCGGCATCACCGAGGATCGGCATCAGGTGGTCGTTGGCGAACAGGCTGGCGAACCCCAGCGCCTCGACCCGCTCGCCCGCGGCCATGAGGTCGGACCACGAGACGCTCTGGCCCCAGATCTGGAAGGCGATCCGGATCGGCTCGGCCGGACCCGGCCGCGGTCCGAGCAACCCGGCGCTCATCCGGCCTCCCGGCGTCTGAACCGACGACCGCTGCTCAGCACCAGGGAGCCGATCGCGAAGACGGACAGGGTGACGACCAGGATCACCGTGGCCAGGGCGTTGACCTCGGGGGTGACCCCGAACTTGATCTGCGTGTAGATGTAGAGCGGCAGCGTCAGCTGGGGCCCGATCGTGAAGAACGTGATCACGAACTCATCGATCGACAGGGTGATGCTCAGCAGCGCCCCCGCGATGATCGCCGGGGCGATCAGCGGCAGGACGATGTAGCGAAGGGTCTGCCGGCTGCTCGCCCCGAGGTCGGCGGCCGCCCATTCGAGCCGACGGTCGAACCCCTGGAGGCGGGCGGCGACGATGAGGACCACGAACGACGTGCGTGAACACGAGATGACCTGCGACGACCGTGTGCAGCCCGAGCTTCAGGTCGAGCGCCCGCCGGACGAAGATGAGCAGACCGATCCCGATCAGGACGCCCGGGATCATGATCGGCAGGGTGAACAGGAGCCGGCCGGTCCCTGCGAACCGGGTGCGTCCCCGGACCAGGGCGAACGCGGCCATGGTCCCGATGACCGTCGCCAGGAACGCGGTCACGAGCGCGACCTCGACCGAGTTGAGCAACGCCGTATGGATACCGCTGTCCGCCAACATCGCCTCGTACCAGTGGGTCGTCAGTCCGGTGATCGGGAATCCCGGGCTGTCCGACTTCTCGAACGAGAACAGGATGAGGAAGACGATCGGAAGGTAGAGGAAGATCAGGATCGCGCCGGCCAGGACGGCCAGGATCGCTCGGGTCAGGCGCGCGTACGGGCTGACCGGCATCGTCTCGAGCGCGCTGATGCCCTTAGCCACGGGTGACCACGTCCTCGACCCGGAGGGAGCGCCGGAAGATGATCAGCACGATCGTCACGAAGGCCGCGATGACGATGGCCAGCGCCGAACCCTCGGGGATCTGTGACTGCCGGAAGAAGTTCACGACCAGGTTCGCGATGAGGTTTCCCTCGGCACCGCCGACCAGCGTCGGGGTCAGGAACTCGCCGAGGATCGGGATGAACACGAAGATGCAGGCCGTGATGATCCCGGTCCGGATCTGCGGGACGAGGATGTGCCGGAACGCCTGGTCCGGCCGGGCACCGAGGTCCTGCGCCGCGTTGAGCTGGGTGAAGTCGAACTTCTCGAGGGCCGCGTACAGGGCCAGCGCGGCGAATGGGAAGTAGACGTAGATGAGCACGATGAAGACCCCGATGTCGTTGTAGACGAGCAGGGTCGTGGGCTCCTTGATGAGGCCGATGCCCATCAGGAACTGGTTGAGCGCCCCGGTCTCGCCCAGGATCGCCTGCCAGGCGTAGACGCGGAGCAGGTAGCTCGTCCAGAACGGGACGATGACCGCGAGCAGGACGGCGCGTTGCATGCCACGGCTGACGTAGCGGACGAGGAAGTAGTTGAACGGCAGGGCGAGGGCCAGACCCGCCGCCGTCACCGCGGTTCCCATCACGAGCGTCTTGGCGAACGTGCGCAGGTACACCGGCTGGTTGAAGAACCGGGCGTAGTTGTTCAGGTTCCAGTCCGCGACGACGTTGAAGTCGGAGTTCGTGCGCCACAGGCTGAACACGAACATGATGGCCATCGGGATGAGAAACAGGAACGCGAGCATGAGGAAGCCCGGCACGAACGGGATCGCCCGTCCGAGCCGCGCGCTCGCGCCGGGAGCGGACCCGGCCAGCGGAGCCTGATCGGCCCCGCCGGCCGTTTCCGACGTCATCCCCGTGATCCGAGGCGAGAGGTGGGCTAGGCGCCCCAGACCTCATTGAACGCGTCGATGACCGCCTGGGTGGACGTGCCGGGTCCCTTCAGGCTCATCGTATTGACCGTCTCCGGCTTGTTGTACAGGAACTGATCCGCTCGTTCCTGCTGACCCTGGTTGACCAGGATCTTGTAGGCCGCCTCGTTGAACAAGGGACGGCCGTTGAGCATGAAGTTCGCCGCGATGTACTCGGCCTGCTCGGCAAGCTCGAGGAACGGCAGGATCAGGTTCTGGTTCGTCCCGCCCTTGACGATCATCTCGGAGTCCATCCAGCCGATGGTTCCCTCCTTGGGCGTGAACACCTTCAGGTCCGGGCCACCCTGGTCCTTGACCCGCGCCTCGGTGCCGAGGTTGCCGGTCGCGATCCAGGCCTCACCGGTCTTCAGCTTGGCGATGGTGTCGGTGGCCTGGTTGGCCAGCGTCAGGACGTTCGGCTTGAGCTGCTTGAGGGCCTCCTTGGCCTTGGCGATCTCGTCGTCGGTCATGCTGTAGGCGTTGACCGCTCCGGTGTACTTGCCCATGTAGGCCATGATCTCGACCGGCTGGTCCTCGACGACGACCCGCTTCTTGTACTTCGGGTCGAGCAGGACCTCCCAAGAATCGGGGGCCGGGGAGACCTTGGCCGGGTCGTAATAGACCTGGACCGGCGACCAGCCGAACGGATAGCCGAGGTAGCCTTCGGGCTTGGTCCAGATCGGGAACGACCGGGCGATCGAGTAGAGCTGCTTGGCCACGTCGAGCGAGTTGATGTCCCAGGCCTCGATCAGGCCGGACTCGAAGTAATGAGGCACCCACAGAGCGTCGCCCGACACCATGTCGAGCTGTCCGCCGACCTCCTTGAGCTTGGTGTAGGCGTCGATGTTGTCGCTGAACAGCGTGCTGTTCGCCTTGATGTTGTTGGCGGCGGCGATGGCGTCGAGCTGGGCCGGGTACGAATGGTCTCCCCAGGTCATCCAGTTGAACGTGCCGGTCGGCAGGGCGGCGCTCGCCACGGCACCGCTCGACGCGGCCGCGGTCGGGGCGGCGGTCGCGGCGCTCGACGCCGCCGGAGCCGAGCTGCTGGCTGCGGTCGAACACGCGGCGGCGATGCCGCCCAGACCGACGGCCCCGGCGGCCGCCCCCATCACCTTGAGGAACTGCCGTCGGCTGTAGTCGCGCATCAGATCAGTCATTCGTCGTTCCTTCCATCGTCGAGGGTCGGACCTGCCTCAGTCCGCGATCAATGCGGCGTCGTCCGCGGGCCACCATACGCACACCTCCTGCCCCAAGTCCTCCTCCAGGTGGGTCGATCGAACATTCGTCGCGTGCGGCCGGATCGACACGACGTCGCCGGCATCCGTCGATATCGTGAGTCGCGTGTGGTCGCCCAGGAAGGCGACGTTGACGATCCGTCCGGTGATCCCGGGATCCACGGCCGGCTCGTCGACGGACCGCAGTCTGACGTACTCCGGTCGGACCATGATGGTCGCGTCGCCATCGCGCGAGCCGGTCGGAGCGGCCACCCGGCCGCGTCCCGCGATGGCGAAGACCTGCCGTCCGCCCTCGGTCGAGATCGAACCCGCGATGAAGTTCGTCTCACCCACGAAGTTGGCCACGAACCGCCCGGCGGGATGATCGTAGACCTCGCGGGGGGTGCCGGTCTGCATGACGTTCCCGCCCGACATGATGGCGATCCGCGTCGCCATCGACAGGGCCTCCTCCTGATCGTGGGTCACGAACACGAAGGTCGTGCCGACCTGGCGATGGATCCGTGACAGCTCGGTCTGCATGTGCTTGCGGAGCTTGAGGTCGAGCGCACCGAGGGGCTCGTCGAGGAGCAGCACGGCCGGCCGCTTGGCGAGCGCACGGGCCAGTGCGACCCGCTGCTGCTGTCCGCCCGACATCTCCGAGGGGAGCCGCTTGTCGAACCCGGCGAGACCGACCAGCTCCAGGTACTCACCCGTCCGGCTGGTGATCTCGGCCGCCGGCAGCTTCTGCATCCGGAGTCCGAACGCGACGTTCTGGGCGACGGTCATGTGCGGGAACAGGGCGTAGTTCTGGAAGACCGTGTTGACGTTGCGCCGGTGCGGGGGCAGGTCGTTGACCATCCGACCCTCGATGCGGAGCTCACCCGAGGACATCGGGATGAACCCGCCGATGAGATTGAGGGTCGTGGTCTTGCCGCAGCCGGACGGCCCGAGCAGGCAGAAGAACTCGCCGGGCTCGATCGTCATCGACACATCGTCGAGGGCGACCGTGTCACCGTAGCGCTTGGTGACGTGGCGAAGCTCGATCGCCGATGTCGAGGTCGACTCAGCCAAGATCGAGTCCACCCCGCGCGAGCCGGGGCCCGGTCCCGTTGCTCGAAGTCACGACAGTCGTGCGGCGGCCGGTGGGAGACACGGGCGTCAAGGACCCTCTTGTGCAACCGTTTGTCCGATGCTAGCGTCCGGCCCATGGCCCGTCAATACAAAGAACCGCGAGCGGCTCGAAGGTCCGCCTGATGGGGCGCTCCAGCCCGCTGGCACGACCGGTCGACCTCGGTCCCGTCCGGAACGCTACGGAGCCCCAGGTCACCGCCCGATTCCATCCGGCGTATGCCACGGCGGTCCCGCGTCTGCCTGACGGCGCGGAGGTCTTCCATGGCCTGCCTTTCGACCTCGGGCCCGGCTCGCCCGGCCGACGCTGGATCCTCGTAGATGCGCCCGTCACGGTCGAGCTGCCTGGCAGCGGGGCCAGCCACCTCGTCGTCGCCCACCTGTGCGACACCTGGCGCGACGATGCCGGCGGGCGGCCGGAGGGGCTGGCCGTGGGACACGCGGTGCCGGCGGGCGAGCCGCTCGCCCGCTACACGGTCGTCGACCGGTCGGGGCGGGCGACGAGCCGCGTCATCCGGCGCAGGATCGAGATCGACGACGGGATCCTCGGCTGGGGGATGCTCGCGTTCGCGGCGATCCCGCATCGGTCGACCGAGGTCGTCGACTGGCGCGGTCCACATCCGTTCCAGGAGCCGGGGCGCTACGCCGCGGCCGGCCACTCCGGGACGCTGACGATCATGCCCGGGACGTACATGACCGGCCAGACCGGGGTGACCGACTTCATCCCGAGCGCGACGGGCGACGCGCTGCTATGGCTCCACGCGATCGAGCTCGAGGCCGGCGCCGAGCCGGTCGCCCTGCACCTCGAGCCGCTCGCGGGAGGTCGGCCGGGGAGCGACGTGATCGTCGCCGGCGTCACGCTGTTCCACGGATCGAGCAACCCGCTGGCTCGGCGACCGCGGGTCCAGGTCCGGGTCGATGGCCAGGCCGGGCGTCCGGTCGAGGTCGACCTCGGGACGGTCATCCGGACGCGTCCGGTGCCAGCCGCCGGTCGTCCGGGTGGGGGACCGCCGACGATCGTCGGCTGGGGGGCGCCTCGCCACGATCCAGCGGAGCCGGCCCCGGGCGCCGTCGTCGTCGACCTCGGGCTGGCGCCGGACGCCGCGATCGACCTCGATGGCTGGACCGTCTCGGGTCGGGACCTGCTGGCGGGGGTCCGGTTGAGCGATCCTGCCGGCAAGCGATCGATCGAGATCCTGCCCGCGCCCCAGGTCCCGGTCGAGGTGGAGATCGTCGATGGAGCGACCGGCGAGCGTGTGCCCGGACGGGTCCGCTTCACGGCGGCGGACGGTCGCTACCTGCCGCCGCTCGGCCATCGTGACGAGGTCAACCCCGGGAACTTCGAGGACACCGGCGCGGATCTCGTCCTCGGATCGGCCACGTACGCCTATGTCCCCGGCCGGTTCGCGATCGACCTGCCGGTGGGCGGGGTCGACGTCGAGCTCGTCGGCGGCTTCGATCGGCGGCCGCATCAGGCCCGGCTCGAGATCGATCCCGTCGACCCGCCAGCTCGAGCTGTCGCTCGACCGGACCATCGACCTCCACGGCGGGCGATGGGTGACCGCCGACACCCATGTTCACTTCATCTCGCCGTCGACCGCGCTCCTCCAGGCGGCCGCCGAGGATGTCGACCTGGTGAACCTGCTGGCGACCCAGTGGGCCGACCTGTTCACCAACGTGACGGACCTGCCGTGGGGCTCGATGGCCGACCCGTCGGGCCGTCGGATCGTCGTGGTGGGAACGGAGAACCGACAGAACGTCCTGGGCCACCTCGCCCTCCTGGGCGCTCACCGTCCGGTCCATCCGTTGGCCAGCGGCGGCCCGCCCGAGGGCCGGATGGCCGGCCAGCTGAGCGTCCTCCTCGCCGACTGGGCCGACCGGTGTCGGGCTGCGGGTGGACTGGTCGTGGCGGCCCACTTCCCGCTCCCGTATGCCGAGGTTGCGGCTGACATCGTCAGCGGCAAGATCGACGCCGTGGAGACCCAGACACTCGGGCCGGGTCTCGATGACCCGTCGATCCTCGAGTGGTATCGCTTCCTGAACCTCGGCTACCGGCTCCCGATCGTGGCCGGCACCGACAAGATGTCGGCCGAGGTCCCGGTCGGCGCCGTCCGGACTTACGGCCACCTCGCGACCGACGATGCACTCACCTTCGACGCGTGGGCCGCCGCCGTCCGGGCCGGCCGGACGTTCGTCACCTCGGGCCCGATCCTCGAGCTGACCGTCGAGGGCCGCGAACCGGGCGATGTCGTCCGGCTGCGGTCGGCGGGTCGGCTGGAGATCGCCGTGCGGGCGCGAGCGGCTCAACCGGTGATCGACGACCTGGAGATCGTGGTCAACGGGCGGGTCGTCGCGGCCACCGGCCGTGCCGCCGGGTCGACCGAGCTGACCCTGCGTGAGTCGATCGACATCCGGGACGGTACCTGGATCGCCGCTCGGTCGCGCAGCGGCAGCGAGATCCATTCCGCCTTCGCCACCTCGATGGCGGCGCACACCTCGCCGGTCTACGTCGAGGTGAAGGATCGGCCCCTGATCCCGCCGCCTGACGACGCGGCGGTCGTGGAGCAGATCATCGACGGCGCCAGGACCTGGGTCGCCGAGCTGGCCGCGATCGCCGACCCGGGCGAACGGGACCGGATGGTCCGGTTCTTCGACGACAGCCTCGAGACGTTGCGCCGTCGGATGGGCGGAGCCGCAGGCAGCTGACGTCCTCGGGCGTCGGCCGGCCCGCGGTCAGGCCGGGATCTCGGCGGTGACCTCGTCGACCCGGACCGGTCGGCCCTCGAGCCAGCTGCGCTTCGCCGCCAGGGCGACCCGGAGCGTCTCGAGTGCCTCCTCCGGGCCCGGTGCGGGCGTGCCACCTTCGGCCAGGGTCCGGAAGAACACCTCGAGCTCGAGCCGGTAGGCGACCTCGAACCGGTCGGGGAAGCTCTCGTAGTGATCGCCCTCGTAGCCGAACCGGCGCGAGAAGGAGAGCTGCGTCTTGTGCGGCGCCTCGATCACGACCTTGCCCAGCGCGCCCGCCACCTCGGTCCGGATGTCGTAGCCCCAGGCCGAGTGCCGCGACATCTCGACCACGCCCAGCGCGCCGTTCTCGAACCGGAGCATCGTCACCGCGGTATCGATATCGCCGCCTTCGCGGAACCGCTCGTCCGCCAGGACATCCCCCCAGGCGGAGACCTCCTCGATCTCGCCGACCAGGAACCGGGCCAGGTCGAAGTCGTGGACGCACATGTCCAGGAAGGACCCGCCGCTGTTCTTGATGAAGTCGACCGACGGCGGATAGGTGTCCCGTGAGGTGGCCCGGAACTGCTCGATCCGGCCGAGCTCGCCCGCCTCGATCAGCTCCTTGGCCCGGACGTAGCCGGGGTCGAACCGACGCATGAACCCCAGCTGGACGGGGAGCTTCGCCTCGCGCCAGAGCGACACCACGCGGTCGGTCTCCGCCAGGTCCAGGGCGATCGGCTTCTCGCTCCAGATCGCCTTGCCCGCCCGCAGTGCCGCCTCGATCAGGCTGGCATGGGTGCTCGTCGGCGTGGTGATGACGACCACCTCGACGTCCGGGTCGCCGATGGCCTCCAACGGGTCCGCCGTCGCTCGTCCGGCCCGGGCGATGTCCCGGCCGCGCTCGGCGGCGGCGAGGTCGGGGTCCGCGACGACCACGATCCGCGCATTGCCGATCCCGGCGAGGGTCTGGATGTGGGTCCGGCCGATCCGGCCGACACCCAGGAACGCCACCCCGATGGAGTTCGGGTCCTTCAGCGTGAACGTGTTCATGGCATCACCTCATCTCGGCTCGGGTCATCGATCGCCCATCGTGGAAAGCTCCGTGGCGACCCGCTCGGCGACCCGCGCGGGCGAGAGTCCGTGCCGGTCGAGCAGGAACGCGTTCGGGGCCGACTCGCCCCAGGTGTCCTGGATCCCGATCCGGACCATCCGGCGGGGCTCGCGCTCGGCCAGGATCTCGGCCACGAGGCCTCCCAGGCCGCCGATGATGGTGTGCTCCTCGACGCTCACGACGAGGCGGACGGCCCGCGCGGCCTCGGCGATCGCCGCCGCATCGACCGGTTTGAGCGAGGGGACGTGGAGGACGCCCGCGGAGATGCCCTGGCCCCCGAGCAGCACCGCCGCTTCGAGGCTGCGGGTCGATTGCACGCCGGTCGACACGATCAGGACTTCGGTCCCGTCGCGCAGCGCGATGACGCGGCCGGGGCTGAACCGGTAGGTGGCGTCGAACAGATCGGTCCCCGCGTCGCGCGCGAGACGGAGGTAGACCGGCCCGCGGGTCTCGGTCGCCCAGCGCACGGCCGCCGCGCACTCGACCGCGTCGGCGGGGGCGAGGACGGTCATGCCCGGCATGGCTCGCATGATCGCCAGGTCCTCGACGTCCTGGTGGGTCTTGCCGGTGAAGCCCGTGAGCAGGCCGCTGTACGCGGCCGCGATCTTGACGTTGGCGTGGGTCTGGGCGACGAGCATCCGGACCGGATCGATCGCGCGATGGGTCAGGAACACCGCGAACGACGAGATCCACGGGATGTAGCCGAGGGTCGCCAACCCCGCCGCGACCCCGACCATGTTCTGCTCGGCGATCCCCATCTGGAGGAAGCGGTCGGGGTGGGCCATCGCGAACCGGTCCGACCGGGTCGAGGTCGCGAGGTCGGCGTCGAGGACCAGCAGGTCGCGGTTCTCGAGCGCGATCTCGCCCAGGGTGTCGGCCCACACGTCGCGAAGCGCGACGCTCATGACCCGGCTGCCTCACGCGGGCCGGTCCCGAGCTCGAGTCGAGCCGCATCCACGTCATCCGCAGTGGCGACCTTGGCATGCCACTCGAACCGGCCCTCGGTGAACGACAGGCCGCGACCCTTCACGGTCGTCGCGAGGATGGCCGTGGGCCGGGACCCCGACGCCGCGGCGCGCGCATCGGCACAGGCGGCGACGATCGCGTCCATGTCGTGGCCGTCGATCTCGAGGACGCGCCAGCCGAAGGCCTCGAACGCGCCGCGCAGTCGGGTCCCGGCAAGCGGGTCGGCTCGGTCGCCGCGACCCTCCTCGCCCGGCACCGGCGGCCAGCCGTACTGCTGGAGACCGTTGCAGTCGACGATCGCCGTCAGGTTGGCGAGCCCGTAGCGCGCACCGACCATCACGCTCTCCCAGACCATCCCCTCCTGGGTCTCGCCGTCGCCGAGCATCACGAACGTCTGGACGCCGAGACCGCGCATCCGCGCCCCGAGGGCGATCCCCAATCCGACCGCCAGGCCCTGGCCGAGCGAGCCCGTCGACGCCTCGAGGCCGGGCAGCCGGGTCATGTCGGGATGGCCCTGCAGCCGGCTGTCGCCCGTATCGAACGTCGCCAGCTCCTCGATCGGGAAGTACCCACGCATCGCCATGACGGCGTACTGGGCGATCGCCGAGTGACCCTTGGACAGGATGAACCGGTCACGTTCGGGCCAGTCGGGTTCGTCGGGACGGATCCGGAGGACCCGGAAGTAGAGGGCGACGAGCATGTCCATCGCCGACAGCGGACCGCCGATGTGCCCGGCTCCGCTGTGCGCCACCGACTCGACCACCAGCAGGCGTCCCTGCCGAGCCACGTCATCGAGGTCGATCTCCGGCCCGACCCCGTCCTCGGCGATCAGCGGCAATGGAGCGGCCGCGCGCGGGTCATCCGTCACTGCCGGGGGGCGGGCCGCCCCGCGTGCTCTCGCGGACCACGACCCCGACCGGCAGCATCATCCCCTCCGGCGGGGCGCCGTCGCGGACCGCCCGGATGAGCGAGGCGGCCGCCGCTCGACCCATCTCGGCCGACGGCACCGCGACCGTCGTCAACCGGGGATTGGACATCGCCGCGTACGGGATCCCATCGAAGCCGACGATCCCGACGTCCTCCGGGACCCGGATGCCGAGGTCACGGAAGGCATTCATCAGCGCGAGCGCCAGCTGGTCGTCATAGCAGACGAGCGCCTCGGGCAGGTCGGCGGCGATCTGCGTGGCCAGGTAGGCCGGCGCGCGCCAGGCATCCACGGCGGCGAAGAACCGGCGAACCGGGGCGCGGATCCCTCGACTCCGGAGGGTGGCCGCGACCGCCTCCGCGCGGGTCGAATTCGAGTCCCGGACGCCACTCTCGACGTAGGCGATCCGCCGGTATCCGCTGTCGACGAGATGCGTCACCGCGGCCCGGACGCCCCCCGCGTCGTCGGTCTGGATCACCCCCGGAAGGGGCGGACCGTCGTGGCGAGGCAGGCTTCGGTGGTCGGGCCAAACGAGGATGAGCCTGGCCGGATCGACCCGCTCGCGGAGCTCCCGCGGTGCGAGCACGCTCGACACGATCGCCACCCCGTCCGTCCCGTGTTCGGCGAAGATCCGCAGCGCCAGCCGCTCGCGCACGACGTCCCGCTCCCCGGCCACCACCATCACGCTGTAGCCCTGCTGGCGCGCCTCCTGCTCGAACGCCGAGGCGACCTGGCCGTGGACGGGATCGCGCAGGTCGGGCAGGAGCAGGCCGAGCGTCCGCGTCCGCCGGACGCGCAGGCTCCGGGCGGCCGCGTTGGGGACGTACTGCAGCTCGGCGGCGGCGGCCTTGACCGACAGGCGCGTCGCCAGGCTGATCCGCGGATCGTCTGCCAGCGCGCGAGAGGCGGTCGACCCGGAGACACTCGCCCGGAGGGCGACGTCCTTCAGGAGGATCCGACGGCGCGGGCTCTCCGCGTTCAGTTCCACACGCCCGCGCTCAGCCTCCGCACCCGTCGTTGAGCAACCGATTGCGCAACCGTAGCATCGGGTCTCTGGACCGTCAATATCCCGGCCGGCTGCGCCGTGCGCGACGACCTGTGGGTCACGCCCCTCAGGCGGGGTCCGGCAGACCTTCGACGAACGCGGCGGTCCGGTCGAGGACGTCCTCCAGGACGGCCTTCAGGCCGTGGCCGAGTCGCGGGTAGGTGACCAGCTCCCCGTCGGGCAGGAGCCCCATCGCCTCCCGGAGCAGGTCGATCCTGGCGAACGGATCCGACTCGCCCGACAGGAGCAGGGCCGGGCAGGCGATCGCCGGCCAATGCGCGACCCGCGGTCCGATCTCAGGTCCGCCCGGGCGGTGGAGCGGGTAGGAGTAGCAGACCAGCCCGCGGTAGCCGGCGGCGGCGCCGCCCGGACCACCGGCCGCGGTCGCGGCGGCGAGGCTCGCGACCCGCCCGCCGTACGAGTGGCCGCCGACGACGATCCCCGACCCCGGCGGGGCGAGCTCGAGCCAGCGGGGGACGACGTCCTCCGCGCGGCGCTTCGGCAGGTCGACCGCGATCGCCTCGATCCCGCGAGCGCGCAGCCCATCGACGAACGGGGCCATCGATTCGGCCGTCCCCGACGCCCCGTGGCCCAGGATCACCGTCGGTCTCACCGTCCGACCATACCCTCCGGGACCCGGTCGCGCACCGGCCATCCGTCGCGCCCGCCCATCCGTCGCGACCGCCCCTGCGTACCGAGAACATGAGGTCCGCGTTGACGTCGCCGTCGATTTCGGGGATGCTATCGCCACAAGATGCAATAACGGGACACCCAAGGTGATACCACCCATCTCCGAGGTCATCGCGCCGATCCTGGCTGCGACCGCAACGCCGACACCACAGGTCATCGGCCTGCTCCTCACCGCCGTCGTCCTCGGGATCCGCCATGGGATCGACTGGGACCACATCGCGGCGATCACCGACATCACCAGCACGACCACCACCGCGGATGCCGGCACGGCCGCCCACGACGAGCAGCATCGGGCGCTCGCCGAGGTCACCGATTGGCATCACCACGACCACGGCGGGCCGAGTGAGATGCACGCCCACGACCTCGGCCCGGGTGCAGCGACGATCGCGGCGCTGCCGGTCCCGGTCCCGACGCCGAGCAGGCAGAGGTTGGCCGCCGAGCAGCGACAGGCGATCGGGCTCGGGACCCTCTACGCGCTCGGCCACGCATCCGTCGTGGCGGCTCTCGGCGCGGCGGCGCTGCTGTTCGGGGCGCTCCTGCCGGATTGGGTCGACCCCATCCTCGGCCGGGTCGTGGGGCTGACCCTGATCATCCTGGGGATCTGGGTGTTCGTATCGCTCTACCAGTACATGCGCTACGGGACGGAGTTCAGGCTGCGCAGCCGCTGGATGGTCGTCTTCGAGTCGGTCCGCTATCTCGGGCGGCGGATGCAGGCGAAGCTCCACGGACATGCCCACGTCGAGCCGCTCGAGATGAGCTCGTACGGCAGGCGGACCGCGTTCGGGGTCGGGATGATCCACGGGATCGGAGCCGAGACCGGCACCCAGGTCCTCATCATCGCCGCCGTCGGCGGCGCGGCAGGAGCCGGGCTGGGGGTCCCGATGATGATGGCCTTCATCGTCGGACTGCTCATCTCGAACACGTTCCTCGTGGTCGTCTCGGCGATGGGCTTCGGAGCCAGCCAGGCCCGCCAGCGCGTCTACATCGCGTTCGGCGTGGCAGCCGGGGTCTTCAGTCTGGTCGTCGGGTTCATGTTCTTCTTCCAGCTCCAGGGGCTCCTGCCCGACCTCCAGCGCATCGTCGGGTCGATCGGGGCGTGATCGACCTCGCATCCGACTGGACGCAGGTCCGCGAGCGACTCCACGAGCGTGGACTGCGCTGGACACCGCAGCGCCGCATGCTGGTCGATGTCCTGTCGCGGACGGACGGCCACGTGACCGGCAGCGAGCTCGTCGACCGGTGCCGGGAGATCGACCCCGAGACGACGCCCTCGACTGTCTACCGGACGCTCGATGTCCTCGAGGAGCTCGGGCTGGTGCGCCACGGCCACGGTGCGGACGGACGGGAGGAGTTCCACGTCCTGCCCGCGGTCGAGCACGGTCATCTCCACTGCCAGTCCTGTGGCGGCACCTGGGAGATCGAGGCGGCCGAGGCCGGCTCGCTCGTCGGCTCGCTCGAGGCGAGCCGCGGATTCGCGGTCGACCTCAGCCACGTGACGATCGTCGGGACGTGCGCCGCCTGCCGGCTCGCGGCCGCCGAGGCCTGAGCGACGCGATCGGAGGGCGGAGGTCAGGCTTCGCGCGAGAATCGCGCGGTGCCCCGCCGCCCGACCGCCTCCACGTCCCAACGCGTTCCAAAGGCACGCAGACCCGTGATCGTGACCCGGCCGATCGCGTCCGGCAGGGCCGGGTCGAGGGTCACCTGCCCGTCGCGTGCCTCGAGGCCGAGCATCGCTCGGAGCAGGAGGAGCGGCGCCCCCGTGGCCCAGGCCTGGGGACTGCACGCGGTCGGGTACGGGACCGGGAAGCGGCCGAGCGACCTCGGGTAGCCGGAGAACGCCTCTGGCAGCCGATAGCCGGAGAAGGCGGCGGCGTCGAGCATCGCCAGCGCGATCCGGTTCGCCTGCTCGCGGAACCCGTAGCGTGCGAGGCCGTACGCGATGATCGAGTTGTCGTGCGGCCAGACCGTCCCACGGTGGTAGCCGATCGGGTTGAACCCGTCGTCGTCGGTCGACAGTGTCCGGACGCCCCAGCCCGAGAACAGCCGATCGGCCATCAGCTGGTGGGCCACGATCGCGGCGCGCTCCTCGGACACGATCCCGGTCCACAGGAGCTGCCCGATGTTCGAGGTCAGCGAGTCGATCGGACGCTTGTCGCCGTCGAGCCCGATCGCGTAGTAGCCACCCCGGGCGTCGATCCAGAAGTCGCGCTCGAAGCGCTCGCGCAGCGCCGTCGCCTCGAGCCGGAGGCGGGTCGCCAGCGCCGGGTCGGCGAACGGCCCGTCGGCCAGCTCGGCAAGTCGGACCTTGGCGTCGTAGACGTAGCCCTGGATCTCGGCCGTGGCGATCGGCAGGACCGGCATGGACCCGTCGGCGAACAGGACGCCGTCGAACGAGTCCCGCCAGCACTGGTTGCCGAGCCCCTGCGACGAGCGGGTCCCGTACTCGACGTAGCCGTCGCGATCGCGGTCGCCGAACTCGTCGATCCAGGCCAGCGCAGCCATGGCGTTGTCTCGGAGCGCGCCGACGACCTCCGCGTCGCCCGACCAGCGCCAGTACTCGGACAGGAGGATCAGCCAGAGTGGCGTCGCGTCGGCGCTGCCGTAGTACGGGCGATGCGGCTTCAGTCCGAGCTGGGTGAGCTCGCCCATCCGCAGCTCGTGCAGGATCTTGCCCGGCTCCATGTCCCGGAAGTCGTCGCTCGCGGTGGCCTGGAAGTAGGCGAGGGCCAGCAGCGCGCCCCTGGCCAGCCGCGGACCGAAGGCCACCGTCTGGTAGGCCGTGAGCAGCGTGTCGCGGCCGAACAGGGTGAGGAACCAGGGCAGCCCGGCGGCCGGCAGCATGATCGCCTGGTCTTCGTACTCCGCCTCGATCCGCAGCGCGACCAGGTCGCGAGCGGTCCGGCCGATGACCTCGCCGAGAAGGTGTGAGTCGGTCTCGAGCTGGGGCAGGTCCTCGAGCCAGGCGTGGGTCGGGTCGTCCGTCGCCGAGCCGAAGACGTCGCCGAAGCCGGCGTGGGTCGGCTGGAGCTCGCGCGGTCCGAGCGTCAGGGGCACGTGCAGCTCGCAGGTCCAGGTCCCGCGCGCCGGCAAGTCGATCGTCCATGCCAGGCCGTCGTCGTCGATCCGCGTCGCCGCGGCCGAGACCTCGAGGGTCGTCTGGGCGGAGAAGCCCTGGTTGACGTAGCTGAATGTGAGGCCGGACCGGCCGGACGCCGGGGTTCTCACGATCTGCTGCGATCGGTCGCGGACCCGGTCCTTGATCTCGAACAGGTCGGCGAAGTCGTTGTCGACCGCGAGGTGGAGCTCGATCCGAAGCGGCTCGCGGAGGTAGCTCTCGAGCTCGATCCGTTCGTGGAGTCCGTTCCCGACGAAACGCAGCCGGCGCAGCCCCACGCTGTTCGCCTCGAGCCCTTCGAGTCGTGGGTTGGTCAGGACGAACTCGGCCGAATAGTAGTCGACGATCCCCGCGCGCAGGACCAGGAACGGCGCCCCATCGATCGTCAGCGCCCAGCGACTCAGGAAGCGCGTGTCGGCGTGGACGAGGCCGCCGATCGAGCCCCTCGGGACGTCCCCGACCGAGTCGGAGTACATGAAGGTCCGACCTTCGAGCACGGCGATCGCGTCGGGTCCGAGCTCGGGCGGCAGGGTCCGTTTCGGCCCCGGGATGCTCCGGTCGACGCTCACCCCGGGGAGCGGGTCGGCCGGCGTCGGTCGCTGGTCGACCACGGCAGGTTGCTTGCCCATCTCAGGGCCCTCCTCGACCTCGGCGCGCGCGGCGTCGGCTTCCTCCGTCGGCTGTCGGGCTCGTCGACCCGGGTCGAGTCTAGGCCTCTGCCGTAACCGACGTGTTTCCGCCGATGGCGCGAATCGGCAACGACGACCCAACGACCGGGTCCATCCGCCCCGACCAGCTAGAGCCTCGCGACGCCGGCGAAGCCCGTGCTGATCGGCGCCCGCGAAGAACAGCGTCGGGCTGCTCAATGAGCCCGCCTGGTCCTACTCGGTCTGGAGCGTCTCGACGATCGGGGCGCGCGCGGCACGGTGGGCGGGCACCCAGGCACCGAGCGCTCCGATCGCCAGTCCGGCCAGGCCGAGCACCACCAGCGCGACGACCGGGAACACGTCGAACGCACTCTCCGGGACGCCGGTGTTCGAGGCCGCCTGGCCCATCAGTCCGAGGACGATCCGCTGGAAGGCCAGCCCGAGCGGGACGCCGAGAATGCCCGCCACGACCCCGATCGGGGCGATCGACGCGATGACCATCGCGACGACCTGCCGGTGGGTCATGCCGATCGTCTTGAGTACCGCCGTCTCACGGACCCGCTGACGAGTCTCGAGCAGCACCGTGTTGAACACGCCGCCGAGCGAGATCACGATCAGCACCAATCCGAGGGTCGAGATCACGCCCTCGAAGAGCAGGAAGCCCTCGTCGAAGCGCGAATCGCGGACGACGTCCACGAATGCCCCCGGGCCGATCGACGCGGTGAGCGCCGCCGCGTAGTCCTGGTGGTCGACGCCGGCGGCCGCCTGCACCTCCCAGCGCGACGGCTCGACCCCGGGATCGAGCGCGAGGAGGTCGGCGAACGTGCCGCGCAGGACGAGATCGTCCTGGTTCTCGGGAGCCTGGTCGAAGATCTCGCCGACGAGCTGGACGCTCACCGACCGGCCGGCGGCGGTGAGCCTCACGACGTCGCCCAGGTGGAGCCCGGCGGTCGCGAACAGGTTGGTCGGTGCAACGGCCTCACCGGGCCCGGCGAACCAGCGGCCCCGGATGAGCGCATAGCCGACCCAGCCGGCATCGCCCCGGTAGCCGACGAACGGGATCCCGCCTCCGAGGCCGGGCACCGTGACCTCCGACTGGCCGATGGCGACCGATCGCCCGGTTCCGGGAGCTGCGGCAATCGCCGCGTCGACTGCCTGGGCCGACGGCGGTTGCACGGATCGCGGGTCGGCGCCCGGTCCGACCTGCAGCGGGCCGCCGGCCTTCACTGCCCCTTCGAAGGTGACGATCCGGATCGGGCTCGGCTGGTCACGTTCGAGCTGGCCCGCGACCCGCACGAGCGACCCATCCAGCCCGAGGGCGAAGACGAGTGCCGATACGCCGACGGTCAGGGCGCCGAGGGTCATCGCGGCCCGCAACGGGTGGGCGACGCTGGCCGCCAGGCCGATCCGGACGGGCGCCGCAAGTGGCAGGTCGAGCGCCGCCCGACGGAGCCGGCCGCCGTCGGGGCGGCTCGATGGCGTCGTCCCGCGGGTGATCGCCCGGACGGCGCTCAGGTGGCCGGCGCGGACGGCCGGCCCGATCGCGGCGACGATCGCGGTCGCAAACGCGGCGACCAGCACCGTCCCGACGACGGGGACGGACAGGCTGAATGCCGTCGGGAGCCCGAACGAGCGGGCGGCGTCGGCGACGACCGGCTGGCTCAGCACCGAACCGATCACGACGCCGATGACCGCCCCGAGCGCGACCGGGATGAGGATCTGGACGAGCAGCGTCCAGGTCACCTGGCCAGGCGTGAACCCGATGGCCTTCATGACCCCGATCTCGCGGTAACTCGACAGGACGATCCCGGATACGACGTTGGCGATGATGAACGCCGCGGCGAGGAGCGCGAAGACCGAGAATGCGAGCAGGATCGGCACGAAGAGACTGGCCGTCCGGTCGACGGAGGCCTTCCTGGCGAGGTACGTCTGGCTGCTGGCGACGGCCCCGGATGGCAGCCCGCGGGTGATCGTCTCGAGCGCGCTCGTCAGGTCGTTCGTCGTCGCGGACGGCGACACCCGGTAGAGCATCTCCTGCTCGGCGGCCTGGTGCGGCGTCAGCGCCATCAGGTCGTCCGGGCTGAGCCAACCGAAGACGTCGGGCGTGCTGATCGACGATGCGATCCCGACGACGGTGAGCGTCCGCTCGGCGAGGGCCGTCCCGGAAGCTGCCCCCGTGCCGCCGCCAGCCGGCGTCTCGCGGAGCACGATCGTCCCGCCGAGCGCGGGCCCGGCGAGCTTGTCCCAGTCCTGCGAGAGGACGATCTCGCCGGGCCGCTCCCACCAGCGGCCTTCGGACACGGCGATCCGGTCAACCGGACCCGCGGGATCCGATCGACCCGACAGCTCACCGCCACCGAGGTTCCGCGAATCGCCCTTGGCACCGGCCGCCTGGGCGACGTCGGCACTGCCGATCGGCCAGGGACCGGCGGCCGCCGTGACCGGAGATGCCGACGTGGTCGCAGCGAGCTGCGCGGCCGGGACGTCGGTGCGGTAGTCGACGACCAGATTCGCGCCGTTCGCCGTGGCAAAGGCATGCTCGTAGGGAGCCTGCGCCTCGACCAGCGTGTCCAGCGCGATGGTCGCGGCCGCCGTGGCAAGGACGACGACCGCCGTGATCACCACGCCCTGCAACCGGCGCCGGCCGAGCCCGGCCAGCGCCTTCTTCCGCACGGCGCCCATCAGGCGGCCCGTCCGACGGCGCTGTCGCCGACGATCGACCCGTCGACCAACCGCAGGATCCGGTGTGCCCGGCCGGCCGCGAGGCGCTCGTCGTGGGTGACCAGCAGGATCGTCTGGCCGTGCCGGTTCAGGTCGTCGAGGAGGGCCAGCACCGACTCGCCGTTCTGCGTGTCCAGGGCGCCGGTCGGCTCGTCGGCGAGGAGGACCGCCGGCCGGTTGACCACGGCCCTCGCGATCGCCAGCCGCTGTCGCTCGCCCCCGCTCAGCGTGGCCGGAAAGCGACTCAGCCGGTCGCCGAGGCCGAGCTGGCCGAGCAGCTCCTCTGCGCGGGCGCGGGCCTCCTGGCGCGGCGCTCCGGCGAGCTCGGCCGCGACGAGGACGTTGTCGCGCACCGACAGGTCGTCGAGCAGCTGGAAGAACTGGAACACGAAGCCGACCTTGGTCCGCCGGAACCGGGCGGCGCCGGACTCGCCCAGCTGGTCCACGCGGACGCCGTCGAGCCCGATCTCACCGCGAGTCGGCCGATCCAGCCCGCCGACCAGGTTGAGCAGCGTCGACTTGCCACAGCCCGAGGGACCCATGATCGCGGTTACCCGGCCCGCCTCGACGTCGAGCGACAGCGCGTCGAGCGCCGGCCGTGCCGACCCGTCGTAGACCTTGGACACGTCCCGGAGAGTGATCATCGCCTGCATTCGGACCTCCTTGCCGCGAGGCTGGCAGGCGAGGAGGCCGATGTCGTCGGCCGACGGAGCGGACCGGCCTCGTCCGATCGGGCGGACTCGCTCGCCTCTCGGCCGAACGCTCGACCCCGCTCATCCGATCTGATGACCGGGGACCTCCCGAGGCTGGATAGGCAGTGCCGCAGGTCGCGCGTAGAGTGACGGCGATGGCCTCGATCTCTCGGCTCGGCGCACCGTCGGGCGCGACTCGCTCGCGACTCGCCGCGTCGGCGTGGCTCGACGTGCTGCCGGTCGTCGTCCTGGCGCTGGGCACCCTGATCGTGGTTCGCGAGGATCGGAAGGTCGACGAGTACGCCGCGATGCTGCTCGTGGTCGTGCCGCTGCTCTGGCGGCGCCGCTGGCCGGCGGTCGTGCTCGCGCTCGTCGCCGCCGGCTCGGTCCTGACGGCGGCTGCCACGGCCAACCCGCTGGTGCAGATCGCGGCGGTCGCCCTCGCCGGCGAGTCGGTCGGCCAGTACCAGCCCGATCGGACGCGATCGGCGGTCTTCGTCCTGACCGTGGCCGGCCTGATGACCGTGGGGTTCCTCGCCCAGGACGCCGACCCCGGACTGTCGCTCGTGTTACCGCTGGTGATCCTCGCTCCGTCGTGGATCGTCGGCGACACGATCCGGACCCGCCGGCTGGACGCGGTCGCCCGGGAGGAGGCGGTCGAACGCGACCTGCTCGATCGCGAATCCCGTCTGCGGGCGATGGTCGCCGAGGAGCGACGGCATGTCGCGCGCGAGCTCCACGACGTCGTCGCCCACGGCGTCAGCGTGATGGTCATCCAGGCCGGGGCCGCGCGGCAGGTGCTGCGGACCGAGCCGGACCGGGCGGAGGAGTCGCTGCTGGCCATCGAGGCGACCGGTCGCGGGGCGATGAGCGAGCTGCGCCGGCTCGTCGGCGCACTGGCGGAGGTCGACGACCTCGGCGCGCCTGGCCATGCTGATCCGGACGGTCGGCCGAGCTCGGCCGGCGGCGAGCCGCCGCCGCGCTCGATGGCCGGCCCGGACGAATTGGCCACGGCGGACGGCGGCGGCCTCGCGCCCCAGCCTGGCGTCGACCAGCTCGATGCGCTGGTCGGCCGAGTGCGAGCCGCCGGCCTGCCGGCGGAGCTCGAGATCGATGGCGACCGGCGAACCCTCCCGGCGAGCATCGACGTGACGACCTACCGGATCGTGCAGGAGGCGCTGACGAACGCGCTCCGCTACGCCAACCGCGCGCGGACGGTGGTCCACCTCACCTACGAGCCCGACCAGCTCCGGGTCGAGGTGCTCGACGACGGTCCGGGCGGGAGCCGCCTGGCAAGCCCGCCCGGATCCAGAGAAGGCGCCGGACGCGGCCTCGTCGGGATGCGCGAGCGGGCGTCGTTGGCCGGTGGACGGCTCGAGGTCGGCCCGCGGCTGAGCGGCGGCTATGCCGTGCGAGCCTGGCTTCCCGTGCCGGGGGGCGACGCATGACGGTGCCCACGTCGGCTGCCGTCCCGTGACGGCGTCCGGGGCCGGCGCCGCGGCCGGGCGGGCGGCGGCGTCACCGAAGCTGCGGGTGCTTGTGGCGGACGACCAGGCGCTCGTCCGGGCCGGCTTCCGCATGATCCTCGAAGCCCAGCCCGACATCACCGTCGTCGCGGAGGCTCCGGACGGCGAGTCGGCCGTCCGGCTGGCGCGACGCTTCCGTCCGGATGTCGTGCTCATGGACGTCCGGATGCCCGGCCTCGATGGGCTCGAGGCGACCCGGCGGATCCTCGGCTCGGACGCGGCGGGGGAGGGGTCGGCGGCGCCGCCGCTCGAGGCCCGGACGGCAGCCGCGGCTACCCCAGGGCCCGAGGCCCGGCCGGCCACCGGCGCCGCGCCACGGGTGATCATCCTGACCACCTTCGACGTCGATGAGTACGTCTACCGCGCACTCCAAGCCGGGGCGTGCGGCTTCCTGCTCAAGGACGTGACCCCCGAGCATTTGGTCGGCGCCGTGCGGACCGTGGCCGCCGGTGACGCGCTCCTCGCACCGTCGATCACCCGCCGGTTGGTCGAACGTTTCGCCCGACCGGCGACCGCGCCGTCCGTGGACGCCTCGGCCCGTGCCCTGGCCGACCTCACGCCACGCGAGAGCGAGGTCTTCGGGCTGCTCGCGCAGGGGATGAGCAACGCGGAGATCGCCGAGACGCTGGTGGTCTCGGAGGCGACGGTCAAGTCGCACGTGGCCGGGATCCTGGCGAAGCTCGGGCTCCGCAACCGCGCTCAGGCGGTGGTCCTCGCCTACGAGACCGGGGTGGTGCGGGTCGATCGAGGATCGGAAGTGGGCTGAACATCGCGGTGGGCGGTGGGCGGTGCGCGGTGCGCGGTGCGCGGTGCGCGGTGCGCGGCCGGAGCCCTGGCCCATATGCCGATCGATCGCCCGGATCCCACGGCGCTGACCTGGAGCGGCTCATCCGGCTGATGACGGCCCGGCAGGGCTGCGAGCGGTCCGGACGGTCAGTCGGACGTGGGCACGCCCATGATGTTGAAGCCGCCGTCGACGTACAGGATCTCGCCGGTCACCGCGTTCGACAGGTCCGACGCGAGATACAGGGCGCTCCGCCCGACGTCTTCGGGCGTGATGTTGGCCCGCAGCGGGGCGACGTCGGTGAACCCGCCGTACATCTTCTTGAACCCGGCGATGCCGGCCGCGGCGAGCGTTCGGACCGGGCCTGCGCTGATCGCGTTGACCCGGATTCCGTCCGGGCCGAGGTCGGCCGCCAGGTAGCGGACCGACGCCTCGAGAGCGGCCTTGGCCACGCCCATGACGTTGTAATGGCTGACCACCTTCTCGGAGCCGTAATACGACAGGGTGATCACGCTCGAACCGGCATCCAGGAACGGTCGGGCTTCGCGCACCAGCGCCACCAGCGAGTAGGCGCTGACATCGAGCGCCAGGGTGAACCCGTCTCGCGAGGTGTCGACGAAGCTGCCCTCGAGGTCTTCTCGGCGGGCGAATGCGAGGGCGTGGACCAGGATGTCGAGCCGTCCGTGCACGGCGCCCCACTTCGCCATGACGGCCCGGATCTCGTCATCGGACTGGACGTCGCATGGCTCGACGAAGGTCGATCCGATCGAGGCCGCCAGGGGGCGCACCCGCCTCTCGATCAGGCTCTCGACCGAGCTGAAGCCGACCGTGGCTCCGGCGTCGTGGAACGCCCGGGCGATCCCCCAGGCGATCGAGTGGTCGTTGGCGACCCCGAAGATGAGCGCCTTCTTGCCGTCGAGCAGTCCCATCGCCGGAGCCTAGCAGACGGGTACCATCCGACGGATGACCCCTCGCACCGCGCTGGCCGGTGTCCGCGCGCTCCTGCTCGATCTCGACGGCGTCATCGTGCTCAAAGGTGAGCTGCTGCCCGGCGCCCGCGAGGCGCTCGCGGAGCTCGACGAACGAAAGATCCCGTACCGGATCGTGACGAACACGTCGCTGATCAGCCGGGCCAGCCTGTCGCGCTGGGGGAGCCGCCTCGGAGCCCCGATCCCGGCCGACCGGATCATGAGCGCCCTGTCGGCCAGCGCCGCGTTCACCCGTCACCACCATCCCGGGGGACCGCTCTTCGTGATGGCGTCGACCGACGCGTTGACCGAGTTCGCGGGCCAGCGGCTGATGACCGGCGAGGAAGCGGACCGGCCCGATGCGCGCGCGGCCGCGGTCGTCATCGGCGACGCGCCCGAAGCGATCACCTTCGACAACCTGAACCGGGCGTTCCGCCTCGTCAGGAACGGGGCCGAGCTCATCGGGATGCATCGGAACCCGTGGTGGCTGACGCCGGACGGTCCGACGCTGGACTCGGGCGCGATGGTCACCGGGCTGGAGTTCGCCACGGAGCGACCGGCCCGGATCCTCGGCAAGCCGGCGCCGGACTTCTTCCGCGGAGCGGCCGCGGAGCTGGCGGCCGAGGTCCGTCGAGGAGGTGGGCCTCGGCTGACACGGCACGCCATCGCGATGGTCGGCGACGACGTCCGGACCGACATCCTGGCCGCCCAGCGGGTCGGGCTGCGCGGTGCCTTCGTCCTGTCGGGCAAGCACGGGCGGGCGGACGTCGAGGCCGTCGCCGGGTCGCGCGGTGGACGTCCTCCCGATGTCGTCCTGCCTACCCTGCTGGATGTCGTCCGGGCCCTCGGCTGAGGCGCCGGTCGCCGCCGAACTCGTACACTGAAGGTCACGTCAGACCGCCCGCCAGCCGGAGATACGGAGACCCAACGATGTCGACCGAGGCGACCCCACGCCTGAAGATCACCTACGCCACGCTCCGCAACGACAACGAGGAGCTCCACGCGCTGTACGAAGCGGGTCTCGCCAAGGCCCGGACGATGCTCGGCGGCTACTACCGGAACTTCGTCGGCGGCGCGGAACGCGACGGCGAGGGCACCTTCGAGAAGCGGACCCCGATCGACGGCTCGGTGATGGGCACCTTCGCGAAGGGGACCCGGAACGACGTCCAGGACGCCATCGCGGCCGCCCGGGAGGCCTTCCCGTCATGGGGCCATCGACCGTGGCAGGAGCGCGTCGAGATCCTGCGCCGGGTGGCCGACGTCATCAGCGAGCGCCAGATGGAGTTCTCCGCCCTGCTGTCGATGGAGGTCGGGAAGAACCGGCTCGAGGCGCTCGGCGATGTCGAGGAGACCGCCGACCTGATCCGTTGGTCGTGCGACATGGTCGAGCGCAACCACGGCTTCGACGACCCGATGGGCAACCTCGGGGACGAGACGGTCCACACCCGCTCGGTCCTCAAGCCGTACGGCGTCTGGGCGGTGATCAGCCCGTTCAACTTCCCGTTCGCCCTGTCGGGCGGGCCGGCCGGCGGCGCGCTCGTGGCCGGCAACACCGTCGTCTACAAGCCGTCCTCCGATGCGCCGCTGTCCGGCGCGTGCCTGCTCCGCGCCATGCGCGATGCCGGCGTGCCCGACGGCGTGTTCAACATGGTCATGGGTCCCGGCGAGACCGTCGGCGACGAGCTCCAGACCAACCCGGGCGTGGACGGGATCATCTTCACGGGCTCGTTCGAGGTCGGCTTCGGGCTGTACAAGAACTTCGCCAAGGTCTTTCCCAAGCCGGTCATCGTCGAGATGGGCGGCAAGAACCCGGCGATCGTGTCGCGTCACGCCGATCTCGACGAGGCGGCCGAGGGGATCATGCGCTCGGCCTTCGGGTTCTCCGGGCAGAAGTGCTCGGCCAACAGCCGGGTCTACGTCGAGCGGCCCGTCCACGACGAGCTGGTCCGCCGCCTGGTCGAGAAGACCGAGGCGATCACGATCGGCGACCCGACCGACCGTCGCTACTGGCTGGGCCCGGTCATCAACGCGAGGGCCGTCGCCCGCTACGAGGAGGCCGTCGCCGAGGCCCGGTCGGCCGGGCGGCTGGTCGTCGGTGGCGAGCGGGTGACCGAAGGCGGGCTCGAGAGCGGCTCGTTCGTCGCTCCCACGGTGGTCGTCGATCTGCCCAAGGATCATCGTCTCTTCCGCGACGAGCTCTTCGTCCCGTTCACGGCGGTCGCCGCGGTCGACTCGATCGACGAGGCCTTCCGCCTGTCGAACGCCTCGAACCTCGGCCTGACAGCCGGCTTCTACTCCGACGACAAAGCCGAGGTCGAACAGTTCCTCGACCAGATCGAGGCCGGCGTCATCTACGTCAACCGGCGCGCCGGCGCGACCACCGGCGCCTGGCCGGGGATCCAGCCCTTCGGCGGCTGGAAGGGGAGCACGGCGACCGGCAAGGCCGGCGGTGGCTTCTACTACGTCCAGCAGTTCATGCGGGAGCAGAGCCAGACGATCGTCGACTGACGGTCGACCTGACCCGGCGGGACGGGTCGGTGCGGGCGCTACACCTCGAGGATCGAGATGATGTTGCCCGCCGGATCCTTGAACCAGGCGATCGCCGGGCCCTGATCCCGCACGATCCCCCGGGCGTCCGTCGTGCCTTCCGGGAGCTCGTAGTGCTCGAACGAGACACCGGCGGCCGTCAGCTCGTCCACCGCCCGCTCGATGTCATCGACCACGATGTTCAGGATGGTGAACGTCGCCGGTTCGTGGTTCGGCTTGGGGTAGATGAAGACGTTGGCCCCGTCGCCGAGCGACAGGTCCAGGTTGCCCATCGGCCCGTCGGTGACCGTCAGGCCGAGCGTCCCGGCATAGAACGCCCGGGCCGCGGGGATGTCATCGACGGAGAACCCCGAGAACACTCGCTTATGCGCGACCATCGCCTACCTCCTTCTCCAACGGTGCGTCGGACGCCGTCGGATCGGATCGGCACCGATCCGCTGCGAGCCGACGAGGGACGGTCAGTCTGCACGTCGCCGTCGGATGGCGCTCTCGGGTAGCTGACCGGCGGAAGCCGGCCCACGGTGCGCCTACGCTCGACCGGCTTCGCTCTCGCCCGGCCGCACGAGATGCAGGCGATGACGGCGACGGACGAACCCCACCGCTGGGTAGAGCGCTTCGGCCGGCGGGTTGTCCGACAGCGCATAGACCTGGACCATGCGTGCCGCGCGCTGGCGGTAGCTCGCCAGGCCGCGGGCGAGGAGCGCCCGTGCAAGGCCGAGGCGTCGATGATCCGGATGCGTCCCGACCGGTTCGAACTCACCGACCCTGGCGGCAGGATCCCACCACGCGATGGCGAACGCCGCGAGCGATCGATCCGGCGCCTCGACCACCAGGTCGTCCTCGTAGCGGTAGGTCGGCAGGCTGGTGAGACGGGCGTACTGCTCGGCCGTCATCGTCGACGACGGGAACGCCGCCCGATGGATCGCGACTCGGGCCGGGATCTGGCCGGGGCCCTCCAGGTGGCGCAACCGGTAGCCGGCCGGCAGGACCGCGTCTGCGATCGGGACAGCATCGTCGACCCGGCGCTGGAACTGCGAGAGCCGGAGCGTTCGTGGCCGGAACCCCAGGCGGTCGAGGGTCGCGAGCGTCGCCGCGTCGTCCTCGGGCGCCCAGGCTTCGACCCGGCCCGGGATCTCGTCGATGGCTGCCTGCAGGAGGGCATCCAGCGTCTGGCGGTCGGTCGTCGGGTCGGTCGGCCGGATCTCCCAGCGGACCAGGTGACCCTGGACCCAGCTCCAGGCGTGGACGCCGGCGTGGGCGGACCACAGCCGAAGGTGCTCGTCGAGCGCGCGCGGGGCGACCGAGGCGTACCACCATTCGAGGTCGCCGGGGTGGGACGCGACGAAGGGTGAGCCGTCCAGCCAGGCTCCGGTCAGGACCGACTCGGCCGAACGGAGGCCGTCGAGCCCGGACCCGGGTCGCTGCGTGATCACGAGCACGAGCATAGCCGGAGGCCATGTCCGCGGCGAGGCAGGCTCAGTGGCCGCCCGGGCCTCAGGATCGACGACCGAGCGTCAGCGACGGTCGGCGAGGACGGCCTGGATCTCGGCCCGCAGGGGTCGACCGAGTGGCGTGCGCTCGAGCCACTCCAGGTACTCGGGGTCGTGTCGGGCGAGCTGGTCGATCGTCCAGCCTTCATACCGGCCGAAGTCGAGGACCGTCCCGGTGGCGGTCCTCATCCGGTTCGTCAATGGCGAGCCCATCGCCGGTTCCGGGGGCGCGGCGGCGACCTTGACCACCGGCTCGATCCCCATCCGGTGGTCGTACGCCGCGCGCTGCTCCGGATCGCTGAGCACCGCCCAGGCCTTGTTCACCACGGCCATCGTCTCCGCATCGCCGCCCGTGTCGGGGTGGAACATGCGGGCCAGCGCGCGATACGCGTTCCGGATGGTCTCGCGATCAGCGTCCGTGGGGATGCGGAGGACCGTGTAGTAGGTGATCGGTCCGCCGGCTCGACGCGTGTCGGTCGATACGGTAGCCACGATCCGAGCCTACCGCCGGAGTGCCGGGATGGCGATAGGCCGTAGGGGCCAAAACCCTCGACCCGTCCTGCCTAGGCCGGATGGCCCGACGGTACGCCTCGCGGTACTAGGCCCGTCGCTCGGCCGCCGGATGCGATGTCGCGCCCTCGGCTCGCAGCCGGGGCATCGCGTCCCTGGCGAAGTCCTCGATCACGCCGCGGGCGCCCGGTTGCGGCAGGACCACGCTGAAGTCGGTGAAGCCGAGGTCCCGATGCGTCTCGACGAACGTTTCGATCCCGTGGATCGAGGCGAGCACGTCGGGCGCCTCGGACCAGGTCGAGCGACGGATCCCGGATCGGATCCCGGCCGGCAGCGATGCATGCCTCCTCGAAGATCCCGGCCTGCTCGGCGACCGACAGGGCCACCCCATCCGTCGAGGCGCCGGCGATCGTCGGGAAGGTGTCCCACTGGTCGGCGAACCGGGCCGCCAGCCGGATCATCCGTGGCCGATGCGCGGCGATGAGCAGCGGGATCCTGGGCTGCTGAAGAGGTCGCGGATCGAGCGGCGCGTCCTCGACCCGATAGAACCGGCCGTCGTACGTCGTCCGATCCTGGCGCTGGAGGAGATCGATCAGCTCGACCGCCTCCTCGAGCCGGCTGACCCGCTCGGCGGGTGGCTGGAGGGGGATCCCGTAGCGACGATGCTCGTCGACGTTCCAGCCCGACCCGATCCCCAGGATCAGCCGCCCGCCGCTGATGTGGTCGACGGTGACCGCCTCCTTGAGGAGGAGCGCGGGGTGGCGGAAGGTGTTGCTCGTGACGAGGACGCCGATGCGGATCCGGCTCGTCCGGGCGGCGATCGCGGCCAGCAGCGTCCAGGCCTCGAGGCACGACGTTCCGGGCCCGAAGTCGGTGTCGACCAGGTGGTCGACCAGCCAGCCGTGGTCGAATCCCAGCTCCTCGGCCATCAGGAAGCCGTCGAGCACCTCCTGCCAGCCCAACCCGGACTGGCTCATGAACAGTCCGAACCGTGGGGGAGGCGGCATGGGACCGAATCCTACACGGGCCCTCTGGTAGACTCCGGGAGTATCCAGTCTGCATACTTTCTATTCGCTCGAGGTGAGACGGTGAGCCAGGTTTCGTCGCGTCTGGCGGGTTCGCGCCCGGTCCCCGACCTCATCACCGAGGTCCCCGGTCCGAAGGCGCGCGCGCACGTGGCCTACGACGAGACGTGGACGTCGCCCAGCCTGCCGCGTGCCTATCCGATCGTGCCGGTCCGCGGTGAAGGGCTGACCGTCGAGGACATCGACGGCAACCTGTTCCTCGACTTCGCGGCTGGGATCGCGGTCAACTCGACCGGCCACAGCCATCCGCAGGTCGTCGCGGCGATCAAGGAGCAGGCGGCCGAGCTGATCCACTTCAGCGCCTCGGACTTCTACCTGCCGATCTACGCCGAGACCTGCGAGCGGATCGCCGGGATCTCGCCGATCGCCGGCCCGTCGCGGGTCTACCTCGGGAACTCGGGGACCGAGGTCGTCGAGGCGGCCATCAAGCTGGCCCGCTATGCGACCCATCGGCCGTATGTCGTCGCGTTCCTGGGTGCATTCCACGGCCGGACCTACGGCTCCGTCAGCCTGACCGCCTCGAAGGCGAAGTACCACGCCGGGTTCGGACCGCTCCTGCCGGGCGTCTTCCATGCCCCGTTCGGCTCGGTCGAGGGCCTGCGCTGGTTCGACGAGGTCCTCTTCGACAAGCTCGTCCCGGCCGACGAGGTCGCGGCGATCATCGTCGAGCCGATCCAGGGCGAGGGTGGCTACATCGTCCCGGAGGACGGGTTCCTGCAGGGTCTCCGCGACATCTGCGACAAGCACGGCATCCTCCTGATCGCCGACGAGATCCAGTCGGGCGCCGGACGGACCGGGAGGATGTGGGCGATCGAGCACTGGGGCGTCCAGCCGGACATCCTGCTGACGGCCAAGGGGATCGCCAGCGGGATGCCGCTCGGTGCGCTCGTGGCGAACGCGTCGTTGCTCGAGGCGTGGGGCGCCGGGGCGCACGGCTCGACGTTCGGCGGGAACCCGGTCGCCTGCGCGGCGGCGCTGGCCACGATCGACCTGCTCGAGAACGGCCTGATCGACAACGCGGCCGCCCGAGGCACGCAGGCGCTGACCGCGCTTCGGCGACTCAAGCTGCTCTTCCCGCAGCTGATCACCGACGTTCGCGGCAAGGGGCTCATGCTCGGGGTCGAGTTCGACACGCCCGACCACGCCGAGGAGGTCCAATGGGCCTGCTTCGAGCGCGGCCTGCTCGTCCTCGAGTGCGGCAGGTCCAGCGTCCGGATGTCGCCCGCCCTGACCGTGACCGCGACCGAGATGGCCACGGCCCTGCGGATCTTCGGCGAAGGCGTCGCCGACGTCGCCGGGGAGCACGGCGAGATCCTCGAGGCCGCCAGGGCGGCCGGCGCGATGACCGGGGTCGAAGCGGCGATCTGAGCTGCCGGTGGACGCCGCCGCGCCAGGGTCAGGCCCTGACGATCGTGTCGACCTCGTCGGCGGTGCTCAGGTCCGAGGACCACAGCCGCCCGGCGATGATCACCAGGCCGAGCAGGATGGCGGTCCCCATGACCGGCGCACCGATCCGCTTGAGCTCGGGCGAGACCGCGATCAGCCCGAGCAGGAACACGACCAGCCCGCCGTTCATCGCCCAGAACACGACCTGGTCGGCCCAGGCCCAGCGGAAGCGGCGGTCCGCAGCCAGCCTGAGGGCGAGCCCGAAGATCAGGTTCGTGATGACGCCGATGAACGCGGCGTGGTCGCTGGCGACGAGGACGCCCGCCGGGATCTTGTTCGGATCGCCGGTCGAGATGAACAGGAAGACCACGTACAGGAAGATCGCGGTGGCCACGACGACGAACAACGCCGAGGTCGCCAGGTGGCGCTCCGGCGTCGCGCTGCGCCAGTCGAGCCGCACGGCCGACGGGAGGACCCGGCCGATGAACAACGCCACGGCCAACAGCTCGACGAGGAGGTAGACCCCGCCGACCGCCTGGACGGCGCTCGCGTCGAGGAACAGCAGGGTCAGCGCGAGGAGCAGTCCGCCGCCGAACAGGGCGAAGACCTGGGCCATGCCGCCGCGCGAATGTCTCCGGAGGCCGATGACCCGCCACTCGAGCAGGCCCATGGCGACGAGGATGAGATAGCTGAAGACCATCGTCCCGGCATGGGCGCCCACCGCGTCCGATCCGCCCGGGAACAGGCTCGTGCCGCTCGCGGACTGGATCTGGAGAAGGACGCCGATGACCGCGCCGTAGGCGAAGCTGGTCAGGCCGAGCGTCACCGCCAGGAGCGGGATGGTCGGCTCGCGGCTGAGGGCGATCCAGGTCCAGCCGACCAGCCAGAGGATCACCACCAGGAGCAGCGTCCCGGTGATCGCGCGGGCGGTGAAGTTCCCCGAGTAGAACGCGGCGACGTAGATCGGGACGAGGATCGCCAGCGCGATCGCCAGTCGCCGGTCGGCCCGGCGGACCAGCCAGAACGCGGCCGCGACCAGGCTCAACGTGATCCAGCCCAGGGTCCCCGAGTGGACGTGGGTCAGCAGCTGGTTGTGGTCGAATTCGTAGAGGTCGAGGCCGTTGACGATGCCGATCGTGACCGTGACGACGAACAGCGCCATCGCCACAAGGAACAGGCCGCGGGCGGCGGGAGCCCAACCGGCCGAGACGCGCTGGGACGACGTCACGGATCTTCCTCCACTCCCTTGCGGGTCGCGGCGCCCCGCGCGGGCCCGCTCCCACCCCGTCCGCATCCTACGCAGAACGGCGCCCGCGGGGAAGCGGCTCGGGCCGGCGCCCGCGATAATCGACCGGTGAGGATCGACACCGCCGCGTGAGCACGTCGAAGGTCGCGACGATGAGCGACGCGATCGCCGCGATCGTTCGTGACGGCGACACCGTCGCGATCGAGGGGTTCACCCACCTCATCTCGTTCGCCGCGGGTCACGAGATCATCCGCCAGCGAAAGCGGGACCTGACCCTGGCCCGCCTGACCCCGGACCTGATCTACGACCAGATGGTGGCGGGCGGCGTCGCGCGCAAGCTGATCTTCAGCTGGCTTGGGAATCCCGGTGTCGGCGGGCTCAACGCCATCCGTCGCCGCATCGAGAACGCCGACCCGGCGCCGCTCGAGCTCGAGGAATACAGCCACTTCGGGATGGTCGGGCGGTACACGGCCGGGGCAGCCAACCTGCCGTTCTACCCGCTCAGGTCGTACTTCGAGACCGACCTGCCCAAGGCGAATCCGCTCATCCGGCCGATCGAGTCCCCGTACGGCGACGGGATCGTCTACGCCGTCCCGCCGCTCCGCCCGGACGTCACGATCGTCCACGCCCAGCGGGCCGATGCCAGCGGCAACACCCAGGTCTGGGGCCTGCTCGGCTGCCAGAAGGAAGCGGCGTTCGCGGCGGAACGGGTGATCGTCGTGGTCGAGGAGCTCGTCGACGAAGCCGTGATCCGCGCCGACCCGAACCGGACGATCATCCCCGGTCTGGTGGTCGACGCCGTGGTCGTGGAACCGTGGGGCGCGCACCCGTCCTACGTCCAGGGCGCGTACGACCGCGACAACCGGTTCTACCTTGACTGGGATCCGATCAGCCGTGACGAGGCGGCGGTCCAGGCCTGGCTCGACGAGTGGGTGTACGGGTTGGACGGGCGGAGGGCCTACCTCGACAAGCTCGGCTCTGAGCGGCTGGCGTCATTGCTGCCGAGCGGCGTCGCGCCGTCCGGGTCGGTCGACTACGGGCAGTACCGGTGAGCGAGCCGCTGATGATCCTCGTCGCGGGTCCGTACCGGTCGGGCACGGACGGCGATCCGATGCGCATCCAGGCCAACGTCGATGCGATGACCCGGACGTCCCTCGAGCTCTACCGACGGGGCCACCTGCCGGTCATGGGCGAATGGTTCGCCCTCCCGCTGATCGACGCGGCCGAGGCCGACGGCGCCGGCGAGGGGGCGTTCGAGGAGATCTTCCATCCCGTCGCGGAACGGGTCCTCGCCAGGTGCGATGCCTGCCTCCGCATCGGGGGGCCGTCGGCCGGGGCCGATCGGATGGTCGCGACGGCGCGCGCCCTCGGGAAGCGGGTCTTCACCGCGCTCGAGGATGTCCCATGATGGCTGGGTCGAGGCGCCGGACCCTCGACGATGCGGGTCGCCGCATCGACGCACCGGGTTCCGGCGTCGGGGATCCCCGGACCGATGCGCCGCCTCGCATCAGCGGCGATCAAACGTCCGCCGGGCCCGCCCCTCGCGGCACGATCCCGGCGGGGCGCGCGCGATGACCGACGCGGCGTTCTCGAAGTCCGAGATGATGATCGTGGCCGCTGCCCGCGAGCTGGCCGGTCAGCACGTCTGCTTCGTCGGCGTCGGGCTGCCCAACATCGCGGTCAACCTCGCGAAGCGGACCGTGACGCCCGACCTCGAGCTGGTCTACGAGGCCGGCGTCTTCGGCGCCGAGCCGGCCCGCCTTCCGCTGAGCATCGGCGATCCGACGATCGTCACTGGAGCGACCGCCGTGACCAGCATGTACGAGCTGTTCAGCTTCTACTTGCAAGGCGGCCTGATCGACGTCGGCTTCCTCGGGGCGGCTCAGATCGACCGCTACGGGAACATCAACACCACCGTCATCGGCGACGACTACGCCCATCCGCGGACGCGTCTGCCGGGGTCCGGTGGCGCCTGCGAGATCGCCATCAACGCCCGCCAGGTGTTCGTGATCATGCGCCAGTCCAAGCGCTCGTTCGTCGAACGGATCGACTTCCGGACCAGCCCGGGCAACCTCGGCGGCGCCGAGAATGCCGCGCGGATCCGTCGCGAGCAAGGGTGGCTCGGGATAGGCCCCTCGGTCGTCGTCACCGATCTCGGCATCTACCACTTCGACGAAAGCGGCGAGATGCGTCTCGACTCGCTCCACCCCGGGGCGACGCTCGACGCCGTGCGCGACACGATCGGCTGGGAGCCGCGCCTGGCGGCCACGGTGGTGACGACGCCCGAGCCGACCCCCGAAGAGCTGCGACTGATCCGGGTCGAGCTCGACCCCGAGGGCGCCTACACGAAGTAGGCCGCCGAAATGGCGACCCGTCGCGTCGTCAATCGGCGCGCCGGATGACCAGGGTGTTGGCGATCTTGTCGTGCCAACCCTGCTTGCGGCCGTCGAAGGCGATCCAGATGACGCCGAGGTAGAAGACCCAGAACGAGATGAGGTAGCCGATGTAGCGGATGATCGAGGTCCCCAACCCGATCCGCGTCCCGTCCGATTCGCGCCGGATCTGGATGCCCAGGGCAAGCTGGCCGATCGTCCCGCCGCGCCAGGTCCAGAAGATGATGTGGTACAGGGCGTGGGCCAGCCAGAACAGGCCGAACACCGCGATCGTCAGGCCGATGAGGTCGCCCATCACGGATAGGACTTCAGCGTTCGTGGCGAGGACCCGTCCGGAGACCGGGTCGATCTTGAGGAGCTCTCGCCAACGTTCGTAGTCGGCGCGGGAGAACACGAGCGCGGCCACGGCCCAGAACACGAACGAGAAGATGACGCCGTCGATGATGAACGCGACGAACCTGCGCCAGAAGCCGACGAAGGCGATCCCCGGTGCGGGGCCGGCGATGACTCGCGGCGGCATCGTCCAGGCGGCCTCGGGTGCCTGGGGCTCGACCGGCGGAGGAGGCGGCGGCGGCGCTGCAGCAGCCGCCTCCTCGGCCACCTCCGGCTCGGCGACCGCCGGCTCGCCGGCCTCCCCGTCCGTCGGCGTCGCCATCGCCGTGGTCTCGATCTCGGGGACCGCCGGCGCCAGATCGGGGACGGACGGCCCGTCGTCGGCTCCGGGCTGGATCGGATCGGTCATCGTCGTGCCTCCTCGCTCGCGACTGCTTCGTACCAGCCTACTCGGCGGACGCCCCCGGGACGCATGGATCCGCCCTGTCGCCCGATCGTGCCCGTTACCATGGACTCGTGACGGCCCAGCCCATCGAGCCCGGACCCGACGCGCCGGTCGTGCGCGTCGATGCCCTGACCAAGCGATTCGACACGGTCACCGCGCTCGACGACCTGTCCCTCGAGCTCGGCCGCGGGATCATCGGCCTCGTCGGGGCGAACGGCGCGGGCAAGTCCACCCTGATCAAGATCCTGCTCGGGCTCCTCCCGGCGACGAGCGGCTCGGTCGCCGTCCTCGGGATCGACCCGGCGATCCACGGCACGATGCTCCGGCAGTACGTCGGCTACATGCCCGAGCACAACGTCATGCCGCCGGACATCAGCGCGACCGAGCTCGTCGCCCACCTCGCCCAGCTTTCGGGCCTGCCGAGCGCGGCCGCGCGCGAGCGGACCTCCGATGTCCTGCGCCACGTCGGCCTGTACGAGGAGCGGTACCGCCCGATCGGCGGCTACTCGACGGGGATGCGCCAGCGCGCCCAGCTGGCGCAGGCGATCGTCCACGACCCGCGCCTCCTCCTGCTCGACGAGCCGACCAACGGTCTCGATCCATCCGGCCGCGACGAGATGCTCGACCTCGTCCAGCGGACCGGCCAGGAGTTCGGGATCACGGTCATCCTCGCCAGCCACCTCCTGGGCGAGATCGAGCAGGTCTGCGACTTCCTCGTCGCGATCGACGCCGGCAAGCTCCTCCGCGCCGACGCGATGTCGGCGTTCACCTCCGAGACCGGGATCCTGACCGTGGAGGTGGAGCACGGGCGCGACGCGCTCGTCGCCGCGCTCACGGCACGCGGCGTCCGGGCGACGGCCGCACCCGTCGACGGTGACGCCCGCGCCCTGCAGGTGGCGCTCGACGGGATCGCGCCGTACGACCTGATCCGTGACGCTGTGGCCGAGCTCGAGCTGCCGCTCATCCGGATCGAGAATCGCCGGCACACCCTCGAGGACCTGTTCCGGTGACCGGGTCGATCTACGACCTCGGCTACCGCCGCTACGACGGTCCGCGCCTCGGGCGCCGGCACGCGGTCGTGGCGCTGTTCCGCCATTCGCTCCGGAGCGTGTTCGGCATCGGCCGGAGCGGGCGGGCCAAGATCCTGCCGTTGATCTGCATCGGCCTGCCCACCCTCATCGCGGCGATCCTGGTCGCCGTCCGCGCGCTGGCCGGGCGAGCCGGCTTCGAGAACGTCCAGCTCGTCCCGGGACACGACGGGATCTATCCCATCATCGCGGTCTTCCCGACCCTGTTCGTCGCGGCGCAGGCACCCGAGCTGCTCGGCCGCGATCAGCGCTATCGAACGTTGACCCTGTACTTCTCGCGGGCCCTGCACCGACCCGATTACGCCATCGGCAAGCTCCTCGCCCTGAGTGTCGGCGTCGGGGTGATCCTCATCCTGCCGCAGCTCGTGACGACCATCGGGACGATCCTGCTGACCGCCGACACGGCGACCGGGATCTCGAAGGAGCTGGGCACCCTCCCGGCCGTCATCGGGTCGACCGTCGTCATCGCCGTCGCGACCGCGGCGCTCGCCCTGGCGGTCGCCTCGCTGACGTCCCGCCGCGCCTACGCGACCGCAGCGATCTTCGGGGTGTTGATCATCCCCGACATCGTGGCCACCGTCATCATCGGCCTGGACCTCGGCGGGTTCTCGCAATGGGTCGTCCTGTTCGACGTCGGCGCGCTGATCGACGGCACGAATGCGTGGTTCTTCGGCGTGGTCCCCACCAATGCCGCGGCCTTCGGCTCGGGCATCCCGGTCGGGGTCCTCACCGCGGCCGCACTCGTCGTCGGTGCCGTCTCGGCCGGCTTCCTGGTCGTCCGCTACCAGCGGATCGCGGCATGACCGACAGCGCGATCCCGGGTTGGGGCACCACCGACGGGGGACCGGCCCGGCCGGCTCGGCCGCTCGACACCAGCGCGGCGGTCGAACTCCAGGACGTATCCCGCTGGTACGGCAACGTCGTGGCCGTGAACGACATCTCGTTCATCCTGGGGCCCGGGATCACCGGGCTCCTCGGCCCGAACGGGGCAGGGAAGTCGACGCTCCTCCACATGATCGCCGGGCTGCTCCGGCCGTCCGCCGGGCAGGTGGCCATCCGCGGTGCACCCGCCTGGCGGGATCCCGCGATCTATCGTCGGATCGGTCTCGTCCCCGAGCGCGAGGCCGTCTATCCGTTCCTGACCGGGCGGCAGTTCGCGCTGCTCAACGCCAGGCTCCAACGGCTGCCGGAACCGGAGATCGCCGCGGACCGGGCCATCGCCCGGGTCGAGCTGACGGACGCGGCGGACCGGCCCATCGGCACCTACTCCAAAGGCATGCGCCAGCGGGCGAAGATCGCCGGCGCGCTGGTCCACGACCCGCCCATCCTCCTGCTCGACGAGCCGTTCAACGGGATGGACCCACGCCAGCGACTCCAGATGATGGAGATGCTCCGCGAGATGGCCGCGGCCGGACGGACGATCCTGTTCAGCTCGCACATCCTCGAGGAGGTCGAGCGACTGGCGCAGAACGTGCTGGTCATCGTGGCCGGCCGACTGGCGGCGTCGGGCGACTTCCGGGCGATCCGCAAGCTGATGACCGACCGGCCGCACACGTTCACGATCCGCTCGTCCGACGACCGCCGGCTCGCGGCGGGTCTGGTCGGGACCACGGCCGTCTACGGCGTCGAGCTGACCGACGGCCGGCTGTCCGTGCGGACGTCGGACTTCGGGGCGTTCACCCGGACGCTGGCGGGCGTCGCCAAGGATGCGCGGCTGACGCTGTTCGAAGTCCGGCCGACCGACGAGGACCTCGAGAGCGTGTTCGGCTACCTGGTGGGGCGATGATCAGGCGGGTGGGCGGGTGATCCGGGCGATCGCCGGGCTGACGTTCCGCGCTCTCGCCGGCCGGCGGCGGACGCTCCTCGTCACGTTGCTCTGCGCGCTGCCGATCCTCGTCGCACTGCTGGTCCGCGCCTCCGGTCGGGCCACCAACCTGGACACGGTCACCGCGACCGTGGTCGATCGGCTGGTCATCTCGACCCTCGTTCCGCTGGTCGCCCTCGTGTTCGGGACCTCGGCGCTCGGCTCCGAGCTCGACGACGGGACCGCTGTGTACCTCCTGGCCAAGCCGATCGCTCGCTGGCGGATCGTGGTCGCCAAGGTCGTCGTCGCGGCCGGTCTCGCCGTCGTCGTCACGGCGCCGGCCGCGTTCGCCTCGGCCGCCCTGCTCGGCTCGGGCTCGACCTGGCTGCCGCACGCGCTCGGCTATGCCGCCGGGACCGCCATCGCGGCCTCTCTGTACGTGATGGTCTTCCTGGCCTTGAGCCTTGTGACGTCCCGCGCGCTGGCCATCGGCCTGGTCTACGTGCTCGTCTGGGAGGGGATCCTGGCCGGGCTGTTCGCCGGGACTCGGACGTTCAGCATCCGCCAGTACGCCCTCGGCGTGGCCCAGTCGATCGGCGGCCCTGCCGGCTCGAACGGGCCCGAGCGCCTCGATGGGACGACGGCGGTCGCGCTGGCCACCGCCGTGTTCGCGGTCGCCCTGGTCATCGCGATCCGCCGCCTCCAGTCATTCGAGGTCGGCGAGGCCGACTGAGCGAGACGGCGACCGACGCCGCGCCCCATCGCCGGCGCCGCGCCCGACAGCCGACGCGCCGACGGTGCGCGATGACAACGACTTCGGTCGCGGCCGGCGACACATCCCGCCGATCCCGTGTATCCTCCGCCCGAACGCGGACCCACCGAACGGGAACACGACAACCGAAGATCGCCGCCGAACGGCAGACCTCGTGTCGTCGTCTCGTCGTCAGCCATCGCTGACGCTGTCCTCATTCCTGCCGCGCATCTCGCGTGGCATCCTCCTGCGGAACGTTTCCGTGCCGTCGTGCGGCCTAGCCCATCGCCATCGCGCGCAACGCGATGTCCTGGTGGAGAGGAGCACATTGAGCCGGATCCCCATGCGCCTCCGGGCGTTGGCCGTGACGAGCCTTGCCGTCGTCACTCTATTGAGCGGTACCGAAGCCGCCTTCGCGACCAGCCAGGTCGCGCCACCGACCATCGAACCGACGCCGCCACCGGCGATCCTGACCGCGCCCGTCGCGCCGGCCACGCTCGCCGAGCGAGCGTCCAGCGAGGCACCGGTCACCGACGGCACGACCGTCGACCCGACCCTCGACCCGACCCTCGACCCGACCGGTCAGCCGGTCGTCTCGACCGGCACGACCCGGACGACGGCCGGAGCGACGCCGACCCCCGACACCGCCGTGGCAGCCAAGGTGCCAGCATCGGCTGTCGTCGTGGCGTTCGCACGGAGTCACCTGCGTGCCCGCTACCAGCACGACGCAGTCGGACCGTCGAGCTTCGACTGCAGCGGCCTGATGTGGCGCGTGTTCCAGGAGGCCGGACTGCGGACGAAGGTCACCAGCCGCAGCGCTCGTGGGATCTATGTGTCGTACCGGTCACGGGGGCTGGCATCGCGGACGAACCCGCAGGTCGGCGACCTGATCGTATGGGGCCAGGGCAGCCATGTGGGTGTCTACATCGGACGGGGCTATGCGATCAGCGCGCTGGTCCAGGGCGTCCGGGTCCACCGGGTCCGGGCGATGTTCACGCCGTTCACGGCGTACCTCCATACCCACCTGGCGAACGTCCTCGAGCCCGCCTGGGAGCTCCAGCTGGCGCAGCACATCCGGTCCGTCCGGCACATGACCCGCGCGACATTCCTGCGGGTCTCGGCGAGCGCCTCGGCGGCTGCACAGGGCACCATCCGGTCGGGTGTCCGCTTCGTCGTGGTGGCGCGGCACCGCGACGGCGCCGGGCGACTTTGGCTCAAGGCCCTCACGTTCACGGGTCGGACGGGCTGGATCCGGTCGACCGCCTCGGCCCGCTGACGGCCCGCTAGACTCGGCTGGTGGCTGGCCGAGTCTTCCGCCGATCGATCGACCCGGATCCGCCCGTCGCCGTCCGCGCCGAGGGCGCCACGATCTGGGACGACCGCGGCCGGTCGTACCTCGACGCCGCCGGCGGGGCGATCGTCGTCAACGTCGGCCACGGCCGACGTTCGGTCGCCGACGCGATGGCCGGGCAGGCCGGACGGGTGGCGTACGCCCACGGGAGTGCATTCACGAACGACGCGCTCGAGGCGTACGCCGTCGAGCTCGGTCCCCACCTGCCGCTCGACGATCCGGCGATCTACCCGGTGTCCGGTGGGTCCGAGGCGATCGAGACCGCGCTCAAGCTGGCTCGCTCCTACCATCTCGCCCGAGGTGAGGCCGATCGGCTCGTCGTGTTCAGTCGGTGGGGGAGCTATCACGGGAACACGATCGGCGCGCTCGACCTGTCGGGGCGCAAGACGTTGCGCCGTCCGTACGAGGGCTGGCTCGGACGCTTCCGCCATCTGAGTGCCGCCTATCCGTACCGTGCCGGCGAGCCCGGCGCGAACGCCCTGGCGACCACGGAGGAGCTCGCGGCCGAGCTCGAGCGGGCGATCGAGTCCGCCGGACCCGGGACGGTCGCGGCGTTCGTGGCCGAACCGATCGTCGGCGCCACCCTCGCCGCGGCGGTCCCGCCCGACGGCTACTGGTCGGCGGTGGCCGAGATCTGTCGCCGCCACGGCGTCCTCCTGATCCTCGACGAGGTGATGACCGGGTTCGGGCGGACCGGGCGCTGGTTCGGAGCCGATCACTGGGGCGTTCGTCCGGACATCCTGGTCGCCGCCAAGGGCGCGACCTCCGGCTACTGGCCGTTCGGGTTCGTCGCGGCATCCGCAGCGGTCCACGCCATGGTCACGGCGCCGGGCGCCGGCTTCGTCCACGGCTTCACCTACAGCCATCATGCGGTCGGTGCGGCGGTGGCCCGCGAGGTCCTCCGGATCCTCGAGACCGAGGACCTGGTCGCGGCCAGCGCGACCAAGGGCGAGCGCCTTCGCGACCTGCTCGACGAGCGACTCGCCGAACACCCCAACGTCGGCGAGATCCGCGGGCGTGGGTTGATGCTCGGGATCGAGCTGGTCGCCGACCGCGAGAGCCGGTCGCCGTTCCCTCGTTCCGTGCGCCTGACCGAGTCGGTGCTCCGCACGGCTCGTGCGGACGGGCTGCTGCTGTACAGCGGGACCGGGCTGGCGAACGGCGTCGACGGCGACTCGATCCTGCTCGGTCCACCGTTCGTCGTCAGCGACGACGAGCTCGGGCGGATCGCGAGCGGGTTGACCGCGGCCCTCGATGCGGCCGTCGCCCAGGTGGGCAGCGAGGGCTGACCGAGTGTCCTCCTGACCTGGATCCTCGTGGATCCGCCATCCGGTCGGCCTATCGCCGGCCGGCGCGGGTGATGATCAGGAGGCCCAGGACCACCAGGACGATCGGCAGCAGAAGGTCGCCGAGCCCGGGGAACCCCGGCCACAGTCGCGAGGCGATCTCCGAGCCGCCGGCGAAGGCGAGGATCGCCCCGACGACGAGCTGCCAGCCCCATTGGCGCCGGGCCGCCCAGCGCATCCCGGCGACGGCCAGGAGCCCGACCCCGAACAGGAACGTGCCATATCCCGAGCCCGCCGGGATCGCCCCGACGTCGACCAGCAGCCCCGGCAGGCTGTAGGCCGTGATGAACAGCCCGGGGTACAGGCCCCAGCCCCGCCCGGTCGCCCACGACACGAGCAAGGCCACCCCGAACGCCGTCGTCAGCGCCGACCCGAGGATGTGCGCCTGGGGGTAGGCCTGCCCGAGCAGAAGGATCCCGCCGAAGACCACCAGGAACACGCCGATCCACGGCAGACCGCGACGGACGTCCTCGTCGCCCCAGGTCCAGGTCCGGGTCTCGAACCGGAAGGCGCTTCCGCGCCCTGTCCCGGATCCCGGCTCCTCGACCTCGCCCCGCAGGACCGGTCGTTCCTCGTCGGTCACCCGGCGACTCCCTCCAGCTCGGGCCGGGACGCCCCGGCGGTCGGCTCGCCGACCTCGTCCTCGACGTGGTCGAACCCGAGCCGATCGGCGAACCGCTTGAGCGGCCCGGGCGCCCACCAATTCCAGTCGCCCAGCAGGCGCATGGTCGCCGGGACGAGCAGGACCCGGATGATGGTCGCGTCGATCAGGACGGCGATCGCCATCCCGACGCCGATGCTCTTGATCGTGATGATATCGGCCAGCGCGAAGGCGGCGAACACCGAGACCATGATCAGCGCAGCGCCGGTGATCATCCCGGCGGTCTTGGCCAGGCCCTCGGCGACGGAGGCCGTGTTGTCGGCGGTCCGCCGGTAGGCCTCCTGGATCCTCGACAGGAGGAGGACCTCGTAATCCATCGACAGCCCGAAGATCACGCTGAACATGATGATCGGGTTGCCGGCGATGGTGTACCCCAGGGGCGTGAAGTGGAGGGCGTCGCTGAAGTGGCCCTCCTGGAAGATCCAGACCAGCGCGCCGAAGCTGGCGCTGATCGACAGCAGGGTCATGATCACGGCCTTGATCGGGATCGCGATCGAGCCGAACAGCAGGAACAGGACGAAGGCGCTGGCGACCAGGGTCAGCCCGATGGCGTACGGCATCCGGTCAGCCTGCGACTGGAGGAAGTCATAGCCGCCGGCCGCAGCCCCGCCGATGGCGACGGTGGCCCCGGCGCCGGGCGAGACGGCACGGATCGAGGCGGTCTTGCTCGTCGCGGCGGGGGTGGCGGCATCGAGCGGGCTGATCGCATCGAACCGGACGATCGAACCCCGGACATACGCCTTCTGGAGCGCGTCGAGGGCAGCCGCCACTGCCGGGGGTCGCTGGGCGGCCGGCAGCGCGTAGAGCGCGGCGATCTGCTCCGGGGTCATCGCGACGCCGGTCGTCGGGTCCTTCAGCGTGTAGGCGCCCTCGACGTGATCGATCCCGTCGACCTTGGCGAGGTTCGCCGCGTAGTGAGCGAGGACGAGCGCGTTGTCCGATGACGTCGGGTCCCCCTTGACGGTCACGAGCGCGACGATCGGGCTGGTCTCGCCCTTCGGGAACTCCGTCTGGATGGCGACGTAGGCGTCGCGGCTCTCGAGGCCGGCCGGGTACGCCGACGCGTCCGGCACGCCCTGCTCCAGCCGGAAGAACGGCGAGCCGAGCACGAACAGGAGTCCCAGCGTGGGGATGAGCACGGCGACGGGATGACGCATGACCTGGCGGGCGACGCGCTGCCACCAGCCTTCGCGCTCGGCGACGGACGGACCGATCCGGAACCGGGCGAACAGCGTCTGCAGGCTGAGCGCGTTGACGCGCGGTCCGAGCATCCCGAGGACGGCCGGGAGGAAGGTCAAGGAGAAGAACAACGTGCTGACGACGACCAGACCGCCGGCGATCCCGATCGAGGCGATCGCCGACGCCCGGAAGAGGAGCAGGCCCGACAGGCCGATCGCGACCGCGAACCCGGAGAAGGTGACGGCCTTGCCGCTCGTGGCGACGGCGCGTTCGACCGCCTCCTCGACGGTCCGTCCGCGGGCGAGCTCCTCCCGGAAGCGGCCGACGATGAACAGCGAGTAGTCGATCGACAGGGCCAGGCCGAGCATCGTCGCGATATTGGTGACATAGATGCTCATCTCGACCCGTTCGCTGACGAAGAAGATCAGGCCGAGGGTCGAGGGGATCGCCAGGAGCGCCACGATGATCGGCATCCCGGCCGCGGCGATCGAGGCGAAGACGAAGATGAGGATCAGCGCCGCGAACGGCAGCGACACGGTCTCGGCCTTGAGCAGGTCCTTCTCGGACTGGCTCGCCGAGTCCTTGGTCAGCGGGGCGTACCCGGTCAGCTGGGTCGTGTAGCCGGCCGGCGGGACGACCTTCGCCCGGAGGCCCGCGACGAGGTCGACCGACTGCTCGTTCGTGCCGTTCAGCTGGACGACCGCGTAGGCGGATCGGCCGTCCGTGCTGATGAACCGCCGGTCTCCCGTCTGGGCGTACCCGACGACGCCGGCCACGGCCGGGTCGGCGACGACCGGGGCGAGCGTCGAGGCGATGGCCGCCTGGTATTCGGGCGATGTCGCGTCGGTCGACGCAGTCGACCGGAACAGGACGATCAGGCTTGATCGCCCGACGCCGAAGTCCCGGGCGAGCGTCTCGTCGACACCGGCCGACTCGGACGAGGTGTCCAGCCAGCCGCCCGAGCTCAGGTGACTCGACGCCTGGGCGCCGAACACGCCGAGGACCACGGCGACCGCGACCGCGATCAGCGCGACCGGGCGACGGAATCGATAGACGAATGCACCCCAGCGAGTGAACATGCGGCGGTCCTTCCTGGTCGGGCCCGTGGCGCCGGCTCGCGACGCCATTCATCGGTCTGAGGGCCGTACCATAGAGAATGGCGGTTCTCCTTGTCAAGTCAGAAACTTGACCAACGATGGACGCGGGCGTAGGATTTCGGGGAACATCCGTTCTTCTTCAAGAGGGACCATGCCCCGCGTCACGCAGGCCCATGAGCAGGCGGTCCGCGATCGGATCGTGCGGGCCGCCATCTCCGTCTTCAACGACAAGGGCTACCACCGCGCGACGATGCAGGACGTCGTCCGGGTGAGCGGTCTCTCGGTCGGCGCGATCTACACCTACTTCGGGGGCAAGACCGAGCTCTTCCTCGCCTCGTGCACGATGTCGATGGACGGCGGCTTCGGCGAGCTCGGAGACCGCCTCGCCCGGGGTCGGTCGCTCGCCGACAAGCTGGGGATCGCCGTCGGGTTCTTCATCGACGCGATCGAACCGGTCGACCCGGGTACGCCGGGCTCGGCGACCTACCTCGTCCAGGCGTGGGCGGAGGCCGGCCAGGCGGAGACCGTCCGCGAGACGCTGGTTCGCCGGCGCGAGCAGATCGGCGCCGTGGGCCAGATCCTTCTCCGCGAAGGGATCGCCCAGGGCCAGCTCCCGGCGTGGCTCGACGTCGAGGCGGTCGCGCTCGCGTTCAGCGCGTTGCTCGACGGGCTGCTCCTCCAACGCGTCGAGGACGGGGACGCCTGGCGGCGCGAGGACGCCGAGCGACGGGCGTTCGCCATGCTCGAGCTCCTTCTGGCGGCGGCTCCCGGTTCGAGCCGCCCGGCCGTGCCGCGGCCGGCGCCCGAGCCGTTCTCGCTCGCCCCCGCGGTGTCCCCGAGCGATCTCGCGTCGTAGGCACTGCGGTCGCCGCGGCGATCCTCGCGGTGCGGTTCAGGCCGTCGGCGGGAAGACCGTCGCCCAGTCGTCGCGCATGCTGACGACCGTCCAGCCATCGGTCGCCGCCCGCTCGAGGGCGCGTTCCGCACCGGCATCGGTGGAGAACTCGCGCTCGGCGTCGTCATGGCGGATCAGCAGCCCGAGCGAGGGCCGCCCCGCGAGCCGGGCGTAGGACAGCATCTCGATGTCGCCGTTCGAGTTGCCGCCGGCGATGAGCGGTCGTCGACCCGTCCGGCTCCAGATCCGGATCGGCTTCTCCGGGCCGTCGTCGATCACCTCCATGCCCGGCTTCAGCACGATCGAGCCGCCCTCCGCGGCGTCCCGGTATTCGAGTGCGGCCGCGCTGCCGATGACCCGTTCGCGCGGGATCCCATAGAGCTGGTCCGAGATCGCCCGCATGAAATCGCGACCACCGCCGGACACGATGTACGTGGCGAACCCGTTCGCCTCGAGGTATCGGAGCAGCTCCACCATGGGCTGGTAGATGCAGGTCGCGTACGGCCGTCCGAGCGTCGGATGGGACTGCCCGAGGACGAAGGCGGCCGCCTCGGCCTCGATCGACTCCACGTCCTCTCCGGCGGCGGCGGCGAGGATCCCCCCGAGGACGATCTTCACGTCCGTGTCGTCGCCCTGGTAGTACTTGGCGAACGCTCCGCCGAGCCAGGCGTAGTCGCGCTCGTGCGCCGCCTTCCACGGCTGACGCTGGCGCAGGGCCGGGTCGGCCTCCGCGGCCGCCGCGAGCCGGCGGAGCAGGTGGTCGAGCTGGATCGGCATCGGGTGCTCGGCCCACAATGTCCCGTCGTTGTCGAACACGGCGACCCGATCGGCCGGTGCCACGAACCCGGATCCACCCGGCTCGGTCAACCGCTCGACGAAGGACACGATCGACCGGCGGCCGGGACCGTCCCTCCACGACCCCAGGTACTCGTCGGCGGATCGTCGGGACGGCGGCATCGGGCTCCTCCTCGGGTTGCTGCGTCCGGTGATTCTGGACCGACCGACGCAGCCGCGCAGGCACGATAATCGGCAGGTGCCACACGTCCAGACCGTCAGCGGTCCCGTCGCGCCCGAGGCCCTCGGCTTCACGCTTCCCCACGAGCACACGGGGATATCGCTGTGGCACATCCCGAACCGCTGGGACTACTGGGAGCTGACCGCCGACGACGCGCTGATCCTGCCCGAGCTCGCCGGGTTCAAGGCCGCCGGAGGCGGGACCCTCGTGGACCTCACCCTGCCCGGTGTCGGCCGCGACCCGCTGCGCCTGCGGCGATACGCCGAGGCGACCGGCCTGAACATCGTGATGGGGGCGGGCTGGTATCGGACCGCGTACTACCCGGTCGAGGCCCGGATCGACCGGCGTTCGGTCGACGATCTCGCCGATGAGCTCGTTCGGGAGGCTCGCGACGGGGTCGGCGCGACCGGGGTGCGTCCGGGGATCCTCGGCGAGATCGGCACCGACAAGCCCTGGCTGACGGCCCTCGAGGAGCGGGTTCACCGGGCAGCGGCCCGCGCCGCGCGACGGACGGGACTGGCGATCACGACCCACTCGGTCCAGTCACCGGTCGGGCTCGACCAGCTGCGGATCTTCGAAGAGGAGGGAGCGGACCCGGCCCGCGTCGTCATCGGCCACGCCGACTCGTACCCGGTCCTCGGGCACTATCTCGAGATCGTCCGCCGCGGCGCCAACCTCGAGTTCGACTTCCTCGGGATGAGCTTCACGCCGATGGAGCAACACGGCGAAGGGCGGATCGTCGACCTCATCGGCGACCTGGTCGGGCGCGGCCACACGGACCGCATCCTGCTGAGCCAGGACGTCTGCCACAACTCGCAGCTGAAGGCGTACGGTGGGAACGGCTACGTCCACCTCGTCGAGACGTTCCTCCCGCGCCTGCGCGCCGCCGGCGTGTCGGACGACGCCATCCGGACGATGACGGTCGACAACCCCGCGCGGATCCTGGCCCTCGCCGGCGCCGACTGACGGAGCTACGGCTCGAGGGTGGCCTCGACGGACAGGGCGACGTTGCCCCGGAGCGCCTGCGAGATCGGGCAGCCGTCCCTCGTCGCCTCGGCGGCCGCTCGGAACCCAGCGGCATCGATCCCGGGGACGCGACCGGTCACGGTCAGCGCACTCGAGACGACCCGCCAGCCGGCGTCGGTCTTGTCGAAGGTGACCGCCGTCCTGACCGACAGTCGCTCGGGTGGCGTCCCGCCGCGGGCGAGCGCCCCGGACAGCGCCATCTCGAAGCAGGCAGCATGGGCCGCGGCGAGCAGCTCCTCCGGGCTGGTCCGGCCTTCGGGCGACTCGGTCCTCGCCGCCCAGGTGACGGGAAGGTCGGTGAACGAGCCGCTGCTGATCGCGCTGACGGTCCCGTGGCCGCTGGTCAGGTCGCCTTCCCAGGCGGCTTCGGCGTTGCGGATCGCACTCATCGGCGCACCTCCGTGACGAGTCGCTCGCGGATCGCGGCGACGAAGGGACGATGGACATGCGTCCGGGGCAAGGTGACCCGGACCACGCCTCCGAACCGTCGATGGGCCTGGAGCGCCTCGACGAACGCCTCGGCGAACCCTGGTGCCTCGAGCGGATCGAAGCCGTCCTCCCACCATAGCCCGATGACGCGAAGCGTGTCGGCCTTGCGATCGATCCGCGGCTCGATCCGACCGACCAGCCGGTCGCCGAACAGGATCGGCAGGACGTAGTAGCCCCACCGGCGCTTCTTCTCCGGGACGTAGACCTCCCAGACGTAGTCGAAGCCGTGGAGCGAGCGGAGGAAGTCGCGGTCCCAGTTGTAGGGGTCGAGCGGAGCGAGGAAGGCGACCCCGGGGCCGCTGCCCCCCGGTCGCGGGGGACCGCCGGCCTCGGTCGACACCTCGTGCTCGGCGGCCTCGAGGATCGGCAGCTCGGCGGTGATGACGAAGCGGTCCCCTCGGACACCGTCGACGGTCACCGGGGTGAGGTCGCCCGACTCGAGGAGCTCGTCGAGCAGCTGTGGCCGGGTCGGTCCATCGCCGTTCCGGCCGGCGGGCGAATGGACCGGCGCCGTCCCGTACCACAGCTCGGACGACCCGCTCCGGCCGAGGAGACCGTGGCCGCGGTAGCGCGACAGGAGCTTGTGGCGGCGCTGGTCGCGCTCGGGGTGGCGGACCGACAGCAGCTCCTCGGGGAAGAGCCGCTCGGCCAGGTCGTACAGCCGGCGGTTCCCGTCACGACGCGAGAGACCCAGGATCCCCGCCTCGCCGAGCGCTTCCAGGATCGCCCGGACCTGGTTGGTCGGCCGCCAGTACCAGTCGATCATCGCGCGCGGTTCGACGTCGGTCGAGCTCAGCGGACCGTCGCGCCGGATCCGATCGAGGAGCTCCTCCACGAGCGGGGCATGCTCCCGGAAGGCGGTCTCCTCGTGCTCCACGAGGTTCGAGTCCCAGGTGACGCGGAACCACGGCAGCTCGGCCGTCGGAACCAGGCTGAGGCCCTTGTTGTACGTCTCGTAGAGGAGGCGGTGCTCATACAGGAGGGCGTCCGTCATCTCGCGGCGGTACCCATCGATCCTGGCGAGCAGGATCACGTCGTGGTTCCGACCCGCCACCTCGAGCGGGTCGAACTGGAGGGATCCGAGTCGATCGACGACGGTCATCACGCTCGCGGCGTCGCCCGGCAGCGATCGCGGCGGGGCGAGCAGGTGCCGCATGACGAGGAAACGCCGCGCGGTGGCGCGACCGATCGGGATGGGCTGGGTCATCCGGCCGATGGTAGTGGCTGGACCGGTCACGGGCTGTCAAGTTTGGTGGCGCGACGGATCATTGGTCGCCGTCGTATGATGAGCCGGTACCGAATCATCAGGTGAAGGCTAACGATTTGCCCGAGACGAAGCAGCCCTACCAGCCCGACGAACGGACCCGACGGATCGCGGCGGTCCTCGACGCGATGGACGAGCTGGTCCAGCGGATGTCCGAGGGACACACGGTCGAGTTCCTGGAGATCGGGATCACGATGCCCCAGGCCAAGACGCTGTACCTCGTCGCGACCGACGGAGAGATCCGGATGTCCGTCCTTGCGACCCGGCTCGGCGTCACGCTGTCCACCGTCAGCGGCCTGGTCGATCGACTGGTGGACGCCGGGCTCGTCAGCCGCCACGACGACCCGGCCGACCGCCGTCAGGTCGTCGTCGCGATCACACCCGAGGGAGCGAGTCTCCTCGAACGGTTCAGAGAGCTCAACCGACGGCAGCTCGGCGACCTGATCGGCGGCCTTGCCGACCGGGACCTGGTCACCGTCGAGCACGCGACCACCATCCTCGCTCGCGCTGCCGAGCGACTGTCCCGCGAGCGATCGACCGCGAGCGCCGAGCGCCCGACCGGTCCGGCCGTCCGCCACCCGACGCGACCGCCGAGCGACCGCGTCGCCGACCCCGCGAGTGCCGCCCCCCGGACCGAAAGGAATCGTTCGTGAGTCGCATCACCGAGTTCGCCGTCAGCCGTCGGAGCGTCACCCTGCTCCTCGCGGCGGCCGTGTTCATCAGCGGCGCCTACGCCTGGGGCAATCTCCAGCAGGAGCTCCTTCCGGACATCGAGTTCCCGATCATCACGGTGATCACGCCGTATGCCGGAGCCGGCGCCGGTGATGTGACCGATCAGGTATCGAAGCCCATCGAGCGCGCCATCTCGAGCGTGCCGCGGCTGGTCAACCTGCAGTCGACCTCGGGCAACTCGATCTCGCTGGTGGTCGCCCAGTTCTCGTTCGGCACGGACGTCAAGGAGACGCGCGCCGCGATCGAGCAGAACCTCGGCGTCGTCGGGTTGCCGCAGGGCGTCACGCCCCAGGTCAACGCCCTCAACATCAACCAGACGCCGGTCATCATCGCCTCGATCTCGGGGACCGGGCAGATCGGCCTCGAGGACGCTGCGAGGATCGCGCGGACCGACATCGTGCCGGCACTCCAGGGCCTCGACGGGGTCGGCGCCGTCGATGTCACGGGCGGTCTCGAGCAGCGGGTCATGGTCACACTCGACCCCGCCAAGCTGGCCACCGCGGGCATCTCGGTCCAGCAGGTCAACGGCGTCCTGGCGGCCAACAACCTCACCCTCCCGGCCGGCCAGCTGGCGACCGAGGGCACCAACATCCCGGTCTCGACGACCAACACCTTCTCGTCGATCCAGCAGATCCAGGACCTGGTCGTGGGCGCCAGGCTGCCCGTCATCCCCAGCCCGGCGTCGGGCGGCGCGGCCGGTCCGACCGCATCGGGCGGCAGCCCGAGCCCCAGCACCCCACCCGCGAGCGTGACCCCGGTCGTCCCGACCCCGATCACGATCGGTGACCTCGGGACGGTCGAACAGATCGGGGTGGCGACCACCGGATATGCCCGGACCGACGGCCAGCCGGCCGTCACGATCAGCGTCTCGAAGGCGTCCGGGGCCAACACGGTCAAGGTCGCGGACGCGGTCCAGGCCGAGCTGACCGCCGCTCAGGCACGGAACCCCGACCTGCGGGTGCTGACCGTGTCGGACCTGTCCGGGTTCATCAAGGAGTCGCGCGACGGTCTCGTCCGCGAGGGCGGACTCGGTGCGCTCTTCGCGATCCTGACGATCTTCCTGTTCCTGTTCAGCCTGCGCTCGACCCTGGTCGCCGCGGTCAGCATCCCGCTGTCGATCTTCGCGGCGCTGACGCTGATGCAGCTGACCGGCATCTCGATGAACATCATGACCCTGGGCGGTCTGGCGGTCGCCGTCGGACGGGTGGTCGACGACGCGATCGTCGTCCTCGAGAACATCTACCGGCACCGCGCCCGCGGGGAGGAACGGCTGACCGCCGTCCTCACCGGCGCCCGCGAGGTCTCGGGCGCGATCACCGCCAGCACCGCGACGACCGTCATGGTCTTCCTGCCGTTGGGCTTCGTCGGGGGGCTGGTCAGCCAGTTCTTCCTGCCGTTCGCCCTGACGGTCACGTTCGCGCTGCTCGCCTCGTTGCTCTGCGCGCTGACCGTCGTCCCGGTCCTCGCCTACTTCCTGGTCGATCGGGTGAAGATGCAGGTCGACGAGGACGGCGAGCCGAAGCGCTCGATCTGGATCAGGATCTACACCCCGACCATCCAGTTCGTCCTGCGCAGCCGGGTCACCCGCTGGGCCGTGATCGTCGGCGCCGGGGCGCTGTTCTTCGCCGCCCTGTCGCTCGTCCCGTCCATCCCGACCCAGTTCATCAATGCCGGGGGCGAGAAGATCCTCCAGGTCAGCCTCGAGCCGCCGCCCGGCACCAGCTCGAGCGGCGTGCTCGAGCGGACCATCGCGGCCGAGCAGATCCTCAAGGCGAACCCCGACGTCCAGCTCGTCCAGTCGACCGTCCCCGGGGAAGGCGACACCAGCACCCAGTCGCTGTCCGCGGCGTTCTCCGGGCGCTCGGCGAACAGCTCGTCGATCCTCGTCCGGCTCGATCCGAAGGTCGATCTCAAGGTGTCGACCGAGCAGATCGCGAGCGCCCTCGCGCCGATCGAGACGGACGGCTACGACATCGCCGTCTCGGAGGCCAGCGGTTTCTCGGGGGGTGGGATCAACGTCATCGTCAGCTCGTCCGACCATGCCGCCGTGGCGAAGGCCGACGCCGCGATCGTTGCTGCCCTCGAGAAGAGCCCGGACCTCATCAACGTCAAGAGCGACCTGTCGCAGGGAGCTCCGACGATCGAGGTCGCCGTCGACCCGAACAAGGCGCTCGGCGCCGGGCTGACGACGGCCCAGGTGGCGGGCGAGGTCCGGACGGTGCTCGTCCCCGGCCGGGCGACCCGCGTCCAGATCGGCGACCAGCCCACGGTCGACCTGTACGTCCAGGTCGATCCCAGCCAGGTCGACTCCGTCGACGCGCTCAAGAAGCTGCCGGTCGGGACCGGCCGGACCGTCCCGCTCGGCTCGATCGCCGAGGTCAAGCAGGTCGACGCCCAGGGGAGCATCACCAGGATCGACGAGCGACCGGCGTCGTCGATCTCGGCGGAGATCACCTCGAAGGACACCGGGGCCGTCTCGCGGGCGATCGCGACGGAGGTCGACGCGCTCAAGGCCGACGGCTCGATCCCGGCCGGCGTCGTGGTGACCCTGGCGGGCGTGACCCAGCAGCAGGGCGAGGCGTTCGGGGGCCTGTTCGCCTCGATGGGGGTGGCCATCCTGCTCGTCTACGTGATGCTCGTGCTCACGTTCAACTCGCTCGTCACCCCGTTCGTCATCCTGTTCAGCCTGCCGCTGGCCCTGATCGGCGCCTTCCCGGCGCTGTATATCACCGGCCGGCCGATCGGGATCAGCGCCCTCATCGGGTTCCTGATGCTCATCGGGATCGTCGTGACCAACGCGATCGTCCTGCTCGACCTGGTCGAGCGACTGCGGCGGAACGGCATGACCACCCACGACGCGCTGATCGAGGGCGGCCGGATCCGCGTCCGGCCGATCCTGATGACGGCCATCGCGACGATGCTGGCGCTGATCCCCCTGGCCGCGGGGTTCAACCAGGGTTCGATCATCGCGGCCGAGCTCGGGACGGTGGTCATCGGCGGCCTGTTCAGCTCGACCTTCCTGACCCTGATCGTGATCCCGGTCGTCTACTCGCTGGTCGACGGCGCCAAGCGGCGAGGACGCCCAGCGCCCGAACCGGTGGCCCCGGCGGCCCCGGCGAGCGAGCCGCCGAGCGCGGAGGCTGCGCCCGCCTGACCGAAGTCACGACCGGACGCCGCGCCTTGTCGATCGGCCCCTCGCTCGACGCCGGTCCCGAGAGCCGCTCACTCGCCGGGCGGCTCCGTCGAGCGATCGAGGAGTGGCCCGAGGGCGACCAGGTAGAGGACGAGCAGGGCGCCGACGATGGCGACCGGCTCCCAGCCATCGGCGATGACGGCCAGCCAGACGACGGCCACGACGACGCCGGCGACCCGCAGGGCGGTCCGATGGGCGCGGGCCAGGGCGAGGAGGCTGGCGCCCGTGCCGGCGCCGGGCTCGGCGACCGACGACGCCGCCGCGCCCGCGGCAGCGGCCTTGCCGGCTTCCACGCCTGCGGAGCCGGCGCGGCGCGCGGCCGTCCCCGCGGATCCGACGACGACGGCGACCTGCTCGCGACGGCCGAACAGCCAGGCGAGCAGCGCGACGATCCCGCCGAGCGCGGTGACCACGATCATCACGCCGAAGAGGTCCCGGATGGCCGCCTCGAGCACCCCGTGGACGGTCGACGCGCCGGGCCCATCGGAGACCGCGCCGACGATCCCGTTCTCGACGCCGCGGATCACGACGCGCGCGATGAGCAGCGAGAGGACGACGCCGCCGCCGAGGAGCAGGACGGCCCGCCGTCGATCACGCGCGAGGAGCGTCGCTCCGATGAACAGGAGGATCGTCAGGATCAGGGCGGCGACGGTCAGCAGGTCGAACACGTGGACGGCCGTCCGTGCGGCCTGGAGGCGGTCGGCGCGGATGAGCGGGAGCGTCCCGAACGTGTCGGGGAGCGTGACGCCGAGCGCGTTCTGGAGCGCCGCCCGGGCCTGATCCGGCGCGGACGGATCCGACAGGTCGGGGATCGGGAGATCGGCCGGCAGGACCCCGTCGGACTGGAGCGTCGTGAGCGCCGAGCCGACGAGCGGGAACAGGTTGAGGGTGACGTACCCGTTCTGGAGGGTGACCGAGTCCGATTCGCCCCGAAGCAGCTTGACCACCGTGGCGTGGGCCACCCGGTTCATGTTGGTCCACGCCTGCTGGAAGCCCTCGGTCGCCATCAGCTTGGCGATCGCGGCCTGCATCTGGGATTCGATCGTGCCGGTGATCGGACCGGCCAGCAGGGCCGCCTTGTCGGGCAGCGCGCTCGTCAGTCGTCCCCGGATGTCGATGGCGGTGACCACCTGCTCGCTCAGAGATTCGCTGAGCGACTGGATCACCTCGGGGTCCTGGGCGACGCTCGACGTGATCGAGACCCAGCGGTCGGTGTTCAGGACGGACTGATGGATCCAGAACAGCGATGTGCTCGCAACGAGCGCGAGGCAGGCGAGGATGCCGAGGATGACCGCGAGGACCCCGCGGCGGCGGGATGGTCTGGCGGGCGCCTCCACGGCGGTCGACGGCGTCGGATCGGTCATGTCTGGCTCCAGTGGGTCAACTCGCCCGGATCTCGCGGACGTTGTCGATGAGGGTCAGGACCGCCACCCCGATGACGACCGCGATGACGATCTGGGTCGCGTAGCCGACTGCCAGGACGACTGCGCCGATGAGTGCCATGACCAGGGTGATCCGCAGGAGCAGGTCGATCAGGCGTCGCCGGAAGGCGGCCTCGAGGATGACGTAGCCGCCGACGGCGAGGAGGACCACCGTCCACGACGGGAGGGTGGTGAAGTAGCGCAGCGCGACGAGCGCGATGATCCCGAGCGCGACGCTGATGGCCGACCAGAACTCGACGATCCGGCCGTACTGCTGGTCGCCCTGGACCTGGGGGTGGCTGGCGTGATGGAGATGGGAGCGCGGGTCGCCTCGGTCACCGGCCTCCAGCCGGGCGCGTCGACGGATGAGCGCCTCGCGCTCGTCGCCGATCTCGGCTCGACGGGCTCGGAGCCGGGCGAGGTCGGCCTCCCGTGCGGCGACCTCCGCGGCACGGGCGTGGTAGGCCTTCTCGAACGAGCCGTCGGCGGCCAGCGCGCGGGCGGCCTGATCGAGACCGGACAGGCCGTCGGTCGCCTTGGCGATCTCGTCGTCGACCGAGGCGGCCTCGGCGTCGATGACCACGATCCGGCTGTCGACGGCCTCGATCGCCCGGCTCGGCGGGGCGACCTTGTCGAGGCCGAGGAACCCGATCGGGTCGTTCCACGACGGCCGGATCGAGCCGGTCCGGGTGTATTTCAGCCCGGCGGGCGCTCGCTCCCCGGCGAATCGATCGCGCGTGTCGAGGCCCCACAGCCCGCGATAGCCGTCGACCCACGGGACGCTGTCGTCGACCTCGACGACGGTCCATTCGGCCGCCTGGCCCGGTCCGATCGCGAACCCGTCGCCACGGGCGTAGTCGATGAACGGGATGCTCAGGGCGGCGGAGACGCGGGCCGCCAGGTCGCCGGGATCGCCTTGCCGGAGCGTGTCCCGCCACAGGTGACGGGCCCACTCGAGCAGCCCGTTGATGCCCCGCATCGCTGGCAGCGGGACCGTGGTGATGTATTCGCCGGGCTCGAAGTACGCGGCGTGCGAGCCGGCTCCGGCATGGATGACCGGATGGTCTCCCTCGAGCCGGATGTACGGGTCGTCCCAGCGTCGCCGCAGATCGTCGCCCGAGTAGTCGTGCGCGGCGCAGCCGAACCAGACCGGCCGCGGGCCGTCGGGCGCGTCCTCGAGGACGACGAAGGCCTGCTCCAGGTCGGCCTCGTGGTCGTTCGCCCCGTCGAAGGTGGAGCGCCAATCGTTCATGAAGTAGAAGTACAGGTAGTGGAGGACGATCCAGCCGTCCCGGCGGACGACCCGCCCGTGGTAGACGTAGTGCGGATCGACCTCCCGCGCCGCCTCGTACTTGACCGACGCGGCGGCGGCGGTCCCGCCCGGGACCTTGCCCCGCAGGAGGAGCGACGCGTTGAACCCGGCATCGATGAGCCGGGCGAAGAGGCCGACCCGGGCGAGCCGGCCCGGCGCGCGGAAGATCGGGCGTCCCGGGCGGCGCGACCACTGGGCGAGCGCGACCCCGCCGAGGGGCTCCTGGACGAGGCGGAGGAAGAGCGTCTCGCCCGGCGGGGCGGTTTCCTTCGACAGGACCGTGGTGTCGAGCCCACCCCGCTCGACGAGCAGGCGGGTGTGTCCTTCCGAGGTCCCGACGAGCAGGTCGCATTCGGCCAGGTAGGGCTCGACCGCGGTCGGGAAGAACAGCTCGCCGTTGGTGTACCGGATCACCGGTTCGTAGGCCCGCAGGAGCTCGAGGTCGGTCGTCACTCGCCTTCGGCCCCGCGGGCGGTCATCGTCCGCGTCGATGGATCGTCCCGCCCGAACGCCTCGCGCACCGGCCGCGTGTTGAGGTAGACCACGGCGACCACCAGGATGAACAGCCGCAGGTCGTCCGACCGCCCGGACAAGGTCGAGACGAGCTCGTTGAGCAGGCTGATCCCGGCGACCAGGAGGACGATGACGAAGCCGGCGGGCATCAGCCTGAGCAGGCCGATCGCCCCGACGATGCCGAGGACCCCGAGGACGACCGTGATCGCCCCGACGATCCGGTATTGCTCGGCCAGATCGCTCAGGATGGTCTCATTGGCCGGCGGTCCGACTCCATAGACCGCCAGGATCCGGAGCGCGGACAGGACGATCGTCAGGATCGCGACGACCCACACACCGAACGGGACGCGACGTTGTTCCGACTTCACCCGATGTCTGGCCCTCCCCGAGCAGTCTGGCAGATTGCGGGGCTCGATGGGCTCCCATATCCGACCACGGGCGTCGGTCGTCGACGCATCGGCAAGGCGTCATGTCGACGATCGACAGGCCTGGCGGCGGGCTCGATCAAGCGTCGTTGACGGGAGCGTCGGTAATTCCGATAATATGAGTCGGAATTCCTGCATCGGCGCCCGGCCCCAGCGGTGCCGCCGGCCCGGATCCGTCAACCACCGGAGATGGCATGACCTCGAACGCGACCAGAGACGCCGTCCGTGATCGCCGCGACGAGTTCGCCTTCCACGACGACATCGTCTACCTGGCCGAGACGAAGCGCGGCCTGACCCGCGACACGGTCGAAGAGATCAGCCGGTTCAAGAACGAGCCGGAGTGGATGCTCAAGTTCCGGCTCCGGGCGTACGACCACTTCCTGGCCCGGCCGATGCCCACCTGGGGCGGCGACCTCACCCACATCGACTTCGACAAGATCGTCTACTACCGCAAGCCGTCCGAGCGCGAAGAGAAGTCGTGGGACGACGTCCCGGAGAAGATCAAGGCGACATTCGAGAAGCTGGGGATCCCCGAGGCCGAGCGCAAGTTCCTGGCCGGCGTCGGCGCCCAGTACGACAGCGAGGTCGTCTACCACTCGGTCCGCGAAGAGCTGTCGAAGATCGGCGTCGTGTTCATGGGCACGGACCAGGCCCTGATCGAGTACCCGGAGATCTTCCGCAAGTACTTCGGCACGGTCGTCCCGCCCGAGGACAACAAGTTCGCCGCGCTCAACAGTGCCGTCTGGTCGGGCGGGTCGTTCGTCTACGTCCCCAAGGGCGTCGAGGTCCCGCTGCCGCTCCAGGCCTACTTCCGGATCAACGGCGAGAACACCGGCCAGTTCGAGCGGACGCTGATCGTGGTCGACGAGGGGGCCCGGGTCCACTACATCGAGGGCTGTACGGCCCCGATCTACGCCACCGACTCGCTCCACGTGGCGGTCGTCGAGGTCATCGCGCTGCCCGGCTCGAAGGTCCGCTACACGACGATCCAGAACTGGTCGAACGACGTCTACAACCTCGTCACGAAGCGCGCCCACGCTCACGCCAACTCGACCGTGGAGTGGATCGACGCGAACACCGGCTCACGGCTGACGATGAAGTACCCGGCGATCTACCTCCGTGGCGAGGGCGCCACGGCCGACATCATCTCGGTCGCCGTCGCGGGCGCCGGACAGCATCAGGACACCGGCGCCAAGGCGGTCCACCTCGCGCCGAACACGAAATCGCGGATCGTCAGCAAGTCGGTCTCCAAGGACGGCGGTCGGGCGACCTACCGCGGCCAGCTGAAGGTCGCGCCCGGGGCGACGAACGTCGTCGCCAGCGTCCGCTGCGATGCGCTGATGCTCGACGACATCAGCCGGAGCGACACCTACCCGTACATCGACATCCAGGAAGACGACACGACGATGACCCACGAGGCCGTCGTGGGCAAGATCAGCGCCGACCAGATCTTCTACCTGATGAGCCGTGGGCTCACCGAGAACGAGGCGCAGAACCTCGTCGTCCAGGGGTTCCTCGAGGTCTTCACCAAGGAGCTGCCGATGGAATACGCCATCGAGTTCAACCGGCTGGTGAAGCTCGAGATGGAGGGTTCGCTCGGATGACCGTCCCGACCGCCGATCCGGCGGCCGGAGCCGGTCCGACGGCAGCGACCCGGGCCGCGCGACGCGGTCCGGCGGATCTGCCGTTCCGCTTCCCCGATCGCGCCTTGGTCGAGCGACTGTCGACCGAGCGCCACGAACCCGAATGGCTCAGGACGGACCGCCTTGCCGCCATCGAGGCGTACGACGCGCTGCCGGTCGAGGCCAACCGCCTCTACACCCCGTATGTCGACCTGCGGACCGCCGACCTGATGGCTGTCGAGCCGTACATCGAGACATCTTCCGGCGGCGCTGCGGGCTCGGTCCCGGACGGGACCAGCGGATCGATCGAGCTGCGCGAGGACGGCGTGGCCGCGCTGGCGCTCTCGGCGGCGGCTATCGCCGCGGGGGTCACCCTCGAGACGTTCGGGGCGGCGCTGGCTCGGGATCCGGACGGCCTGCGGGCGGACCTCGAGGGTGGGGCGGGCCTGCCCGACGATGACAAGTTCGCCCAGCTGACCCGGAGCTCGTGGACCCAGGGCGTTCGTCTCGTGATCCCCGCCGGCGTCCGGCTCGACCTGCCGTTCCTCGTCCGCTGGGCGGTCGGGGATCCGGGCCGCGCGCTCGCCTCGCGGACGATCGTCCGACTCGGCGACGGGGCGACGGCGTCGCTCGTCGAGGAGCTCGTCGGGTCGGCTCGCCCGACACCCGGGACCGCCGACGCGCCAGCCGGCCAGGCGTTCTACTCGGGCACGCTCGAGGTCCGCCTCGACCGCGGAGCGCATCTGTCGGTGGCCTCGATCCAGGACCTCCCCGCGACGGTGGTGGCGTTCCAGCATCGCCACGCGACGATCGGGCCGACGGCCACGCTCCACTGGGCGCTGGCCCAGCTCGGCGGACGACTCATCCGGTCGCGGGTCGACAACCGGCTCGAGGGCGACGGATCGACGGTCGAGCAGGTCGAGATCGTGTTCGGGTCCCAGGACCAGGTCTTCGACCTGACCTCGTACACCCGCCACCTCGGGCGCGACACGACCGGGAACCTGCTCAGCAAGGGCGCGCTCCAGGACGCGGCCCGGAGCTACATGAAGGGTCTGATCGTCATCGACAAGTCGGCGGTCGGGACGGACAGCTTCCTCGGGGAATTCGGGATGAACCTGTCGCGCCAGGCCCGAGCCGTGGCGATCCCGAGCCTCGAGATCGACCAGCCGGATTGCCGCCGGGCGGCCCACTCGTCATCGGTCGGACCGATCGACGAGACCCAGCTGTTCTACCTCGAGAGCCGCGGGATCGACCCGGACGACGCGCGGAAGTTCATCGTCCTCGGCTTCCTCGAGCCCGTCGTCGCCCGCGTCCCCCTGGCGGATGCCCAGGACCGGCTGCGGACCCTGCTCGAGGAGAAGTGGGCGGCCGGTGCCGGCGGGCAGGCCGCTCGCGCGGCCGGCGCCGCGATCGTGGGATCGGACGGCTCCGGCGCGGGCGATCCCGCGCGCGCCTGACCGTGCCGCGCGCGGCGAGCCCGGTCGGGGCGTGACTCGGCGGATCGACCTCCTCGGCGTGGACGAAGTCCCGCCCGGCACGATGGCGATGGCCTGGGCCGACGGGACCGACCCGGTCGTGGTCGTGAACCTCGACGGCGACCTCCGTGCCTTCCAGGGGATCTGCAGCCACGAATACTTCGAGCTCGACAAGGGGTTCCTGACGGCCGGTTCGCTGACCTGCGCGCTGCACCTCTCGCGGTTCGACCTGGCGACAGGCGACGCGCTCGACCCGCCGGCCGAGGTGCCGATCGTGCGCTACCCCGTGATCGTGGTGGACGGTCGGGTCCTGATCGAGGTGCCGGAGGGTCCGCTCGCAGTCAACGAGTGAGGCCGCCGCCCGCACAGGCTCGCGGTGGGCGCCGTCCGGGGCCGTTCAGCGCGGGATGACGGTCCCCAGGTCGGCCTGGGCGGCGCGACGCACGATGGCCCGGCCGAAGACGAGGTCGGCCAGCCCGGTCCCGAGGTGGGTCGCCACGACGCGCCCGCCCTGGGGTCGGCCGGTGCCGTCGAGGATCGCCGCGCCGATCGTGGTGGTGGGATCCGGGTACCCCTCGAACGAGCCCGCGGCGCGCGTGGCCAGGAACTGGTCGAGCTCGTCGACCACGAACAGGCTGGCATCGTGGGCGACGGTCGCGGAGCAGTACGTCGCGTAGTCGACCGGCACGACGAGGGCGTGCGGCGTGAGCCAATCGTCGGTCATCACCTGGTGGACGGGGCCGAACGACGCCGCGGTGATCACGACGTCGGCATCCATCGTCGCCTCGCGCGGATCGCGTGCGACACGCGCGGCAGCGATCCCCGGCGTGGCCCGGGCGGCCACGGCCAGTGCTTCGGCGTGCTCCGGGTGGCGGGCGAAGATCGTCAGGATCGCACCGGGTAGGACGTGACCGACGATCTCGACATGGCTCCGACCCTGCACGCCCGCGCCGATCAACCCGACGCGGTGACCGCTCGCGGCGGGACTCCCGCCACCGGGCTCGGGGGCGAAGCGGTGGATGACCACGCCGCTGATCGCGGCCGTGCGGGCTGCGGTGATCGGTCCGCCATCGAGGATCGCCAGCGGGACGCCGGTCGCGGCGTCGTTGAGGACCACCGTCGCGAAGATCGTCGGCAAGCCCCGGGCACCGTTGCCTGGGTAGCCCACGATCCACTTCATCCCGACGAGGTCGTCGGCGCCGCCCGGATCCGCCCCGCGGAGGTGGGCCGGCATCGCGTGGCCGAACGACGAGGGCGCGCGAGGGTGGACACCGAGCTTCGGGGGAAGCTCGGCGGAGTCGTCGGCGAGGGCGATGAGCGTCCGTTCGGCCAGCTTGAGCCGTTCGTCGATCGGGGGGAGCGCGGCCGTGACGTCGGCGGCCGACAGGTAGCGCAGTGGGGGGACGCTCACCGGACCAGTCTATCGCCGCGCCACGCCGGGAACGCCGCTACCATCGGGGCCATGGCGCAGCTCGACCTCGTCCAGAGCCTCGACAATCTCAAGCTCGAGCGCGACGCGATCGTCCTGTACGACGCCCTGGCGTCGATCGAGAAGGAGCCCGGTCGCGCCCAGGCGTTCCGGACGATCGCCTCCAACGAGCGACGGCATGCCGAGATCTGGGCGACCAAGCTGCGCGATCTCGGCGCGGATGTCCCGCCGCCCGGACCGCCGCGCGTCCGGATCCGGGCGATCATCGCCCTGGCGCGTGTCTTCGGGACATCCGCGGTGAGCGACCTGGTCCAGGCCCTCGAGGGCGATGAGGAGGATGCCTACCAGGGCCAGCTGACCCCCGAGGTCGCCGCGATCGTCGCCGACGAGCGCGCGCACGCCGAGATCTGGAAACGGCTCGACGGCAAGTCGCCGACCCCGGTCGCGGTCGATGACGCCGCGCTGCGCGCCGTCCATGCCGGCCGTGCCGCCGGATCGATCGGTCGCGACGAACGCTGGCATCGCACCGGTCAGTCGGGGACGCTGCGGGCGGTGATCTTCGGGGTCAGCGACGGGCTGGTCAGCAACACCAGCCTGGTGATGGGCGTCGCCGGGGCGGCATCGGGCGACTCGCGGTTCATCCTGCTGGCCGGGATCGCCGGGCTGCTCGCGGGTGCCTTCAGCATGGCCGCCGGGGAGTACATCTCGATGCAATCGCAGCGCGAGCTGTACGAGCGCCAGATCGCCCTCGAGCGGGCCGAGCTGGAAGCCATGCCCGACGAGGAACAGGCCGAGCTGGCGGCGATCTACCGCTCCAAAGGGTTCAACCCGGCCGAGGCCGATGCGATCGCCCAGCGGCTCTTCCGCGATCCAGAGCATGCCCTGGATACGTTGATCCGCGAGGAGCTCGGACTCGACCCGGACGAGCTCGGCTCACCGTGGGGCGCCGCCGGCGGGTCGTTCCTCGCGTTCGCGGTCGGGGCGGCCATCCCGGTCGTGCCGTTCCTGATCCTGGCCGGCCAGGCCGCCATCGTGGTCAGCCTGGTCCTCAGCCTGGCGGCGATGTTCGCGGTCGGCGTCGGGGTGAGTCTGCTCACCGGGCGCGGGGCGATCTTCTCCGGCCTGCGCCAGGTCGGCATCGGTGCGGCTGCCGCCGGCGTGACGTTCATCGTCGGCCGGATCATCGGCGTCTCGGTCACCTAGGGCCCGCTCGATGCCGTCACGCGCCAACGTCCTCGGAAGCGTCCTCGCCGCGCTGGCGGTCTTCCTGCTGTTCGCGTTCTGGATCCGCTGGCCGGGCTTCGTCGCCTTCGGGGCGGGTGCCATCTTCGGGGTGGCGTTCCTGATCGTCGCCACCTCGCTCGGCGACGATCCGCGGGCGGCCGACGAGGCGTGGCGTGCCGCGGCGCCCGACCTGCTGGGGACGGCGACTGGCTCCGCTCCCGGCCGCGAGGAGAACGTCGAGACGTCCCCGGACCTCGACGATCGAGCGGACCCGTGAACGCCGGGGAGCTGGCGCGGCGCCTGGCCTCGGAAGGTCTCGACGCGGGACCGTGGTCGAACGGACCGGGTGTGGTCTACGCGGTCCATCGCCACGACTTCGACAAGGTCATCGTGGTCGCGGCGGGGACGATCGAGTTCGACCTGGTCGAGCGTGGCGTACGCGCCGCCCTTGCCGTCGGCGACCGATTGGAGCTCCCGGCCGGGACGGCCCACGGGGCGACGGTCGGATCGACCGGGGTGACCTGCCTGGAGGCGCACCGACCGTCGGGGACGCTCCTCGACGAGCCGCGCCGCCTGATCGCGGGAGACTGGTAGGCTGGCGCCCTACCGCCGGGCGAGGAAGGCCCAGATGGGCAGGTCGGTATGCGGATCGAGGGGCTTACGGCGGCCCTCGCTCGGATCCACGAGGATGGCGGCGATGGCGAGTGCGGCGATGACGCCGAGGACGATCACGATGATCATGATCTCCTCCTTTCGATGATATAAGTGCTGAACGCCATTGTAGCCTAACAAATCGATAGGGTCAACGTCATCCTGACTAACGGATAGCGAGTATGGCACCAAAGGACCGGTTGAGCCCGAACGATCTGCGGATCCTGTCGCTGCTCCAGCGCGATGGCCGCGCCTCCTACGCCGAGCTGGGCGCGGCGGCCGGGATGAGCGCGCCGTCCGCGCACGAGCGGGTCAAGCGGCTGGAATCGCGCGGGATCGTCCGCGGCTACCGGGTCGTGGTCGATGCGGCAGCCACCGGCTACGGTGTCCTTGCCTTCAGCCGGATCCGCCAGGCGCCCGGGACGCCGACGACCGACCTGACCGCCGACTTCGCGACGATCCCGGAGATCGAGGACTGTCATCACGTCGCCGGCGAGGCGGATTACCTGCTCAAGGTCCGCGCCGCCGATACGTTGGACCTGGAACGCGTGATGCGTCGGATCCAGGGGATCCGCCATGTCTCGACCACGGAGACCGAGATCGTCTTCTCGACGGCGTTCGAAGGTCGCCCGCTCGCGCTCGAGCGCGAAACCGATGGCGCATCCGAGGCGTAATGATGGCGGGACCACGTACCGACCCGACCGAGGACGCCCGTCTCGTTGAGGCGGTCGTGGCCGGATCGGAGGACGCGTTGGCGACCCTCTATGACCGTCACGCCGGTGCCGTCTACGCGACGGCCGTCAGATCGATCTCCGACCGCAGCATCGCCGAGGACATCGTCCAGGAGACCTTCCTCACCTTGTGGAACCGAGCCGAACAATTCGATCCCATGCGGGGCTCGCTCGCCGCGTGGCTGTTCACGATCGCCCGGAATCGGGCCGTCGACCGGATGCGCGCGTCCGGGCGTCGTCCCGGGGTCGTGTCGATCTCCGCCGCTCGCATCGGCGACGAGACAGACGCCGCGACGCTGGAGCGGGTCGCCCGGACCGGGGAGGTGGTCGGTTCGGCGAGCCCGGAGCGCGGGCCCGAAGGCGAGCTGGCCGGTGTCGAGCTCCGCGCCGAGCTCCAGCAGGCGCTGTCGTCGATGGTCGAGCCCGAGCGCCAGGTCCTGCTGCTGGCCTACCGTGACGAGCTCACCCAGCGCGAGATCGCCGATCGCCTGGGGTGGCCCCTCGGGACGGTGAAGACGCGGACACGGCGCGCCCTGGCGAAGCTGCGCATCGTCCTCGGCCCGGAGTACGCACCCGTGGCGGGACCGGGCCTCGAACCGCTGGACGCGATCGCGACCCATGCCGAGTCGAACGGGATGACGGCGATCGGGGTCGACCGGGAATCCGGCAGCGGCGTGAGGATCGAGTCGTGATGGATCACGCGCAGGTCCGCGAGCTGCTCGAGCTGGCGGCCGTCGAGCCCGACGGCCTCGACCGGTTGGCCGCGGGCGACACCGTGGAGTCGGCTGCGGCGGCCGGTCACCTGGCCGGATGTCCGACCTGTGCCGAGGAGGCCCGCCGCCTCGCGGCGATCGGTCCGGTGCTCCGCGACGCCGTGGCCAGCGTGCCGCCCGACGACCTCAGGGTGCGAACGCTGGCGCTCGTCCGGGCCGTCGGCCGGGAGCGCGGCATCACGGCCGACGCGACCGGCGCCGCGGCCGCGGCCGCGGCGGTGCGGATCGCGAACCCCGCGCCGGAGGACGCCCCGGCCGGCGACGACGTCGGGGAACCACCCCGGCCGGTGACCCTGGCGAAGCCCTCGAGACCGCGGCGGACCATCTGGGCGTCGCTGGCGGCTGCGGCCGTGATCATCGTCCTCGCGGCCGGCGGTGTCGTCGCGGTCCGGTCCGCGGCGGACGCCCGGACGCAGGCGGACAACCTGGCCGAACTCAATCAGGCGACGCTGGACCTGACCGCCGTGCCCGACTCCCTACGCGTGTCGCTGGTCGCCGTTGCGGACCCGACGGCCACGCCGGGCACCCTGCTGTTCTCGTCCACGTCCAAGGAGATGGCGGTCAGCGCACCGAGTCTGTCCGACCCGGGTCGGGGCAATGCCTTCGCCTGCTGGATGACGCGTCCCGACGGGTCACGCGTCCGTCTCGGCTGGATGGAGTTCGGCGGAGGATTGGCGTACTGGTCGGGCTGGTCGGAGGAGCTCGCCCAGGCCGGCCCCGGAACGACCTTCGGCGTCACCCTCGTCGATTCCGACGGGAAGCCCGTGGCACCGGGAGATGTGCTGACCGGCACCGTCGAGCACAGCTGAGCGCCCGGATGCCGTCAGCCCGGTCCGGGCCCGGCCGGCGCGCCGCCCGAGAGCTCGGCCCGCAGCTCCTCGACGCTGTCCCACTCGGCGCCGCAGGCGAGGCACTCGATCCCCGGCGGGCCCTCGAGGCGGACGTCGGTCTGGATCCCGAGCGTCTGGTTCGCGATCTGGTAGTCGGTGAACTCGAGGTCGGGGACCTCGATGACGGCCAGCCGATGCTCGCCGCAGCGCGGACACGGGTCGAGCGAGCGCTGGCTGGGGTCCTGGACGTCGGGCATGGGGAGAACCTCCGATCGATCTGGCAGGTCACATGATGGCGCCGCCGCCCGATGAGCGCCGGGACCGATCCCGTCCGCGATCCGGGAATCCCGTCCCGCAGGCGGACGTCGAGGCGATGTTCGACGACATCGCCCCGGTCTACGACCGGATGAACACGATCATGACCGCGGGCGGCGACGGGCGCTGGCGACGGGCGGCCGTCGCGGCGACCGGACTCGCATCGGCGGACTCGGCGATCGATGTCGCCTGCGGGACCGGCAAGCTCAGCATCGCGCTCGCGGACCGGGTCGGCCCGTTCGGGCGTGTCGTGGGGGTGGACCTGTCGGCCGCGATGATCGGGTACGCCAAGGCGACCACGAGCGACATCGTCCAGCTCGAGTTCAGCGTCGCGGACGCCCTCGCCCTGCCGTTCGACGACGCGACCTTCGACGTCGCGACCATCGCGTTCGGTCTGCGCAACCTGCCGGACTTCGAGGCCGGCGTTCGCGAGCTTGCGCGGGTCGTCCGGCCCGGCGGGCGGGTGGTGTGTCTCGAGCTGTCCGTGCCACGGCCGTGGATCTGGGGCAAGGTCTACCTCGGGACGTTCCGCCTGCTCGCACCGCTCGTCGCCGGGCTGTTCGCGCGGGGACGGACCTACCGCTACCTGCCGGCGTCGCTCGAGGGGTTCCCCGACCCGGCCGCTCTCACCGCGACGATGATCCGGGCCGGCCTACGGGACGTCGGCTACCGTCGTCTCGCCCTGGGGGCCGTCGCCCTCCACGTCGGCTTCGTCGGTCCGGGCTGATCCCGCCGGCGGAGCCGATCGATCGGGCGTCCGCGTCCGGGTCGGGGGCGTCCTCGTCGGACGCCGAGCGCTCGGACGGCGACGGGTCGTCCTCGTCGGTCCGCAGGTCGGCCATCACCAGGTAGACGAGCGCCCCGCCGATGACGATCCCGAGGATGAGCAGCCACCATTGGAACTCGGCGTTCACGCGGGGCGGCTCGGGGCGCGTCTCATGAGGGGCATCGGGCGCCAGTATACGGACGCGCGGGGACGGCGACCCCGGACCGTCTACACTCCCGGACGATGATCGACTTCACGCCGAACCCCATCGCGATCCAGCTCGGACCGCTCCCCGTCTACTGGTATGGGATCTGCTATGCGCTCGGCCTCCTGGCGGCCTACCAGGTCATGGTCCGCGAAGCCCGGCGGCGTGGTCTCGATACCGAGCTGATCGTCAACGGCCTGATCGTCGTGGCCGTCGCGGCGTTGATCGGCGGGCGCCTCTATCACGTCATCGACCAGTGGGTGCTCTACAAGGACGACCTCCTGACGATCTTCCTGCCGATCCGGAAGCTCGCCGACGGGAGCTACGCCTTCGCCGGGTTCAGCGGTCTCGGGGTGTACGGGGGACTGCTCACCGGGACGATCGCGGCGTGGGCCTACCTGCGCTGGCACCACCAGTCGTTCTGGCGCTGGGCGGACGTGGTCGCGCCGGCGCTGTTCGCGATGCAGGCGATCGGCCGGTTCGGGAATTTCTTCAACCAGGAGATCTACGGACCGCCGACCAACCTCCCGTGGGGGATCGCGATCCAATGCAAGAACCGGGTCGTCGAGTTCGCCTGTCCGGCCGGATCGGACCCGCTGGCGACCCTCGGACAGCACTTCCATCCGCTGTTCCTGTACGAGGCGATCTCCGCGGTCATCGGGATGCTCTTCCTGCTCTGGCTCGGGCGCCGCTACTCCGACCGGCTGCGCGCCGGCGACCTCCTCCTGATCTTCTTCATCTGGTACAGCGTGACGCGGTTCTCGCTCGAGTTCCTCCGGGCGGGCTACAACTGGACGATCGGCGGCATCCCGACGGCCCAGATCGTGTCGGGTCTGACGATCATCCTGGCAGCGACGGTCCTGATCGCACGCCATCGGCGGCCGGGCCCCAGCGTCGGCCAGATCGAAGCCGATGAGCGGGCCGCCAAGGCCGCGGCGGCGGCCGACGCGGAGGTGGCTTCGCCGACCGATATCGATGCCGAGCCACCCGGGACCCAGACGGTCGCACCCGACGCCGAGACGACACCGCCGGATGCCGACGCGGGAGCACCAGACGCCGACGCGGGAGCACCCGACGCCGACGCGGGAGCACCCGACGCCGAACCGACCTCGGCGCCGGCGATCGGACCCGACGATCCGGTCGACGGCCCCGCACCGTCAGAACGGGACGGACCCGACCAGCCGTGACCGCGACCCCCGGGGACGAGCCGGCGGGCTCACCGACCCGGCCGCCCGTCGACCCCGGCCGGTTCCACCGCCGGCGCCCGCCACCGGGACGGATCTCGCCGGAGGCGATGGCGGAGGCCCGGGGTGGGGCCGTGGAGGGTCTCGACTGGCTCGGGCGTCCACCCGAGGCGAACGCCGGCTTGTTCGTCCGGGCGATGGCCATCGTCGCCAGGGTGATCCTGTTCGGACTGTTCCGGTTCCACCTCCAGGTCGAGGGGCGTGAGCTGCTCCCGCGTGGCGGCGGCTACATCGTCATCGCCGCCGCGCATCGAGGGTGGATGGATCCGTTCGTCGTGCTGGCGACCCTGCCGCTCGAACCGCGGGTGTGGTTCCTGGGGTCCGGGCCGTCGGCGTTCGGGCCGCGCTGGCGCGAGGCGCTCATCCATCGCCTCGGCGGTCTGCTCCCGGTCTGGCGCGGCGGCGTCGGCGTCGAGAAGCACGTGGCCGCAGCGCGTGCCGTCATCGGCAACCACGCGGTGTTCGCCCAGATGCCCGAGGGGACGGTCAGCGGTCCGGCCGGGCGGATCGGCCCATTCCGCACGGGGGCGGCGCTCATCGCCCTGCGCACGCAGGCACCGCTCGTCCTCCTGGGGATCGCCGGGACGGGGGAGCTCTATCTCGGGCGGCGGCTCGCGTCGCGCGTCCTGCCGCCGACGACCGTCGCCGAGCTGCTCGGACCCGGCTGGGACGGCCGCCTGCCCGCCGAGGGATCACGGGAGGAGCTCGACCTCGCCCACCGCCTGACCGACCAATTCGCCGAGCGGCTGGGGCCCGTCGTCGAGCAGCTCTACCCGTGGACCATCGACCCGACCGACCATCCCCGTCGGTTGCGGGAACGGCTCACCTGGCTGCTCCTGCGAAAGGGTCGGCTCGACCGCGAACTCCCGGACGATCGGCCTGCCGCTGATCCGCCGCCCGGGACCGGCTCCGGCGCGACCGACCCCCCCGATGGGTGACGTGTCCGGGACCGCGCCGGGCAGGGGAAAGGGTGGCCGACGCGCGGGCCGACCCGAACCGCCCGACTGGGGTCTGACCCGGCCCAAACCGGCGGCGCCGCGGCTCTACCGGTGGCTCATCGGGGCCTGCCGCCTGATCGGCCTGCTGCTCCGACTCCGCCTCGAGCTCCAGGGTGGCGAGCACCTGCCCCGGGATGGACACGGACGACCGTCCGGGGGCTGGATCGCGCTCGGCGTGCCGCACCGGACGTGGATCGACCCATTCGTCCTGGCGATCCTGCTGCCCGTCGAGCCCCGTCTCGTCTTCCTTGGCGACGGCCGGGCCATCTACCGATCGAGGATCCGCCGGGCCCTCTTTGCCCGCATCGGCGGTGTCGTGCCGATCTGGCCGGGGACTGGTCCGGCGGCATTCGACCGGCATCTGGCCGCGGCCCGGTCGGTGCTCGAGTCCGGGGCGGTCTTCGCCCTGTTCCCCGAGGTGGGTCCGCCCGTCCCGATCGAACGTGCCCGGCCATTCGGAGGGGGGATCGGCTACTTCGCACTGAGGACCGGCGCGCCGGTCGTCCCGCTCATCCTCGGCGGGACGCACGAGCTGTTCGTCGGTCGGCGGATCGTCCTGCGTGTTCTGCCACCGGTCACCGCCGAGTCGCTCCTCAGGGGCTCCGGTCCGGACGGCACGGCCGTGGGCGACGGCGTCGGAAGCGATCGGTCGGGCGTGACGCACCCCGCGGATGCGGCGGCCGACCGTGCGGCGGCCCATCGTGTCGTGGCCGCGCTCGAGGCCATGGTCGCACCGCACGTCAGCGAGTGTCACCGGCTCGTCGAGCCGCCGCCCGGCGCCCGACGGCCGTTCCGCCGCCTGACCAACCTGTTCCACTGATGCCGCCGGCCCAGCTAAGGGCCGCGAGCGTCGCCGGATCCGAGCGCCTCGCGCCGGCGCGGCCGTCCCGCCGACCGGGCACCTATACTCGCCCGCGATGGAGTACGCCGGATCGATCCTCGACCTCGTCGGGAACACCCCCCTCGTCCGTCTGAGTCGGGTCACCCGCGAGCTGGGACCGGTCGAGCGCCAGCCGCTCATCCTGGCCAAGCTCGAGACGATGAACCCCGGCGGCTCGGTCAAGGACCGGATCGGCCTGCCGATGATCGAGGCCGCCGAGCGGGCCGGGCTGCTCAAGCCGGGCGGCACGATCATCGAGCCGACCAGCGGGAACACCGGTCACGGGCTGGCGATCGCCGCGGTGCTCAAGGGCTATCGCTGCATCTTCGTGATGGCCGACAAGCAGTCCGCGGAGAAGCAGCAGCTCCTTCGGGCGTACGGCGCGGAGGTCGTCCTCTGCCCGACGAACGTCGATCCGGCGAGCCCCGAGAGCTACTACTCCGTGGCGGCCAGGCTGGCGCGAGACATCCCGGGCGCGTTCAAGCCCGACCAGTACTGGAACCAGCAGAACCCGGACGCGCATGAGGCGACGACCGGCCCGGAGCTGTGGCGGCAGACCGACGGCCGGATCAGCCACCTCGTGGCGAGCGTCGGCACGGGCGGGACGATCACGGGCATCGGTCGCTACCTCAAGCGGCAGAACCCGGCGGTCGTCGTCGTCGGGGCGGACCCCGAGGGCAGCGTCCTGTCCGGCGACACCGCCCGTCCGTATCTCACCGAGGGCGTCGGCGAGGACTTCTTCCCGGGCACCTACGACGCGACGGTCGTCGACCACTGGGTCCGCGTCTCGGATCGTGACGCCTTCGCCGCCGCCCGCCGGCTCACCCGCGAGGAGGGCATCCTCGCCGGCGAGTCGTGCGGCACGGCCCTGGTCGCCACACTCGGCGAAGCGCGGCGGATCATGGCCGAGGATCCGGCCGGCGCGCCGGACCGGGTCATCGTGACGATCCTCCCGGACGGTGGGCGCTCGTACCTGTCCAAGCTCTACAACGACGAGTGGATGCGGGTCAACGGCCTGATGGATCGACCGGGCGCGGTCACCCGGGTCTCCGAGCTGCTGGCGGACCGCCATCACGCCGGCGATCGGCCGGATCTGGTGGTCGCCCGGACCACCCAGCGGGTCGGCGAGGCGATCGCCACGCTGCAGGACTTCGGGATCAGCCAGATGCCCGTCTCGGACGCGGCCAGCGGCGACGACCTCGCATCGATCGTCGGTGCGATCTCCGAGAAGGGCCTGCTCGATCGCGCCTTCCGGGACCCCGAGGCCGTCGAGCGGACGGTCGGCGAGATCATGGACCGCCCCCTCCCGACGGTCGCCGTCGAGGCGTCGCTGGCGGAGGCGTTCGCCCAGCTGACCGGGGGTGCCACGGCCCTGCTCGCGGTCCGCGACGGCCGGCCGATGGGGATCGTCACCCGCCTCGATGTGCTCGAGTACCTGACCCATCACCCGTCGGACGGCAGCCAGGCGGACCGGTGAAGCACCACGACCGCGGCGAAGAGGTCCTCGACTTCGAGACGCTGGCCGTCCACGCGGGTCAGGAGCCCGACGAGCTGACCGGGGCGGTCGCGCCCCCGATCTACCAGACGAGCACCTATGCGCAGCAGGGGGTCGGCCGACCGACGCGCGGCTACGAGTACGCGCGGAGCCAGAACCCGACGCGCGAACGGCTCGAGCGGGCCGTCGCGGGCCTCGAGGGCGGCCGCCACGGGATCGCCTTCGCCAGCGGTTCGGCGGCCACCGCGGCGATCGCCGAGCTGGTCGCGGCGGGCGAGGCGATCCTCGCCGGCGACGACGTGTACGGCGGGACGTGGCGCTACCTCGAACGAGTCGCCGGACCGCGCGGCGTGGCGACACGCTGGCTCGACCTCGCGAGCGACCCGGTCGGCACGCTCCGCGAGGAGCTCGACGCCCGGACCCGGATGGTCTGGCTCGAGACGCCGTCGAACCCGCACCTCAAGGTCATCGACATCGAGGCCGTCGCCGAGCGGCTCGATCCGCACACCGGTGCACGCGGCGAGCGGCCGCTCCTCGTCGTCGACAACACGTTCGCCTCGCCGGCGATCCAGCGTCCGCTGGCCCTCGGGGCCGACATCGTCTTCCACTCGGCCACCAAGTACCTCGCCGGCCATTCGGACGTGGTCAGCGGGATCGCGGTCACCGACCGGGAGGATGTCGCGGAACGCCTCAGATTCCTGCAGAACGCGATGGGTGCGGTCCCGGGGCCGTTCGACTGCTTCCTCGTGTTGCGCGGGCTGCGGACGCTCGCGCTCCGGGTCGAGCGGCACGCCGCCAACGCGGCGGCGGTCGCGCGGTTCCTGACGGCCCGCGACGATGTCGAGTGGGTCCGCTACCCCGGCCTGGTCGATGGACGCGACGCCCACCCGCAGGCCGCCGTGGCCGCGCGCCAGATGCGATCGGGCGGCGGCATGGTGTCGTTCGCGCCCCGTGCCGGGGGCCGCTACGGGCGGGAGGCGAAGGAGCGCGCCGTCGCCGTCTGCGAGGGGACCCGGATCTTCACCCTGGCCGAGTCGCTCGGTGGCGTGGAGTCGTTGATCGAGATGCCCGCGCTGATGACCCATACCTCGGTCGCCGGCTCGAACCTCGAGGTCGAGGACGCGCTGATCCGGCTGTCGGTCGGGATCGAGTCGGTCGGCGACCTCGTCGCCGACCTGGGTCGCGCGCTCGACGACGCCTAGGACGGTGACGAGGTCGCCCGCGGGGGACGATGAACGCCGGTCGGCTCGGGTGGCCCGCCCGGACCGGTCAGGAATCGAGACGTGTCCGGCGGTGAGGTCGCCTAGAGTGACCGCCTGGACATCGATCCAACCTCCACGACCTCGGGAGCGACCATGACCACCGTCAAGGAACCCGCGCACGACGTCGGAGGCGGCCGCCTGGTGGCCACCGTCACCGACCCCGATGGCAACGTCCTCGGGCTGCTGCAGGACCGATGAGCATCGACCCGTCCCCACCGCAGGTCGCCGACAGCCATGACCTGATCCGGGTCCAGGGCGCCCGCGTGAACAACCTCAAGGATGTCGACGTCGCGATCCCGAAGCGCCGGCTGACGGTGTTCACCGGCATCTCCGGCTCGGGCAAGAGCTCGCTCGTCTTCGGGACGATCGCCGCGGAGTCGCAGCGGCTGATCAACGAGACGTACAGCGCGTTCGTGCAGGGCTTCATGCCGACGCTGGCGCGGCCCGACGTCGACATGCTCGACGGTCTGACGACGGTGATCATCGTCGACCAGGAGCGGATGGGGGCGAACGCTCGCTCGACCGTCGGCACCGCGACCGACGCGAACGCGCTGCTGCGCCTGCTGTTCAGCCGGCTCGGCAAGCCGCACGTCGGTCCGCCCACGGCCTACTCGTTCAACATCCCGCAGCGCAAGGCCAGCGGGGCGATGACCGTGGACCGTGGCCGGGGCGAGCGGATCGTCGTGCGCGACGCCATCTACCACGGCGGCATGTGCCCGCGCTGCGAGGGCATGGGCTCAGTCACCGACATGGACCTGACGCAGCTCTTCGACGCGGACAAGTCGCTCAGCCAGGGCGCGCTCAAGGTCCCCGGTTACAGCATGGACGGCTGGTACGGCCGCATCTTCGCGGGCGCCGGGTTCGACATGGACAAGCCGATCCGCGACTACAGCGCGAAGGAGCTCGATCGCCTGCTCCACGAGGAGCCGACCAAGATCAAGGTCGAGGGGGTCAACCTGACCTTCGAGGGCCTCATCCCGCGGATGCAGAAGTCGATGCTGTCGAAGGACATCGACACCCTCCAGCCGCACGTCCGCGCCTTCGTGGAGCGGGCGGTGACGTTCACCACCTGCCCCGACTGCGGCGGCACCCGGCTCAACGAGCCAGCCCGCTCGTCGAAGATCGCGGGGATCAACATCGCCGACGCCTGCGCCATGCAGCTCGACGATCTCGCCGCGTGGCTGCGCGGCCTGGACGAGCCGTCGGTCGCTCCACTGCTGGCCGGCCTCCAGCACACGTTCGACTCATTCGTCGAGATCGGGCTGGGCTACCTCTCGCTCGACCGACCGTCGGGCACGCTGTCGGGCGGCGAGTCGCAGCGCACCCGGATGATCCGCCATCTCGGCTCGTCGCTGACCGACGTCACGTACGTCTTCGACGAGCCCACGATCGGGCTGCATCCACACGACATCGACCGGATGAACGGCCTGCTGCGACGGCTCCGCGACAAGGGCAACACGGTGCTCGTCGTCGAGCACAAACCCGAGGTCATCGCCATCGCCGACCACATCGTCGACCTCGGCCCGGGCGCCGGGTCCGCGGGCGGCGAGGTCGTCTTCGAGGGCACGGTCGAGGCGCTGCGGTCCAGTCCGACCCTGACCGGGCGACACCTCGACGACCGCGTCTCGGTCAAGCCGTCGGTGCGGACGCCGTCGGGCCGGCTCGAGGTCCGCCGCGCCAGCACGAACAACCTCCAGGACGTCGACGTCGACATCCCGCTCGGCGTGCTGGTGGTGCTGACCGGCGTCGCCGGGTCGGGCAAGAGCTCGCTGATCGACGGCTCGGTCGCGGGCCGGGACGGCGTGGTCTCGATCGACCAGGGTGGGATCAGGGGCTCGCGACGCAGCAACCCCGCGACCTATACCGGGCTGCTCGACCCGATCCGGACGGCGTTCGCCAAGGCGAACGGGGTCAAGCCGGCGCTGTTCAGCGCCAACTCCGAGGGCGCCTGTCCGACGTGCAACGGCGCCGGCGTCATCTACACCGAGCTCGGCTTCATGGACACGGTCGCCACGACGTGCGAGGACTGCGAGGGAAAGCGCTACGAGGCGGCCGTCCTGGAGTACCGCCTCGGTGGACGCGACATCAGCGAGGTGCTCGCGATGTCGGTGACCGAGGCCGAGGCGTTCTTCGCGCGGCGGACAGGCGCGCACGCCCGCCGCGCACGCGATCCTCCAGCGGTTCGTCGATGTCGGCCTCGGCTACCTCCGGCTCGGCCAGCCGCTCCCGACCTTGTCCGGTGGCGAGCGACAGCGGCTCAAGCTGGCCACCCACATGGGCGAGAAGGGCGGCATCTACGTCCTCGACGAGCCGACGAGCGGCCTCCACCTCGCCGACGTCCGACAGCTGCTCGGCCTGCTCGACCGGCTGGTCGACGCCGGCAAGTCGGTCATCGTCATCGAGCACCACCAGGCGGTGATGGCGCACGCCGACTGGATCATCGACCTCGGTCCCGGCGCGGGGCGCGACGGTGGCCGGATCGTCTTCGAGGGCACGCCCGCCGACCTCGTCGGCGCGCGCTCCACCCTGACCGGCGAGCACCTCGCGGCGTACGTCGGCAGCTGACCGGGACGCGCGGCGGGGACGTCGGACGGGGTGGTTCATCCGCTCGGCTCGTCCCGCCCGGTCGAGGACGTGGTCGCTCGGGATGTGGCACGATCCTGCAGGTGACGAGCACGCCGGCCGCGACCCAGCACCTGCGCGACCTCGCGCGGCTGCGACGCGTGCGCGACCGGATCGACCGGGAATACGCGGAGCCGCTCGACGTCGAGGCCCTCGCCCGCGGCGCGTACATGTCGGCCGGGCACCTCAGCCGCCAGTTCCGGCTGGCCTACGGCGAGTCGCCGTACAGCTACCTCATGACCCGGCGCATCGAGCGCGCGATGGCGCTGCTGCGTCGTGGCGACCTGAGCGTGACCGACGTCTGCTTCGCGGTCGGCTGCTCCTCGCTGGGCAGCTTCAGCACGCGGTTCTCCGAACTGGTCGGCGTCTCGCCCGGGACCTATCGGCGGTACGCGTCGCAGGCGACGGCCGGGATGCCGTCCTGTGTCGCCAAGGTCGTGACCAGACCGGTCAGGAATCGAGAAGCGTCGGTCAGCGAGGTTTCCTAGAGTGGCCGGTATGGATATCACCATCCACTCCAGCTTCCTCCCGCACGACGACCCGGACACGTCCGTCGCCTTCTATCGGGACACCCTCGGTTTCGAGGTCCGCAACGACGTCGGCTACGGCGGGATGCGCTGGATCACCGTCGGCCCGGCCGGCCAGCCCGACATCTCCATCGTCCTGTATCCGCCGCTCGCCTCGCCCGGTATCACCGACGACGAGCGCCGGACCATCGTCGAGATGATGGCCAAGGGCACCTACGGCATCATCGTGCTGTCCACGGCCGACCTCGACGGCGTCTTCGACCGGCTGCAGGCAGGCGGCGCGGAGGTCGTCCAGGAACCGACCGACCAGCCCTACGGCATCCGCGACTGCGCCTTCCGCGATCCCGCGGGGAACCTGATCCGGATCAACGAGCGGAGTCGAGCCGTCGGGCCCCCGCCCGGCTGACTACTCGACCGGCTCCAGGTCGATCGTCCGGACCTGGCGGGTGCCGCCACCCTCGGTTCGCACATGGGCGGTCGGGATGACCGCACCGCCGAACCGTTCGATCACCGCGATCTCGCCGCTGAACAGGCCGGTCCCGTTGATCCGGACCTTGTCGCCGATGGCCAGGTCGGTCCGACCATGTCGCGCGGCGGTGTTGATCTCCGCGACGGTCGGGCGGACATACGGCTCGGGGGCGGTGACGCCGGGGATCGGCGGCTTGGGTGGGGGCGGCTTCCGGTAGACGGTCTTGCGCTTCGGGGCTGGCACGTTCGGTGGTGGACCTCCGTGGTCGGGATCGCGGGCGGCTGGGTTGCCGCCACGATCATACGGTGGCGATCGGGGATGGCGCCACGATCGGATCCCGGTCCGGGTCCGGCGGTGACCTCCGAGACCACGCTCCGGCCGTCCCTGTCCCGAAGGCACGGAGTACCTCGCATCGACGGATCCGTCCGGCGTGCGCGCCCGCTGGACGGCCACCGGATCCCCGCCGGGGAGCGGTTCGGTGCGCCCCGTCACCGCGTCCTTGCCGTGGCAGCAAGGTCCCTGCGTGGCGTGGTGCGTCGCGGCAAGGGTGGGGGTCGGATCGGGACCCGACCCATCGGCCGTTCGGTGTCGGCCGGCACCGCGGCATCGGCGTAGCGTTCGGTGTCGGTCGGCACCGCGACCCCGGCGCAAGATGACCGCAACCTTGCCGCAACCCGCCGACCGATGTAGGATTTCCCGGACTGCGGAAGCCGACTCCTTCGATCGCGCTCAGGCGAGCCGACCGGGGGTACGCGCGGCCGGTCGGATCGATGGCCCATGGCCCGGCGCGGATCCACCCGCCCCGACGCCGATCAGGGAGCGACCGCCAGTGACCGCAACGCGAACCCCCTCGAAGACATCGCCCGACCTCGGGCGGATCGTCCGGGCCAACCTGTCCACGGCCGAGCTCTACGAGGATGCGATCCGCGCCGGGGACGGGCTGGTCGCGGCGGCCGGGCCGCTGGTCGTCCGGACCGGGAAGCACACCGGTCGCAGCCCCGAGGACAAGTTCATCGTCGAAGAGCCCGGCAGCCGTGACAAGATCTGGTGGGGACCGGTCAACCGCCCGATCAGCGAAACGAACTACGAACGACTGCGGGCGCGCCTGGTCGATCACCTGGCAGACAAGGCGCTCTATGCGCAGGACGTGTTCATCGGCGCCGATCCGGCGCACCGGCGCAGCCTGCGCGTCTACACCGAGACGGCCTGGGCCAGCATCTTCGCCCGCAACCTGTTCCGCCGGCCGAGCGCCACCGATCTCGCGACGTTCGCCCGGAACTTCACGATCATCGACGTCCCGTCGTTCAAGGCCGATCCCGCCACCGAGGGCACCCGGACCGAGACGGCGATCCTCGTCCACCTCCGACGGATGGAGATCATCATCGTCGGGACGGAGTACGCCGGTGAGAATCAAGAAGTCGGCGTTCACGGTCATGAACTACCTGATGCCCGACGAGGGCGTGCTGCCGATGCACTCGGCGGTCAACGTCGGCCCCGCCGGCGATCCGGTCGTGTTCTTCGGCCTGTCGGGGACGGGCAAGACGACGCTGTCGGCCGACCCGCTGCGGAGCCTGGTCGGTGACGACGAGCACGGCTGGGGCGCGGACGGCGTGTTCAACTTCGAGGGCGGCTGCTACGCCAAGACGATCCGCCTGTCCCCGATGTACGAGCCCGACATCTTCCAGACCACCCGGCGCTTCGGGACCATCCTCGAGAACGTCGACCTGGATCCGCGGACCCGTGAGCTCGACCTCGACTCGGACCGCTTCACCGAGAACACCCGCGGCGCCTACCCGCTCGAGTTCATCGGCAATGCCGATCCGACCGGGATGGCCGGGCAGCCGACCCATGTGATCCTGCTGACCGCCGACGCATTCGGCGTCCTGCCGCCGATCTCGCGCCTGACCCACGACCAGGCCGCGTACCACTTCGTCAGCGGCTACACGGCCAAGCTGGCCGGCACCGAGATCGGGATCAAGGAGCCCAAGGCGACCTTCAGCGCCTGCTTCGGTGCCCCGTTCATGCCGCGCCACCCGGGCGAGTACGCCGACATGCTCGTCGAGCGGCTGGCCCGGTGGGATGTCCCTGTCTGGCTCGTCAACACCGGTTGGACGGGCGGTCCATACGGGACCGGGGAGCGGATGAACATCGACCACACCCGGGCGATGGTGCGGGCCGCGCTCGACGGCCGGCTCGACGACGTCCCGACCGTCGAGGACCCGATCTTCCGGGTGGCCGTCCCGACGTCGTGCCCGGACGTGCCCCCGGACTTCCTCCAGCCGCGCTCGACCTGGCAGGACACGGATGCCTACGACCGCCAGGCCGCCCGGCTGGCCAGGATGTTCGCGGCGAACTTCGAGACCTATCGGGACGGGGCGTCCGAGGGCGTGCGCGCCGCCGGCCCCCGGGTCGAGGGCTGACGCTCGGGATCGGGACCCGTCAGCGGGCCGTCCAGGCGGCGCGACCCTCGAGGATGCCGACGGCGGCGGCCAGGCCGCCGACGAGGATCATCGCCGGGTTCGGTCCGGAGATCAGACCCAGCAAGGCGAGGATGAGGCCGAGGACGACGAGCTCGCCACGGGTCGAGGTGGTCTCCATCTGACGTGCTCCGTGCGGTGGTTGCGGTTGACCTCGTCACCGTGCCACCCCGCTCCGCTCGCGACGATCGACCGATGTCGGATCGACCACCCCACGAATGTCAGCCCACCCGAGAGCGGTATACGATGAGCCGACCCCCCAACGCCATCCCGAAGGAGCCGATCGCCGATGTCGCGCAACAAGGTCACCGTCGTCGGTGCCGGCAATGTGGGCGCCACCGCGGCGCAGCGGATCGCCGAGGCCGGGCTGGCGGATGTCGTCCTGATCGACATCGTCGAGGGTCTCCCGCAGGGCAAGGGGCTCGACCTGGCCGAGGCGGCTCCCGTCGTCGGCCACGACGCCCGGGTCCTGGGCACGAACGACTACGCCGACACGGCCGGGAGCGACATCGTCGTGGTCACGAGCGGTCTGGCGCGCCAGCCGGGGATGAGCCGCGATGACCTCCTCGCGAAGAACGCAGGGATCGTCCGTTCGGTCGTGGAACAGGCGGCGAAGCTCTCTCCAGACGCGGTCCTCATCATCGTCACGAATCCCCTCGACGCGATGTGCCACGTGGCCTTCACGGCATCGGGCTTCCCGCGCGAGCGTGTCCTGGGCATGGCCGGCGTGCTCAATTCGGCGCGCTTCAGGACGTTCATCGCCCAGGAGCTCGGCGTCTCGGTCGAGGACACCAGCGCGTTCGTCCTCGGCGGTCATGGCGACACGATGGTCCCGCTGCCGCGCTACTCCACCGTCGCCGGGGTCCCGATCACCGAGCTGCTGAGTCCCGAGCGTGTCGCGGCCCTGTGCGAGCGGACCGCCAACGGCGGGGCCGAGGTCGTCGCCCTGCTCAAGACCGGCTCCGCGTTCTATGCCCCGGCCGCCAGCACCTTCGAGATGGTCGAGTCGATCCTGCTCGACCGGAAGCGCGTGCTGCCGTGCGCCGTGCTGCTCCGGGGCGAGTTCGGCGTGGACGGGTTGTTCGTGGGGGTGCCCGCCGTCCTCGGCGAGGGCGGACTCGACCGGGTCTTCGAGATCGAGCTGACCGCCGACGAACGGACCGCGTTCGACCGCTCCGTCGCCGCGGTCCGGGACCTCGTCGACAAGCTCGCCTGACGGGCTGCCGATCGCGCGGATCGACGGTCGGCCGACTCGCGACCGGCGTCACCCTTACCGCCACCTTTGCCGCATTCGCGATTGACCCGGCGGGGACCGCGCGGCTAGGGTTGCCGCGATGATCAGACGCTCGATCGGCGCGTTGGCCGCCTCCATCATCCTGCTCGCGACGGTGGTCCCCGCGGCGGTCCTCGCTCAGGCGCCGGTCCGTCCGCATGCCCCGCTTCCGGCGTCGATCAAGGACGCCAAGCTGCCCGAGCCGCTGCGCGATACGAGGGTGGCGCAGAAGGCCAGGATCGCCACGTCGCTCGACGCCGTCCACGGCAACGTCCGCGTCCTGGTCCGCCTGTCGAGCACGCCGGCCGCGGAGTTCTCGACGCGCGGCGCCGCCGCGGTCCTGTCGCAGGTCCGGGTCAACCGCACCCAGCAGACGCGCATCATCGCCCAGGCCCGCCGTCTCGACGCCGGAGCACGCGTCCTCGGGCGGACCGACCGAGCCTCGAACACGGTCGCGTTGAGGATCGACGGAAGCAAGATCAAGGCGCTGGCCAAGGACCCGTCGGTGCTGGCCATCACCCCGATCGTCGACTACCAGCTGGCCCTGTCGGAGACCGTCCCGTACATCGGTGCCACGGCCGTCCAGAAGGCAGGGTTCAAGGGGGTCGGCATCAAGGTGGGGGTCATCGACAGCGGGATCGACTACACCCATGTCGCGTTCGGCGGGGCCGGCACCCCGGCGGCGTACGCCGCGGCCTACGGCACGGGACCGAGCGATCCCAAGAACACGACGCTCGACGGGCTGTTCCCGACGGCGCGGGTCGTCGGCGGCTACGACTTCGTCGGCGAGACCTGGCCGGGCGGCGATGGGATCGAGGATCCCGATCCGGACCCGATCGACTTCGAGGGTCACGGGACCCATGTCGCCGACATCATCGGCGGGCGACTGGGCGTCGCTCCGCGGGTCAAGCTCTACGCGCTCAAGGCGTGCTCGGCGGTCACCACGGCGTGCTCCGGCGTCGGGCTGCTCGAGGCGGTCGACTGGGCGGTCGACCCGAACCAGGACGGCGACACCCGCGATCACCTCGACGTCGTCAACATGTCGCTCGGCTCGGACTACAGCTCGGGCTACATCGACGACCTGTCGTTGGCCGTCGACCAGGCCAGCCGGGTCGGTGTCCTGACCGTGGCAGCCGCCGGCAACGGCGGCGACAAACCGTACATCTCGGGGAGCCCGGCAGCTGCCCGGACCGCCCTGTCGGTAGCCGAGACGCAGGTCCCGAGCGCCCGCGCCTTCCCGTTGGTGGTCGACTCGCCCGCCGCGATCGCCGGTTCATACCCCAACACGGCCACTCTCGACTTCGCGCCGCTCGGAAGCGGGTTCTCCGGCGAGGTCGCCGCCGTCGGACAAGGCTGCCCCGCCGGCAGCGTCAGCGGCCAGCCCGGGGCCGACCCGTACAGCGCCGATCCGAGCGGCAAGGTCGCCCTCATCGACCGCGGTGGGTGCGCGGTGAGCCTCAAGATCGACCGTGCCGCCAAGGCGGGGGCGACGGCCGTGCTGATCGGACTCGTCGCCCCCGGCGACGCCGTGTCGTTCTCCATCGGCGGCGGGGACACGTTCGTCCCGTCGATGGTCATCACCCAGGACCTGAGCGAATCGATCAAGGCCAACATCGCGGCGCCCGTCATCGTGTCGGTGTCGGACGCCGTCAGCATCAAGCTCGTCGGGAGCATGGTCGGCTCGTCTTCGCGCGGGCCGTCGATCGACCTCAACCTGGTCAAGCCGGAGATCGGCGCACCCGGAGCCTCCGTCTCGGCGATCGCCGGATCGGGCAACGGGACCGAGGCGTTCGGCGGTACCTCGGGGGCCACGCCGATGGTGACGGGTTCGGCCGCGCTCCTGCTCGACGCCTACCCGCACCGGACCGTGTCCGAGCTCAAGTCGCTCCTGATGAACACCGCCGAGACCAGGATCTACAACAACGCGGCGAACACCCCGGGGTACCTCGCGCCGATCACCCGGATCGGCGGCGGCGAGGTCCGGGTCAATCGGGCACTGACCTCGCCCGTGGCGGCCTGGGACCGCTACGGCAAGAGCGGCGACCTGTCATTCGGCTTCGTCGACGCGAGCAAGCCCCTGACCACGCTGACGAAGTGGATCCGGGTGCGCAACTACTCGAACCGGACGCACCGCTACGCGATCACCCCGAAGTTCCGCTACGCCAACGATCGGCTGAACGGCGCGGTCAGGATCACGGCTCCGGCGTCGATCACGCTCGCGCCTCACGCCATCCGGACGTTCAAGGTCACCATGACGATCAACGGCCGGAAGCTGCGTGCCTGGTCGCTCGACTCCGGCGCGGCCGCACTCGACGCCCGGGCGCTCGACACGCTCGAATACGACGGGTACATCACCCTCAACGACACCCGCACCCACCGGGACGACCTGCACCCGCTGCACCTGGCATGGCAGGTCCTGCCACGACTGTCGGGCAACGTCACCGCCGCCTCGACCTCGCTGGTCGCCGACGGGACGATCTCCGGCGGTGACTTCGACGGCCTGCCGGCCGCCGATACCACCCTGACGAATCACGGCGTCGGGACGGCCCATATCGACGAGTACTCCCTCGTCGCGACGAGCCCGCGGCTGCCGGCGGCGGCTCGCGGGTCGAACCAGCCGGTCATCGACATCAAGGGCGTCGGGGTCCAGACGTTCCCGGTCCCGGCCGGGTTCTGCGGGGCGAACGCGTCGTTCGTCTACGCCATCGCGATCAGCGATTGGGAGCGCGAGACGATCGGGTCCTACCCCGGCGTGCTCGAGGCGTTCCTCGACACCGACAGGGATGGGACCGCCGACTACGGGGTGTTCAACGCCCCGGTCTCCGGCGCCGGTACGGCCGGTGACGTCCGCACCCTGACGTGGGTCCAGAACCTTGCGACCGACGACGCCACGGCCGTCTTCTACGCGGACCACGGGACGAACGACTCGAACATCGTCCTGCCGTTCTGCGGCGACCAGATCGGGCTGGATGCCACCGACTTCTTCTCCCCGATGACGATGGACGTCGGGGCGTTCGACGGCTACTACACGGGCAACCTGACCGACGTCGTCGAGGGCCTGACCGTCGCGCCGCTCGGCGAGCGGTTCTTCGGCCTCTTCGACGCGACCGGCCAGGCGTCCGGCGACATCGCGCGATCCGCGACCGGAGACCTGTCGATCGTCGACTTCGGGACGGTCGACACGAACTCCGACGAGTCCGGCGTCCTCCTCATCCTGAACGCCAGCCGAGGAGACACCCGCGGCGGCTCCCCGAAGGGCAACGACGCGCTGCAGATCCAGGTGACCGGCGCGCCATAAGGAGGCGGCCGGGGTCCGGGATCAGCCCGACGGGAGCTGCTTGTCGGGCTGCTCGCACAATCGGACGACGCCGGTCTCGGTCGCCCGATAGTCGTACGAGGTGCCGCCCGCCTCGATGACGATCCAGTAGCCCGGGGTCACCACCTGGGTGTACATCTGACCGGGGACGCGACAGCCGAGGGAGCCGTCCGGCCACTGGACCTGTTCGGATCGGACGACCGTGAACGTCGATGGGTCGAGGCCCGTCCGCTTGGCCAGGTCCGCCGTGGCGGCGGCCATGACGCCGGCAGGCACTTCACCCGTGACGGGGCTTCCGGTCGTCGGCGCGGTCTGGAACGGCGGACTGAGCTCGGTCGTCGGCCGGCCGCCGCCGGGCGACGAGCCATCGTTCGGACCGGTCGACGCCGTCCCCGCGGACGAGCAGCCGATCACGAACGGGAGCACGACGAGGACGAGGAGCGAGCGTCGGGTCATGCGGGCCTCCCGTGACATGGACCCAGTCTGCCACGCCATGACGGCTCGCGCGGTCGACGGGTTCCCGGCGAGCCCGTCGTTCAGGGTCGCACAATCGATCGGATGCCGTCGTCCGTCCGGTTCGGGCGGGCCGGCCGGACGGGGTCCCCACCGAAGGCGACACCGGCCGCGCGGACGCGGGATCGCTCGAGCGCATCGGCCAGCGCCGCGCGATACGCGGCTTCCGTCTCGGGCAACGGTTCGACGTCGAGCTCGCGGTCGAGGAGCTCGGTGACGCGCCGGTATTGCCGGATGACCTGCGATCGGGTCCCGCTCCGGCCGTGGACGCGCAGCAGCACGGCATGGGCCTCCTCGCGGAGGGGATCGCGGGCGAGCAGCCGTTCGGCGACGTCGCGCGCCCCATCGAGGTCGCCCGCCAGGAGGTGGCGCTCCGCCCCGATCGCCAGCGCATCCTCGAACGCGTCGGACAATCGCTCGCGGTCGACCGCGAAGCACTCCAGCGCGAGGCACTCGGTCAGATCACCCCGGTACAGGGCGATCACGTCGTCAGGGCCGCTGGCGGGGTCGCGAAGGGCGGCCTCGAAGCGGACGACGTCGACGTCGAGCGGCGCGCATGACCGGAACCCGATGACCTCGGCGTCGATGTCGAGATAGTCGGACAGCCCGACCCCGGCCGCCGCGAACGCCGACCGGACCAGCCAGAGTGCCTGGCGGAGCGACGCGGAGGTCCCGGCCCCATCGGCGTCGGGCCAGATCTCGGCCGCCACCGCCTCGCGCGTCCGCACCCGGGGCCGGAGCGCGAGGACCGCCATCAGCGCCTGGGCGCTCCGTGACGCCAGACGGACCTCGCGACCTGCGACGGACAGCTCGACGCGACCGAGCAGCCGGACATCGAGCGGGCAGGGCGTCGTCGCGATCGGGGTCACGACCGGAGTGAGCCGGTCGGGTCGGGCCGGAGTCGGGCCATGAGGCCGGTCGGTCGCGGGGTTGGATCGTTCCACCGCTGTCTCCACCGTGCTCTCGGATCGTCGCCCGGGCCGATACCCGACCTCCCCCCTTGGGGCCGTGCATCGGCCTGAGCGACGTTGACGATCCGCCGGCGAGCCCCCCGCTCGCCGCCCCCCGACCATCGGTCCGACGTCTTCCGTGAGACGTCGTCGGTTTCGACTATCGATCCCGATACGACGCCCCTGCACCGGCCAACGGACAGGCGGGGTGTCGGCCACCCGACACCTTGCGGTCAGTGCGACGACGCCTTGCGGGGTGGGTTCGTTACACTGCCGCCGTGCCGCTCGCCGTGATCACGTTCACCTTCGACCCGCTGCTCCGCATCGGCGACTGGACGGTCCGCTGGGAGACGATCGGGATCGCGGTCGCGATCCTCGTCGCCCTCGTCCTCGCGGCGCTCCTCGCGGGCCGGGTCCCGGTGCCGACGCACGGGACCGGCGAGCTGTTCGACCACCTCCGGCGGGACGACATCCTGTTCATCGCCGTCGGGATCGTGCCCGGTGCCGTGATCGGCGGCCGGATCGCCTACGTCGCCCTCCACCTCGACTACTTCAGCCGCTTCCCGGCCACGATCATCGACCCGGCGACGGGTGGATTGGCCCTATCCGGTGCGGTCCTCCTGGGCGCCGTGACCGGCGGCATCGTCGCCCGGTTGTTCGACGCTCCGGTCGCGCGCTGGTACTGGGTCGCCGTCGTGCCGATGCTGCTCGCCCTGTCACTGGGCAAGGCGGCCAACATCCTGGGCGGGACCGGGCAGGGCCTCCCGTCGACGCTCGAGCAGGCGACACGCTACCTCGGGCCCGGCCCGTGGGGCAGTCTCGGCCCGGATGTCCCGTCGATCCCGGCGCAGGCGTACGAGGCGATCGGGGTCGGCGTGCTCCTCGGCTTCATGGTCGCCGCCTGGGCCCTGGGCGCCTTCCGGAGTCGTGACGGCAGAGCCTTCGCGGTCGCCCTCGGTGGCTGGGCGGTCGTCCGGTTCGGGGTCGCGGCGACCTGGCGCGACCCGACGGTGCTCGGCCCGTTCCGCGCGGAGCAGCTGCTCGATCTCGGGATCATCGCGATCGCGATCGTCGTCTACCTCGCGATCTCGCTCCGCAAGCGCGGCGCTGGCGCGGAGGCTCTCGATGGCGCATCGCCACCGGGCGAGCCGAGCCGGCCGGTCGTCCCGGTCGCGCCCGCGGTCCCGGTTCCGCCCGCCGAGCCGCCGCCTGCCTACATCTGGGACGAACCGGACCGCACCGCGCCGACGTCGACCCCCGTTACGCCACCGCCGGCCCCCACGGCACCTCCCACGCCGTTCGCCGAGCCGGACTGGCCGGACCCGGAGACCCGTCGTCGGTTCTGAGCGGGACGCGGTATCCTCGATGACCGAACCGTCGCCATGGAGAGGTCACCCGATGGCCCAGATCGCCGAACCTCGCAGCGGGGCCCCGTCCTCCGCATCGCCCGCGGACATCGGGCGCATCAGCCACTGGATCGGCGGCCGGATCGTCGCCGGGACGTCCGGGCGCGAGGGACCGATCTACGATCCGGCGACCGGCCGCCGGACGCACTCGGTCGACTTCGCCAGCGTCGAGGAGGTCGATCGGGCGGTCGCTGCCGCCGCGGCGGCGTTCCCGGCCTGGCGGGCGACCTCGCTCGCGCGGCGCTCAGAGATCCTGTTCCGCGTCCGTCAGCTGCTCGACGGGCACCGCGCGGAGCTCGCCGCCCTGCTGACGTCGCAGCACGGCAAGGTCACCGCTGACGCGCTCGGCGAGGTCGCCCGCGGGATCGAGAACGTCGAGTTCGCGTGCGGCATCCCGCACCTGCTCAAGGGCGGGTTCAGCGAGCAGGTGTCGACCGGGGTCGACGTCTTCTCGATCCACCAGCCCCTGGGGGTCGTCGCGGGCATCACCCCGTTCAACTTCCCGGCGATGGTCCCGATGTGGATGTTCGCCAACGCGATCGCCTGCGGCAACACGTTCATCCTCAAGCCGT
>CAVVNZ010000008.1:0-82285 GCA_963749735.1 uncultured Chloroflexia bacterium
CGTTCGCATCAGGATCCGTCCTCCGTTCCGGGCTTCGGGCCCGCTGCCGCGACCGCGCGCATGACCGGGACGATCTCGCGGCCGTACGTCTCGAGGATGGACTCCTCGTCGCCGTTCATCAGGTAGATGTTGAACTGGTCGACGCCCGCCGCGGCCAGCTTCCGGAGCTTGGCGAGGTGATCATCGACCGAGCCGAGGACACAGAACCGGTCGGTCACCTCGTCGCCGACGAACCCGGCGTTGGCCGAGCCGACCTCGGCGTGATGCTGATAGTCATAGCCCGTCCGGGCGGTGATGTACCCGGTGAGCGACTCGGGCAGCTGGTCGCGCGGGTACTTGTTGACGAGATCGACCACATGGTTCGAGACGAGCGCCGGGAACCAGCGGGTCCGGTCGCGGCACACCGTCAGGTCGCCGAGATGGGCCGGCGCCGCCGCCTGGACCCGGACCGAGCCCCGTGGCCGCCCGGCGGCGACCTCCGCGTCGCGGACCTGCGCGACGAACCAGCGGATCAGATCCGGGTCGGCCAGCTGGAGGATCACCCCGTCGGCGACCCGCCCGGTCATCGCCAGGGCCATCGGACCGTAGCCGGCCACCCAGACCGGCAGCTTCCAGCGGCCGGTCCAGCCGAACCGGAGATCAGTGCCCTCGTAGCTGACCGTCCGACCCTCGACCAGGTCGCGGATCACCACGATCGCCTCCTCGAGGGTGGCCATCGTGGTCGGCGGCTTGCCCAGGACTCGCCGGGCGGAGTCCCCACGACCGATCCCGAGGTCCATCCGGCCGCCGCTCAGCTCGTCGAGGACCGCCAGCGTCGAGGCGGTGACGCTCGGCTCGCGGGTCGCGGGGTTCGTCACGCACGTCCCCAGGCGCAGCCGCTCGGTCGCCCCGGCCATCAGCGTCAGCAGCGGGTACGGGTCCCGCCACAGGACGTGCGAGTCGAACAGCCAGCCGTAGTCGAAGCCGGCCGCCTCGGCCTGCCGGGTGAGCGCGAGCGTCCGCGCGACGTCGTGCTCGGGCTTGAGCGTGAACCCGAACTGCATCCGGTCCGCTCCGCTCAGCTCGCCGGACTGCTGAGCGCCCCGATCCCGGTCCGGCGCATGAAGGCCACGTTCGACGACGGCCGGCCGAGGAACCCGGCGACCATGTCTTCGGCGTCACGGGTCGCGCCGGGCTCGAGCAGCTCGCGCCGATAGGCGGCGCCGACCACCGGCGACGCGACGCCCTCGGCCTCGAACCGGCTCCACAGGTCGTCGCCGTAGACGTGGCGACCACAGATAACCGTAGTAGCCGGCATCGTAGCCCGCGACGATGTGGGCGAAGGCCGCCGGCCAGAACGAGTCGGGGATGCTCGGCAACAGGCGGACCGCGTCGGCGGCCGCCTTCGCCTCGTCGAGATCGACCGGCTCTGGTCCATGGACGCGCAGGTCGAAGTCGCCGTAAAGGCCGAACGAACGCAGGTACTCCGAACCGATGTCGACGTTGCGCGACGCCGCCAACCGGTCGGCGAGCGTGGCCGGCATCGGCTCGCCCGTCGCGTGGTGGCGGGTGACCCGGCCGAGGATCGCCGGCGACCAGGCCCAGTTCTCCATGATCTGCGAGATGGCCTCGGGGAAGTCGAGCTCGACGTCCCACATCGAGAGGCGGAATGAGCGGTTCCTGCCGATGACCTCATGGAGGACGTGTCCGAACTCGTGGTAGAGCATCACCATGTCGTCGTGTCGGAGCAGCCCCGGGTCGTCGGCGGACGCGCGCGGGACGTTGGCCACGACCGCCGAGATCCCGCCGACCCGGTAGCCGTTCGCGTCCTCGTGCGCCAGCCGGATCGGCCAGGCCATCGCGTGACCGAACTTGCCCGGCCGTGGGTGGAGGTCGAGGTAGAACCAGCCGAGAGACTCTGCGGTGGCCCGGTCGCGGACCTCGTACCGGGGCACTTCGGGATGCCACGCCATCGACTCGGCGACCCGAACGTAGTCCAGGCCGAAGACGTCCCCGGTCAGCTCCAGGAGCCCGTCGACGGTGGCCCCCAACGGCAGATAGGCAGAGACATCGTCGGGGCCGACGCCGTACTCCTCCGTGCGGATGCGCTGGTCGTAGTAGGGGATGTCCCACGGCGAGAGATCGGTCTCGCCCGTGTCGCGCTGCAGGTGGCCGCGCATCGTCGCGTGTTCCGCCTCGGCGAGTGTCCGGAGGGCCGGGAGGATCTCGTCGTGGAACGCGGCGACGCGCTCCGGCGTCGCCGCCATCTTCGGCTCGATCCGGAAGTGCGCCCACGATGGATAGCCGAGCAGTTGCGCCTTCCGCCGGCGAAGGACGAGCGTCTCCTCGAGGATCGGCCGGTTGACCGCGACCGCCCGACTGGCCATCTTCGTGGCGAGGATCCGGCGCAGGTCGCGCCGCGGAGAGCCCTCCATGAACGGGTAGTAGTCCGGGTAGTCGAGGCTGACCCGGAGCGTCCCGGGTGCCGCCCCGGGGCCGAGTCGATCGATGTACGCGCCGGGCAGCCCGACCAGGTCGTCGCGATCGAGATCGATCCCGTCCGACCACTCGCCGAGGTTGCGTTCGAAGGCTGACTCGAGGACGACGATCCGTTCGGTGATCGCCTTGATCTCGGCCCGCTCCTGGTCGGGCAGCCCATGACCGGCGCGACGGAGGTCACGCAACCAGCGGTCGAGAAGCCGGCCTTCCTCGCCGACGAGGCTCGCCGCGTCGGTCGAGTCGGCGTACGTCCGGATGGCGGTCGCGACGTCATCGCGTAGGACCAGCTCCTGACGCCAGGCGTTCAGGCGCTCCTCGATCGCCTGCGCCGCGGCTCGGAGGTCGTCGTCGGGGTGGACCCGGACCAGGAACCCCGTCCGGCCGCCGACCGTCCACAGATCGCCCTCGGCACGGTCGATCCGGCCGACGACGTCCGCGAACCGGGGGTCGTCCGTGGCGGCCGAGGCGGACGCCTCGGCGATCAGCGCATCCGCGGCCGCGAATCCGGCCTCTGCGGCCGCTCGGATCCCATCCGGTGTCACGGTCCGATAGTCGAACGGCTCGTCCACGGGCGACTCGGGAGCGCGCATCGGCTAGGGTCGGACGAGGTCGGCGTAGGCGTCCGGCCGGCGGTCGCGGTAGAACTGCCAGGTCTGGCGGACCTCCGTGATCAGGTCGAGGTCCATGTCTCGGACGAGCAGCTCCTCGTCGTGGGCGCTGCCGACCTCGCCGATGAACTGGCCGCGCGGGTCGCAGAAGTAGCTCTGCCCGTAGAAGTCGTCGTCACCGAACTCGCTCTCGATCCCGACCCGGTTGATCGTGCCGACGAAGTAGCCGTTGGCCAGGGAGTGGCTGACCTGCTCGACCCGCCACAGGTACTCCGACAGGCCGCGGCTGGTCGCGCTCGGGATGAACACGATCTCGGCGCCGTTGAGGCCGAGCGCGCGAGCGCCCTCGGGGAAGTGGCGGTCGTAGCAGATGTACACGCCGACCTTGCCGACGGCGGTCTCGAAGACCGGGTAGCCCAGGTTCCCGGGCCGGAAGTAGAACTTCTCCCAGAACCCCTTGACGTGCGGGATGTGGGTCTTGCGGTACTTGCCCAGGTAGGTGCCGTCCGCGTCGATGACGGCCGCCGTGTTGTAGTAGATCCCGCGTCGCCGTGCCGTCCTCCTCGTACATCGGGACGATGAGGACCATCCCGGTCTGCTTGGCGAGGTCCTGCATCCGCTTCGTCGTCGGGCCGTCCGGGATGTGCTCGGTGTAGTCGTAGTACTTGGCGTCCTGGACCTGGCAGAAGTAGGGCCCGTAGAACAGCTCCTGGAAGAGCATCACCTGGGCGCCCTGGCGCGCCGCCTCGTGGGCGTGCGCCTCGTGCTTCTGGATCATCGACTCCTTGTCGCCGGTCCAGGTGGCCTGGACGAGCGCCCCTCGGACGTTGCGCGGCATCTCGGTCCTCACGTCTAGCGGTGACGGTTCGAAGAGGCCGAGGGTACACCGCGGGACGGGGCGGCCGCCCGACCCCGGGCCGGATCCGGAGGTCGGGCGACATCCCGCTCGTCAGGCCGAGCGCTGGTAGCTCCGGAACGCCCGGGTGGCGAGCGCGAGGCAGGCGATCGCGACGGCGACCAGGCCGCCGATGCGGGGCAGGATGAAGCTCCAGTCGGCGCCGGCGACGAGCGCCTCGCGGCCCGCCTCGACGGCCCAGTTGACCGGATTGATCCGGGCGAGCGTCGCGATCCACTCCGGGGCGAGCGCGAGCGGCATGAATGCCGCCGAGACGAAGGTCAGCGGCAGGACCATCAACGTGTTGATCCCGATGACCGACTCCCGCTGCCTCAGGACGAGCGCCGACGCGTCCGACAGCGACGCGAAGGCCGCTGCCAGCAGGACGGCGCACAGGACGAGGACCAGGAACCCGACCGGACCGCCGGCGAACCGCGCGCCCAACGCAAGCGCGAGCACGCCGATGATGGACGCCTGGATGGCCAGCGCGATCCCCTCGTAGGCGACCCTCCCGGCGATCAGCGAGCTGCGGTGGACGGGCGACACGAGGAAGCGGTCCATCAACCCCCGGTCCATGTCCTCGATGATGCCCATCCCGCTCCAGCCGCTCGAGAACAGCGCGGTCATGACCACGACTCCGGGCACGAGATAGTCGAGGTACGAGCCCCCGGTACCGAACCCCGGGATCTGGGTGACGCTCCGGAACAGCGCCCCGAACAGGAGCAGCCAGATGATCGGCTGGACGAGGGTGATCGCCAGGAACCACGGCTGGCGGATCAGGACCCGGGCATGGCGCTGGGTCATGAACACGGATTGAGCGACGGCGGTCATGCGAAGGACTCCTCGGTCTGTTGGCGATACGCTCGCCCGGTGTGGCGGAGGTAGACATCGTCGAGCGAGGGACGCGCGACGGTGATCGACGCGACCGGGATCCCGGCGCCGTCGAGCGCGGACAGGACCGCCGGGACGAGGGTCGCTCCGTGCGTCGCCCTCGCGCGCAATGAGCGTCCGTCGACGACGGGCTCGTCCAGGCCGGCGATCCCCGTGAGCGACGCGGCCGCGCGGGCGCTCCCACCCGCTTCGTGGAGCTCGACGAGGATGGCGTCCCCGTGGAGCTCGGCCTTGAGCTCGTCCGGCGTGCCGCTGGCCACGATGCGACCGCGATCGACGATCGCCAGCCGGCCGGCCAGCCGGTCGGCCTCCTCGAGGTAGTGCGTGGTGAGCAGGATCGTCAGCCCGTCCTCGCGGGTCAGCCGGCCGATCTCCGTCCAGAGCTCGGCGCGCGCGGCGGGGTCGAGACCGGTGGTCGGCTCGTCGAGGAACAGGACGGTCGGTCGATGGACGAGGCCCATCGCAACATCGAGCTTGCGGAGCATCCCGCCCGAGTACGTCTTCGCCAGCCGGTCGGCCGCATCGGTCAGCCCGAACCGCTCGAGCAGCTCGGCGGCGCGGGCGCGCATCTGGGCGCCGCCCATCCCGTAGATCCGCGCCTCGAGGATGAGGTTCTCCCGGCCCGTCGCCTCCGGGTCGACCGCGATCCGCTGACCGACGGCGCCGATCGTCCGGCGCACCCGGACGGGGTCCCGTGCGACGTCGATCCCGGCGACGGTCGCCCGGCCCGCGTCGGAACGGGCGAGCGTGGTCAGGATCCGGACCGTGGTCGACTTGCCCGCACCGTTCGGCCCGAGCAGGCCGAAGACCGTGCCTGGCTGGACCTCGAAGCTCACGCCGTCCAGGGCGACGACCTCGTGCGGGTAGCGCTTGACGAGATCCTCGGCGCCGATCGCCGGACCCGCGCTAGACTGCGCCAGTATCATCCTGACCTCCTAAGTCGTTTAGCTGCTAAGATACATGCATCATGAACCGATGGAGATGATCATGTCAACCACCCAGCTCGATCCAGACGACTCCTGGCGGCGGCTCGTGGCCCGCGCCCTCGTCTTCCACGAGGCCGTCGCCGAGCGGCTCGGGGTCAACGCGACCGACCTCAAGTGCCTCGAGCTCGCCGTGGGCGAGGACGAGATCACGCCGACGCGACTCGCCGAGCTGACCGGCCTGACGACCGGGGCGATCACGGGCGTCCTCGATCGTCTGGAGCGGCGGGGGATCGTCCGCCGTGCAGCCGACCCGGACGACCGACGCCGGGTGGTGGTGCGGGTCGATCCCGACCGCGCGACCGAGATCACCTCGCTCTATGCGCCGTTCCTGGCCGCGACATCGGAGCTGCTGGCTGGCTGGACACCCGAGGCGAGGGCGGCGCTGACGACGTACCTCGTCGGGGTCGGGGACGCGCTCGAGGCCGAGATCGTCCGGGCCAGGGCCACCGTACGCGGCGGGTTCATCGGCGACACCTTCGTCGCGCCATTGGGAGACGCGACGACCGGTCGGCTGGTCTTCTCGTCCGGGGCGTCTCGCCTGTCGATGAACGCGGCCGCTCTCGGCCAGCAGGCGCGGGTGGTCGTCGAGAGTGCCGCATCGCGGCTGTCGTTCGAGGGAGTCGCCCCTCCGGACGAGCTGGTGCGCGCCCGCTTCGTCGGACCGCTCCCGGAGATCCGCTCGGCCGGCGGACTCGTGACGATGCGCTATCGACGGCGCCTGCTCGAGGTCAAGGGTCGATCCGCGCGCGTGGCCCTGAACGGGGAGCTGCCGTGGTCGATCGAGGTGGACGGCGGACTGACCGACCTCGAGGGCGACCTGCGCCCGATCCGGCTGTCGGGTCTGACCGTACGTGGCGGGGCGAACCACGTCCGGCTTCGCCTGCCCGCCCCCGACGGGACGGTCCGCGTGGCCGTCGCCGGCGGCGCGAGCAACGTCCGGTTCGAGCGCCCGCGCGGCGTGCCGGTCGCGCTCCGCATCCGCGGCGGCGCGTCGCACGTGCGCTTCGACGACCAGCGCGTCCGCACCGCCTCGGGGGATCTCGAGCTCCGGTCGGACGAGTTCGCGAGCGCAGCCGACCGCATCGAGATCTCGTTCGGCGGGGGCGCCAGCAACCTCGAGGTCGTGCGGGCCTGACCCTGGTGGTGCGTCGACGCACCACCGAATCCGGGGTCGGAGGGCGAGTGCGGACCCTCCTTACGGTCGTCTTACACCCACGGCGGTCCGGTGGTGCGACCATCGGCCGAGATGCCCATAGGGTCGAGTCGACCCGGGGATCCCGGGACTCGATCCACACTCGGAGGTAGGACATGCTCCACCCACGAACCTCGATCGCGAACCGCGTCGGCCGCACTCTCGGGACCGGGTTGCTGTGCTTGAGCGGTCTCGGGATCGCCTTCGCCGCTCCGGTCGGCGTGGCCGCGGCGTCGCCGGCGACGGCAGCCACCGTCGCCACGCCGACGACCACGACCTGCACCGGTCACTGGCCGCGGTCTGTCCAGGGGCGCCCGAGCCTCCATGTCGGCTCGCGGGCCGGCGACTACATCTGGCATGACGCGACGGGCTGGCATCTCCGGGTGACCCATCCGGGCAGCGCGGCCGTCGTCTTCAGCGGGACGATCCGCTCCGATGTCGCGCTCACCGTCAAGGGCGTCAGGCTCGAGAGCCAGGACACCTTCACCGTGAGCACCGACGGCAAGTCCGTCAGCTACCGGTTCGTCAATCACGGCCGGATCGACGGCCTCGACTTCACGACGGCCTGCGCGTCGCGGCTCGCGTTCGGCGCCCATATGAACGGCCACAAGCTGTCGATCTGGCGGATCTGGGTCGGTCGCCTCGGCCACCATCCGCTCGAGAACCCGTTCGTGATCCGACGCCTGGCCTGACGACCCGGCGCACGACACCAGGAGCGACCCCGGTCCGCCCGACGGACCGGGGTCGCTGGCTGTTCGATGTGATGTAATGCGGGTCCGACCCCGCGCGCCAATCGCAGCCGAGGTGCCCCCGAGATGTCGACCAGCACCGCCCCCGGGACCATGAGCTCCGAGGAGATCGTCCGGCTCTCCCGCGAGCACACGTTCTTCTCGTGGTCGGCCCAGGGGACCCTCGACCCGATCGCGATCGACCGGGCCGAGGGGATCTACCTGTACACGCCCGAGGGGCGCCGGATCATCGACTTCAACAGCCAGCTCATGAGCGTCAACATCGGTCACGGCGACCGCCGGGTCATCGACGCGATCACCGCCCAGGCGACCAAGCTGCAGTACGTCCAGCCGGCCTTCGCCAGCGAGCCGCGTGCTCGTCTCGGAGCGAAGCTGGCCGAGATCATGCCCGGCGACCTGGACAAGGTCTTCCTGACGCTCGGCGGCGCCGAAGCGGTCGAGAACGCCATCAAGCTCGCCCGGCACTACACCGGCCGGCCGAAGATCCTCGCCCGCTACCGGAGCTATCACGGCGCGACGATGGGGGCGATGACGCTGACCGGCGATCCGCGGCGGTGGGCGAACGAACCCGGCATCGTCGGGGTCGTCCGCTACCCGGACACCCACCGCTGGGGCGAGAAGGAGCCGCGGCCGGCCGCCGAGGCACTCCAGGGCCTCGAGGACGTGATCCTGTACGAAGGCGCCCACACGATCGCCGCGGTCTTCCTCGAGACGATCGTCGGGACGAACGGCATCCTGATCCCGCCGGACGGCTACATCCAGGGCGTCCGCGAGATCTGCGACCGGCACGGGATCCTGATGGTCGCCGATGAGGTGATGGCCGGGTTCGGGCGGACCGGGCGCTGGTTCGCCATCGACCACTGGGACACGGTCCCGGACCTGATGACGATGGCCAAGGGCCTGACCTCGAGCTACCTCCCCCTCGGCGCGGTGGCGATGCGCCACCACATCGCCGAGGCGTTCGAGACGAAGATGTTCTACGGCGGGCTCACCTACAGCAGCCATGCCGTCAGCTGCGCCGCCGCGGTCGCCACGCTCGGGGTCTACGAGGAGGACGGGCTGATCGAGAACGCGGCCCGGCTCGGGGCCGTGATGCGCCGCCACCACGAAGCGTTGTACGCCAAGCATCCGAGCGTGGGCACGCACCGCAACCTCGGCCTGTTCGGGATCATCGACCTCGTCCGGAGTCGCGATCCGTACATCCCGATGACCGGCTTCAACGGCACCTCGGACGAGATGAAGGCGATCGGCAAGTTCCTCCGCGACAACGATCTGTACACCATGATCGCCAACAACTCGCTCCACACCAACCCGCCGCTGTGCATCACCGAGGAGCAGCTGGCCGAGGGCTTCGCGATCATCGACCGTGCCCTCGACATCGCGGACGAGGCGGTCCGGGCGTAGATGGCCGTCGGGGCTGCGGTCGCGGGTGACGCCGTCGTCGAGCTGGCCGGGGTCCGAAAGGTCTTCGGATCGGGGTCATCCGCGGTGGCGGCCCTCGGCGGGGTCGATCTGCTCATCGGTGCGGGCGAGTTCATCTCGCTGATCGGGCCGTCGGGGTGCGGCAAGTCGACGCTGCTCCGGGTGATCGGCGATCTCACCGAGCCGACCAGCGGGACCGTCCGGATCAACGGCAAGCCGGCCGATCGCGCCCGCCTGGACCGAGACTATGGGATGGTCTTCCAGGCCCCAGTCCTGATGGACTGGCGGACGGTCGTCCGCAACGTGGAGCTACCGCTCGAGATCATGGGCTTCAGGGCCGCCGAGCGATCCGCCCGCTCAGCGCGGATGCTCGACCTGGTGGAGCTCGGCGACGTCGGCGATCGGTACCCGTGGCAGCTGTCCGGCGGGATGCAGCAGCGGGTGGCCATCGCTCGTGCCCTCGCATCCGATCCGAGGCTGCTGTTGATGGACGAGCCGTTCGGTGCCTTGGATGAGATGACCCGCGAGCGGATGAACCTCGAGCTGATGCGGATCTGGCGTGACGACCGGAACGACGATCGTATTCGTGACCCATTCGATCCCGGAGGCGGTCTTCCTGTCGACCCGGGTCGTGGTCATGACCCCGCGGCCGGGACGGATCGCCCGGGTCGTCGAGGTGGACCTGCCGCTGCCGCGGGACGACGATACCCGGGAATCGGCGCGGTATTTCGAGCTGGTGACCGAGGTTCGGGAGGCCCTCCGTCGGTCCGATCCGACCGAGCGGCCCGTGTCGGGGGGATCGGCACCCCCGCCCGCCTGACGGTCAGGGATCCTCGGCGAGGATCGCGGCGATCGCCGCGAGATGGGCCGGCGTGCTCCCGCAGCAGCCGCCGATGATCCGCGCCCCGGCCCGCCGCATCGCCAGGGCCTGGCCCGCCATCGTCGCCGGATCGGCGCGGTAGACCGCCTGCATGTCGACGAGCTCGGGCATCCCGGCGTTGGACTTGGCGACGAGGAGCGTGTCCGGCGCGACGGCGTACATCCGCTCGATGACGGCCCAGCATCTCGTCGGGTCCGTTGCCGCAGTTGCCCCCGATCGCGTCGGCGCCCCAGGCCGCCAGCGCCGCGACCGCCTGCTCGGGCGAGACCCCCATCATCGTGTGGCCCCGGGTGTCGAACGTCATCGTGGCGATGATCGGGATCGCCGGCGCGGTCCGGCGGACGCCCTCGATCGCCGCCTTGATCTCCTGGAGGTCGGACATGGTCTCGATCCAGATCAGGTCCACGCCGCCGCCGACGAGCGCGGTCGCCTGCTCGGCGAAGACGTCGACGGCGACCTCGTAGGCGAGCGTCCCGAGCGGCGCCACGATCTCCCCGCTCGGTCCGATGTCACCCGCGACGAGCGCCCGGTCACCGGCCGCCTCGACCTCGGCGCGGGCGAGGATCGCCGCGGTCCGATTGAGCTCGGCCACGCGGTCCTGGAGCCCGTGGAGGCCGAGCCGGAGGCGGTTCCCGCCGAAGGTGTTGGTCAGGAGGATCCGCGAGCCGGCCTCGAGGTAGCCCCGCTGGATCCGGCGGACGACGTCAGGGTGGCTGAGGTTCCAGACCTCGGGCGGGTCCCCGAACTGCAGACCGGCCGCGAAGAGCATCGTGCCCATCGCGCCGTCGGCCAGGATCGGACCGCCCTCGGCGAGCAGGGCCTCCCAGGCCTCGGCAGCCGCGCCGCCGTCGACGGCCCGACGGGACGCCAGGTCCGGGAACGCCGCGGGATCGACCGGGCCGATCCCCGCCGAGGCGCGGTTCTCGGAGGGCGTCCGACCGTCGACCGGATGCCGACCACTCCTTCTCGGGGTCGTCAAACGAGCGCCTCCTGGCAGCGTGTGACTGGCGTCCGGCTCAGGATAGAGGTTCACGGGCCGGTCGCCGCAGAGCCCCGCGCACGTCGAACGGATCGAAGGAGGCCATCGATGGAGTTCCGACCGAAGCAGGCGACCGTCAAGGCGCCCGCCGACACGTTCATCGGCGACGCCTGGTACGACATCGTGGCGCGCGGGGAGGACCCGTCCCGCGTCCGGGTCAATGTCGTCCGGTTCGCGCCCGGAGCCAGGAATGCCTGGCATGCCCATGCCGTCGGCCAGACCCTGCACGTGACCGAGGGCGTCGGGCGCATCCAGGCCCGCGGAGGCGATGTCCTCGAGATCCACGCCGGCGACACGATCCACACCGCACCCGGCGAGTGGCACTGGCATGGCGCCGCCCCCGACCGGTTCATGACGCACCTCGCCATCTGGGAGGCGCCGGAGGCGGGTCCGGAGAGCGAATGGGCCGAGCAGGTCACCGACGCCGAATACCTGCAGCCCGTCGCGAACCCGACCCGATGAGCGGCTGGGCCGCTGACGAGCTCGGACGCATCGGCCGGGTGGACGAGCTCGGGATCGCGTCGCGGCGGCCCGATGGCAGCCTTCGTACCGTTCATCACGATCTGGTTCGTCCGCCTCGGCGACGACCTCTACGTCCGGTCGGCGCATGGCCCGGCCAACCCATGGTTCGTGCGCGCCGTCGCGGCGGGCGAGGGCCGGATCCGCGCCGGCGGCATCGAGCGAGACGTCGCGTTCGAGGTGCCCGACGCGACCGTGGGCGCCCCGGTGGACGCGGCATACCACGCGAAGTACGACCGTTACGGGGCTCGCACCGTCGGGACGGTCGTCTCGCCGGAGGCCGCGCAGTCGACGCTCAGGCTCGTTCCGCGCTGACGCCTCGCACCGAGGTCGTCCGGATCAGCGCCCCGTGCCGAACTGGCGGTCGCCGGCGTCACCGAGGCCCGGCATGATGTAGCCCTTGTCGTTCAGCTGGCGGTCGAGCGCGGCGCAGTAGATCTCGACGTCGGGATGCGCGGCGATCACCGCGTCGACGCCCTCGGGTGCGGCGATGAGGTTGATCAGCTTGATCCGGGTCGCGCCCCAGCGCTTGAGGACCTCGATCGCGGCGGTCGCCGAGCCGCCCGTCGCCAGCATCGGGTCGAGGATGAGGCATAGGTCGACCGTGTGCTCGTCCGGCAGCTTGTTGTAGTACTCGACCGGGCGGAGCGTCCGTTCGTCGCGGAACAGGCCGAGGTGCCAGACCTCGGCGGTCGGCATGAGCTCCAGCATGGCGTCGACCATCCCGAGGCCCGCCCGGAGGATCGGCACCAGTCCGATCCGGTCCGCCAGCTCGAACGCCTGCATCCGCTCGATCGGCGTCTCGATCTCGATCGGCCGGACCCTGACGTCGGCCAGCGCCTCGTGTCCGAGCAGCCACGACAGTTCGCGGACGATCTCGCGGAACTTCTTCGGCTCGGTCGAGGTGCTGCGCAGGATCGCCAGCTTGTGCAGGACGGCCGGGTGGTTCGACACGTGGAGGTTCGGTCGATCGACGCTGGGGGAGGGATCGCTCACCGGGTCCTCACGGCTCGCTCGGGCACATCCTCGGCATCGTAGCATCGGCCCCCTCTCCGGATCGTCCGGTCGACGCTGCGGACCGACCGGCGCGGTATCCTCGGCAACGTGACCGTGACCCGCCCAGCGACTTCGCGTTCCCGCGCCGCGCCGGCGCGTGCGGCCGTGCCGATCCGCCGGGGTGCCCCGCCGGTGCTCGTGCGCCAGACCCGCAACGGGATCGTCGAGAGCACCCATCGAGGCGATGTCGTCGAGGTCGATGCGACCGGACGTATCATCCGGCTGCTCGGCGACCCGGACCGCCTGGTCACCCTCCGCTCGTGTGTCAAGCCGTTCGGGCTGCTTGCGCTGATCGAGGCCGGCGGAGTGGCCGCGTTCGGGCTCACGCCGCCCGAGATCGCGATCATGGCCAGCTCGCACTCCGGCGAGGACATCCACGTCCGGACGATCCAGGGGCTGTACCGGCGTGCCGGCGTCAGCCAGTCCGTGCTGGCCTGCGGCTCGGAGGGGATGCCGCTCGACGCCCTGACCGCCGCACGCCTCGCCCGCGACGGCGAACGGCCGGGACCGGTCCGCCACATGTGCTCCGGGCAGCACTCGTCGATGATCCTCCTGGCGCGGCTCGAGGGCTGGTCGCTCGACGACTACTGGCACGACGAGCACCCGGCGCAGGTCGCCTACCGGGCGGCGGTGGCGGCGGTCTTCGGGGTCAAGGTCGACCGACTCGTCAGCGCGATCGATGGGTGCGGCATCCCGACCTATGCCTTCCCGCTGCGCGACGTGGCCCGGGCATACGCGGTGCTGGCGGATCCGTCGGCGGTCCCGGCGAGCGATCGGCGGAGCGCGCTCGCTCCGTCGCTGACGCGCGTACGTGATGCGATGCTGGCGCACCCGGAGATGGTTGGCGGGATCCACGATCGACTCGACACCTCCCTGATGAAGGCGCTCCCCGGACGGATCGTCAGCAAGGGCGGGATGGAGGCCCTGCGCGGTATCGGGATCCTCGCCGGTCCCCGGGCCGGGAACGGTCGCGGCGCCCATGCGGCGACTGGGATGGCGATCAAGATCGAGGACGGCGACGGCTACGACCGGGCGACCTGGGCGGCCACGATCGAAGCCGTCCGCCAGGCGGCGGTCCTCGCCGACGGCCCGCTCCGCGAGCTCGGCCGCTATCACCGGCCGGTGCTGCTCGATCCGCATGGCCGGATCAGCGCCGAGGCGATCCCGGAGTTCGACCTCGCGCCCGTCGGCGAGCTGATCGGCTGAGGGCCCGCCCGATGATCGACAGGCCCGCGCTTCCAGGGCTCGACCGATGACCGCGATCGACCCGTATCGGACGCTCGGGATCGCGCCCGGGGCCTCGCAGGCGGAGATCAAGGGCGCGTATCGCCGCCTGGCCAAGCTCTACCACCCCGATTCGGGCGGCGAGCGGGCACTCTCGCGATTCCTCGCGATCCAGGCCGCCTACGAGATGCTCGTGGACGAGCCGGGCCGACCAAGGACCGTGGCCCGAGGGTCCGCCGCTCGCCCCACGCCATCGCCGGCCTGGCAGGCCGATGCGTCGCGGGCGCGAGCGACCCGCGAGGCGTACCGGGCCCGGACCCGACGCGGCGCCGGCTCGCCGGGGACGGCCGACAGCGCTCAGGGGACCGCCGGCGGGTCGTCCACCGGCTCCAGGCGAGCCGACGCCGGCCCGGCCGGCGGCGCGGGCGCCGGATCGGCCCGAACGCAGGGATCGGGCGGAGCCCAGGACCGTCCGGGCAGCGGCGCGGCCGGGGCGTCGGATCCGGCGGGCGCCGCCGGCGGCCCGAGCGCTGGTCGGTCCAGGCGATCCAGCCGACGGACGAAGGCCACGATCGGCTCGACGAGCTATGACGGCGCCGACCGCGAGCCGTTCGACCCAGCCTGGGAGGGCGCGACCTGGTACGGCGCCGGGAGCGGGACGTACTGGACGATCAACCCGAAGGAATACGCCGATCCGCGGAAGCACGGTCCCGAATATCTCGCCAGGTCTCGTCGCTCGACCGGGACATCTGGTGACGCGACGCCTCCGGGTGACGCCGCGCCGGGGATGCCGGGATCCGCGGGTGTCGACGCCACGGCCGAAACCACCGCCGGTGCGGCCTCGCGAACCGGGTCCGGGTCCCGCGGTCGACGACCGAAGTCCGCCCCCGGCCCGTCCCCGGACGCCTCGGAACGGGCGGCGGAGTCGTCGGCCGGGGAACCGCGAACGACGCCGGTCGCCGGCCCTCCGGCGGCGGCCCCGCGCCCGGTCCAGCCGTCGGCCCCTCCTCCCGGGCCGTTCGCGGCGGCGGCCGGGGTCGCCGGGTCGCCGGGGTGGCCCGGCTCGAGCGATCTCCAGCGGGCCGCCTCGACCCCGCCGGGGAGGGTCGTCGTCGCATTGTTCGGCTGGATCCCCATCGCGGTCGCGCTCGCTGCCCTGACCGACGCGGTCCCGGCCTGCAGCGGGGTCGGGACCGCGTGCGCCGATCCGCTGACCGGCGGCCTGTGGGTCGTGGACCTCGCGATCATCGCGCTGCTCGTGGCGGTGCCGCGCCTCGGCTGGATCGCGGCCATCGGCTCGCTGGCGTTCTTCGTCGTCGGGATGATCGCCACGCCCGTGCTGCTGGCGATCGGCGGGACGCAGACGGCGGCAGGGACCGCGAGCGCCTTGACCATCGTGCTCGTGGTCGCCTGGCTGGCAGGGATCGCCCTGGCCGTCAGCGGTCGGGTCGGCCTCCCGCCGTGGCGGCAGCGTCGCGTACGATGACCGGGTGAGCCGCCGGACCGACAGCCCCACCGAGATCTCGAGCGCTGCCCAGGAATACCTCCTGGCGCTCCGCGTGATGGCCGTCGACGGGAGCCGGGTCACGGCGTCACAGGTGGGCCGTCACCTCGGCGTGAGCACCCAGGCCGCGAGCGAGATGTTCCGCCGCCTGGCGACCGACGGCCTGGTCAGCCATCCGACCGAAACCGGCGGCCGTGAGCTGGTCCTGACCGACGCCGGGCGCGCCGCGGCCGATGCGATCTTCCGGCGACACGCTCTCCTCGAATGGCTGCTGACCTCGGTCGTCGGCCTCGGCTGGGCGGAGTCGGACGAGGAGGCGGCCCGCCTCCAGGGTGCCATCTCGCCCCGGGTCGAGGCCCGCCTGGACGAGATGCTCGGCCACCCCGAGACCTGCCCGCACGGCAACCCCATCGACGCCGCGACGGCGCGTCGTCGTCCGCCCGGCGTCCCGCTCAGCTCCGCGGAGGCGGGCGACCGCGCGACGATCTACCGGATCACCGAAGAGGCGGAAGAGGACGCCGGCCTGCTGTCCTACCTCGAGGCCAGGGCGCTGACCCCGGGTGCCCACGTCACGATCCTGGCGCGTTCCGGATCGCTGGACTCGCTGACCCTCGAAGGCCCGCGGGGACGGGCCACCCTGGGCCTCCGGCCGGCCGCGCTCATCCGGATCCTGCCGGGCGAGGCGGACCCCGCCCTGTTCCACCGCGTCGGGACCCGTCCGACGGTCTGATCGGGCGCCACGGCCCGCCGGCGCCACGGCCCGCCGGCGCCGCGGCTCGCCGGCGCCACGGCCACACCACCGGGCCCCGCCGCAGCGGCCCCCGCCGATCCCTTGGACCTCTCACGATCAGCGCCGGCGTCGGCCACGTTCGTGAGGGCTTGACAGATTGTTGTATCTATACTATATTCCGTCGCACTTGAACTGCTTCGAGTCCGAGAGGATGTCCGCGATGTTGCCCGTCACCACGCACCCGCCATCCACCCGCATCGATCGACTCTCGCGGCGCACGCGACGCGTCGTCGCGGTCGCGACCCTGACTGGATTGCCGGCGATGTTCGCCTGGTCGTCGTTCTGGCTCGGCACCACCGTGCCGAACGTGGTGTGGGGCCCGGTGTCCTTCCTGCTCATCGGCCTGACCGCGGTCGGCGCGATCGTCCTGTATCGCTTCGTCCGTGATCGCGCGAACCTGGGTTCGACCTCGCTCGATGAGCGCCAGCGTCAGCTGCGCGACCGGGCCTGGGTCCTCAGCTACGGGATCCTGAGCACCGTCGTCGTGGCCCTGGTCGCGGTCCTGGCCATCCTCGTCCTGGGCATGGAACGCGTCGTGACCCTCGACGCCAACGTCATGTCGGCGCTGGCCCTGTGCACCGGGACACTGATCCCGCTGGTCCCGGTCGCCGCCCTGGCCTGGCTCGAGCCCGACCTGCCGGAGGACGACTGAATGGCGAGATCCCCCGAACGCACGGAGCCGATCCTCCACAACCGCCTGGCCGTCCTCCGTGCCGAACGCGGGCTCAGCCGGCAGGATCTCGCCGACGCGGTCGGTGCCAACTACCAGACGATCGGCTACCTCGAGCGGGGCGAGTACAACCCGAGCCTGGCGCTCGCCTTCGCGATCGCCGACCGGTTCGGGCTGCCGATCGAGGCGGTGTTCAGCCCGCGCCCGTTCCCGGCCCTGTCGGACCTCGTCTACCACCGGCCCGCGTCCTGAGCGGTCCCTCGCCCGGTACCATCTGCGGATGACCGAACCCGCCACGCCCACCCCCGAGATCCGCGTCCGGATCGCCCCGAGTCCGACGGGTCCGCTCCACATCGGCACGGCCCGGACCGCCCTGTTCAACTTCCTGTTCGCCCGCCACGTCGGCGGCACGTTCGTCCTCCGCCTCGAGGACACCGACGTCGCCCGCTCGTCACTGGCCTACGAGAAGGACATCCTCGACGGGCTCCACTGGCTCGGCCTGACCTGGGACGAGGGTCCGGGTGTCGCGGGCGAGGAGGCTCGCGGGCCATACGGCCCGTATCGGCAGATGGAGCGCCTGCCGCGCTACGCCGAGGCGGCGGACCGTCTGCTTGCCGCAGACCAGGCCTACCCGTGCTTCTGCACCACCGATGAGCTCGAAGCCGAGCGCAAGCGGCTCGAGGCCGCCAGGCTTCCGCCGCGCTACAGCGGACGCTGCGCTCGATTGACCGAGGCCGAACGGGCCGCCTTCGTGGCCGATGGGCGCGCGGCGGCGCTCCGCTTCCGCGTCGGCGAAGGCGTCGTGGCCTTCGACGACCTGATCCGCGGATGGGTCGAGATCGACGTCGCCAACCTCGGCGGCGACTTCGTCATCGTCCGCGGGGACGGGACCCCGCTCTACCACTTCACGGTCGTGGTGGACGACGCCGCCATGCGGATCAGCCACGTGATCCGGGGCGAGGACCACCTGAGCAACACGCCCAAGCACATCCTGCTGTTCCGCGCCCTCGGCGAGGGGGTCCCGCGGTTCGCCCATCTGCCGTTGATCCTGAACGCGGACCGCACGAAGATGAGCAAGCGCAAGAGCCAGACGGCGATCGGCGACTACATCGCCGAGGGCTTCATCCGCGAGGGCCTGGTCAACTACCTGGCGCTGCTCGGCTGGTCGACCGGGACCGAGGAGGAGGTCGTCGGTCTCGATGAGCTCACGTCGCGGTTCGAGCTCGAGGCGGTCCACAAGGGTGGCGCCGTGTTCGACCGCGAGCGGCTCGAGTGGCTCAACGGGCAGTGGATCCGCAGGCTCACCCCGAGCGCGCTCGTCGAGCGGCTCGGGCCGTTCCTCGAGGCCGAGCGGATCGCCGGTCGGATCGATCGAGCCCCGACGGAGGACGAGATCCTGGCCCTCGTCCCGCTGGTCCAGGAGCGGTTGCCGGTCCTCGGGGCGATCGGCGACCTGGTCGGGTTCCTGTTCGTGGACCGGCTCGACGTGGATCCGGCGCTGCTCGTCCCGAAGCGCTGGGATGGGGCCACCACGAGATCCGGGCTGGTCGCGGCGCACGAGGTCATCGCCGCCGCGGGTTCCGTTGCGTTCGAGGCCGATGAGCTCGAACCGCCGCTGCGTGCCCTGGCCGAGACCCGCGGCTGGAAGGCCGGCGACCTGTTCATGGCGATCCGCGTGGCGGTGACCGGTCGGACGGCCACACCGCCGTTGTTCGACACGCTGGTCGCCCTAGGGCCCGAGCGGACGCTCGCGAGGCTCGAGGCGGCGATCGGCAAGCTGGTGGAGGACCCGACATGACCGACGCGGACGTCCAGGCCTGGCTTGACCGCTACGTGTCGGCCTGGTCGAGCTACGACCCGGCCCAGATCGGCGAGCTGTTCAGCGAAGAGGCGAGCTACCGGTATCACGCCGGCGACGACCCGATCGTCGGTCGCGCCGCGATCGTCGCCGACTGGCTGAACCCGGGCGGCGACCCCGCCCAGCGCGATGCGCCCGGGAGCTGGCGGGCCCACTACGAGCCGTTCCTCGTCGTCGGCGACCGGGCGGTCGCCTACGGGACGAGCGAGTACGACGCGACCGAGTCGGCGCCGGCCCGGGTCTACGACAACTGCTGGCTCCTGGAGTTCGACCCGGACGGTCGGTGCCGCAGCTTCGTCGAGTACTACAACAAGCGTCCGGGGGCCTAGGGTCCGCAGCTGCGCTTCACCACGCGGCGCCGCTCCACACCGGGGCGGGGCTCCGGCTCGGGGCCGCCACGCCGGCCCGTTGACCGTTCGTTAACCGCCGACCGCTACCATCGTCCCGATGGCACGAACGATCCTCGTCGTCGACGACGAGCCGACCCTCCGCGAGACCCTCGCCGATGGGCTCGAGGCAGAGGGGTTCACGGTGGTCACCGCCGGCGACGGTCGTGAGGCGTTGACCCGGTTCCGCGCGTCGCGGCCGGACCTCATCGTGCTCGACCTGATGCTGCCCGAGCTGTCCGGCGTCGAGGTCTGCCGGATCATCCGGGCCGAGTCGCCGGTGCCCATCCTCATGCTGACCGCCAAGGATTCGGAGGTCGACAAGGTCGTCGGGCTGGAGCTCGGGGCGGATGACTACGTCACCAAGCCGTTCAGCCTGCGGGAGCTCATCGCCCGGATCCGCGCCCTCCTGCGGCGCACCGAGCGCGGGGTGGCCGAGGGTGAGCCACCGGCGGTCGTCGACCTGGGCGACGTCCAGGTCGACCTCGCCGGTCATCGCATCCTGCGCGACGGTCGGACCGTCCCGGTCAAGCCGAAGGCCTTCGAGCTGCTGACCTTCCTGCTCCGCCATCCGGGCCAGGCGTTCACCCGGGACCAGCTGCTCGAGCACGTCTGGGGCTACGACTACGCGGGCGAGACCCGGACGGTCGACGTCCACGTCCATTGGCTCCGCAGTCGGATCGAGACGGATCCGTCGAACCCCGAGTTCCTCCACACGGTCCGCGGCGTGGGGTACGTCTTCCGTCGCCCCGCCTAGCGGTGCATCACTGGAAGAGCCTCCACAGGACGAGGAAGGACACGCCGCCGATGAAGGCTGCCGCGGGGATCGTCAGGACCCAGGCGATGAGGATGTCGCCGACGACGCCCCAATGGACGGCCTTCGGTCGGTCGACTGAGCCGCCACCGGTGATGGCGCTGGCGATGACCTGGGTCGTCGATACGGGGATCCCGAAGTGGGACGCTCCCAGGATGACGGTCGCGGCGGTGGTCTCGGCGGCGAAGCCGTGGACCGGGTCGAGCTTGACCACCTTGCTGCCCATCGTCCGGATGATCCGCCAGCCACCCGCAGCGGTCCCGAGGCTGATCGCGGTCGCGGCGATGAGGATGACCGGCAGCGGGACGGTCTTGGTGTCGATGACCCCGGCCGAATAGAGGGCCAGGGTCATGATGCCCATCGTCTTCTGGGCGTCGTTCGAGCCGTGGGCGAAGGCCATGTACGTCGCCGAACCGACCTGGAGGCGACGGAACCGCCCATTCAGGCGTTGCGGATGACCCCGCTGGAAGATCCAGTAGATGACGACCATGAACCCGAACGCCCCAACGAAGCCGATGATCGGCGAGCTGACGAGCGGGACGATGACCTTGTTCCAGACGCCGTCGACCTGGATGGCCGCCATCCCGCCGCCGGCGAACGACGCGCCGAGCAGCCCGCCGATCAGGGCGTGGCTCGAGGAGCTCGGGATGCCGAGCCGCCAGGTGATCAGGTTCCAGACGATCCCGCCGATCAGAGCCGCCATCACGACGAGCTCGTTCGGGTTGGCGCCGGTGCCCGGATCGGGGAGCGGGTTGACCAGGCCCGAGGCGATCGTCACCGCCACGGCCGTCCCGGTCAGGGCGCCGACGAAGTTGGCCGTGGCCGACAGGACGATCGCCTGTTCCGGCTTGAGCGCGCGGGTCGAAACCGACGTCGCGATCGCGTTGGCCGTGTCATGGAACCCGTTGATGTAATCGAAGACGACCGCCAGAACGAGGATCGTGATCAGGCCGATCGTGACGCCTTCGGGCACGTGTGCGCTTCTCCGTCCGCGAGGTGACTGGGCAGCGGGGGCGACTCGGGGACCGCCGAGAGGCTAGCAGGTCCGGCGCCGTCACGCGGGCCGCACTATCCTTACCGGCCATGCGCCTCAGTCGACTCTTCTTCACCTCGCTCCGCGACGACCCCGCCGACGCCGAGATGGCGTCGCACCGGCTGCTCGTCCGAGCCGGCTACGTCCGCCAGCTTGGATCCGGCCTGTACAGCCTGCTGCCGCTCGGCCACCGGGTGAACCAGCGGGTCGAGCAGGTCGTCCGGGAGGAGATGGATCGGATCGGCAGCCAGGAGATGTCGATGCCCGTGGTCCATCCCGCGGACATCTGGCGCGCGTCCGGGCGCTACGACGCGATCGGCCCCGAGCTGGCCAGGTTCAAGGACCGCGGCGGTCGCGACATGGTCATCGCGATGACCCACGAAGAGGTCGTCGCCGGACTGCTGGCCGAGATCGTCCGGTCGTATCGCCAGCTGCCGATGATGGTCTATCACTTCCAGACCAAGTTCCGGGACGAGCCCCGATCGCGCGGCGGGCTGATCCGCGTCCGCGAGTTCGTGATGAAGGACGCCTACAGCTGCGACCTGGACGAGGCCGGACTCGACGTGAGCTATCAGCTCCAGTACGGGGCCTACGTCCGGATCTTCGAGCGGCTGGGTCTCGAGGCGATCCCGGTCGCGTCGGACGTGGGGATGATGGGCGGGTACCAGGCCCACGAGTTCATGGTCCTCAATCCGGCCGGTGAGGATGTCCTGGTCCTGTGCCGGACGTGCGACTACTCGGCCAACCGGCAGGTCGCCGCGGTCCGCTCGCCCGAGGTCGCCCGCGCGGCCCAGCTCCCGATGGAGGACGTCGAGACGCCCGGGACGACGACGATCGCCGAGCTGGCGGCGTTCCTGCGGATCGATCCGTCGGGTACGGCCAAGGCCGCCTTCTTCGTCACCGGCGACGGGCGCCTGATCACCGCGATCGTCCGCGGCGACCGGGAGGTCAACGAGACGAAGCTGGTCAACGCGGTCAAGGCGACCGGCGGGATCCGGCCTGCCCAGGTCGAGGAGATCAAGGCCGCCGGGATGGAGCCCGGCTATGGGTCGCCGATCGGGGCGACTGGGACGGTCGTCGTCGTCGACGAGCTGGCGGCACGTTCGCCGAACCTGGTCGCCGGTGCCAACCGGGTCGGCTGGCACATCCGCAACGTCAACGTGGGACGCGACTTCCGCGCCGACATCGTCGCCGACATCGACAACGCCCAGGAAGGCGATCCGTGTCCGAACTGCGGCTCACCGGTCATCCTGCGCAACGGCATCGAGGTGGGCAACATCTTCAAGCTCGGGACGACGTACACCGAGGCGTTCGACGCCCGCTATCTCGGCGAGGACGGCAAGGAGCACCTCATCGTGATGGGCTCGTATGGGATCGGGATCGGCCGCAATGTGGCCTGTGTCGTCGAGGCGCACCATGACGACAAGGGGATCGTCTGGCCCGCCGAGGTGGCGCCCTACCCGGCGCATCTCGTGTCGATCGGGGCCAACAAGGAGCCGCGCGTCGACGAGATCGCCGAGGGTCTCCACGAGGCTGCGGCGGCCGCCGGCCGCGAGCTCCTGTGGGACGACCGGGCGGAGTCGCCCGGGGTGAAGTTCACCGACGCCGAGCTGCTCGGGATGCCCTGGATCGTGACGATCAGCCCGCGCTCGCTGGCAGCCGGCGGCGCGGAGGTGACCGAACGGGCCACCGGCGAGCGATCCGTCCGTCCGTTGGCCGACGTCGAGGCCTGGCTGACGGGGTCGGGCTAGACCGGCGATGCCGCCCGTGACGGGGAGCGGCGCCGGGTCGGCCGGGTCGGCCGAGCCGATGCGCCTGAGCGCCGGCGACGCGACGGTCGAGATCCGCCCGGCCGACGGTGGCCGGATCGCCTCGTTCACGGTCGCCGGCCGCGAGGTGCTGGTGACCGGCCGGACCGATCCGATGCAGTGGGGCTGCTATCCCATGGTCCCGTTCGCCGGTCGCGTCCGGAACGGCCGGTTCACCTTCGAGGGACGCGACTACCAGCTCCCGCTCGGCCTGCCCCCGCACGCCATCCACGGCGTCGTCTACGACCGACCCTGGCGTGCCGACGACGCGCACACGCTGTCGGTCGAGCTCGGACCGCCGTGGCCGTTCGCCGGTCGCGTCGTCCAGCGGGTCGACCTCGAGCCGGGCCGGCTCGTGCTCACTCTCGAGCTCCACGCCGCCGAACGGATGCCCGCGACCCTCGGCTGGCATCCGTGGTTCCGTCGTCGGCTGGGGCGCGAGGGCGCTGTCCCCGACGCTCTGTCCGCCGAGGCCGAAGTCCAGCTCGACGCCGGGTCGATGTACCTGCGCGACGCCGACGGGATCCCGACCGGGAGGCTCGTTCCGCCGACCCCCGGTCCATGGGACGACTGCATGACCGACCTGCGGGCGGACCCCATCGTGCGCTGGCCAGGCCGGCTGGAGCTGGAGCTCCGCTCGGACGCGTCCGACTGGGTCGTCTTCACGGAGCCCGCCCATGCGGTCTGCGTCGAGCCCCAGACCGGACCGCCGGACGCCCTGAACATCCGGCCGGTCGTGGTCGAGCCGGGAAACCCCCTCCGGGCGACGATGGAATGGCGCTGGCGCTCGCTCGAAGGCGGCGTCACGGCCTGATCCGGGCGCGTCAGTCCGCGGCGGTCCCCGATCGGTCGGGCGGGACGTCGATCAGATCCGAGCCGGGCGGGAGGTCGGCGACCGTCGTCCCGTCGAGCGCCACGATCTCGACGTCCTCGAGGTGCGACTCCTCGAGGAGCTCCGTCGAATCGACCAGCCCGGTCTTCGGTGCCTGCTCCGGATCGTCGATCCGGCCGATCGAGAAGGTGACCTGCGGAGGGATGCTAGCGGCGATCCCGATCTCGGCGATGCGATAGGGCGAGCCCTTGTCACGGAGCGCGGCGTTCGAGCGCTCCTGGAGCGAGGTCGCCTTGATGATCACGTCGGCCAGGACGTTCGGGTCGATCCGGTCGATGGCCGTCGATAGCCCGCGCTTGGCCTGGCTGAAGCCCTTCTTCGCCTGTCGGCCGGCCAGCTCGAGCTTGAGCTTCGTCTCCTCGCTCTTGCCGACCTCGACGACGGTCGTGGCGGCGCCCTCCGCCCGGCGGCGGGCTTCGTCGGCGGCCACGCGGGTCGCATCCGCTGCCTGCTCGGCGGCTTGTCGGGCCTTGTCGAGGATCCCCATCGTCCGTGGAGTATCGGAATCCGGGGCGTCCAGCGCAAGGGGGACCGGCGGCGGGGCCGGCGTCGGGGATCAGGAGTGTTTGATGACGATCCGCTCGATGATGTTGGCCACGTCCTCGGACGCATCGACCGCCGACTCGAGCAGGTTGTAGATCTTCTTCCACTTGATGACTTCGAGCGGGTCCGGCTGGCCGTCGAACAGCCCGGCGATCGCCTTGCGGACGAGCTGGTCGCCCTCGTTCTCGAGCCGATGGACCTCGATCCAGTAGCGATCGAGGTCCTTGAACCCGCGGAGGTTGAGGAGCGCCTCGTGGAGCAGCTCGCACTGCTTGACGATGATCGCCGACTGCTCGACGGCGATGGCGGTCGGGGCGTCGATGCGGTACAGCCCGAACGTGTCGCCGATCTCCTCGATGAAGTCGATCACGTCGTCGAGGCCGCTGATCAGGCTGTGGATGTCCTCCCGATCGAACGGCGTGACGAAGGTCCCCTCGAGCCGGCGACCGATGTCGTGGCTGATCTCGTCGCCGCGATGCTCCGCGTCGGTCAGCTCGGCGATCCGGCGCGGCAGCTCGTCGTAGCTCCGGAGCATCGAATCGAGCATCCGCGCGCCGGCCAGGACGTTCGCCGCGTCTTCGACGAAGAGGTCGAAGAAGCGCTCCTCGCGGGGGATCATCCGAAGTCGCAAGTCCGGGGGCCTCCTGGGTCGGTCGACGGGGTTCCAACTCTATCCCATCCGGCACCGGCGAGCCCCCGACGCAGGCGTATGCGATGCTCCGCTCGTGGACGCGCTCGTCGTCGGGTTCATCGTCATCCAGGCCATCCTGCTCGGGGTGGCCGCCGCGCTGGCGATCATCCGCGGGCGCGAGCTCCAGCGGATCCGCGAGTCGCTCGCCGAACCCGACGATCCCCACGGTCCGTCGGTCGACCCAGGGTCGATCGACCCGGAGCAGGCGATCCGCGTCCTGATCGACCGGGCGGGCACCGCCGAGTGGCAGACCGGCCAGGTCGTCCGCGATCGCGCCGCGCTCCTTGACATCATCGGGGTCGGCATCGTCCGGCTCGATGACCGGTTGATCGTCGACGTCGCCAACGAGGCCGCCCACCAGTTCCTCGGCCGGCCACCCGGGTCGCTCGTCGGCCGGAGCGCGATCGAGGCGTTCATCGACCCCGTCATCGACGGCGTGGCCCAGACGGCGCGCGAGTCGGGGTCGGCCTACGGGGAGCTGACCCTCCGGCGCGACGACGGTCCGACGCTGGTCGTCCGCGCCCGGCGTTCGCCGGTCGCGGGGATCTGGCTGGTCATGGAGGACGTCTCCGAGCTGCGCCGGCTCCAGCGGATCCGAGCCGAGTTCATCGACAACCTGTCGCACGAGCTGCGGACCCCGCTCACGACGGTCAGCCTGCTGGCCGAGACCCTCGTCCGTGAGGCCGACCAGGCGGGCCAGGCCATCCCCCCGAGGATGCGCGACCGGATCGGCAAGATCGAGGTCGAGACGGACCACCTGGTCCAGATGGTCGAGGAGCTGCTCGACCTGTCGCGGATCGAGTCCGGCGGGCCGCTCCTGCTGCTCGACGAGGTCGACCTCCGCCGGCTGGCCGTCGCGTCGGTCGAGCGGCTGCGCCTGTTCGCCGAGCGGCAGGGCGTCGAGCTCCGGACCGAGGTTCCCGAGACCGTTCCGCCCGTCCGCGGCAACGAGGATCGGCTGGGGCAGGTCCTGATCAATCTCCTCCACAATGCGGTCAAGTTCAGCCCGGACGGGGGCGAGGTGGTCGTCCGGGTCGAGGCGACCGCGGAGGACGTCATCGTGTCCGTCGAGGACCATGGGATCGGGATCCCGAAGGCCGACCAGGCGCGCATCTTCGAACGCTTCTACAAGGCCGACAAGGCGCGCCGCAGGGGCGCGGGGACGGGTCTCGGGCTGGCCATCGCCCGGCACGTGGTCGAAGCCCATGGTGGCCGCATCCGGGTCGAGTCCGAGGAGGGTCGCGGGTCGACCTTCTCGTTCGCGGTCCCGATCCTCGTGCCGGCGGCGGCCTGATCGACATGGACCCGCTGCACGTCGCGACGCTCAACATCCTGAACCTGGCCGACCGCTGGGACGAGCGACTGCCGCTCATCCTGGCCGACTTCGCGGCGCTCCAGCCCGATGTCATCGGGCTCCAGGAAGTGGTCTACGTCCTGCAGCAGGACCGGCTGATCGGCGCTGCCGGGGCGGGGGAGTATCGATCGGTGCGCGGCTGGGCCGGCCGCCCGGAGTACGGCAACGCCCTGCTCGTCCGGGCCGGCCTCGAGCCGACGATGGTGGAGCGGCTCGAGCTCGGGTTGTCCCGGTCCGCGCAGCGGGTCGTGCTGGCCCTGCCGAACGGCGCGACCGTCCTCGTCGCGGTCACCCACCTCCACCACGCCGTCCCCGCCGCGACCGAGCGGGACGAGCAGGCCCAGGTGCTGCTCGCCTGGCTGGACGGCGCGCCGGCGACCACGGCGCAGGTCGTCGTCGGTGACTTCAACGCCGATCCGCAGGAGCCCGCCTACGCCCGGATGACCGCCGCCGGCTTCCGCTCGTCGTACCTGGAGGCCAACGGGACCGAGCCGGACGTCACCTGGCCGTCCGGCCTGCAGGCCCCGGCGATGGACACCGATGGGGACCCGGACTGCCTCGATTACATCTGGGTCCGCGGGACGGTCGCGGTCGACGACTGTCGCCTGGCATTCGACCGCCCGGCCGTCGACGACTCGACGCTCTACCCATCCGACCACCTGGGGCTGTCCGCCCACCTTCGGATCGGCTGATGGCCGTCGTCCCGGCGCTCCGTCTGGCCCACCGCGGCGATCACCGGGTGGAGCGTGAGAACAGCCTCGCCGCGATCCTCGGCGCGATGGACGTGCCCGGCTGCGACGGCGTCGAGTTCGACGTCCGGTCGTCCGCCGACGGCGTGCCCGTGCTCCTCCACGACGAGTCGCTCGAGCGGACCCACGGCCGGCCCGATGCGGTCGGGACGCTCACGGCGGCCGAGCTCGACGGGCTCGGCGTGCCGAGGCTCGACGCCGTCCTGGCCGCCCTGCCGCGCCGGTCGTTCCTCGACATCGAGCTGAAGGAGTCGTTCGGGCGACCGCTCATCGAGGTCCTGGCCGCCGGTCGCGGGCCCGAGTTGCGGGACGCCGTGGTGTCCGCCTTCGATCCGGCGGTCCTGGCGCGGATCGGGGGACTCGTCCCGGGCTGGCCACGCTGGCTGAACGCCAGGACGCTGTCCAGGGCGGTCATCGCGCGGGCCGCCGACAGCGGTTGCAGGGGTGTCTCGATCGAGTGGACGGCGCTGACCCCGACGAACGTTCGAGCGGCGCATGGCGCCGGGCTGCAGGTCGCGGCGTGGACCGTCACCAAGCGGACCAGTTACACCCGCCTCGTCGAGCTCGGCGTCGCGGCGATCTGCGTGGAAGGCGAGGCGCTGACCTCCTGATGGCCGGTCGTGAGCGTGCCGACTTGGTCGTCGTCGGAGCGGGGACGATCGGCGGCTGGGCGGCCACCTTCGCTCGCGAGGATGGAGTCGGGCGGGTCGTCGTCCTCGAACGCGACATCGCCGGGGGCGGAGCGAGCAGCCGGGCAGCCGGCATCGTCCGCGCCCAGGGCGGCACGCCGGCCACGGTCGCGCTCGGTCGCTGGACGATCGCCTTCTACCACGGCCAGGCGGCTCGTTACGGAACGGACTCGGGGTTCCGCGAGCTCGGGTACCTGATCCTGGCGACGACCGCCGGGGATGAGCGCGCCGGGCGGGCCCGGGTCGCGATGCAGCGCGCGGTGGGCCTGGACGTCCGCTGGCTGAGCTCGTCCGAGGCCTGTGCGGAGGTCCCGACGCTCGCTCCCGACGGTCACCGCGGCGGGAGCTTCATGGCGACCGACGGGGCCATCGACCCGCCGCGGAACGTCCTGGCCTATTCGCTCGCGATGCGCCAGGCGGGGGTCGAGCTTCGCGAGCGGACCGCGTTCATGGGCGTCCGCCTCGAGCGAGGCCGGGTGGTCGGCGTCGAGACGAGCGCGGGCCCGATCGACACGGACCGCGTCCTGCTCACCGGCGGGCCCACCCTGCGTGCGGTCGGCCGTGTCGCGGGCGTCCGCATCCCGGCCGGCGCGGTCCGCCACCAGGTCGCGGTCACCGAGCCGCATCCGGCGTTCGCCGTCGCGCGCCAGCCGATGGTCTTCGACCTTGCCCGCGGTCTGTACTGGCGGCTCGAGGACGGCGGTCTCCTGTTCGGGATGAGCAACCCCGATGAGCCGCCGGGCCCGGCGACCGAGATCGACCTCCCGTACCTGCGGCGGATGCGCCGCCGGCTTGATCGGTTCGTGCCCGCCGCACGCGGTCTCGGGCTGCGTCGCGCGTGGGCAGCCACGATCGACTTCACGCCCGACCACCTGCCGATCATCGGTGCGGCGCTCGACGCGGGCGGCGCGCCGATCGACGGGCTGTGGGTCGCCTCGCCGGGCGGCCACGGGATGATGTGGGGACCCGCCGTGTCCCGGGTCGCGGCGGACCTGGTCGCCCGCGGCCGGACCGACCTGGTCGACCTGACGGACCTCGGGCTCGACCGGTTCGACGCCGACGGCCGGAGCCGGATCCCGCCCGACGCGATCGCCCTGCCCTTCCCGGGGCTCCCGACGGACTGAGCCACGGGCCGCGGACCCGCTGGCGGAGCCGGGGCCGGGCCCTCGGTCACTTCGGCGGGCGGAGCAGCTCGGGCGGCAGCAGCCAGCGCAGGACCCCGGTCCCGGCCGCCAGCGGGCGGGCGATGTCGATCCTGGCCATCGCACCCTTGCGCATCACGATCCCCAGGGCCCCGGTCAGCAGCCCGAGCGTCTCGCTGAAGTCCGGGTCGTGCCCGACCAGGACGACCGAGGACGGATCGCCCGCATCGGTCAGGATGCCGTCGATCGTGGCCGGCGACAGGATGTCGGCGAGTCGGTCGTCGACGACCGGGCGGATGCCGAGGTGCGTCGCGAACTGCTCGGCCGTCTCCCGCGCCCGGAGCTTCGGGGAGGTCACGATCGCGTCGGCGTCGAAGCCCAGACCGGCCAGGTGGTTCCCGAGCCGTGCGACCTGGTCGCGGCCCTTGGCGGACAGCGGCCGGTCGTAGTCGGATCCCTCCCATCTCAGCGGGTCGCCGGCGTGCGCGTGGCGGAGGAGGTAGAGCTCGATCGTCATCGGGTCAGGATGGCATGGATCGAGTCGGCGATGTCACGGATTCAGGTCGACGATCTCCCCGGTCGCGAGGAACACGATGTCCTCGGCGATGTTCGTGACCCGATCCCCGATCCGTTCGAGGTAGTGCGCCGAGAACAGGATCCGCGTGCCCGGATCGACGTTGGCCGGGTCGGCCCGCATCAGCGCGAGGGTCTCCTCGAAGGTCCGGTGGTAGAGGTCGTCGACCTCGTCATCCCGGGCCGCGACCGCACGAGCGGCCCCCTCGTCGATGTCGACCAGCGCGCTAAGGATGCCGCGCACGAGCGACGCGGTCAGCCGCGCCATCTCGGGCAGGCCGCGGTAGTCGCCGAGCGGCGGGAACGGAGCGAGCTTGCGCGCCTGCTTGGCGACCGAGGCCGCGTGATCGCCCATCCGCTCGAGCTCGTACGTCACGTGATCGAGCGACAGGAGGAAGCGCAGGTCCCGGGCGACGGGCTGCTGGGTCGCGATGACCGTGGCGATCTGCGATGACAGGTGGAACTGGGCCTCGTTGATCCGTCGGTCGTCGCGGATGACCGTCAGCGCCTTCTCGGCGTCGTGACGGACCAGCGCCTCGAGGGCAGCCAGGATCTGGTCCTCCACGAGGACGCCCATCCGGAGGACGCCTTCCTTGATCTCGCGCTGACCGCGGTCGAGCTCAGGCCGGACGGAGTGACCGGAGTCCTGGGCGATCGTGGCGACCTGGTCGCGGACGAGATCGGTCCTCTCGCGGTCGGTGGTCATGTCGCTCCTCTCAGCCGAACCGGCCGCTGACGTAGTCCTCGGTGAGCTGGTCCTTGGGACTCGTGAACATCTCCTTGGTCGGACCCATCTCGACGAGATAGCCGGCGCGATCCTCGCCCATCGTGAAGAACGCGGTCTGATCGCTCACGCGCGACGCCTGCTGCATGTTGTGCGTCACGATCACGATCGTGTACCGGTCGCGGAGGTCGCTGATGAGCTCCTCGATCTTGAGCGTCGCGACGGGATCGAGGGCCGAACATGGCTCGTCCATGAGGATGACCTCCGGGTCGACGGCGAGGGCCCGGGCGATGCACAGGCGCTGCTGCTGTCCGCCGGACAGGGAGACGCCGCTCTGCCGAAGCTTATCCTTGACCTCGTTCCACAGGGCGGCTCGCTGGAGCGACCGTTCCACGACCCCGTCGAGGTTGGCCTTGGAGTGTCGTCCGGTGAGCCGCAGGCCGGCGACCACATTGTCGTAGATCGACATCGTGGGGAACGGGTTCGGCCGCTGGAACACCATCCCGATGACCCGCCGGAGTTGCACCGGGTCGATCCGCGGGTCGTACACATCGACGCCGTCAAGGGTCACCGATCCTTCGACGCGGGCCCCGGGGATGACCTCGTGCATGCGGTTCAGGGTTCGCAGGAATGTGCTCTTGCCGCACCCGGATGGACCGATCAGCGCCGTGACGGATTGCGGAGTGACCGGGAGCGACACGTCGCGGACGGCGCGGAAGGCACTGTAGTAGACGTTGAGCGCCCGCACCTCCATGGCACCGGTCGCGGCGCTGGTCGGAGCGATGGCGACGGGCGATCCTGGCGCGCCGACGTGGCGGGCGACCGGCTGTGGATCGCTCGGCGACTGACCGTTCGGCGACGTCACCGCGGTCGTCTCGCCCGGCTTGTCCAGCGATTCGATGGCCATCTCGGGGATCTCCTTCATCGGGAGCGCGTGCTCCAGGTCCGAGCTCGGACAAGGATGTTGATGGTGAGGACGAAGATCAGCAGGAGCAGCGCGGCGCCCCACGCCTGCTCGTTGAGAGCCGCGATGGGCTGCCTGGCGTTGGTGTAGACGAAGATCGGGAGGGCGTCCATCGGCTTCGACCAGTCCCCGACGTTGACCAACCGGCTGCCGAGGGCCGTGAACAGCAGCGGTGCGGTCTCGCCCGCCGCGCGCGCGACCGCCAGCATCACCCCGGTCAGGATCCCCGGCAGACCCGTGCGCAGGACCACCGACAGTACCGTCCGCCAGGTCGGCACGCCGAGCGCGAAGGATGCCTCGCGCAGGTCGCCGGGCACGAGTCGGAGCATCTCCTCGGTCGTCCGCATGATGATCGGGACCATCAGGAACGCCAGGGCGACGCTTCCCGCGAAGGCGTTGTACTGGTGGAATGGCAGGACCAGGAAGGTGAACACGAAGATCCCCATCAGGATCGAGGGGATCCCGACGAGGACATCGGCCGAGAAGCGGATGACCGTCGCCGAGCGGCGGTGGCTGAACTCGCTGACGTAGACGGCCGCGAGGATGCCGGCTGGGATGGCCATCAGCGATGCGAGAGCGACCATCTGGATCGACCCGAGGATCGCCGCCTCGGCTCCGCCGCCGACCCCCAGGGCCTTGGGGGCCTTCGTCAGGAGATCCAGGTTCAGGGCGCCGATCCCGTTGATCACGACGTAGGCCACGATCAGGAACAGCGGGATGACGCAGATCACGGCGGCCACGAAGGCGAGACTGCGGAACAGGCGGTCGACGAGAGCGCGGCGGCGATCCGCTCCGGAGCGGACGAGCGACGCGGGGATCGCGCGACTTGCGACGGCCATCGGTCAGCCTCCCGTGGCCTGGCCGACGCCGTCGCCGGCGACGCGTCGCACGAGGACTCGAGCCACGATGTTCAGGGTGATGGTCATGATCAGAAGGATGAATCCGAGCGTGATCAGGGCCGACGTCTGCAGCCCGACACCCGCCTCGTTGAACGTCGTTGCGATCTGGGACGAGATCGTCTGTCCCTGGTCGAACAGCCGGGTCGGGACCCGCGTGTTGTTGCCGATGACCATGGTGACCGCCATGGTCTCGCCAAGGGCTCGTCCGAGACCCAGGATGATCGCCCCGATGATCCCTGACCGCGCGAACGGGATGACCGCCTTCGTGACGGTCTCCCAGCGCGTTGCGCCGAGGGCGAGCATCGCCTCGCGCTGATTGTTCGGGACGGCGGTGATCACCTCCCGGGAGATCGACACGATCGTCGGCAGGATCATGATCGCCAGGATCACGCCAGCGGCGAAGATGCCGACGCCGAACGAAGGCCCGGCGAGGAACCCCACGTACTGGCCGATCGTGCTGGAGATCGACGCCTCGACCGTGCCACGCAGGAACGGGCTGAGGACGAAGACGCCCCACAGGCCGATGACCACGCTCGGGATCGCTGCCAGCAGCTCGATCAGGAAGCTGACCGGGACGGAAACCCTTCTGGGCGCCAGCTCAGCGAGGAAGATCGCGGTCAGGAGGCCGATCGGCGCCGCCAGAAGGAGGGCGATGAAGGAGGTCTCGAGCGTCCCGATGATGAACGGGAGCGCACCGTAGACGGAGGTGACGGGGTTCCAGACCGTGCCCGTGATGAACGCCAGCCCGAACGTCCGCCACGTCGGGATCGAGCTGATGAACAGGAGGACGCCGATCCCCGCCAGGAGCACGATGATCCCGAACGCGAACGCCCCGGACCCGCCACGGAACAGCCGGTCGGCATTCAGCCAGCGCGACCTCGATCCGGAGGTGAGACGGCCGGACTGCCTGAGCGTCGTCACGTGGGACTCTCCTGCATCGAGCGTGAGCGAACCCCGGGCCCGGCGGTGGGTCGGCACTCGACCTGCCGCGTATGGCTCGATAGCCCCGCCGGCCGGGCGGGGCTATCGAGTTCCTGGAACGACGTGCTCAGGGCCAGATCGGGGCGCCGCCCGAGGTGATCGTGTGGAGTGAAGCCAGGGCTTGCTGCTGGACCGGTGCCGGGAGCGGGGCATATCCCAGGCCCGCCTCCATCGCCTGTCCGTCCGTCAGGGCCCATGCCGTGAAGGCGACGAGATCCTGACCCTTGCTCTTGTCCGTCTGATCCTGGTAGACGAGGAGGTAGGTGTACGAAGCGATCGGGTAGGTGGTGGGGCCCGCACCGTTGATGATCGGCGCCTGGCGCGCATCGGCCGGGAAGTTCGCGGCGATCGCCTCTGCCGCGGCGGTCACGCCATCGGTCGAGCCCGGAACGTAGTTGCCGTCGGCGTTCTTGATCAAGGCCGATGCGATCTTGGCCTGGGTCGCGTACTGAAGCTCGACGTAGCCGACCGAACCAGGGATCTGCTTCACCGCGCCGGCGACCCCGTCGTTCCCTGCCGCTCCCTGACCCACCGGCCACTGGACTTCCTTGCCGGCTCCGACCTTGGTATGCCAGTCAGGGCTGACGGCATCGAGGTAGGTCGTGAACGCATTCGTGGTGCCCGATCCATCCGATCGATGGGCGACGTTGACCGCGACATCGGGGAGGGTCACGCCGGGATTGTTGGCTGCGATCTTGGGGTCGTTCCACTTGGTGATATTGCCGAGGAACAGGTCGGCCACGTTCTGGCTGTCAAGCTGGAGCTTGTCGACCCCGTCGAGGTTGTAGATGATCACGACAGCGCCCAGCGCGGTCGGGACGTGGAGCACCTTCGTGCCGCTTGGCAACGCGGAGATCTCCTCGTCCTTCATGGCCGCATCCGACGCCCCGAAGTCGACGGTCTGCTGGGTGAACGCCTTGACCCCGCCACCCGACCCGATCGACTGGTAGTTGAACAGGACCTGCGGGTATTTCGCCGTATACGCCTCGAACCAGGAGTTGTAGAGGGGCGTGGGAAAGGTCGCCCCGGCGCCCTGGAGCGTGATGTTCGCCGACACCGGCTCCGGGAGGGTCGCGGCCGCCGAGGCCGCGGCCGAGGCTGGAGCGGTCGAAGGGGCGACCGTCGGGGCCGCGGAGGTTGCGGCGGTGGTCGGAGCGGCCGTCGAGCCGGAGCTCGAGCAGGCGCCGGCTGCGAGGGCGGCGACGAAGGCCAGGGCGGCCAGGCGCCTCGGGGTCGTGATGGTCACGTCGGTGGACTCCTCCGGGCGGCGGACACCAGCGGCCCGCCTGTGGCTCGGTCGTTATGGGTCGAGACTGGGTCGCACGGATGAACGGGCAGTCAGCGGCGTATTCGCCATTTGTTAACGATCCGGGCCGCCAAGCGAGACCGTGACGCGCTCTCGCCCCAGACCCGGGCCTGCCGTGGCACGATTGACCGCACAGCCGCAGGGAGGGTCGGGATGGCGAAAGCAGCCGCGCCACACCACGCCGACGAAGCCGACCGCGCGTTCCGGAAGGCGTGGAAGCTGCTCGGCAGACTCGAGCGCAGACTCGAACGAGCCCGGAAGCAGGAGCGCAAGCGTGTCCGCCAGCTCGGTGACGGCACGGGTGCGGACGCCGCCAAGCGGAGGTCCCAGCTCGAGGCCGCGCGATCCGAGGTCACCCAGATCGAGGGGCTGCTGACCGAGCTGTCGGAGATGATGGCTGCGAACGCGCGCGCATCGTCGGGCCAGACCGTCAAGGACATGGCGGCCGCGGTCGCGGCGGAGATCAAGGACGAGGCCGCCGAGCCGCCGACCCTCTCGACCCATCGGCGCAACCGGCATCATCGGCCGCGCCGGCGCCCGGCCGAGAGCGACGGAGCGGCGAGCGAGACGGTCGTCGAGCAGGCAGTCGAACCGGAGCCGATCGCCCAGCCCGAGCCCGGCCCCGAGCCAGAGCTCCAGCCCGGACCCGGATCCGAACCTGAGCCCCAGCCCGAGCCCGGATCTGAACCCGCGAGCCGCCCACGCAACCGACACCACCGGCCGCGCCGCCGTCCAGCCGCGACCGACGCGGATCCGACGGAGTCGCTCGCCGGCCCCCCGGCCGAGCCCGAGGCGACGGAGCCGCAGCCGGCTCCAGAGGCTGAACCGAGTCCGGCTCCAGAGCCTGAACCGAGTCCGGAGCCTGAACCGAGTCCGGAGCCTGAACCGAGTCCGGAGCCTGAACCGAGTCCGGAGCCTGAACCGAGTCCGGAGCCTGAACCGAGTCCGAGCCCGAACCGAGTCCGGAGCCCGAACCGACGCCCGAGCCCGAACCGAGCCCGAGCCCGAACCGAGCCGGAGCCCGAGCCCGAGCCAGAGCCCGAGCCCGAGCCGACGCCCGAGCCCGAGCCGACGCCCGAGCCCGTGCGCGAGCCAGACGCCCGAGCCCGAGCCCGAGCCGACGCCGGAGCCCGAGCCGACGCCCGAGCCCGAGCCGAGCCCGAGCCCGAGCCGACGCCCGAGCCCGAGCCGACGCCCGAGCCCGTGCGCGAGCCAGAGCCCGAGCCCGTGCCCGAGCCGACGCCGGAGTCCGTGCGCGAACCAGAGCCCGAGCCCGTGCCCGAGCCGACGCCGGATTCCGTGCGCGAACCAGAGCCCGAGCCGACGCCCGAGCCCACGTCGACGCCCGAGCGGACGCCCGAGCCCGAGCCCGAGCGGACGCCCGAGCCTGAGCCGATGCCTGAGCCCGCGCCGGCACCGGAGCACGAGCCGGCGCCAGGAACCGAGCCTGAGCGCACACCCGTGTCGCCGCCCGACCTTCCTTCGACGCTCGAGCACGCGCCCGAGCTGGAGTCGCCGTCGCTCGAGCCCGAGCCCGAGCGGGAGCCGGCGCCTCCGATCCCGCCGGCGTCGCCGACCGGCGAGCCGCCGGCCGAAGGGGCGTGAGACAGGCCCGTCGCGCAGCGTCGGTCGACATCGGCTCGACGTCCGTCCACCTGCTCGTCGGCGATCTGGTCGGGGGCGTCGTCGAACCGGTGCTCGACCTGTCCGAGATCCTCGGGCTCGGTGGGCGGATCGCGGGCGCCGGGATGCTCGGCCCGGAAGCGCGCGGCGAACTGGTCCGCACGCTCGTCGCCTACGTCGACGAGAGTCGCCGTCTCGAGGTGGAGTCGATCGCGATCGTCGGAACGGACCCCCTTCGGCATGCCGCGGACGCGAGCCGAGCGTGCTCCGAGATCGAGCGGGCGACCGGCGTTCCGGTCCATGTCATCGATCAGGACGAGGAGGGGGCGCTCACCCTCCTCGGGGTGACCGGAGGGCCGCCCGACCATGACCTGGCGATCGTGGACATCGGCGGCGGGAGCACCGAGATCATCGTGGCGCGCGCCGACGGCTCCAGCTTCGTGATCGGCCTCCCGCTCGGAGCCTCACGCCTCACCGCCACGGTCGGCGTGGACGACCCGCCGACTCCGGCCCAGGTGCTCGCGCTGCGGCGTGAGGCCGACCGGATCGTGTCGACCGCGCCAGACCTCGAGCTCGGCGAGGTCATCGCCGTCGGCGGGACCGCCTACGGCGTCGCCCGCGTCGCGACCGGCCCCGGCTTCGGCGAGCGCGTCATCGACGGGGCCGGGATCGCCCTCGCCGTCGCGATGTCGGGCAGCGAGCGGGCGGACCGCCTCGCCGAGCTGTTCGGGTTGAACCCGCGACGTGCCCGGATCATGCCCGCCGGGGCGGCGATCGTCGCGTCGCTCGCCGCGCGCTATAGGATCGAGCGCATCCGCGCATCCGAACAGGGGATCCGCGAGGGGCTCATCCGCGCGGTCCTCCGCGACGGTCCCGCCTGGCGCGATGGCCTGGTCCGCGGGACCGGGGTGCGATCCGCCTAGAGCGCGGCGATCGTCCGCGCCAGGGCGCGTCGGAAGGTCAGGCCGGCGACGCTCCGCCAGGGCACGCCGACCGTCCGCTTGAGTCGAGCGACCTCGCGCTCGCGCGCCACGAGGTAGCGACTGATCGCGGAGGACTGCGCATCGGTCAGGTCGCCGGCATGCTCGACGAGGTAAGCCCGGGCCATGTGGGCGCCGATCTCCGCGTCGTTCATCGCGCCGAGGTGGTCCTGCAGGGCAACCACTCTCGAGATCAGCGCCGGGGCCTCGGGTCCCAGCGCTTCTCTCACGAACTCGAGGGTGTAGCGCAGGCGCTTGGCCTCGATGCGGAGCTGATGGAGCGTGGGCACATCGGCCCACTTCAGGACCGACTCGTAAGCCCGGACGTGCTCGTACGCTCGCCAGATGTGCGATCCCGCCGTGTCGCGAACGCGATGCGGGCTGGTCGGATCGACGGGCAGGATGGCGGCGCCCGGCGTGACCACGAAGTCGCTGTAGTCGTCGATGAACCGGCGATACCCGCCCGAGTCGAGCTCGCGGATGAGCAGCCGCCGGCCGGCCTCGCGCTGCTCGCGCCACGAGTCGATGAGCGGGTCAAGCCCGTCTCGCTCGCCGGCAGGCAATGCGGCCGCGAACGCGGTCGTCGCCTCGATCAGCACGTCAAGGTCGCGGACGGTCCCGAGTCGCGCCGCGATCGTCCGGAGGCGGCGCTTGAACTTCGCCGTGCGGTCCGGCCGGAAGCCATCGCCGAAGACGCGCCAGGCGGCGCGCATCCGTCGGGTCGACACGCGCATCGCGTGCAGCTCCTCGAGGTCCGTCCCCGCGCGGGTCCCTTCCTCGCGCGCCAGCATCCGGGCCAGATGGAAGCGGAAGACCTTGCGCCCGGCCTCGGCGTGGAGGTCGTCGGCACCGATCCCCGGTGTCTTGCCGACGGGGATCATCCCGACGAGCTCGACGCTTGACGGCGCTCCGAGGATCGGCGGTGGGACGGCCTCGGCCTCCTCGATGAGCTCGGGCGTGTCGTCGAGCGCCTCCAGGTCGATGACCGCTCCCTCGACCGGACCGTCCTCCGACGTCAGTGGGGACGTGTCCCCGGCCTCGGGCGCGGACGGGTCGCCGCCGTCGCTCGCGGTCGCCGCCGGTCCGCCGCCCTTGGATTCCGCGGGCTCGGCGTCCGTCGTGGCCGTCGGCGCGTCGCTCGCGGTCGCCGCCGGCTCGGCCGCGGCGGGCTTCGACGTCCCGTCGGCGTCCGCACGCACGGCGACCTGGGTGGGATCCGCCGTGGCGTCGGCCGCGGTCGGCTCGGGGGCGATGACGGGCTCGGGGGCGATGACGGGCTCGGCCGCGGTCGGCTCGGGAACGACGACGGGCTCGGGCCCGGCGGGCGTCGCCGGCTCAGGTATTGGCGCCAGGCGGGCGGTCGACGTCCGCTGGGCCGCCGGCCGCCGGGTGGCCGGTTCGGTCGTCCGGGTGCGAGTCGTCGATCGGGCGGGCGCCGGGCGCGCCGCCTGGAGCGCCCGCGCGAGCTTCGATCCGGGCGCCGACGTCAGTCCGTGGTGCCCGTCGAGCAGGGCCTGGAGCGGCGCCAGGGCCGCCACGGAGCCGCGGGTCAGCTCGAGCTCGAGCTCGAGGAAGCGTTCGACGACCCGGCCGCGGGAGACGACGTCGACCTCGTCGAGGCTGAGCTCGATCGTCGCGTCGTCGTCGGGACGCTCGAGGTCCCGCTTGCGGCGGAACTGGCGGATCGTCACGAGCTCCAGGAGGGGGGCGTCGCCGCACAGCTCGAGGATGAGCGAGCGGGCGGCGGACGGCGGCCAGGCCGCCGCCTCGGGGGTCCGGTCGGCGGGTCCTTCGAGCTCCTCGCGACGATGGAGCGATCCCTCACCCTCTTCGGTCGACTTGACCGTCACCACGGTCCCGCTCGACGAGGTTCGCAGGCGAGCCGCGTAGCCCGCCCGCGCCAGGGCGCCGTCGGCGGAATCGATGTAGCGATCCTCGTGCTGGGTCGGTCGCGCTGCACCGACCGCGCGGAACCCCGCCAGGGTGTCGGCGTCGAGCAGGCGCTCGCCGATCGTCCGGTCGGCGACCGCGTACTTGAGCTCGATCTCGACCGGTCGTTCGACGGTCATGCCCGGGGATCCAGCGAGCCGAGGATCGACCCGGGCCGATGCGGGGTGGTCGCGTCGCGCCCGGCGTCGAGGGCGAAGCGCCGGTGCTCGGCGAAGGTGTCGACCGTGCCTTCGACACCGGTGAGCTCCTCGGTCCGCCGCCAGACCGCATCCGTGCCGAGCTGCCAGGAGCGTCGGTCGTCGGCGAGCATCGTCGCGACGATCGCCTCGATCCGGGCGGCCGCCTCGCTGTCCTCGATCGGAACGACGGCCTCGACCCGTCGATCGAGGTTCCGCTCCATCAGGTCGGCGGACCCGATGTACCACTCCTGGAGTCCGCCGTTGGCGAAGCCGAAGATGCGCGAATGCTCGAGGAATTCGCCGACGATCGACCGCACCCGGATGCGCTCGGACAGCCCGGGAACCCCCGGCCGGACCGAGCAGATCCCGCGGACGATCAGGTCGACGTCGACGCCCGCCTGGCTGGCGCGATACAGCGCCCCGATCGACTCGGGATCGACGATCGCGTTGAGCTTGAGGACGATCCGCGCCTCGCGTCCGGCCTTGGCGAACTCGATCTCGCGCTCGATCAGCGCCAGGATCCGGTTGCGGAGGCTGTGCGGCGCCACCAGCAGGCGGCGGAAGTCTCGCTGCCGCGACAGCCCGGTCAGGACGTTGAACAGGTCGGTCGCGTCCGCGCCGAGCTCCGGCCGGCAGGAGATCAACCCGAGGTCCGTGTACAACCGGGCCGTCTTCGGGTTGTAGTTGCCGGTCCCGATGTGGACGTAGCGGCGAAGGAGCGAGCCCTCGCGTCGGACCACGAGCGCGACCTTCGAGTGGGTCTTGAGGCCGACCAGGCCGTAGACGACGTGGGCGCCGGCCTGCTCCAGCTTGCGCGCCCAGACGATGTTGGCCTCCTCGTCGAAGCGCGCCTTGATCTCGACCAGGACGACGACCTGCTTGCCGCGCTCGGCGGCCCGGATGAGGTCCCGCACGATCGGCGAGTCGCCCGAGGTTCGATAGAGGGTCTGCTTGATCGTCAGGACCTCGGGATCCTCCGAGGCCTGGGTGATGAACCGGCCGACCGACGCCGCGAACGACTCGTACGGGTGGTGGACGAGGATGTCGCCGAACCGGACGGCGGCGAAGACATCGGTCGGCTCATCCTCGTCAGGGGGCACCAGCCGGGGCGGGACGACCGGCGTCCAGGTCGGCAGCTGGAGATCGGGCCGGTCGAGCCCGGCGATGGCCCACAGCCCGGTCAGGTCGAGCATCCCGGCGATGTCGTAGCAGTCCTCCGCGCCGAGACCGATCCCGTCGAGCAGGATCTGCCTGGTCGCGGCGGGCATGCTCCGCTCGACCTCGAGCCGGACCGCCTCACCGAACCGCCGCCGCCGCAGCTCTTCCTCGATCGCCAGGAGCAGGTCCCCGGCCTCGTCCTCCTCGATCTCGAGGTCCGCGTTGCGGGTCACCCGGAAGAGGTGCGCGTCGGTGATCTCCATCCCGGTGAACAGGAGATCGAGGTTGTTGGCGATGACCTGGTCGATCAGGACCCAGGTGTTCGGTTCGGCTTCGATGAGGCGAGGCAGGACGGGTGGAACCTTGACCCGGGCGAACCGGCGCTCGCCGCTCTCGGGGTCACGCAGCCCCACCGCGATCGACAGGCTGAGCGTGCTGATGTACGGGAACGGATGACCGGGGTCCACGGCGAGGGGCGTTAGGACAGGGAAGATCTCGTCGATGAAACGCTCCCGGAGGCGAGCGTGATGCTCCGGGATCTTGCTGTACTTGACGATCGAGATCCCCTGGTCGGCCAGCGCCTTGCGGATCTCCGCGAACGCCGTGGAGTGCTCCGCGACGAGGTGCCGGACGACCGGTCGGATGAGCTCGAGCTGACGGGCGGCGGACAGGCCGTCGGGCGACTCGCGGGCCGATCGAGCGGCGGCCTGTTGGCGAAGCCCGGCGATGCGGACCTGGAAGAACTCGTCGAGGTTGCTGGCGAAGATCGCCAGGAACTTGACCCGTTCGAGGAGCGGATTCCTGGCGTCCTGGGCCTGGTACAGGACGCGGGCGTTCCAGTCGAGCCACGACAGCTCACGGTTGATGTAGCGCAGGCCCGCCTTGGTCGGGACACGTCGGAGTCGCGTCGGACGGTTCTCGGCCCGCGCGGACCGTGCGGCTGACATCGAACGAGTGGCTCCCCGGTGATCTGGCGACGCGTCGGTACGGCCGCCGATGGACCGTCCACGCATCGAATCTGGCCACCAAGCGTAGCACGGCCCCCGGGTACCTCCGGACTGGGCCGGACGTCCTGCCGGCGGCAGACCCGTGAGTCCTCCGAGGCGGGCGGCTACTCCTCGGCCTGGTAGCGACGCTCGCCGGTCCGCCGGTCAAGGTAGACCCGCGTCCGGAGCCGGCTCGTCGGGTCCACGAAGACCTCGTCGGTCCGCTCGAAGCGCGGCTCGATCGGGCCCGGCGGCTCACCCCCGGCGGGGCCCGGTCTGGCCGCCCGGACGTCGTGGGCGTTCGATCGGTAGCGCAGTCGCTCGAGCCCAGCCGAGGCCAGCAGGGCGATCCCGATCAGGATGAAGGACAGCGCGCCGATGAACGAGCCACGACCGCCCGCGGCCAGGATCACCAGCCCGCCGACGATCGACGCGAGCCCGGACAGGACCAGGATGACGCGGGCGGTCCCGAGCATCGGTGCGCCTCGCTCTACTCGACGCTCGGGCCGGCGCTCGCGTCCGGGACGAGCACCACGGCGGTCCCGTAGGCGACGATCTCGGACATCGTCCCACCCAGCTCCGATGAGTCGAAGCGCATCGACAGGACCGCGTTGGCTCCGACGAGCGTGGCGTTCTCGACCATCCGGTCGATCGCCTGCCGGCGGGTGTCCTCGAGCAGGGTCGTGTACTCGTGGATCTCGCCACCGACGAGCGAGCGGAGTCCGGCGGCGAGATTGCCCGCCAGCCCGCGGCTTCGGACGACCAGCCCGAAGACCTGGCCCTTCGTCTCTGCGACGCGCTGACCGGCGACGTACGGGGTCGTGGCGATGATCATCGGTCGTCTCCTGGTGCGGAACGAGGGTCGCCGGCGTGGCTCGCGTGATCCGGTCGGCCGATGGTCGGCCGACCCTCGGACGCGCGCCGCGCCGTGCATTCATCACACGGGCACATGTCCCGCAACGTCGCGAACGTGTAGTAGCCCGTGTGGTGGCCATCGCCCCAGGTCGGCGCGATCGCGTACTGGCCGACGAGCTGGAGGTCGACGAGCCGGGTCTGCTCCGAGGTGAGCTTCGGCGCGGAGTCGAGCCAGCCCGGCAGGCCGGCCTCGCCGCGGCAGAACGCGCACGGGCACAGCCAGCGGAGGGTGATCGCGTCGTACGCGGTCCGGTGGTCGTCCCGCCAGTCGATCTCCAGCGTCCCCGCGGCTCGATCGGCGTGGATCTTCGCGGGCGTCGCGGCCGCGCCCGACGGGGCGGACGGGCTCGAACCCGAGGCGGGACCATGGATCGTCACGGCTCGATTGTAGGGGACGTGTCGGCCGGGGACGCGGACGCCATCATCCGCTCCGTTCGGTCCCGGTCCGCACCGCACCGAACGTCCGGGGGACGGGTCGCCGGGCCGCGGGTATCCTCCGGGGATGGCCCTCGTCATCGACCGCCTCGTCAAGCGGTTCGGTCCGGTCGTCGCCCTCGATGGGATGGACTTCCGGGTCGAACGCGGCGCGATCTTCGGATTCCTCGGCGCGAACGGCGCGGGCAAGACGACGACGATCCGGATCGTCCTCGACCTGCTCAAGCCGGACGAAGGCACCACGACCTGGCTGGGGCGCCGGACCGACGAGCTCCCGCGCCGGACATGGGGCTACCTGCCCGAGGAGCGCGGCCTGTATCCCAGGATGGCGGTCCTCGACCAGCTGGTCTTCTTCGCCGGCCTGTACGGCGTCGAACGGTCCGCCGCGACCCGGACGGTCCGCGAGTGGCTCGAGCGACTGCGCATCCCATCGGCGGCCGATCGCCGGACCGACGAGCTGAGCAAGGGCAACCAGCAGAAGGTCCAGTTCATCGCCGCGATCGTCCACGACCCCGAGGTCCTGATCATGGACGAGCCATTCAGCGGCCTCGATCCGGTCAACAGCTCGATCATGCGCGAGGCGTTCCTCGAGATGCGCGGCCGAGGGAAGACCCTCGTGTTCTCCACCCACCAGATGGAGACCGTCGAGGCGCTGTGCGAGTCGATCGTCATCGTCGATCGCGGTCGCGTCGTCGTGGGCGGAGCGGTCCGCGAGGTCAAGCGGGCCTCGGGACGCCAGGTCGTCCGGATCGCCCTCGACCAGGACGGCCGGGCGGACGGGCCGGATCACCTGGCCTGGCTCGACGGGTTCCAGGGCGCGCGGCTGACCCGGCCGGGTGCCGATTACGTCGAGCTGACCGTGCCGCGCGGAGTCGATCCGCAGGCGATCCTCCGGGCGGTGATGGACCGCGGCGACCGGGTGGCCAGGTTCGAGATCGCCGACCCGTCGCTCGAGGAGATCTTCATCGAGCGGGTCGGGATCCGCCCGGGCGACGCCGAGGACCCGGTTCGGGCACCGAGCGGCACGCCGGAGGCGGTCCCCTCGTGAGCGCGACCGGCCGGACGAGCCCCGGTCTTCGCCGGAACGGCTCCCTGATCGCTCGGCGCGAGTACCTCGATCGGGTCCGCACGCGGACCTTCCTGGCGGCCACGATGGTGCTGGTCGTCGTCGCGATCGGCCTCGCTCTCGCCCCGATCGCGGTCCGCTACATCGACCGCAGCACCGTCGTCCGGATCGGGATCGTCAGCGCGGAGCCGGACCTTCGAACGAAGTCCATCGAGGTCCTCGACGGCATCCTCAACAAGGTGCCCGACGGGACCGATCCCGCCACCTGGCGGAAGCCGTACGCATTCGTCGAGCTCGCCGACCCCGGAGCGGCCGCACGGGGCGTCGACGAAGGCGACCTGCGCGGCGTCCTGGCCGTCTCGAGGGCGGCCGACCGCGGCCTCGACTTCACTTTCCGGACGTCCGGCGCATCCGACAGCACGATCAGCCAGGTGATGCAGTTCGCCTCGTTCGGGGTCGGCGTCCTTGATGCGGGCGCCCAGTTCCGCCCGCCGAACTTCACGATCGAGTCCACGACCGGAGCGACCGATGCCGGCCGCCCGATCGGCGCCCAGGCGACCGCCAGCCGGGCGGTCCTGTCGACGATCCTGATCATCCTGATCTTCATCACCCTGACGATCTACGGGATGTGGGTGGCGACCAGCGTCGCGGCCGAGAAGAGCACCCGGGTCATGGAGCTCCTCATCAGCGCGGCGACGCCCCGCGAGCTCCTCGTGGGCAAGGTGGTCGGCGTCGGCGGCGCCGGACTCACCCAGTACGTGGCGATCCTGCTCCCGGCCGCGGTGGTCGTCCTTCTCCAGGAGCCGCTGTCGAACCTCCTGCTCGGCCCGGGACCGGCCGGCGAGGCGCCGCTCCAGGGGCTGACCCTGCCGATCCTGGGGGCGTTCCTGATGTTCTTCGTGCTCGGGTTCGTGCTGTACGCGCTGCTCTATGCGGCCGCCGGCTCCCTGGTCAGCCGGCAGGAGGACGTCCAGCAGCTCGCCCTTCCGCTGAGCCTGATCTCGATGGCCAGCTACATCATCGCGGTGACCGGGATCGCCTCGATCGGCTCGCCGTTCATGGTCGTCATGTCGTTCGTCCCGTTCTCGAGCCCGTTCGTGATGCTGTCCCGGATCCTTGTGGGACGGGTCGAGCCCTGGGAGATCCTCCTGTCGGCCGGGATCCTCGCGGCGTCGAGCGCCGTGGTCCTCGTCCTCGCCTCGCGGATCTACGCTACCGGGGTGCTTCTGTACGGCCAGCGGCCGGGCATCCGCGACTTCCTCCGCGCCGCCCGGACCGCGATCGGCTGACCCCGGCGATCGGGTCGACCGGCTGACCGGCTCAATCGCCGAGGTCGAGCGGGAGTCGCTGGATGAGGGCCAGGATCGGCGTCGTGGCGGTCCGAGCCGACGGATCGTCCGCGGCCTCGGGCGCGTCCGATGGGGACGCCGGCGTCCCGCTCAGGGCCGCCGGATCCGCCGGCGCCAGCCGCCAGAGCCGGCTCCGGATGCCCGACAGGTACGGACTCCGTCGGTGGCGTCCGACCACGGCCGAGATGCCCTGGGCGCTGGCCGCCGCATGGAGCGCCCGACCCTCACCGCGGATCGCCGGCACGACCAGCACCGAGCTGCCCGCCTCGACGGTGCGCTCGAGTCGTTCGCGGCGCCGCTCGAGCGGCTCGGCCAGGAGCGGGACCCCGTCGAGGGCGACGAGGTCGAACGCGAGGTACACGACGGTCGCACCCGACCGACCCGACAGCCGCTCGGTGAGGCCGGCCGCGTCCGTGCGCCCGGCGGCGTCGACCACGACGAGCGAGCCGTCGAGGACGGCGGCATGACCGCCCAGCCGGCCGATCAGGCCGCCGGTCCCGGTCAGCTCGGGCAGGGCAGCGGCGCGGTCGCGTCCCCGCCGATCGACGATCCGCACGGACCCCTCGCCGCTCGACGGGTCGACATCGACGTAGGCGAAGGCACGTTCGCCGCCCCACCACGGCTCGAACAGGTGGTCCGCGTCATCGAACGGCGCCTCGACCGTGCGCGGCAGCATGTGCCTGAGCTCAGCCGGCGGACCCGGACGCTCTGGATCCATCCGGAAGCTCAGCTGGCCGCTGTCGGATGACGTCATCGCCCGGCGATGGTACCGGCTAGACTCCGACGCGATGGCCAGGACGATCGCCCGCCGAGCCCCGCGACCCGACGATCTGTACGCCCTCCGGGTCGCCACCGGCCCTCGGCTGGCGCCCGACGGGACCCAGGTGGTGTTCTCCCTGCAGACGGTCGCCCCGTCGAAGGACGGCTATCGCCATGCGCTGTGGACGGTCCCGACCGACGGGTCCGCGCCGCCCCGTCAGCTGACGATCGGCGCCAAGCACGACGGGCATCCGCGCTTCGCACCGGACGGCCGGGCGCTCGCGTTCCTGTCGGACCGGCGGCTCGCGGTCGAGGAGCTGCCCGGCGCGCCGGACGATCGGGAGGACGCCGGTCAGGTCCACCTCCTCCCGCTCGACGGCCCCGGCGAGGCTCGCCGCCTGACCGACCTTCCGCGCGGCGTCGACGGCTTCGCCTGGTCGCCCGACGGCCGCCAGCTGGCCGTCCTCAGTGCGTCGCACGGAGCGACCCGCGAGGAGGACGCCCGACGACGCGGCTTGGCCGGCGCCAAGCCCCGACCCGGGGATCCGCCGCCGGCCGACTACCACTACATCGACCGGCTCCGGGTCATGCTCAACGGCGCCGGCTTCACCTACGCCCGGCTCCCGCAGCTCTGGATCGTCGATGTGGCGACCGGGTCTGCCCGGCGGCTGACGGACGTGGCCGGCGGGATCGAGCAGCCGACCTGGTCGCCGGACGGGACCCGGATCGCGTTCGCTGCCGATCCGGCCGCGGATCGTGACATCCGCTGGCGAAGCGACGTGTTCGTGGTGGACGTCGCCAGCGGCGCTCGAACGCGGGTGACCGGCGGGCGCGGCTTCTTCGGATGGCCGGCCTGGTCGCCCGACGGGCGCTCGCTGGCGGTGCTGGGCCATCGCTTCCCGGCCGCCGCGGGCAGTCGGAACGACATCTGGCTGTTCGCCGCGGATGGCTCGGAGAACGGCGCCCGGGGTGGTCGCGACCTGACCGCACGACACGACCTGATGCCCGGCTCCACGATGAGCAGCGACATCACGGTCGGCGAGGAGGGCCATCTGGCCGTGACCGCCGACGGCGGCTCGATCCTGTTCACGGCCCCGATCGACGGTTCCTACGAGCTCTGGCGCATCGCGGTCGCCGACGGTGCGCTCGAGCGCATCACGGAGGGTCGCCATTACCTGTCCGGCTGGGATGCCGTGCCGGGTCGCGCCGCCGGCTCGACCCGCGTGGCGGTCATCCGCTCCGCGCCGACGGAGCTCCCGGATGTCCACGTCGTCGACGTGCCGGGGCGTCGGGTGACGAGGCCGCTCGAGCTCCGGCGCCTGACCGACATCAACGGGCCGGCCCTCGCCGGGGTCGCTCTTGCCGAGCCCGAGACCCGCTGGTCGACGGTCGACGGTCATCGCGTCCAGGGCTGGCACGTGCCGGCGTCCGACCCCGCCCGCCCCGGACGGTCGCCGCGCCGCACTGCACCGCTCGTCCTCGAGATCCACGGCGGTCCGCACACGCTCTACGGCTGGTCGCCGTCCTGGGAGTTCCAGTGCCTGGCCGGCGGCGGGATCGGCGTGTGGTACGTGAACCCGCGCGGCTCCGAGGGCTACGGCCAGGAGTTCAACGCCGCGAACTACCGCGACTGGGGGCACGGCCCGACCCGAGACGTGCTGGCGGGGGTCGAGGCGCTCGTCGAGGACGGCACCGCCGATCCGTCGAGGCTCGGGGTGACCGGCGGATCGTACGGGGGCTACCTGACGAGCTGGATCGTCGGCCACGACCATCGCTTCAAGGCGGCCGTGACGTGCCGCTCGGTCAACGACCTGGTGAGCCAGATGATGACCGGCGACATCGCCGGTCCGGAGTTCGGCCGGTTGGAGTTCGGTGCCGCGCCCTGGGAGGATCCGGCGCTCTATCGCGAGCTGTCGCCGCTGACCTACGCCGAGGAGATCCGGACACCGTTGCTGATCCAGCACTCGGAGAAGGACATCCGGACGCCGATCGGACAGGGCGAGGAGCTGTTCACCGTCCTCCGCTCGCTCGGGCGCCCGGTCCGGATGATGCGCGTGCCCGACGAGACCCACGAGCTGACCCGCTCGGGGACGCCGCACCGCCGCGTCGAGAACCTGGTCCAGGTCGGGGCCTGGTTCCGCCACTACCTCGTCGAGGGCAAGAGCGGCCTGCCGCCGCTGCCCAGGGTCCGCGCCGGGAGATAGCCGCGCGCGAGAACGACCGCGTCGCCGGTCGCTAGCATTCGAGCGTGACCCTCCCCCTCCTGCAGCGCCGGAGCACCGCCGCCGTGCTCGGCGGTCTCGGCTTCCTGCTGATCGGCTGGACCGGGCTGCTCGTCCCGTCGCTCATCCGGTCGGTCGAGGGAGCGTTCGGTCAGACCGATGCCGGGATCGGGCTGTTCTACTTCGTGGACGCCGTCGCCTATGTGTCGGGATCGCTCGTCGGCGGGTTCCTGACCGAGCGGCTCGGACGGCGGGCCGTCCTGTCGTCCGCCGCCGCGCTGGTCGGCGTCGGCCTGGTGGCGATGGGGAGCGTCCCGTCGTGGGTGCTGTTCCTGCTCGCCGCTCTGCCGCTCGGCCTCGGCTCGGGGGCCATCGACGGGGGCGTCAACGGCCTCTACCTCGACCTCTATCCGACCTCGCGCGGACAGGCGCTCAACCGCGTCCACCTGTTCTTCAGCCTGGGCGCCCTGACGTCGCCGCTGATCGTCGGGCCGGCTCGTCGATGCCGGGGTGCCCTGGCAGGCGGTGATCCTCGGCACCACGCTCGTGGCGTTCCCGTTGGCGGTCCTGCTGGCCGTGACGGGACTGCCCTCCGGCCGGCACCGCGGGTCGGCGGAGGGTTCGCCGGCATCGATCGGGTACGCCCTGCCGCTGATCCTGCTGGCGGTCGCCATCGGCTGCTACGTGGCCTCGGAGCTGGGCGTGTCGAGCTGGCTCGTGCGCTACCTCGGCGCGGCCCCTTGAGCACGGCGACGGCCGCCCTGTCGTTGTTCTGGGCGGGCAATCTGCTCGGGCGTCTCGTGTCCGCCCGGTTCGCCGACCGGTTCGACCACCTTCGTCTGGCGATCGCGTCGAGCCTCGTCGCGGCGTCGACCATCGTCCTGGCGCTGGTCGCGCCGTCGCTCGAGCTCGCGATCGCCCTGTTCGCGCTGGTCGGCTTCGCATCCGGGCCGATCTACCCGTTGATCATGGCCATCGGCGGCGACCGCTTCCCCGACCGGTCCGCGGCGGTCAGCGGCTTCCTCGCCGGGACGGCGGTCATCGGCTCGATCGTCTATCCACCGGTGATGGGCTTCATGTCGGTGACGATCGGCCTGAGCGTGGCGATGCTCGGCTCGGCGGTGCTCGGCTACGTCAGCGCCGCGGCGCTCGTGCTGAGCGGCCGGACGGCCGACGGCCCTCCTCCGCCGGGCTAGCCGCTCGGGCTCGGACCGGCCGGCGACGGGGCGGTGTTCGGCGGTGCTGCGGACGGGACGACCGACGGCGCGACGATGGGCAACGGACCGCCGAACTTCGAGTAGGCCAGGTCGGTCGTGCCGGTCGTCGCGTTGCCGCTGGCGTCGGTCGCCGAGAAGGCGGTCTTGGCCTTGACCGGGGTGCCGTCGTCGGTGACCCAGATGTCGAATGCGTCGTAGCGGCCGGTGCCGCCGCTCGCCGGTTGGTAGGGGATGCCCACGCCGACGAGATGGTGGAGCTGGGCGCCGTCGACGGTCTCGACCCCGACATCGCGCAGCTTCGCCGGGTCGTCGACCAGCCGGATCGCCTTGATCAGGTCGTCGATCGACGCGGCCGTCGCCGAGCTCGGGCCGGAGGACCAGGCCCCGCCGTTGCGCCGGGTGTAGGCGGTGTCTCCGACGACGACGATCTCCTGGTCGACGCTCTGACCGTTCCCGGCGGCCGTGAGGTGCAGCGCCACGTCCTTGCCGGAGATGTCGCCCGAGATCGTGCCGGTCAATGACCGGGTGGCCTCCGCGACGACCCCGTTCGCCGTCGCCGTCTGCTCGACGTGGACGACGAGCGGATCGGTCGCCATCTTGCGCACGAGGGCCTCGGCGAGCGGTCCGCCCGTGGCCGATCCTCCGGCCGTCGCCGACGGCGTCGATGAGCCGCATGCGACGAGGAGGAGGCCGGCGGCGGCGCCGAGCGCGATCAGCCGGGCGAGGCGGCGCGACCGGGTCGGCATGCGTGGCTCCTCCGAGGGGACGTGGTCCACGAAGTATCGGGGAAATGCGCGGATCCGCCGCTGAGCCGGCCGACCCGGCCGGTCCGCTTACGCCGACGGTGCGCAGGGCCGGTGTATCCTGACCGACCGATGACCACGATCCGGCATCCCGACAGCCTCACCCGCGAACGCGCCCACGAGCTGATCCGGGCGTTCGACGGGGGCGCCGGCTCGCTCGGCGGGCTGCTCGGGCGGGTCAGCCCGGTCGACCAGGTCGGCGTCGACGAGCGGGTCGATGCCCTGAAGAAGCGCTCGATCAAGAAGGCCTCGAAGCTGTGGGCCCTCGACCTGGCGATCCGGATGATGGACCTGACCACGCTCGAGGGGAAGGACACGCCGGGCAAGATCAGGGCGCTGTGCGTCAAGGCGATGCATCCGCAGCCGGGCGATCCCACGATCCCGCACGTGGCGGCGATCTGCGTCTACCCGGCGATGGTCGCCGAGGCACGCGAGACGCTGGGCACGTCGGGGGTCCGCGTCGCCAGCGTCGCGACCGGCTTCCCGAGCGGCCAGACCTTCCTCGACATCAAGCTCGCCGAGACGCGCCAGGCGATCGAGGCCGGCGCCGACGAGGTCGACATGGTCATCGACCGCGGGGCGTTCCTCGCCGGCGACTACCTGACCGTGTTCGAGGAGATCGTCGCGATCAAGGACGCCTGCGGCGAGACGCACCTCAAGGTCATCCTCGAGACGGGCGAGCTCGAGACCTACGACAACGTCCGCCGGGCGTCGATCCTGGCGATGGCCGCGGGAGCCGATTTCATCAAGACCTCGACCGGCAAGGTGACTCCCGCGGCGACCCTCCCGGTGACCCTGGTGATGCTCGAGGCGATCCGTGACTTCGAGCGGGGAACGGGTCGGGCGGTCGGCATGAAGCCAGCCGGCGGGATCCGGACGGCCAAGGAGGCGATCCAGTACCTCGTCGTCCTGTACGAGACGCTCGGACCGCGCTGGATGACCCCCGAGCGGTTCCGCTTCGGCGCGTCATCGCTGCTCAACGACGTGCTGATGCAGATCGAGAAGGAGCGGACCGGCCGCTACCAGGGCCCCGACCACTTCACGATCGACTGACCGCGATCAGCGGGCCGCCAGGCGGGCCGCCCGATGCCATGGGATCGCGACCCGCTCGATCAGGCCGACGAGGAGCCACAGGGCGATGGTCATGGCCGCCGTGACCAGGATCGCGGCGAAGACGAGGTCGGTCCGGAACAGGTTCTTCGACAGGACGATCCAGATGCCGAGCCCGTCGACCGCCCCGACGGCCTCACCGAAGATCGCCGCCACGACGGCGTACGTCACCGCGATCCGCAACCCCGTGAAGAACGACGGCAGCGCACCCGGCAGGCGCAGCTTGAGCAGCTGCTGGTTCCGGCTCGCTCCCATCGAACGCAGCAGGTCCGTGGCGTCGCGGCTCGCCATCGCCAGCCCATCAAGCAGGGCGACGGTGATCGGGAAGAACGTGACGACCACCACGACGATGACCTTCGGCAGCAGGCCGATGCCGAACCACAGGACGAACAACGGCGCGACGGCCACGATCGGGATCGTCTGCGAGGCGATCAGGATCGGATAGAGGGCACGGCGAACCCACTCGGACCGGTCCATCGCCAGCGCCGCCGCGACGGCGAAGACGACCGACAGGCCGAACCCGACGACGGTCTCGCCCAGCGTGGTCAGGGCGTGGCCGGCGGCGACCTCGCGGCTGTCCCACAGCGCGCCGAGGATCCGCGATGGAGCGGGCAGGGTGAGCGGGTCGACGCTCAGGCCTCGGCAGAGGAGCTCCCATCCGAGGAGGATCGCCGCGACGAGCCCGAGCGCCGGACCGATCCGCGTCACGTCGCCCCGCCGGGCGTCCCCGACGCCTGACCCGGCGTCGAGAGCGCCGACGAAGCGGTCCGGCTCGGACTCCCGTGGACGCTCGTCGCCGCGGGTCATGGCAGGTAGTCGTTCGTGAAGTAGGTCCCGAAGTCAGGTCGCGCCGCGAGTGGCTTCCCGTCGGGTCCGGCCAGCAGTCCGGTGTCGAACAGGAAACCCGAGTAGCTCGCCCAGGTCGATGCGGTCTGCCGGCCCACCGTCCCCGGCGTGCCGTACAGCTGGTGCTCGGCGAGGTAGCGTGCGGAGTCGAGAGGCAGGGCCGTGTTCGCGTCGAACACGCCGGGGTTGGCCGCGATCAGCTTGGCCGCCGAACCGTCCGGGTCCGCCGCCGCCTGTTCGAAGCCGGCGACCGTCGCTGCCAGGAACCGCCGGGCGACGTCGGGGTGGGCCGTCAGCCAGGCGTCGTTGCAGACGAGCACGACGGCGTACGAGTCGGGCAGGCCATAGTCGGTGAACGCGAAGGTCTTGAGCTTGATCCCGCGTTCCTGCGCCTCGAGCGCCTCCCAGGCGGTGAAGGTGATCGTGAAGTCGGCCTTGCCGTCGTAGAGCGCCTCGTAGGCGGCCGTATCGAGGGTCGCGACCTTGAACTTCCCCGTGCCGCCGTCGTGCTTGATCACGGCCTGGAGCTCGGGGACCTCCTGGGGCAGGCCGAAGCCGGCATAGAGCTTCCCGTCGAGGTCCTTGGGTCGCGTGACCGATCCGTCATCGCGGGCGGCGATCTCGGTCGCGGTGTGCGCCAGGATGGCCATCACCGAGCGTTCCTTGGCGCCGGCCGCGATCGCGAACGTCGCGCCCTCCTGGGTGCTGATCCCGCATTCGGCCGCTCCCGACGAGACGAGGATCTCGGGGCTCGTGGTGGCGTACGGGATGACCTTCAGGTCGATCGCCTGATCGGCGTACGCGCCGTCGGCCTGCGAGACGTAGAACCCCGTGTGGTTCGTGTTCGGCGTCCAATCCAATGCGAGCCGGACGGTGGCGGTCGCGGGCTTCGGGGTCGCGGGCGGCGGCGAGGCGGTCGCGGGCGCCGTGCTCGAGGCGCCGGCCTGGGTCGACGGAGCATCGGACGCCATCGGCGTGCCGGCGGGTGATGCGGGCGACCCGGCCGATGTGGCCGATCCGGCCGATCCGGCCGACCCCGGTCCGGAGCACGCACCGATGAGCATGCCGGCCACGGAAACGATCGCGATCGGGGTGATGAGCTGGCGATGGTTCACGCTGGACCTGGACCTCCGACTCGTAACGAAGAACGCCGCTCCCGAAGTGGGGAACGGCGTCGAGTCGACGGACGGCCTGCTTCCTACACCGGTACGAGCCGGATCAGGTTCGGCGGGTCTGTGGCCTCGGCCACACTCTCAGCGCGTTCGCGCTCCCCGGAGGCGTATTCGGTTGTCGGGTGAGTCTACTCCGGGTCCCCGGCGGTCGTCGTCCGGGCCGATGCGACTCGCCGCATCGGCTGGTGCCGTGCGGTGCCGGGCCTAGTCTCCCGCCGATGCGAGTCGCCGCATCGCCCACACGGGCAGGTAGGCCGGGTGGGGCCGATCGCACGGCTGGCGCGCAGGGGTTGCGGCGAGAACGCTGGCTCCCGGACCGGTCTCATCGCCCGATCGACGGGTTCCGATGCACCGAGTCGCATCACGGGCGGCCCAGGGACCCCCGAGCCGCCCCACCCGGCGACCGGGCACGCGCGGCGCCACCCCGGCGACCGGGCGAGCGCGCTTGGCCCGCATCCACGGCCCACCGGACCCCCGGTGCCATAATGCCGACGATGACGACCGAGACCGGGTCGACGACGACCGACATCGAGCCGACCCCGACCACCCCCGCCGCGGCCGGGCCTCAGGCACCCAACAGCTGGGGCCTCGGTGACGGCCAGGCGATCCCCTGGGAGTACGCGCCGGCGCCGGAGTCGAGGGACATCGTCCGGTTGAAGAGCCGCTACGGGCTGTTCATCGGCGGACGCGACGTGGCGGCCCAGGGCGGCGGCACGTTCGTGACGATCGACCCGTCGACCGAGCAACCCCTGGCCGAGGTCGCCCGCGCCACGGAGGCCGACGTCGACAAGGCGGTCCGCTCGGCTCGTCGGGCGACGGGCAAGAGCTGGGGCAGCCTCCCCGGCCGCGAGCGAGCCAAGTACCTGTTCCGGATCGCCCGGATCCTCCAGGAGCGCAGCCGCGAGTTCGCCGTCCTCGAGAGCATGGACTCGGGCAAGCCGATCAAGGAGAGCCGGGACGTCGACATCCCGCTCGCCGCGGCGCACTTCTGGTACTACGCCGGCTGGGCGGACAAGCTCGAGTACGCGTTCCCCGGCCGGATCGCCAAGCCGCGCGGCGTGGCCGCCCAGATCATCCCGTGGAACTTCCCGCTGCTGATGCTGGCCTGGAAGATCGCGCCGGCGCTGGCCGCCGGGAACACCGTCGTCCTCAAGCCCGCCAGCACCACGCCGCTGACCGCGCTGCTGTTCGCGGACGTCTGCCGTCAGGCGGACCTGCCCGCCGGCGTCGTCAACATCCTGACCGGCCCCGGTGAGATCGGGATGGCCCTGGTCCGCCACGACGGAGTCGACAAGGTCGCCTTCACGGGTTCGACCGAGGTCGGCAAGCTGATCGCCAAGGGTATCGCCGGCCAGGGCAAGGGCCTGACCCTCGAGCTCGGCGGCAAGGCGGCCAACATCGTCTTCGACGACGCACCCCTCGACCAGGCGGTCGAGGGCATCGTCAACGGGATCTACTTCAACCAGGGTGAGGTCTGCTGCGCCGGGTCCCGCCTCCTCGTCCAGGAGTCGATCGCAGGTCCGCTCATCGACAAGCTCAAGGACCGCCTCGCGACGATCCGCGTCGGCGACCCGCTCGACAAGAACACCGACGTCGGGGCGATCAACTCGAAGGCCCAGCTTGACAAGATCACCGAGCTCGTGGCGTCGGGCGTGGCCGAAGGCGCCGAGCTCTACCAGCCCGCCTGCGAGCTCCCGGAACGGGGCTTCTTCTTCCGCCCGACGCTGTTCACGAACGTCGCCCAGAGCCATCGGATCGCCCGCGAGGAGATCTTCGGGCCGGTCCTCTCGACCCTGACCTTCCGGACGCCGGAGGAGGCCATCGAGAAGGCGAACAACACCCCGTACGGCCTGTCGGCGGGGATCTGGACCGACAAGGGCAGCCGGATCCTGATGATGGCGCAGCGTCTGCGCGCCGGGGTGATCTGGGCCAACACCTTCAACAAGTTCGACCCGGCCAGCCCGTTCGGCGGCTACAAGGAGTCCGGCTACGGTCGCGAGGGCGGGCTGCACGGCCTGCTCGCCTACGTCCGGCTCGAGGACCGCTGAGATGCCATCGGTCCATCTCGGCTCGAGCCCGACGGCCCGGATCGACGTCCGCAAGACGTACAAGCTGTACATCGGCGGAGCGTTCCCGCGAACCGAGTCCGGTCGGACCTACCTGGTCGAGACGCCGGGCGGCGACCCGCTCGCCAACGCCTGCCAGGCTTCGCGCAAGGACCTCCGCGATGCGGTCCGCGCGGCGCGCAAGGCGTTCGAGCCGTGGGCCGGCCGGTCGGCGATGAACCGCGGCCAGATCCTGTACCGGGTCGCCGAGCTGATGGAGGGCCGGCGCGACCAGTTCGTCGCCGAGATCGGGGCGGGGGAGGGCATCAACGCGGCTCGCGCCCGCGAAGCGGTCGACCGTGCCATCGACCGGTGGGTCTGGTATGCGGGCTGGTCGGACAAGCTGGGCCAGGTCCTCGGCAGCTCCAACCCGGTCGCCGGCTCGTACTTCAACTTCACGATCCCCGAGCCGACCGGCGTCGTCGGGATCGTCGCTCCCGAGCGCTCGTCCCTGCTCGGCCTGGTCAGCCGGCTCGCCCCGGCCCTCGTCGGCGGCAACGTCGTCGTCGTGCTCGCGTCCGAGGCGCGGCCGCTCGCCGCCGTGACCCTGACCGAGGTCCTGGCCACGTCCGATGTCCCGGCCGGCGTCGTCAACCTCCTGACCGGCCGGAAGGCCGAGCTCGTGCCGGTGCTCGCCTCGCATGTCGACGTCGACGCGATCGACACCTGGGGGATCGCTCCGGCCAGCCAGGCCGAGGTCGAGAGCTCGGCGGCGGACAGCGTCAAGCGGGTGGCGCGGCGTCCACGCGGTGTCGTCGACGAGCGCTTCGACTGGACCGACGACCGGGCCGCGCAGCGTCCCGAGTGGATCGCCGCCTTCCTCGAGATGAAGACCGTCTGGCATCCGATCGGCGCGTGACCCGACCGACCCGACCCTTCCCGACGTGACCGCGACCGGCAGCGTCGAGCGACGGACCTACGTCAAGGCGGAGCCGCGGGCGGTCTGGGCCACCCTCCACGACCCGGCGGCGCAGGACGTCCTCTATCCCGAGCTGACCCTCGGGCCGCCCGCCTCGAGCTGGCCGGCAGCGGGCGCGACGCGGTCGGCGCGTCTGCGGCTCGGTCTGCTCCGGACGAGCGTCCGACTGGAGAGCCTCGAGGCCCGGCCCGAGACGCGGTTCCGGACGATCCTGGTCGGCGACGGGATCCACCTCGAGCGGTCGTGGATGCTCGAACCCGGGGCGGGCGGTGGCACGCGCATCGTCGCCCGGGCGGACCTCTGGACGGTCGGTCGGTCGGTCGCGCTCGCTCGTCCGCCTCGGGCGCGGCTCGGCCGCCACGATGGTCGAGACGAACCTGCGCATCCTCAAGGAGATGGCCGAAGGCGGACAGCGCTGATGCCGCCCGCGGTCCTGGTGCTGCTGCTGACCGCGGCCGTCCTCCACGCGGGCTGGAACATCCTGCTCAAGACGGCCGACGATCCGTTGCGGACGGCGGGACGGGGGATGGTCGTCGGGTCGGTCGTCCTGATCCCGGTCGGCCGTGATCGGCTGGCTCGTCACCGATCGTCCGGCGATCCCGCCCGAGGCGTGGGCGATCGCGCTGGCATCGGGGATCCTCGAGGCGCTCTATTTCGCATTGCTCTCGGCGGCGTACGCCCGCGGGGACCTGTCGCTGGTCTATCCGATCGCCCGGGGCACCGCTCCGGCCCTGGCGGTCGCGGTCGGGATCGTCTTCCTGGGTGAGCGGCTGGGTCCCGTCGGCTCCCTGGGCGTCGGGTTGCTGCTCATCGGGATCCTGTCGCTCCAGCGGCCGTGGGCCGTCTTCCGGCGATCCTCCGAGCTGACGCCGAGGATGCGCCAGGCGGCATGGCTGGCGGTCGCCACGGGAGTGACGATCGCGTCGTACTCGGCGGTCGACCTGACCGGCGCGCGGATCGTCGCGCCATGGCTGTACGTCGCGATGATCACGACCTTCTCCGCGATCATCCTGCTGCTCGGCATCGCGGTCGTCGATCGGCGCACGCGGGGGTCGGTCGGGCTGGCGTTCGCTTCGGTGGCCGTCGCGACCGAGACGGACGACGTGGCGATCCTCGACGCCCCGACCTCCGGCCGACCCGGGGCGATCCCGCCCGGACGGGTCGAGCGTGGCTCGGTGCTCCGCTCCGACGACTGGGGCCGGGCGGCGATCGGGGGGCTGATCACGGTCGCCGCCTACCTCCTCGTGCTGGTCGCCTTCCGGTTCGCGCCGCTGTCGGCTGTCGCCCCGGTCCGCGAGTCGGCGATCGTCCTCGTCTCGGGCTGGGGGTCGTTCCGGCTCGGGGAGGCGGCCACCCGGCGCGCCGGTCTGGGCCGGCTGGCCGCGGCGGCGATGATCGTCGTCGGGGCGCTCCTCCTCGCCGTGGAGTCGTAGAGGGGCTCGGCGCTCGGAGCGACGCGCAGCCCGTGGCCAGCCGGCGGCTCAGGTGGTCGGCGGGGCCTCCGCGGGCACCGACGAGCGGCCGAAGATCCGGCGCGAACGGCGCCCGCTGTTCACCAGGCCGACACCACCGAGGATGATCGCCGTCCCGAGCAGCGTCCGGACGTCGATGGATTCGCTCAGGACCACGACGCCCAGAACGATCCCGACGATCGGCATGACGTAGGTGATCAGCGACAGGCGGGTCGGCCCGAGCGTGTGGATCAGCCGGAAGTAGATCAGGTACGCCAGCGACGACCCGAACACGCCCAGCCAGATGACCGCGAACCACGCCTCGCGAGTGGTCGGCAGCTGGACCGGCGATTCGAACGCGAGCATGAGCACGGTGATGATCACGAGCGCGATCCCGACCTGGAAGAAGGCCGGGACGGTCGGATGATGGCCGCGCATCCGGACACGGACGAACACATTGCCGGCGGCGTAGGACACCGATGCCCCGAGGATGGCCAGCTCGCCGAGGGTCGATTCGCCGCGGCCGCCACTGATCCCGTGGCTCAGCAGCACGATGACGCCGGCGAAGCCGACGATCAGCCCGACCAGCCGGTCCACCGTGATCGCCTCGTCGGCGAGGACGAGCGAGGCGATGACGATCGTGACCAGCGGGGTCGTCGCCTGGAGGATCGTGGCCAGCGACGAGTCGATGTACTGCTCGCCCCAGGTGATCAGGCTGAACGGGATGACGATGTTGAAGACCGCCATCACCACGAGCTTGCCGTAGGTCGACCGGTCGCGAGGGATGGGGGCGCCAGAGAGACGCAGCGCGACCGACAGCACGAGGAGGCCGAAGAACAGCCGGAGGGCGATCAGGGTGAACGGCTGGAGCGTCTGGACGCCGATCTTGATGAACAGATAGGAGCTGCCCCAGAACAGCGAGATCAACCCGAAGAGGAGCCAGTCGCGGGTCGTCGGTCGGGCGGTCATCGCCGGATGATACCGAACATTGGCCTATCGCGATAGGCCAATCGCGCGTCTCCTGGCGAGCGTCGGCGGCGAGCATCCATACCAGCACAACCATCCGGAGGCGGGCCCGGTTGCGTCGCGGTCCGGGTGGCGGTCCGTACCGCGGTCCCGGTTCGCTACCATGCCTCATCGGGCCGTCGAGCTCGGCCCGCGAGGAGGCGTCGTGGATCCGCAGGCGGCCGCACCAGGTGCCCTGGACCCGGCGACCCTGGCTGCCGCCCTGGACGCGGCGTTCCCGGACGCGGGCCCGGCCCGCGGCGAGCTCCGGATCGTCCGTGCGCCGGGCCGGGTCAACCTCATCGGTGAGCACACGGACTACAACGACGGTCTGGTCCTCCCCGTCGCGATCGACCTCGAGATCCGGATCGCCCGACGACCCCGGCCCGACCGGCGCGTCCGTCTCGCCCTGGCGGCCACCGGCGAGATCGCCGAGGTCGACCTCGATCGGATCGGCCCGGCGACCGGTGGCTGGATCGACTACGTGGCCGGGACCGCGCTCGAGATGATCGCCGCCGGCCTGCCGACCCACGGCTTCGACGGGGTCCTCGCCAGCACGATCCCGCAGGCCTCCGGCCTGTCGTCCTCGGCCGCGCTCGAGCTGTCCGCGGCGTGGGCTCTGTCACCGCCGACGGGCCCGGGAGCCGATCCGCTCACGCTGGCCCGGATCGCGCAACGGGCGGAGAACCGCTACGTCGGCGTCCAGTGCGGGCTGATGGACCAGTTCGCGTCCGCGAACGGGATCGCTGGGTCCGCGGTCCTGCTCGACTGCCGGTCATTCGAGCATCGCCCGGTCGCCCTGCCCGCCGACATCGTCCTGGTGGTGGCGCACACGGGCGTGCCGCGGACGCTCGGCACATCCGAGTACAACGCCCGGCGCGCGGACTGCGAACGGGCGGTCGCCGCCATCGCCAGGCACGAGCCGGCCGTCCATGCCCTCCGCGACGTGGATCGTCCGATGCTGACCCGCTACCGGGACCTCATGGATCCGATCGCCTACCGCCGCGCCGAGCACATCGTCGACGAGAACGGGCGGGTCATCGCGGTCGAGGCGGCCCTCGAAGCGGGCGACCTGGCCGCGGTCGGCCGGCTCTTCGCGGCCAGCCACGCCTCGCTGCGCGACCTGTTCGAGGTCAGCTCACCCGAGCTCGACGCGCTGGCCGAGCTCGCCTGGGCGACGCCGGGTGTCGTGGCCTCGCGGATGACCGGCGCCGGCTTCGGTGGCTGCACGGTGTCGCTGGTCCGCCCGGACGCGGTCGGTCCGTTCCGGTCACGGATCGAACGCGACTACCCGGCGCGGACGGGTCGGTCGCCGCGCGTCTGGGCCGTCCGGGCGACCGACGGGGCCGGATACGTCACGGACGACGCGGTCAGCCCTTGGTCGACCCCAGGGTCAGGCCGCTGATGAACTGCTTCTGGGCGGCGAAGAACACGATCATCGTGGGCAGGGCCACGATGATCGCGCCGGCGGCGATGAGGTTGTTGTCGACGAAGAAGTTGCCCTTCAGGCTGTTGAGCGCGGAGGTGATCGGCATCCGCTCGCCGCTCTTCATCAGGATCAGCGCCCAGAAGAAGTCGTTGTAGATCCAGGTCGTCTCGAGCACGACCAGGGCTGCGAACGCCGGTCGGACCAGCGGCATGATGATCTTGCGGTAGATCTGGAACACGCCCGCGCCGTCGACCACCGCGGCCTCCGTCATCTCATGGGGCAGGGTCTTCATGTAGTTGCTGAGGACGAACGTGCAGAAGCCGAGCTGGAACGCCACGTGGATCGCGATCACGCCGAAGAACTGGTCGTACCAGATCCCGTTGTCGCTCAGGAGAGCGCGGCAGCGGCAGGAGCAGGTACATCCGGAACAGGGGCGTGATGATGACCTGCTGGGGCAGCAGGTTGCCCGCCGTGAAGATCATCAGGAAGAGCAGGTTGAACCGCCAGCTGAAGCGCGACAGGACGAACGCCGCCATCGAGGCGAGGAGCAGGGTCAGGAAGACCGCCGGCACCACCACGATCACCGTGTTCAGGAAGTACGACGGGAGCTGACCGTCGGTGAAGGCCTTCACGTAGTTGTCGAAGTTGTACGACCCGCCCACCGATGCGTACCCGAGCTTGGCGGTGTCCGCGTACGGTCGCAGCGACGTGTAGAAGGCGTAGACCAGTGGGAAGAGCCAGACCAGAGCCATCGTGAACAGGAAGACGTGAAGGCCGATCCGGCTCCAGCGGATCCCAGTCTTCCTCGTGACCTGGGCGGCAGCCACCTCGGAGCTCACGGCCGTCATCGGGACTCCTCGCGCAACGTCCGGCTGAGGTAGAGGATGATCGGGCCGACGGCGACCACGAGCAGGACCACGGCGATGGCCGAACCGAACCCGATCCGGCTCGCCTCGCCGATGATGTTGTTCGTGACCAGGACCGAGAGCAGCTCGAGTCCGTTGAGGCCGCGGTTGATGATGAAGGCGAGGTCGAACGCCCGGAGCGACTCGATGACCGTGATCACCAGGACCACGATGTTGATCGGCCGCATGACCGGGAACACGACCCGGAAGAACGTCTGGCTCTCCGTGGCGCCGTCGACCTTGGCGGCCTCACGGAGCGTCGGATCGACGCCCTTCAGTCCCGCGAGGTAGAGGATCATCACGTATCCCACCTGGCGCCAGCTCGCGAAGACGAGGATGGCCCACAGGTTCAGGCTGGAGTTCCCGAGCCAGTCGACGGGTTTCACCCCGAAGCCCGCCAGCACCCCGTTCACCAGCCCCTGGTCGGTCGAGAGGAACAGCTGGGCGATGAACCCGATGATCGCCAGCGAGAGGACGACCGGCAGGTACAGGGCGCCCTGGTAGAACCGGGTGCCGCGGATCTCCTTGTCGAGGAGCACCGCGAAGAAGATCCCGAGCGGCGTCGCGATGAACAGGAAGACCCCGAGCCAGATCAGGTTGTGCGTGATCGCCGGCCAGAACGGCGGATACGTCGTGACCAGGACGCGGTAGTTGTCGATCCCGACGAACTTGATCCGGTCGAGGCCGCCGATCCCGTTCCAGCTCGTGAACGACAGCACGACTGAGAACAGGGTCGGGACCCAGACCAGGAAGATGTGGACGAACAGGGGGATCCCCAGCAGGACGGCGAGGACCATCCAGTCGCGGCGGGTCAGGAGGCCGCGACCCTTCAGCCGCTGTGGAACGGGAGCAGCCCCGACCCCGTCCGGGGTCGGGGCTGCGGATCCGGCGACGTCAGTCGTCACGGCGTTCGACCCGAGCTCAGCGGGTCACTGTGGAGGAAGCGAGTCGTAGACACCCTGGATCTTGGCCGTGTAGGCGGCCAGGTCCTGCGACGGGTTCTTGATGAAGTCCTGCAGGAGTGCCTGCATGCCCTGCGCCCCGGCGAAGTCGGAGCGAGTATCACGGTCGAGGAACTGGGCGACACCACCGGACGCCCCGATGATCTCGGCCATCTTGGTCTGCTGCGGGGTGAACGAGCTCGTGTCCGTCACCTTCGCTGCAGGGATCTGGCTGTGGTCCTTGCCGAGGAAGGCCAACTGTGCCTCAGGGGTCGCGAAGCACGCGAGTAGCGCCTTATCGGCCGGAAGGTTCTTGGGAGCCTTGCTCAGGATCCACGCGTCGACCGGGGCGTCGATGCCCATCTCGGAGTCGTACTGGGTCCCGAGGGTCGGGAACGGGAAGAAGTCGACGTCGGCCAGGTCCGCGGCCGGCACCTGCTGGGACGCGAACGTGCCCAGGAAGTACATCGCAGCCTTGTTGTTGGCCCACGTCTGGGCGCCTTCCTGCCAGGTCCGGCCGAGCGGGTCGGGCTGGGTGTACGGCAGGAGCTCCGCCCACTTCTTGAAGACCGCCTGGACCTTGGGATCCGTCCACTTCTGCTTGCCGGCCAGCAGGTCGGCATGGAACTGATAGCCGTTCATGCGCATGTTGAGGATATCGAACGTGCCCATGGCCGGCCAGCCGTCCTTGTCGGCGAAGGCGAGCGGGATGAGGCCGTCAGCCTGGACCTTCTTGGCCAGGGTCACGAACTCGTCCCATGTCTTCGGGACGGTGTAGCCCTTCTGCTGGAAGAGGCTCTTCCGGTAGAGGACGACCCACGGATAGGAGACGATCGGCACCGCGTACTTCTTGCCGTCGTCACCCTGGGACGCCTTGGCCATGCCGTCCGTGTAGTTCGCGGCGATCGGTCTGCCACACGTCATCGATCGGCGTCAGCAGGCCGTTTCGCGCCGGGAACCGGAGGCGCTCACCCGTGAACCACTTCACGATGTCCTCGGGCGTGGCCTGCATGAACGAGTTGAACTGGTCCTGGAAGTCGTTGTGGACCGAGGTCGAGACCGTGGCCTGGACCCCGGCCTTGTTGGTGCAGTAGTCGACCATCGCCTTGACGGACGACGCCGGCACCGCCTCGTGCTCGTTCGAACGGATCGTCGTCGTGCCGAGACTGCCGGCGGTGGCCGGGCCCGAGGTGTACTTGGGGGGCACGGCCGGTGCGGCCGATGCGGCCGATCCGGCCGCCGCGGCGCTGGGCGAGCTGCTGGACGAGCTACACGCGGAGAACAGCATCAGGGCCGCGGCTCCGAGCGCGAGGCCCCTGAGCGCCAGACTATGGCGCGGGGTGAGTACCACCATCGATCTCCTCCTGTGAAGTGCCGACATCGTGGTCAGCGGCCAACAGAAACCGACACAACCAAACGGATTGTCCGGTCGCCGAACCGCTCCTGTCAAGATGCGAGGGAAGTATTTCTTCGTTTCTTGCGCGGATTCGTTGACTTGTGTCGGTTCGGTGGTGCAATGTTGTCGTGACACGAAGGGCCGACCAGGTCGGCGACACGACACCCACCGGGCGTCGACGTCGGCGATGATGAGACCCGGAGTCGTGCACGAGCCGCGGAGGGATCACGTGCTAGCGCGCCAGCGCCAGGGATACATCCTCGACCGGGTCCGCGAGGACGGCGGGGTCCGCGTCGCCGATCTCGTCCGGGAGCTCGGTGTGTCCGACATGACGATCCGGCGCGACCTCGAGCTGCTCGCACGACCGCGGGCTGATCGAGAAGGTCCACGGCGGCGCCACAGCCCTCGACGGTAGCGCCCTGTTCGAGCCGGGCTTCGCGGCGAAATCGGCGCTCCAGCAGAGCGAGAAGGACGCGATCGCGGACGCGGCGGTCGGCCCTGGTCGAGCCGGGGACCGCGATCGGGATCTCGGCCGGGACCACCACCCACCGGATCGCGCGGCGGCTCGCCGACGTGGTGTCGCTGACCGTGGTGACCAACTCGCCGCGGGTCGCCGACGTCCTGCACGAGCTGGGCCGGTCGGACCAGACGATCATCCTGACGGGCGGCGTCCGGACGCCGTCGGACGCCCTGGTCGGGCCGTTCGCGGTCGCCGCCCTGCGCAGCGTCCACCTGGACCTCGTGTTCCTGGGGGTCCACGGGATGGACGAGCACTCGGGGTTCACCTCGCCCAACCTTGGCGAGGCCGAGACGGATCGCGCCCTGATCCAGTCGGGTCGACGGCTCATCGTGGTCGCCGACCACTCGAAATGGGGCGTCGTCGGCCTGAGCTCGATCGCCCGCCTCGACGAGGCCGACGTCCTCATCACCGACGACGGCCTCGACCTCGCTGCTCGCGAGGTCATCGAGGGACGCGTACGCCAGCTGATGGTCGTCGAACCGGATCGCAGCGACGCCGCGGCCGCGGAGCGACCGACGCCGGCGGAGGCGCCGTTCAACCCGTCGGATGTCGCCGACCCGTCGGTCGCCACGGGACTCCATGGCTGAGGCCGCCCCGTCCGGCCCGATCCCCGGTGTCCGCGTCGCCGACCTGGCGTCGCTGGTCGCCCAGCCCCACCGTCGGTACAACCCGCTGATCGACGAGTGGGTGCTCGTCTCGACGGGCCGGACCCAGCGACCGTGGCAGGGTCGCCATGACCCGCGCCAGGCCGACGTGCGTCCCGCCTACGACCCCACCTGCTATCTCTGCCCGGGCAACACCCGGGCGAACGGTCGGACGAACCCGGTCTACGACCGGACGTTCGTCTTCGACAACGACTTCGCCGCGCTCGAGCCCGACTCGCTCGCGATCCGGGTCGAGGACGACCTCCTCGTCGCCGAGGGGGAGCCCGGGACGTGCCGGGTCATCTGCTTCTCGCCGCGGCACGACCTGACGATGGCGCGCATGTCGCCCGAGGACGTGCGGGCGACGATCGACATGTGGGCGGACCAGTCGACCGACCTTGCCGGCCGCTATCGCTGGGTCCAGGTCTTCGAGAACCGGGGCGAGACGATGGGCGCGTCGAACCCCCACCCCCACGGGCAGATCTGGGCGGGCACGGCGCTGCCGCGCGAGGCGGCGCGGGAGGACGAGGGCCAGCGTCGTCGATTCGCCCAGACCGGTCGCCCGCTGCTGCTCGACTACGCCGTCCAGGAGCAGGCCGGGCCGCGGGTCGTCGTGGAGAACGACGAGTGGCTCGTGGTCGTCCCGTTCTGGGCCGTCTGGCCGTTCGAGACCCTGGTCATCCCGAAACGAGCGGTGACCCGGCTGCCGGATCTCGGCGACGTCCAGCGCGACGTCCTGGCGACCACCCTGATCGACCTCCTCAGCCGCTACGACAACCTGTTCCGCCAGCCGTTCCCGTATTCGATGGGCTGGCACCAGGCGCCGTCGATCGACGGCCCCGTTGACCACTGGCAGCTCCATGCCCACTTCTACCCGCCGCTGCTCCGCTCGGCCACGGTGCGGAAGTTCCTCGTGGGCTACGAGCTCCTCGCCGAGACCCAGCGCGACCTGAGCGCCGAGGATGCCGCGGCGCGCCTCCGGTCCGTCTCACCGGTCCACTACCTGCTCGAGCGCGATCCCGCCGGCGGCTGACCCGTCTACGATGACGGCTTCACGGACGGAGGGACCCGATGAAGCTGTGGGGCGGTCGGTTCAGCGAGTCGAGCGACGCGCGGATGGCCGAGTTCACCCGCTCGGTCGAGGTCGACTCGGCGCTGGCGCTCGATGACCTGGCCGGATCCATCGCTCACGTCCACGGGCTCGGGCGAGCCGGCCTGCTGACCGACGGTGAGATGTCCGCGCTGATCGATGGGCTGGAGGCGGTGCGCTCCGACGTCGTCGCGGGGACGCTCGCCTGGGACCCCGTCCTCGAGGACGTCCACCTGAACCTCGAGGCCGCCCTCGCGACCCGCATCGGGCCGGTCGCCGGGAAGCTCCACACTGGCCGCTCACGGAACGACCAGGTCGCGACCGATCTCCGGCTCTGGCTGCGCCGGACGATCGACGCGCTCGACGACGCGCTGGTCGGCTACGAGCGGGCGCTCGTCGGGCTCGCCGAGCGCGATGGTGAGGCCGTCCTGCCCGGGACGACCCACATCCAGCCCGCCCAGCCGATCCTCCTCGCCCATCACCTGCTGGCCTACGTCGAGATGGCCGAACGCGATCGCGGCCGGCTGGCGGACTGCCGGCGCCGGGCCAACGTCTCCCCGCTCGGCTCCGGTGCCCTGGCCGGCGCCGGCTACCCGCTCGATCGCGAGGCGACCGCCCGCGAGCTCGGCTTCGACGCGGTCACCGCCAACTCGCTCGACGCGGTGTCCGACCGGGACTTCGCGGTCGAGTTCGTCGCGGCGGCGGCGCTCGCGATGGTCCACCTCAGCCGGTTCGCCGAGGAGCTGACCTGGTGGTCGAACCCGAGCTTCGGGTTCGTCCGGCTCGCCGACGGGTTCTCGACCGGCAGCTCGATGATGCCGAACAAGAAGAACCCGGATCCCGCCGAGCTGGTGCGCGGCCGGGCGGCCCGGGTCATCGGCTCGCTGACCGGGCTGCTGACGCTGCTCAAGGGCCTGCCCCTCGCGTATCAGCGCGACCTGCAGGAGGACAAGCCGCCGCTGTTCGAGAGCGCGGCCACGCTCGAAGCATCGCTCGCGATCATGGCCGGGATCGTCGACACGCTGGCGATCGACCGCGAGCGGATGCGCGCCGCCGCCGACGAAGGGTTCATCACCGCGACCGCGGTCGCCGATGCGCTGGTCCGCCGCGGGGTGCCGTTCCGGGCGGCGCATCACGTCGTCGGGACGCTCGTCACCGTGGCGGAGCAGCAGGGCGTCCAGCTCGCGGATCTCGAGGATGGCGCGATCTCCGAGGCATTGGCGCAGGACGGCGACCCGGTCGCGGCGGGCCTCGTCCCCGACCGAACGGTCGCGGACGATCTCCGGGTGGCCGCCGGTATCGACGGCGCGCTGGCCACGTGCGACGTCATCGGCGGGACCGCCCCGAAGCGGGTCGCCGAGGCGCTCGGTGCGGCGCGCGCGCGCCTCGGCCGGGAGGCCGCCGGCTGACTTCTCAGCCCTGCGGGGTGGGGGTCGTGCGTCGACGTTCCTGGCCGACGCCGGGAGGCAGGCGCCCGTCGTCGAGCACCTGGCGGAGCGACGCCTCGGTGTTGGCGACGTGGACCAATGCGGCGGCCTCGGCGAGGGACGGGTCCCGGGCGACGAGCGCCCGCAGGATGTCCGCGTGTTGAGCGATCGTTCGGGCCGTCGAGTCCGCCTCGAGGACGCCGCGCCATACGCGCGCCCGGAGAGTCCGGCTCGACAGGCCACCGAGCATCGACGCGAGCGTCTCGTTGCCTGCGCTCGCCGCGACCATGGCATGGAACTCCGTGTCGAACCGGAGGAGCTCGTCCTCCGAGTCGGCGGTCTGCATCGACGCGAGGCAGCTCCCGAGTGCCGTGAGGGTCTCCTGGTCGATCCGTAAGGCCGCCATCGCCGTCGCGGCGGGTTCGAGGATCCGCCGGACGCCGATCAGTTCGAGCGAGAACCCTTCCTGGAAGAGTTCGGCCGCGGCACCGATGCCGGCAAGGAGCAGTTCCGGCCGGAGGCTCGTCACGAATGTGCCGTCGCCTCGACGGACGTCGAGGACACGAGTCGTCACGAGGGCACGGACGGCCTCCCGGACGGTGTTCCGGGACGCACCAAGCTCAGCGGCGAGCTCGGCTTCCGGCGGCAGCCGCGATCCAGGCACCAGCTCGCCCGAGGCGATCATGTCGCGGACCCGCTGGATCACGGCCTCCGTCAATGGAGCGGACACTCGGTTCCTCCCTCGGATCGGTCAGTCTGTGTGAATTGACCACTAGACATCCGATGTCTGGGTGGCTATCGTACCTCGGCAGCGCCAGATGTGGAGGTCTTGTGCCACAGACACCCGACGACTATCGCGGCCTCCGGCTTGGGTTGCGGCTGCTTCGCATCGGTCCTGTGCTGATCCTCCTGATCCTCGTCGCCGTGCTGGCGGTCCTCTCGCCATTCTTCTTCACGACCCGCAATCTGGGCAACGTCATGGCCGCGACCGCGGCGATCGCCGTGCTGTCGATGGGCCAGTTGCTGGTCATCCTGACGCGCGGCATCGACCTGTCGGTCGGCTCCGTGCTGGCCCTGACCTCGGTCGTCGGCGCCCTCGTATTCTCGAGCATCGACTCCGGCCCGGTGGTGATCGTGGCGATGCTGGCGACCGGCCTCCTGGTCGGGGCGGTCAACGGGATCGTCTACGTCAAGGGCCGGCTGCCCCACCCGTTCGTGATCACCCTGGCGATGCTGAGCATCGCCCGCGGTCTGGCGTTGTGGCTGTCCGGCGGCCAGCCGATCCGTGGGATGCCCCCGATCGTCAACGCGATCGGCGGCGGGACGATCGGCTGGTTCCCGGTTTCCGCTGTCCTCGTCCTGGGCATCGCCGTCGTCGTCTACGTCGGGACCACGCGGATCGTCTGGGGTCGATGGATCTACGCGGTCGGCGGGAACCCCGAGGCGGCCCGTCGGACCGGGATCCCGGTCAACAAGGTCCTCATCTCGGTCTACGTCCTGAGCGGGCTCGGCGGCGGCCGTGGCCGGGATCATCACCGCAGGTCGGCTCAACGCCGGGTCGCCGACCTTCGGCGAGCTGGCCGAGCTGGATTCGATCGCCGCCGTCGTCATCGGCGGCGCCAGCTTCCTCGGCGGTCGGGGCAACGTCGTCAACGCGCTGGTCGGCGCGCTGATGATCGGGGTCATCCGGAACGGGATGAACCTGCTCGACGTCGACGCGTTCTTCCAGCTCATCGTCATCGGCATCGTCATCGTGCTGGCCGTCGAGGCGGACGTCCTGCGCGGCTACCTCGAGGAGCGGTTCCGCGTCGTCGAGGCGTCCCGATCATGACCGAGACGACCGGTCCCGGGTGACCGACCAGCGCCGGCGCCGGCCGCCGGCGCTCGCCGTCCGCGGCGCGACCAAGCGGTTCGGCGCCGTGCTGGCCCTCGATGCGGTCGATCTCGAGATCTGGCGCGGCCAGGTCCTCGCCCTGCTCGGGGACAACGGAGCGGGCAAATCAACGCTGATCAAGTGCATCAGCGGCGTCCATCGCCTCGATGAGGGCGTCATCGAGATGGATGGCCGAGCCGAGGGCCATCCACTCGCCGGCCCAGGCGCGTGCGCTCGGGATCGAGACCGTCTACCAGGACCTGGCCCTGTTCGACAACCTCGGCTCCGGCCGCGAACTTCTACGCCGGACGCGAGCTCGTCGGGACCGAGCTGGCTGCCAGCCTGGCTGCGCTTCCTCGATCGGAAGGCGATGGCCGCCGAGACGGGCGAGCTCCTCGACCGGCTCGAGGTCGGACTGCCGGACCTGTCCAACCAGGTCGGCCTGCTGTCGGGCGGCCAGCGCCAGGCCGTGGCCGTGGCTCGAGCTGCGGCGTTCGCCTCGAACGTCGTGATCCTCGACGAGCCGACGGCCGCGCTCGGCGTCCGTGAGTCGCGTCGGGTGCTCGACCTGATCGCCCGACTCCGGGAGGCGAACTACGCCGTGATCGTGATCTCGCATGCCCTCGACCACGTCATCGATATCGCCGACCGCGCGGTCGTCATGCGACGCGGCCGCAAGGTCGGCGAGGAGATCCCGACCCGCGAGAACCAGCAGCGGATCGTGTCGCTGATCGTCGGAGGTGAAGGTTGAGTCGATGAGCCGTCTCGCCCGCGGCTGCGGCATGCATCGCGCGGCCTACCACCGACCGACCACCACGGCCACTCACGCAGGAGAAGCGAGGGATCATGTTCGAAGAGGACAGCCGGTCTGCTCATCGCCATCGGCCTCATCGTCGGCCGCGTGCTCGAGCAGCTCGAGCTCCAGCGCGCCGGCGACCGCCGCCGCTCCCGCCAGCGCCGCCGCCCCGGCCAGCGCCGCAGCTCCCGCAAGCGCCGCGGCCGAGAAGATCAAGATCGGGTTCATCACGAAGTTCCCGGTCGATTTCTACGACACCATGGTCGACGCCGCCAAGACCTGGGCCAAGGACCACCCCGACGTCGACGTCGTCTATCGCCCAGGGCAAGAGCGGGACCGATGACGAGGGCGAGATCGCGGCCATCGAGTCGATGATCACCCAGGGCGTCAAAGCGATCGCCATCACCCCGACCAGCCCGAACGTCCAGACGGCCCTCGACAAGGCCGACGGCGGCCGGGATCAAGGTCGTCCTGATCGACAACGACATCCCGGACTGGACGGGCAAGTCCTCGGTCGTCGCCACCGACAACCTCGCCGGCGGCAAGCTCGCCGGGACATGGCTCAAGGACAACCTCCCGGCCGGTGCCAAGCTCGCCGTCCTGAAGGGCCGGCTCGGCAACCCGTCCCTCGAGGATCGCGTGACGGGCATGCTCGACACGCTCGGCACCGCCGCGACGGTCGTCGGGGGCAGCCCGGCCACGGACTGCGACGAGACCAAGGGGCTGAACGCCGCCGGCTGACCTCCTGACCGCCAATCCCGGATATCACCGCGATCTACTCCGCCTGCGGCCCGCCGGCCATCGGCGCGCTCCAGGCGATCAAGAACGCGGGGATCGCCGACCGGCAAGATCACGGTCGTCGGATTCGATGCTTCTCCGGATGAGATCAAGGCGATCCTGGCCGGCGAGCGAGGCGGCGTCCGTCGCCCAGTTCCCGGCCAAGATGGGCTCGCTCGGGCATCGAGACCGCCTGCAAGGCGGCCAAGGGCGAGACCGTCGAGAAGAGTGTCGACACCGGGACCGAGATGGTCACCAAGGACAACGCAGCGACGTTCAAGTAAGCCGATCAGCACGGGCGGCGGCCGGGGCTCCTCCACGGGCCGCCGCCCAACCCATCCGCAACCCCGGACTGAAGGAGCCCACCTGTGCCCGTGACGATCACCGACGTGGTGACCCACGACATCCGCTTCCCGACGTCCGCTGACGCTCGACGGCTCGGATGCGATGAACGGTCGCCCGACTACTCGGCCGCCTACGTCGTGCTCCGGACCGACCATCCGGACGGCCTGGAGGGTCACGGTCTGACCTTCACGACGGGCCGCGGGAACGAGCTGTGTGTCGCGGCGATCGAGTCGCTCCGCGGCTTCGTCGAGGGCCGCACGCTCGAGTCCATCGACCGCGGACTTCGGGGCGTTCTGGGTATCGATCGTGGGCGACGGACAGCTCCGCTGGGTCGGACCCGAGAAGGGTGTCATCCACCTGGCGACCGCGGCGATCGTCAACGCCGTCTGGGACCTGTACGCGAAGGTCGAGCGGCAAGCCGCTCTGGAAGCTCCTCGTCGACATGTCGCCCGAGGCAGCTCGTGCGGTGCATCCCATTCCGCTACATCACCGATGCCCTCACCCCGGACGAGGCGCTCGAGCATCCTCCGGCGGAACGGTCGATTCGAAGGGCGGCACGCGAAGCCGAGATGCGCGCGGACGGCTACCCCGCCTACACGACCTCGATCCGGCTGGCTCGGCTACTCGGACGACAAGGTCCGACGCCTCTGCCGCGACGGCGTCGCCGCCGGCTGGTCCCACTTCAAGCTCAAGGTCGGCCGCGACCTTGCCGACGACATCCGCCGAGTCGCGGATCGTCCGGGAGGAGATCGGCCCCGACCGCATCGCTGATGGTCGACGCCAACCAGGCCTGGGACGTCGACCAGGCGATCGCCTGGATGCAGCGAGCTGGCCGAGTTCCGGCCGTGGTGGATCGAGGAGCCGACGAGCCCGGATGACATCCTCGGCCACGCCCGCATCGCTCGCGCCCTCGAGCCGTTCGGGATCGGCGTGGCGACGGGCGAGCACGGCCAGAACCGGGTCATGTTCAAGCAGCTTCTGCAGGCCCGTGCGATCGGCTTCTGTCAGATCGACAGCTGCCGGCTGGGCGGCGTCAACGAGATCCTGGCGGTCCTGCTGATGGCCGCGAAGTTCGGCGTGCCGGTCTGCCCGCACGCGGGCGGGGTCGGCCTGTGCGAGTACGTCCAGCATCTCGCGATCTTCGACTACATCGCCGTCGGCGCGTCGCTCGAGGACCGGGTCGTGGAGTACGTCGACCATCTCCACGAGCATTTCCTCGATCCGGTGGTCATCCGCGGCGGTCGCTACCAGGCACCGACCGCCCCGGGGTACTCGATCGAGATGAAGCCGGCGTCGCTGGCCGCCTACGCCTACCCCGGCGGGGCCGCCTGGCTGGGTTTGCGCAAGGCCGGCGCAGTCTGAGTGTCCGCGTTCGAACGGATCGCCGCGGCCGCCCGGACCGTGCGGATGGCATCCGCCGCGGCGGCCGTCCGGAGGGTGTTCTACGGAGCTGGGCACGGGGCCCTGGCGATGACGACCCCGGGGGACACGTCGATGGTCACCCTGGCCGAGGTCGACGCGCTCATCGCCGGGGCCGGAGCGCGCGTCCGTCGATGAACGGGCCGTCGGATCGCCCTGCCCTGGTCCTCGTGGCGCCCGACCAATTCGCGATCGAACGGCGTCCGCTCGTCGAAGCCGGCGCGGGAGAGGTCGCCGTCGACGTCGGCTGGGTCGGGTTGTGTGGCACCGACCTTCACATCGTCGAAGGGTCGCACCCGCGGGCGAGCTTCCCACTGGTCCTGGGTCACGAGCTTGTCGGCACAGTGCGGACGGGCGGATCCGCAGACCGACTGGTTGTGGTCGATCCGCTCATCGCCTGCGGCCGGTGCGCGGCCTGCGCGCTCGGAGCGAGGCACGTCTGCGCGAACCTGCGGCTCATCGGGATCGACCGCGACGGAGGTCTTGGCGGCCGGGTCGTCGTCGATCCCGACCGGCTCCACGCGGTACCGGACGGGCTCGACCCGGTCGTGGCGGCGCTCGCCGAGCCGCTGGCCGTGGCCGTTCATGCGACCCGTCGGGCGGCGGTCGGTCCCGGCGATCGCGTTGTGGTCATGGGCGCCGGGCCGATCGGGTTGCTGCTGGCCCTCGCCGCCCGCCGCGCCGGCGCCGCGACCATCCTCATCGGCGAACCGGCGCCTGCCCGCCGGGCGATCGCCGCCGCGGTCGGCTTCGAGACCCTCGACCTCGAGGATCCGGTCGGCGACCTCGCTCGACGGACGGACGGCTGGCTCGCCGACATCGCGTTCGATGCCGCTGCCGTGCCGGCGGTCGCCGCATCCTGCTGCCGAGGCTCGTCCGACCGGCCGGACGGATCGGGTTGGTCGGGACCTACGGCCGCCCCGTGGAGCTGGACCTCCAGGCCGTCCTGTTCCGCGAGTTGACGCATCGTCGGGAACCGCGTCTACGAGCCCGCGGACATCGACGCCGCGCTCGGCCATCCTGGCCGACGACCCGGCGACGTTCCGGCCGCTCATCACCGAGGTCGTCGCACTCGACGGCGCCCCGGCGGCGTTCGATCGCCTGCGCGCGGGCGACGGCGTCAAGTTCCTCGTCTCGACGGCGTCGGTCTGATGCTCGCCCTGGTCAAGACCGCGCGCGGCGACGGCAACGTCAGGCTCGAGGAGCGCCCGACGCCGATCGCGGCATCGGGCTGGGTGTCGATCGCCGTCCGCTACGCCGGGATCTGCGGGACCGACCTTCACATCCTCCACGATCACTTCCCGTACTGGCCGCCGGTCGTCATGGGCCACGAGTTCTGCGGGACGGTCGAGACCGTGGGCGACGGGGTCGATCCCGCACTGCTGGGCGCCCGGGTCGTCTGCGAGCCCCACTCGCTGGCCTGTGGTACCTGCTACCTCTGCCGGCGCGGTGTCGCCGAGCTGTGCGCCGCCAAGCGGTCCCCGGGCTGGGGGATCGACGGCGCCTTCGCCGGGAGCGTGGCGATGCCCGCCCACCTCCTGCACCGCGTTCCGGACGCCCTGCCCGATCGGGTCGCTGCCCTGGCCGAGCCGATGGCCGTCGCGGTCACCGCGCTGGCCCGGGGCCGGATCGAGGCCGGAGACACCGTCGTCGTCGTCGGCCCCGGACCGGTGGGGATCCTGTCCGCGGTCGCGATCCGGGCGATGGGTGCGGCGCAGGTCCTCGTCGTCGGGCGGGCGGATCGGACCGACTCCGGTTCGCGGCGACGCTCGGGTTCGCGACCGCGACCGATGACGCGAGTCGACCTCGTCAACGAGCTGACCGGCGGACGGGGCGCCGACGTCGTCGTCGACGCATCCGGGTCGGCGGAGGCGATCGCCACGGCGCTCGCCCTCGTCCGCCGCCGCGGCCGGTTCGTCGCGATCGGGATGAGCGGCCGACCGACCGTATCGGTCCCGTGGGATCTGGCCATCACCCGCGCCGTCGACATGACGTTCTCGATGAGCTCGAGCGGGTCGGCGTGGGACCCGGCGATCTCGATCCTCGCCCGGTCGGCGCCGGGGCTGGAGGCGATGTCGACCGTCTTCCCGCTCCTCGCCTGGGAGGCGGCGTTCGCCGCCGTCGCCGATCGGACGGTCATCAAGGCACTCGTCGACCCTCGAGGGGGCACCGAAGGATGACGGACGCGTCGACGGATCCTGATCACGGATTGCGACCATCCGACGGTCGACGTCGAGCGCGCGATCGTCGAGGGTGCCGGGCTGGCGTTGGACGTCGCGAGCTGCCGGACAGCCGAGGATGTCATCGCCGCCGCGAGTGCGTCCGCGGCGGTCGGCCTCATCGTCCAGTACGCGCCGATCACCGGTCAGGTGCTCCGCGCGCTGCCCGGCTGTCGGGTCGTCGGGCGATACGGTGTCGGACTCGACACGATCGACCTGGAGGCGGCCGCCGAGCTCGACATCGCCGTGGTCAACGTGCCCGACTACTGCACCGACGAGGTCGCCGATCACGCCCTGGGGCTCATCCTCGCCCTGACCCGCGGGATCGTCGCCCTCGACCGCGGTGTCCGACTGGGCACGTGGGATTTCCGCCTGGCGGGTCGCGTGCGGCGACCGTCGAGCCAGCGTCTCGGGATCATCGGGCTGGGCCGGATCGGAACCGCGCTCGCGCGGCGCGCCGGAGCGCTCGGCTTCGACGTGGTCGGAGCGGACCCGCGCGGCTCGGGCCGCTCCGAGGTCGCGCTGGTCGATCTTGAGACGCTGCTTTGCACGAGTGATGTCGTCAGCATCCACGCCCCGCTCGATGCCACGACCCGACACCTGATCGATGCGGGGGCGCTCGCGATGATGCGACCCACGGCGGTCCTCATCAACACCAGTCGTGGCGGGCTGATCGATCAGGATGCCCTCCTCGAGGCGTTGCGCTCCGGACGGATCGCCGGGGCCGGACTCGACGTCCTCGAGCGCGAGCCGATCCCGTTCGACGACCCGCTGATCGGTCTCCCGAACGTCGTCCTGACCCCCCACGCGGCCTTCTACAGCGAAGAGTCGCTCGTGGAGATGAAGCGCAAGGTCAGCGAGCGGGTCCTCGCCGTCGTGAGCCGGAGCAATCGGTGATCGACGCGCACCAGCATTTCCTCGACCCTGGCCGCGGTCGACTACCCGTGGATGACCGGCCCATACGAGCGACTCCGCCGGACCTTCCTCCCGGGCGATCTCCTGCCGGCCCTCGACGCCGCGGGTGTCGACCGGACGATCGCCGTCCAGGCCTCCAACGGCCTCGACGAGACGCAGATGCTCCTGCGCATCGCCGCCACCGAACCCGCGGTCGGCCGGTGTCGTCGGCTGGGTCGACCTGATCGATCCGGCGGTCGGCGACGTCCTGGCCGAGCTCCGGGGGCGACCCGGGGGCGACCGCCTGGTCGGGATCCGCCACCTCGTCCATGACGAGCCGGACCCGGACTGGCTGCTCCGGCCCGACGTCGGCCGGGGTCTGTCCGCGATCGCCGACGCAGGGCTCGCCTTCGACCTGCTCGTGCGCGCCCGGGAGCTGCCGGCCGCGTCGGCGGTCGTCGACCGTCATCCGGATCTCCGCTTCGTGGTCGACCACCTGGCGAAGCCGCCGATCATGGCGGGCGCGATCGAGCCGTGGGCGTCCCTGCTTCGGCCGCTGGCCGCCCGCGACCATGTCGCGGCCAAGCTGTCCGGCCTGGTCACCGAGGCCGACTGGGGGCGGTGGTCGGACGCAGACCTTGCGCCGTACATCGACTGGGCGCTCGAGGTCTTCGGGCCAGACAGGCTGATGTTCGGTTCGGACTGGCCGGTCTGCCTGCTCGCCACGACCTACGATCGGGTGGTCGGGATGCTCGTGGACGCTCTTGGCGATCTCTCCGCGCGGGAACGTGCGACGATCCTCGCCGGGACCGCCACGCGCGTCTACGGTCTGACCTGAGGAGACCGAACCCATGCCAGCCGCCGAACGTTTCCTGGTCACCGGCGCCCTGGGCTGCATCGGCGCCTGGACCGTCCGCGAGCTCGTCCGCGAGGGGACGCCGGTGGTCGCCTTCGACCTCGCGGCGGACCCGCGCCGGCTGCGGCTGATCATGTCGCCCCACGAGCTCGAGGCCGTGACGTTCGCCACCGGCGACATCGCCGAGACGGCGACGATCCCCGATCTGCTCGACCAGCATGGGATCACCCACATCGTTCACCTGGCCGCCCTCCAGATCCCGTTCTGCCGAGCCGACCCGCCGCTCGGCGCCCGGGTCAACGTCGTCGGGACGATCAACGTCTTCGAGGCCGCCCGGCGGCGCCTCGACCAGGTCCGCGGCCTCGCCTACGCGAGCTCGATCGCCGTCTTCGACGCGGCGGACGCCGACGCCCGGACCGGGTTCGTATCCGACGGCGACGCCGGTCATCCGACCACCCACTACGGCGTCTACAAGCAGGCCAACGAAGGCAACGCCCGGGTCTACTGGCAGGAGGGCGGACTGGCCAGCGTCGGCCTGCGCCCGATGACCGTGTTCGGCGTGGGCCGGGACCAGGGCCTGACCAGCGCGCCGACGCGGGCGATCGTCGCGGCGCTCCTCGGGCGTCCGTTCGAGATCGGGTTCAGCGGCCGGACGGTGTTCCAGTACACCGCCGACGTCGGGCGGACATTCGTCGCGGCCGCGCGCAGCGGACTCGACGGGGCGCGGGTCTTCAACCTGGGCGGGACGACCGCGGCCATCGCCGATGTCGTCGCGGCCGTCGAGGCGGCGGTCCCGGACGGGGCGGGCCTCATCCAGATCACCGGCGATCCGTTGCCGTTCCCCGACCGGATCGATGCCTCCGGGGCCGACGCGCTCGGGCCGCTGCCGATCACCCCGATCGAGACCGCGGTCGCCGAGACCGTCGACCTGCTCCGGGCGGGCTCCAGGCCGAAGGGCCGGCTCGACCCGCTGGAGCGCGGCCTCCCGGCCGTCTGAGGCCCGCCCCGGCGGGAGGCGGCGAGGGATACGGTACTCGAAGTAGCCCGACAGGTCGAGGATGAGCTCGGTGGTCTTCCCGCCGACGTGGCCTTGTAGACGAACGAGCTGTGGCCGGTGCCGTTGAGCGGGGCGACGATCCCGTTGGCCATCGTGTCGCCGACCGGGAAGTTGATCGTCGAGGTCGGCGGCGTGGGGTCCGGATCCGGCGTCACCGCCGCGTATCCCGCGGCGGTCTGAGCACTGACCGTCAGGTTCCCGGTCACGGCCATCGCGCTGTCGGGAACGCCCCAATGGCCCTGGACGGCGAGCGTCTTGGGCGTCCCGGAGGTGAACTTCCCATGGACGCCGGACAGGACGGCCGACGAGCGGCTGTCCATGATCCGCGACGGCGCCATCGGGACGAATCGGAGGCCGGCCGTCCCGGGTTCGAAGTAGCCGGTGATGTCGAGGAGGATGTTCGCCTTCCCGCCCGCGGTCGCCTTGTACACGATCGACAGTGCGTGGCTCGCGTCGAGCGGGGCGAAGACGCCGTTCGCACGGGTCGCCGCCGCCGGGAAGTTGATCGTGGAGGTCGACGGGGCGTTGGTGCGATCCTTGGTCACAGCCGCGTAGCCGGCCTTGGTCGGAGCCACGACCGTCAGGTTGCCGGTGATGGCGATGGCCGTCGTCGGGATCCCCCGCGGTCGAGCCGCCGATGACGAGCGTTCGGGCGACATTCGCGCTGAACGGTCCGGACAGGCCGACGGCACGCCGGGTGTCGAGCGCGCGGACCGGCCCGACGGTGCTGAACGTCGCCCCGCTGTCGTCGGCCAGGAAGTAGCCGGTGACATCGAACACGAGCCCGGTCTTCTTGCCCGATGCGCCCTTGTACACGGCCGACAGGCTGCCAGTCGCCGACAGCGGGATCGTCACATTGTTGGCACGGGTCTGGCCGAGCGGGAAGTTGATCGTCGACGACCGCGGCGCGGTCGTCGCGTTGACCGTCACCGCGACGTACCCGGACGCCGTCTGGCCGGTTACGGTGAGGTTGCCGGTCACCGCGACCGCATCGGGCGAGATCGCGCCGACGCCGGCGACCGGCCAGGAGCGCGCGGTGTTGGCCGTGAACGCCCCGCTCAGCCCGACGTCGTGCCGGGTGTCGAGGACGCGGACCGAGGCGATCGGGACATAGGTCGTGCCGGCGGTCTGGAGGCGGGTCACCTCGGTGGCCCAGCCGGACGCACCGACGGAGAACTGGTTGGCATCCCACGCCTGGTTCGGGACCTGCGGATCCTGGGCGATCCCGACGAAGTCACCCCAGCGGGTCCCGGGATAGGTGCCGGTCCCGGCGCCGAGCAGCTCCGGGTCGCTCAACGAGCCCAGCGCGTCGCCGAGCACCTGATGGGCGGAGTACGACGAAGGGAAGTCGCTCGAGCTGGTGGAGGACTGCGTCCAACCGACATGGAGCGTCCCGTTGCCGGTCAACCCGATCCCGCCCATGTAGCTGTCCTCGCCGTTCTTGGCCACGAGGAAGTCCTGCGTCTCCGTCGGGGCGTCGAGCGCGAGGTTCGAGGTGTCGAGCTCGGTCACCCGGACGCAGTCCCGCTGCGTCGAGTCGCCGGACGGCTGGCAGCTGGTCGTGGAAACGAGGACGAGCCGGTCGCCCTGCGCCAGGGCGTCGGTCGGCCGCGAGTCGACCGCATCGACGATCGTCCCCGGGCTCCCCGGTTGGTTCGGCGCGGGAGGGTCGATGAACGGGGCGACCCGCGGGTACTCCTCGGTCAGGCTGTCGATCCGCTCGTAGTGGAGGTGATTGATCCCGGTGGCCCTGACCGTCCCCACGAGCGAGATGTACCCCAGCCCGAAAGTGCCGGACCCGAAGTCGAACTGGCCGACGATCTGCATCCGCCTGTCGGTCGCTGGGACCTGGACCGCCACCCGAGGCGTGAACCAATGCTGATCGGAGTCGAAGAGATTGGGGTCGGCGAAGTAGGTCTCGAGGACCGTGAGATGCCCTCGATCGATGAGGTCGGTCCAGTCGACGTACACGACATCGGCGCTCAGGAACGGCGATGTGTCCGTGACGCAGTCGGGTGGCGTTGAAGCCGTCCTCGGCGGCTCTCGCGCAATGCTTCCCGCATGCGGGCCCCAGGTGAGGGTCTGACCTCGACCACCGACGCGATCGGCAAGGACACCTTCAAGATCACGGCGTCGGGCCTGAAGCCGAAGACGGCCTTCACGGTGTTCCTGCTGCAGAAGGCCGGCGCCCCGTTCGGGGCCGCCGAGTACATCGGCGACTTCTTCACCGACGCCTGGGGCAAGGGCACGGCACGTTCAACCTGATCGTCGAGGAGGCGTTCGCCTTCAACAACCAGACCGGGTTCCGCAAGGACCTGAACTCGGTCGGCTTCTGGTTCGCCGACGAGAAGGCGGACGACTCCTGCCTCGGCGCAGCGAGCCCGGTCACCGGGTTTGACGGCGATGCCAAGGCCGGCGTCCAGATGATGAACTCGGGGGCATATCTCCTTCCCTGAGAGGGGTCGAAGACGCGTCGGCTACCGGGTCCATGTCAAAACCCTGTAGCCGGCGCCGCGTCGGTCGAGGCCGGTCACCCGTTGATCCCGAGTCGGTGGGCGACTCGGGCCGCTTCACTGCCGTCCGGAGACGCTGAGCTTGCGCAGAATGTTGGACACGTGCACGCTGGCTGTCTTGACGCTGATGAACAGGTGGTCGCCGATCTCCTGGTTCGTCCAACCCGCCGCCAGACAGCCCAGCACCTCGATCTCGCGGGGAGTCAGTGCGTAGACCCTCTAGAGCGTTTGGCTCTGCCTCCGTGTGGACCGGCACTGAGGTCTACCCGGTGCCAGCCGGCGAGTCGCTCGACCTCAACTGACAAGCTGGGTGGCGCCCAGGTCGAGAGACTGTGGTGGGCGGCACGAACCACTGCTGTGGCTGGTGGCGTCCACCCCGATCTCGAGCCCGGCCTCCGCCTCTCGCCACTGGGCGTACGCCGCGGGAACCGGCCGGCCGAGCAGCCGCCACCGTCTCGCCGTCTTGGCCCATCGCACGGGATCGCTAGCGAGGTCGAGCCGGCTGGCCTCGGCCCCCTGCCATTCGGCGATGGCTTCGTCGTCGGGATGCGTCATCTCGATCTGGTCCCCCAGGCCTCCTCCAAGGGCCGGCGCAACGTCTCGTAGTCGTTTGCGGGAGACACTGTCGCGGTGGGTCTCGGCCTGGTTGGCGAGGGCGCGATATCCCAGTGCGACGAGCAGGGCCCCCGAAGGACTCCTCGTCCGTACCGGTAACGAGCCGCAGCTCCGTCGACCACGAGGTCGTACGCCACGTCGGGGCGGGCAGCCCACAGCTTCATCTCCGCAGCAACCTCCGTCAGCTCGCGCAGCCACGCATCGGGCGCGTTCTCCGACGCGATGATCGAGCGGGCCTGATCCAGCCGTTCCCTTGCCCGGGGCAGGTCACCCTGCACGAGGGCCACCCGCCCGGCCTGGACGAGCACGGGTGCCGCCCGAATCCCTCGTGGGTCCTGAGACAGGGGCTCTATCGATCACCTCCGTGGCCTCTGCTCAGTCCTCCCGGAGTCGATCAGGGCGTGACTCAGGTTGGCCTCGCAGGAAGCTGCCGCTCTGACGGGCCAGACCCACCCGGGGCGAGCATCTCGATGCCCTCGCGGCTCAGGTCGACGACCTCGTCGAGGCGACCGGCCCAGCCCCTAACACGTGACTGAGGTTGATGTAGGCAGTCGCCAGGTCGTTGGGGTTGCCGACCTCGCTGGCTATGCTCAGTGCCTCACGCAGATGGACTACGCCTCCGTGGTCGTCGCCGCGGGCCGAGGCCACGACGCCCATCGCGTTGTGGACCAGTCCCCTCCTCCCGACGTGCGCCCACCGGGGCGCCACCTCCAGGCCGCGCGCACACGCGTGATCTGCGTCGTCCAGTCGCGACCAGGCAGCGGCCAGCAGCCCCAGCCCGGCATAGATGCGGGCGACCAGGACGCTCTCCTCGTCATCGGGGATGAGGGTCAGCGCTTCCCGGAAGCAAGCGCTCGGCCTCAGGGTCCACGCCCCGCCAGGTAGTGGATCGACCCGAGTCGTGTCCAGAGCGAGGATCGCGCCGTGGGGCTCGGTGGAGAGAGACAGGGCGCGCTCGACGAGCCGGGGACGGCTTCATCGCCGTCACCGGTGAGGCTCGCGGCCTGGGCGGCATGCTTGAGCAGCCGCACCCGGTCGTACGTGTGCCCCCGGGACAAGTGGCAGTAGATTTGCCTGCCCGGGCGAAACGGCGTGGGGCGTCGGCGAAAGCGAACAACGGTTCGGCTGACCGTGCCGGCTGTCACGGCGGCGTCCAGCGCCCGCGGAACATCGCCGGCCTCGGCCCAGTGCCGGGCAAGCTCACCTGCCACCGTGTCCCGACTGTCGGACGCGGCATCACCGAGGCTCCGTCACCGTTGACTCGAGAGCCAAGGCGGCCGCACGGTGCAGCCCCGCGGCGCTGCCCCGGGAAAAGGATCGCCGCATAGATCACCTCTCGCGAAGGCGGGGTGACGGAAGCCGATGTTGTCGTCACGACGTATCTCCACCATGTGCTGCTTCGATCGGCCGGCAGCAGGTACTCCCTCGGCCCTCGACACTCCCCTCCCAAGTGTCAGCGCCATCAGACTCGACCGTCGCCGGCCGACCGACCACGGCGGCTGTCCTCAGGATGTGCCGGGTGCCCTCTGGAAGAGCGACCACCCGGGCAGACCAGCAACTCGGACAGTGTCGCCGGGAGGGGGCCGCCCACACCCTGGAATACGAAGGTGCTCGGCGAACAAGGGGTTTCCCGCCGAGCGCGTCATGGTCGACCGCACCAGGGCCGGGCTCGGGATCCGATCCGAGGTAGGCTGGTGACGAGATGTGCGGTGTCCGTCGGGGACCGAGGCGGTCCAAAGGCAGCCGTTTCGGTGATCTCGAGGCGCCCTCGAGCTCGGCCAGCCAGGACGGCGAGGGGCGGTACCGGTGACGATTGCATCGGCGCGGGGAGCGACGACGAGGAGCGCGTGTTCGGTGGTCAGGGTAGCTGGCTAGAAACCGTACGAGATCGAGCGTCGAGCGGTCGGCCCAGTGCACGTCCTCGACCACAAGGATCACCGGAGCTTTCGCACCAAGTCGCTCCAGCAGCCCCAGTACCGCCTGAAAGAGGCCCAGCTGCGACGACACACC
>CAVVNZ010000009.1:0-209640 GCA_963749735.1 uncultured Chloroflexia bacterium
GATCGCCCGGAGGCGATCCGACACGGTTCGCGCGATGTCCGCGCCTTCGGTGTCGCCCGACGCATCGAGCCGCTGGACGAGCAGGGTCAGCTCCTGGAGGGCATCGTCATGGATATCGGCCGCCACCCGGGCGCGCTCGGCCTCGGTCGCGGCCACCACGAGGTCGCGCTGGAGGGCGGCCCGGGTGGCCAGGCGGGCCATCGGCCGGATCGTGAACCGTCCGGCCAGGAGGACGATCGCGAGCCATAGCCAGAGCGGGAAGACATAGGGACTCTGGTCGGTGAGGAGGGCCATCAGCGGCGTGACCCCGGCCACCGCGAACTCGGTCGACTCCAGCAGCCGGCCGCTCGCGCTGGCGGCCCCGCGCAGGCCGCCGGGCTGGATCGGTCCGGCTGCGGCCAGACCCGGGATGAACGGGATGGCGCCGACCAGCAGCCAGCGGGCGCCTTGGCTGACCCACGAGTCGAAGGTCGCGACCGCGATCGCCACAGCGACCGCCGCGACCACGCACGCCGCGGTCAGGTAGCCGACGAGCCGACGTTCACCCTGATCAGCGATCCGCTCGATGAGCCCGAGGGCGAGCGGGATCATCGCCGCGATCGTCAACAGCTCACCCGTCGCGATCAGCGGTGGCCACATGGTCGCCTCGAGCGGCTGCGTGATGAACGGGACCGAGGTCGCCACGGCCAGCGGCGCCGCGAGGGTCCGCAGGTTGGCCCCGGCGCGACCGCTGGCCAGCCACCAGCCGACCAGCAGCAACAGCCCGATGCCGAAGATCATCGCCGGCAGCGTGCTGCGGATGCTGTCGAGCGTGAAGTCGCTGAACGTGGTGATCGGGTAGCTGTCGACCTTGCCCTGCGTCAGGTCCCACGGCGCGATGACATCGAGGTCGGTCACCGGCTGGGCGAGCAGGATCGCCCGGGACGCCGGATCGATCGGGAAGGGGACCGGCGCGGGTGGTTCCACGCCGATGGGCGCGGCGGCGGGAACCTCGCCCGTCACCGGGTCGGGGGATGGCTCGACGCTTGGATAGACGTACTGCGGGAGGTTGATGAGCGTCGCGCTGCCGAGCCGGACCACGATCATCCCGGGCCGGACGCCCGTCGACCAGGCTGCACTCGTCGGGTTCACGTCCGCGACCACGATCCGGTCCTGGCCATCGACCGTCAGGCGGATGCCGGAGTCGAACCGACCGACCGCGAGAGTGCCGACGCCGAGCACCACGGCAAGCGCCGCGATGGTCATCGCGATCCGGTCGCGGAGGGTGGCGTCCACGACCCCGAGCCTAGCAGAGGAAGCGGCGCGTTCGGTTCAGGGGAATCCCGGAACGACGCACCGGGATGACCGGGCTGCCCGCCGAAGCAGCGACACCCGACGATCGAGCCGTGCTCTCGCCGACATCGGCCGCCGTCCCCGCCCTGGCCGCCCGGGCTATCGCCAAGCGATATCGCGGTGGGGTCCGGGCGCTCGACGGGATCGACCTCGACATCCCGACCGGGAGCATCACCGCCCTGGTCGGGCCGAAAGGTGCTGGGAAATCGACCCTGATGAAAGCCTGGTTCGGGTTCGAGCGTCCGAGTAGATGTCCAGGCGGGGTCGAGGTTGAGGTCGAGGGTCAGGCGAATCTTGTTCGTCGTCACCAGCGTAACGCTCGCCGGTCACGCTACGATCGGCCCCGGCCCTCTTCCCCCCCGACGGCCACCCCTGGCGTCGGGGCCTCTCTCTGCCGGTCGATGGGATAGAGCCAAACGGCCCTAGGCCTCGGTGGTCGGGTCCGCGTAGCCTCGCGCCAGACCTCGCAGTCATCTCGAGCCCGGTTGACTCCCCCAGTCAGCCGGGCTCTACCTGAAGATCGCCCCAACCAGCGGGTGAGCTGCGACGTCTATGGTTGCATGAGCAGACGAGCTGATCGGATGGTTCCCGGCCACGTCTCCAACGAGCCCTGAATGCAACCGCTAGCCGCGGCTTCGGACACGCCGGCCGGCTCGGCTGAGGCCGACCTGGTGCGACGCGCCGCACGAGGCGACTGCGCCGCGTTCGAGATCCTCGTGACCGTGCGTGCGGATCGCGCCTTCAGGATCGCACTCGCGATCCTCGGCAACGAATCCGATGCCCGTGACGCCACGCAGGACGCGTTTCTCGCGGCGTGGCGCGAACTGCCACGGCTCCGCGACGCGGAGCATTTCGACGCCTGGCTACGGCAGATCCTGGTCAACACCTGCCGAACGCAGATCCGGGCACGCGGTCGCGTTCGCGAGATCTCGATCGACGCGACGTTCGACCGAACTGCCGCGGGCCCTGGGATATCCGACCAAGTGAGCGCCACTGATCTGCTCGGCCGGGCGTTCGACCGGCTAGACGCCGCCAAGCGATCGATCATCGTTCTTCACTATCTCGAACACGAATCGGTCGCCGCGATCGCAAGGGGGATGGGAATCCCGGCGGGGACCGTGAAATGGCGTCTGTACCAGGCTCGCGCGGCACTCGCCCGGGCGCTCCGCGCCGAAGGGGAGGACGGGCGATGACGGGCCATCGGCCGATCGAGCTGACGGACGAGCTGATCGAGCGGATGGTCGCTGGGCGCGCCGCGTCACGGGCCCCACTTGACCTGGTCGGATCGATCGTCTCGGCGGCGGCCGCGACGCCGCAGCGACGACGCTTCGCTCTCCCCGTGCTTATCGGTGTCTCACGCTTACGGCCCGCGTGGTTGCTGATCGCCGTCGTCGTGGCGTTGGTCGCGTTTGTAGCCGCGGTCGTGGGTGCCTCGCTTCTTCGGTCGCCGACGCCGATCGGTGGCGGAGGCCTCTTGGCCGTCGGCGAGCTGGATGGGCCTCCTGGCTGCTGCGGCTCGATCCGCCCGACCTCGATGCAGGTGTTCGGGCTCGATGCCGTCACCGGAGAGCGCATCCCGATCTTGGACCTGCCGATCACCACGTCCGACAGGTACGCACCGGCGACCTGGGTGAGGTGGTCCGCGGACCGGAAGCACGCCCTGCTCTTCGACAGCGGCGGCGAGGTCCGGGGGATCGTGGACGTGGCGAGCCACGTCCTCACGACACTGCGCCCTGACCCGATCGACACCGGATTCCCGAACGGGGACTCCGAGATCGTCTGGGATCCTTCGGGGGATCGGATCGGCACGCTGGCGAGCGGGACCGCCGGGTCCCCCGCTTTCGTGATCTTCGACGTGAGTGGCCACGAGATTCGCCGGCTCGCGCTGCCATCCGGCTCGAGTGCGGCAGAACCTCGGTGGTCGCCGGACGGATCTGCGATCGTGCTTAGCGGATGCCGTCCGTGTGGGTCCGTTCCGAACGGGGCTGCTTCTGGCGCCGCCCACGAGCATCTCTTCATCCTGCCGATCGACGGCTCACCCGTTCACGAATTGCTCGACGAGAGCCGGGCCAACCTGTTCGGGGCCGCATGGTCGCCAGATGGCTCGAAGATCGTGTACCAGACCGTCAGTGGGATCACGATCGTGGATGTCAAAGATGGTCGGCAGCAGACACTGACGAGGGGCAACGACCAGGATCCAGCGTGGTCGCCGGATGGACGGCGGATCGCCTTCACCCGGCGGAACGCTGACGCTATGAGCCAGGGCATTTATCTTGTCGATGTTGATGGCACGCATCTCACCCGGCTGACCGATGGCGACGATGACAAGGCCGACTGGTCGCCCGACGGCAGCCTCCTGGTATTCGGCCGAGCGACCACCGATGTCACGGAGCCTGACGTGTGGGTCGTCGCAGCGGATGGCAGTTCGCCACGGTTCCTGGTCAGAAACGCCACGGCGGCGTGGTAACGAACGTGACGGTCACGTCGGGGATCAGGATCGGTGCCCTTGCGCTGCTGATCGGCGTCATCGTCGCCGGGTGTGGGATGACTGGGACCGCGACCGAACAACCGCCCGCGGTGCCGGATCGGACGTCGACCCTCGCCGACACGACTCCCGCCCGGCCGACCACTGGGACGCCCTCGGCCGCGCAGGTCTCGCCGGTCCCTGCCCTCGAGGCCACACTGTCCGGGCCGGTCGGCCTTGTCTTCGATGCGACCGGCAACCTCTACGTGTCCCAGTGCTCGAGCGACCGGAGCGTCATCGATCGGATCGATCGGCAGGGCCAGCTGACGCGGTTCGCCGGCGCTGGACCGATCGCGTTCGCCGGCGACGGCGGTCCCGCAATCTCGGCCGCCCTGGGATGTCCGGTCGGCATGGCGTTCGGGCCCGATGGGGCTTTGTACGTCGCCGACCACGCGAACAACCGCGTCCGGCGGATTGACCGCGCCGGGATTATCACGACGATCGCGGGGAGTGGTCCTGCCGGCGTCAACCAAGGCTCCTTCTCGGGCGACGGTGGACCGGCCGTCCTGGCGACGCTCCAGGAACCGTGGGATGTGACCTTCGACCGCGAGGGCGCCCTCTTCATCGCGGATCGCGACAACCAGCGGATCCGCAAGATCGACCGCACAGGTGTGATCAGCACGGTTGCCGGCGACGGCACCCGACAGTTCGCCGGCGACGGTGGCCCGGCGACGAGCGCGAGTCTGGCGACGCCTCTTGGCGTGGCATTCGACGCTGCCGGAGGGCTCCTCATCGCCAATTCGGGCAATCAACGGATACGCAGGGTCGACCCCACGGGAATTATCAGTACGTACGCCGGCACCGGCACTGAAGGCACGGCGGGCGACGGCGGCCCGGCGAGCGCTGCCGCGATCGCTGCGCCGAACGATCTCGCCTTCGACCGAGGCGGAGCACTGTTGCTTTCCGCCGGCAGTCGGATCCGACGGATCGATCGGCTCGGGCTGATCTCGACGATCGCAGGCAAGGACGGGATCGGCCAACGGGTGGACGGGATCCCCGCCACACAGGCGTCATTCGGGGAGATCGGCAGCCTCGCTGTCGACGAGCTCGGCAACCTCTTCCTGGCCGACGGGCTCAGCGCCGTCTATCGGATAGACCCGCAGGGGATCCTCACCCGGTTCGCTGGCAAGGGCATGTGACGGGCGCGGACCCGGCTGACGAGAGCCTGTCGACTTGATCGAACCCCGTTCAGCGGCAAGTAAGGATCACCTATGAGTGCAGTCGTGGTCGCGGACGACGAGGCGCGAGCGCCGAGCGGCCGCGGCGATGCCTGGTCTTCTCTCGGAGCGGCACAGATTGGCGAGGCCACCGGCGGACTAACACCCGATGTGTTCTTCGTGTTCAGTCATCGAGCCACTGCCTGCGTGCGGGTAGGACGTTGGCGCCGATGAGTTCCGCTCGATCCCGATCGGTCGTCCGGCGCGGTCGTCGAAACCGGGTCTCTCACCCGTGACGTATCGGGGGGTGACGTTCCAACGCTACAGAGAGGCCCAGTCAGATGCGCACGAGAACTCTTTCGCTCGCGGCCACCGTGTTCGCCGCCATCGTCGTCGCCGGATGCTCGAGCGCCGGCGCCACCGCGGCACCGACGACGGCTCCCACGGCTGCACCCAGCCAGGCTCCGGCGTCCGAAGCCCCGGCGTCCGGAGCCCCGGCCTCAGCTGCCGCGGGCGGCGGCGCCACCGTGCTGGCGAAGGCCGTCGGGTCTGCCGGGACGGTCCTCGTGGCCGGAACGAACGGGATGACCGTCTACACGTTCTCCAAGGACACCAAGGACAGTGGCACCAGCGCCTGCACCGGCGGCTGCATCACGAAGTGGCCGGCGCTGACCGTCGCCGCGGGCGCCACGCCGACGATGGGCGATGGCGTCGCCGGCAAGGTCGGGACGATCACCCGGACCGATGACGGCACGCTCCAGGTCACCTACAACGGCCTGCCGCTGTACTTCTTCTCGGGCGACTCCGCTCCGGGCGACGCCAACGGCATCTACACCAACTGGTCCGCCGTCAAACCCTGATCACGACGTCCGGGTCGATCCCGGACACCGACCGTATCGCCAAGCTCCGGCCGCACTCCTCGGCGGCCGGAGCTTTGCATTTGGCGGGCCGTGGCATCTGCCCGTCCGTCCGCGTCAGGCCCATGGCAGAATCGGAGCTCGCGGCACCGTCGGACGACCGCCGAACGCAGGGAGACCGGGATGGCTGCACCTCCGAGCGTCGATGCCTACCTCGCCGGGTTGTCCGACGAGCGACGTCCCGCCGTCGAAATGCTCCGACGCACGATCCGGGCCGCCGCCCCACAGGCGACCGAAGTGATCGCCTACGAGATGCCCGCGTTCCGGCTGGACGGTCGCTTCCTGGTGTCGTACGCCGCATTCAAGAACCACTACAGCCTGTTCCCGGCGAGCGACGCCGTCGTCGCGGCGCTGGGAGACGATGTGGTGCCGTACGTCGCCGGCAAGGGGACGTTCCGGTTCCCGGCCACCAAGCCGATCCCGTCCGACCTGGTGACGCGGATCGTCAAGGTCCGGCTCGAAGAGATGGCGGCGCGGGGAGGTCGCTGAGGCCGCCGCCGACGATCGCCGGCCCGAGGTCCGTCGGGGACCTTGTGCGTGGCGTTCGGCGCGACCGGCGTACCCTGCGAGCGAGCTCAACTGCCGGGCTCGAGCACCAGGAGACCTCATGTCCGACGCGGCACGCCAGATCCTCATCGTCGGCGCGGCCGCGGTGTCACGCGGGGATGACCTCGCCTCGAGCCTGCGGGACCTCCTCGAGGCGATCGCGGGGTCACTGGACGTGGGCTCGGCTGCGGTCGTCGTCGTGGATCCGACGGCCAGCCGGCTCGAGATCGCGGCCTCGTACGGGCTCGGCGATGAAGCGGCCGCCGGGCTGGCGGACGCAGTGAACCGTCCGGGACACCCCATCGCGAGGACGGTCGCCGATCCCGTGGCGTCGTTCAACGTCCTGCCGACCGCCCCCGGCGGCCCGGCGCTGAGGAGTCACCTGCCGTTGGTCGTCAGGCGGGACGGGGCAGACACCGTGCTCGGGGTGCTCGCGCTCGCACACGACCGCCCGTTCGAAGCGGACGCGTGGCCGCTGCTCCGGGCCGGCGCGGATCTTGCGGCGGTCGCGGTCGAGCGCCACCGCGGAACCTGAACGAGCGGCGGTGGACGCCGACTACATCGACATCTGGCTGACGAGCTGGAAGTAGTTACCGTCCGGATCGGAGAAGGTGGCGATCCACGCCTCGGGCGCCTCGCCCGGCTGGTAGGGCTCCCGAATGACCGTCGCGCCGGCGGCCTTGAACCGGTCGAAGTCGGCCTTCACGTCGTCGCTTTCGATGTTCCACAGGATCCGTCCGGGTTCGGCATTGCTTCCCTTGACCTGATCATGCGGGCCGACGCTCACGAACCCCGTTCCGATCTGCCATCCGGAGAAGCCGCCCTCGGCCCAGCCTGGCTCGCCGAACAGGCGGGTGTAGTAGGCCCCCAGGCGCTTCGGATCCTCGGACCCGATGAGGATGCTGTTCAGGTTCATGTCGCCTCCTTGGACGATGGGTCAGTGCCGGTGGCCGACGATCCGGAAGACGTAGTCGCGGATCGCATCGTCCGCGGCTTCGTAGCTCCGATACGCGTCGTCGACGGCGTGACCGAGCGATGTGCTGCCGCTATCCGCGATCGACTTCGTCTTCGCTTCGCTCAGGCTGGTCAGTGCCGTGGTCAGCTTCCGGATCAGGCGGTCCAACTCTTGTTCTGCCATTCGGGCTCCTTGGGTGTCCGACAAGAGTAGCCCCTCCCATCGGCCGGACGAGCTGGCACACGGGGCTGGCCGGATCGCGGACGACGTGGGAGCATCCGCCCTACCAGTCACCAGCCGGAGGATCGACGTGGACAAGAAGGCGAAGACCCCGAAGAAGCCGAAGCAGCCGAAGACGAAGGGCGCCGGGACCTCGAAGACGACCTAGCCCGGCTCGCGCTCACGGCGCCGCCGATCGCTCCCATCGGCGCCGCGGCTCGCCTTATCGGCGCAGCGCGAAGACGGCACCGCGCTTCAGCTCGAGATCCTCGAGCTCGGTCGTGGTCCGGACCTCATACGACGCGAGCTCGACCAGCTCCGCGGTCGGCAGGTAGCGGCGCCCGGGATCGCCGACGAGGACGTCGATCCCGCGTTCCCGGGCGCGGAGCAGCCACGGCAGGACCCGCTCCGCGAGGGTCAGGTCGTACCAGCAATCGCCGGCGAGGACGATGTCGACGTCCGGTGGCTCGTCGTCCAGGACATCCCGCCGCACGACGTCGACCCGCAGTCCGTTGGCGCGCGCGTTGAGTCCGATCGCTGCTGCGGCGAACGCATCGATGTCGGCACCGGTCGCTTCGGACGCCCCGGCGTGCATCGACGCGATCGCGTCCAGCCCGGACCCGGATCCGAGGTCGAACACCCGGCGACCGGCGACGGCATCCGGGTGCTCGCGGAGGTAGCGTCCGATCGCGAGCCCGCCGCCCCAGGCGAACGCCCAGAACGGGACGGGAGCGTCCGGATCGCTTCGTCTCGAGCTGGACCGCGTGCCACAGCGACAGCGCCTCGTCGGCGAGGTGGAGGCGGATCTCCTCCAGACCCGGCACCGGTCGGAGGCGGGTGTGGCGGAGGACGAAGGCGCGGGGCGAGGCGGCCATCGGCGCACTCTAGCGGTCAGGTCCCACTCCGGGCGCACCTGCTACGATCGGGCCGATGGAGATCATGGGTGTCCACATCCGGACGATCGTCAAGGACAACGTCGCCACCCGCTGCGACGGCTGCCTCGAGGTCATCTCGGGTACCCCGTGGCGGATCAACCTCCTCGACATCGTGTCGCCGGAGGCCGCGGCGTCATGGACGGATCGTCCGGCGATCAACCCGGGCCCCTTCCAGTTCCACCCGGACCCGAGTCACGTTCGACGCTGGATGGCCGGCAAGGGGTACCTGTTCTGCCGCCGCGGCGAGGTCCGGGAGCTGATGCGGCCGGTCGCCGATCCCGGGCGACGATCCCCGCTGGGGCCTGTGCGACGGCCTCCATCGCGAGGCTCACGAGTTCGTCCCGGCCTGACAGGGTCCCCAACGAGAGCCCGCGATCGATGAGCCTGACCATCCTGCTCCCGGCGCTGACCGCGCTCTTGCCGCTCGTCTTCAGCGTGCCCTGTTCGACCAGTGGCGCGAGCGACGCCAGGCCTACCAGCTCATCTGGGCGATCGGGCATGCTGTTCTTCGGGATCGCCGCGGGCTGCGAGGCCTGGCGGCGTCGAGTCAGGCTGGAGCGAGCCGCTCTACCGGACCTGGTACCTGACCGGTGCCGTCTGGACGGCCGGCTGGCTCGGCCTCGGGACGGCGTTCCTGCTCGGACGGACGCGGTTCGGCTACACCTTCGCGTTCTGCCTGTTCCTGGCCGGTCTGTTCACCTTCCTGACCCAGCGCCGCGTACGACTATCCGGGGGCCGGGACCTCCCCGATCCTGTACTTCATCGCCGCGATCGTCCTGGCCATCGCGATCGGCGTCGAGACGTACTTCCAGAACGACCGCTGGCCGTACCTGGCCGCGGTCGCCGTGGTCGGCGCCACGCTGCTGAGCTTCGTCCTGATGCTGACCGCCACGCTGGCGCCGCCCGGCTACGCCCTCGACCCGGCCACCAACGTCCCGGTCGGCGACCTGTTCCCGGGGACCCTCCGCCTGCTGACCCCGTTCATGAACATCACCGGCGGCCTGGTCCTGATCCTCGGCGCCGTCTTCTCGACCTACGTCTTCATGCCCAAGCGGCGGGTCCTCGACTACTCGCTCGACCCGGAGCAGACGGGCGACCAGTTCCTGTTCAACCTGCTGATCGCGCCGGTCGCCATCGTCGGTCAACTTCGTCGCCTCGATCCCGCTCGCGTTCCACGCCTTCCGGACCGGCCGGATCAACAGCCGCGTCCCGGCGACGGTCCTCATCGCGATCGGCGGCATCCTCGCCAGCGGCGGCGACGCCTCAACCGGTTCGGCATCACCGAGTACTTCCAGGTCGGCAAGTTCCTGGCGGTCCTCTTCCTGCTGGCCGGATTCCTCGTGTCGATCGAGGTATTCCGCGAGATCCGCATCCCGTTCACGGCGATCACCCTCCGCGCCGCCCGGCCGGACCAGGCCACCGACACCGCCGGGGACTGACCGGTCGAACGGCGGCACGCGAACCTCGGGAGCCTGTCGGTCGTCGTCGCGGCGTGCCTGTTCGGGACGCTCGGCCCGTTGTCCAGGCTCGCCGAGCAGAACGCCGGGCTGGCGACGGTCGGGTTCGTCTCCTGGCGGGCACTGTTCGGGACGCTCGTGGTCGCCGGCGTCATCGGATTGCGCGTCGCGCGGGGCCGGCGGGTCGTCGGCTGGGGCGTCCTGTCCTCACGCGGTCGTGTTTCGCTCGCGGTCGTCACCCTGGCCGGGGTGGTCCTGAACCTCGCGATCTTCTCGGCCTTCCAGCGGGTCACGATCGCCCTGGCGCTCCTGGTGTTCTACACCTACCCGGCCCTCGTGACCGTCGTCGTCGTGGCGATCGAGCGCCGACGACCCGACCGGGTCCAGCTTGCGGCGCTGACCGCTGGCGACGCTCGGGATGGCGATCGTCGTGGTCGGCGGGATCGACCCGGCCACCGGCCTGACCTTCGACCTCGGCGGACTGCTGCTGGCCTTCGTCGCGGCCACGATGCAGGTCGTGTTCATCCTGGTCAGCCGGCGCGGCTACTCGGCCCTGCCGACCGACGAGGCGTCGTTCGTCGTCCTCGGCGGCGGCTTCCTCGGTTCCTGGCGTTCGCCGTCCTGACCGGGCAGGCGGAGCACGCTCGCCCAGCCCTTCGACGATCCGTCCGGGCTGGGCCTACCTCGTCGTCGCCGGCGTCCTCGGGGCCGGCGTCCCGACCACGCTGTTCCTGGTCGGGATCCGCTGGATCGGCGGCGTCCGCGCCGGCATCCTGATGCTGATCGAACCGGTCGTGGGGGCCGTCCTGGCTGCCGTCCTGCTGGCCGAGACGCTGCGGCCGGTCCAGCTCGTCGGCGGCGCGTGCGTGCTCGTCGCGGCGCTCCTGCTCCAGCGCGAGCGGGCCAGCCCGGCCGACGGGACCGTCGAGGGCGAGGCCGTCGCGGCCGAGTCGGTGACCCGGCGGTCCCGGGCCGGCGACCATCGGCGACGGCTCGACCACCTCCTCCCAGCGGGTCGGCGGAGGGCCCCGCGGTATACTCCGCGGGTCCACGAGCGCCGCCCCCGAGGTTCGATGCGAGTCCGCAAAGCCGTCTTTCCGGCCGCCGGATGGGGCACCAGGTTCCTGCCGGCGACGAAGGCTCAGCCGAAGGAGATGCTGCCGCTCGTCGACAAGCCGGTCATCCAGTACGCCGTCGAAGAGGCGGTCGCCGCCGGCATCGAGCAGGTCATCATCGTCACCAGCAGCCAGAAGCGGGCGATCGAGGACCACTTCGATCTCTCGTTCGAGCTCGAGCACCTGCTCGAGGAGCGCGGCGACATCGAGATGCTCCGGCGCATCCGTCACATCAGCGACCTGGCCCAGATCACCTACGTCCGCCAGAAGGAGCAGCTCGGCCTCGGCCACGCCGTCCTGATGGCCAAGGAGCTGGTCGGCCACGAGCCCTTCGCGGTCATCCTGTCCGACGACGTGCTGGTCGTCCGAGCGACCTGCCATCGGACAGCTGATCCACGCCTACGACCAGACCCACGCCTCGGTCATCGCGGTCATGCAGGTCCCCCACGAGGAGACCGGCCGCTACGGCGTGATCGATCCGGAACCGGCCGGCGACGAGCTCGACCACGGCCGGCTCCATCGGGTCAAGGGCGTCGTCGAGAAGCCGGATCCATCCGTCGCGCCGTCCGACCTGGCGATCATCGGCCGATACATCCTCACCCCCAAGATCTTCGAGAAGCTGGAGCAGACCCAGCGCGGCGCCGGCGGCGAGATCCAGCTGACCGACGCGATCGAGGCGCTGATGGAGGAGCAGGCCGTCTACGGCTACGAATTCGAGGGCAAGCGATACGACGCCGGGACGACGATGGGCTGGCTCAAGGCCTCGGTCGAGCTGGCCCTCGAGCGGCCCGACCTGGCGGCGGAATTCCGGGAGTATCTGGCCCACCTGGAGCTCTGACCGGGTCGCAACCGCCCTGCCGCGGCGTCACCGGAGGTCGGGGGCACTCGTCAACGGTGGGGTACCATGCCCGGCGAGCCCGGCCGGGCGGGCCGCATCCACGAGCTATGAGGGTTGGACTTGGCGGAGATCGGAAGCGTCCTCGGTGGACGGTATCGGCTGGTCGAGCTGCTCGGCCAGGGCGGCATGGCCACCATCTTCCGCGCCACGGACAGCCAGCTCGGCCGTGACGTCGCCGTCAAGGTCCTCCGGCCCGAGTACGGCCGCGACCCCGATTTCGTCGCCCGATTCCGGATGGAGGCGCAGTCGGTCGCCTCGCTGAGCTCGCCCAACATCGTCGTCGTCCATGACTTCGGGATGGACCCGGCGGGGCCGTTCATCGTGATGGACTACGTCGACGGCGAGGACCTCGCGACGTTCCTCCGGCGGACGGGACCGCTGTCCGCGTCGCAGTCCGCCCGTATCGCCGCGGACGTCGGCCGTGCCCTGGCGGTGGCGCACGCGCGCGGGATCGTCCACCGCGACATCAAGCCGGGCAACATCCTCCTGTCGCACGACGGGCGCGTCCTGGTCACGGACTTCGGGATCGCCCGGGCCATCGCCGAGGCCCAGATGACGCTCCCCGGGACGACCCTCGGGTCGGTCCAGTACATGAGCCCCGAGCAGGCCCGCGGCGAGCCGGCGACCGAGCGCTCCGACATCTACAGCCTGGGCGTCGTCCTGTTCGAGATGCTCGCCGGGCGTCGTCCGTTCGAGGGCGACAGCGCCGCGTCGATCGCCATGGCGAGGCTGACCCCGCCGGTCCCGATGCCGTCGGCCTACCGGGCCGGGATCCCACCGGTCATCGAGGCGATCTGCCGCAAGGCGATGGCCATCGACCCGGCCGAGCGGTTCTCCTCTGCCGCGGCGATGGCCGACGCGCTCGCCGACGACCTGGCCGACCGCACCGCGGGCGTCGCCGGGGTCGGCGCCGCTGCGGCCGCGACGGCCGTGGCGGCCGGCGTCGCCCGGGCCAATCCGGCTGGACCGATCCCGTATGCGCCGGACGCCTACGCCGGCGCGGGTTCGGGATCGACCCCGCCGCCCGTGGCCCCGCCCCCACCGCTCGCCGACGATGGCGATGACGGCGGCACGGGGCCGTGGCCGTGGATCGCCGGTCTGCTCGGCCTCGCCATCCTGGCGCTCGTCGGGTTCCTGGCGTTCAAGATGCTGACCGGCGGGACCACCCCGACCGCCACCCAGGTCGTCGTGCCGAACTTCGTCGGTCAGACGCTCGCGCAGGCGCAACCCCTGGCGGACGCCACCGGCGTCGTCATCAAGGCGACCCAGTTCGTCAAGAGCAACGACCAGCCCGAGGGCACGATCACCGCCCAGGATCCGGGTCAGAACGCGACGGTCGAGCGCGGCTCCACGGTCAACCTCACCGTCGTCACCGGTCAGGCGCTGGTCGCCGTCCCCGACGTCAAGAACCAGACCGAATCGGCCGCGCTCAAGGCGTTGGTAACGGCCGGGCTGACCCCGGGCACGGCGACCCAGGCCTTCGACCCGATCGTCGTCGCCGGTTCGGTCGTCTCGACGTCACCGGCCGCCGGGGTCGAGGTCGCATCCGGCACGACGATCGACTACGTCGTGTCGCAGGGCCCGGAGCCGAGCGCGACGCCATCGCCGACGCCGTCGCCGACGCCCAGCCCGAGTCCGACGCCGACCCCGACGGCCGCACCCACCCCGACGCCGACCGCCTTGCTGACCACCGTCGGTGAGTACCGCTGCCAGGCGTTCAGCCAGGCGAAGGCCGATATCGAGGCGGACGGGTTCACCGTCGGCACGGTGACACCCGAACCGGCCGGCTACATCGCGGCGGACGACTCCCTCGTGTTCGAGCAGCTGCCGCTGCCCGGCAAGAAGCGCGCCGCCGGGACCGCGATCGACCTCGGCGTCTACGATCCGGCGTCGTACCCGTTCCCGACCTGTCCGCCCGGCCCGTAGTCCGGCTCGATCGCGTCGCCCGCGGGGCTCGACGGAGGCTCAGGCCTCGAGCTCGACCCAGAACGTGCTCGGCTGGTCGGCGCTGAGCGGATCGGCATCGGCCGGGATCAGTGTCCCCGGAGCGAACGCGTGTTCGCCGGTCGGCGCCTGGATCTCGACGGAGGCGCTCCCGGCCACGAGCGCGATGGGTGGCGACCAGCAGGCCCGGATCTCGTCGCCGGCGAGACGCTCTCGACGGCGATCCAGACCGCAGTAACCGACGCCGCCGAACACGGCGAGCCGGAAGTTGGCGCAGGTGGCGCAGCTGGTGCTGGAGCGGTGGCAGACCCAGCACCGAGCGGCCTCGGCCTGTGGGGTCCGGCAATGCGGGCAGCGCCACATCGGCATGGCCGGATGGTAGCTGCGCCCTGCGCCCGTGTCGAGCCGGCCCGCGGCGCCACGTCCGCTCGCAGGCCGCCGTCGGTTTCGCCGAGACTACTTGTTGACGGTGAGGAAGGTCTGCGCGGTCGTCTGCCCGAAGTCCTTCGTCTGGACGAGGATCGCCGCGCCGCCCCGGCCGAGGCCGGCACCCTTCGGGATCGTCACGCTCCATTTCGCCTTGCCCTCGCCGTCGGTCGTCAGGGTCCGAGTGATGGGTGCGACCCCACGCATCGTCAGGCTGAAGGTGACCGTGGCGCCGTCGAGGGGTTTGCCGTCCGGATCGGTGACGGTGGCGGTCAGGACGATGTTGTCCGGGAGCTGACGCCGGATGAACTGGTACTTCGAGGATGTGAGATCGGCGTTCAGCTTGCCCTTGCCGCGATTGACGTTGATCACCACGGCTCCCTGGTTGTTGGCCGGGTCGGTCGCCGTGATCTTGATCCCGTTCGGCCCGTTGGCGATGGCCAGGATGAGCTTGAACGTGCCGGCGTCATCGGCCGTCCCGGTGATCGAGGCGTGGTTGGCCTCGTTGGTGGCGACGAGGTCGCTCCGGGGTTGGGTCTTGCCGATGATCGTCACCGTCTTGCCGTTGACCACGGCCGTCTTCGACGGCCTGGTGATGACGATCTTGGGTTTCGTCTTGTCGAGGACGTACGTCACCGCCTTCGACGGATCGCTCTCGCCACCCGGGCCGATCAGCGTGGCGGTGAAGTCGTTGCGACCGATGACCAGCTCGACCCCGGCGACGGTGAAGCCGGCGGTCTGACCGATCGGGACCTCGTCGATCTTCTCGGGCGCCTGGTCCGGGAGCGCTCGGTAGATCCGGACCGAGACGCCGTCCTGGCCGATGAACGCGCTCGGCACGGTCCCCGTCAGGTCGACCGTCTTCTGGTTGGTGTATGACTCCTCCGGCACCGTGAGGGCGGGGGCGTTCGGTGCCGCCGCCTCGGTCGGGCTGGGGCTGGGGCTGGTCGTGACCTTGGAGACCGCATCCTGGAAGCTCGAGGCGACGTTGCCGACGACGCGACCCAGGACCCCGACGCCGGCGAACACGATCACGCCGCCGATGGCGACGATGACCATGACGATCGCGATCCTGAGGTAGACCGGCATGCTGGACCCGCGCTCGATCTTGCGATGCGGCGCGATGCGGTTCGGTGCGCGGAGGTCGCGAGCCCGTCCGCTTCGGCGGAGCCGGGCGTCCGGTCGACGGCGGGCGGGGCCGGACCTGGGACGAGCGCTGGCGCCGATTGGTCATCGAGCTGCATTGTCGCACGGCGCGCGGCATCGCCATGCTCGCTGGACCACTCGCGCCGAGCGCGCCGCGTTGTACTCTGGCGCGGTGAGCGGGCGTTGGGTGACGTCCGTCCGAGCGCGAGGCTGGTTTGCACGCCCGGAATCCCAAGAGCGATCGATCCACCGGACCGACCGGGCGCCCCTCGTTCGGCGTCGGGCCGATCGCCCGAGTCAGCACCGCACCGCCGCCGCAGACCGGCACCCGCCCCGGGTATCCCCCCTGCCGATGATGGGTCGGAACGGCGCCTTCGGACTGCCCAACCTCCGGCGCAACGTCTGTCCGCACTTCTACATGACCGGCACCCGTGGGGCCATCCCGATCCAGGCCCCTCACCTCCTCAAGGCGCTCATCCGCCAGGACGCCAACGTATCGCGCTGTCAGCTCCGCGGGGGCGTCCATCTCGAGCAGGGCTACGTCAACGACGTGTGCCTGACCCCGCGGTTCAACCAGTGCGTCTTCTACGAGGACGAGCTGTCCAGGGAGTGACGTGAGCGACCTCACCTATGAAGAGGCGCTTCGGGCCCTCCAGGAACGCGGTCGCTTCGGGATCCGGTTGGGCCTCGGCCGGACGCGGGCGCTGCTGCGCGAGCTGGGCGACCCCCAGCTGGCGGTCCGCGGCGCGCTCATCGGCGGGACCAACGGCAAGGGCAGCGTGCTGGCCCTCGCCGGCTCGGCGCTGCGCGCGGCCGGGCTGCGCGTCGCGGAGACCCCGAAGCCGCACCTCGTCAGCTATCGCGAACGCGTCCAGGTCAACGGCCGGCCCATCGACCCCGCGTCTTTCGCCGGGGTCGTCGACGAGGTGCTGGTCGCGGCCGGACGGCTGCCGCGACGGGATCCACCGACCGAGTTCGAGCTGCTGACGGCCGTCGCCTTCCGCTGGTTCGCGGAGGCCGGGGTCGACGTGGCCCTCGTCGAGGTCGGGCTCGGCGGCCGTCTCGACGCGACCCACGCCTGGGACGGCGGTGTCGCGGCGATCACCAACGTCGACCTCGACCACATGGATCGGCTCGGTGACACGATCCCGGCGATCGCCCGCGAGAAGGCCGCCATCATCGAGCGCGGGGACCTGGCGGTGACCGGGGCCGGCGGCGACGGGTTGCGGGTCATCCGCCGGCGGGCGCATCGCCTCGGCGTCCCGCTGACGGAGGTGGAGCCGCCTCCCCTCGTCGGCTGGGATCGCGACGGGATCGTGGTCGGTCTCCCGCGGCTGGGCGAGACGCGGATCGGCCTGCGCGGCCGTCACCAGGCGGCCAATGCCGCGGTCGCCGACGCCGTCCTCGATGCGCTCGCCGCGGCCGGGATCGCCGAGGCCCCTGACGAGGCGCGCCGGCGCGGCTTCGCCGACGCGCGCTGGCCCGGACGGCTGGAGCTCATCGTGGCGCGTCGCGACGGAGCCGGACGACCGCCGATCGACGTCCTCCTCGACGGCGCCCACAACCCGGCCGGGGCGGCGGTCCTGGCTCGAGCCATCGAGGACCTCCGGCCGATGCTGAGCGGAGGGGACGATGCGCCCGCGCCGCCGCCGCTGACGCTGATCCTGGCGACGATGTCGGACAAGGACGTGGCAGGCGTCCTCGCCGCGCTGGCGTCGTCGCCGGCGGTCCGAGCCGCGCGCGTCATCTGCACCGAGGTGGATGTCCCCCGGGCGCTGCCCGCGACTCGCCTCAAGGACGGCTGGACATCCGTGGCACCGCGGTCCCGGACCACGGTGGCGGTCCCCGTGGCTGCGGCGCTCGAGCAGGCCCTGGCCGAGGCCGAGGGTCCCATCGTCGTCGCCGGCTCGCTCTACCTGGTCGGCGCCGTCCGCGCCATCCTCGTCGACGACCCGGAGCTGCGCGACGACCTCCGTGGAGACGGGCGGCCGAACCCGACCGGCCCCGAGGCGTTGGCGGCGGTCCGGTGACCGGGGCGCTCGACCGTCCGCTCGGCACGACCGACATCGGTGGTCGGCGGTTCACCTGGGGCGAGCGGACGTTCGTCATGGGCATCGTCAACGCGACGCCGGACTCGTTCTCCGCTGACGGTCTCCTGGCCGCGGAGACGAACGCAGACCCCGGTGGAGCGGTGCGGGCCGCGCTCGCCCAGGCCGACCGGATGATCGCCGAAGGCGCCGACATCCTGGACGTCGGCGGCGAGTCGACCCGTCCCGGACATGTCGCGGTCGAGGCCGACGAGGAAGCCCGGCGGGTGGTCCCCATCGTGGCGGCCCTTCGAGCGGCCAGGCCCGACGGACCGGTCAGCGTCGATACCACGAAGCCGTCGGTCGCCGCCGCCGCGCTCGATGCCGGGGCGTCGCTGATCAACGACGTCTGGGGCGTGTCCGAGGACGAGGCACTCCTCCGGCTGGCAGCCGTCCGCGCCGTGCCGATCGTGCTGATGCACAACCGCGAGGAACCGCGCTACACCGACCTGATGCGCGAGCTGATCGACGACCTTCGTCGGGCCATCGACCGGGCGCTCCGGGTCGGCTGTGCCTGGGACTCGCTGATCGTCGACCCCGGGTTCGGCTTCGGGAAGACGCCGGATCACAACCTCACCCTGCTGCGCGAGCTCGGGGCGCTGCGCGTCCTGGGCCGGCCGATCCTGCTCGGGACGTCGCGCAAGTCGACCCTCGGGCGGGTCCTCGACCTGCCCGCCGACGAGCGTCTCGAGGCGACCCTCGCGACGACCGCGCTCGGGATCGCCGGGGGGGCCGATATCGTCCGCGTCCACGACGTCCTGGCCAACGTCCGGGCCGCCCGGATGACGGACGCGGTGGTCCGGGGCGCGACCGAGGACCGGGTCTCATGACCGACCGGATCGTCCTCCACGACATGGTCTTCATGGGTCGCCACGGCGTCCTCGAGCAGGAGCAGCGCGTCGCCCAGCCCTTCCATGTCGACGTCGAGCTCGCGCTCGATCTCCGCCCGGCCGGGCTCGAGGACGACCTGACCCGGACGGTCGACTACGGCGAGGTGTTCGAGAGCTGCCGGGCGATCGTCGAGTCGACCAGCTTCCGGCTGATCGAGGCGCTGGCCGAAGCGATCGCCCACGAGCTGCTGGCCGACTTCCCGATCGACGAGGTCATCGTCCGGATCCGCAAGCCGAACGCCCCGATCGAGGGGACGTTCGCCTACGCCGGCGTGGAGATCATCCGCCGCCGCTGACGCCGCGGGACCGATCGATGATGAGGACGGCCGGACCCCGGCGTCGGGGGAACGCCGGGGTCCGAAGAAAGTCGCGGGGAGCGGCCGAGGAGCTAAGGCTGCAGGTCGGCGGGACGTGTCCCGAGGGTGACCTTGACCTCTTGCTTCTGGCCATTCCGCAGGAGCCCGACGGTGACCGTCCGGCCCGGCGCGAACTGGGTCAGTACCGAGTCGAGCGGATGCTCGGTGTCGATCGCCTGACCTTCGATGGAGACGATGATGTCGCCTTCCTTGATGCCGGCCTTGTCGGCCGGCTGGCCCGGGACCACCGCGTCGCCCTGCCCGGCCCCGGTCTGGCCGCCGTCGATGTAGGCGCCGTCGGTGACCGACAGGTTGAGCTCGCCGGCCCGCTGGACGTCGAGCATCTCGTAGCGGATGCCGAGGTACGGTCGGGCCAGCTCCTGCCCCGCGACCGCCTGTTCCATGATCGGCTTGGCGATGTTGATCGGGATGGCGAAGCCGATGCCGTTGGCATTGGCGGCGATCGCGGTGTTGATCCCGATGACGTTGCCGCCGGCGTCCAGCAGCGGGCCGCCGCTGTTCCCCGGATTGATCGCGGTGTCCGTCTGGAGGAGGTTGTTGATCGACCCGGTGTCCGTATCGATCGTCCGGCCCGTCGCGGACAGGATCCCGCTGGTCACGGTGTTCGAATAGGTCCCGAGCGGGCTGCCGATGGCGATCGTCGTCTCGCCCACCTTGAGCGCGGACGAGTCGCCGAGGGCGGCCGTCGGCAGGTCGGTCGCTTCGATCTTGACGATGGCCAGGTCGGTCAGGGTGTCGATCCCGTAGATCTTGCCCTCGAACCGGCGCCCGTCCTTGAGCTCGACCTGGAGCGTGTCGCTCCCGGATACGACGTGGCGGTTGGTCAGGATCCAGCCGTTCTTGTCGTAGATGATCCCGGAGCCGATCCCCTCGGTCGCGGTCGGGTCGTTCGGGTTGGCGTTCGCCGATGTCACGATCCGGACGACTGCCGGACCCACCTTCGCGGCGACGGCGATGATCGCCGATGACTCGTCGATCTTGATCGGCTGAGTGACTCCTGTGGTCTGCCCGATCGGAGCGGTGACCGCCGCGGCCGGCTGGTCGAGCGCGCCGCTCGCTCGCAGCGCGAGGTACGTCCCGCCGGACGCGAGGATCGCGGCGATGAGCGCGGCCGAGAAGACCGGGACGAGGATGCCACCGCCTCGGCGGCGGTTCGCGCTCGGCGCCGAGGACGTGGCGGCCGCCGAGGTGCTGACGGTCGCGGCGGCCGCGGCCGGCTCGAACCACGTCTCGGGCGTCGGTTGGGCGGGGGTCTGCCATGTGGCGCGGTCCCGATCGACGCGGTCGGGCTCGGGGGAGAACGCGGCGAACGGAGCAGGATCCTCCGGGGCGGCGCTGCCGCCGGCCGTGCTCATCGGGATCGGGGCGGCGGGCGCGACGTAGACCGGCGGCGGCGGGGCCGCGGGACTGGTCGAGGCCGGCGGGGTCACCGGCGAGATGATCGGTTGCCCGGTCGGCGTCGCCGGTGGGGTCGGTGTCGCCTGGGCCTCGCCGGTCGAGGCGGGGTCGGCGGGATCGTAGGGCTCGGTCGGTCGTTCGTTCATGGGCGGGTGTGGGCTCCTCGGGGACGCGATGTGCGATGCGGCAACCGGCAGGTGGCTCCTAGCCTGACGGCTCCGGATTCACTCAGGAGGCTGCGGATGGTGAAGAATCCGCTATCTGGCGGGTTCGGCGGCCGGTTCGGCGGCCGGGCCCCCATCCACGGCGGGCACCACCTGCGGCGGGATCGGCCGCTGGAGCGAGTTGTCCTCGGCCGTCCGTGGGTCCTTCGGCAGGCTGACCGTGAAGGTCGTCCCGACGCCCAGGCGGCTGTCGACCGCGATGCGTCCCGCGTGGAGATCGACGATCGACTTGACGATGGCCAGGCCGAGCCCGCTGCCACTGCCGCGCGCCTCGTTGGCGAGCGTCCCGCGGTAGAACCGGTCGAAGATCCGCGGCAGCTCGGAGGCATCGATGCCGATGCCGGTGTCCGAGACGACGATCTGAGCGCCCTCGGCGGTCGACGCGAGCTCGACCCGCACCGAACCGCCGCGCGGCGTGAACTTCAGCGCGTTGCCGACCAGGTTCGTCACGACCTGGCCGATCCGTTGGGGATCGTGCCGGACCCGGACCGGATTGCGCGGCAGCTCGAGCTTGAGATCCAGGCCGCGTCGCGCGGCGGACCCGCGCGCCTGCTCGACCGACGACTCGACCGCCGCACGGAGGTCGTCCGGGCGCAGGTCGAGGAGCACGAGCCCCGAATCGAGCTTGGACAGCTCGAGCAGGTTCTGGGCCAGCCAGTCGAGTCGTTCGAGCTGCTGGCGGCTGGACTCGAGGAACTCCGCGCGGGTCTCCGGGTCGTCGCCGGCGCTCTCGCTGAGCAGCTCGTTCGACATCCGGAGCGCGGTGATCGGCGTCCGCAGCTCGTGCGACACATCGGCCAGGAAGTCCCGGCTCCGGTCGCGGTCCCGCCGGATGATCGCGACGCTCTCCTCGAGGCGATCGGCCATCGCGTTGAACTGGCGGGACAGCTCGGAGATCTCGACCGCACCGGTCGCCGCCAGGCGCGTCGGGACGCGACTGCCGAGCATCCCCTGTTCGAGGTCGCGAGCCGCGGTGGTCAGCCGGCGGAGCGGCGTGGTGAACCGGCGGGCGAGGAATGACGCGACGACGACCGACACCATGAACGCGATGAGACCGACCACGAGGAACAGCCCGGTCACCTGGGTCAGGGTCGACGTGCGGTAGGTGTACGGGTTCGACAGGGTCACGTTGATCGCCCACGGGAACAGCGCGCCGGTGTCTGTAGACGCGACCGAGGACGTCGCCGAGAGAGGCTCCTTCGTCTGGCCTCGCTTCGGTTCGGCGACCTGGGGCACGAGAAGCGTCCCGTTGGGAGCCGCCACGAGGGACACCTCGCCATCGGCGCCGCGCGTGGGCAGGCCGACCTCGATCCGCATGTCTGCCTGGGCATCGTTGGCGATGCCCTGCATCAGCTTCGACGTGAGATAGGTGCCGGCGCGAGCGGTCAGCTCGTTGTCCGGGGTCACGATCGGCGGATCCACCGACTGGTTGACCAACAGGGCGATGATCGAGACCGTCGAGTTCGCCCGGCTCTCGAGGTTGGTCTGCTCCTGCTGGAGGAAGTAGTCGTCGAGCCGGATGATGACGGCCGGCCCGACCATCAGCAGGGTCAGCGAGACGACCGAGATGAATCCAAGGGTGAGCCGGCCCTGGAATGTCCGCGGCATGATCCGGCGGATCGCGCCGGGTAGCTGGAAGGTCCGCCCCGTTCCCGTGGTTTCGCCGGGGGCCGCGCTCGGCTCAGCGCTCGGCGAAGGCGTAGCCGGCCCCTCGAACCGTCAGCACGAACACGGGCGTCGACGGATCGTCCTCGATCTTCTCGCGCAGGTGGCTGACGTGGACGTTGATCGTCTTCTCGTCCTGGTCGAGCGCTTCGTAGTCCCGTAGCAGCTCGAGCAGCTCGCGCCGCGAATAGACCCGCCCGGGTCGGCTGGCCAGGTGGCGCAGGATCTCGAACTCGGTCGCCGTCAGGCTGATCCGTCGGCTTCCACGCTGGACGCGGCGCCGGTCGAGGTCGATGAGCAGGTCGCGATGGCGGATGACCCGACCGCCGGCCGCATCGGCGAGGTCGCCGTAGGCGCGGCGCAGGAGCGCCTTGATCCGGCTCATCAGCTCGCGCAACCCGAACGGCTTGGTCAGGTAATCGTCCGCACCGAGCTCCAGGCCGATGACCTTGTCGACCTCGTCGTCGCGGGCGGTCAGGACCAGCACCGGGGCCTTCGATCCGGCGGCGCGCAGCCGGCGGAGCACCTCGAAGCCGTCGATCCCGGGGAGCCGGACGTCCAGCACGACGAGGTCCGGAGCCTGCGCGGTCGCGAACTCGAGCCCCTCCTCGCCGGACCGAGCGACGACGACCTCGTAGCCCTCCTGCTGCAGGGCGAACTGGATGCCACGCGCGACGGCGAACTCGTCCTCGACGATCAGGATGGTTGCGGCCATGGGCCAGATGCTACCCCGAACGAGACGCCGTGGCCGAAGGGGTCGGACCGCGCCCTGTGCTACCGTGCCCGATGCAACCGACGGAGGAGCCCCACCCACCATGAGCATCACCCGGCCGACCCTGGCCGCCACCAAGCGCGAGCTGACCGGCAAGCGCGTCGCCAGTCTGCGCCGGGCCGGCCAGCTGCCGGCCGTCGTCTTCGGTCGCGGCGTGCCGTCGCAATCGCTGACCATCGACACGCACGAGTTCGAGTCGCTCCAGCGGAAGATCGGGCAGAACGCCCTGGTCGACCTGTCGGTCGAAGGCAAGAAGGCGACGCCGGTCCTCGTCCAGAGCATCCAGCGCGACCCCGTCTACCACCGGATGCTGCACGTCGACCTGTTCGCCGTGCGGATGACCGAGGAGCTGACGGTCGATGTCCCGCTCGTGACGACCGGCGAGTCCGCCGCGGTCGACAAGCTCGGCGGGACGCTCCTGCACATGCTCGAGAGCGTCAAGGTGAAGGCGCTGCCGGACCACCTGCCGCAGTCGATCGACCTGCCCATCGACTCCCTGGTGGACTTCGAGGCGACCGTCCACGTCCGCGACCTCGTCATCCCGGACGACGTGACGCTGCTGACCGACCTCGACGAGATCGTGGCCCGGGTCCAGCAGCCGCGCGTCGAGGAAGTGGAAGAGGTCGTCGAGGTCGCCGCCGAGGGCGAGGCCGGCGAGGAGGGCGAGGAGGCTGGAGCCTCGGAGGCCGGCGAGTCGTCGGACGAGGACTCGACCGGCAGCTAGCGTCCGGGGGATCGCAGCCATGGGGACGATCCAGGCCCGCTACGACGCCTCCGCCGCGCGCTACCGCCAGTGGTGGGAGCCAGTGCTCGCGCCGACGGCGCTTCGCCTCCTGGCCGATGCCCCGCCCGCGCGTGCCGACGGGGCGGCCCCCCATGTCCTGGATCTCGGCACCGGAGCCGGCCTTCTCGCCATCGAAGCCACCCGTCGCTGGCGCGCGGTCCGGGTGACCGGTCTCGACGCCTCCAGTGGGATGCTCGGCATCGCCGAGCGAGAGGCGGACGGCGGACTCGGTCCCGACGAGCGGCCCCGAGTCGACTTCGTGGCCGGCGATGCCGGGCGCCTGCCGTTCGACAACGGTGTCTTCGATCTCGTCGTGTCGTCCTTCGTCCTCCAGCTGGTCGCCGATCGGTCGGCCGTCGTCGCCGAGGTCCGTCGCGTCCTCAGGTCGGGTGGCCGGTTCGCGTCGGTGACCTGGATGGCGGCGGACGACGAAGCGCCGTTCGCGCCCGACGAGGCGTTCGAGGATGCCCTCGACGACATCGACTACCGCGACGATTCCGAACCCGAGGAGGAACGCAGCGGCGACTACCTGTCCGCCGAGGAGGCCGCGACCGAGCTCCGCGACGCCGGCTTCGAGGACGTCCGGGCGCAGGCGATCGAGCTGGTCCACCCGTACGACCCGTCGACGTACGCGGCGTTCCTCGAGGAGTACGCCGAGCGGGAGGTCTTCGAGGACCTCAGTCCGAGCGGCCGCCGGCGCCTGCGCGAGGCGACCCGGTCCCGCCTCGCCAAGCTGCCCGCCGAGGCGTTCACCTGGCGGGTGCCGGTCGTGGAGGCGAGCGGCCTCCGATCCTGACCGCGCCCTCCGGCCGCGCGCGACCCAGGCTGCTATCGTCGGGCGATGCGACTGCCGATCACGCCCCCGCTCGAACCCATGCTGGCCAAGCCGTCGAACGGACTCCCGACCGACGAGGGCTGGCTGTTCGAGCCCAAGTGGGACGGCTTCCGGGCGATGGTCTTCCGTGACGGCGACGAGGTCCTGATCCAGTCGCGCGACCTCAAGCCACTCGACCGCTACTTTCCCGAGCTCGCGGCCCCGCTCCGGGCATCGCTCCCCGAGCGGTGCGTCCTCGACGGAGAGGTGGTGATCGCCGGGTCGGACGGCCGCCTCGACTTCGATGCGCTGCTGCTCCGGATCCACCCGGCCGAGTCGCGCGTTCGGATGCTGGCCGAGGCCTCGCCCGCGTCGTACGTGGCCTGGGACCTGCTCGCGCTCGGCGACGACGATCTGCGCACCGTCCCCCAGGCGGACCGACGTACGCGGCTCGAGGCGGTCCTCGGAGCGGCGGCGCCGCCGGTCCATCTCACGCCCGCGACGCTCGATCGGGCACTCGCCGCCGACTGGTTCGACCGGTTCGAGGGCGCCGGCCTCGACGGTGTCATCGCCAAGCGGCTCGACGCGGCGTACCAGCCGGGCAAGCGGGCGATGCTCAAGATCAAGCACCAGCGCACCGCGGACTGTGTCGTCGCCGGATTCCGCTGGCACAAGGACGGTCCGGGGACGCTGATCGGCTCGCTCCTCCTCGGCCTGTTCGACGATGCCGGCACGCTCCACCATGTCGGCATCACCGCGTCGTTCACGATGGCCCGCCGGGCGGAGCTCGTCGCCGAGCTGGCGCCGTTGCGCGAGGGCGCCGCGGACGGCCATCCGTGGTCCGACTGGTCCGACTGGGCCGCGGCGGCCGGCGCCTCCGGCCAGCGCGTCCCCGGCGCGACGAGCCGCTGGAACCGGGGACGCGACTTGTCCTGGGAGCTTCTCCGGCCCGAGCGGGTGGTGGAGGTCGCGTACGACCATCTCCAGGGCGATCGCTTCCGCCACGGGACGACCTTCGTCCGCTGGCGCCCGGACAAGCGCCCGGAGGACTGCCGCTACGACCAGCTCGAGGAGACGGCCGCTTACGAGCTGTCGGCGATCTTCGGCGGGAGCGACGGGTGACCGGCCCGCTGCGCGCCTCCCGATGACCGGTCCGGTGCCGCTGCGCCGGTGACCGGCACGGCGGCGTCACGGCGCCCGCGGCTCGCCTTCATCGGGGCGGGCTGGATCGTCCCGTGGCACCTGGCCGCGCTCGATCGGCTCGGTCGGACCGAGCTCGTCGGGATGATGTCGCGCACGACCGAACGAGCGACGGCAACGCTGGCCGGCCGAGCCGTCGCGGTCTACACGGACATGGTCCGGATGCTCGACGACCAACGTCCGGACATCATCTACCTGTGCACGCCGCCGTATCGGACGCCGGACGCGTGCGACTTGTTGATCGAGCGCGGCATCCCCTTCCTCGTCGAGAAGCCGCTCGCGGCGCGTGACGACGGCGCTCCGGTCCGAGTCGCCGAGGCGATCGACCGGAGTGGGCTCGTCGTGGCCGTCGGCTATCACTGGCGCGGCCTCGACTTCCTGCCCGAGGTCCGGCGACGGCTTGCGGACCGCCCCGCCGAGCTCGTTCTGGCCCGCTGGCTCGACGACACCCCGGCACCCGATTGGTGGGGACGGGTCGACCAGGGCGGCGGACAAGTCGTTGAGCAGGCGACCCACCTCTACGATCTCGCCCGCTACCTGGTCGGCGAGGCGACCGTGGCCGGGGCCGCGAGCACCGCGATCCCACCAACGCCGACCGATCGGGTGGTCGACGTGGTCGGATCGACCTCGGCGGTCCTCGAGTTCGCCTCGGGCGCGGTCGGATCGTTCGTCAACACCCGGTTGACCGCGCCGCCCGTCATCGAGCTCGAGCTGGTCTCACGGGACCTGCGCATCGTCATCCGGCTGGCCACCGAGCGCGATGCGATGGGCTGGGACCTCGTCGTCACCGAACCGTCCGGGGCGGCCGTCACGGCCAATGGGCGCGATCCGTACGAGGTCCAGGCCGAGGCGTTCCTGGATGCCGTCGACGCGGGCGATCCCGGGCGGGTCCTCGCGTCGTATCGCGATGCTCTGGCCACGGATCGATTGACGCGAGGTGTGGTCGCCGCGACCGGCGCCTCCGGCTGACCGGCAGGGTCTAGGGCTGCTCGTCCGACGGCCGGCCTGAGCCCTGCCCCCCGAGCCAGGCCGCCCGATCGGCCTCGCTGTACTCGGTCATCGGGTCGTAGTCCGGGTCGAGCGCCTCCTGGGGCGGCCGGTCCGCCTCGGGGACGTGGATCAGGTTGACCCGGATCCGGGTCCAGGTCGTGGATCGACCACGCATCGCGTCGACCAGGACGTCGGCGGGCTCGAGCAGACCGGTGACCGCCGGCCAGCGCGCCTTCCATCGTTCCAGGCCCGCGAGCGCGTCGGCCTTCTTGGCCGCCCGGGCGATCTCGATGACCGGGATCGGCGCTCATTCGTCGACCCGTGGGCGTCGGGCGGGTGCCCGACCAGCGGCGCTCCATGGCGGCCCGCGCCTTCTCGCGCTCCGCTTCGGCCTCGGGCGTGTCGTAGTCGGCGGTCGCGCGGCGCTGCTTCGACGGCTGCACGCGCGGTGGTTCGCCGGGCTGCTTGCGGTACTGCGGTGGCCACGGAGCGTCGCCCAGGCCGCCGGCTTCGTCACGTGCCGACAGGTCGAGGAGCGCCTCGAGCGAGCCGACCGCTTCGTCGATCCCGGCTCCCGCATCGCCGCGTTCGGCGAAGATCGCGGGCACGGTCGCCAACGTGAACGCCTCGGCCTCGACCGTCGGGACCTCGTCCCAAAGCAGCGGCATCGAGACGCGCGCGTCGGGGAGCGGCCGAACCGAGTAGGCCGACGCGACGGTCCGGTCCTTGGCGTTCTGGTTGTAATCGAGGAAGACGCCGTGGCGCTCCTCCTTCCACCATTTCGACGTCGCGATCGTCGGTGCCCGCCGCTCCACGTCGCGCGCCAGCGCCAGCGCGGCGCGGCGCACCTCCGAGTACGTCCAGCGCGGCTCGATCCGGACGTTGATGTGGATCCCGCGGGAGCCCGAGGTCTTCGGCCAGCCGGTCAGGCCGACGGCCTCGAGCGCCTCGCGCGCGACGAGCGCGACGTCGCGGATCTGCGACCACGCCACACCCGGGACCGGGTCCAGGTCCACTCGCAGCTCGTCGGGGTGGTCGAGATCGCCGGATCGGACGGGGTGCGGGTTGAGGTCGATGCAACCGAGGTTGGCGACCCAGGCGAGACCGGCCGGTTCGTCGAAGACGACCTCGTCGGCGGTCCGACCCGACGGGAAGGACAGCGTGGCGACCCGGATGAACTCGGGCCGCTTGTCCGGCGCACGCTTCTGGAAGAACGGCTCCCCGGCCGCGCCGTCCACGAACCGCTTGAGGGCCATCGGACGGTCTCGCACGCCACGGAGCGCGCCGTCGGCCACGGCCACGTAGTAGCGGACGAGGTCGAGCTTGGTGTGTCCGGCCTCGGGGAAGTAGACCTTGTCCGGGTTGGTGACGGTCACCTGCCGGCCGCCGACCTCGATGACCTCCTCACGCTTGGGCATGGGGCAACGATACCGCGACGCGGTACCCTGACCCCCGGGCGCCGAGTGCGCGCGGCGAGCACGGCGGTGTCGATTCGGCGTCGGCCGTTCGTCGTCAGGGTGACCGGTGGCCGTCGAGCGGCCACGATCGCCAGGCCAGGAGGACCGCAGTGCGCTACCTGCTCTTGATCTACGCCGCCGAACCGACCGAGGCCGCATCCGACGACCAGATGACGTCCGAGTTCGCCGAGTACGACGCGTTCACCCAGTGGACCCGGGACAAAGGGATGTTCCAGGCCGGCGAGGCGCTCCAGCCGACGTCGGACGCGACCACGGTCCGCGTCCGCGACGGTCGGACGGTGACGACCGACGGACCGTTCGCCGAGACCAAGGAGGCGCTCGGCGGGTTCTACCTTCTCGAGGCAGCCGACCTGGATGCCGCGATCGATGCCGCGGCGCGGATCCCGGGCGCCCGGCACGGCTCGATCGAGGTTCGCCCGATCTTCGAGTACGGCACCGGCGGTTGACCGGAAGGAGCCTCGCGACCGTTGCCGACGCCTGATCCGCGAGCCGCCGTCGACCGCCTGTTCCGTGAGGAATCGGGTCGGGCCGTGGCGACCCTCATCCGGCTGACCGGCGACTTCGACCTTGCTGAAGAGGCGGTCCAGGATGCCTTCGTCATCGCGCTGGAGCGCTGGCCACGAGATGGACTCCCCTCGAACCCGGGCGCCTGGATCACCACGACGGCCCGGAACCGGGCGATCGACCGGCTGCGCCGGGCGAGGCGGCTGGTCGAGAAGACGCCGTCGCTCCAGCGCCAGGCCGAGATCGACGCCGAGCTCGCCGCGGTCGGCCCCCAGGCGGAGGAACCCGTGAGCCCGATCGCCGACGATCGACTCCGGCTGATCTTCACGTGCTGCCACCCGGCGCTCCCGGTCGAGGCGAGGGTCGCGCTCACGCTGCGCACGCTGGGCGGCCTGACGACCCCGGAGATCGCTCACGCGTTCCTCGTTCCCGAGCCGACGATGGCCCAGCGGCTCGTTCGGGCGAAGAAGAAGATCCGCGACGCCGGGATCCCGTACCGCGTTCCGCCCGACCACGTGTTGCCGGAGCGGCTGGGTGACGTCCTGCGGGTCCTGTACCTGATCTTCAACGAGGGCTATGCGGCGACGTCGGGGGATGGGCTCGTCCGACGCGAGCTGTCGGCCGAGGCCATCCGGCTCGGTCGAGTGCTCGCCGAGCAGCTCATGCCGGATGAGCCCGAAGTCCTCGGCCTGCTCGCCCTGATGCTGCTCCACGATGCCCGCCGCGAGGCGCGTGTCGGTCGCGATGGGCAGCTCATCCTGCTCGAGGACCAGGACCGGTCGCGCTGGGACGGCGAGCGGATCGCCGAAGGGCAGGCGCTCGTCGAGCGGGCCCTCCGGATGCGGCGGCCCGGGCCGTATCAGCTCCAGGCCGCGATCGCGGCGGTCCACGACGAAGCCCCGACGTCCGCGGCCACGGACTGGACCCAGATCACGCTCCTGTACGACGCGCTCGGTCGGCTGGACCCATCCCCGGTCGTGCAGCTGAACCGGGCCGTGGCCGTCGCGATGCGCGACGGTCCGATCAGCGGTCTCGAGCTGATCGACCGGATCGAGGCCGGCGGCGAGCTCGACGACTACCACCTCCTTCATGCCGCGCGGGCCGACCTCCTCCGCCGGCTCGGGCGTCGCTCGGAGGCGTCGGAGGCGTACGGCCGGGCACTCGAGCTGGCCGCCAACGAGACCGAGCGTGGGTACCTGAGCCGCCGGCTGGCCGAGGTCCGCGACTGATCCGACCCCGGCCGCGACCGGGCCCCACCTCGTTTGCTATCCTGCGCCGGCGGCGTCCACTGCCCAGCCCGAACGCCGATCCGCCGCGAGGGAGTCCCCCATGACCCCGCTCCGCCGACTGCTCCGCCGAGCCGCGACGCTGGCGTTCGCGCTCCTCCTGCTCGTCCCCGCGTTGTTCGTCCAGGCGGCCGGGGAACCGACCTCGGTCACCGGTCAGCTGACCTCGACCGAGCAGATCGCGCTGAGCTCGAACGCCGTGGCGGTCGTCGTGCTGGTCGACCAGACGGCGTCGCCCGACGGGGGCACCATCATCGGGATCCAGCGGATCAACCGGCCCGGCAACGTCCCGCTCGCGTTCAGCGTCCCGTACGACGCGGCGACGATCCAGGCCACCCACGCCTACGCGATGTTCGCCTCGCTCCAGGACGGCGCGAAGGTCTGGCAGAACCTGACGGCCGTGCCGGTCATCACCGGCGGCCCGACCTCGAACGTCCTGCTGCCCCTCCAGGCGGTGCCCGCATCGCCGGCCGCCGCGGTCAGCGGCACCATCGTCAAATCGGACATCAGGGGGCTCAGCGCGACGGCGGTCGGGATCGCGGCCCTGGTCAAGGTCGATACGGGGACCGTCGTCGCCAGCCAGGTCATGACCTCGCCGGGCACGTCGCTCGCGTTCTCGATCGGCTACGACCCGGGCACGATCGACCCGTCCGCGACCTACGTCGTCCGGGGCGCCGTGATCGATGCGCCGACGGCCTGGTCGGGCGGCGCCGGGGCGCCCGTGATCACCAACGGCGCGCCGACCAGCGGCGTGCAGATCCCGGTGGTCATCGCTCCGACGGTGATCCCGACCCCGGCGCCCACCGCGACGCCGAAGCCGACGCCCACGCCGAAGCCGACCCCCAAGCCGTCGACGACGCCGAACCCGTCGGCCACGCCGAAGCCGACCCCCAAGCCGACCCCCAAGCCGACCCCCAAGCCCAGCCCGACGGCGTCACCGACCCCGTCACCCACGCCGTCGCCTTCCCCGTCACCGACGCCCAGCCCGAGCCCGACGCCGACCGCGAGCACGGTCGCCAGCGGCGCCGCGACGGCGACGGCCAAGCCGAGTGCCACCCCGTCGACCGGAGCGGTCACCGGGACGCTGACGTACTCCGAGCCGGCCCAGCTGTCGTCCTCGGCGAAGGCGGTCGTCCTGTTGGTCGCCGGCAGCGCGAAGGCGACGTCGGAGACGATCGTCGGTTCGCAGGAGATCAGCTCACCCGGCCAGCAGCCGATCCCGTTCAAGGTCACCTACGCGTCGAAGGACATCGACCCCTCGTTGACCTACACGATCCAGGCCGGGGTCGAGGACGGCGACCATCGCTGGGAGACCTCGTCCGGGGTCAAGGTCCTGACCAACGGCAATCCGAGCTCCGATGTGACCGTCAAGCTGACCCTCCGGTCGGACCTGCTCAAGGGTGAGGTCACCGGCCAGATCACCGGCGTCGGGATCACCCTTGCGTCGGGCGCCTACTCGGCAGCCGTCCTCATCCGCGTCGACACCGGGGAGACGATCGGCGTCGACGTGAACCCGGCGCCGGGCAAGATCCCGGTCCCGTTCTCGGTCGCGTTCGACCCGGCCAAGATCGACAAGAACGCCGACTACGTGATCCGGGCGGAGATCGTCTCGGGCGCCGAGCGCTGGGCCGACGCAGCCGGCGTGCCGGTCATCACCAACGGCAACTCGATCAGCGGCGTCTCGGTGGTCGTGACCCCGGTCGCCGGCGTCGCGAGCCCGGCCCCGTCACCGAGCCCGGTCGGCGGCTCGTCGGAGTCGAGCGGTGGGTCCGACTGGCTGCTGCTGCTCATCCTGCTTCTGCTGGTCGCGCTCGCCGTCGCCGTGTACATGTGGTATCGCTCGAAGACGGCGACGCCGCTCGGTCCCGATCCGGTCAAGAGTCAGGCGCATCCGATGGGCCCGGCCGATCGGACCGCGACGTCCGCGGCGGTCGTGCCTCCTGTCGCCGCGTCGACCGGGACCGCGGTCCCGCCGCCACCGACCGCCGCGGCGGAGACGGGGGCGGCCGATCAGGCGGAGGCGGGGACCGCCGAGCCCGAGCCGGGTGCGGGATCCGAAGCGGGTGAGGACCGGGCTTGACGCCGAGTCAGTACGTCTCCGGGATGAAGCTCTGGTCCGTGATCGGCGGCCGGATATAGCCCTCGTCGTCCTGCCGGGCGGGTAGCACGATCGGATCCGGGGTCAGGTCCTGGTACGGGATGAGACCGAGCAGGTGGTGGATCACGTTGAGCCGGGCCCGCTTCTTGTTGTCGGCGTTGACCACGTACCACGGGGCCTGCTTGATGTCCGTATAGGCGAACATCTGGTCCTTGGCCTTGGAGTACTCGACCCACCTGGTCCGCGACTCGAGGTCCATCGGACTGAGCTTCCAGCGCTTGGTGGGGTCCTCGAGCCGGCTCTGGAACCGGCGCTCCTGCTCGGCGTCGCTGACCGAGAACCAGTACTTCACCAGGATGATCCCGGAGTGGACGAGCATCCGCTCGAACTCCGGGCAGTCGCGCAGGAACTCCTGGTACTCCTGCTCGGTGCAGAAGCCCATCACCCGCTCGACGCCGGCGCGGTTGTACCAGCTCCGGTCGAACAGGACCATCTCGCCGGCGGCCGGCAGGTGCGCGACGTACCGCTGGAAATACCACTGGCTCTTCTCGCGCTCGGTCGGCGTGCCGAGCGCGACCACCCGACAGAACCGCGGGTTGAGCGACAGGCTCATGGTCTTGATCGCGCCGCCCTTCCCCGCCGCGTCCCGTCCCTCGAAGATCACCACTGCCCGCAGGCCTTCGTGCTTGATCCATTCGAGGAGCTTGACCAGCTCGACCTGGAGGACGGCGAGCTCGCGCAGGTAGGCCTTGTTCGACAGCGTCCTCTCGGGCGAGCCGATCTCCTCGACCGGAGGATCGGACCAGACGTTCGCCAGCTCGTCGCTCTGTCGCTTCTGCTCGGCCTTGGTCCTGGCCATGCCCGCCCTCGGCTCCCGGTCGCGCATCGTCGCGCGGCTCCACGCCGCCGAGTATGGCCCAAGATCCGGCGGACCCGCGAGCGTCGGGCCCCGACGGTCCGCCCGGGCGGCCGCGATACTTGTCCCCGGCCGACCCGGCGAGCCAGCGACATGAGGCAGGGACGATGAGGATCGCGTTGTTCGGAGCGGGCCGGATCGGCCAGCTCCACGGGGGACACCTCGCCGAGATCGAGGGCATCGACGAGATCGTCGTCAACGACGTCGATCCGGGGCGGGCGGCGGCGCTGGCGGCATCGATCGGTGGCCGGGTCGCCGACGAGCCAGCCGCGGCCCTCGACGGTGTCGACGCCGCGATCGTCGCCGCGTCGACGAGCGCCCACGCCACGCTGACGCGGATGGCCGCCGATCGGGGCATCCCGGTGTTCTGCGAGAAGCCGCTGGCGTTCGATCTCGACGAGACGATCGACCTCGTCGCGCACATCGAGCGGCTGGGCGCGACCGTCCAGGTCGGGTTCCAGCGTCGGTTCGACCCCGCCTACGTCGAGGCCCGCCGGATGGTCGAGGCCGGCGAGCTCGGGACGGTCTACCTCGTCCGGCTGATCGCCCATGACCACGAGCCGCCGCCGGATGCCTACATCCCGATGTCCGGGGGCCTCTTCCGCGACTCGTCGATCCACGACTTCAATTCGCTACGCTGGATGACCGGTGTTGAGGTCGACGAGGTGTACGCCGACGGCTCGGTCCGCGGCTTCCCGGTCTTCGCGGAGCACGGGGACATCGATACTGGCGCGGTGATCCTGCACCTGGCCGACGGCACCCTCGGGGTCCTCAGTCAGACCCGGCACGACCCGAGGGGATACGACATCAGGATGGAGATCGTGGGCTCGCTGGACAGCATCGCGATGGGCACCGGTTCGCGGACGCCGCTCCGCTCGGTCGAGCCGGACGCGACCGCGCCGGGCCCCGCGTACTCCGACTGGGAGGCACGCTTCGAACCGGCCTACCGGGCCGAGATGGCCGCCTTCCTCCGGCTCGCCCGCGGCGAGATCGCGAGCCCCTGCCTGGCGCGTGACGCTCTCGAGGCGATGCGCATCAGCATCGCCGCCGGTCGGTCCCGGGCCGAGCATCGTCCGATCCGGCTGGCCGACGTGGCGGGCATGTGACATGCCCCGGATGGTCGGACGGGCGACCGTCGACCGGCCGCCCGACGAGGTGTTCGCCTTCGTCGCCGATGCCGAGAACAACCCGCGCTGGCACGCCCACGTCCACGAGACCCACTGGCTCGATCCCGGTCCGACCCGACCAGGCCGGCGCGGGCGTCAGGTCGGCCGCCTGTTCGGGCGGGACTGGTCCTTCGTTGCCGAGGTGGCCGACTGGGATCCACCGCACCTGGTGAGCTTCCAGGTCATCGAGGGCCAACGGGTCCGAACCACCATCCGGGTGGAGCCGGCCGAGGGCGGTTCGCTCGTGACGCTCACGGTCGAGCTGCCGCCCATCCTCAGCGCCCGCCTCGATCCGCTCTTCGACCGGCTGCTCGAGCGGGCGACGGCACGCCGCGGCCGCTCCGACATCGCGCGGCTCGAGGCCGCGCTGCAGGAGGATGCGCTGCGCGAGGACGCCGGCCGCTCCTGACCGACCTCCAGGTCCGCCCTAGGCGAGCAGCGCCGCCACGATCGCGTCGACGTGCGCCTTCTCGGGGACGACGATCAACGTGTTGACCATCCCGAACATCCCGTTGCTGCCCTCGACGTGGGGCAGGATGTGGCAGTGGAAGGCCCACACGCCCGGCGTCTTCGCCTCGATGAGGACGTCGTAGCGCTCGCCCGGGTTGACCCCGAGGGTGTCGCAGGTGAACTCGGCGCTCCCGAGTGGGTGGCCATCCCGGGCGATCACCCGCATCGTCATCCCGTGGAGGTGCCACGGGTGCATCATGATCCCCTCGTTCATGAACCGGATGCGGACCGTCTCGTCCTTGGCCGCGAGGACCGGGATCACCGCGGGAAACCCGTGGCCGTTGATCGTGAACCCGCCGAGCTCGTCGTTCGAGATCCAGACGTACTCGCGGTCGTACTTCACCGGATCCGGCTTCGGGTCGACGATGAACGCCCCGAGCAGGCCCCGCCCGACCTGGTCGGTCGCGTTGTGGTGTGAGTGGTACATGAGGGAGCCGGCCGTCTTGGCGACGAACTCGTAGGTGTACGTCTCGCCCGGAGTGATCGGCAGCTGGGTCACGAACGGGATACCGTCCTGGAAGAAGTCGTCGAATTCGACCCCGTGGAAATGGACGCCGGTCGTTTCGGTCAGGTTGTTCGTGAAGAGCACCCGGACCTTATCGCCCTGGGTCACCCGGATCGTCGGGCCCGGCCACTGGCCGTTGTAGCCGAGCGCGGCGACCGGCGGCAGGAGCTCGTCGACCTTGTGCTCCATCGCGTCGATCGTCAGCTTGAAGACCTTGGTCCCGCCATCGAGCTCCGGCTTGAGCGGCTGGAGGGCGTCCTGCAGGAACAGCTGCGGGACCTGGACGAAGGCCGGCTTCTGCTTGAGCTGCGGGTAGTCGTCGGCGGCACCCAGGATCTCGGCCATCTTGGCGAACACGACCGGGCCGTAGATGTCCTTGAGCGCCGGCACCAGGTCGCCCAGGTAGCGTCGGATGACCTCGCGGGCGGCGACATCGTGGGCGGTCCAGCCGGCGGGGATCGGGCCACCCGCGGCAGGTGATGCCGCGGCCGCGGATGGCGCGGCGCTCGGCGCGATCGAGTGGGCGGCCGGGCTGGCCGAGGCCGCCGGGGCCACGGTCGCTGCCGCCGACGCTGCCGCCGCGGCACCGGGCGTCACGACGGGGCCGTAGGTCCAGCCTGACGCAGCCGGGGCGCAGGCTGCCAGACCGACGGCGACCAGGCCGCCGCCCGCGAGCGCGGCGCCGCGCAGGAACCCGCGACGGGAGAGGGATGGATCGACGAGATCGGCGGGGAGCAGGGAGTCCTGCGACTTGGTATCCATGACCCGATGGTGAGGGTCGGGCCCGTCACCCCGGACGTGACATTCGGCCCGTTTCGGCCGGGCCGAACGGCGTCAGCCGCCCTGTTCGATGAGCGACATGATCACGTCCACGTCGTCGCTGCTCATCACGCCCTGGTACTTCGCGCGGACGACGCCGCTCCCGTCGACGAGGAAGACCCACGGCATCGACCGGGCGCCCCACGGATCCCCGCCGATCCCCCAGGCTGCCGCCGGATCGGTCAGGGTCGGGTCGGCCAGGCTGCCGTCGAGGACCGGCGTATCCGTGATGATCGAGTAGCGGTATGGCTCGAGATGGATGAACCCGGCCTGCGGCCATCGGTCCAGCATGTAGCGGGCCATGATGATCGCCCGCCCGCAGGCCGGCGAGACGCGGAACTTCGTCGAGTCGACGACGAGGACGAACGGTTGATGATCCGCCAACGCATCGGTCGTCGAGCGCTGCGACAGACGGAGATCCGGTGCCGGATCGGTGGTGATCGCCTTGGCGAGCCCGCCCACGTCGGTCAGCGTCGGCGTATGGGCGGTCGGTGCGGTGGAGCCGATCGGCGCGGTCGTGCCCGGGTCGAGCGCGGTGACGTCGACGGTCCCGGCGCCTTGCCGCGATCCCAGCGGGATCGTCACGGAGAGCCGCCAGGACCCAGGTGATGGGATCGCGACGGTCGCCACGTAGGAGACCGTCGGGACCCCCGGCGGCTGGACCGGTACGGCACCGACGGCCGTCCCGGTCGGTTCACCGGCCGAGGTCAGCAGCTGGACCGACGGGTGCAGGTCGGTCTGCCCGATGGGGATGCCCGCGGTCGACAGGGACAGGATGATCGGGCTCGCCGGACCCGACCAGACCGACGTCGAGACGACCGTCACCTGGAGGCCCACGGCGGACGATCCACTCGCGTCGGTCCCGCCCGTGAGCGGCGTCGCTGTCGGCGCCCCCGACGCTGACGCCAGGGTCGACGCGGGCGTCGGCGGTGCGCCGGATGGCTCCGCGACCATCGTGCGCAGGACCGCGGCCATCGTCTCAGGGCCGGTCCCGAACGGGAACGTCGCTCGGAGCGACCCCGCGGCATCGACCAGGTAGACATCGGCGGTGTGGGCCATGGAGTAGCCGTTCGGCACGCCGGTCTCGACCCGGGCGTAGCGCACGCCCCAGGCGTCGGCGGTGGTGCGGATCCGATCGTCGGTCCCGGTCAATGCGACGAACCCGGCCGGCAGGTACGTCACGTACTCCTTCAGCCAGGTGCCGGTGTCTCGCTCGGGGTCGACGGTCACGAACACCGCACGAGCCCCGACGCCGGCGGTCGCCATCGCCTTGCCGATCGTGCCGACGGTGGCCGGGCAGACGTCGGTACAGTGCGTGTACCCGAAGAAGACGAGGGCCGGCGAGCCGCGCAGCGACGCCAGCGAGAACGCTTGGCCGTCCTGGTCGGTGAGCTCGATCGGCGGCGCCGCCCTGACGCCGGCCGCGAGGAACCCGTTCACGCCGGCCGATGCCCCCGGGTTCGCCGACGCAGCCGAGGCTGAACTCGGTGATGCCGGCGCCACCGCACCGCCCGATGTGGAGCCGCCCCACAGGACCGACGACGCGACGAGGACAGAGAAGGCCACCACGACGAGGACGACGAGGCGGAAGCCGCCATCGAGCACTCGGCCGGCCTCCCCGCCCGCCGCGGTCGACGTCACGCGCTCGGCCATGTCAGGGCTGCTTGACCTGGGCCTTGATCGTGACCGTCCCGGCATTCTTGAAGTGGAGCTCGAGGTCCAGCGTGGCGCCGGCGGCGAGGTCCTTCGCGAGGCCCATCACCATGAGGTGCGTGCCGCCGGGTTCCAGGCTCACGGAACCGCCGGCCGGGATCCCGACCTCGGTCATCGGCTGCATCCCGGTCATCCCCGAAGCGTCGGTCATCGTCTGGTGGATGGTCACCGACGCCGCGTCGGGGCTCGATGCGGAAACGAGCGTGTCCGCGGTCGTCTCGGGGTTGGCGATCTGCAGGTAGGCGGCGGTCTCACCGCCCACCGGGGCAGGACGCGCCCAGGCTCCCGATGTCGCGATGCCGGCCGAGGTCACGTCACCAACGCACCCGACGACGGTGGCGGCGATCGCCAGGGCAGCGACGAGGGAGCCGACGCGGCGAGCCACCGGGACACGCGACGCATAGATCGACATGGGCCGACCGTAGGCGGCGCGGAACGGGCCCGACAGGTCCGTTCGGCCCGTCGCGATGGGCCACCCGGCCGGAACGTCCGGATCCTCACATGTTCGAGTCGTTCAGTATTGACTGAACGTACAGACAGTCCTATCGTCAGCGGGTGAACGATCGCGAAGCCGCCTTCGTCGAAGCGATGGGCCACTACATGGGCTCGTACAAGATGACGCCGATGGCCGGTCGGCTGTGGGCGTGGCTCCTGATCTGCGAGCCGCCCGAGCAGACGGCCGCCGCGCTGGCCGAGTCACTCCAGGCGAGCCGCGGCGCGATCAGTGGCGCGGCGGCGTTCCTGTCCACGGTCGGCATGATCCGTCGGGTCCGTCGCCGGGGTGATCGGCGCGAGTACTTCAGCGCTCCTCCCGGCACGTTCGACACGGTCCTGCGGAGTGCTGGCTCTGCCTACGCGAGGCTCGTCGAGATCACGGAAGAGGGGCTCGCCGCGACATCCGAACGAACCCCGCGCTCCCGCGCTCGACTCGAGGAAGTCCACGACGCGACGGTCTTCATCCGGGACGTCCTTCCGAACCTGATCGACCGCTACCTAGGGGAGCGTGCGGCTCGGAACAGCGTCGGTCCAGGATCCGTCGGCCCACGGCCGGCCGAACTGAGCGAAACGGTCTCGGCCTGACGCGTCGGTCCGGCGCAGGTCCGGACCTCGCACACGTCGCGACGAAAGACGAAGGGAATCGGAATGACGGCGATCATCCAGATCGAGAGATTGACCAAGACCTACGGCGAGCATCGCGGCATCATCGACGTCGATCTGGTCGTCGAGCAGGGCGAGGTCTTCGGCTTCCTCGGCCCGAACGGGGCCGGCAAGACGACGACGATCCGCGTCCTGCTCGACCTCATCCGGCCGACGAGCGGGCGGGCCCTGGTCTTCGGGATCGACTCCTCGATCGATCCGGTCGCGATCCACCGTCGGGTCGGTTATCTGCCCGGCGAGTTCACGTTGTACGACCGATTGACCGGGGGCCAGACCCTGACCTACTTCGCCAACCTGCGCGGCGGCGTCGACCCGACTTACCAGGCGTCGCTGATCGAGCGCTTCGACCTGGACCCGTCGCGCAAATTCAAGGAGTACTCGAAGGGCAACAAGCAGAAGGTCGGCCTCGTTATCGCCCTCCAGCACCGGCCGGAGCTGCTCATCCTGGACGAGCCGACATCGGGCCTCGACCCGCTCGTCCAGCAGACGTTCTTCGAGTCGCTCCGCGACGTGGTCGCCGAGGGCGGCACCGTCTTCCTTTCCAGCCATGTCCTGTCGGAAGCCGAAAAGACCTGCGACCGGGTGGCGATCATCCGGGAGGGTCGCCTGGCGATGGTCGACCGGGTCGACGCCCTGCGTGACCTCGCCCATCACCAGATCGAGCTCCGCTTCGCGGGTCCCGTCCCCTCGGCCGAGTTCGCGGCCATCCCCGGGGTGTCGGACGTCAACGCCGACGATCACGTGCTCCGGATGCGGGTCAGCGGGCCGATCACCCCGGTCGTCCGGGCCGCCGCGCGCTACGAGCTCCTCGACTTCGTGTCCCGCGAGCCATCGCTCGAGGAGACGTTCCTGGCGCAGTACGAGCACGAGCCGGTGGAGGCGGATGGTCATGGCCGTTAGCGCCGGTTCCCCGCGTTCCGCCGCGGCGATCCATCCGCCCATCCCGCTCCGTCGGCGCCTGTACGGCTTCGGCAGCATCTACGGCAAGACGATCCGCGACTCCCGCCTCGCCTTCATCATCGCCGCCGGCCTGCTGGGCGGGACGGCGCTGGTCCTCGGCGTCGCCATCTCGAGCGTGTTCCCCACGCCGGCGGCGCGACTCGAAGTCGACAAGCTCATCGGAAGCATGCCCGCGTCGATGGTCAACCTGTTCGGACGACCCGAGAAGCTCGGCACGCTGGGTGGCTACATGAGCTGGAAGTACGGAGCCGTGTTCGCCCTGGGGACCGCGCTGTGGTCGATCATGGCGTTGTCATCGACGCTCGCCGGCGAAGCCAGTCGCGGCAGTCTCGACTTCGTGGCCGCCGCGCCGTTCGGCAAGCGCCGGATCGCGCTCGAGAAGCTGGCGGCCCACCTCACGATGCTGTGGCTCGCCATGGCGATCCTGGCGGTCGTCACCACGGCGAGCTCCACGCTCTACGGCGACGCGGCGCTGGGCGACCAGATCCCGTTGCTGTCGTCGGTGGGATTCGCCCTGTGGGTCGGGTTCATCGCCCTGTTCTTCGGCGGGCTGGCGTTCGCCCTTGCGCCGATCCTCGGCCGCTCGGGCGCCGCCGGCGTCGCGGCCCTCGCCATGATCGTGCTGTGGGTCGCGAACGGCCTCGACAGCCTCGGGCCGCTGGTGGCCGTGAGCCCGTTCCACTGGACCGCCGATCACATCGCCCTCGTCGGTGAGTACGACTGGGCTGGATTGGCCCTGGTCGGTGTCGGGGCGGTGGCGTTCCTCGTGATCGGGGTCGAGCTGTTCATGCGGCGGGACCTGGGGGTCACCGCCGGCCTGTCGCTCCCCGGCTTGCCGGCGGATGTCCTCGGGGTCCGCGGTCCCACCAGCCGCGCGTTCGGTGACCAGTTGCCGCGTGCCCTGTCGTGGGGGATCGGCCTGGGGATCATGGGTGCGCTTCTGGCCTCGCTCGTCGGACCGATGGCGGACCAGATCGCCAGCAGTCCTGATCTGCTGAAGACCTTCGCCACGGTCTTCCCTGACTTCGACCTCGCGTCAGCCAGTGGCTTCCTCCAGCTGTACGTGCAGTTGTTCTTCATCGCGGCCGGGTTCGCGGCCGCCACCTTCGTCTCGAAGTGGGCATCCGACGAGACCGACGGTCGTCTCGAGGAGGTCCTCGCCAGCCCGATGGGGCGGACCCGCTGGGTCGTGGCCGGCGGCCTCGCGGCGATCCTCGCGATCGTCGTGATGTCCGTCCTGTTCGCGGCGGGGATCGGCATCGGCGCCGCATCCGGTGGCGTCTCGGCCGGGACCGCGGTCGTCGGCTCAGCCGCGCTCGGCATCTACGCCCTCGCCATCGTCGGCATCGGTGTCGCGGTCGGCGGTCTGTGGCGCACCTCGCTCGCGGCGGAAGTCGCGGCGCTCGTCGTCGTCGCCACGTACCTGATCGATCTCCTTGCGCCGGCGTTGAAGCTGCCGGACTGGATCCATCAGCTGGCCCTGACCGCGCACCTCGGCCAGCCGATGATCGGCGCCTGGGACCCGGTCGGGATCGTCGCCTGCCTCGTCATCGCGCTCGGCGGGGTGGGGCTCGGTGCCTGGGGGATCCGTCGCCGCGACGTCTCCAGGTGAGCGGCGTGATCGCCGCGTGACGGACGGGCCACGGACCGGGGCGGAGCGCAAGGTCGACTCGGTGAGACTCCTGGAGGCCGTCGGTGCCGACACGTGGGTCGCCACGGCGTCGTCATCCGGAGTCGCCCATCTCGTCCCGTTGTCCTATGCCTGGGATGGTCGGGACGTCCTCATCGCGGCCCCGGCCGCATCGCTCACCGTGCGCAACATCCGGACCTCGGGGCGGGCGCGGCTTGCCTTCGGGGCGACGCGCGACGTCCTGATGGTCGACGCGCGACTCGAGGCCGAGGTCCCACTCGTGGACGCACCGGCGTCGCTGGCCGACCGGTATGTCCGGCAGGCGGACTGGGACCCGCGCGACGAGTCGGATCCCTATGTCTTCGTCCGGCTTCGACCGATCCGGATCCAGGCCTGGCGTGAGGTCGACGAGCTGGCCGGCCGGACGATCATGCGCGACGGCGAGTGGCTGTTCTGACCGGCCGGAAGGCTGGTATGAGGACGCGAGGCTCGATCGGTCGGGGACGGGTCTGCCTGCAAGGTCCAACGGACTAGGTTGGTCGTCGGGGGACCCCGCCCCACAACCCTGACGTCGTCGGGCGAGGCTCCCCCGATTCCCCCTTCAGGTCCGGTCGAGCGGAGGCGAAGCCAGTGAGCGAGCTGAGTACCGAGAAGCGGAACTCCCTCCCGAGGTCCGACTTCGGGTTGCCCGAGGAGCGGAAGTACCCGATGCCCGACAAGTCCCACGCCAGGAACGCGAAGTCCCGAGCGTCGCAGCAGGAGGAGGACGGCCGGATCTCGAAGTCGCAGAAGGCGAAGATCGACCGCAAGGCGGATCGCATCCTCGACCGGTGATCGCAGTCCGACGCCCGGTCAGCCCTCGAGCTGGCCGGGCGTCGGGATCCCGGGCGCCGACCTCGCATCCGGTCGGAGCGGGCTTCGGCCGCCTAGGCGGTTGACGGCTCCCGCCGCACGATCCCGATCGCGGCCACGATGATGACCTCCAGGATCGTCCAGCCCATGAGCGCGACGACCGCGGCGAGGTCGAGGGTGGATCCGCCGCTGCCGATCGCGTCGGTCCGGAGGATGCCTTCGAACGGGGCGATCAGGACGGCACTCACGTCGTAGATGGCTCGGACCAGGGCGTTCGACCCGTCGGCGCCGATGATCATCAGGACGAGCCTAGCCGCGATCACCAGCTGGATCAGGCCGAACACGAAGACGACCGATCGCCTTGCGACCTCGCCACCGCTCGGCCGGCGGCGGACCGTCTCGCGGACGACCGTTCGACCCGCCTCGGGTGCATCACTGGGCGTCGTCTGCGTCTGACGGACGACGACATGCTCCTCGTCCATGATGACCTCCGTTCCTGACTGTCGATCGATGTCGATCCCGCTTGGCTGAGGGCGACCGCCGATCGGACGATCCGGAGCGTACGAGCCCGAGCGAAGCACCCGGATCGGTGGGTCGGCCGCCGTCGTTGCAGCCGCGTTGCAGGTCACGGGCGGGTGATCTGCGGTCGTCGCCCCAGGGCGACCGACCCAGCCGGACCCGGACCTCGGGCGTCAGCTTGCGCTGGCCGTGACCGCCACCGGCGGCATCTCGACGACGTGCTCGGCGATGAACCAGACCTGGAGCTCATGCCGGCGCAGGACATCGCCCATCAGCAGGTCGTTGGACCCGGCGTCCCCGTTCTTCTCGGTCCGCTCGATGGCCTTCCGGATCCGCAGGATCGTCGCCTCATGCGCTTCGAGGAGCCGATCGATCATGACGCCGACCGCCTCCGCGCCGTCCGGTGGGCGCGGGATGGATGTCAGCTCGGCCGCGTGGCGTGGGTCGCCGATGGCGATCCCCCCGAGCGTCTGGACGCGCTCCGCGATCAGATCCACGAGCTCGAGCTGCTCGGCGGCGTGCTTGTCGAACAGCAGGTGGAGCTGGTAGAAGGTCGGCCCGGCGACGAGCCAGTGGTGCTTCTTGTAGAGCGCGGTCAGGACCATCGAGTCGGCCAGGATCTCGTTCAGCAGGTGGCAGCTCTCGCCGCGGACGGCGGGCGAGAGACCGATGGGCAGGTGTCGAAGGGTGCCGAACCGCTGCACTTCAGGACCACGCTGACCGAGCCGCGGCTCGGGCGAGATCGTGGGCGCGTGGCGACCGTTCGTCGAAGCGCGACCGCGGGTCGAGGACGGGGTTGTCATGGGTGCCTCCTGTGGTGCGATACGCCGGCGCGCACGACCGGGCATCGACCACGCTAGGCGGCCGGCGGTTCAGGCGGCGAGCGGCCGGACGCCCGGGCCCTTACGGCTCCCTATCAGTGCCGTCGCCGAGGCACGCCCCGGCGTGCCCCTGCCGCAGCCGCCGGGACCTCAGACCGCCCGCGGCAGGGCGAATCCGAACTCGGATCCGCCGCCGGCTCGCGGCCGCGCCCAGACCCGACCGCCCATCGCCCGGACGAGACGGCCCGCGACGAACAGCCCGATCCCGCCGCCGGCACGTTGGGCCTGGACGATCGGGATCGGCGCCGTGATCTCGAATGCGTCGGTCCCGCCGACAGCCGGGCCGACGCCCCGATCGAGCACTCGGACCTCGACCTCGTCGACCCCGACGTCGACGACCACGTCGACGGGTCGGGTCCGCCCGAACCGGATGGCGTTGTCGAGGAGGTTCCTCATCACATGGGTCACGAGCGACCGATCCGCCGCGGCCGCCGTGGAGTCCCTGACCCCCGCGAACACGATCGCCACCCCTTCGCCGACGACAGCTTCCCGATCGATCGCCTCGACCACGGCCAGGCCGACCGACACCGGTTCCTCGTCGGGGACCAGCGACCCGTCGTCCAGCCGTCCCAGGACCAACAGGTCCTCGATCAGCCGGAACAGGCGCTCCGCCTCGATGTGGATGTCGTCCGCGACGGCGCGGCTGCGTTCCGGGGCGACGTCGCGCCCGACGAGGACCTGCGATCCCATGTAGATCGCGGTCACGGGGGTCCGCAGCTCGTGCGACAGGATGTCGAGGAACGACGCGTCCATCGGTGAAGCGTGCACCGTGGCGACCGTCCTGGACCTCGCGTCAGCCGTCATCGACGTTGCACCTGCGTCGCGTTCGGCGTCGCCGCGGACGATCAGGATGCGCCGGTTCGACGCGTCGTCATGTGCGTGCCGATGAGCAGAGCGGGCGCCAGGGTCGCGATCACGAGGACGCGCGGCGCGCCCGAGATCGACAGACCGAGCCCGAGCCCGAGCGAAAATGCGGCCAACAGGCGTTGATCCCGATCCGGCAGGTCCTGGATCGCGCGGGCACTGCCGGTCGCCCCTTCCCGCACGGTGTCGACGACGCCCGGAAGGCGTTCTCCGACCTGGTCCACCGTCGCGCGCATCACCTCGATCGCTCCGCTCACGCGCTCCGAGCCTGTCGAGCCGTTCGTGTCCATGACCGTCTCCTTCCCGGGTCGTCCCGGAGTCGTCTCGTGGAACGCCATCGTCAGCCCGTGGCGATGAACGGGACGAGTCGGTCGACCGCGACCTCGTGACGTCCCGCCATCCGGTCGTAGATGGTTGTGTAGCCGTCGGCCATCCGCGTCGCGGAGAACCGGTCGAGGACCGACGCCCGCATCGCCGCCCGGTCGAGGACATCGATCGAATCGAGGTGGAAGGCCATCTCCGTCGGGTCGTCCGCGAGGAAGCCGTCCAGGCCGGGCCGGACGATCTCCGGGAGCGCGCCGACGCGCCTGGCGATGACCGGCGTCCCGCAGGCGAGCGCCTCGATCGCGGTCAGCCCGAACGGCTCCGGCCACGCACCGGGCATGACCAAAGCGAAGGACTCGGCGAGCAGCCGATCCCGTTCCTCGCCCGACAGCTCGCCGAGGTACTCGACGTCGGCGCCAGCGAGGGCCGGCTTGAATACGGTCTCGGCATACGCCTGCTCCTCGGCGCTCGGCCCGATCTTCGCCGCGATCCACAGGCGTCGCCCGGACAGGCGGGCGACCTCGATCGCGTCGAGCACGCCCTTCTCCGGGGTGATCCGGCCCACGAAGACGAGGTCCTCCGAGCGACGTCGCTCGAACGGGGCGTCGCTCAGGTCGAGGCCGTTGTGGACGACACCTGCCCAGCCGAGGTCGGGGTGAGCGTCGGCCTGCGACCGGCTGATGGCGACGAGGTTCGACCGGACCCGCGTGAGGGCGGCTCGGGCGTAGGGCCAGTCGAGACGGCCGTGGAAGGTCGTCACGACCCGGTCCGGAGCTCGCTCGCCCATCGTCAGGCCGGAGAAGTCCAGATGGCTGTGGATGACATCGAAGTCATCGATGCGCTCGAGGACCTGCAGCGTCGTCGAGATGAAGAAGCCCGACGGATCCGCGCCGAAGCCGGTCGCCCGAAGGGCGGCGGGCACCGTCGGCACGAGTTCGCACGGGACGTCGGAGTCGCCACTGGCGAACACCGTCACCTCGTGGCCGCGTGCCACGAGCTCGGTCGTCAGCGCGTCGATGACGCGTTCCGTCCCGCCGTAGCCGATGGGTGGGACGGTCTCGAACGGGGGAGCCACCTGGGCGATCCGCAGCGGTCGGGTCTCGACGGGTCCTTGACGTGGGTCGCGATCCACGATCGGGCGGATGGCGTGGCCATCGCGGGAGGAATGACCGTGGGAGTCCATGAAGCGATCATCGCCGGCTGCACCCGACAGGGCGATGTGCGGTCCGGGCCACGACGTTGCGGAGCCCTATCAACGGGCCGTCGGCCGGGGGGATCCGCCGACCGTCGAGCCCCGATCAGCCGAAGCGCGACGCGGAGGTCGGGGCTTCGATCGGACGACCGGCATCACCTTTGCGGCTCGCCTCGACGACCCCGGGCGCTCGACCATCCTGGCGCCGGCGCGACCGCCGGCCGCGGGTCCGCGTGGCGATCGTCCTGGGGGCCCGCCGGCGTCCCTCGTCGTCGATCGCCTCGATCGGCGTGTAGTCGACGATCGTGGCCGCGTCGGCCACCTCGATGCGATGCCCGGGCGGCCCGGCCGGACAATGGAACGCATCTCCCGGACCCAACAGCTCGAGCTCGCCGCTCTCCCAGCGCAGCACCAGGTCGCCGTCGAGGACGAGGCCCCAGTGCGGGAGGTCGCACCAGCCGTCCGTGTAACCGCTCAGCGGTCCGAACGAGGTCCGGGTGAACAGCCAGGCCCCCATCTCGGCGGCCTGCGTCTCGATCTGCCCGACCGACGCCGACCGCACCCGCGTCCCCTTGACGTGCATCATCGGCGGCGGGAGGACCGGCGCCGGGACCCGCCGGACGACCTCGATCCCCCGGGCGCGGAGCGCCTCCAGTGAGTCGTCAACGGGCTCGGTCACCGGTGCGAACCCGGCGATGACCGCCCGACGATCCGCATGGAACCGATGCGCCGGGGCGCCGGGACGGACGTAGAACGCGCTCGCCGGACCAAAGGTCTGGGTCGTGGCTCCCTCCAGGACGAGCTCGCCCTGGAGGACCAGGCCCCAATGCTCGAGCTCGCAGGCGTCTTCGACCGGTGTCCCGGCCGTTCCCTCGTCGGGCAGGTCGACGATCACGAACACGGCATCGCCGAGGACGGCGTATCGGGTCATGAGTCCGCTTGCGCGAACGGCCTTGAGCTCACGCGGCGAGACCCGCATCCACCCTCCTGAAGATCCGGCCCGGTCCCGGGCTGTCGCCGGATGGGTCCGCCAACTCTACGCGATGCGCGCGGCGCGGCTCAAGATTTCAGGGCGCGATCCGAGCGCGACCGGATCCTCGTCGCAGCGAGGCAGGCTGAACCCGAACTCCGATCCGCCGCCGGAGCGCCGCCGGGCCCAGATCCGGCCGCCCATCGCGGTGATCAGGCCGCGACCGACGTACAGGCCGATCCCGGCACCGGCGGCGCTCCGGGCGGTCCCCGGCGAGCGGTAGTACAGGTCGAACAGGCGCTCGGCCTCGGCCGGCTTTATCCCGGGACCGCGGTCGAGGACCCGGATCTCCACCTCCGTGGGGGTCGACGACCCCGAGACCGTCACGACGGTCCCGGCAGGACTGTACTTCCCCGCATTCGCCACCATGTTGCGCAGCACCTGCTCGACGTAGGTCTGCTCCCCGAACACCGCCGGCAGCCCGGACGGAAGGTCGGTCTCGAAGCGCAGCTGATCCCAGCGCTGCGCCTCCGACGCGACGACGCTGCCCACGATGTGCTGGATGAGCAGCGGTTCACCCTCGATCGTGATCCCGCCCTCGACCCGGCTCAGGGCCAGGAGGTCCTCGACGATCCGATACAGCCGATCGGCCTCGATCTCGATGTCCGCCAGCATCGCCTCGCGATCCGGGCGCCTGCCCGACTTCCGGAGCACCTTCGCATAGCCGAAGATCGTCGTGACGGGCGTCCGGAGCTCGTGCGACAGGACGCCGAGGAAGGCCTCGCGGGCGGCCTCGGCCTCGCGTGCCTGGGTCACGTCACGGACGACGACGATCGTCGAGGGGTTGCGCTCCCTCGAGGAGGCCCGACCCGAGATCGGCCGGGTATGTCGCGACCTCGACCCAGCGTCCGTCGGCAAGGGCCGACGGTGTGCGGCTCGTCTGGCTCGGGTCCAGCGGTCACCGTCCGCGCCCGAGTCGGACTCCAGTCCGAGCATCGCGTCGCAGGTCCGTCAGCCGCTCCGGGACCTCCCCGAGGATCTCCGCGACCGCATCGTTGGCGAGGGAGATCCGGCCGGCGTGGTCGGCCACCAGGATGCCTTCGCCCATCGCCTGGATCACGGCGCGCAGCTCGGCCGCCTGCCGTCGCTCGTCGCCCGGCGATCCGGGTCAGCCTCGCCTGTACATCGATCCGGTCGCTGACGTCGCGGGCCGTCAGGATCGCCGTCCGGTGGGCACCGGGCAGCGACGACCTCCTGGAGGAACGCCTCGACCGGGATCTCGCGACCGTCACTCCGGATCAGGACGCCGGTGAACACGGTCGAGGCCGTCGGACCGGACCTGAGCGTCGCGAGCCGGGCGCGGAACCCATCCGCCTCGTGGGCGGGCTGGAGCTGCAGGACGCTGCTGCCGAGCAGAGCGTCGGCCTCGAGCCCGATCAGGTCGGCGCCGCCTCGATTGACGTAGACCACGCGGAGGGTCGTCGGGTCGAACATGTAGACCGCATCACCGCTCGCATCGACCGTCGCCTTGAATCGGTCGACCGCACCGAACAGGCGCGCCTGCCCCGCCGCGACCCCGATCCTCGAGGCCGAGATCGCGACACATGGCGAGATCGTCGTCTTCGAAGCGATCCCGCCGAGCGCCGAGGACGATCGAACCGACCGGGTCACCCGACTCGCCGAGGATCTGAGCGACAAGCAGCGCTCGTGTGCCCAGGCGGGCGAGAGCATCGACGCCGCGCGGATCGGTCAGCCGTTCGAACCAGCTCGAGTCGATCGAGACCAGGGCAGCCCCCTCGTCCGCCGTCTCGGGTGCGAGCCACGACCCCACGCCCCGCGGTGCGACCTGGGCCAGGTGCTCCACCGCCTCGACCCGATCGTCGCCGTCGGCCGCCACGGCGAGGATCGGTCGATCGAGCTCGAGCAGCTCGATGACCGCCCAGTCCGCGAGATCAGGGACGGCGAGGCGGCAGACCTCGTCGAGTCCGGAGGCGATCTCCAGGCGAAGCGCAAGCCGATCGCTCGCCTCCGACAGGAAGCGCAATCGCTTCTGACCGCGCTCGAGCGCCTCGCGTGTCGCTCGCTCCTGCTCGTACACGACCGCGCGGTCCAGGGCTTGTGCGCCCTGGTCGGCAAGTCTTGCGGCCAGGTCTCCCGTCCCGTCACCGAAGTCGCGCGCCGCGGCGAAGCGGAAGACGATGACACCGACCACCCCGCCGGCCACGACCATCGGGAGCACGGCGATGGCTCCGCCCGTCGGGGACCCCGGCAGCGCGTGCGGCGGTGTGGTCGGGTATCGGGACGCCCAGTCCGCCGGGTCACCGACGAAGACGGGCCGGGCGGTGCGAACCGCCTCCTCCAGGTGTGACGCCGGATCGATCGGATACGTTCGGCCCGGCCGCGAATCATCCGCCGGATACCCGCGTGCGGCGATCAATGTCAGGGCGCGCCCGTCGGCCGCGACCCGGGAGACACCGCCTGCAGCCGCATCGAGGGCAGCGAGGCCCCGGTCGAGGATGGCGTCGGCGACCTCCACGGGCGTGGCCGCGCTCGCGAGGCTGGCCGTCACGGCCTGCAGCCGCTGGAGCGCAACCCGGTCCGCATCCGCGGTGCGTTGGGCCGCCTGGCCTTCCGCGAGGTTCGCCTCCGCCTCGTCTCGCGCAAGCCGTTCCCGATGGGTCGCGCGCCGAAGCCCCGACGTGATGGCGCTGACCAGTACGCCGTCGAACAGGAACAGGGCGACCCGGAAGAGCTCGGAGGTCGAGACGACCTGGGCTGGCGGGAACAGTTCCGCGAAAAGGATGATCTCGGCGACCGCGCAGATCGCAGTGGTCAGGAGGCCGCCCCGGAGCCCGGCGACCCACGCACCGACGACCACGGCTCCGACGTAGCTGAGGTAGCCCAGCTCGTCCCCGAACCCCCGGACGATCAGGACCTTCAGGGCGACGGCGGCGAGCGCGATCAGCACCGCGATGCCAAGCCTGGCGGCACCCTCGCCGCGCGGCCAGCCTTCATCGCGACGGAGCCAGGCGAAGCCGCGTCGGACGTCGCCGGCCTCCGCGCGCGTGTCGCCTGGCGTTGCGACCGGGGTCATCCCCAGATTGAACGCACGGCTGGGGCGTCCGTCAAGGTTTCAATGTCATGTCACCGCGGGCGACCGACGCGAGATGACAGACATCCGCAAGGTGATCCGGTCCTGCGGCGTCTGGGTGAAAGGCGGTCCGGTCGATGCTCCCTCCGGGAGGACCATGACCGATCGCAGCAGCCCCGATGGGGTACGGATAGACCCGGCAGACCTCGAGGGCGTCGCCGCGGGCCACACGGCACGCGGCGACATCAGTGCGTGGTTCGCCCGCGGCATCGGCGCCGCAGCGGGTGCCGCGGTGGTCGTGGGGCTCGTCGCCGCGACGCTCGTCGCCTGGCGGGTGCTCATCCTCGTCTTTCTTGCCGTCCTGCTCGGATCCGCCCTCGAACCCCTGGTCGGCGGGCTCCGAGGACGGTCTCCACTCCCCCGAGGGATCTCCATCCTCGCGGTCTACCTCGGGTTCTTCGCCCTCGTCGCGATCGTCCTGGTGATCGTCGTACCGGGCAGTCTCGATCAGGCGAATGCCCTCTCGACGGCGGTCCCGCAGGCGCTGGATCGGGCCAGGGAGTGGGCCGACGGGCTCCAGCCGCAGGCACTGTCGGCGGCCATCGCGAGCTTCCTGGACTCGATCCGCCCTGCGCTCGATGGCGGCGGGTCGCCGCAGGCCGGACAGGTCGTGGCCGTCGGGCTGACCGTCGCGGACGCCGTGGTGTCGACCGTGACCGTCTTGGCGCTGATCTACTTCTGGATGACCGAGCGGGCCCGACTCCAGCGATTCGGTCTGAGCTTCTTGCCCCCCGAACGCAGAGGAGGCGCTCGGGACACGTGGAACGATATCGAACTGAGGCTCGGCGGTTGGGTCCGTGGGCAGCTCACCCTGATGTTCGCCGTCGGGGCGATGACCGGCACCGTCTGCTGGGTCCTTGGGCTGCCATCTCCACTCTTGCTCGGCCTCCTGGCCGGCCTCGCCGAGCTGGTCCCGATGGTCGGACCGGCCATCGGGGCGGTCCCGGCGCTTCTCGTCGCGGCCGCCATCCGGCCGGAGGTCCTGCCGTTGCTCATCATCGCCTACGTCGTGATCCACGTGATCGAAGGCAACGTCCTCGTGCCGATCGTGATGCGGAATGTCGTCGGGATCTCGCCCTTCCTGGTCATCGCCAGCCTGCTGATCGGCGGGGCCATCGACGGTCTTCGCGGCGCATTGATCGCCGTCCCGGTGGCAGCGGCGATCGAGGTGGTCCTCGAGCGGCTCCAGGATCGGACGATCCCGGTCGGTCCGACCGCCGACACGAGCACGTCCGCAGGGGCCGGCATCGACGATCCCGAGATCGATGCCGACACCGGGGAGCAGCGGAGTCCTGTCGGCGTCACCTGACCGGATCGGGCTCGGTTGCCGGGTACCTGCGACGCGTAGCCCCATCGGGCGATGTTCATGGCGAGGAGCGGTGGTTCACGATCGAACGATGACGAACGACGAGATCCTCTGGCTGGCCGCGGATGCCGATGCATTCGACGCCGTCGTGGTCCTCCTCGAGACGTCCCGCGGCGTGCAACCGGTACTGCTGCCTCGCCGCCGGGATGGCCAGCCCGGTCAGCATCGGGTCGCCGCTCGCTCAGTCCGGCCGGCGCAACTGACGCCGCAGCACGATCCAGCCGCCGACCGCCAGCGCCCCCGCGATCGCCGCGAGTGAGCCCAGTCGCCACGACTCAGCGGTCGAGCCCCGGAGCATCAGCTCCTGGAGGAGCCGACCCGCCTGGGTGACCGGCAGGAGCTCGGCGCCGTCCGAACCGGAGCGGAGAACTCGGCGAGGTCGACGGCGAGTCCGCTGAAGAAGACCGACGCGAGCAGGACAAGCAGGGCCGACTGGATGGCCTGACGCTCCGAGTCCGACACGAGCGCGATCAGGACGCCGATCCCGGTCGAGGCGATGACCAGCAGCGCGAGGCGTGCGAAGGCCACGCCGGGCGGCGCCAGGAACGGAACGCCGAAGCCGACCACGAGCATCGCCAGGACGGCCATCGCGACGATCGTGCCGAGGAGGTGAACGCGAGATACTTGCCGAGCAGGAGCTCGCTGCTGCCGATGGGCGAGAGCCGAAAGAGGTCGATCGCGCCGCGTCCGGCGGTCGCGGAGCGTCGACAGGGCGCTGACCGTCACGGACGTGTGCTGGACGACGAGGGCCAGGACCATCAGCCCATAGAAGCTGACAGGTCGGGGGGCTCGGGGCCAGGTCGACGACGTCGGCCCGGGTCGGCGCCGCGACGAACTCCGGACGCATCTGTGCCGGCACCGTCTGGTCGTTCGCGGCCGCCGTGTCGACGGTGCGTCGAGCGGCCTCCTCGACGATCCGTCGATTGACGCGGCGACGATCTGGTCGGATGCCGCCGGGCGACGAACGCCTGGTACGGGCTGACGCTGTCGAACTCGACGACAGGACCACCTGCTGACCGGCAGCAAGCTGGTCGGCGGCGTCAGGTGGCGCGACGACGAGGAGGTCGGTCTCGTGCCGCCGAAGCCGTCGAGGGCGCGGCCGGTCGGTCGTGACCCGGGCGATGATGATCCCCTGCCCGGCGGCCGCGGTGTATGCGCCGGATCCTCCGGAAAACCGAGACCGGGCGGGCAGCACGAGGTCGGTCCGCAGAGGGCGGCTGGCCGACGAAGCCGAGTCCGAACAGGCCGAGGATCAGCACCGGTCCGGCGACGATGCTCACCAGCGCCTGGGGCGGCGGAGCGACTTCGACGAGCTCCTTGCCCATCACGGCGAGAACGCGGAGAGGCCGGTTGAGGAAGCTCACGGACCTCCGGCGGGCTTCGGTGTGGCCGTCCGAGTCGGACGCTCGGCGATCTGTCGCGTCGAGTCGGATCCGCCTTGGCGACCAGTCGCGCGAAGACGTCGTCGAACGACGGTCGCAAGACCTCGATCGAGGTAACCGTCCCGCCGAGCTGCCTCGATCGCGGCCAGGACCGCTGGCGTCGCACTCGCGGCATCGGACACCGTGACGACCGCGCCGGCGCGGCCCCGCTGGCGGACGGCGTGGACAATCGGGTGCCGTGCGAGCTGGCTCGGCATCGACCAGGCGCTCGGTCTCGACCTCGAGCAGCTCGCCACCAAAGGCGAGCTGCCGAAGTCCTCCGGTGCGGCAAGCGCGACCAGCCGGCCCTCGGCGATCAGCGCGACCTCATCGCACTCCTCGGCCTCCGGGAGGTACTGGGTCGTGACGACCAACGCCTCCCGCCGTCGCTGAGACGACGCAACTCACGCCAGATCGTCTGACGAAGGAGCGGATCGATCCCGGCGGTCGGCTCGTCGAGGAAGACGAGGTCGGGTCGTGGACCAGCGCACAGCCGAGCTGGACGCGCCGCTGCATCCCACCGGACAGCGCCGAGGCTCGCCGACTCCGAGCGTCGGCGAGCTCGAGCCAGTCGAGACACTCTCGGATCCGTCGACGGCCTCGAAGAACAGATGCATCCCGAACAGGCTCGCGACGAAGTCGAGGTTCTCGGCGACCGTCAGGTCGTCATAGAGCGAGACCTGTTGCGGCATCGAATCCGAGTCCGTTCCGGGCTCGTGCCGGCAACGCGGTGGGGTCGCGACCGAAGACGCTGGCGCTCCCGCCGTGGGTCGGAGCGTTCCGTTCAGCAGGCGAACGGCGGTGGTCTTGCCCGCTCCGCTCGGTCCGATGACGCCGACAGGAGGCACCCGCGGTCGGACGTCCAACGTGACCCCGTCCACGGCGATGACATCGCCGAAGCGGCGACCTGCGGAGTCCGGCGCCGCGATCGGCATCGACGGCGGTGCGGCTGCGATCGTCATCGCCCGAGTCTGCCCGCCTTCGGGCTGCGACGGACCCATCATCGGGCGGCGCGATGTTACGGCCGCATCGCGACCGCGCGCCGGATGCGGTCAGGTCGATCCGGCGGACGCTCGAACGTATCCATCGTCAGCAGCTGACTGACCGCGTCGAGCAGGTCCCGCGCCCGGCGGTCCGCTCGCTCGACCGAGGCCGGCACATCGACCGTCCGGGGCCCGATATGGATGACGCCGAGTTGTGCGCGGCGGGCCGGGCCGATGCTCGACGGATGCGCGGTCAGGAGCCAGGCCCGCCTGGAACTCGGCCCGCACGGCGATCCAGCGGTCGACCGCTTCCGTATCCACCCCATCCCCGGCCCGCTCCGATCGCGCCTCGATGAAGGGGATCACGTCGAGTCCGTCGGTCCCCAACGTCCCGAGCACCCACGCCACCCGTTCGGCCTCGCTCTCCGGGAAGGCGTCGTCCGAGCACCGACTCGCCGACGAGGATCGACGGGGCGTCCGATCCAGGCGAGCCGCTCGAGCACTGACCTCCGCGTCGTCGACCGGTTTCGGGGAGTCGGGGCCCCCGCCGATCAGGAGGTCGATGCCGACCAGGATCCCGGGTCGATCCGCGAGGTCAACCGGCATGGCCGGCGGAGGCGACGGCCTCGGGCACCTGGAGGGGTGCCGCGTCGTCGACGTTGAGGACGTAGCCGATCCCCTGGAACGTCGTGATCGGTCCGGGCTCGCCAGGCGCCGCGCCGAGCTTGCGCCGGACGCGGCTGATCCAGACGCGCAGATACTGCAGGTCGTCGCGGTATTCCGGGCCCCAGACCTTGGTCAGCAGCTCGCTGTGGAGGACGACCTTGCCGGCATTCGCCGCAAGATGCTGGAGCAGGAGCCACTCGGTCCGGCTGAGCTGGACGAGCTCTCCGTCGCGGGTCATGAATCGGCGTTCGAGGTCGATCTCGACGTCCCCGATGCGGACGATCCCGCCTCCCGGCGTGACGCCGGCCGCCCGTCGGAGGACGGCGCGGACGCGCGCCGCCAGCTCGTCGGGGTGGAACGGCTTGGCGATGTAGTCATCGGCCCCGAGGTCGAGGCCCTTGGCCTTGTCCGCGGTCGAGCCCTTGGCGGTCAGGAGGATGACGGGGACGGAGCGCCACTCGCGCAACTGGCGCATCACCTCGATCCCGTCGAGATCGGGCATGACGATGTCCAAGAGGACGATATCCGGGCGGATCTTCCTCCGCCTTCCGCAGCGCCTCTTCGCCGCCGCCGGCCGTGACGACCCGGAAGCCCTCGTCCGTCAGCGTGACGGCGACGAGCTTGGTGATCCTCGGTTCGTCATCCGCGACGAGGACGAGCGGCTGGTTCTTCATCTGCGGTCATCCTCCCGAGGGACTGTACCGTCCACGGGGATGATGCGCGCTCCCGGCTCGCCGACGCGCACGAGACGCCACCCTTCCCGTTACAGCGGCGTTGCAGCCGGCCATCGGTCCGGGAAGCGCATTCGGTCGGCGGCGCGGTGGCCGAGGGCGTCGGCCGGGATCCCTGGCGAGATTGCAATGACACCGCAACGGGCGGGCGCCTGAACGTCCTGATGACGTTGCCTCCCGTCGCGGACGATCGGCCGCATGGATCGAATCGATCGCGAAAGGTGCGGCCGGTGCGGGAGAGCCGAGCGCCTCATCACCGACGACGGACCGACCGTCTGTCGGATCTGCGTGATCGCCTGGACCGGCTTCGCGGCCGAGCTGGCGCGCGGGCAGATCATCGCCGAACCGGATCGCATCGAGCTCGCTCACCGTGAGCACGACGCGACCTGACGCTAGGCTGCATCTGGTGCCACTCACTCCGGCGGGCACGCGGCACCGCCCCCGGTTGGAGAGCCACCGGGGGCGGTGGGATCGTCTGACGCTCGGGCTAGCCGGTCCGCTGGCCGGTCGGGATCGACGTCCATTCGTGCTCATGGGCGGCGCGGTCCTTGGCCCGCGTCCCGACCACCAGGTCGAACGTCTCCTCGACGGTCCGGCCATTCTCGTTCGCGGCATCGCGAAGGTCCTCGTAAGTGACGTTATGGGCACCCATCTTCTTGTGGGCATCCATGCATCCACAGGTCAGGCACATCGGATCGTCTCCTTCCGGCATCCGTATGTCGGCGATGTCGCCGCACGGTCGACGATGCCGCGGCGACCATTTCAGTGGCATTGCTCGGGCGGTGTCCGACGCTACGACGGGGTCGAAAGGCTGCGAGACGCTCCGCTCCGACCAGCCGGCCGACGAGGCGATCGTCAGCGAGTCGCTGGCCCGAGTGTTCGGCGATCGAACCGAACGCTCGGCAGCTTCCTTGCCATTCTCGATCGCGCCCTCCCGGACCAAACCGAACTCTTCCTCCGCGGGAGCGCTGTGAATGGGAGGAGCTACGAGACGGGCCGACCTTTCGACGGCGGCGGGCCGGGGACGAGCGATCTCGATCTCGTCGTCGTTGGCGACGAGGCCAGAGCGATGTGGGTCGACGAAGCCCTCCTGCTCGGCGGCATCAACAGCCTCCCCTTGTGCGACGACTCCACGTGGGTCGCGCCGATCCTGGACCCCGCTCGACGCGAGGCCCAGCAGATCGTGCGCCGACCCGTCAGCATCCAATCGATGGCCGGCTGGTTCCTGGAGCTGCGTGGGGTCATCCAGGACCAGCGGTTCATCCGCCTGGCGGGTCGGTCGGGGTGATCGTCCGGCTCGTCACCTACAACATCCGGTTCGGTGGTCGAGGTCGCGGACCGCTCATCGCTAACGTGCTGGGCCCGTTGGAGGCCGACCTCGTGCTCCTCCAGGAAGCGACCGATCGGGCGACGGTCGACCGGCTTGCATCCGACCTTGGCCTGGCGGTCGCCGACGCCGAGGAAGGTGCGTCAGTGGCCGTGCTCAGCCGGATCCGGGTCGATTCGGTCGCGCGCCACCCGCTTCTTCGCGGTCGAAGCTTCGTCGAACTGAGGCTCAGTAGTCCGGATGTGCGGGTGTACGCGGTCCATCTCTCGTCGGGTCTGTCGCGCCGGGGTGAGTCGAGGCGGATGACCGAACTGGGGAGTGTCCTGCGGACCATCGGCGACGGGCCGGAAGCGGCTCGCGCGATGATCGTCGGCGACTTGAACGCCATCTCGCCCTCGGATCGTCCGACGGTCTCGATGCTCCCAACCTGGATCCGCCTCCTGTTGCGCGTGGACGGCGGGATCCGGGTCGGAAGGTCATGACGGCCGTTGCGGCCCGGCAGTTCGGGGATGCGTTCCGGATCCTGCATCCGACCGACCCGGGGCCGACGATGCCAGCGGCCGACCCGAGCGTGCGGCTCGATTACGTCCTGCTCGGCCCCGCCCTCGTCCAGGACCTCGTCGCGTGCGGCTTGCCGGATCTCGAACCGAGTCTCCTGGTCCGGGCTTCGGATCACCTGCCGGTCATCGCGGAGCTGGATCTCTGATCAGCCCGATCCGGGCCCACCCGGAGCGGTTCGGTCAGCGTGTTGAATGGACCCCATCAATCCGTGCAGCCAGCCGTGGTGCGGCGTGACGTCCCTGGAGCGGCCGTCGTGGTCGCGGCCGTCCCGGGTCGCGCTCGGCGAGCAGGTCACGCTCGATCTGGAGGCGGAGTCGATACAGGACATCCCATTCGTCGGTCGGCACGGTGAGCTCGAGCAACCGGCGATCGATCGGATCGAACGCGAGCTGTGTCGACGTTCGGTACCCCGAGGGACCCGTCCGCGCCAGCTCCGCGAGCCGGTCTTCCACCTCCTGCGCTTCGGCGCTCGTCGTCAGATGGGCAGCCGACGTTGCGAGGCGGCTCAACACCGCCGCGCGCGCCCGGGTCCGCTGTCGATCGTCGCCTGAGATGGCGATGTCCGAGGGGTAGACGCCGATCCGCAGCCCGGGCGCGTACAGCTCGACCAGGCGCTCGGGTCGAAGGTTGGCGATCCCGTTGCCTGCGACGTGGCTCAGGACCCAGGCCGGGAGCGTGAGGACCCGTGGAGCGTTTCGGATCGAGACCGGGATGTCGGCTGCGATCAGGGCATCGTGGAGATCCTCGACCATCGTCTCGTATTCGCCCGGCACGACGACGATCGGGACATGGACGTCGGACCAGCCGTGTCGACGGCTCCGGATCTTCCGCGCCATCCCGACGCCGGCCAGGAAGATCAGCAGCCCACCGATCACGGGGGCAAGGATGTAGCCCCGAAGGATCCCTCCCAGAAGCCTGAAGCCAGCCGGACGCTCCTCGTCCGAGGGGACGAGCGTGCCGGCGAAATCCGACCCCCAATGGCAGGCCGACCGAATCCGACAAGCATCGCCGTTCGCAGCCAGCGCGCATCCATGAAGCCGGGATGCGGTGTCGAGGCGATGAGCGCTGAGGCGATCGCCGGGAGAAGCAGACCGAGGATGACGAGCATCCAGGCAAAGGACCCGGCCATCATGAGGGTCAGGTACCGCCGATGCTCACCTGGAACCCGTCCGAACAGCAGACTGCTTGCCCATCCCAGCGCAGAGTCCAGGAGGTCTCCGGCCAGTCGCCCGGCCAACCCAAAGGCGGAGACGATCATCGTCACGGTCGGATCCACCCGAACCGGCGTGTGGAAACCTTGGCGGTCCGAAGCCCACCCGATCGTTCATTCATCAGCGAGGCCCATCCGTCCTGCGAGTCAGGTCGTGGCAACGCTAGCCCGGACGACCAGGTCCACCGCTGTCATTCGAGCCTGATCCGTTTCAACGGCACGACAACCGTGCTGCCCGGCCGGGGATGTATCACGTCTGCAATGCGGTCGCGTCGAGCGCATACGCGACCGGAGCCTCGCAGGCCGCATGGTCTCGTGGCTGAACGACGCCCGGCGCCGACGGATGCGCACCTCGGGCGCGGCCACTCTGGATCACGATGGGAGCGAGCACGTGGCCCCTCCGAATGCCCGGACGTTCGAGCCGACCCGGCTCCGGGACGATGCACCGGACTCCCTTCCGGACGTCCATCCTGCGGTCCAAGGGAGATGGGCAGCGCTGGCCGCGGCCGGCCTCGGAGGCTTCGCCCTCCTTGCCTGGTTGGTCGCCTCCGGAACCACGATCCCGTTCGACCAGCCTCTCCTGGACGCGGCGAAGGGCCTCGGGTCATACATGGAGGCGTGGCGCGGCCTGTCGAATGCTGCGAACCTCCCGATGATCGCCGTAGGGACGGCGCTCGTCGCCGGGCTGATCCTCGCTCGTCGACGGCGAGAGGCCATCGTCGTGGTCCTGATCCTGGTCGCGGCCACCGCGGGAAGCGAAGCGGTCAAACAGCTCGTCGCCCGCCCCCGGCCACCCGGCTTCGCCGAATCCGATCTTGGCGTCGTCTACAGCTTTCCGTCGGGGCACGTGCTCGAGGCCGTGGCGATCCTCGGGATGATCTCGATCCTGATGTGGCACGGCCCGCTGCCAAGACCCGCTCAGGTCGCGATCCCCCTCGTCTTCGCCTTGATCGTCGTCCTCGTCGCGATCGCACGTGTCGCGGTCGCCGCCCACTATCCCAGCGACGTGCTTGCCGGGCTGCTCGCCGGCCTCGGGTGCGTCGCCGTGTTCGCCCTCGCCACCGACATCCTCGGGAGGCGGCGCGCTGCGCCGTCGGCGTGACGCGCCGTGTCGAAGCACGACGTCGGTCGGGGATCGCACGATCGCCCCAGACGAGCGCTCGTCGTCGGTCGGCTCCGGAAAGGCAGGCCGGTCGCCGACGTCGTCAAGGACGTCGGTCGGACGCTGCGCCGTGAGCGCATCGACGTCAGGACCGTGGTCGTCAGGCGAAAGCGACAGCTCAGACGTGCCGCGAGCCACGCCGCGAGGTCGGGCGTCGACGTCGTGGTCTGCGTGGGGGGCGACGGCACCGTCGTCCAGGTGGCGACGGCCCTGACCGGGACGGATGTCGCGCTGGCCGTCATCCCGACCGGCACGGGAAACCTATTGGCCGGGAACCTCGGGATCCCGACGGGGCGAGACAAGGCCGCACGGATCGCGGTGACAGGTCGACGCCGGCGCATCGATGTGGGGGAGATCACCGTCGACGGCAAACGGCGAAGCTTCACGGTCGCCTGCGGGATCGGGTTCGATGCGAGCGTGATGGGCCGGACGGACAGCGAACAGAAGGGCCGGTGGGGCAAGCTCGCCTATGTCGCCAACGCGCTGCGCGAGGCGGGAACCATCCGGAATATCCCCTACGAGCTGACCGTCGACGGAGTCCACTCGACCACCGAGGCGGCACAGGTCATCGTCGCCAACCTCGGCCGGCTCCCTCCCGGACTCAAGGTTCGCGGTGTACGGCCCGACGACGGTCACCTGGACCTGCTCGTGATCCGGGCGACCGGTCCGCTGTCGGCGCTTCTGGCTGGATGGGAGGCGCTCCGCAAGTCAGAGCCCGGAGACGATCGGGACGGCCACGCGACGCGAACTCGGGCTCACCAGGTCCACATCGAGTCGGATCCCAGGCGACCGGTGGATATCGACGGGAGCGTGATCGGTCGGACGCCGATCGACGTGTCGATCCGGCCCGCCGCCTTGATCGTCATGGTCCCGAGGCAGTGATGGAGCGTCACGTCGATGGCCTCTCCGCCCCCACGGGTCGGCCATCGGATCGATCGGACGAGAACGGACCTCCCGCGGTCGTGCCGCCCACGACACCGAGCGAGCGCGGGATCGCCGAGCTCGGGGTCGGGTTCGGCATCGCCCTGGTCGCCCTGATCGTCTTCGGGTTCCTGGCCGATCGTATCTACACCCAGGAGACGTTCGCGCTCGATGCGGTTGCGAACCCGTTCCTCCATGCCATCTCGTCGCCGTGGCTGGATGCCGTGATGACCGGGTTCACCGACCTCGGATCCGCCCCGGGCATCGGACTGGTGCTCGCGGTCGCCGTAGGCCTCCTGCTCGGTCGAGGCCAGCGGGCGAAGGCGTTGTTCCTGGCTGCCGCCGTCGCCGGGAGCGTGGCTCTCGACGGGATCCTCAAGCTCATCATCGAGCGGCCGCGGCCGGCCCTGCCCTGGGCACATGTCCTGCCGGACTACAGCTTTCCGAGCGGCCACTCGATGAACTCGCTCGTGCTGTACCTCGCGATCGCCCTGATCGTCTGGGTGAGCTATGGCCGGCGAGCCGGGTCCGCCGCGGTCGTGTTCGCGATCGTGATCGCAGGGGCCGTCGGGTTCAGTCGGATCTACCTCGGCTATCACTATGTCAGCGATGTCGTCGGCGGCTTCGCCGCCGGGCTGGTCTGGTTATTCGCCGTGGCGGTCGCCTTCGAGGCGATCCCGCGAACCTGGGCCCGGCGCCCATGGTCCCGCTCGGGCCCGCAACGGGCGCGATGAACCACCGCGACGAGACGGTGATCCTGGATCGCAGCCGGCCCTCCTACTGGGCCGGGTTCTACCGCGACCAGGCGCGCCTTCTGTGGGAGTGGCGAGCCACGCGCCTGTCGCTCGTCCGGCGGGCCGTGTTCTCCTACCTCGGGGCGATCGCCGCACTCTGGATCATCGCGGCCATCTCGGCCGATCTCACGCTGGCGGGACCGGGGCCCTTGCTGCTCGCGGCGCTGATCCTGACCGCGCTCAACGCCATCGTTCGCCCGGCGCTCCTGCTCGGCCTCTCACCACTGCCGGCATTCATCGTTCCCCTGGTGGGCCTGGGAGTCGAGATCCTCATCGTCCTGGCCATCGGATTGGTGGTACCGGGCGTCGGGGTGGGCAGCGTCGAAGCCGCGATCTGGGACGCATTGATGCTCACCATCCTGAACGCGCTGTTCGCGGAGATCCTGCGCGCGTCTGACGATGACTCCTACCACGGGGCGCAGGTCCGCCGACTGGCTGCCCGCACGTTCGGCACGACGAGGCGCCTTCGACCAGCGGCCTGCTCATGATCCAGATCGACGGGCTGAGTCTCGACGTCCTGCGCAACCAGATGCGAGCCGGGCGCATGCCGGCGCTCGACCGGCTGGTGCGAAGCGGGGACTACCGGCTCGATCCGTGGTTCACCCTCGTTCCGCCGGTGACTCCGGTCAGCCAGGCCGGGATCCTGCATGGGAAGAACGACGACATGCCAGGCTTTCGCTGGTTCGAGAAGGGGACGAAGTCCCTGATCGTCGCCAACACGCCGGACGGGGCCACGGAGATCCTCGTTCGCCAGTCGGACGGCCGAGGGCTCTTGGCCGACGATGGGGCGAGCATCGGGAACCTCCTCACGGGGGATGCCGCGCGAAGCTACCTGACCATGGCGACGATCGCCGACGACCCTGCACCGGACGATCCACGGCGCCTCCGAGGGCTGTTCGTCAGCCAGGTGAACTACATCCGGCTTGCCGTGCTGACGATCGGTGAGATCGTCAAGGAGCTGTACCAGCGGGAGCGCCAGATCGCTCGCGGCGTCGAGCCTCGGATGAAGCGCAGCCTCCGCTACGCGCTCGAACGAGCGCTCACGAACGTCGCGCTGCGGAACCTCACGACGGCGCTCGTCATCGAGGAGATGTTCGGCGGGGCTCCGTCGATCTACGTCGACTACACCGGGTATGACGCCCTCGCCCACCATGTCGGGCCCGAACGTCCGGCGGCGGCCGACGCGTTGGATGGTCTCGACCGAACCATCGGGAGCCTCCTGAAGGTGGCCCGGGAGACACGAACGGACTACCGGTTCGTGGTCCTGTCCGATCACGGCCAGTGCCTCGGGTCGCCCTACTCCCAGCGGTACGGCGAGCTCCTCGAGGATACGGTCCGGCGGCTGATGGGCGACACCGGCAGCTGGGTCTCGCAGGCCCAGGTCGGCGACGACCATGGCGACGGCCGGATGATCCTGGGTGAGCTGGGGCGGGGCCGAGGGCTGCGATCGGCCATGGCCCGTCGGGCGTCGCGTCGGCGACGCGCACCGGCGCCGAGCCTCGAGGGTCGAGATCTCGTCGCCTGTGCGTCGGGAAACCTGGCACTCCTGTACCTCACGTTCACCGAACGCCGCGTCACGAGAGAGGAGATCGACGACCGCTATCCGGGCCTGATCGCCGGATTGCTCGCCCACCCGGGTGTCGGTGTCGTCCTGGTACGGTCCTCAAGCGACGGGCCGGTGGCGTTGGGGGCAACTGGTGAGCACCACCTCGAGACTGGTCGGGTCGTCGGGGTCGACCCGCTTCAGCCGTTCGGCCCGCTCGCCGCCGAAAGCCTGCGTCGCCTGGATGGTTTCGCCAACTCGGGTGACCTGGCCGTGATCGGTCCGTTCGACCAGGAGAGCGGCGAGGTCGTCTCGTACGAGGATCTCGTCGGCTCGCACGGTGGCCTGGGCGGGCGGCAGGGTCGACCGTTCCTCCTCCACCCGGTCGACCTGCCGATCCACGACGCTCCGGTGGTCGGTGCCGTCGCCGTGCACGCTGAATTGCGGCGGTGGCTCGAATCCCTGCGCGCGACGGCCCCCGCCGACCGCGATGCCCCCGACCTCGGATTCGACAGCCGCACGACCAGCGAGACAGAACGATCCGCGGCCGAGCCCGAGCGAGCGGCGGTCGCCGCCACGCGAGCTCGTTAGGCCCGGCAAGCCGGGACTCAGCCTCGCTCAGCCGTGTCCCTCAACGATCGGAGGACCGGGGCCCAGTCGAGCGGTAGGTGGCTCACCCGTTCGAGCGCACGATGGCCGCCCGGTCGTCGAGACCGGGCGGCCACGTGGAGACCGACGCTCAGCGCTCGCTGGTTGTCGGAACGGTCGGGCGGCGATCGGCCGGATCAGGTCGTCCGACATCGTCGATCGTCCGCTCCGTCTCGCGACGGACGGTGTCGCCCGCGTTGCCGAGATCCTTGCGGACCTCGTCGCCGGCGTTCCCGATGTCGTCGCCCAGATCGTGGCCGTCGATCTCACGCAGGGTCTTCTTGGTTCCCTGCTCGACGTCGCGGTACGGTTGCTTGAGGTTGTCCATCGTTCGACACTCCTGGTTGGTGCCCCGGGACGTCCGGGGCCGTTGGTCGTCCAACCATCGCCGCTGGCGGGTTGCGCCGGCCCGTCTCGGGGCCCGTATCCGGATTGCAGGTCCCTCGCGGCGGAACGACTCGATGACCTCAATCGGGAACGGGATCCCCTTGGGCGGCTCGCCGGGACGCCGGCCCGTCCCAGGACCCCCCGTGGATGAGTTCGACCGCCACGACGGCGAGGACGGCTCCGAGCGCTGGCCCGATCACGTAGATCCAGATTTCGCCGAGACGGCCGGTGACGATCGCCGGGCCGAGCGACCGGGCGGGGTTCATCGAGGCGCCGTCGATGGGGAGCGCGATCAGGCCGCACATCGCGATCGTCGCTCCGACCGCGATGGCGGCGTTCGGGCCGACCACGCGCGCGCGGTCGGCGGTCCCCAGGACGACCGTGACGAGCAGCAAGGTCAGGATCGCTTCGAGCGCGACGGCGATGCTCGGTTCGACCTTAGGGGTGCTGACCCCCGCCGCGACCGCATCGCCGAACAACATCCGCAGGACCAGGGCAGCCACGATCGCGCCGGCGAGCTGGGCCAGCCAGTACGGAGCGAGCCGCCGGGCAGGGAACAGTCGTTTCAGGGTGAACGCGAGGCTGACGACCGGGTTGAAGTGGGCGCCCGAGACGTCACCGACCGCGTAGATCATTGCCGCCACGATCAACGCCGGAGCCACGGCACGAGCCGCGACACTGACGGCACCTTGGCTCACCAGGGCCATCGTGTCCGCTCCTGCGGCGACGAAGACCAGTGCGAATGTGCCGAACGCCTCGGTCCACAGCCGCCGAGGCCACGACTCGACAGGGCCACTCCGCTCGGATGCCATCGCTGCAGTCTCAGCCGGCGCGGGCCCTCCGGACGACGTCGTCGACCGCGATTCCGTTGCGCCGAGGTGACAAGCCCGAGCAGTCGGGTCGCTGCAACGTCCGAAGGCACGGCGCTGATGTCGATGCACGCCTGCCTTCATAGGCTCGAGCACGAAGGAGGTGCCCCGATGCCCCAGAAGGGCTGGTCCGCCAAACGCGAACGACAGTACGAGCACATCAAGGACAGCGAGCGCGAACAGGGACGGTCGGACGACCGCGCCGAGGAGATCGCTGCGCGAACCGTCAACAAGCAGCGCAGCGAGGCCGGCGAGACGAAGGCGCAGCGGTCGCGGGGTCGCTGAATCAAGCCCGTTCGACATGCGTTCGCAATGACTGCCAGCCCGCGCCGTCGACGCGCGCAACGGCCGGGACTGCAGGCTTCCGCCATCCCCACCTGGGGTCATGACGGAGGGTTACGCAATGAATCTCATCGCATGGATCGTGTTGGGCGCGATCGCCGGCTACCTGGCCGGGTTCCTCGTCAAGGGTGACGAGGGCCTCGGCATCATCGGCCACATCGGGCTCGGAATCGTCGGGGCGCTCGTCGGCGGCTTCCTCGCCGGAGTCCTGTTCAACGTCAAGGACCCGATCCAGGGTCCGATCGACCTGAGCACGATCGTGATCTCGGTGATCGGCGCGATCATCGTGGTCGTGGTCGTCGGGATGCTCACCGGGTCCCGCCGGGTCGGCAGCGGCCGAGTCTGACCTCGGTCGCCCCTCGCAACGGCAACAGCCCGGGTGCCCCCGGGCTGTTGCCGTTTCCGGATCCGCGACGGTCACCCCCCTGTCCAGGTCGCGGGTCCCCGCCTCGACTCGATCGTCGAGGAGCACGCCGCGGGCGATTTGTCACGGGGCTGCAATAGATGACCGTCCGACGACAGGGGCGGCGCTCACCCGGGACCCTAGCCTTCATCCTGGCGACGGCCCTCGAGGCCCACATCGAGAGCGTTGACCTGGGTCCGGGCTTCTCCCTCAAGCCCGGACCCCCTCATCCCCCGCAGCTGCGAGCAGCCGACCATGGCCACGGATCCGACGAAGACCCGCCGGACGTCTGCCGACGCGAAGATCAGCGTTCGCCTGTTTGACGCCGACAAGACCGATCGCGAGCTGGAGCTCGGGGCAGGTCTGCGTCGACGGCTGACCGATCGCCAGCTCCTGTGGATCGACGTCGAGGGGCGGCTCGACGACGATACGGCCAGGGCCATCGCCCGCCGGATGCACCTCAAGGACGCCACGCGCGATGCGCTCGCGCGACCGGCGACCGGCGCGTACATCGCCCTCCATGGGCCGTACTTCCACGTCCGGATCGCGACGGAGGCCGATCACGATCCGAGGGAGAGCCCGCGCTGGCTCGACCTCCTCGCCGCGGACAATGTCGTCCTGTCGAGCCACCTCGAACCGGTCGACCTGGTCCGGAAGCTCGACGAGCGGATCGAGTCGGACACCACCGTCGGTGCGATCGACGCCGCGGCGTTCGTCCGCTCGGTCGTCGACGCCGGGGTGACCAGCTACTTCCAGGCGGTGGATTCGATCGAGGAGGCCGTCGACAAGCTGGACGGTCGAGCCCTGAGCCCAGACCCTCAAGAGGACGTCCTGGGCGACCTCGTCGCGCTTCGCCGTCGCATCGCCCGCCTGCGACGCGTGCTCAGCGACGAGCGCGAAGTGTTTGCGGCGTTCGGCGCGGCCGACTTCAGCGAGGCCACCACGCTCGACGATGCTGACGGCTTCAAGGCGGTCGCGGACCGGTTCGAGGGCGCATTGCGTACGGTCGAGGACAGCCGTGACCTGCTCCTTGGGTCGTTTGACGTGTTCATGACCCGGACCGCGCAGCGCACCAACGAGACGATGAAGATCCTCGCCCTCGCCACCGTTCTCCTGCTGCCGGGGTCGTTGATCGCCGGCCTGCTCGGGATGAACGTCGTCGTCCCGTTGCCAAAGGATGACCCGCTGAGCTTCTGGTTCGTCGTCCTGATGATCGGGGCCCTGGCGGCCCTCGTCGTCGTGATCGCGCGGATCCGCCGCTGGATCTAGGCTCGTTCGGGACGTTCGGCCCTAGGCGGCCTCCGGATCGCGGGGCAATCTTGCCTGGCAAGCCGCAAGGAGGGCCGGATCGATGCATGCCCTGGTCGTCTACGAGTCCATGTACGGGAACACGCACGCCGTCGCCGAGGCGATCGCCGGCGGTCTCCGGCCGCTGGGCGAGGTCCGCGTCGTGCCCGTTCATGCCGCCACCCGCGATGTGGTGGCCTGGGCCGACCTCGTGGTCGTCGGCGGGCCGACCCACGTTCACGGTCTGACACGATCGTCGACCCGCAAGAGCGCGATCGAAGCGACCACCAAGCCCGGCAGCGAGCTATCGCTCGACCCCGACGCCGAGGGTCCGGGCGTCCGCGATTGGCTCGGTTCGCTGGCCAAGGTCGACCACAAGCGCGGCGCCGCCTTCGACACCCGGATCGACGGTCCCGCGCTCCTGACCGGCCGAGCATCGGGCGGGATCGCCAGCGGGCTGCGTCGTCGCGGCTTCACGCTGGTGGCCAAGCCCGAGAGCTACCTGGTCGACAAGCAGAGCAAGCTCGTCGCAGGCGAGGTGGAACGCGCCGCACAGTGGGGCGCCCGACTCGCCGATCTGGTCCCGACCAGCTGAAACCCGGCCGTTCGCGCGGCGGGGGGCGCCGCTAGACTCCAGTCATGTCCGCCCAGGACGATGCCCCGCACGTCCACGTGGACGACGCTGCCACCTGGCGCGCCTGGCTGGAGGCGAACCATGCGACCGTCGCCGGTGCGTGGCTCGTCACCTGGCGGCCGCGCTCCGGCCGCGCCGGCCTGGCGTACGAAGCCGCCGTCGAGGAGGCCCTGTGCTTCGGCTGGGTCGACAGCACCGGCGGTCGCGTCGACGACGATCGGGGGAAGCTCTACTTCGCCCCGCGCAAGTCGCGCAGCCCCTGGGCTGCGACCAACAAGGCCCGGGTCGAACGGCTGATCGCCGACGACCGGATGGCCCCGGCGGGTCTGGCCGCGATCGAGCGGGCCAAGGCGAACGGATCGTGGCAGGTCCTGGACGGCCCTGAGCGCCTCGACGTGCCCGAGGACCTTGCCGCGGCGCTCGCCCGTCGGCCGCCGGCCGCGGCCAACTTCGCCGCATTCCCGCCATCGGCGCGGAAGATGCAGCTCACCTGGATCGCCCTCGCACTGAAGACCGGAGACTCGGGCGACGAGGATCGCGGAGGTCGCGGCGTCCGCCGCGCGGGACGAGCGCGCCCGGCGCTGAGGCAGGACCTCGGAATACGCCGAACCGCGACGCCTCGACGAGCTTGGCGCACGCACGAGGGTCTTACCAGCGACGACGGCAGGACCTAGTATCCGGGTGTCGCCCGACGGTGCGGATGTCCAGGGGCGAGACGGAGAGGGAACGACATGCAGCTCATCATCGCGGTCCTGACATTGCTGATCGGCGCCGCGTTCTGTCTCGGTGGGTGGCGGTTCTTCCTGATCCTGCTGCCGATCTGGGGGTTCTTCGTCGGCTTCAACGTCGGGACCGACGCGATCAGTGCGATCTTCGGCGATGGCTCGTTCGCGACCGTGACCAGCTGGGTGGTCGGGTTCGTCGTCGCCATCGTGTTCGCGATCTTCGCGTACCTGTACTTTTATGTCGCCATCGCGGTGATGGCGGGGGCCGTTGGCTACGCGATCGGCGCGGCCGCGTGGGGCCTCATCGGGAACGAGTACGGCGCAGTCGCATTCGTCATCGGGCTGGTCTGCGCGGTCGTCGTCGCCGGCGTGGTCCTGATCCTGAACGTGCCCAAGTATCTCGTCGTCCTGCTGACCAGCCTCGGGGGCGCAGCCACGATCCTCGCCGCCTGGTTCATCCTGATCGGCAAGATGCCCGACGACTCGATCCACTGGACGGTGGTCGGGGCGCTGATCAAGGACAGCTGGTTCTACCTGATCGTCTTCGTCGTGCTCGCTGGCGTCGGGATCGTCGTCCAGACGATGACGACCGCCTACGGCCCCGACAGCTACGAGCTGCAGCGCTCTTCGTACCGCTACGGCTGAACGGGACCCTGGATCGCGAGCCCCGCGCGGCGCCCAGGGCGGATCGCCCGCCTCAGCTTCCGACGGAGATCGTTGCTCGTGGTGGGAAGTCGGCGCGTGGGCTCAGCGTCGAACTTGGGACGTTCGTCGCCCGACCGGCATTTACCTGATGTGAACGTGCTAGCAGAGACGATCCCACCGGCACCGGAAGATCTCCTTGCTCGAGCGAGGTCATCTACTCGCCATAGCGTCCGGAGATCGCGCCCGAGCACGTGCGTGTCAATAGTTGCTGCCTGGCACCACTCGGCCGGGGGTCGCAGCAACTGTTTGCGGCAAACAGTCGCTGAGCTCGCGCTCAAACAGGCGGGAATGGAGCCGACACTCGGATTTGAACCGAGGACCTGCTGTTTACGAAACAGCTGCTCTACCGCTGAGCTATGTCGGCGCGAGCGCGAGTATAGGCGATGGCCTCTGATCGCAGTCCGCGGGCGGCCGTCGGCCACCCCGACGGGCGCGGTCGCCTGACCTCGTTCGTCGGCCCGTCGCCGTGCCACTCGCCGGCCAGGGTGCGTGCGGAACGTTCGTCCGGCACCAAACCGTTGACGAGCTCGATGGGTTCCGCCACGCTTCGCCAGATGACTGGCCGGTCGCCGATCGCCGTCATGGCCGTCGACGCGGTCGAGGTGAAGATCGTCGTCGACGGCTTCGTCGACGTCCTCATGGCTGACGCACCCGGCGTCGAGCGGTATCGAGCCTCGGACTTCGGCGATCCCAACGAACTCATCGCCGAGCACGGTTTCGCGGCGCTCGTGACCGTCGTCGCTGACGGGGATCGCCGGTCCCTCCTCTACGACGGCGGGCTCACGCCGACCGTCCTCGGCCGGAACCTCGACGTCCTCGGGGTCCGCGCCGCGGACCTCCGGGCGATCGTCATCTCGCATGGCCACACCGACCACCAGGGTGGGCTCGAAGGCCTGGCGCGAAGGCTGAGTCGTCGTCGCCTCCCGCTGGTCATCCATCCGGGCGCTTGGCGGGAGCGCAGGATCGTCTTCCCGACCGGGGCCGAGTTGCGGCTCCCACCACCGAGCCGGGCCGACCTCGAGGCCGAGGGCCTGACCGTCATCGAGGAGCAGGGACCGACCGTCCTCGTCGATGGGACCGTCCTCGTCTCGGGCCAGGTCGAACGCTCGACCAGCTTCGAACGGGGCTTCCCGATCCACTACGCCCGGGCTGAGAGCGGCTGGGAGCCCGATCCGATGATCTGGGACGACCAGAACGTCGTCGTCAACGTCCGCGGCAAAGGCCTCGTCGTCGTCTCCGGCTGCTCGCACGCAGGCGCGGTGAACGTCCTACGGAACGCCCAGCGCCTGACCGGTGAGGATCGGATCGCCGGGTTCGTCGGTGGGCTGCACCTCACGGGTGGTCTGTTCGAGCCGATCATCGGCGAGACGGTTGCGGCGCTAGTGCGAGATGCACGTCGGTGTCGTCATGCCGGCGCATTGCACGGGCTGGCAAGCCGTTCACGCTCTGGCCCGGACGATGCCGGACGCGTTCGTGCAGCCGTCGGTCGGAACGTCGGTCCGATTCTGAGGGCCGCCCGAGTGGCCGAATTCGTGGAGCGCCTCGCAGATCGATCCGGACCGTAATGGCCGCGCAAGCTGATGAGGGCGGACGATCACATGGCGTTGACGCCACCGGCGTAGGCTGCCGGAGTCTGACGACCCGCACGGGCAGGAGGAGCCATGAATCGTCATCTCATCCTCTTCCGGAGCGTCGTCGTGGCCACGGCCGCGATGCTCGCGCTCGCCTTGATCGGAGCCGCTCCGGTCGCCGCGGACGGCGGCCACGGGCCGCTGTACGGGTTCAAACACCTGGTCGTGATCTACGAGGAGAACCACAGCTTCGACAACCTGTACGGGAACTGGGGGTCCGTCGGCGGGAAGCACGTCGTCGGGCGGTCGGATGCGACCTCCTCGAACACGAAGCAGGTCGCCCAGGACGGGAGCCGCTATGACTGCCTCCTGATGACCGACGTCAACCTGATGTCCCCGCCGCTGGCGCCGAAGTGCAGCACGTCCACGTTCACGTTCAGCAACGGCCTGACGACCGCCTATCCGATCTCGAACCGGCCGTTCGGGATCGACCGGTACATCCCCGCCTCGGCGACCACCTGCCCGGATGAGGACCACCTGTTCAGCTTCCCGTTCGGGGTCATGAACGGGACCGGCCAGCCGGGGGGTTGCACGCGCGATCTCGTCCACCGGTTCTACCAGGAGCAATACCAGCTCGACGGCGGGAAGCAGGATCGGTACGTCACCGGCAGCGACTCCGCCGGCATGACGATGGGTTACTACGACACGCGCGAGCTACCGATCTACGAGTACCTCCACAAGGGCACGGCGCCGCACTACGTCGTCCTGGACCACTTCTTCCAGGGCGCGTTCGGCGGCTCCTTCCTGAACCACCAGTACCTCGTGGCCGCCGCGGCGCCGCCGTTCCCGGCCGGGACGCATTCGGTCCTCGACGCGAACGGCTTCCCGAACGCGAACTACCCGCTGTATCACACGACCGGGGTGGTAGACGGTCCGGTCACCCAGGCCTGCGGCCTGCCGACGACGGTCGCCGGCCTGGCCTGCGGCGACTCCGCGGTCAACACCGTGCAGCCGTTCTATCAGCCGACGAGTGCCTTCGGCGCCCGGATGCCGAACGTCGACGACACGACCACGCCGCTGACGATCGGCGACACGCTGAGCGACGCCGGGGTGAGCTGGGCCTGGTACTCGGGCGGCTGGGACAACGCCGCCGGGATCGTCGGCGGTCGCGGCTGGACGAACGGCTTAGGCCCCACCTGCGGCGATCCGAGCTCGGTCGCGGCGCCGCCCGACGGTGCCGGGAACGGTGGCTACCCGTACTGCCCGGACAAGTCGTTCCAGACGCACCACCAACCGCTCAACTACTACGCCCGGTATGCGCCCGGCCAGCCGGGTCGAGCCCATCTCCAGGATGAGCAGGACTTCCTGTATGCGGCGGGGCACGGCCGACTCCCGGCGGTCAGCTTCGTCAAGCCGCTCGGCAACGAGAACGAGCATCCCGGCTACACGAGCGAACCCAACGGGAGCGACCACCTCGTCGACCTGATCAAGGCGATCCAGCACGGGCCGCAGGGCAGGAGCACGCTGATCCTGGTGACGTATGACGAGTTCGGCGGACAGTGGGACCACGTCTCGCCGCCCGGGCTCGGGACCAGGGCGCGCCCCGGCCAGGCCGACCTGTTCGGCCCCGGGACGAGGGTGCCGACCCTGCTCATCGGCAAGGGCCTGACACGGTCGTCCGTCGACCACACGGTCTACGACACGACCTCCATCATGCGGACGATCGAGCAGCGGTTCGGGCTGGCCCCGGTCGCGACCCGTGACGCCGCGGTCAACGATCTCCGTCGCGCGGTGGCGGCCGGTCGCCCGCGACCCTGATCGACCCGGTGGTACGACGGACGCCCCGGCCCCGGCCGGGGCGTCCGACCGTCATTGCCGGTCGTCCGCGCGCACCGACCAGCTCGATCCGGCCGGGTCGTCGCGGACCTCGATCCCCGCCTCGGTCAACCGTTCCCGGACGAGGTCGGCCGTCGCCCAGTCCCGCGCGTCGCGGGCACGAGCCCGGATCTCCAGAAGGGTCTCCACGTACGGCGCCATCGCATCGCGCGGATCGCGGACCCCGTTGGCCGCGGCCTCGCCGAAGCGCACGATCAGCGACCGGAAGGTGGACCTGGCCGCCGCGAGATCGGGGCTGTCGTCGCCTGCGCCCACGCGCCGTTCGATCGTCGCGTCGAGCGCCAGCAGGGCGGTGACCCCAGCCCGCACGTCCCGGTCGTGGAGGGCGGCGACGAACGCTCCCTCGAGGCGCGCGACCTCGTCCCGCAACGAGCCGCCCATGCTTTCGGTCGAGGCGTCTCCGCTCGTCGGCGCCGCGCGGGTCGAGCGGCCGTCCGTCGCCTCGATCATCGAGGCGGTCCCGCGCGCCAGCGACTCGGCGATCTCGGCCAGGGCGGCCAGCGTGGTCGACGTCCCGCTCGGCAGGACGGAGCTCCGTCCTGCCACTCGGACCGTCACGCCCCCGAGCCCGAAGACGGTCGCCGACCCATCTTGGAGGTCCATCACCAGTGCCGTGTGGCTGTCGACCCCGAGCAGGAACGCATCCGCGGGCATCGAACGCTCCAGCACGCGGAGGCGGCGGTCGCCGATGTAGCAGAACCGGGTGTCGTGGTTGCCGCCCTCGGCGTTGTCGTAGTGCGGGACGATCGCCGCCCGCAGGCCGGTCGCAGGCCCGATCAGGTCGAGCCCGTCGAGCCAGTGTGGCTCCTCGCCCACCTTGTAGATCTCGTAGACCGGGATCGTCAGCAGCCCCGCCGTCAGGGCCGCGGCACTGGCCATCGTGACGACGCCGCCCGTTGCGAGCTTGGTCGCGAGCGCGCCGGGGATGGGGCTGGCCGTCCAGTGGCGCAGCGCGTAGCTCGGGCTCCCCGGACCCGCCAGCACGTAGCGCGCCTCGCCGACCCTCGCCAGCGCCGTCGCCAGATCGACCCGGCCCACCTCGGACGAGCGGAACGACGCGACGGTCATCGGCTGTCCGATGCTCTCGGCGAAGTAGCCGACGATCCGCTCGCTGATGTCGTCGGCGTTCTCCTGGAAGCCGTACGGCGTGTCGATGACGGTGGCCGGCACGGCGTCGCCGCGTCCGAATCGCTCGAACAGTGCCCGATGGACCTTGGCCATCGTGGGCGCGGTCTCGCCCGAACCCATGATCGCCAGGATCCGCGGCCCGGTCACGCGAAGAACCCGTCCTGCACGCACGCATCGAACAGGGCGGCGAGCTCGTCCGGGTGCTGGGCGTGGATGTCGTGATCGCCGACGAACCAGCGGACACGACCCTGCGCGATGGCCCGCTCGGCGGCGTCGACCTCAGTGCGCTTGCGCGCCGTCCGGTCGGCTTGATCCGTGTCGGCCGGGACGAGCAGCACCGGCACCGCGATGGCCGCGAAACGCTCCGACGGATGGTGTTCCCACAGCCCGCGAAGCACCTCGATGTGATGGTCGTAGGTCAGCCACGGCGCGATGGTGCCGTCCGCCCGGACCTCGAAGTTGGCGAGCGCCCCCCGGATCCCGAGCTCTGGCCAGTCGGGATGGCTCGCCCGCAGATGGCCCTCGATCTCGGCCAGCGGGCGGCCCGCCAGCCGGGGCGGTGCGAGCGCGGCCCGGCAGGCATCCCAATCCGGGAAGATCGTGCTCGGTTCGAGCCAGCCGCCGTCGACGCAGACGATCCCGCGGCAGGTGTCGGGCCGGCGCGCCGCCAGCTCGACGACCACGTTGCCGCCCCACGACTGGCCGGCCGCCACCGGTCGCACGAGTCCCAGACGGTCGATGACCTCGGCCAGGTCGTCGGCCACCCGTGGGACGTCGTAACCGTGATCCGGCTTCGATGAGCGACCGTGCCCGCGCAGGTCGACGGCCACGACCCGGTAGCCGAGGTCCGCGAGGCGGAGCCCCACGCCGTCCCACATCCGAGCGTTGGACGCCAGGCCGTGCACGAGCACGAACGTCGGACGATCTGGCGCCCCGCCGACGCGGGCCTCGGGGGTCGCGCGGTGCGTCGGGCCCCACACGTCGACGCTGAGCTCGATGCCGTCGACCGGAACGCGGTCGGTCGTCATCGAGGGATCGATCTTCATCGAAGGATGGTACGACCCACCCGGTGGCGTCGGACGGCATCGACGAGACGACCGGCGGCGCTCGCTCCGGGAGAGAGCGAGGCCGCCGGTCGGGGGATCCCCGGCCGCGACGGGCGGTCGAGGCGCCTCGGGGTCAGCTCATTGGCCGATGAACCAGTCCTCGATGTTCCATAGCTCGGTCGACGAGGACGGGTTCCAGAGCAGGTTCTTGATCCTCGTGGCGTAGCCGCGCACCTCGTTCCGGTAGTAGAGCGCGATCTCCACGTTGTCCTTGATGTACTGCTGCTGGACCTTGTAGGCCGCCTGGACCTGGTCAGCCGGCTTGAGGGCCGCCTTCAGGACGTCCAGGGCCGAGTCCATCTCGGGGTCGTTGAACCGGACGGTGTTGAAGCCGTTGCCCTTGTTGGCATCGGTCGGGATCTGCTCCGAGTGGTAGGAGTAGTAGTAGTTGCCGAACAGGTCGAAGGTCAGCGAGTAGCCGAACTCGGCCGTGTCGTACGTGCCGTGGTAGGTGTTGCACTTCGTGTCGGCCGAGACATCCGGCCAGTTCGCGAAGAGGATCGTCGTCGAGTCGACGTAGTTGAGGTTGAGCTTGATCCCGATCTGCCCGAGGGACTTCGCCAGGAAGTCGCCACCCAGCGTCCGGAACCCGGTGTTCGACGAGCAGTGCTCGAAGACGAGCGGGAGCTTCGACTTCGGGTCGACCCGGATCCCGTCCGGACCCTTCGTGTAGCCCGCCGCGTCGAGTGCGGCGTTGGCGGCGGCGACGTCGTAGGTCGGGCACTTCGCCTGGTCATCCGGGAGACGCCAGTAGTTGGTCGGCACGGCGTTCGTGCAGACGAGGTCGGTGCCGGCCGGCGCTCCGGGGAAGACCGTCTCGAACATCGCCTTCCGGTCGATGGCCTGCGCGATCGCCTGTCGGACGACGGGATCCTTGAGGGCCGGATGCCCATGGCCCTGCCCGCCACCCATCTGGTTCAGGTCGAGGTGCTCGTACAGCCACGCCGGCGCGAGCAGGGCCCGCCCGAACGAGGGATCGACCCCCTTGATGGCGTCGTAGTCCGCCTGGACGAGGTCGAGCGCGACGTCGACCTCGCCGGCCAGGAAGGCCGCGATCACGCCCTCCTTGTTGTCCGGGTAGTACTTGAAGGTGACCTTGTCGAGGTAGGCGGGATGATCCCCGGCCTTCCAGTCGTCGTTGCGCACGAGGACGACCGTGTCCGCCGTGGCGTTGTCGTACTTGAACGGGCCGTTCGTCGGGGACTTGGCGATGTCGGGGGTGAGCGGGTAGGACTTCGCCGCGGCGTCCTTGATCGGGATGGTCTTCATCCAGTGCTCTGGCAGGAACGAGGTGGCGAACAGTCCGTAGTAGCCCGCGTAGGCCTCCTTGAAGTGGACGGTCGCCTTCAGGCCGTCGCTCGACACGTCCATCTTGTCGATCGAGTCCCAGCCCGCGGTCGTGACGCCGACCTGGGCCGGGTCGAGGACCCACTTCCAGGTGTACTCGAGATCGTTCAGGGTGAGCGGCACGCCGTCGCTCCAGAGGAGACCCGGCTTGAGCTCCAGGTCCATCTCGAAGCCCTTGCCGTTCGAGTCGATCCGGATCGACTGGTCGCTGAACTTCGGCATCTTGGCCGCCAGGTCCGGCTTCCAGTGGCCGTCGGCGGTGACCGTGAACAACCCCCGCATCGTGGCGGCCAGGACGTAGGCATTCGCCAGCGACGTGGAGATGACCGGGTTGAGCTGGTTCGCCGCCTGCCAGTCGGCCACGACGATGCTGCCGCCCGGCGTGCCGGTCTCAGGCTGGTAGTCGTATCCGAACAGGATCTGCTCGAAGTCGAGCGGCGTGGGGGACGGTGCGGTGGTGGGTGGCGCCGAGCTCGCCTCGGCTGCGGGACTCGGGGCGGTGGCTGGCGAGCTCGAGGTCGAGGCGGTCCCGCACGCGGTCACGACCAGCAGCGCCGCCGCGAGCACACCGACGATCTTTCTGTCCATCCGTATCGGGCCTCCGGAACCGTGGTTCGAGCACGGGCCGGGCGATGCGGAGGCCCGGTCCGTGCTCGGTTGGGAGTGATGGGGCCCGGCAACCACCGGCCTCGATCGTCCTCGCGGGGCGGTCGGGTCACAAGGGCCACCGGGCAGCGAGCCGATGAGACCACTCGGGCCGATGGGGTCACTCGCCGTGCAGCGGATGGGGACACCCGGTCCGGATGAACCGGGACGGGTCCGCACGGCTATCCACAGGCATGCCGACGTTCATCACCGTCCAGCTCGACCGGCGGAGCGAGGTCCCGCTGTACCAGCAGGTCGAGGCGCAGATCCGGGCCGCCATCCACACGGGGCGCCTCCGACCGGGCGCCCGGGTCCCCGGGATCCGAACGCTGGCCGAGGACCTGGGCGTGGCCCGGGTCACGGTCGCCGTCGCCTACGAGCAGCTCGCTGCGGAGGGGTACCTCGACGCGCGGGTCGGGTCGGGCACGCGGATCGCGGCGGAGCTCCCGTCCTCGGCGCCACCTCCCGTCCTGTCGCTTCCGACGCCCGTCCGTGACCGTCCCCGGCGACCCGCGTCGCTCGACCTGCGTCCGGGCGCTGTCCCGTCCGACGGGGTTCCGGGCGGCTTCCCGTTCGCCGCCTGGGAATCGCGGCTCCGCGCCGCACGGCGAGATGGAGCCGGGGTTTCGCTAGCCGGTCCGGCCGGGCTCGTCGAGCTCCGGGCCGCGCTCAGCGCCTATCTCGACGCCGGGCGAGCGACGCGGACCGATCCCCGCCAGATCGTCGTCGGCCATGGCCCGCGCGTCCTCCTCGCCGCCCTCATCGCCGCGCTCGACGCCGAGGGTGGCCCCAGCCGGATCCCGGTCCTGGGGCTGCTCGAGCCGGTCGATCCGGCCCTGCGCACCATCGCCCGACGGAACGGCGCCACGACGCTCGACGTCCCGGTCGATCGGGCAGCCGTTCACGCCGCTGCGGGCGTGGTCCTCGTCGAAGACGACCGGGCGGCGCTGCTCCGATTGGCCGGGTGGCAGCCGCCGTCGCTCCAGGGGAGCTTGGCGATCGGTCGGGTCGTGCTCATCGGCGGACTCGGCCAGATGCTGGTGCCCGGGTCGTCGCTCGGCTGGATCGTCGTGCCTGGCGCGCTTGCGGACGCCGTCGCCGATGCCGTGGGGGACCTCGACGGGTCGCCGTCCCCGGTCGACCAGCGGGCCATCGCCGGGTGGATCGCCGATGGCGGCCTCGATCGGAGGGTCCGCCGGCTGCGACACCTCCTTCGATCCCGCCGGACCGCGCTCGAGACGGCGCTTGCGGACACGCTCGACCCGATCCTGGAGGTCGAACCGGCCGGTCCCGACCCGATCCTGACCGTCCGGCTCGCGCTCGAGCCCGGAGCGAGAGCGAGACTGGGTCCCGCGGCGCGGGCGGCGGGGCTGCTGATCGATCCGCCGGGCCCCGATGGTCGGCTGGACCTCGGCTACGCCGCGTTGGACGAGGACGGTCCGATCAAGGTGGCCTGGCGTTTGTCGCAGGCGGTCGGCGCCGTGGACCCGCGGGCGCTGCGCCCGGTTCCGGGACCGACCCAGGCGACCGCGCAGCCGTCCATCCGAGCCATCGGCCCGCGCCTCACGTCCGACATCAGCGCCGGCGGAGTGAGTCCCTTCATCGCGGCGCCGGGCCACGGTCGCCTCGACGCCCTCGGTCGGGCGCTCGGCGGGCGCCGCGGGCCCGCCGCCAAACCATAGGCGGAACAACCTGAGCGGTCAGCGCGTCCCACGGCCATGCACGTGGATCGCCTCCGAGCCGTCGTCCTGACGCCGCTGCTGGCGTCGGCCACGATCGTGCTGCTCGTCGCCTGCTCGTCGGGTGTACCGGCGTCCGCTCCATCCGGGGCGCCGTCCACTCCTCCCGCATCGATGCCCGCCGCGACCGCGAATGTCTCGGGAAACGCCACCGCCGGTCCCGTGTGTCCCGTCGCTCGAGCGGGCGACCCGTCGTGCCTGTCCCGACCGGTGGCCGGCGCCACGCTGGTCGTCACGACGGTCGGTGGCGCGGAGGTGGCCCGAACGACGACCGGCGCGGATGGAGGGTTCGCGATCAGCCTGCCGGCCGGCGACTACGTCCTCTCGCCGCTGCCGTTCAAGGGTCTGATCGGACCCGCTCGCCAGGTCCCATTCTCGGTGGCGTCGGACGGGGCGACCTCGCCGGCACGCATCCTCGTCGAGTACGACACCGGCATCCGGTAGCCTGTCGGCATGACCGATGCCGGGCGACTCCGGGTCGCTCTCGTCCAGCTCGATGCGGGCACGGACGTCGACGACCAATATCGCGATCGCGACGAGCCTGGCCGATGCGGCCGCCGCCGGTGGCGCCCGACTGGTCGCCCTGCCCGAGTATCTCCAGTACCGAGGTCCGCGACGACGGGTATCGCGCATCGGCGCGACCGATCCCAGGGCCGTGGACCGACCGGTTCGCCTCGGTCGCGACCCGGAACGACGCCTGGATCCTGGTCGGCTCGCTGGCGGAGACTTCCGACGAGCCCGCTCGACCGTTCAACACGAGCGTGCTCATCGCACCCGACGGCTCGATCGCCGCGACGTACCGCAAGATCCACCTGTTCGACGTGACCGTCGAGGACGGACCGGTCGACCGGGAGTCCGACCGCGTCAGTCCGGGGGATCGTGCCGTCGTCGCCCAGCTGGACGGCACTCGCCTCGGACTGTCGATCTGCTACGACCTCCGGTTCCCCGAGCTCTACCGGGCCCTGGCGCTGGCCGGAGCCGAGGTGCTGAGCGTCCCGGCGAACTTCACGGAGCGGACCGGTCGCGACCACTGGGAGGTCCTCCTCCGAGCTCGCGCGATCGAGAACGGCGCGTACGTGCTTGCCCCCGGACAGGTCGGCGGACCGCCCGGTCAGCCGGCGTTCGGGCGATCGATGGTCGTCGATCCATGGGGGACGGTGGTGGCCCAGGCCCCGGATCGCGTGGGCATCATCACCGCCGAGCTCGACCTCGACCGGGTCCGATCGGTTCGACGCCAGATCCCCACCCTCGCGAACCGCCGTCCCGACGCGACCGTCGTTCGCTGACCGAACGGCCGGGTGACACCCGGAGGCACCACCCGGCCGCGGGTGGTCCCCGAGGACCCGGGGACGGATCGGGGGCTGGGGTCCCGTTCCGCTCGTCGATGGTACGCCCACCCGTCCAGCCGCCGGCGCAGCGGCCGTCGCGGTCCTCGACCTACTTGACGAGCCCGAGGTAGTACAGCGAATCGCCCTTCACGGGTGGGGCGCTGGCGTCGGCGCGGTGCGGTCGGGAACGCGAAGCTGCCGATGAAGTGGGCGCGGATGTCCCCGGTTCCGGTCGGATCGAGACCCGCATCACGAACGCGGCGACGCCGATGACGCGGTACTTCGGTGGCGAGGAGCTCGCGATCGTAGATCGGGATCAGGACGGTCGACGCACCCTGGACCCAGGCCTTCATGCAGTTGTGGAGTCGGCTGTCGTCCTCGGCCCCGTGCCGGCGCGCGCACCGCGGTGAAGCTGCCGTCGAGCGCGAAGCTCGGGTTGTCCGGATCGCACACGCTGCTCGACAGCCCCTTCTTCCCCCAGTGACCCAGGCGTAGCCACCCGGCGCGATCCTGTCCGGCGTGAAGTCGTAGACCTGCCCTTGGACGAAGGGGACGTTCGGTTTCCGAAGGGCGATCGGGAGCAGCTGGCCCGCCGGCGCCGATAGCCGGGATGGGCGGTCATCGCCGTCGCCGACGTGTCGACCCGCCAGGCGTTCTGTCCGACCAGGCCGAGGAAGAACGTGCGCGGCGCACGGGTGACATCGACACGGACGCCCATGACGGTGCCGGGGACCGGCCCTGCGCCGACCGGCCCGAGGTCGCGCCCGCCAGGCCCGAGTAGTGCGCGGTCCAAGTGCAGGGTGTCCCCCCGGCCGGCCGGCAGCCGTTCCCCTGGAGGCTGGTGGCGATCGTGTCGACGACGCTCGGTCCGCTCGATTCGCCCATCTGGACGTTGGCTACGACCTGGGTCGCCGCGAGCGCGGCCAGGTCGGCGTCGTTCTGTCCGTCCCGTCGCTGGAAGAAGGCCATCCCGCCGTCGACGACCAGGCCGACCATCAGCGCGATCGCCACCAGCGCGACCGCGAAGATGACGACGATCTGGCCGGTGCGCTCGGGCGCGTCTCGGGTGCTCACTGGTTGACCGTCACTTCACTCGATCCAGTGAGGGTCGCCTTGCCCAGGAACTGGCCGATGATCGGGGTGAGAACCTGGAACTTGGCCGTCACGACGACCTTCAGGAGGTCGTTCGACCGGCAGGCCCCCCGAGGCGGCGACCGGAGCCCCGCCCATGAGTGGGATGCGCAAGCAGGAGGCGGTCACCGTCGCACCCGGGACCGCGGCCAGCCGCGTGGAGCGTCTCCGCCTCGACGCACGCCTCGCGCGTCCCGCCACAGCTCTGTGACCATGCCGCGACAGAGCCGAACCGCGCGCCCTCGCGGGCCGCCTCGTTGAGGGCGTTCGCCGAGTACACGAACCGACCGATATCGATCAATCCGAAGAGGAGCAGCAGGAAGATCGGGAAGACGAGGGCGAATTCGACCAGCGACTGACCGCGGGCGGCGCCGGACGCTGGGCCGCCGGGTCATCTCGTGATCGACCTTCTCGGCGGTCGTCGCCGGCGAACACTCGTATGGGTCGCGTGGGGACTGGGACTGGACCTCGCTACCGCTCGAGCCGTGGCCGGGGAGAGCGGCACGGTGAAACCGGCAGCCGTCCACACGAAGCGGGCATCGGCGACGGTGCGCGGGTCACCGGACGAGTCCTCGACCAGGTTCGGAACGACCAGGTTCGAACCACCGCAGCTCTGGACGTCAACGGACGCCGTGGCGCGCTCCTCGGAAGTCTCCCTGCTGTCGGCCGTCAGGGTGTCGTCGACGGGTCCGTTCCGGTGGAACGTCTCGGGATAGAAGCACCAATAGGTCGCCCCTGGGCCGAGGCTCGAGGGCGGTTTCGGGCAGTCCGCGTCGAAGGACAGGGGGCCGGCCGAGATCCGCCACGGTGAACCCGGTCGCCGGACTCCCACCGGTGTTGGTGATCCGGAGCCGGTACCAGACGGTCGGGTCCACCTTCGAGCCTCGGTGGACTGTCAGCGCCTGCTCCCAGGACGGATCCGAGCCGTGCCGGAAGACCCGGACCTCCTTGTGGACCTCGAGCCGCGGCGGACTGGCCAGCACGTCGATGATCGCGACGTCGACCACGGGAGCGAGGCTGCCGGACGTGACGGTGACGCTGTTCTGAAGGTTCTTCTGCGCCTTCGTGCGCGGCCCGATGGAGTACTGGCAGACGTATGCCTTGCCGCCGGCGGGCATCGTACCGGGGTTGCCGCAGCCCGACCCGGGGGCGGCCAGCTCTTGACGGCATCGTCGACGATCGATGATGCCGGGCAGCGACGGTGGAACCGGTGTTCCTGACGGTGATCCGGTACTTGACCGTATCGGTGACGTGGAACTCGAGGTTGGACGGGACACCCGTCTTCGGATCGACCGTCGGCGTCCGGACCCATCGTCGTCCTCCGGGTCCCAGACCTCCTTGGTCACGCTCAGCCCCGGGCATCGGGTCGTAGTGCTGGTTCAGGACGGTCGAGTCGGACTCGCGAATGGAGCACCAGCCGATGCTCGAACAGGCTGCCGAGGATCGGGGTGATCAACCGGAAGTCGAAGGCGACGCCCACCCGGTAGATGTCGCCCTCCTGGCATGAGCTCAACGTGCTCGCGCTTGGCCGTTCCCGGGCCACACGAGATCGTCGGCGTCAGCTCATTCCCGGCCGACGTCCTTGAGGCCGTTGCCTCGGTCCGCACATGGAAGACGACATTCCTCGGGTTGCCGCAGTTCAGTTCGGCGTACGCGCATTGCGGGTACGAGGCGCCGAACAGCGCGCCTTCCTTGCTCGCGTTCGGTGATCGCGACGTAGGCGTAGAACAGGCGGCCGAGATCGACCGCGCCGGCGATCAGGAGGAGGAAGATCGGCAGGATCAGTGCGAGTTCGACGAGCGACTGGCCACGTGATCGACCGAAGAGCGGCCCGTGGCGGCGGAAGAGGCGCCACATCGACGATGACATCTCGCTAGCGATCGCGGTCGACCCGGCCGCGGTCGGTACGCCGGGCTGGGGACGCCATGGTCGCGGATGCACCTTACATGGCACCTTGCCAGGGTCTGGTGGGGTTAGGTGCGGCCAGTACTTCCGTGTTCTGGCCGCACGGACGGGGACCGGCGAAGGTTGGCTCCATGAACAAGCGCGTCGCCGCCGGCGTCCTGTGGCTCTTCGCCGGCTGGTACCTCGGCAACCTCATCGCCTACCACCTCGGGCTGAGCGACCTGTTCGGGCCGGTCCTCGGCATCGTCGCGGCGGTCATGGTCGCGGGGGACCCGTTCGGTCTTCTGTGGCGCCGGGCCGCCGCGCGAACGGCATCGGACGGGGACGCCGCACGGTCGACCGTCGCGAACTGACCCGGCTCAGACCTCGAGGGCCTGCTCGGCCGGCAGGACGACGGTGAACGCGGCTCCTCTGTCGGGCTCGGGCGGCTCGAGGATGAGGTCGCCATCCATCGATCGGGCGAGCTCGCGTGAGACATACAGGCCCAGCCCGCTGCCGTCCTCGGCCGACTGATCGCCGACGCGGGCGAACCGGGCGAACAGCGCCTCGCGCTCGGTCTCGGGGATGCCGGGTCCGTGGTCGGCGATCGTCAGGCGGAGGCGCTCCGCCGGAGCGTCGACGTCGATCGTCACGTCGACCGGACCGCGACGCCCGTACTTGATCGCGTTGTCGAGCAGCGCCCACAGGACCTGGTCGACTTGATCGCCGTCCGCCACCGCGAGCCAACCGCCCGACCGATCGTCGAGGACGAACGGGACGGCCTCGGCCCCGAGCGCCTCCCACGCCCTCCGGATCCGGGGAGCCAGCCCGAAGACGTCCGCCTCCGGGCGAAGCGTGCCCGCCTCGAGGCGGCTGACGGTCAGCAGCTGACGGACCATCCGGCTCAGCCGCTCGGCCTGCTCGGCGATGATCCCGAGGCGGCGGTCGGGCCGCTCCGCATCGAGCCGCTCGGCGTACGCCCGGATGCTGGTCAGCGGGGTCTGGAGGTTGTGGCTGACGCCGCGCAGGAAGTCGTCCTTGGCCGCATCGAGCTCGAGCAGCCGGGCGTTCTGGGCGCCGACCCGCTCGAACAGCTGCGCGTTCCGCACGGCGACGCCGATCTCGCTCGCGAACAACTCGAGCAGATCCTGGTCGGCGCGCTCCCAGGCCCGCGTCGCCGGCAGGTGGCCGATGAGCAGGCCGAGTCGTTCCTCGCCGGCTCGCAGCGATGCTCGCACGGGCAGCGCCTCGCCCGGGACGCGCTCCTCGGCGGGGATCGTGAGCGGGTCGACCAGGAGGATCCGGGCGTCGACCATCCCGAATGCCGTTCGGGCATCCTCGGCCGCCCGGCCGATCAGCCAGGCCACGCCGTCGCGCGGCGAGGCCGCGACCAGCGCGGCGAGGATCCGACCGAGCTCGCGGTTCCGTCGCTCGAGCTCCGCGGCGAGCCGGTTGTGCGATTCGGCGAGGCGGGCGAGCTCGTCGTCGCCGCTGACGGTGATCGGCGTGCTCAGGTCGCCCGTCGACACCCGGTCGACGGCCGTGGCGATCGCCCGGAGCGGCGCCGTCAGGTCGGACGCCAGGGCGAACGCGACGAGGACCGCCAGGAGCGCGGCGATCGCGATGGTCAGGATCAGGACGCGCGGCAGGGTCTGGCCCGGCTCGGGCACGAAGCGCTCGGCTGCGACGACCACGAGGCCGAACGAGGCAAGCGGGAGGACCGCGGCCGCCACCAGGGCGATCGTCAGGCGGTTCCGGAACGAGATGCCGGAGTCGACCCGCTCCGCGTCGGCGTCGCCGCTCAGGACCAGCGGCTCGGTCCCCTCGAGGTGCGCCGCGACGGCCGCCGACTCACCATCCTCGTCGTCCGGGACGTCCTCGATGGGTTCGGAGCCGGACGGCGGCGACGCGTCCAGGTCGGTCTCCGCGATGGCCTCGCTGGGTTCGGCCTCGGTCGGGGGCGGCGCGTCCACGCGGGTCAGGGCACCCGGTCCGCCGGGGGCTCCTGGGCCCACTCGGCGGCCTCGTCGGGCTGGTCGATCGAGACCAGCCGATAGCCCACCCCACGGACCGTGATCAGGTGCGCCGGATGGTTCGGATCGGGCTCGAGCTTCGTCCGCAATCGGCGCATCGTCACCCAGACGTAGGATGGGTCAGCGTCCTCGGTCTCGGCCCAGCCACGCGCCAGCAGCGTCTCGGTGGTCACGACGTGGCCCAGGTTCGCGACGAGGGCGTACAGGAGGCGAGACTCGGTCGGCGTCAGCTGGACGGCCTCGCCGGACACGATCGCCTGCCGTCGATGGAGCTCGAGGACGACCTGCGGGCCGAGGACCAGGCTCCGTCGCGGGACGCGGTCGCCGAGGCGGCGGAGGACCCGGTTTACGCGCGCCCGGAGCTCCGGGTAGTGGTACGGCTTGGTGATGTAGTCCTCGGCGATCTCGTCGAGGACGTCGGCCTTGCTGTCTCCGGCGTCGATCGCCGACAGGACGATGATCGGGAGGTCCGCCCGCGCCTTGATCTCGCGCGCGAGGGACAACCCGTCGAGGCGGGGCATCATCATGTCGATGATCAGGAGGTCGGGCCAGCCGGTCGCCAGCCTCCGGAGCGCCTCGCGTCCGTCGCGGGCCGTGGCGACGTCGAAGCCGTCGGCGGTCAGACGCTCGCTGAGCACGACGAGCAGGTTCGGGTCGTCATCGACGAGGAGGATGCGGGGCGAGATCGATCCATGCGGTCCGGTCGGATCGTTGCTCAGCATCGTTCGAGTATAGGCAGTGCGGTCGGGCCTCCCCGTTCGCGCTCAGGGAGCCTTTGGGTCGACGAACCGGCACCGAGCGCGAACGGGGCAGCGGCCGCACTCCGGGTTCCTGGCGTGGCAGATCCGTCGGCCGTGGGTGATGAGGTTGACGTGCGCCTCGTACATCTGGTCCGGCTCGAGCAGGGCGAGGTAGATCTCGTGGGCGTCGTCCGCGCTCACCTTCGGCCCGATCAGGCCGATCCGATGGCTCACCCGCTCCACGTGGCGATCGACCGGCATGAGCGGCGTCCCGAAGCAGAACAGGAGCAGGACCGACGCGGTCTTCCGGCCGATCCCGCCGATCCGGGTCAACCAGGCCCGCGCCTCGAGAGCGGGCATGTCGCCGAGGAACTCGAGGGAGTGGTCGCCGCGCTCCTCGCGGATCGTCCGCAACGCCGCCTGGATCCGCGGCGTCTTCTGGACGGCCAGGCCGCCCGGGCGGATGACCTCGATCAGCTCCTCGACCGGGGCGGTCTCGACGGCCGCCCAGTCGGGTGCGGCCGAGTCGGACAGGCCGACCCCACCCCAGCCCGCGGAGGCACGGTGCGTCTCGACCGCGCCCGCGCCGGGGTAGGCGAGGCGGAGTGCCTCGAACGCGTGCTCGGCGTTCACATCGGCCGTGTTCTGGGTCAGGATCGTCAGGACGAGCTCGCTCGTCGGATCGAGGCGGCGCTCCCAGACCGGGTGGCCGTACTCGGTGGCCAGACCGTCCAGGACGTAGGTGACAAGCCCCGGGCGCGTGCGAGCCAGGCGTCGTGCCCAGGTCCTGGACGGATCCGGCGGGCGGCGCTTCTTCGCCGCCCGGGTCCGGCCCTTCTTCGCCGCGGGGGCGGGGGGGCGGTCCGTGCGGGCGATCGCGACTCGGCGGCGTCAGGCCGGATCGCTCGTTGCCGCACCGCAGCCGCTCGCCGCAGGCGACGAGGGGTGCGGCTCCCGCGGCGATGGCGTCCGCGAGCGCGATCGGGCGCTGGTGGACCGGGACGACCTCGACCCCGAGCTCGGCCAGGGCGGCGACCCCGTCCGGCTCGACGCCGCCGCCGACGGCGATGCAGCGGACCCCGGCTGCCCGGGCTCGCCGCGCGACGCCGAGGGCGGTCTTGCCGAAGGCCGTCTGGGCATCGATCCGCCCTTCGCCGGTGATCACGATGTCGGCCATCGCGAGCCTCGCGTCGAGTCCGGTCTCCTCGGCCACGAGATCGACCCCCGGCACGAGCTCCAATGAGCGGAAGCGATCGCGCAGGCACAGCAGGCCGAAGCCCACCCCGCCGGCGGCACCGGCCCCGGGCGTATCGCGCTCGCGCCGGCCGGTCGCGGCCTCCAGCGCGTCGGCGAACCTCTCAAGCGCCCACTCGAGCAGCGCGCGGTCGTCGGCGCTGGCTCCCTTCTGCGGGCCGTAGACCGCCGTGGCACCGGTGGGGCCCAGGAGCGGGTTCGAGACGTCGCAGGCGATCCGGAGGTCGACCTCGCTCAGCCGCGGATCGAGACCCTCCAGATCGATCCGGTCGATCGACACGAACCGGGCAGGGATGGTGGACGCGCGCGTCTCCGCGGTCGTCCCGCCGTCGGCGCCGAGCAACCGGCCGCCGAGCGCCTCGAGGATGCCGCCGCCACCGTCGTTCGTGGCGCTCCCGCCGATCCCGAGGGTGATCCGCCGGATCCCGGCGTCGAGGGCCGCTGCGAGCAGCCTTCCCGTCCCGACCGTGGTGAGGCGGAGTGGATGGCGATCCTCGGGCGCCACGAGCGAGAGCCCGGACGCCTGGGCGAGCTCGACCACGGCCCGATCGCCGGTCGTGGAGCGCAACCACGCCGCGTCGATCTCGACGAACCCGGGGTCGAGGACCCGGGCGATCCGGCGTTCCCATCCGCCGGCGGCCTCGATCGCGGCGAGCGTCCCCTCGCCACCGTCCGCCAGGGGCGCGAGGAGGAGCCGATCACCCGGTCGGGCGCGCGCCCACCCGTCGGCCAGGGATCGGGCGACCTCGACCGAGGACAGCGAGCCCTTGAACGAATCGGGGGCGAAGACGACGGTGAGCCCCGGCGCGGCGTCCGCTCCGGCGATCCCCGCGTCGGACGACGGGATCATCCCGACCCGTTGCGGCGCTCGACGTATTCGGGGATCCGGATCATCGGCGGCCGCTCGTGGTCGGCCAGCTCGATGACCTCGAGTCCGAGCCGGCCGCGGCCCGAGCGGGGCAGCTTCATCGTCGAGCCGAGCTCCGCGAACAGGCGCGCCTTCCGTCGCTCCTCGAGCCGCTTCATGACGGCCTGGAGGATGACGAACGACATCCGCGAGAGGCCCTCGAGCTCCTGGTTGCGATGGACCCGTCGCTCGAGGTCGACCTGCCCGAGCCCCTCGATGCCGACGCGTTCGGCGATGTCGATCAGGTGACCGATCTCGACGGCATAGCCGGTGAAGAACGGGATCGTCTCGAGCAGGGCGCGGCGGCCGGCGTACTCCCCGGCCAGCGGCTGGATGAAGCCCGAGAGCTCCGGGTAGAACAGGTTGATCAGCGGGCGCGCGACGAGCTCGGTGACCCGGCCGCCGCCGCCCTCCTTGAGGATCCCCTCCTCGACGATCGGCCGCTGGTAGTAGCCCTTGACGTACTGGAGCCGCGGCTCGGCGAGGAGTGGCCCGAGCGTCCCGTAGACCATCCGCGGATGCCAGTTCCGAACGTCGGTGTCGGCCCACACGATGATGTCGCCGGAGGTCTCGTGGAGCGACTTCCAGAGCGCCTCACCCTTGCCCTTGAACGAGCCGTACCTGGGCAGCACCGCGGGGTGTTCGACGACCCGGGCGCCCTCGGCCTCGGCGATCTCGCGCGTCCGATCGGTCGACTCGGAGTCGATGACCAGGATCTCGTCGAGGAGGGGGACCCGGCCCATCATCTCGCGGATCGCGCGGCGGACGATCGGCCCGATCGTCTCCTCCTCGTTGAGGGTCGGCAGGATCAGGCTGACGGTGACGCCCTGGGCCTCCTTGAGGTTGGCCAGCCGGCGCAGATCGGCGAACTCAGCATGGTGGTAGTTGGATTCGCCGAACCAGCGCTCCACCCGGGCCGGGATCGCCCTGGCCTCCTCTGCGGCGCGATCGGCGGCCGCCAGCGTCTCCGCCTTCTCGGCGAGCTGCTCGAACGTCCCGCGGTTGATCGACTCGCGGGTCTTGACCACGACGACGGTCGGCTTGGCTCGCGCCGCGATCGCCTCGGGGATCGCGCCGAACAGCGAGGAATCGCCGCCGCCCGGGGTGGCCGACGCGCCCATGACGACGAGGTCCGCCCGCTCGGCCTCCCGCAGGATCGCGTTCCTGACGTTGCTCGCTTCGCGGACGAGGGGCTCGGCCCGACCCTTGATGTGGGTCTTGATGAACGCGGCGAGGGCACGCTCGGCCTGGGCACGCACGGCGAGGGTGATGCCCGGCGGGACGAGATGGAGGACGACCACCTCGGCACCGTTCGCTCGTCCGAGGGCGTCGGCGAAGGTGAGCGCGAGCTCGGCGTGCGGTCCGCCGCGGACCGGGACGAGGATCCGCTTGACCTCCGGCGAACCGCGCTGCTTGACGACGACGATGTCGCACGGTGACTCCCGGACGACGGCGTCGATCGTCGGGCTGACGACCGTCGGGCCGCCATCGACGGTCCGCGCCCGGCGCCGCCGCTTGCCCGGCTCGCCAGCGGCGGTCGCCGCGTCGGACGCCGAGGTCTGGAGCGACTGCTTCCCGCCCCAGCCGAAGATGATCAGGTCCGCCTCCTGCTCGGCGGCGGCTTCGACGATCCCCTCGGCCGCACGACGACCGATCCGGACGAGCGGGTGGATCGCCGTGCCGGGTGGGGCATAGTCGAGGACGCGCTGGAGCAGGCGTCGGGCGTGGCGTGCGCGGGTCGCACCCTCGGACAGCGGCATGCCTTCCGGGACCTCGACGATGCCGAGGACGTCGAGCGCGCCCGATCGCTGGTCCAGCAGGCCCGCGCCGATCCGGATGAGCTCCTCGGCGGTCCCGGGGTTGGCCACCGGGATGAGGATCCGAGCGGGCAGCGGGGCGCGACTCATCCGGCGACCCGGTCCGCGACGCTCGCGGTCCAGTGGTCGACAAGGTAGGGCTTGAGCAGCTCGTACTCCCGCGCCTGTCGCTCGACCCGTTCCTCGGCCTCGTCGGTCGTCACCTTGCGGTTCTCGATGACGAAGCTGCCGACGCGGCCGAAGTAGATCGGGACGAGGGCGGCCACGTTCCGCTCGATCAGCTCGGGTGCGAGCGCGGCGGTCACGATCAGGTCGTAGACCACGCGGGCCCACAGGTCGTCCGGGAAGTGGAAGGCGGCCAGGGCGTCGGCCATCCGCTCGGTCGACATGGACGGTCCGGCGTCGGCTTCGCCGGCGCGCTCGGCGGCCTCGGCGAGGGCTCCGGCCTCCCGGGCGAGCTCCATGACGGTCGCCAGCGTGGGAGGAGTGAGCATCTCGGCCCAGGTGGCCGCAAGCGCCAGCGATCCGGTGTGGAACTCGGTCAGGAGGCGGATCGTGTTGACCTCGAGCGGTGGCGGATCCGAGTAACGCTCGAACCCATACGCCGGCACGTCGTGCGAACCGTGGATCGGCAGCCATCGTTCGGCGTTGGCGACGGCCAGCCGCAGGATCGTGCCGACGACCTGGCGGAACATCGGGCCGAGATCGGACCCGGGGTCCTTCGGGTCGTGGACCTTGGCGCCGAGCCGCGCCTGGCAGACCGCGTAGCCGCCGGTCAGCGCCGACGTGGTCATCCAGATGTCGATCCCGAACTTCGAGATGTCCGGGCTCCAGTCGCCGAGCTCGAGGTAGTGGCGGACGAGGTCGCCCGACACGCCGAAGTCGCCGCCGATCGGCTGCCGGATCCGGTGGCCGTAGAGGGCCCGGGTCAGCGGATAGGTGACCGTGTTGGTGATCGTGCCGTCGTACTTGTAGCGGCTGTACAGGGGTGCGACGTAGTCGTAGCCGCCCTTGAGGATCGGCCCCGCCAGGAGCTCGATCCACTCGGGGACGATCGAGCGCAGGTCCGAGTCGACCACGACCAGCGCCTTGACCTCGAGCGCGGCCGCCATCTCGAAGATCGTCCGCAGCGCGGCGCCCTTGCCGCCCACGCCGTCGACCTCGGGGTAGGTCAGGGCGACCCGCTCGAGCCGGTTGGTCGGCCGGACGAGGAGGATCCGCTCGACGTAGTCCGGCGGCTCGGTCTCGGCGACGACGCGCTGCGTGCCGTCGGCGGATCCGGCGTCGGCATTGACCAGCACCGGACGAAGGTCGGGGAAGTACTGGACGAGCCCGGCCTGTGCGGCGCGGACGACGTGACCGATCGTCGCGGCGTTCCGGAAGCTGGGGATGCCGACCATGATATCGGCACGGCCGAGCCGGTCGATCTGGTCGCGGATCGCCGGGGTCAGAACGGTCTCGGGCACCGCGCCACCGTACCACCGGGCGCACGGGCGCGTCCGTCTCGGAGCGCGCCGGTCAGCGCCGGGGGATCGCCACCGTGGCCCAGCCGGGGTTCTTCTCCCCGGGCAGGTAACGGCCGTTCGCGGCCTTGTAGGCCATCGTCCGGAACCCGATGCTCCGCCACGTCCCGACCCAGGCGTCGATCGGCAGCCGGACGAACGCGGTCCGCCGGACGAGGTCCGACTCGAGGAGCACGCCCTCCAGGATCCGCTTCCGCTCGAGCAGCGGGGCATCGATGATCGGCTCGCCGTCGACCGCCAGCAGGTCCACGGCGACGAACGCGAGGGGCCCCGCGGTCATGGCCTCCTCGCGCGCGTCGGCGAGCTCCGCGCGTCGTCGTCGCCCGGCCGACCCGAGGAACATCTGCGTGGCCATGTCGCTGGCCGACGGCGCGTGCGGTCCATCGAGGCCGAGCCCCTCGATCGTTCGCGTCGCCTGCGTCGTGAGGTAGCCGTCGACGACGAGGCTCGAGGCGCGGGCGGCCGCGAGCACCTCGGCGCTGATCCCGGCCTCGTCGACGATCGGCGTGCCGTGCTCGTCGACGATCTCGACCTTCGGATCGCCACCCAGGGTGACCCCGACGAGGACGCGGTCCCCATCCCAGTGCGGCTCGATGAGCGGGTCCACGACCTTCTTGGCGTTGCCGCCGCCGAACAGCTGGGGCCGCCAGGTCGCGACGCCGATGGTCGCCGATGGTGATCGCATCGCCCGAAGCGTACACCGGAGGACCTATCATCCCGCGGTGACCTGCCCGGCCTCCGCGGCCTGATGAACCCGGCGGCGCGCCTCGCGGCGCTCACTCCCAGCGGACGTGCCAGGGTGCCCGTGGCGTGGTCCCTGTACGACCTCGCAAACACCGTCTTCAGCTACGCGATCGTGTCGACCGCGATCGGCCTGTGGCTGACCGACGATGCGCGCTACGGCCCGGGACCGGGCCAGCTGGTCCAGGGCGTCGCGATCGCGGTGTCGGTCGGGTTCAACGCGCTCATCTCGCCGTTCCTCGGGGCCATCTCAGATCGCGGTGGCCGTCGGCTCCCGTTCCTGTTGTTCTTCACGGTCATGGCCATCGTCCCGTCGGCGATCATCGGTCCGAGCCCGGCGCTGATCGGTGCCGTCCTGTTCACGGTCGCCAACTTCGCCTACCAGGCCGCCTTGATCTACTACGACGCGACGCTGGCCGAGGTCAGCTTCCCGGCGACCCGCGGGCGGCTGTCCGGGATCGGCGTCGGCGTCGGCTACCTCGGCACGCTGGTCACCGCGGTGGTCCTGCTCGGCCTCGGCATCACCGAGACCCCGGACCCGATCTTCCTCATCTCCGGGATCCTGTTCGCCGTCTTCGCCATCCCGATCTTCCTGGTCGTCAAGGAGCCGCCGGCGCCGGCCGGGCGGGAGCGCGTCAGCTGGGCGGACATCCGGGGATCGTTCCGACAGGTCGGGATCACCATCGGCCACGCCCGCCAGGTCCCCGGCCTGCTGCGGTTCCTGGTCGGGCGGCTGTTCTACTCGGACGCCGTCAACACCCTGATCGTCGTGATGAGCGTGGTCGCGGTCCGTGGGATGGGGCTCACCCAGGGCCAGTTCCTGTACATCTCGCTCGTCCTCGTGGTCGTCGCGATCCTGGCCAGCTTCGGGTGGGGCCGGCTGGTCGACCGGTTCGGTCCCAAGAAGACGCTCGTGGCGGTCCTTGCCTCATGGGTCGTCGGCCTGGTCCTCGGCGTCGTCGCCCTGGCCCTGCCGTCGACGACCGCAGGGGTCGCGATCTTCATCGCCGCCGGGGCCATCGTCGGATCCGGGCTCGGCGGGGTCCAGGTGGCGGACCGCGTGTTCATGATCCGGTTATCGCCACCGGACCGGCTCGGCGAGTTCTTCGGGCTGTACGGGCTGGTCGGCAAGGGTTCGCAGGTCATCGGACAGCTGCTCTATGGGGCGATCGTGTTCCTGCTGGTCGACACGCTGGGCAATGGCGCCTACCAGCTGGCGATCCTCAGCCTGCTGGTCACGATGATCATCGGGCTCTGGTTGATCTGGCCGGTCGGCGATCGCTGGTCGGGCTCCGGCGAGATCGATGCCGCGGAGCATCCCCACCCGATCGCGCCTCCCGAGCGGCTGACCCCCGCGAACGCCCCGATCGAGCCCCGGGTCTAGGTCGGCCGGGCCCGTCGCCAGGCCCAGGCAGATCCGATCATCTCGTCCAGCGATCCGAGCCGCGGCGTCCAGCCGAGGACCTCGCGGGCGCGGCCGTTGGCGGCCACGAGGATCGGCGGATCGCCGGCGCGCCGTGGCCCGAGCTCGGCGTCGATCGGTCGCCCGACCACCCGCTCGGCGGCGGCGATCACCTCGCGGACGCTGAACCCGGCCTCGCTTCCCAGGTTCAGCGCGACCGCGCGACCGCGCCGGCGATCGCCGGGTGCCGCGGCGTCGTCGGTCCGGGGATCGTCGTCCGCGGTCGCTTCGATGGCGGCGAGGTGGGCGTCGGCGAGGTCGCGGACGTGGATGTAGTCGCGCACGTTCGTCCCGTCCGGCGTCGGGTAGTCGGCCCCGAACACGGTCACCGGGCGTCCCAGCTCGGCGGCGGCGAGGACGTTCGGGATGAGGTGCGTCTCCGGATCGTGCTGCTCCCCGTGACGCTCGGTCGCGCCGGCCACGTTGAAGTAGCGGAGCGCGACGCTGCGCAGGCCGTAGGCGGCGCCGTACCAGCGGAGCGCGCCCTCGAACGTGCGCTTCGTCTCCCCGTACGGATTGATCGGGGCCAGCGGCGCGTCCTCCGGGATCGGTGTCGTCTCGGGGCTGCCGTAGACCGCGGCGGTCGACGAGAAGACCACCCGACGGACGCCTGCCGTGCGTGCCGCTTCGAGGAGCGCGATGCCACCCGCGACGTTCTCGCGGTAGTACTTGGCGGGATCGACCAGCGACTCGCCGACGAGCGAGCGCGCCGCGCAGTGGAGGATGACCTCGATCCGCTCCCGGTCGAGCAGCGTCGCGGTCGCGGGTCCGTCGGCGTACGACGCTTCCACGAGGCTCGTCTCGACGGCCGTTCGATGCCCGGTCGACAGGTCGTCGAGGACGACGACGTGATGGCCGGCCTCGAGCAGGCGCTCGACGCTGACCGACCCGACGTAGCCGGCGCCTCCGGTGACCAGGACCCTCACGATGCGACCCTACTCCTCCTGGGCGAGCTCGGCCTGGGCGAGGAGCAGGAGCGTCGGACGATCGTTGAGGGTCGGGTCCTCGACGACCGCGTCGAGCAGCCGGCCGAGGACCGCGCCGAGGCGGGGTCCCGGCGCGGCGCCCAGCTCGCCGATCAGGTCGTCGCCGTCCACGGCCAGGTCGCTTCGATGCAGGGCGACCTCGGCGGCCAGCTGCTCGGCGACGCGGCGACGGAGCTCGTCGAGGCCTCCGGCGTCCGGCGTGAGCCCGCTCCCGACGTTGTCGGCTCGGCGCAGCTCGAAGAGCTCCTCGAGCGCGTCGGGACCGATCTTGGCGATGAAGCGGCGGACGGCCGGGTCGCCCCACGACGGCTCGTAGGCGAACATGTGCTGGCGGACCAGGTGGGTCACCCGCTCGGTCGTCGACCGGGGGAAGCGCGATCGCCCCAGCAGCGCAGCCGCCAGGTCCGCGCCGACGGCGTCGTGCCCGATGAACCGCCCATCGGCGAACGTCGACGGCTTGCCGATGTCGTGGACCAGCGCCGCCAGCCGGACGACCGGTCGGTCGCGCGGGGCCGCATCGACCGCCCGCAGCGTGTGGTCCCAGAGGTCCTCGCCCGGGACCTTGTTCTGGGGGATGCCGCGCTGGGCGGCGAGCTCCGGCGAGATGACGGCGAGCAGCCCGGTGGCCTCGAGCGGCCGCAGGCCGACCGATGGGACGGCACTGCGCAGCAGCTTCTCGAGCTCGGCGGCGATCCGCTCGCCGGACAGGTGACGGACCAGCTCGCTCCGGGTCTCGATGGCCGCCAGCGTCGCGGCCTCGACGGCGAACCCGAGCACCGCCGACAGGCGCAGCGCTCGGATCATCCGCAGCGCGTCCTCGCCGAACCTCACGCTCGGGTCGCCGACGGCGCGCAGGATCCGCGCGTCCAGGTCGCGTCGGCCGTCGAACGGATCGATCAGGGCGTACGAGGCGCCGGTCGCCGTCGCGCCCCAGGCCATCGCGTTGATCGTGAAGTCGCGCCGGGCGAGGTCCGTCTCGATCGTGTCGCCGAACTCCACCCGGTGGGGTCGCCGGAAGTCCGCGTAGTCGTGGTCACGCCGGAAGGTGGTGACCTCGAACGTCCGGTCCCGATGGCGCACGGCGACCGTCCCGAACGCGTTCTCGTAGACGGCCGCCGGGAACAGCTCGATGATGCGCTCCGGTCGGGCGTCGGTGGCCAGGTCCCAATCGTGGGGGGTGAGCCCGAGCAGCACGTCCCGCAGCGAGCCACCGACGACGAATCCCGCGTGGCCCCCCGCACGCAGCGTCTCGATGACGTCGACGACGTCGGCCGGGATGGCCTCGGCTAGTTGCGGCCGAGGAAGAGGTAGTCCCGCCATGCCTCGTTCCTGGCGTCGATGAGGTACGGCGTGAACAGGGAATAGACGTCGCTGCGCGGCTCGAACGGCGGTCGGACGAGCCGGATCCGGGCCTCCTCGAGCAGCTTGCCGCCCTTGCGGTGGTTGCACGACTTGCACGCGGCGACGAGGTTCTCCCAGGTGTGGCCGCCGCCGCGATGGCGGGGCACGATGTGGTCCAGGGTGAGGTCGTTCGACTGGCGGCCGCAGTACTGGCAGCGATGGTCGTCGCGGGCGAAGATCTCGCGCCGCGTCAGCTTGACGCGCGGGCGGGGCCGCCGGACCTGGTGCTGGATCCGGATCACCGACGGCGCGCGGAACTCCGTCCGCGGCGTCCGGATCATCTGGTGGTCGTATTCGACCACCTCCGCCTTCTCACCGAACAGGAGACGGAAGGCGCGCGGCAGATCGCAGACGTTGAGCGGCTCGTAGTTCTGGTTCAGGACGAGAACGACACCGTCCATGGCCACGCGAGGATAGCAGGAGCGCGGCGCGGGCCCGCGCGAGGTTCAGGCGAGTCCGGTCGCCCCGCCGCTGGCCGGGTCCCACCCTCCGGCCTGGCCGACCTTGCTGGTCAGTGGGCGGCCCAGCGTCGAGGCCACGAAGCGGGCGGCCTCGAGCACCCGGTCGAGCTTGACCCCGTGCTGCCAGTCCTCGGCATCGAGGAGGTAGACCAGGTCCTCGGTCGCGAGGTTCCCGGCGGCACCCGGAGCGTAGGGGCAGCCGCCCGTCCCCCCGGTCGATGCGTCGAAGCAGCGGATCCCGGCGGCCAGCGCGGCGGACACATTGGCCAGCGCGGTGCCGCGCGTGTCGTGGAAGTGGAACGCCAGCCGGTCGAGGTGCAGCCCCGCCGCCACCGCTCGTGCGGTGAGATCGGCGACCTGGTCGGGCACGCCGACCCCGATCGTGTCACCGAAGCAGACCTCGTCGGCACCCAGCTCGAACAGCTCGACGGCCAGCTCGAGCGCGTGTCCGGGGTCCACCCGGCCGGTGTACGGACAGCCGAACGCGGTCGAGACGTAGGCCCGGCGCCACCAGCCGAGGTCGCCGGCCCGCTCGAGGACCGGTGCGAAGGCGTCGAGCGAGTCGGCGACGGTCATCCCGATGTTGTGCTCGGTGAACGCATCGGTCGTGGCGGTGAAGACCGCCAGCGCCTCCGCGCCGGCGGCCTCGGCACGGGCGAGCCCACGGACGTTCGGGACGAGGACCGGGTAGCGGACGCCGGTGACATCCGGGAGCGCCGGCAGGAGCTCGTCGGCATCGGCCAGCTGCGGGATCGATCGCGGCGAGACGAAGCTCGTCGCCTCGATCTCCCGCAACCCCGCCGCCACGAGCAGCTCGACGAACCGGATCTTGGCCGCCGTCGGGACCTCGACCGCCTCGTTCTGGAGCCCGTCGCGCGGCCCGACCTCGTAGATCCGGACGTGCCGGTCGGAGACGGTCGCCGGGCCGTCGGTCATGGGATCGACCTCAGCCCTCTCGGGTCCCGGCGCCGGCGGCGACCTCGATCTCGGCGATCCGGACCTCGATCGACGCGATGTCCTCGCAGGCCCGTCGATAGGCCTCTCCGCCGAGCGGCGCGGCCGCCCGCCTGCGGCGGGCTTCGCGGTGGAGCACCAGCAATGCCTCGCGCGTGTCCGGCAGGGTCTCGGCCATGGATCCTCCTTCGTTCTGGGTGAGGGTAGCAAGCGACGGGCCGCGGGTCACTCCAGGACCAGCAGGAGCTGGCCGCGGCGGACCTGGTCGGTCGGCCGGACGAGGATCTCGCAGACGATCCCGGGACGGGTCGCCGTGACGACGTGCTCCATCTTCATCGCCTCGAGGGTCACCAGCGGATCCCCGGCCCGGACCGCGACTCCGGTGCCGACATGGACCGCGATCACCGCGCCCGGCATCGGCGCCGGGATCTCCTCCGACCCGCCGCCGTGTCGCTCGGCGGCCGTCCGGAGCGCGCGATCGACGTCCGGCGCGGGAGCGAGCTCGAAGGCCACGCTCCGCCCGTCGACATCCACGTGCGCGACCCCATCCGCGGCGAGGATCGCCCAGCGCGCGGTCGCCGTCGTCGGGTCCGGCACGGTCACGGTCCGATTCGACCCGCCGTCCGCCGTGAGTCGCAGACGTGCCGGCGCGTTCAGCCGCCAGCCGCCCGCCCACGCCGCGGGGACGGCCGCGTCGGGGGAGCCGGGCTCGGCGGCCGGTCGTCCGTCGGTCGTCGTCGCGGCGAGCAGCCGCGCGGCGACCTGCCAGGCATCGTCGGGAGGATCCGCGGGCTGCTGGACGATGCCTGTCGCCGGGTCGGGCCCACCGGGCGGCGGCCAGATCCGCTCGAGCGTGTCGATGCGCACCTCGCCCTCGATGACGACCGGCTGGCGGAGGAGCCAGCGGAGGAACCGGAGGTTGGTCGTCAATCCGAGCACGACGGTGTCGTCGAGCGCCGCCGTCAACCGCTCGATGGCGGCCCGGCGATCGGGTCCCGCGGCGACGATCTTCGCCAGCATCGGATCGAACCGCTCGTCGACCACGCTGCCCGGCTCGATCCCGGTGTCGACGCGCACGCGGCCGTCCTCGGCGACGGGCCAGCGGATCGCCTGGACCCGACCGGTCGCCGGCAGGAACCCGAGGTCGGCATCCTCGGCGTACAGGCGGGCCTCGATCGCGTGGATGCCGGCCCCGAGGATGGCATCGACGTCCGCCTGGCTCAGATCGAGCGGCAGCCCGCTCGCGATCCGGAGCTGGTCCGCGACGAGGTCGCGCCCGGTCGCCATCTCGGTGACCGGGTGCTCGACCTGGAGACGCGTGTTCATCTCGAGGAAGTACCACCGCTCGCCGTCGACCAGGAACTCGCAGGTCCCGGCGCCGACGTAGTCCACCGCGGCGGCAAGCGCGAGGGCCGAGTCGCCGAGGCGTCGGCGGAGGTCCGGCCCGACGGCCGGTGACGGGGTCTCCTCGAGGACCTTCTGGTGACGCCGCTGGACCGAGCAGTCCCGCTCGCCGAGGTGGACGCCGTGACCGAGGCGGTCGAACAGGACCTGGACTTCCACGTGCCGCGGACCCGCCAGATGGCGCTCCAGGATGAGCCGGTCGTCACCGAACGCCGCGGCCGCCTCCCGCCGCGCCGCCGCGAGCGCGACCGGCAGCTCGGCCATATCGCGGACCACGCGCATCCCCTTGCCGCCGCCGCCGGCCGCGGGTTTGACGATCAGCGGCAGGCCGATCGTCGAAGCTGCGGCCGTCAGCGCGACGTCCGACTGATCCGGGTCGTCGTAGCCGGGAACGACCGGGATGCCGAGGCGCGCCGCGAGCCGGCGCGCCGCGGCCTTGTCGCCCATGGCGCGGATGGCGGTCGCCGGCGGACCGACCCAGATGAGGCCGGCCGCGACGACGCGCTCGGCGAAGATCGGGTTCTCGCTCAGGAACCCGAAGCCGGGGTGGACCGCGTCGGCACCGGCGCCCAGGGCGGCTCGGACCGCCGCGTCCGGGTCGAGCAGGTCGATCGGAGGGTGGCCGCGCTCGCCCGGCACCACGGCACGGATGCCGAGCCCGTCGCAGGTCCGGCGGATGCGGGCGGCGATCTCGCCACGGTTGGCGACGAACAGGGTGTCGATCGGCCGGGTCGAGGCCGGCGCCTGGGCCGATGCCGCGGCGGCGGTCGGCGGCCTGGCCGACATGAACGCGTCTAACGCGTCAGACGCGACACGCCATCGGCCGCCGACGCGCCGTGCCGGGAGGATGCCGGTGGTGATCCAGCGCTGAACGGTCCGGGTCGAGGTCCCGAGGCGCGCAGCCGCCTGGCTCGGACGGAGGTCGGCGTCGGTCATGGCGCGATTGTCGTGTCTAGCGGCCCGACCGGCAAGTCGACCCTCTGGACCATGCGGCTCGGCGCATCGCGCCGGCGGTCAGTCGTGGGGATCCGGCACCCAGGCCGGCGGGCGCTTCTCGGTGAACGCCCGGAAGCCCTCCTGCGCCTCGGCCGAGTGGCGCTGTCGGGCGATCACCCGTGCCGTATGCCATTTCGACGAGCCGTGCGGGAGTCCACGGACCTCGCGGACGATCGCCTTCGCGGCCCGGGCGGCGGTCGGTCCCGCGGCGAGCAGGTCGTCGATCGCGCCCTGCACCGCCTCGTCGAGGGCGTCCTCTCCCTCCACGAGCTCGTGGACGAGACCGATCCGATAGGCCCGCACGGCGTCGAACCGCCGACCTCCTGGGAAGAGCGCCCGGGCGTTCGTCTCACCGATCTTGGCGATGACGAACGGCGAGATCATCGCCGGCAGGATGCCCATCCGCGTCTCGGTGAAGCCGAACCGGGTCCCGCTCTCGGCCACCACCAGGTCGCTCACCGCGCACAGCCCCATCCCACCGCCGAGCGCAGCGCCGTGGACGCGGGCGATGACCGGCACAGGGCAGCCGTCGATCGCCTCGAACATCTCGGCACCGGCCATCGCGTCCTGCTCGTTGGCCTCGACGTCGAGGGACATCGCCGCGCGCATCCACGCGACGTCGGCGCCGGAACAGAACGACGGCCCGTCACCGGCCAGGACGATCGCCCGGAGCGACGTGGCCTCCTCGCGACCGAGGCTCGTGAACGTGGTGCGCAGGTCGGCGATGAGACTCGCGTCAAGCGCGTTGTGGACCTCCGGTCGAGCCAGCGTCACCCGCGCGATGACCCCGCCCGGGCCGCTCCGCTCGACGCGCAGACGCTCGCTCACCCGCGCATCGTACGCGGTCGACCCGACCGCGAGTGCCGGTCGCCGCCGGTCGGTGCAGGAGCCCGCGGGCGGGCATCAAGCGGACGTCGCGGTACGCTGCCGGAATGCTTCTCGGGATCGACCATGTCGTCGTCGCGTGCCCCGATCCCGAGGCGGCGGCCCGTGAGCTCGAGGACCGGGTCGGGCTGCGCTCCGAGGGTGGTGGCCGTCACGAGGCGTTCGGGACGTTCAACCGGCTGGTGTGGCTCGGGGATTCGTACCTCGAGCTGATCGGCCTGTTCGATCGGGCGTCGGCGGAGCGATCCTGGATCGGCGCGCCGACGGTCCGGGCACTTGACCGGGGTGGCGGCCTGGCCACCTGGGCCGTTGCCACCGACGACCTCGACGGCGACCTCGCTCGCCTGCGGACCGACCGTTCGGGACTGGCCGACGCGAGGTCGGGTCAGCGCGTCCGAGCCGACGGGCAGGTCGTTCGCTGGAGGCTGGCAGCACCCGGCTCGCTCGGGCCGGACGAAGCACCCTTCCTCATCGAGCATGACCCGGCCGCGGCGGAGTGGACGCCGGCGGATCGGGCCGCCCGTGCGCACGCGCCACATCCGCTGGGTGGGGCCGTGGGCCTCGAGATCCTCGAGATCCCCGTCGCCGACCCCGGTGCGGTCGGGCTGCGCGTCCTGCGGACGGTCGGGATCGGCCCGTTCCGCCCGTCGCTCGCGGGTCGCGGCGCCCGGGATGCCGCGATCGGGGTCCAGACGATCCGCTACCGCCGCGCCGGGCCAACGGACCGCGGCTTGCCGACGATCCACCTCATCGTGGGTGGGGGCGCCGTGGAACCGCGCCAGGTCGACGCGGTCGGCTGTCGATTCGTGCTCCGGAGCGCGTAGCCGGTCGCGGTCGCGAGTCGTGCCGGAGTCGTGGCTACGGCGTCGCCGAAGTCGCCGGGGTGGCCGGCGGCGGTGCGGAGCTGGGCGCCGAAGGAGCCGCCGATCCATCCTTCAGGCACAGGCCGAGCAGATCGACCGCGCCGATCGCCGGCTGGACGAAGCCGCAGCCGATCCGTGCCGAGGTCACGAATGGGTACACCGGATACCCGGTCGGCAGGATGAGCGCCTCCTCGTCGACGACCCGATGGGCGAGCGCCGCTGCGCCGTCGATCCGCGCCTGCCCGCTCAGGCCCTGGAGCCGGTCGAGCTCCTGGAGGGTCGGCTTGCCGAGCCAGACGTCATCGTGGAGGCCTCCGATCAGGGAGACGGGATCGGGATAGTCCGTGCCGCTCCCGAGGTTGAGCAAGTCGACCGCACTCCCTGGATCCAGGGCCGTGCCGGGGTAGTCGTCCTGGTGGATCACCTTGACCGTGATCCCGATCGCCTTGAGCTGGCCGACGACCGAGGTCTCGAAGTCGCTGCACGCGCCGCATTGCCAGGCCGTCGGGAAGCCCATCATCGTCACCTTGAAGGTGCGACCCTTCATCAGGGTGCGGGCCGCCGCAAGGTCGGGCGGCGGCGGCGGATCCGCACCGCCGGAGCCCGGAACACTCGGTCCAAGCAGCTCGGAGCTCGGGCCTGTGACCCAGATCCGGCTGATCGCGGCGCGATCGAAGGCGAGCGACACCGCGCGACGGACGTCGGGGTCGCGGAACGCCGGTCGCGTCGGGTTCAACGCAAGGAAGTCCACGCCGAGGCGGGGGGCACCGAACCAGCGCTGGTCGCCGGAAGCCGCGTTGGGGCTGCCGGGACCCCATTCCGTCGCGATCGCGCCCACACCGCTCGAGATCGTCTCGCCCCCGTCCAGCATCGCGGCGTCGAGCTCGCCGCTCTGGACCTTGCCGATGGCCAGGCCAGTGGCGACCTGCTCGCGGATCGCGATGGCATCGAAGGGTCGAGGTCGCGGTCCGTGGTAGTTCGGGTTCGCCTTCAGCACGACCAGCCGCTTGCGGATGGTCGTTGCCAGGTAGTACGGCCCGGCTCCACTGATCGGTGGATCGGGGTTGATCCCGCTCCGCAGTGCCGGGGTCCGCGTCGGGACCGGGCAGGCGAACGGCATCGCCAACCGCTGCAGGAAGTCCGGCGCCGGCGCCTCGAGCGTGATCGTGAGTCGGTCCCCGGCTGCCGATAACCCGGTGACGTGGTCGATCTTGCCCGCTCGGTAGTCCTTCGCTCCGACGATATCGCTGAGATGCTGCGGTCCGGGCGCACCGTCGTCGAACACCGGCGACAGGGTCCGTTCCAGGGTCGAACGGAAGGTCTCTGCGGTCACCGTCTCGTTCGATGGGGGCGAGAACATGAAGCCGGGCTTGATCGTGAACGTGTAGGTCCGGCCGTCGGGGCTCACTGTGGGCATCGCCGCCGCAGCCTCGGGTTCGAGCGTCCATCCCTCGGGGGCCGGCTTGTCCGGATAGTTCAGCAGGTTGACGCACGTGAGGTAGAGGGCCTGTTGGACCTGCCAATCGCCGTTCAATGCGGGGTCGGGAGATGGGTCGTTCCACGGGAAGTGGGACGAGGCGACGGTCAGCACCGATCCGTCGAGGTCGGCGATCGCTTCGTCGACGGTCGGACCGACGGCGACCATGATCTGGTCGCCACCGGCGGCGACCGCCAGCGTCGCATGGCCGGTGTCGATCGCCCGGTTCTTCTCGCCGGTGACCAGGTCGATCCCGGTCAGCTCCCCGGTGTTGGTATTGGTGACCCACATCGTCTGATCGGTCGACGCCATCTCGCCGACGCCCGGTTGAAGCGCGAAGCTCGTCTGCCGGCCGGATCGATCGATCCGCCAGACGTGGCCCGTGCTCGCCTCGGTCGTCCAGGCGTCGTCACCGCCCATGTAGATGTTCCCGAGCTCGCCTGTGGCCGAGAGGAGGATCGGGTCGAAGGTGGCCTCGTTCGTCGCCGCATCGATCCGGCCGAGTCGGCCTCCCTGGTAGTACCACAAGGCGTTGTCGCCGAACGCCACGCCCCAGGCCTCGACCGGGATCCGGGCCTGGACCTTCCCGGTTCCGGGGTCGAGCCTCACGACTTCCGGGATGTCCGGTCGCGCCAGCCAGACCGACCCACCGCCGACGACCAGATCGGTCGCGACGGCGTGGTCCGTAGCGTCCTTGCCGAGTGGGAAGTTCGAGACGACACCGGTTCGCTGGTCGATCCGGACGACGTTCGGACCGGCCAGATCGGTGATCCAGATCGAGTCGTCATCGAACCCGAACCCGTTCGGCTCGTTGATCGGCACTGGGATCGACTGGACGACCTTGTGCGAGACCGGGTCGATCCGATTGAGGGCTCTCGGGTTGTCGCCGAGGATCCAGAACGAGTCACCGCTGAAGAAGGCGATGTTCCTCGGCGATCGCAAGGACGTCGTGCCCTTGAGGTCGCCCGTCTTCGGGTCAAAGAACGCGACGAGCGGCAGCTCGGCCCCGCCGAGCGGGTCAGGAGGGCCGCTCGGCGTCGTCGATGCCGCTGCATCGCCTCCGGATCGTCCGGCGGAGCCCGAACCGTTCGGCACGCCGGACGTCGTTCCCTGGCGCCCGAGGAGGCCGCCGCCCAGGACTCCCGCGAGCAGCGCGACGGCCACCACGGCGACCCCCACGATGACCACGCCCCGCCGATCGGTCCCGCGGGAGCCATTGCCCGAGGCGAGTCGACGGCCCTTGGCCCGATCCGACGGCACCACGACCACGGCCCGGACCGAGTCGACGTATCCCTTGAGCTTGAGCGAGCGGGCATCGACGTACGCGATCCCGTCCATCTTCGCCGCGAGATGGATCACGGCCTCCGAGGCGAGCGTCTCGCCGGGTCCGGCCTGGGCGCACAGCCGCGCTGCGAGGTTGAGCGCGGTCCCGCGGTAGCCGTCGCCGACGGGGATCGCCTCGCCGGCATCGAGTCCGATCCCGACGCCGCGCGGCAGCTCGGCCTCGACGAACCGCGCCTGGAGATCGATCGCCGCCCGAAGGGCCTTGCGAGCCGACACGAACACGACGAGCGCCTCGTCGCCGCGAAGCTCGAGGAGGAAGCCGTCGCGAGCTGTGACGACCTCGCTGACGAGCTCGGCGAAGCGCGAAGCCAGCACTGCGGCGGCCTCGTCGCCGCGCTCCCGGGTGTAGGTCGTGTAGCCGCGGATGTCGGCGATGAGGAATGTCCGCAGCTCGGTCTCGGGCGTGCCGGTCTGGCCTTCCGGGACGAGCGCGTCCTCGGGCCCGGCGGCCGCGGGGTCGGCTGGATCCGTCACGTGGTCCTCCGCAGGCCAGACGAGACGTCCCGAGTGTACGAACGAGCACAAGACATGGGTGTCGGCCAGCCGTCATGGCCGCTGACGTCAGGCAGGCAGCTCGGCCGGGTCACACCGGTACAGCGCGACCTCCCACACGCGATCGAGTCCGAGCGCCACGAGGTTCGCGGCCGATCGACTGCCGTCGTTCGCACTCGCGGCGATCACGGTCGCGCCGAGCCCCGCCGCATACTCCGAGCGATGCGCGATGAGGCTGCGCTGGATGCCGAGGCCGCGATGCTCGGGCAGCACCGCCATGAGCCCGAGCAGGCCGACGTGGCGGCGGACGACCAGGTTGGCGCAGGCGATCGCCTCGCCGTCGCGTTCGACGATGAAGAAGTGATGTCCCGGCGACCCGACCAGCCTCGGCAGCGCCCCGCGCCAGGCCGCCGCCTCGCCGTCGTCGATCGGCGAGGCCTCGACGATGAGCGACGCGAACGTGTCGCCGCGGTCGCGCCCGATCTCGCGGATCGCCATGCCGGCCGGAAGGGCGGCCACTCCGTTCGTCCCGGCGGCAGCCATGATCGCCGCCGGTTCGGCGAGGTAGATCGAGGCGGGGCGCTCGGCGACGGCGCCGGGCCAGGGCGGCTCGTGGGCCGGGATCCAGCCGACGGTCCCGTTGGAGCGGAACCAGTCGATCATCCGCGGGAGGAGGTTCGACAGCTCGCGATATCCGCTGACCCGGTTGAACGCGCGGCCCGGCAGCTCCGGGGAGGCCACCATGGCCAGCCCGCCGTCCTCCTCGACGCGAACGTCGACGCCGGTCGAGGCGACCGCCCGCCACAGGGCGACGTTGAAGCCCCGGCCGACCGCCTCGATCCGGTCGAGCAGATCGTGCAGCTCGGCCTGAGATCCCGGCGCCGGCGGCAGGATCGTGATCTCATCGCCGGTCCGGACCTCGCCCTCGACGAGGACCCGCGCGTACATCCGCGAATCGAGCGGGTGGAGCAGGATCGAGATCCGGCCCGACCGACCATCGATGAACGAATCGGCGATCAGGTTGCACGGCATCGCCGGCTTGCTGATCTCCAGGACGAGCGTGTCGCCGATCGCTGCCCGGGTCCCGGACGCGAGCGTCGCCCATTCGACGCCTTCGGTCGTGAGGTTCTCTCCGACCGAGCCGGGATGGATCGGATGACCCTCGGCCTGGACGCGCCGGATGGCTTCGATCCCGAGCACCGCCACGGCCCGGTGCGGCCCGCCGTGGACCGTGTCGTGACGGTGGGCGTCGCCCTCGAGCCCGAGGGGACCGACCCGGGCCGACGCGATCGCCGATTTGGGCACCCCGCCCGGGGAGACGTTGACCTGCAGGACGCGGCCGACGGTCCCAGCCGATCCGCCGGTCACATCCGGAACACGCCGAAGCGCGTCTCCGGGATGGGTGCGTGCAGCGCCGCGTCGAGTCCCAGGGCCAGGACACGCCGGGTGTCGAGGGGGTCGATGACGCCGTCGTCCCACAGGCGGGCCGTCGCGAAGTAGGGGCTTCCCTCGGCCTCGTAGCGGTCGAGGATCGGCGCCTCGAAGGCGTCTCGCGCCGCATCGTCGGCGAAGCCCGCCGCGGACCGTCGACAGGACCCGCGCTGCCTGCGCCCCGCCCATGACCGAGATCCGGGAGTTCGGCCACGACCACAGGAAGCGCGGACCGTACGCCCGACCGGCCATCGCGTAGTTCCCGGCCCCGAAGCTGCCGCCGACCACGACCGTGAGCTTCGGGACCTCGGCGCAGGCGACGGCCATCACCATCTTGGCGCCGTCCTTGGCGATCCCGCCGGCTTCGTACTCTCGGCCGACCATGAACCCGGTGATGTTCTGGAGGAAGACCAGCGGGATGCGTCGCTGGGCGCACAGCTCGACGAAGTGGGCGCCCTTGAGCGCGGACGCGGAGAACAGGATCCCGTCGTTGGCGACGATCCCGATCGGCCAGCCGTCGAGGTGCGCGAAGCCCGTCACCAGCGTCTCGCCGTAGAGCGGCTTGAACTCGTGGAACCGGCTGCCGTCGACCAGCCGGGCGATGACCTCGCGGATCGCGAGGGGCCTCCGCAGGTCGCTCGGTACGGCACCGTACAGGTGGGCACTGCCCGCCCGCGGATCGCCCTCCGGCGCCACCGCAGGTGGGGCGGGCTCGTCCCGATCCCACGGTGGCTCGGGCGTCCGGCGGTTCAAGTTCGCCACGATGGACCGTCCCAGGGCCAGCGCGTGCTCGTCGTCCAGGGCTTCGTGGTCCGCGACGCCGCTGATCCTCGTATGGACGTCGGCACCGCCCAGGTCCTCGGCCGTGACGTCCTCGCCGGTGGCCGCCTTCACCAGCGGCGGACCGCCGAGGAAGATCGTGCCGGTGCCGCGGACGATGACCGTCTCGTCGCTCATCGCCGGAACGTACGCGCCGCCGGCGGTGGACGAACCCATGACCAGGGCGATCTGCGGGATCCCGGCCGCCGACAGGCGAGCCTGGTTGTAGAAGATCCGCCCGAAGTGGTCGCGGTCCGGGAAGACGTCGGCTTGGAGCGGAAGGTAGGCGCCCCCGCTGTCGACCAGGTAGACGCACGGCAGGTGGTTCTCGAGCGCGATCTCCTGGGCTCGGAGGTGCTTCTTGACGGTGATCGGGAAGTAGGTCCCGCCCTTCACGGTGGCGTCATTCCCGACGATCACGCAGGTCGTGCCCTCGACCCGGCCGATGCCGGTGACGATCCCGGCGCCCGGCGCCTCGTCGTCGTACATCCCGCCCGCGGCGAGCGGACTCAGCTCGAGGAAGGCGGTCCCTGGGTCGAGCAGACGATCGATCCGCTCGCGCACGGGCAGCTTGCCGCGCTCCCGATGGCGGGCGATCGACGCATCGTCGCCCCCGGCACCGCGGCTTGCGACCGCATCCTGGCGGACCCGGAGGTCGGCCACCAGGGTCGTCATCGCCTCGACGTTCGCGCGCACGTCGGCGCTCGCAGGGTCGAGCCGGCTGGTGAGGGCGGGCATCGTCGGATGATACGCGGCGACTCCGACGGCTCAGGTGCCGGACCGTTCGACACCGCGTGGATCCCGGCGGCTCGCCAGCACCACCGCCAGGAAGACCGCTGCGATCGCGATCGAGCCGCCGACCAACGACGTCTGGCCACCGTCGCAGCCGGAACCCACGACGGCCACCTCCGACGGCCCGTTCGGCTCGTCGGGCGACAGCCGCACGATGACGCCCATGCTCGAGTCGGCATACCGGTCCCAGCACACCGTATCGGTCGCCAGGAACGGGGCGAACCCGCCGACGACCAGCAGCGCGGCGACCGCAGCGACCCGCAGGCGTCCGGTCGGCCGATCGACCGTGGTCGCCGAGGGTCTCAACCCCGCGTAGAGGAACAGGCAGGCCGGTGCGAGCATCACGAGGGTCACGCCGCTGAAGGCCAAGACGGACAGCGGCACGCACGCGATCCCGGCCGCGACGAGCACGGTCCGCGAACCCGTCGCGGCGCCGACCATCCCGACGAGTCCGGGTCCCGCGAAGGCCGCAAGCGTGGCGAGCAGCGCGAGCAGGGTGAGCCCGAGCCCGGTCGCGCCGGCCGATGCACGAAGGGTCGTCAACCCAAGGCTGACCACGAGCACCAAGCCCGCACCGAGCCAGCCGAGATCGGTCGATCGTGGGTGACCGGATGGCGGCGGACGGTCCGATGAACCCGGCGTCGACCCCACGGCGACGTCCTCGGTCATGACCTCGGCTGGGGCAGGTGGGCAATCCATGTCCGGTCCACTCCCGACCACCGTCCGGACGAGCCGTGTCCAGGCGGCGACGATCAATGCGGCGCCGATCCAGGCCGGGATCCCGACAAAGGCGAGCCCATACAGGAGCGCCATGGAACCCCAGGCGGCCGCGACCGCCAGCGCCCAGCCGATCGCTCCGACCGTGTCTGTGAGTCCGGCGATCGCCTCGTCGGGCCGGGCCTCAGCGAGGGCCCCGACGCCGACCAGGATCGCCACCGCAGCTGCGCCGAGGAGGACGGCCCGCAACGCGAACCGGGCGGCGGTCCCTGCTCCTGGCGGGCCGTCGAAGGAGGCGACCCAGGGTCCCGCTCGCCAGCCCTGGACGAAGCCGACCGCCGCGCCCAAGCAACCGCCGAAGGCGAGGACCGTTACGGCGCCCGTCGGGAAGTCGGCTTCGCCATCCGATGCGCGCGGCATGTTCAAGGCCACGACGAAGGCCGCCAGGGCGAGACCGGCCGGGATCCCGAACCCCACTATCGCCCCGACCTTCCGTGCGCGATCCTGTCGTGGCCCCGACATCGGTCCGATCGGCCGGTACCGACCGAATACCCAGGAGGGCATGCGCGGGCAGTCCGAGCGCGTGCCAGCCGCTCGCGGAGCCTCGTCTCTCGGTGCTACCATTATGTAGCAAGTAATACGCTAAGAACATGCTACAGTCAAGGTGCAAGTTATGACGGCTGCGGCGCCGGATCCCGGACGGGGCCATCGGCCGACGCCTGGCGACCGAGCCGAGCGCATCCGGCTTCAGCTGGCGGACGCGTGGGGCGAGATGGGCGCCTCGTGGGGGGTCGCCCCGGCGATCGCCCGGGTCCATGCCTACCTCATGGCGTTCGGCGAGCCTCTCACCGAGCGCGAGGTCCGCGAAGCCCTCGGCCTGTCGCATCGGGCGGCCAGCCTGGCCCTCGAGTCTGCGGTCGGTTGGGGCGTCGTCGAGGAGGTCGCCGAGCCGAGGCGGGTCGGACGTCGTGGGCCCGCCGGGACGGCGTACCTCGCCGTCGGCGACCAGTTCGTGTGGTTCTCCCGGGTCATCGCCCAGCGCAAGGCACTCGAGGGCGATCCGATCGTGGCCGTCCTGGAGAGGACCCTTCGCGACGCCGATGCCGCGTCTGCCGCCGACCCCGCCGATCCCGAGCTGCGTCGTCTGCGTGCCTGGCTGGAGACGTTCCTCGACTTCGTCCGGACGTTCGACCGAGCGATCGGGCTCGTTCCGGCGGTGGAACCGGCCGAGCTCGAGCGGATCCTGGGTCTCCTGGCCAGGCTGCCGGACGAGACGATCCTCCGCTTGGTCCGACTGCTGGCCGACCTGCCGGACGACGACGTGCTCTCGCTCGTCAACGGGATCAGCGGGCTCTCACCGGCCGCTGCCCGTCGAGCCACGAAGCTGATGTCCGGCGTGGTCCGGACCGTCGGCCGCTAGATGGCCGGCGCCAGAGGCAGTCCGTCCGCGTGAGGGCCGGCCGCTCCCCGAGTCACCTCGGCCGCCCCACTCGGAGATCGACGCTTGTCGTGCGATAATCCAGCGACGCGAGGCGATCCGAGTGGCTCGAACGGGCGACGACCCCGGGGCCGGCCGGCCGGCGGACCTCTGCGGCAGACCTGAGGATCCATCCGATCATGACTGTCGAGACCTCCACCTGGGTCACCAAGAAGGGCCTCGCCCAGATGCTCAAGGGCGGCGTCATCATGGACGTCGTCACGCCCGACCAGGCCAAGATCGCCGAGGACGCCGGCGCCGTCGCCGTGATGGCCCTCGAACGCGTCCCGAGCGACATCCGCGCCGCGGGTGGGGTCGCCCGGATGTCCGACCCGACGATGATCGTCGGGATCATGGAGGCGGTCTCGATCCCGGTGATGGCCAAGGCCCGGATCGGGCATTTCGTCGAGGCCCAGGTGCTCGAGGCGCTCGGCGTCGACTACATCGACGAGTCCGAGGTGCTCACGCCGGCCGACGAGGAGAACCACATCGACAAGCACGCCTTCAAGGTCCCGTTCGTGTGCGGCTCCCGGAACCTCGGCGAGGCGCTCCGCAGGATCTCCGAGGGTGCCGCGATGATGCGGACCAAGGGCGAGGCGGGGACGGGCAACATCGTCGAGGCCGTCCGCCACATCCGGACCGTCAACGCCGAGATCCGCCGCCTCCAGGGGATGCGCGAGGACGAGCTGTTCGTCGCCGCCAAGGAGCTCCAGGCGCCACTCGACCTCGTCCGCGGCGTCGCCGCCGAGGGCAAGCTGCCTGTGGTGAACTTCGTCGCCGGCGGGATCGCGACCCCCGCGGACGCCGCCCTCGCGATGCAGCTCGGCGCGGAAGGCGTGTTCGTCGGCTCCGGGATCTTCAAGAGCGAGGACCCGGCGCGGATGGCGAACGCGATCGTCCAGGCGACGACGCACTTCGACAACCCGAAGGTCATCGCCGAGGTGAGCAAGGGCCTGGGCGCCGCGATGCGCGGGATCGCCCTGGAGCAGATCCCGGAAGGGGAGCGACTCGCCGTCCGGGGCTGGTGATCCTCGGATCCTCAGGCCGATGGCCTCGCGGGGAGCGAGGCCTTGGACTTCGGAGAGCACGTGCCGATCGACGTTGAGGGTGCCAGCATGACGCGGCCCACCGCACGACCGTGAAGATCGGCGTGCTGGCGGTCCAAGGCGCGTTCATCGAGCATGTCCGCGTGCTGCGCGGCATCGGGGTGGACGCCGTCGAGGTGCGTCTGCCCGCGGACCTCGACGGGATCAGCGGCCTGATCCTGCCCGGCGGCGAGAGCACGACCATGCGGAAGCTCATCCACCGCTGGGGACTCCTCGAGCCGATCCTCGACCTGGCGGCGAGCGGCGCCCCGCTGTTCGGGACCTGCGCGGGGATGATCCTGCTCGCCCGGGAGATCACCGGCGGCGAGGAGCCGGTCTTCCCGCTGCTCGACGTCACCGTCGAGCGCAACGCATTCGGGCGACAGCTCGACTCGTTCGAAGCCGACATGGCCGTCCCGATCCTCGGCGACGGTCCGGTCCACGGCGTGTTCATCCGCGCCCCGGTCATCGAGCGCGTGGGTCCCGACGTCGAGGTGCTGGCACAGCTCGACGACGGGCGGATCGTGGCGGTCCACGAGCGGAACATCCTGGCCACCGCGTTTCACCCGGAGCTGGCCGGTGAGACGCGCTTCCATCGGCTCGTGGCCACGATGGCCGCCGAATACGACGACCCCGGTGAGGGGTCCGGTCGCCGACCCCACCCGACCCGGCGCACCGCCAGACCCGGCTCGTGAGCGGCCGGTCGGGCAAGGTCCGGGTCGCTCGACTGACCGATCTGGCGGCCCTCGGCGAGCTGTCGCGGCTGTGCCAGCAGGAGAGCGCCGACACGCGCTCGCTCGGTCTGCCCGTGAGCGGGCCGCGGATCGGCGTATTCAGTCTGTTCCGCCTCCCCCTCGGTGCCTTCCGCCCGCACGACCTGCTGTACGTCTACGAGGAGGAGGACGGGCTGTCCGGGCTCGTCCGCGTCGAGCGCGAGACCCCGCGGGACGAATGGACGATCGTGGAGCTCGACGCGATCGGGCTGGCCGAGGCCGGCGACATCCGGTTCCGACTGGTCCAGCACATCCTCCGGGACGGCGCCAAGCGCGGCGCGATCCGGTTCCACGTCGCCTGCGCCGATGCATCGGGCAACGTCGAGCTGTTCATGCAGGCGGGGTTCGCCCGCTACGGAGAGGAGCTGCTGCTCTACCGTCCGCCGGGTGCCGCCCTGCCCGATCCGTGGACCGACGAGGAAGCGGCCACCGGCCTGATCCGACCGGCCGCTCCGATCGACGCGGTCGCCCTGGCCAAGCTCTATGCCGCGGTGACCCCGCGGCCCGTCCAGCGGCTCGAGTCGTATCGCATCGGCGACTGGGAGCGGCAAGGGACCAGCTGGCGGCTTCCCCGCTCCAGTCTCGCCCCGATCCTCCGCTTCGCCGACGTCGAGGCGTTCGTCCGGGAGGCACCCGGCGGCGGCCCCGACGGGACCCAGCTCGACGGCTTCCTCCAGGTGGGCGTCGCCAAGGAGGACCAGCCCCACTATCTCAAGATCCTCGCTCGACCCGAGGCGGACACGAAGCCGCTGGTGGAGTACGGTCTCGGGGTGATCTCCGCCCGGATCCGGAACGGCGGCCGCAGCGACCATGGCGTGATCGCGCCGGTTCGCACCTACGAAGCCCCGATCGACCGTCGCCTCGAGGAGGCCGGATTCCGCGTCGAGTCGACCGTCACGCTGCTGATGAAAGAGACCGTCGTGCGGGTCGCCGAACCCGCGCTCGTCCCAGCCATCCGATGATGGATCCATCCTGCGCACCAGGGAGGAACCGTTGAGTCCCAAGCAAATCGAACGAGAAGCGATGGACGACCTCGACCTGCTGCTGGCGGCGCTCCCGCCCGAGGTCGTGGCGGCGGTCCACGCCCTGCCCGCGAAGGAGTCGCTGATCGAGGTCGTCCTCGACCTCGGGCGCCGTCCGGAGGCGAGGTTCCCGGACAGCGAGGAGACGCTTCTGGATCGGGAGATCGACGAGTCCGACATCGCCTACGTCGTCGAGAACATCGGGACGTTCGGCGACGATAACCGCGCGGGGATCGAGCGGACCCTCCACCGGATCAGCGCGATCCGCAACCGAAGCGGGAAGATCGTCGGATTGACCTGCCGGATCGGCCGGGCCGTCTACGGGACGATCGAGATCATCGACGACTTCGTCGAGACCGGGAAGTCCATCCTGATCATGGGGCGGCCGGGGATCGGCAAGACGACGATGCTGCGCGAGGCCGCGCGCGTCCTGGCCGACGACATGGGCAAGCGGGTCGTCGTGGTCGACACGAGCAACGAGATCGCCGGCGACGGCGACATCCCGCACCCGGCGATCGGCAAGGCCCGCCGGATGCAGGTCCGGACGCCCTCGCTCCAGCACGAGGTCATGATCGAGGCGGTCGAGAACCACATGCCGCAGGTCATCGTGATCGACGAGATCGGGACGGAGCTCGAGGCCGCGGCCGCCCGCACGATCGCCGAGCGTGGCGTCCAGCTGATCGGCACGGCGCACGGCAACAACCTCGACAACCTGATGCTCAACCCCACCCTGTCCGATCTCATCGGCGGGATCCAGAGCGTGACCCTCGGCGACGAAGAGGCTCGCCGCCGGCGGACCCAGAAGAGCGTCCTTGAGCGCAAGGCGCCGCCGACGTTCGACGTGATCATCGAGATCCAGGACCGCGAGCGGGTCATGGTCCACAGCGACGTCGCCGACACCGTCGACGCCATGCTGCGGGGCGATCCCGTCGCGCCGGAGCTGCGATGGCGGGACGAGGAAGGCGTCCATCGGTCCCAGGCGCGACCGCGGCCGTCGCCGCGCGAGCAGCTCGGTGCGGAGCGCTTCGCCGGCCTGGTCGGGACCGGCTCGCCGTGGCGGATGGAGCCCGGCTGGCGCGGTGACGGGCCGTACCGCGGCGGCGGCTACCGTGACGCGGGTCCCGGCGGTGCGGGTTCGCCGGCGGGTCCCGGCTACCGGGCGGGCTACCGACCCGGTGCCAGTGGCGGCTGGCGTCAGACACGGGGAGGTTCCGCGCGGGAGACCGGCCCGCGCGGTCGGATAGTCGACCCCGGGGCCTCGGACGGAGCCCTGGGGACGCTGCCGGGTGAGCGATTCGCCGTCCCCCCGGCGGGGTCGGCCAGCCGGACGCGAGCCGTTCCTCGGGCGACCGATCTGCCGTTCGTGGCCGGCGAGATCGCCGACCGTGGCCCGCTCGAGCGTGGCGACGCACCGCCGGTCGAGCCGCGCGCCCGGGACGCTCGCGAGTGGCAGCGCCAGCAGGCGTGGCGTGAGCAGGCCGCCCGGGCGATCGTCGACCTGAAGGCCGACGAGGGCACCGGACCCGTGAATGCCCTCGAACTCGACGCCGAGCCGGTGGACGCCGAGGATCGTGCGACGCTCGGCGACGACGGCGAGGCGGCCGCGGAGCCCGGCGACGACGGAGCCGTCCTGCGGGTCGAAGGCGCCGGCGCCTTGCCGACCCTTCGGGTCCTGCCGCACGGGGTGAGCCGCAAGCGCCTCGAGCAGGCGGTCCGCGAGCTCCAGCTGCCGGTCGTCGTCGCCCGGGACGTCGACGAGGCCGACGTGGTGATGACCCTCCGCAGCGAGTACCGCCAGAAGACCCCGATGCTCCGCGAGGCCGAGGACCGCGCGATGCCGATCTACGTCCTCAAGAGCAACACGATCCCCCAGATGGAGGCCAGCCTGACCTCGATCTTCTCGCTCGAGGTCGACCCCCGCGAAGCCGCGCTGCGCGAGACCGAGGAGGCGATCGACCTGGTCATGCGCCAGTCCGAGGCCGTCGAGCTGAGCCCGCAGAACGCCTACGTCCGGCGGCTCCAGCACCAGATGGCCGAGCGAGCGAACCTCGTCTCGCGCTCGCGCGGCCGCGAGCCGTACCGTCGGGTGCGGCTCTACCCCGATCAGGCGCGGGCCAGCTGGCGCTGAGCATGGAAGCGGCCGACCTGCCCCGGTTGTCGATGCACGCCGTCGTCCTCGACTGTGCGGAGACCGAGCCGCTCATCGCCTTCTGGTCGGCCGCCCTGGGCTACGTGACCTGGTTCGAGCCGTTCGGGCAGTTCGCTGGATTGAAGCCGCCGCCGGACGATCCGAGGCGCGGTCTGGCCCTGATCTTCCAGCGTGTCCCCGAGCCGAAGGTCGTCAAGAACCGTGCGCATGTCGACTACGACGCCGCCGACCGGGCCGCCGAGGTCGCCCGCCTCGTGGGGCTCGGCGCCACGATCGTCCGCGAGGTCGACGAGGGTCCGACGATGCGCTGGACGGTCATGGCCGATCCCGCCGGGAACGAGTTCTGCGTGACGCAGGGCTGACGCGCCGGGAACCCTCAGTCGCGCTGCCCGAACTCGTGGCGGAGCGCCGACCGGGCGGCCCACACCCCGCACATGCCATGGACCCCGCCGCCGGGCGGCGTCGACGAAGAGCACAGGTACAGCCCGCGGGCCGGGGTCCCGTACGGGTCGAGCCGGGCGACCGGGCGGGTGAACAGCTGGCGCAGGTCCTGGATTCCGCCGTTGATGTCGCCGCCGATGTAGTTCGGGTTGTCCGCCTCGATGTCCGCCGGCAGGCGGACCGACCGGGCGAGGATCGTCTCGCCGAACCCCGGCGCGAAGCGCTCGATCTGCGCCTCGATCCGCTCGGTCATGTCGAACGTCGATCCGCTCGGGACGTGGCAGTACGCCCATCCGGTGTGACCGCCAGCCGGTGCCCGCGTCGGGTCGAACCGGCTCGGCTGGACGACGAGCACGAACGGTCGCTCGGGATGCCGGCCGCCAGCGACGTCCGCCTCGGCCGCCCGGATCTCGTCCATCGTCCCACCGACGTGGACGGTCCCGGCGCGCTCGACGCCGTCGGCCTGCCACGGGATCGGCGCGCTCAGTGCCCAGTCGACCTTGACGATGCCCGGGCCGTAGCGGAAGCCCTCGAGCCGGCGTCGATAGCGGTCGGGAAGCTCGTCGCCGGCGATCCGGGCCAGCGCTCGCGGCGTCGTGTCGAACAGGATGGCTCGGGCCGGCGGGAGATCTGCCAGCGACCGGACGGGATGGTCGGTCACGATCTCGCCGCCCAACGACCGGAGCTCGGCGGCGAGCGCGTCCGCCAGGTGCTGGGTGCCGCCGCGGACGATCGGCCACCCGTAGGCGTGGGCGGTGACCGCCAGGGCGAGCCCGAACGATGCCGTCAACGGTCGCTCGAGACGGAGCATCGAGTGGGCGCTGACCCCGGCCAGGAGGGCTCGCGCCTCATCGCCCCGGAACCGTCCGCTGAGCAGCCCGACCGCCGAGCGACGAGCGAGTCGACCGAACCGCGCCATGGCCAGCGGGTGACGTGGGATCCGGAAGATCGGTCCGAGGACCAGGTCCATGATCTTGTCGGCGTCGCGCACCAGCGGCCCCATCAGGCGGCGATACGCGGCGGCGTCGGTCCCCAGCCCCGCGGCCGTCGCGGCGACCGACCGTTCGAGGATCGCCGCACGACCGCCGTCGAGCGGATGCGCCAGCGGAGCCGGTGGGTCGATCAGGTCGGCCCCGAACCGACCGAGGTCCAGGTCGCGGAAGAAGGGCGACGCCACCGACGTCCCCTGGACGGTCGAACAGATGTCGTGGACGAACCCGGGCAGCGTCAGCTCCGCGCTCCGCATCCCCCCGCCGACCGTCGGCTGCCCCTCGTAGACGACGACCGAGCGGCCCGCCCGAGCCAGGGTGATCGCCGCCGCCAGCCCGTTCGGGCCGGACCCGACGACGATCGCGTCGGGCGCCTCAGATGTCATGCGCCAATGGTGACCGGCGCCGGACGATCACGCCTCGCCGCTGCGGTGGAACCAATGGCGGGGATGGGTGACGGTCCACACGGCCGAGCGGACGGCCGCGTTGTGCCGGACGTTCCCGGCGTTCCGCCACTGGCGCTTCCGGTCGACGCAGGTCTGCTCGAGCGTGGCGGTGGCGTCGACCCCGAACCGCGCCGCGAGGTTGCGCAGGGTGGCCGACCAGAACGTGTTCTCCCGCCGGTGCCCGTAGACGCCCATCGAGACCTCGTAGATCGGATCGTTGGACCGGAGCAGGACCTCGATCTGGACCACCGTGGTGGGCCCGTCGCGGTACGAGCTGAAGGTGATCCAGGCGGCGAACATGTGCCCTTCCGGGGTCATGAAGGTGAACGATTCGTCGTCGGCGTAGATGACCATGACCCCGGTCGACAGCGTCTGGTGGCCGGGTGCCGCCAGGTTGAGGAGCGCGACCTCTCCCGGGGCGATCCCGGTGATCGGGCCGTAGAAGTCGTTGCCGGTCGGCCAGAACGAGCCGAACTCCTCCTTCCAGGTCGAGATCACCTGCTCGGGCGTGACGTCGGCCCCATCGAGTCGGATGCGGTAGCGCTTCTGCCACAGCTGACCGAAGCCCTGGACCGGCCCGACCAGCCGGCGGCCCTCGACGTTGAGGTTCATCGCGCTCGATGGGACGGCGCCGAGCGCGAGGCGATCGACCGGCTTCGACCAGTTGGCCTCGCTCGACCGCTGACGCAGCCCGTCGTCCGTTGCCACGGATCCGGCGTCGGACGGATGCTCCGGGTCGTCGGTCGTGATGGTCTGGGTCTCGATCTCGGTCATCGTGGGTCCTTCGTCCTTCGTGCTCCGGCTCAGACGCCGGCGGCGGTCAGCGCGGCCGCCTCGCTGTCGTAGATGCCGATCGCCTCGTCGAGGCGGGTGAGGGCCAGGATCTGGCGGTAGTGGTCGTTGAGGCCGACCGCCATCAGGGACTGCCCTTGACGCTGGGATCGCACCAGCAACGTCACGAGCAGGCCGATCCCACCGCTGTTCATGTAGTCGAGGGCGGCGAAGTCGAGCACGATCGCCTTCGCGCCGCCGTCGCTCGCCCGCGTATAGGCGTCGGCGAGGAGCGGCTCGCTGGCCGCCGTGATGTCGCCGTGGACCTCGATCACGGCCGCGGCCGGCGAGAGTCGCCGGACCTCGACCGACGTCGTCCCGGTGGTCATGCCTGCCCTCCTGTCGCTGTCAGCGTGCCGACGTCGCCCGCACTCGCGGCGTCGTCGAAGATGCGCATGTAGTCGGACAACCGGGTGATCTGGAAGATCTCGACGTAGTGCGGGCTCAGACCGCAGGCGCGGACCTCGCGGCGGTCCCGTCGGGCATCGGCCAGCAGTCGCACGATGAGCGCGATGCCGGTGCTGTTGATGTACTCGGTGTCGCTGAAGTCGAGCAGGATCGTGCCCGCTCCGGTCGCCCCGACCGTGGCGTAGGCCGCGGCGAGGTCGGCTTCGGCGGCCACGCTGATATCGCCGTGGAGGACGATCGTGGCGAGGTCGGCGGTCGAGCGGACCTCAGCCCGGAACGGACTGGCTGCCATCGTCGACTCCTTTCAGATGGAGGGTCAGCGACACCGTCTGACCCGTGCCGTGGGTGGTCACCTCCATGGCATCCACCATGTGCTTGATCAGGAACAGTCCCCAGCCGCGCGGCTTCTGCTCGCCGGCCAGCTTCTTGTCGATGTCCGGTTCCTCGGCCTCGCCCATCGGTCCGCCGAGCCCTCGATCGGAGATCCGGACGACGAGGTCGTCGTCGACGACGACCGCCTCGATCTCGACCGGGATCGCCGGGATCGTTCCGGCTGCCGTACTCGATCGCGTTCATCGCCGCCTCGCTGACCGCGGTCTTGAGGCGCTCGAGGCGGGCAGGGTCCAGTCCGAGCGGCTCGACCGCCTCGGCGACGCGGTCCATCGCGAGGCGCTCGTTGCCGGCGGCGCCGGGCAGGGAGACCTGCAGCAACACCCGTTCGTTCAGCGGCTCCGGGTCGTGATCGGCCAGGCCGACCTGACGGCCGCCGGTCCGCTGGAGAGCGACCAGGGTGATGTCGTCCTCCTGATCCCAGCCCCGGCCGACGAACCCGTGGAGCTCGTCGAGCAGGTGGTCGATCAGGTCGCTGCCCGGCCGCTCGACGGCCATCAGCTCCTTGAGCCGGGGGAAGCCGAACATGGCGCCGGCCGGATCGTGCGCCTCGACGAGCCCGTCGCTATAGAGCAGGACGCTCTGGCCGGGGGCGAGGACCGCCTCGTGCTCCGGGTAGTCCATCCCGGGCAGCAGCCCGAGCGGCATCCCGGTCGCCCGGAGCTCGATGACCTCGTCGGCGGTCCGGACGTAGGGCAGGTTGTGGCCGGCGTTGGCGTACACGACTCGGCCGGTCTCGGGCTCGAGGATCATGTACAGGCAGGTCACGAACATCCGAGCGGGCATCTCGGGCAGGAGGATCTCGTTGGCCCGCTCGAGGACCTTGGCCGGCGACTGCAGCCGCGGCGCCTCGCCGCGCAGCACGGACTGCGTCCGGGCCATGATCAGCGCGGCCGGCACGCCCTTGTCGGTGACATCCCCGACGACGATCCCGATCCGTCCGTCGGGCAGCGGGATGAAGTCGTAGAAGTCGCCACCCACGGCCCGCGCGGGCCCGTAGTAGGCGGCCACCTGCCAGTCGTGGAGCTGCGGCAGCTCCCGCGGCAGGAATTGCTGCTGGATCAGGGTCGCGACGCGCATCTCCTGTTCGAGCCGCTCGCGGGCCTGGATCTCGACCGCCTGCTCGCGGACGAGCTGGGCGACGCGGATCGCCGGCGCCGCCTGGGCAGCCAGCGTCGACAGGAGCTTCCGGTCATCGGTGCTGTAGTCCTGGTCGGACAGTCGAGGCCCGAGGTACAGCGCTCCGATCAGCTCGCCCTGGGTGACCAGCGGCACGATCACCTTCACGCCGCCCGCCCGGAGCTCGGCCAGCGCCGCGGAGTCGAGCTCGAGCCGCTCCGCGTCGACCACACCGGGCGCCGCCTGGAGATAGGCGAACAGCGGGTCCGTCGGCGCGATGTCGACCACCGGGCCGGCCGCGGTCTGGCCCGTGGCGGGGACCGCGGCGACCGTGGGTGCGGCTTCCGGTTCGACGGTCTTCGCGCCTCGACCGACGGTTCGCCGGATCGATTCGATGAATGTCATGACCGTGGTCTACGCCTCCACCGTCCAGAATCCGTTACGAACTGGGTCATTCGGCGATCTTCGTCACGGTGCGGGCTCGCCGGGCCGCATCCAGAGCGAGATCGACACGGGCGCGACCGTCTGCTCGACCACGCCCTGGACGTCCCTCCGCAGGCTCTCGAGGTCGACGTCGTCGCGCAGCCGCACGGAGAACGCCGCGACCGTCCGCTCGGCGTCGTAGCGTGAACGGTTGAAGCGGCGATCCACCCGCGTCTGGACGCGGCGGCGCAGCGGCTGGAAGAGGGCCGCCACGACGAGCGTGGACGCCGCGACCGCCACGGCATTGCCGCGGAGCACCGGAGATAGGATCGTCTGGAACAGGAGGATCCCGCCGACGAACACGAGGGCGAGGACGGCCGTCACCATCGCGTAGGCCACCGTCCGACTGATGATCCGGTCGATGTCATAGAGGCGGTAGCGCAGGACGGCGATGCCGGCCGCGACGGGGAGCAGGGCGAGCCCGAAGAGCAACCCATACCAGGCGCCCTCCAGCTCGGTGGCGAACGCCACCACGACGGCGACGATCAGGTATCCGACCGCCAGGAGGAACCACTTCAGCTGCTGGCGTTCGACGTCGCGCGCGCGTCGGAACCGCACGACCAGGGACGCGAGCGACAGGATCCCGAGCAGCGCGATGAGCGGGAAGATGGCGCCGCTGTTCACGGCCGCAACGGCGTCCATCCACGGTCCCTCGATGCCGACCGGATTGGGCAACCGCCCGGCGTACGCCGGGCCGGTCGCGATCGCCGAGGCGACCATCGTGGCCACGAGGGTCACGGCGGCGACCCAGGCGACCGGCCGCCAGCGCGGACCGGGCAGGTGCCCGTCGGGGAAGAGCAACGGGATCCAGATCACCATCAGGCAGATCGACACGGACGAGCTCCAGGCACCCAGCCAGTCGACGAGGACGACGCCCGGCAAACTCGCCCCGAACGTGACCGCGCGTCCGACGTACTCCGAGCTGAAGATCGAGACGATGATCCCCGCTCCGCTCAGCAGGAACATCCAGCCGATCGGGTTGCGGGGGCGCAGGATCGCCAGGATGGCGCCGACCGTCGGCAGCGTCACGAACGTGGCGGTCGCGGCCAGGACGTTGACGATGTCGGGGCGATCCGGGAGGGCTGCGCTGTCGGGCGACATCGTCGATGCCAGCGTGAGGGCGACCATGCCGATCAAGGTCGACAGGATCCCGAGGGCGATCCAGGCAGACGGCCGGCTCCACCACCGAGCGGTCGATGCCGTCCGGGGCGTCATCCGGCGGTCTCCCGAAGCCACACGCCCGAGGCGGTCGGCTGGAGGCTCGCGTCGACCGTCGCGACGAGGTCACCCGCGACCGCGGCCAGGTCCACCTGGTCGCGAAGCCGCGTCGCGAACGAGGCCGCGGTCCGCTCGGCGTCGTAGCGGGCGCGGTTGAATTCGGCGATCTACGACCGCCTGGACCCGCCGACGGAGCGGCTGGAAGAGCGCCGCCACGATGAGCGTCGACACCGCGACCGCGATCGGGTTCTCACCGAACTGCGGGGCGAGGATCGCGCCGAACACCAGGACCGCCGTGACGAACACGACGGCGAGGATCCCGGTCAGGAGGAGGTAGCCGATCGTACGGCTGATGATCCGGTCGATGTCGTACAAGCGGTAGCGCAGGATCGCGATGCCGATCGCGATCGGGACCGTCGTCATCCCGACCAGCCCGGCCACCCAGCCGACCTCGGCGACCGGTCCCTCAGGGATCAGCACGGCCAGCCCGAAGCACACCCCGGTCACCCCGACCGCGGCGGCGAACCATTTGATCTGCTGACGCTCGACCGACGACCCCCGCCGATAGCGCAGGACGGTCGCGACGATGGCCAGGGGGAACGCCACACCGACCATCAGGACGTTGGCTGCGCCGTTGACGAGCGACGCGACCTGCTGGAACCCGGGGATCCCGACCGGGTTGACCACCCCGGATGCGTTCGGCAGCGGGCCGGGCGAGAACATGCTGGGCAACGCCGACACGGCGATGGTGACCGCCGCGAACGCGGCCACCCACCGCCAGCGCGGGGACAGCAGGTGGCCATCGGGGAAGAGCAACGGCACGAACACCAGGACCATGCCGATCGTCGGGACGAACAGGAACGACCCGAGCCAGGCGAGCGGCACCGCCCACGCCGGCGCCACTGGATCGTTCATGGCGTGGAATGCGGCGAAGTCGCTGGCCATCGACACGGACAGGAGGGTCGCCGCCACCCACAGGATCCAGCCCACCGGGTTGTGCCGGCGACGCGTCACGATGAGCGCCCCGACCAGCCCGAATGACGACATCATCACGAGGAACAGGACGAACGCAGTCGGGGGCATGTCCGGGGTGAGCGGCGCGCCGACGTACCGTCCCAAGGCCGCGGCGAGGTCGACCACGACCACGAGCCAGATCAGCGCGGCACGCCAACCGGTCAGCCGCTCGCCACGGGTCGCGGTCGCGACGGTCGTGGCGCTCATTCGGGCGTCCGACCGTGATCCCGCAGCCACAGGGCAGAGCTGCGGGGCCCGAGGCTGCTCGAGACGGCGGTCATCAGGTCCGTCCGGACGGCAGCCAAGTCGACCTGGTCGCGGAGCCGTTCCGAGAAGGCGGACGTCGTCCGGTCGGCGTCGTAGCGGGCGCGGTGGAAGCGTCGATCGACGAGGAGCTGGACGCGACGACGGAGGGGCTGGAAGAGCGCGGCGACGACGAGGGTGGAGGCTGCGACGGCGAGCGTGTTGCTCCGGGTGACGGATGACAGGATCGCCTGGAACGCCAGGATCGCTCCGACGAACGTCGCGATCAGGATCCCGGACACGACCGCGTAGGCGATCGTCCGGCTGATGATCCGGTCGATGTCGTACAGGCGGTAGCGGAGGATCGCCAGACCGGCGGCCACGGGGAGGCTCAGCAGACCCAGGACGACGAGGATCTCGAGCAGCTTCACGATCGCCGGAGGGGTCGCCACGAGGAACGCCGCGTAATACAGGACGTCGAGTGTGCCGGCGATCGCGACCGCGAAGGCGAACCATTTGATCTGGAGGCGAGCCTCGCCGGTCGAGATCGCGAACCGCCGGATCATCGACGCCAGCGCGAGGAGGATCGCCAGCGCGAAGCCGATGAACGCCGGCGCGATCAACGTGATGAAGTCGCTGGTGGTCATCGTCGCCGATCCGAGCGGGTTCTCGAGATAGGTCGCCTGGTTGATCCTGCCAGGTGCGATCGACACGATGATCGCGGAAGCGCCCAGGCTCAACGCGCCCAGCCAGGCCACCGGCCGCCAGCGACCCGAGAGGAGGTGCCCACTCGGGAAGAGGAGCGGCAAGTAGATCAGCGCCAGACCGGCCGGGAACACCCAGATCCAGGTGAGGGTCCAGCCGAGCTCGTTGACGAACGGCAGCCGGCCCGGTACCGCCAGGGCTCCGGCCACCGTGTACTCGACGACGATCCCCTCGATCGCGAACAGCAGGCCGATCGCGCAGAACAGCCAGCCGATCGAGTTCTCGGGACGTCGGCGGGCGACGACGGCGCCGACCGACCCGAACGTCGCGCCCACGAGGATCGACGCGCCGCGGAACCCCCACGACGTCGGGACGGCCACCCACAGGGTCGACAGCAGCAGGGCTGCCGACGCCAGGCACAGGGCCATCGTGGCGAGCCAGACCGCGGTCGCGATCGTCGTGGTTCGTCGCTGCGTCATCGGCACGTCAGGCGAGAGCCTCCTCTGGCGCGTATCGCCGCAGTCTGTCTGCTGGCCGTTCGGACAACGTTACGAGACCGGTGATGGCCGCGGTACCGTATCGCGATGGCCCCGACCCTCCGGATCCGACTCCTGGGTCCCGTGCGCATCGAGGTCGACGATGTCCCGCTGACCGTCGACACGAGGAAGGCCGTCGCGCTGCTGGCCTACCTTGCGGTCACGGGACGCCCGGCCAGCCGTGAGTCGTTGGCGGCGCTTCTCTGGCCGGAGTCCGGTGAGGACGAGGCCCGGGGGGCCCTGCGGCGGACGCTGTCGGTCCTCAACGGCGGCCTCGGTGGAGTCGGCGTGATCATCGACCGGACGTCGGTCGCGCTGAACCCTGACGCGCTCGACGTCGATCTCGTGTCGTTCCGCCGGGCGCTGGCCGAGGTCCGCGCGCACGGGGATCCGGCGGGTAGCGCCTGTCCGAGCTGTCTCGACCTGCTCGACGCAGCCGCGACGATCGACGGCGGGGAGTTCATGGCCGGGTTCTCACTGCGCGACAGCGAGACGTTCGATGAGTGGCAGCTCGGCGAGGCCGAGTCGTATCGGCGCGAGCTGACCGGCGCACTCGAGCGCCTGTCTCGCGGGCGTGCCGCCGCCGGGGACTGGTCGGCTGCGGTCGTCGCCACCCGGCGCTGGCTGGAGCTCGACCCCCTCCACGAGCCTGCCCACCGGCTGCTGATGACCGAGCTCGCGCGCATCGGCGAACCGGCGGCGGCGCTCCAGCAGTACCGCGAGTGTGTCCGGATCCTCGACCGGGAGCTCGGCGTCGCACCGCTCGCCGAGACGACGGCGGTGGCCGAGGCGATCCGCTCCGGTGGACTCGCGCCCCCGCAGCCGAGCTTCGAGGATCGCCTGATGTTCGATCCGACGCGGCCGGACGCCGGCTCCGGGCGGGGACACCCCGCCGCGGAGGTCGCGCCCCCGGTGCTGATCGGCCGGGTCGAGGCGCTCGATGCGCTCCTCGCGGGCTACGAGACGATCGGACCGGACGGTCGACTCCTCGTCATCGAAGGCGAAGCCGGGATCGGCAAGACCCATCTCGGGGGAGCCCTGGCGTCAGCCGTCCGCGCGCGAGGGGCGGTCGTCCTCGAGGCTCGCGCGTACCCGGGCGAGCAGGGCATCGCGTTGGCCCCGATCGCCGAGCTGATCGGCGCCGGGCTGGCCGCGGCGGATGGCGCCGCTCGCCTGGCGACCGCTCGACCCGAGTCGCTGGCCGAGGCGGCTCGACTCGTCCCGCTGCCGGGCGTGGTCGCCGCGCCGATCGTCGCGGCACCGCTCGACCCGAACGGCCAGGTCCGCCTGTTCGAGGCGCTGATCGACGTGCTGCTTGCCCTGACCGACGGGCCGCTGCCGGGCCTCGTCTGGATCGACGACCTGGGCTGGGCCGACGCCTCGACCGCCGAGTTGGTCGCCTACCTGGGCCGTCGGCTCGATGACCGGCCGCTGGCCATCCTCGCCGGCTGGCGATCCGAGGAGATGAGCCCGGTCGATCGTCACCGGATCATCGATGCCCCAGGGGTCGACGGTCGGCTCACGATCGTCCACGTCGACCGGTTCGGTCTCGCCGATGTCGCCGCGCTCACCGTGTCCACGCTCGGTCCCGGGGTGGATCCCGAGCTGGCCGACGTCCTGTTCGAACGCTCGGAAGGGCTGCCGCTCTACGTGGTCGAGGCCCTGGCCGCCCCGGTCCCGTCGGACGCGCGCATCCCGAGCGGCGTGCTCGCCCTGCTCGGCGCCCGGATCGAGGCGACCGGACAGGTCGCCGGGCAGGTCCTCGCCGCGGCGGCCGTCATCGGTCGGTCATTCGACCTCGAGACGGTCCGGTCGGCCAGCGGACGGACGGACGAGGAGACGGTCGACGGGCTCGACGAGCTGATCGGACGGGGGCTGATCCGAGAGGTCGACGCCGGTCAGGCATCGGACGTCCGGTACGACTTCACCCACGGCCGCCTGCGAGACGTCGCCTACGACCGGTTGAGCCTGGCGCGCCGGCGCCTCCTGCACGCCCGGGTCGCCGAGGCGCTCACCCAGCGAGGGACCGGCGCCGGCCCGGGAGTCGACCGGTGGGCGCTCATCGCGTTCCACGAGACGCAGGCCGGACACACCGTCCAGGCGGCCGACGCGCACCGGAGGGCGGGCGATCAGGCGCGCTCCATCTTCGCGAACGCCGAGGCGCGCGAGCATCTCGAGGCGGCCCTCGCGCTTGGCCACCCCGCGGTCGTCGAGATCCACGAGGCCCTCGGGGACGTCCTGACCCTGCTCGGCGACTACGACGGCGCACTCGCCCACCTGGAAACCGCCGCGGCCCTCGCCGGACCGGAGCGCGAGGCCGCGATCGAGCAGCGCCTCGGCCTCGTCCTCGCCCGCCGCGGCGACTGGCCCCGAGCCGAGAGCCACCTCAGGGCGGCCCTGGGGGTCATCGGGCAGGGCGGCGATCCCGTCGTCCGCTCGCGGATCCTGGCGGATCGCAGCGCGGTCGCCCAGCGGAGCGGCGACCTCGCCCGGGCCCAGGCGTTCGCGGAGGAGGCCCGGGCGATCGCCCTGGAGGCGGGGGATGGATCGGGCGAGGCCCAGGCCGAGGATCTGCTCGGGATCGTGGCCCGATCCCGCGGCGACCTCGGCGCCGCCCGGCTCCACCTCGATCGCGCGCTCGCGGCGCTCGACCGGGTCGAAGCTGCGAAGGGACCCGATGCCACGATCGACCCGGGCCTTCGCGTGGCCGCCCTCAACACCCTCGCGCTCATCTCGGCCGACGAGGGCGATCGTGAGCGAGCGATGGCGCTGACCCGCGAGGCGCTCGTCCGATGCGAGATCCAGGGCGACCGTCATCGCCAGGCCGCCCTCGAGAACAACCTGGCCGACCTGCTCCAGGCATCGGGTCGTGGCGACGAGGCGATGGCTCATCTCAAGCGCGCGGTCGCCCTGTTCGCCGAGATCGGCGGTCGCCCCGGCGAGCTCGAGCCGGAGATCTGGAAGCTGGTGGAGTGGTGAACGACCTGCGCCGGAGGGGAACCTCGCGCGTCAGTCCCCGTCGGCCGTCGGATCGAGGATGGTCGGATCGGTGAAGCCATCGCGGTGGCGCAATCGCGACCCGCATCCCCGGTAGCACCAGATGGTCGTGGATTCGTCGAGCGAGCGACAGTCGAGGCAGACCCACGACGGACCGGGCGGCTCCCGCGGATCGACCATCCGGCCGAGGCGACCGCCGATCCTGGGCAGGAAGCCGAGCACGTCGTCGGCGACCGATTCGAGGAACCACAGCCCCAGGATCGCGAGTCCGGCACCGACCACCGTCACGACGAGGGCGAGGCCGATGTCGATGCTGCCGAGGTACGAACCGACGTCCTGGATCACCCCTATACGATGACGCGATTCGCCGGATTCCGCTAGAGGTTTCGTTCCATGCGACGGCGGGCGGACCGGTCAGTCGGTCGTCGCTAGCTCGCCCCGGTCGAAGTAGATCCGTTCGCCGCCGAACCGGCCGGCGGCGGGGTCCCACGGGAAGTGGATCAGGACGCGGAGGTGGACCGGCAGGCCGCTCGGCGGCGTGCCGGCCCACGGTCCGAGGTTGGTCCCGGTCAGCGTCGCCACCTCGAACACGCCCTGCGGTCCGATGACGATGTCGGTCAGGGCGAAGGCGTTGTCCGGGAACGCCGCGAACAGCTCGGTGTAGAACCTCCGGGCGCCAGCATGGCCCGCCCAGTGCTGCCCGGTGGGGATGAGCTCGTAGACGCAATCCGGGGCGAGCGTCGCGATCAACCCATCGATGTCCCGGGCGTCCTCGGCGATCGAGTGGCGCACCCACAGACGCTTGATCCGGCGCTGGGTCGGGACGTCGAACGGCCAGGCCAGGCGGCGGCGGATCGAGGGCTGGTCGGACATGGCGCGTCTAGTGCTCGGTCCCCCCGGTGAACGTCCACGAGGCGATCCGCACGGCGGGCGTCACCACGCCCCCGAGGAACCCGCGAAGGCAGCGGCGCTCGCTCCCGACCGCCTCGACCCCGGCGAGGGCTTCGAGGTAGCTCTGGGTGTACCTGAGGTTCTTGACCGGTCCGACGATCCTGCCGCCCTCGACCAGGAACGTCCCGTCGCGCGTCATCCCGGTCACGATGGCCAGCTTCGGGTGGACCGGATTGGTGTAGTGGAAGCGCGTCACCAGGAGGCCGCGGTCGAGCCCGCCGATCAGGTCGTCGCGTGATGTCGTCCCGGTCCCGAGGAGCATGTTCAGGGGGAACGGACCGTACGGGTTCGGTGCAGGCAGGCCGTGGCCCGTGGACCGGACGCCCGCGCGGGCGGCCGTCTGCGAGTCGTAGACGACGTCGCGGCAGACGCCGTGGTCGATGAGCGAGACGCGCCGCTTGGCGACGCCCTCGTAGTCGAAGGCCATCGGCAGACCGCTCGCGTCGGCGCCGTCGTCCCAGATGTCGACGAGATCGCTCCCGACGCGGCGGCCCGGCTCGGCGAACGAGCGCCCTTCCTGGACGGCGAGCGCGCTGAACCCGAGGTAGCCGAGCATGTCGAGCAGATCGACGACCGCGTATTCCTCGAGGACGACGGGGTAGTCGCCGGGTTCGACCGACACCGCGTTCGCTGTCGCCCGGGCCTTGCCCGCGGCCTCGCGTCCTAGGCCCGCCGCATCGATCGTCGTCGCGTCGACCGCCGCGGCCTCGGCGTAGCCGGTCCCGCCGTCCGGCCCCATCGACACGGTGATCAGCTGCGACGTCGTGCGCTCCCCGGCCGCCCGGATCCCGAGCGAGTTGGCGAGCGCGATCGCCTCCGTCGTCGTGGCGAACGAGCCGTAGGCCGTGACCGCGGCCCCGTCAGCTGCCGCGATCACCGCGCGAGCCCCTTCGGCTCGAAGCTCGGGCGTCGCCTCGGCGGTCCCCGTCGCGAACGCCGCCGGCAGGTCAGGGATCGGATCGGCCGGCTCCGGGAGGGACACGAACTCGTCGTTCTCCTCGACGTTCCGGGCGATCCTGCCCGCGGCTTCGGCCACGGCCCGCAGCCCGTCCGCATCGAGCCGGCCCGTCGAGGCCACCCCGACGCGGCGGCCGATGACGTAGCGCAGGTTGAGCTGGACGTTCGTCTCGGACACGTTCTGGTGGATCTCGCTGTTCGCGAACCGGGTCAGCGCCGCGTCGTCGGCGGTGATGAGGGCCTCGGCCTGGCCGGCACCATCGGCCAGCGCGAGGCGGATGGCTTCTTCGGCGACTCCCAGCCAGGAAGTCGCGTCGCGGCGTCCTGTCACCGGCGGCGACCTACCACTTGCCGACGCCGATCTGGACGTCCCGGAAGCGGGCGCCGCTGACCGCGTGCCCGACATGACCGCCCTGGCCGGGCTCGCCCTTGCCGCAGTTCGGCGTCCCGAGCATCTTGTAGCTCCGCTCGTCGCCCACCGCGTCACACGAGCGCCAGAACTCGTAGGTGATCCCGGTGTAGGTCGGGTTCTTGTAGAGCCGCCCGAGCTTGCCGCCCTTGATCTCGCGGGCGACTTCCGTGGCGAACTGGAAGTTCAGCCGACGGTCGTCGATCGACCAGCTCCGATTGGAGCTGAGGTACAGCCCGTCATCGGTGTCGGCCACGATCTCGTCGAGGCTCATCCCCGGCTTCGGCAGGAGGTTGACGTTGGTCATCCGGATGAGGGGGATCCGGTTCCAGCCGTCGGCTCGCATCGCTCCGCCCGATCGTCGGCCGATCCGCGGCGCCGTCTCGCGGCTCGACAGGTAGCCGACGAAGATGCCCTCCCTGACCAGCGGGACAGCCTGGGCGGCGACACCTTCGTCGTCCCAGCCGAACGTACCCATCCCGCCCGGGGCGGTGGCGTCGGCGACGATGTCGATCAGGTCGGAGCCGTAGCGGAAGCCGGAGTCGAGCTTGTCGGTGGTGAGGAAGCTCGTCCCGGCATACGACGCCTCGGTCCCGAAGACCCGATCGAGCTCGGTCGGGTGGCCGCAGCTCTCATGGACCTGGAGATACAGCTGCGAGGGATCGAGGACCACCGTGAACCGGCCACTGGGGCATTGCGGCGCCGTCAGCAGCTCGACGGCCTCTTCGGCCAGGCCCTCGGCAGTGCCGGCCAGGTCGAGGCCGCGGATGACCTCGTAGCCGCCGGCGCTCCAGCCGCCGCCGGCATCCGGATAGCTCCGCCGCTGGTGCTCGTCGCCCGCGATCGCGTTGGCCTCGACCGCGGCACCGACGTGGGTGATCGTCTGCTCGGTGAAGCTCCCGTCCGACGCGGCGAACGTCTTCCACTCCCGCTGGGCTCCGAACGCGGACTCGGTGTAGCCGATCCCACGGACCGACGCCGCGGCGCGGTCGGCGGCGAGCAGGTCGCCGATCTTCGTCTCGAGCGGGACCTCGAACGGGTCCTCGCCGACGGGCGTCTGGTAGGTGCCGTGGGCGGCCGGCCGATCGTCGAGCTCGACGCGATGCCGAAGGGCTGTCGCGCTGGCGCGAGCGATCCGGACCGCCTCCGCCGCGACCCGGTCGACCTCGGCCGCCTCGAGGCGATACGAGCTGGCGAACCCCCAGGCTCCGTCGACGAGGACGCGGATCCCGAAGCCCTCGGTCTCACCGCTGGCGACGCCTTCGACGCGTCCCGTCTTGATCGCGATCGATTCCTCGAGCCGGCGGACGACCCGCACGTCGGCATAGCTCGCGCCTCGGATTGAGGCCGTCGACAGCGCTCGATCGGTCAGGTCGCGCATGGGGCGTGAGCGTAGCGCACGCGACCGCCCGACGTCCGAACCGGTCAGAGGCTCGGTGCGACCCCCACGGCCTGGGTGGTCAGGTAGATCCCGAGCGACAGGACGAGGACGCCGGCCATGATCGGTGCGTACGGGGCGACGCGGCCGAGGCTCGACGATGCGGGCAGCCGGTCCATCCGACCGCGGGCCAGGACGAGCCCGAGACCCACGCCGCCGAGCACCACCGCCATCCCGAGGCCGAACGCCACGACGAGGATGAGGCCGTACACGGCTCGGCCGGTCGCGATCGTCGCGAGCAGGATGATCAGCGCGTTGGTCGACGGGATGATCCCGCCCGCCAACCCGAGCACGAACAGGCTCCGCCAGCTGACGCTCGACCCGGCAGCCGGCAGATGGCTGTGCGTGAGCCCGCCGTGGCTGTGCATCCCGTCATTCGTCGACCCCGGGACCGAGCCCGCGTCGTGGTGGTGGCCCTCGCCGTGGTCGTGAGCCTTGCCGTCGTCGTGAGCGTGGACATCAGCGACGCCGTCGGCATGGTCGTGCCCATGGTCGTGGGCCTCGTCGTGGGCCTCGTCGTGGGCGCGCGCCGGGCTGCTCGGCCAGGTCGCCGCGCGCTCCCGTCTGGCGCGGACCTGGCTGACCAGCAGCCAGCCACCGATCCCGATGACCAGCAGCCCGGACGCGATCGGCGCGATCCGATTGAACGCCTCGGGCGAGATGACGTCGCGCATCGCGATGACGATCGCGGCGAGGACGAGGATGCCGAGGGTGTGGGAGACCGTCACGCTCAGCCCGAGCGCGACCGCGTGGACGGCGGTCCCGCGGGTGCCGACGAGGTAGGCGCCCATCAGCGTCTTGCCGTGGCCCGGCGTGAGCGCGTGGCCGGCCCCCAGGGCCATCGCGGCCAGCAGTGAGCCGAGCAGGACGAACGGCGTCAGGTCGCGGGTCTGCAGCAGGCCCGACACCTCCGCGCCGACCCCTCCCGGGACCGCGTCCGTTCCGTTGGCGGCCTGGGTCTGTGCCCCGGTGTCGGCGGCCGCGGCCGATGCCGGGAGCGCGGCCCCGGGGGCAGCGGCCCCGGTCGGGAGCGGCGCGCCGCCGGCCGCCGGACCGCCCTCCGTGCCCGACGCGACGGTGGCGGTCGGGTAGAGCGCCGGTGCGCCGGGAAGCGGCGCCGCGTCGGGGACGACGAGCGGTTCGAGGGTCGGTCCACCCGGCGACGCGGTGAAGGAGGCCGATCGCACGTCGAGCGGCTGGGTCAGGAGATCCTTCGGGTAGGCGGTCAGCCGTTGCGAGCGCGAGGTCGTCGGGAGGTCGCCCGCGTCGATCGTCACGCCGCTCCCGGTGGCGACGATCTCGCGCCAACCCAGCCGCTCCCCGTGGGAGGTGTCGCGGAAGGCGACCTGGGTGGCAGCCGCCAGGCCCTGCGGCAGGGTCGCGGTGTAGGTGCAGGCGAGCCGCATCGTCTCGAGCCCGGCCGCCCCGGGTGGGAAGGACAGACCGGCGGCCACCGCCGTGAGTGGCCGGACGGCCCCGTCGACGGTAAGGATCAGGGATCCGGCGAGGATCGGACACGCGGTCAACCGCTCGGCCTCGATCTCGTCGTCGGACACCGAGCCGTCTCCGTCGGTGTCGATCCGGAGCTTCTCCTGGAAGGTCGGGATCTCGGCCTGGTCGATGACGACGTCGAGGATCACCCGGCTTGGCTCGACGCGGATCCCGGCGTAATGGTTGATCGTGAAGTTGCCCAGCGGATGGGCCAGCGCGATCGCGGGCAGGAGGACGACGAGCCCGGCGCCGATCAGCCCGGCGCCGATGCGTCGCGCCCGGCGCCGGCGTGGCGTCATGCCGCGCTTCCGGGGGGAAGCGGCGTGGTGGCCTTCATCCCGGCATCGTAGGCGAGGGCGGGATCGTGGGTGTCGGGAGCGGTCGGCATCGACAGGCGTACGTCGACGATCCGGGGATGGATGAATCGGATCGGCTGGGTACACTCGCCCGGTGCAGGACCAGGAGGCGCCAGCCGCACTCCGCGGCCGGTTCATCACGATCGAGGGGCCAGACGGGGGAGGCAAGACCCTGGTCGCAGCCGCATTGCGGGATGCGCTCGAGGCGCGCGGGATCCAGGTCCGGTTGACCCGCGAGCCCGGCGGGACGTCGGTCGGCGACCGGGTCCGGTCGATGGTCCTCGATCATGTTCCGGACGACCCGCCGCTCGCACCGCGAGCCGATGCGCTCCTGTTCGCCGCGGCGCGAGCGCAGCACGTCAACGAGGTGATCGAGCCGGCGTTGGCCCGTGGGGAGACGGTGATCTGTGCACGCTACGCCGACTCGAGCGTCGCGTACCAGGGGTACGGTCTCGGGCTACCGCTCGACGATGTCGTCGCCCTCCAGGCGTTCGCGACCGATGGCCTTCGACCCGATCGGACACTCCTGCTCGATCTCCCGGTCGAGGTCGGGCTCGCGCGCAAGCAGGATGACGAGCAGACGCGCTTCGAAGCGGGATTCGATGTGACGTACCATCGCCGCGTTCGAGCCGGCTTCCTGTCGATCGCCTCCACCGAGCCGAGCCGGTTCCGGACGATCGACGCCACCGCTCCCGTCGACGCCGTCGTCGACGCCGCGATCGGGGCCGTCCTCGATCTGTTCCATGGCGGGACTGAACCAAGCCGGTCCGCGCTGCGCATCCGATCGTGAATGCCCTGTCGGGTCCCGTCCCCGGCCGGGTCGCGAGCCCCGCTGACGATGCGGACCGGCTCGTGCTCGAGCATGTCGCGGCGGGCCAGTATGGAGAGATCGAGATCCTCTACGACCGATACGGGGCGATGGCCTTCGCCCTCGCTTACCGCATCACGGGCGACAGTTCGCTCGCCGAGGACGTCGTCCAGGACGCGTTCGTGGGCGCATGGCGCAACGCGGCGCGCTACGAGCAGGGCCGTGGCAGCGTCAAGACCTGGCTGCTGTCGATCGTCCACAACCGGGCCATCGATGCGACGCGACGACGACGGCCGACCACGGAGCTGCCCGAGCCGGAGGCCGGTCCGACGCCCGGAGCGCTGACCGAGCCCGATGTCTGGGCCGAGGTGGCCGGGCGGCTCGATCGCGACCGGGTCACGGCCGCCCTCCGGACGCTGAGCGACGTCCAGCGGGAAGCCCTCGAGCTGGGCTACTTCGGCGGGCTCACCCAGCAGGAGATCGCCGATCGCACCGCGACGCCGCTGGGCACCGTCAAGAGCCGGATGCGCCTCGGGCTGCTGTCGTTGCGCCGGGTCCTGGTCGGTGACGGTCCGGCCGGCGGCGAAGGGACGGGCGGGCGATGACCGACCGGCCGGCCGCGATGTCCCCGGCCTGCGACGAGGTCCGCGACCTGGCTGCAGGGTACGTGCTCGGAGCGCTCGATCCGGCCGGCATGACGGCGGTGCGCGAGCACCTGGCCGCCTGCCCGGAGGCCCATCTGGAGTTCGCCGAGCTCGGCGGAGTGGTCCCGTACCTGGCCGACTCACTCGAACCGATGCCGCCGCCGGCCGCCCTTCGTGGGCGGATGCTGGCGGCCATCGCCGCCGAGGCACTCGGTCAGGCGTCGGCATCGGCGGTCGGGTCGGGTCCGGCGGAGGCGCTCGCAGCGGCGGGAGAGCCGGGACCGGCTTCCGCCGGCCCGGGTCCGACGACCGTTCCTCTCTCCGCGGCCGCGTCCGTTCCCGCGGCCGGGGCACCCGTCGTCTCGCTCGACGCGGAACGGAGACGCCGGCGCTCGCCGCTCGTCTGGGTGGCGTCCATCGCCGCCGTCCTGCTCATCGTCGGACTGGCCGCCTGGAACGTGTCGCTCCGCAGCGAGCTCGACGGCGCGCAGGCGTACGGGGCTGCCGTCGACCACGTCCTCGCGCTGGCGGGGACGGCCGGAGGGCAGGCCGCGATCCTTGCCCCAGCGCAGCCCGGCGGTCCGTCGGGGATCGCGGCGGTCGGCGCCGACGGGACGGTCCGGATCGCCATGCGCGGATTGGCGCCGACCGCCGGCACCGAGGTCTACGAAGCCTGGGTCATCGGGGCGGACAAGACGCCGGTCGCGATCGGTTCGTTCGTGCCCGACGCCGCCGGGTACGGGACGATGGCCGCCGAGCGCGCCCCGACCGGCCCGGGCGTGACGATCGCCCTCACCCGCGAACCGACGGCCGGTCGGACCACGCCCACGCCTCCGGTCCTGTCAAGTGGGGTCGCGTCCGGCACGACCTAGCACAGCGGCCGACCAACCACCGCGACCGGCGGGCTCCGACGGAGGCGATGCCCTCCGGATCAGCCCTCGGTGGCGGCGAGCGGCGGAGCGGCGAGGCCGCCCCGACCTGCCGCCCGGGCCGCTGCGAGCGCGGCATCGGCGGCCGCCCGCAGGTCCTCGGCCGTCCCGCCGTCGATCGGGAACCGCGCCACGCCGGCCGAGACGGTGATGCTCCTGCCCGACGATCCGGCCGGGAGAGCCGCGATCCCGTCGAGGACGCGCTGGGCGACGGTCATCCCGGCCGACCCGGGCGCCACGAGGACGAACTCGTCCCCGCCGACGCGCGCGACGGTGTCGACCAGCCGGACGGACTCGGCGAGCACGGCCGCGACCGATCGCAGGACGTCATCGCCGGCTCCGTGCCCGGACGTCTCGTTGGTCGCACCGAGATCGTCGACGTCGAAGACCGCCAGTGAGACCTCGCCCCCCTGGCGGCCCGCGCGGGCGAGCTCCAGCTCGAGGATCCGGCCGAACGTCCGCTCATTGGCGAGCCCGGTCAGCGGGTCGGTGTGGGCGATCCGCTCGAACCACTCGGATCGTTCGACCAGGAGCGACGAGACGCGGGCGCGATCGACGGCCACCGCGATGAGATCGGCGAAGGCCGGCACGATCGACCGCTCCTCCTCGGTCGCCGCGACGTCGGGCGCCCGGACGAGCGACAGGACGCCGACGAGCTGGTCGATGCCGCCGCGGGTCACGACGAGCGGGACGTCGACGCTGCCCTCGCCCATCCTCGCGGTCCGGTCGGCCGCCGTCAGCGCGACGGAGCCGTCTGACCTGGCGACCTCGGCCTCGAACGCGGCCCGCGTCGCTTCGTCGCCGCCGACCGTGACGGCGACCTGGAGGTCGGCCCGGTCGGGGTCCTGGAGCGTCACCGCGGCGAACGACGCGTCCAGTGCTCCCGCCAGGATCCCGAGCAGACGGGCGACGCCCGCATCGAGATCGTCGGTGGCCGCGAGGGCGGCCGCGCCCTGGGTGAGCAGATCCGTGGAGACGTCCATCGCGCGGGTGTCCTCCGGGGTGGAGCGGTGAGGACCGCATGCTACGCCACCCGGGCACCGATGCGAGGCCGACGGCGCATCCTATACTCCGCCCGATGAAGCTCGTCGTCGCCATCGTCCACAACGAGGATGCCGGCGCCCTCGTCGACGCCCTCCTCGAGGGCGAGCACCGCGCGACGCGCCTTCACTCGTCCGGGGGCTTCCTCAAGCAGTCCAATGCGACGATCCTCGTCGGCGTCGAGGACGACAAGGTCGAGGAGATCCTCGGGATCGTCCGGACGAACTGCACGGCCCGGACCCAGATCGTCAATCCGATGCCGCCGATCATGGAGCCGGGCGAGTTCTTCATGCCCTACCCGCTCGAGGTCGAAGTCGGCGGCGCGACGGTCTTCGTCCTGCCGGTCGAACGCCTCGAGCGACTCTGACCGGGCCCATGACCGCGTGGCTGGCCGCGTTGGACGCGGGCGCACCCGACGTCGTGGCCGCGTTCCGCGCCCTCGATGAGGAGCGGTTCGTCGAGTGTCGCCGCGAGATCCGGCGGCGGGCGGGGTCGGGGACCGCGGATCACATCGTGACGGAGCTCGGGATCGTCGCCTCCGCGTTGACGGCGATCGTCGCCGAGCTGCCCGACGAGGCCTTCGCCCTGCCCGGTGGCGAGGGCGACTGGACCGTCGCCGAGGCCGTCGGCCACGATGCCTCGGCCCGCGCCGGGCTGGTCCTGGCCGCGAGCCTCGCCGCCACGGGTCGCTGGCCGGTCGATGCCCCGGCGGTCGTGCCCGGCGTGCCCGGCGGCCCCGACGCGGGTCGCGCCGCACTGATCGGCCGGATCGAGACGAGCCAGCGGATCGTCGTCCGCTCGGCGCGGGCGGTGGCCGGGCACGAGCTCGATCCGTGCCCGCTCGACCATCCCCTGGTCGGTCGCCTCCGCTGCGGCGAGTGGCTGCTCTTCGCCGGCGTCCATGACCTGATGCATCTCGATCAGCTCCACCGCATCGCGTTCGAGCTCGAGCGAGCCGGGGTCCGAGCCTGACGATGGTCCGTCCCGATCTCGTCGACGTGTGGGTCTTCCGACTGCCTCGGCCGGGCGAGCCCGAGATCCTGCTGATGCGTCGGTCGTCGACGCGGATCCTGGCGGGCCTGTGGCAGGGGGTGTCCGGGTCGCTCGAGGACGGCGAGCGGATCACGGCCGGCGCGCTCCGCGAGCTCCGCGAGGAGACGGGCTTCGCCGGTCCCGGGATCGAGATGTTCTACGACCTCGACCTCGTCAACCAGTTCCACTGGTCACCCGTCGACGCGATCGTGAGTGCCGCCGTGTTCGCGGTCCGGGTGGGCCCGGCTGCCGAGCCGGTCCTGTCGGACGAGCACGACGCCTATCGCTGGCGGACCCCCCGTGACGCGCACGCGATGATCGTCTGGCCGGGCTACCACGATGCCTTGACGATCATCGAACGCGACCTTCTTGACCCGGACCGCGAACCGTGGTTCCAGCTTCACCCCGACGGGAGCCGGGTCCGGGGCTGACCCTCGGGCGGGTCTGCTCCCCACGCATCGGCGGCGGGGGTCCCGGATGGTAGACTGACCCGCAACCTGCCCCGGCCCGCGGATGGCGGCCCGCGCACCCTCGGAGGCCAGATTGCTCGACAGGACCGACGCCCCCACGACGACCCCCACGGCACCGATGTCGGACGCCGCGCAGCGGCGGGTCTTCCACTCGAAGGTCGACACGATCCGACCGACCTACGGCTTCGAGGACGTCAGCCTGGCCCCCGGGACCAGCACGGTCGAGCCGAACGACGTCGACGTGGCCCAGACGTTCTGCGGCATCGACCTCGCCATCCCGATCCTCGCCTCCGCCATGGATGCCGTCGTGGACGCCCGGTTCGCCGGCGCGCTCGGGCGGCTCGGCGGTCTGGCGGTCCTCAATCTCGAGGGGGTCCAGACCCGGTTCGACGATCCGGATGCCGTCCTCGAACGCATCGCCCTGGCCCCCGACGCCGAGGTCCAGGACCTCCTCGCCGAGGTCTATGCCGAGCCGATCCGCGAGGAGCTCATCGCCCAGCGGATCGAGGAGATCCACGCGGCCGGGTCGAAGGTCGCCGTCGCCGCGACGCCGGGAGCGGCCCGGCGGTTCGGGCCGTTCTGCGCCGAGCACGGCGCCGACCTGTTCCTCGTCCAGAGCCAGGTCTCGAGCGCGCGGCATCTCGCCACCGGGTACGACCCGCTGTCACTCGACGACTTCACCCGGTTCATGCCGATCCCGGTCGCGGTCGGCAATACGACCAATGCCGAGGCGGCCTTCGCGCTCATGGAACAGGGCGCCGCGGCGGTCTTCGTCGGTGTCGGCCCGGGCGCGGCCTGCACCACCCGCGAGGTCCTCGGGATCGGCGTCCCGCAGGTGACGGCGATCAGCGACGTGGCCGCCGCCCGCGACGCCTACCTCGCCGAGTCGGGCCGCTACGTCCCCGTGGTCGCCGACGGCGGGATGCGCCGCGGCGGCGAGCTCGCCAAGGCGATCGCCGTCGGCGCCGATGTCCTGATGATCGGCTCGCCGCTCGCCCGCGCCGCGGAGGCGCCCGGTCGGGGCACGAACTGGGGGATGGCCGCTCCGTCGCCGACGCTCCCGAGAGGGACGCGGATCAAGGTCGGGACCGTCGGTTCGCTCGAGCGGATCCTGTTCGGTCCGGCCCATGTGACCGACGGATCCGAGAACCTCATCGGCGCGCTGCGGCAATCGATGGCGGCGCTCGGTGCCCGGACGATCCGCGAGATGCAGCAGGTCGAGATGGTCTATGCGCCGTCGGTCCAGACCGAGGGCAAGTCCTGGCAGAAGGCCCGCTGACGTCCGCCGAGGGGACGCTGTTCGACGCCGTCGGCGGACTGCCCTTCTTCGAGGCGCTCGTCGGCGGGTTCTACGATCGAGTCGCCGACGACCCCGTCCTTCGTCCGCTGTACCCGGAGGCGGACACCGGCCTTCCGATGGCCCGGCACCGGTTGACCCTGTTCCTGGCCCAGTACTGGGGTGGCCCGACGACGTACGACCGGGAGCGGGGTCACCCGCGTCTGCGCATGCGGCACGCCCCGTTCGCCATCGGACCGGCGGAGCGGGACGCCTGGCTCGGGCACATGCGAGGCGCGCTCACGTCGCTCGACCCTGCGCCGCCGATCGCGGCGAAGCTCGACGCGTACTTCGAGATGGCCGCCGAAGCGATGCGCAACCGGGGATGACCGTCCCAGCGGCCGCGTCGGGCCCTTGCCGGATCCGTAGAGATGGGTAGTCTGGCGCGCATGCCGATCCGTCGAAAGCTCCTTCGGAACCGGCGGTTTGCCGTCTCGGCGCTCCTCGCGACGGCCATGCTGGCGGGTTGCGGCTCGACGGCCCCCGGGTTCACCCACATCCCGGCCCAGCTGCCCGCCGCATCGGGGTCCTCGGCACCCGAGTCGTCGAGCGCCGCCTCGGCGGGCACGCCATCGTCCGGCGCATCACCGTCGGCCGAGGTCCCAGCCACAACGGGCACGCCCGTCGCCTCGACGCCTACGGCCAGTCCGGCCGCATCCGGTGCCCCGGGTCCGTCGGCGTCACCCGCGGCCGCTGGGGGCGCGATCCCGTACACCTTCGTCAAGAAGGAGGCCTGCCCGAAGAGCACGTTCGAATGCATCACCCTTGCGGTCCCCCGCGACCACGCGGATCCGACCGGGCCGACCTGGGACATCACCTACGCCATCCACCGGGCGACAGGCACCAAGCTCGGCACCTTCGTGACGATCACCGGCGGTCCCGGGTACAGCGGACTGGCCGCCGCCGATCCGTACACGGACGCGTTCGATCCGAAGCTCGCCGAGCACTACGACCTGGTGTTCATGGACCAGCGTGGCGTCGGTCAGTCGCACCCGATCCAGTGCCCGTACGCGACGGGGGTCTACTACTCGAGCACCGCCGACCCCGGCGACCCGGCCCAGCGGGAGGCCGCTGCCGCAGCCGCCAAGAAGTACGTCGCCGACTGCATGACCGAGTCGAAGGCCGACGTGGCCGACCTTCCGTATTACGCGACGACGAACGCGGTCGAGGACCTCGAGGCCTTCCGCGACTACCTCGGCGTCGACAAGATGATGCTGTACGGCGAGAGCTACGGCACGCAGTACGTGCAGACGTACGCCGCGGCCCATCCGGACCGCGTCAAGGCGCTGTTCATCGACGGTCCGGTCGACCTGGTCCCGGACGCGATCGCCTACTACAAGGAAGGCGCCCGGGCCTTCGACGACGTCCTGTACGAGGCCCTGACGGCGTGCAAGGCCGACGCAGCCTGCCGCGCCGGCTTCGTCGGCGGGGATCCGCTGGCCACCTACGACGCCCTGGCCGCCAGGCTCAAGGCCGCGCCGATCGGCTTCCGCTTCCCGACGGCAAAGGGCACGTTCGAGACCCGCCAGCTGACCCAGACCGACCTCACCAACCTCGCCGCGGGCTACGCCTACGGCCCGGACGACCGGTCCCAGTTCCTGCGCGACCTCGCCGCCGCATCGCATGGCGACTACGTCCCGATGGCTCGGGCCGCGTACGACAGCATCGTGCTCGACCCGGAGACGCTCCAGGCGATCCCCGACCCCACCTACAGCGACGCGATGTACTACTCGACCGAGTGCCAGGACTACGCGTTCTACCTCGGCGGCGGGACGCCCGACGCCCGAGCGGCCGCCTGGATGGACGAGGGAGCGAAGGCGGGGATCAACGACCTCCGGCTCGGCTCGACCTTCTACGGGGATATGCCGTGTGTCTACTGGCCCGCGCAGCCGAAGACCGATCCGCGACCCAAGGCCATCGTCGATCCGCCCTACCCGACGTTCATCATGACCGCCACGGCCGATGTCGCGACGCCGATCGCCAATGCGATGCGTCTGTTCGGACGACTCGACGACGCCTACATGTTCGAGGCGCTTGGCGGCGACCACGTGATCTTCGGGCGCGGTGACGCCTGCCCGGACAACCCGATCACCGACTACCTCGTGTCGGGCACGCTGCCGGCGACGCGGGTGACCACCTGCCCCAACGACGTCATCGATCCCTACGTCCCGAACGCGAAGCCACGCGCGGCCGACTACCGCGACGCGCTGGCGCTGATGACCTCGATGGAGACGCAGATCTCCAACACGGACGACTACACCTATCGGGTCGACGAGGATCCGATCACGATGGGCTGCAACCTGGGTGGGACGCTGACCTACACGCCGGTCAAGGGGGGCACCGCGCTGCGCCTCGACCGGTGTGCCTTCACCCGGGGTGCGCCGATGACCGGCTCAGGCAAGATCGACGATGACGCGGGGACCTTCCGCCTGGCGGTCAGGCTCGGCGGGGGCAACCGGCTGAGCTACTTCGACGATGCCGACGGCGTCCGGACGGTCCGAGGCACGTACCGCGGCGAGCGGGTGAACCTGAAGCGCTGACGCGGGTTGCGCCGGTGCACCGCTTTCGGTCCCCGGCGGCGTCGCGTCCCTCGTGCCCGATCCCCGTCCCGCGCTAGAGTGCGTCGCATCGACCCCTCGGAGGGACCATGACCGCGAGCACGCCGCCGCCCGGATCGGATCGGAACCCATCTCGTCGCACGCTCGACCTCGTCCGGATCGGCGTGGTCCTCGGAGCATGCCTCGCGCTTGCCCTGAGTGCCGTCGTCGTCCTCGGCGCCTCGCCGGCTCCGACCGGACCCGGGGCGGACTCCAAGGCGAGCGCCGATCCCGGCAAGGCCGACCATCGGTCGGGCTTCCCCCGCGGGTTGCTCGGCCTGCGGGACTTCCTCGGCGGCGCAGGAGGTCAGGGGCTGGCTGGCGGGCGCGGCGGGTTCGGCGCGGTCGGCCGGTCCATCGCGATCGCATCGATCGATGGGTCGACGATCGGGCTCAAGACGGATGACGGCTGGACCCGGACGATCACCGTCGGCGCCGACACGAAGTTCGATAAGGACGGCAAGACCGCGACGGTCGGGGACCTCAAGGTCGGCGACCGGCTGATCCTCCGCGAGCAGCGGAATGCCGACGGGTCCTACACCGTCACCGGGCTGAGCGTCTACCTGCCCGTGGTGGCCGGAACGGTCAGCGCCATCAACGGGAACGACGTCACGATCAAGCTCCGCGGCGGTTCGACCCGCACCGTGACCCTGACCGGTTCGACGACCTTCAAGGTCGGACCGACGGACGGCAAGAAGTCCGACCTGAAGGTGGATTCGGTCGTCATCGTGTCGGGGACCGACGGTCCGGGTGACGCGTTCACGGCCGCGACCGTCCGCATCCAGGTCCGGCTCGACCGGCTCGGCGGCGAGGTCCTGAGCAAGACCAAGGACTCGATCACGGTCAAGCAACGCGATGGGTCGAAGGCCACCATCCAGATCGGCCCCGGGACGAAGTTCTTCGTGCAAGGGACGACGACGCCCGGCCTCGACGACGTCGCCGTCGGGATGCGCCTGTCGGCGGTCGGGACGAAGAACTCCGACGGATCCCTGGACGCCGCCTGGGTCGCCGCCGGTAAGCCGCGCACCGACGCCAAGCCCAAGCCGGCCGCTCCGAGCGGGAGCGCCAACCCCGGCTGATCCCGGTCGACGGGACGGGGAAGAAGCCTCCGACGGTGACAGCACCGCCGGAGGCCACCATCCGTCGACGTCCCGACACCGACGCTCCCACGCGCCGCCTCGACCTGCCCGCCCGGGTAGACTGGACGCCACCAGGCGGCTGAGCGGAGGGTGGCGATTGAGCGACGTGGAGACGTCCGAGGACGCTCCGCCGGTCCGCGACCGCGGCAAGACCGTCCACGGTGAGGTCGCCAACGCGGGGCATCGCGTCCTCGCCCCCGACGACGCCGAGGTCGAGGCCTACCTCGAGACCGCGCTCAAGGCTCCCGGCCCCGACCGCTCGCCGGGGGATCGTCCCGGCGGCGGTGCTGCCGCCGGCACCTCCACGGGTGAACCGGCCACCGTCGTGGTCCTCGACTTCGGCAGCCAGTTCGCCCAGCTGATCGCGCGTCGTGTCCGCGAGCTGAACGTCTACTCGGAGCTCCTGCCGCACGACACCCCGCTGGCCGAGCTCGAACGCCGAAACGCCCGAGCGATCATCCTGTCCGGCGGCCCGATGTCGGTCTACGACGCCGATGCGCCGAAGCCGGATCCCGCGATCTGGAGCGGCCGGATCCCCGTCCTCGGGATCTGCTACGGGGCACAGATGATGGCCCTCGAGCTCGGCGGGGACGTGCTCCCGGTCGCCAAACGGGAATACGGCCCGGCGACCGTCACGATCACCGCCGACGACCGCCTGTTCAGCGGGATCGACCGCGATCAGCCGGTCTGGATGAGCCACGGCGACTCGATCACCCGATTGCCCGAGGGGTTCCACTCCACCGCCCAGACCGATTCGACCCCGTTCGCCGGTCTCGTCGACCCGAGCCGCAACCTGTACGGCATCCAGTTCCACCCGGAGGTGGTGCACACCCCTCGCGGCCGCGACGTCCTGCGCAACTTCGTCCTCGGCATCGCCGCCATCGAGCCGACCTGGACCGCCGCCAACTTCATCGACTCGACGGTGACCGAGATCCGGGCCCGGGTGGATGCCCACGCCCGCGAGGTCGGCTCGGACGGACTGGTCATCTGCGCCCTGAGCGGCGGAGTGGACTCGGCCGTCGCGGCGGCGCTCGTGCATCGGGCTGTCGGCGACCGTTTGACCTGCATCTACGTCGATCACGGCCTGATGCGGAAGAAGGAGTCCGAGCTGCTTCGGGCGACCTTCGAGCTCAACCTCGGGATGCGCCTGGTGATGGTCGACGCGCGCGAGCGGTTCCTGGCCCGGCTCGCCGGGGTGGTCGATCCGGAGCAGAAGCGGAAGATCATCGGCGACGAGTTCATCCGGGTGTTCGAAGAGGAGGCGACCAAGCTCGGTCGGATCGACTTCCTGACCCAGGGGACGCTGTACCCCGACGTCATCGAGAGTGCGACCTCCGAGACGAAGACCGCCCAGAAGATCAAGACCCATCACAACGTCGGCGGACTGCCGGCGGACCTGCGGTTCAAGCTGATCGAGCCGCTGCGCTACCTGTTCAAGGACGAGGTCCGGACGGTCGGGATCGAGCTCGGCCTGCCCGAGGCGATGGTCCAGCGCCAGCCGTTCCCGGGCCCCGGGCTGGCGATCCGGATCATCGGCGAGGTGACCGCCGAACGGCTCGACACGCTGCGCGACGCGGACTGGATCGTCATCGACGAGATCAAGGCGGCCGGGCTGTACCGCAGCGTCTGGCAGTCGTTCGCCATCCTGACGCCCGTCCGCTCGGTCGGGGTCATGGGCGACGGGCGGACCTACGCCAATGTCGTCGCCATCCGGGCGGTCACCAGCGACGATGGGATGACCGCCGACTGGGCCAAGCTCCCCTATGACGTCCTCGGGAAGATCTCGTCCCGGATCGTCAACGAGGTCCCGGGCGTCAACCGCGTCGTGTACGACATCAGCTCCAAACCCCCCGCCACGATCGAGTGGGAATAGGACGTTCGGGGGATCAACCCCCTCGACGAACGCGCTAGCATTCCGGCCATGGCCGAACCGACCGAAGATGCGTCCCTGTCCACGCCATCGCCGTCGCGCTGCCCGTGGTGCTCCGCGGAGCTCCCGGATCCCGGCGCCACGACCTGTCCGTCGTGCCAGGCCAACCTCGTCGGCGAGGTCGACAAGCAGCTCCCCGGCCTGACCGCGGTCGACCTCGAGAAGCTCGCCTTCCGCCGCGCGGCGCCCCAGAAGAAGAGTCGGATCATGTCGTGGATCAGCGGCGACCTCGACTACGAGGACGCCACCGAGCCGATCGCGCCGCCCGGCTCGCTCGACCGTCCGCCGATCGAGGTCCGCCGGGAGATGCTTCGCCTCGAGCGCGCGGCGTTGATCGCCGACCTGGCCGCGGAGGCAGGATCGATCACCGCGGACATGGTCCTCGCGGACGACGCGGATCCGGCGACGGCTGCGGCTGCGATCCAGGCGCACCTCGACGACGCCGCGGCAGCCGAGGCGATGGAGACCGGGGTCCCCGCCGCGCCGACCGGACTGGCGTCGACGATCGACGAGCCCACGGCCGCCGTCGACGATGGCGCGGTCGACGCGACCGTGGTCGACGCGACCGTGACCGACCCGCCCGGGGATGTGGCCGCCCCCGCACCGAGCCCCGACCCGAGCGTGCCGGGCGCCTGACGCCGGCCCGCCGGCCTCGAGGGCCCAGCCGTCGCGGACCGCGGGGCGCGGCTATCCTCGCCCCATGCCCGCTCGCCTCAGCCCGCCCGGGTCCGTCGTACATCCGCGAGCACGATGTCGCCGTCGGTGACCGCCACCTTCGCGCCGGCATGAGCCGGCCATCGACCCTCGACGATGGCTGGTGGCTGTCGATCCTGTGGGTCGCCGACGACGAGGGCGTGGTCAGCTTCCGTGACGTCGCCCCGGCCGCGGGGCCGCCGCCCGATCCGCCGCTCGTGCGACTCGGACCCGCCCTGACCGGGGCCCTGGCGGGGCTCATCCTCGAGGCCGACGGACGCCTGTCGATCCGGCTGGCGCAGGTGGCCCCGCCGGACGACCCCATCCAGCCGTGGCGCTCGCCGCTGGCGGTCCGGGCGGCCTTCCGCTGGGAGCCGATGCGAGCCGCGGCGATGCGTCCGAACGAGCTCGCCGAGACCGTCCTGGCCGGCTTTCGACGGGCGGTCGAGGGGCTCGCCCGGCCCTGATCGTCGCTGCGCGGCCCTCCGCCGCGACGCAGGGTAGACTCCGGGCGACGTGAAGAACCTCTGGGACGAGTTCATGGAGGAGATCCGCCGGCGGCAGGAGGCGCTCTCCGCCGGCCAGGATCCAGCCACCCGACCGGCCGCTGCCGACCGTCCCGACCCGACCGCCGACGACGACGACCGAGCCGGCCGCGATCCCGAGGGCGATGACGGTGACGCGGACGACCGGGACGCTGGCGATCGAGATGCATCCGATCGGGAGCCCCGGCCCCGCGCGGTCCCGGGCTCCGGCGGACCGGGTGGTCCGCGCCGACCACGGCCGATGCGGGTCGGCGGCCCCGACGACGGGGCGCCTCGGCGACGCGACCGTGCCCGGGGCATCCTGATCGCGGTCGTGTTCCTGGGCATCTTCGCGGTCGTCACCCTCGCCGGCGTCGTCCTCGACCTGGTCACCGATGCCATCTGGTACCGCAGCGTCGGCTTCGATTCGGTGTTCTACACCCGGCTCGGGACCCAGGTCGTCCTGTTCATCGGGGTCCTGATCGTCGTCGGGCTGTTCTTCGGGTTCAACATCTGGCTGGCCGGCCGCCTTGCGCCGCCGCCCGACCCGGAGCGCATGGGCGCGTTCGGCGAGTTCGCGGCCCGTCTCGGTGAGGCGTTCGGGGTCGAGGACGGTCGGGCCGGTCGCGGCGGAACGCGGGCGACGTTCGCCGGGGCCGGGTTCGGACAGGGGCCGGTCCGGACGATCACCTTCGACGCGGACGAGATGCCGGACCTCGTGCCGATCATCCGCTGGGTGCTGATCGGCGTCGCGGTGATCATCGCCCTGGCCACGGCCGCATCGGCTGCCGGCCAATGGGAGACGGTCCAGCTGTGGCGCAACCAGGTTCCGTTCTCGCCCGCCGGCGTACCGCCCGTCGTCGACCCGATCTTCGGTCGGGACGTGAGCTTCTACCTGTTCGAGCTGCCGTTCCTGCACTCACTCCAGACCGCGCTCAACAGCCTGCTCATCGCCGCCCTGGTGCTGACCTTCGCTCGGTACCTGTTGGCCGGCATCCGCGGGGGTCTCGTGTTCACGACGTCGATGCGGGTGCACCTGGCCGTCCTGGGCGGGCTGTATCTCCTGTCGGTCGCCTGGGGCTACCAGCTCGACAAGCTCGAGCTCGTCTACAGCACCCAGGGCGGCAGCTTCGTCGGGGTGAGCTTCACCGACCAGAACGCCCGGTTCCTGGCATACGACGTGCTGACGGCGGTCTCCGCGTTCGCGGCCGCCTTCCTGGTGATCGGGGCATTCACCCATGCCATGTGGCCGCTGGCCGCCGTCGTCCTCCTGTGGTTCAGCGCGTCGATCGTCCTCGGCACGGTCTACCCCAGCCTCATCCAGCGCCTCGAAGTCGAGCCCGACCAGCTCAACAAGGAGACGCCTTACATCTCGAACAACATCAACATGACCCGCACGTCGTTCGATATCGCGAGATGGGAGCGCCGCGACTACGGCGGGGAGGCCCCGCTGACCCAGGCCGACGTCGTCAAGGAGGCGTCGACCTTCCAGAACGCCCGGCTGTGGGACTACCGTCCACTGCGGGACTCGCTTGACCAGCTCCAGACCGTCCGCCAGTACTACATCTTCACCGACGTCGATACGGACCGCTACGAGATCAACGGCAACAAGCGCCAGGTGATGTTGTCCGGCCGGGAGCTGGCGCCCGAACGGAACCCCCAGGGCGGGACGTGGGTCAACCAGCGGATCACCTACACCCACGGGATCGGGGTGGCCATGGTCCCGGTGAACGAGGCGACCGAGGGCGGCCAGCCGTCGCTGATCATCCGCGACCTGCCGTCGACATCGCTGGCCGGAGCGCCGACCGTGACCCAGCCGCGGATCTATTTCGGCGAGCGACCGAGCGACTGGATCATCACCGGCGCTCGTCAGAGCGAGTTCGACTACCCGGTCGGAGTCAGCGCCGCCAACGGTCAGGTGGAGCCCGGCCAGACGACGCGCTGGAGCGGGGACAGCGGGGTCAAGCTCGACACCACGATGTCCCGGCTGCTGTTCGCCCTGCGCTTCCGGGATCTCAACCTGCTGATCAGCGACCAGGTCACCGCCGACAGCCAGCTCCTGTTCCATCGCTCGATCGGGGATCGCCTGCCGCGGATCGCCCCGTTCCTGACCTACGACAAGGACCCGTACATGGTCGTCACCGCCGATGGACGGCTGGTCTACATCCAGGACGCCTACACGGTCAGCGACAAGTTCCCGAATGCCCAGTGGCTCGACACGAGTGCGCTGCCGGCCGGGAGCGGGCTCGCCGACGACACGTTCAACTACGTCCGCAACAGCGTCAAGATCGTGATGGACGCGTACACCGGTCAGATGACCTTCTACGTCTCGGATCCGAATGATCCGATCGTCCGCACCTACGAGAAGATCTTCCCGTCGCTGTTCACCTCGCTCGACAAGCTGCCGGCCGACCTGAAGGCCCACCTGCGCGTCCCCGAGGAGATGTTCAACTCCCAGACGAGGACGTACGCCCGCTATCACATCACGGACCCGGCCGCGTTCTACAACAACGAGGACCTGTGGACCGTACCGCCGGATCCGGGCGGGACCCAGAGCCTGCCCAACGAGGCGTACTACGTCGTCATGCGGATGCCGGGTGAGCCCGATCCCGAGTTCCTCCTGCTCCAGCCGATGGTCCCGAGCACCCGCCCGAACATGATCTCGTGGATCGCCGCACGGATGGACGAACAGAACTACGGGACCGTCCGGGTCTACCGCTTCCCGCAGTCGACGTCGGTGCTCGGTCCGACCCAGATCGAGGCGAAGATCGACGCCGACCCGTTGATCGCCGCTCAGACGACGCTGTGGGACCAGGCCGGGAGCAAGGTCATCCGCGGCAACCTGATCGTGGTCCCGATCCAGGATGCCCTGATCTACCTCCAGCCGGTCTACCTCCAGTCGGCCAACAGCGCCTTCCCCGAGTTCCAGCGGATCATCCTCGCCACGCCCCGCCAGATCGTCTGGGGGAAGACCCTGACCGAGGCGCTCGGATTGCTCCTTGCGAACCAGCCGGCGACCAACCCGACCCCCGGTCCGCCGTCCAGCCCCGGCCCGTCGCCCAGCACGAGTCCGGGCACGAGCCCCGCGCCGACGGCGACCCCGGGACCGGGCGCCACCCCGCCGTCGGGCGATGTCGGCGCGCTCGTCGCGTATGCCAACGATCACTTCGAGCTGGCCCAGGCTGCCCTCCGCGCCGGAGATTTCGCGACCTACGGCGCGGAGATGGCCAAGGTGCAGGACGCCCTCCGTCAGCTCGACGCACTGGTCAAGATCAGCCCCGCGCCGTGAACCGGAGCACGTGACCGGCGGTCTCCTCGGTCGCGCCGGCGGCCGCGTCTTCGGCGAGCCGAGGCTGTGGGCGATCGCCCTCGCGGGATTCCTGGCCAGCGGCGGGATCGTCGTGTTCGCCCTCCCCATCGTCGTCCTTCCGAGCGTGGTCGGGATGAGCACGTTCATCGGCCCGAACGCGGTCACCGCGGCCGGTCCGTCCGCCCGGTTCGTCGACCTGGTCGTCGTGACCGCCGCCGTCCTGGGGACGTGGATCCTGGTCGGGACGGTCATCTCGGTCGCTGCGGAACGGGTGCTGGTCCGGGCGGTGGCCGATCCGGCCGTGGATCGGCTCCGGGACCCCGGTCTTCTCGCGCTGACACTGATCCGGCTGACCAGCCTGGCCCCGTTCGCGCTGGCCGTCGCGTTCGGGGCGACCCGTCTCGGCCAGGTCGGCTACCAGGAGCTCATCCTGCCGTCCGACTCGAACGCGCCGTTCGTGGTCCGGGTCCTCCTGTCGGCCCCCGAGGTCGTCGCGTTGCTCGTGGTGGGCTGGCTCATCAGCGAGCTGCTCGGGTCAGTGAGCATCCGCCTGGCGATCGTCGATGGTCGGAGCACGATCGGATCGGTCGCCGGCGCGCCGGGCTGGATCGTGCGTCACCCCATTCGTGCCGTGGGGGTGCTCGCCGCGACCGCGGTCGCCGGCGCGCTGCTGATCGCTCCTGCATTGGTCGCAGCGAGCGCGGCCTGGTCAGCCGCGCGAACGGTCCTGCTCGACGGCGCGTCGCCGCCGCTGACCGCGCTGGCGGTGGGCGTGTTCGTCGCGGTCTGGGCGGGCGCGCTGGCGCTCGCCGGGCTCGTCGCGGCGTGGCGCAGTGCCGCCTGGAGTCTGGCCGTCATGGGGGACCATCGGGTGGGTGGTCTCGTCCCCGGGTCGGGTGGCACCCTGTAGACCGCGCCGCGCCGCTGGATCGGTGCGCATGACCGCGGGAGGAACTGGATGACGGCAACGTCGGTCGTCTGCCCGGAGTGCGGGAGCCCGGTCGCGCCCGGCCGGCTGTCCTGTCAGTCGTGTGGGACGTTGCTGGCCTCTGTCGTCGGTTCGTCCCGCCGGTATGCGAATGCCCCGGTCGTCGACCCGATGCTCCCGGAGGTCGACGAGGACCGCCCGATCGCGTCCGCCCGTCGCACGGAGCCCGAGATGGAGTCCGTGCCGATGCCGACCCCGATCGTGGTCGATCCCGGGCCGCCCGTCGCCGCGACGCCCCCTGCCCAACCTGCCAAGCGTGCTCCACGGAGGCTGCCGCGTCCGCGACCCGCGGCCACGGCCGAAACCGCATCGACCGTCGCCGTCGCCGCCGAAGACGCCCAGACGTCGATCTTCGGACCGGTCCCGAACGTCGCGCCACCCATCCTCCACGGCTGGTCCGACCCCGCCGCGGGCGCGGCCGCAGACACGGCCGCGGCCCCCGCTCCGCAGACCGCGACCGCTCCGGCGGCCACGACCACGCGTCCGCCCAAGCCGCCCCGGCAGCAACGACCGCCTGATGCGCCACGGAATGGCAGCGCGCCGGTCGAGCCGCCGCCCGTGGCGTCCACCAACGGGACGGTTCCCAGCGGCGGATCCGTGGCGGGTGCCTACCTCGCCCCGTCGGCGACCTACGCGAGTCCGGTGGCGACGCGCCCCGGCTCGGCGGTGGGGACCGGACGGGCCGCGTCCGCCGCGCCGGCGCCCGCCCCGGCCTGGCCGGACCCGTTCCGGGCCACCGTCCCCGGGACCGCTTACGCCGGCTATCCCGCGAACGGCCATCCGGCGAACGGCGCCTCCGCGGTCGCGGGGGCATCCGTCGCCGACCAGAGCGGCGCGGCAGCCCGGCGGATGTCCGACTGGCTCGTCATCGGCGGGTCGACCCTGGCGATCGTCAGCTTCGTCCTGCCCTGGGCGACCGACGGGGTCCTCGGGTCGCGTGGCGTCGGCTACACCGCGGAGTGGGGCCTGGCCAACCTCGGCCACCTGCTGCTCATCGCCGCCGCCGCCGGCATCCTGATCCTCCACCTGGTCGAGACCCCCGTCCCGGGCTGGATCCGGTCCGGCGTCCTGCCGATCGCGGTCGGCGGGCTGCTCGCCGGACTCGCCTTCGCGTACTACGCCCGGCCCTTCGGCGGAGGCACCGGCGTCGCCGTCCTCCTGGCCGGAGCCGTCCTGCTCCTGGTCGGCGGCATCGCCGCAAGCCGGCCCGAACGACACGAAGTGGCGCCCCCGACCGTCTAGCGGTCGCGTTCGCCCCTGCTACACTGCGCCCGACGCACCGGCCGTGCCCGCCGGGACGACGCTGTCGGACATCGCCCCGCGGGAGGCTAGCACCAGCCGATGGAACAGATCCTCGCGCCGATCGGTACGGCGATCGGAGGCTTCTTCGGCAATCCGATCGTCCAGTTCGGGCTGAAGGCGTCCGCGGTCTACGTCGTCGGGCTCTGGCTCGCGTCGGCGTATTGGGCGTTCCGCGACCTGCAGGGCCGCACCGACAACCCCGTCGCGCCGTACCTCGCGGCCAGCCTCGTCATCCTGTTCACCCCCGTCTTCTTCGTGTTGGCGGTGATCATCTACCGCATCGTCCGGCCGCACGAGCGGATCGGCGACGTCAACGAGCGAGCCCTCGCCGAGGAGGCGCTCCTCAACGAGGTCGAATCGGTCCCGCACTGCCCGGGCTGCCATCGCCGGATCAACGACGAGTGGCTGCTCTGCCCGTCCTGCCGAACGCGGCTCCACCGGGTCTGCCCGAACTGCAGCCGGCTCGTCGGTCTCGAATGGTCGCTGTGTGCCTGGTGCGGCAAGGACTTCGAGCGTCGTGAGGTCGCCGCGGCGTTCAACGCGCCTCGACCGGCCGTCGTCGTCCAGCGGTCCGAGTCTCCCGCCCTGTGGGGGCCGCAGGCCGCCCCGCTCCCCGTCGCCGCACCGACCGCGGTCCCGGCGGTCGCTCCCGGGCCGACCCAGGCCACGTCCGCCCAGGCGGCCCAGGCTAGGACGACGTCGACCCGGAAGCCGATCAGGGGCACGTCCCGCAAGTCCCCCGGCCCCGTCCCGGAGCGTTGACCGGCCCGGTCGACGGACCGGCCGGCGAGGACCCGTCCGCCGAACCGACCGTCGACCCGACCGGGCTCCCGGTGCCCGTCGCGCCCGCCGGCCCGGACGGACCGGCGGAGTCTACGCCCTCCCGACCGGGTCTCCAGACGTTCTCGCTCGAGGGCCGTCGGGCGCCCGGCCTGTATCTCGCAGGCTGGCTCGCCACCGCGCTGGGCGGCCCGCTCTTGGGCGTCGCGATCGTCTCGGGCTCGGGCGGCCTCGCCGGGCTCGTCGTCGTCATCGCCGGAGCGCTGCTCCTCGGCGTCGGCCTGACCGCTGCGGCCGGTGCCCAGGCCATCGAGCGCCGCGATCGGACCGATCTGCGGTATCGCGGACCGTCGCCCTTCCTCGTCTTCGGTGCCAGTGTCCCGTTGACGCTCCTGGTCGAGCTGCCGTTCCAGCTCGTCGGGCTCGACCTCCGTACGCCGGTCGGGACGTTGATCGGTGTCGGTCTGATCGGCGCGATCTGGCTGGGGCTGGTCGGGATGACGGTCGTCGGGACCGGCGCCCTGCGTTGGGAGGAGATCGCGATCGGCATCCTGGCCACACCACGCGCCCGGATCGTCGGCGACCTGCTCATCGGAGGCGCCGCGGCGTTCCCCGTCATCCTGGCGACGTCGATCGTCGCGGCGATCCTCATCTCGGTGACGGGCGTCACGCCCGAGGGACCGATCGCCGCCCCGACGGACGCCGTGGCGCTGATCCTGAGCCTCGTCGCCGCCGCGGTCGTGGCGCCGATCAGTGAGGAGCTGTTCTATCGCGGCTTCGCCACGACCGCCTGGATGCGCTCGTTCGGGGCGCGTCGGGCGATCATCGAGGGTGGTCTGTTCTTCGCCTTCGTCCACGTTCTGACCCTCAGCGGCAGCGACTTCGACCATGCCGGGCGCGCCGCGGCGGTGGCGTTCGGGTCGCGGATCCCGGTCGCGTTCGCGCTGGGCTGGATCTTCGCGTCACGTCGCTCACTGGCCGCCTCGATCGGCCTGCACGCGACCTTCAACGGGTTGCTCGTCATCCTCGCCGCCGTCGCCGGGAACGCCGGCCCGACCTGACGTCGCCCGTCCGGGTCGTCCACAAACCGCCGGTGCACCCCGCGATGAGGGGCCGGTGAGGCGGGCTCCGTACGCTGCCGACGTCTTCGGGCCTGGGCGGCGGGGGAGATCGGCGGGCTCTCGTCGTCCGGGTCCGGGGACACCAAGCGGTGCCGTGCGTGGAGGGCGAGGATGCGGGCGATCCGTGAGATCCCGGAAGCCGAGCGACCGCGCGAGCGCCTGGCCCAGCGCGGACCGGGCGGGCTCACGGCCGCGGAGCTCATCGGCATCATCTGGGGCTCGGGCTCGCGCAGACTCAGCGCGGTGGGCCTCGCCGAGGAGGCCCTTGCCCGGCACGACGGCCTGACCGGCCTCGCCCGGGCGAGCGATCTCGAACTCGAGGCGATCCCGGGCGTCGGGGCCGCGAAGGCAGCCCAGCTGGCCGCGGCGTTCGAGCTGGGTCGGCGCCTCCTCGCCGACTGGCCGGCCGGGCGGTGGACGATCCGGTCACCCGTCGACGTGGCCGATCGGTTGATCCTCCAGATGGGCCGGCTCGAGCGGGAGGAGCTCCGGATCGTGCTGCTCAACACGAAGAACGTCGTCCTCCGCGTGGCGACCGTCTACCAGGGCAACGTCTCGTCGAGCCTGGTCCGGGTGGGCGAGCTGTTCCGCGACGCCGTCCGGCTCAGCGCGAGCGGATTGATCCTCGTCCACAACCATCCGAGCGGCGACCCGACCCCGAGTCCGGACGACATCCACCTGACCGCGGAAGCGCTCGCCGCGGGGCGGCTGCTCGACATCGACGTCCTCGATCACCTTGTCATCGGCCACGACGCGTACGTGTCTCTGCGGGATCGCGGCGTCGCGTTCGATCGACCCGGCTCACGCGGCTGAGGCGGTCAGCGAAGCGCTCGCTCGCGCCCTACGAGCAACCGAACCAGGTCGGCCGGACGGCGGCCGGGATCTTCCTGCTGAAGTACTTCCACGACGGCCTGGCGGATGCATGGCTGGCCGATGTCCTGCGAGCGACGACGGTCCCGATGATGCTCGACATCCTCGGGCCGATCATCCCGAGCGACATCAAGGTGCCGGGGATCAAGTAGTCACGAAGCGCCCCACCGGGATCGCCCGCGGGGCCGGGTATACTGCACGGGCTTCCCCACGGATCACGCTCGCGACCCGCCCCCAGCGACCGGCGGAGGTCGCGCCGTGTCACCACGAAGGACCTACCCCGCAGATGCTCGATCGGATCCTCGGCTACTTCTCCCGTGACATCGGGATCGACCTCGGGACCGCCAACACCCTGGTCCATGTCCGGAACCGCGGGATCGTCATGAGCGAGCCGAGCGTGGTCGCGATCGAGGCCAAGACGAAGAAGGTCCTGGCCATCGGCGCCGAGGCCAAGCGGATGGTGGGTCGCACGCCGGCCAACATCATCGCGGTCCGACCGCTCCGCGATGGGGTCATCAGCGACTTCGACGTGACGGAGCAGATGCTGAAGTACTTCGTGAACCGGGTCCACGACCGGGTCGGGCTCATCCCGCGACCGCGGATGCTCCTCGGGATCCCGTCGGGGGTGACCGAGGTCGAGAAGCGGGCGGTCCGCGACGCGGCCCTCAATGCCGGAGCTCGGTGGGCGCGTCTGATCGAGGAGCCGATGGCCGCGGCGATCGGGGCGGGCCTCCCGGTCAGCGAACCGTCGGGTAGCCTCATCGTCGACATCGGCGGCGGGACGACCGAGGTCGCGGTCATCAGCCTCGGCGGGATCGTCGTCGCGCGGAGCATCCGGATCGGCGGCGACGAGATGGACCAGGACATCGTGCTGTTCGCCCGCCGCGAGTACAACCTGTTCCTCGGCGAACGGACCGCGGAGGACATCAAGATCGCGATCGCCTCCGCTTATCCGGGCGAATGGGATGCCCAGCGGGTCACCCTCCGGGGCCGTGACCTGCTGACGGGCCTGCCGCGCAGCGTCGAGGTCGGCGCCGACCAGATCCGCGAGGCGATCGAGCCCTCGGTCCAGCAGATCGTCGATACGATCAAGGACACCATCGAGGAGACGCCGCCCGAGCTGGTGGCCGACATCATGGACCAGGGCATCGTCCTGGCCGGCGGCGGCGCGCTCCTCGCGGGCCTGGACCAGCGGATCGCCGAGGCGACGCAGATGCCCGTCCACATCGCCGACGATCCACTGACCTGCGTGGCGCGCGGGACCGGGATCGTCCTCGAGCAGCTGACCAACCCGGCGATGCAGCGGGTCCTCGTCGCGGACACGTACGCCCGCGCCCCGCGCTGATCGGCCGTCGACGTGACATCCCTGTCGGGAGATCGGCTGCTCCGACGCCGGATGGCGCTGTTCGTGGTCCTGGTCGGCCTCAGCCTCGGGCTGATGATCGTCTCGTCGAGCGGCCCGGCCCTCGAGGTCCAGAACGGTGTCCGCTTCGCCTTCCGCCCGATCCAGGCGGGACTCGACTCGGTCGCCCGCGGCGCGTCCGATCTCGTCCAGACGGTCACCCAGATCCAGACGCTCCATCGGACGAACGACCAGCTCGCCCGCGACAACGCCCGACTGTCGGCCGAGAACGCCAGGACCAAGGAGCTCGAACGGCAGAACGCCATCCTGACGGAGCTCCTCGACGTCAAGGGCTCGCTGAAGTTCTCGACGGTGACGGGCTCGGTCATCGGCCGCGAGACGTCCCAGTTCCGACGCGTCGTGACCATCGATGTCGGGTCGGATTCCGGCATCCGCGAGGGTGATGTCGTGGTCGGGGCCGGCGGAGCGCTGGTCGGCCGGATCACCGGGGTGACCGGGAACTCCGCGTCGGTCCTCCTGATCAACGACACCGGCTCGACGGTGATCGGTCAGCTGGGAGCCAACCAGGCCACCGGCTCGGTCGTCGGCCAGCTCGGCGGCGTCCTGATCATGGAGAACATCGACACCACGGAACGGCTCCAGATCGGGGACACCGTCGTGACCGCCGGGATCGACCTCGGCGACGGCGTCCGGTCGCCCTTCCCCAAGGGCCTCCTGATCGGCTCGCTGGTCGACGTCGAGCACGACGCCAACGCCGTCACCCAGACGGCCTTCATCCAGCCGGCCGCGGACCTCGACCGGCTCGAGTACGTGCTGGTGATCACCGACTACAAGGGCGGGTTGCCGCCGGTCGACGAGTCAACGGGCCCGTGCGCGTCCGGCGGTACCCAGCCCGACGGCTCCGGACCGTGCGCCAGCGCGAGCCCCGGACCGTAGGCCCGGGCGCGGCCTCCGTGCGCTGCTACGCTACCGCCCGATGAAGGGCATCGTCCTGGCCGGCGGCACAGCCACCCGGCTGTACCCGCTGACGATCGTGACCAACAAGCATCTCCTGCCGATCTACGACCGGCCGATGATCTACTACCCGATCGAGACCCTGGCGGGGATGGGGATCCGCGAGGTGATGGTCATCGTCGGCGGCAAGTCGGTGGGCGACGTCGTGGAGCTGCTCGCCGACGGCGCCCACTTCGGGCTCGACCTGACGTATCGCTATCAGCGCGGCGCGCTGGGCATCGCCCATGCCATCGGGCTGGCCCGCGATTTCGTCGGTGACGAGGCCTTCTGCTGCGTCCTCGGCGACAACATCCTCCGCGGACCGGCCCTCGAGCCGATCGCGCGCGAGTTCGAGCAGGGGCCGTGGGGCGCGGGCACGCTCCTCTACCGCGTGCCGGACCCCGAGCGGTTCGGCGTGGCGGAGCTCGACGAGGACGGCCGGGTGGTCGGCTTCGAGGAGAAGCCGGCCAGCCCGAAGAGCGACCTCATCCCGATCGGGGTCTACTTCCTCCGACCGGACGCCTTCGACGTGATCGAGCACCTGGCCCCGTCGGGACGCGGTGAGTTCGAGATCACCGACGTGCTGAACCACTACGTCGCGGATGGCCGCCTGCACGCCCCGGTCTACGACGGCCACTGGGCGGATGCGGGCACCGTGACCTCGCTGCTCCGAGCCGCCGAGCTGGCGGCCTCGGACGACGCCGAGGGTCGACTCGCTCCGCCGACGCAGCGGCCCGACCGGTGACCGATGCGCCCTGGGCCCGTCCCGGGTCCCGTCTGCTGGTCACGGGCGGCGCCGGCTTCATCGGGTCGTGCTTCGTCCGCGGGGTCCTCGCCCGACGCGACGGCACCCGGATCGCCGTCCTGGACAAGCTCACCTACGCCGGGAACCGGGCGAACCTCCGGCCGGCGCTCGACGACCCCGAGCAGGCTGCCCGGCTCGCCTTCGTCGAGGGCGACATCGCCGACATGGACGCCGTCCGGCCGCTCGTCGCCGACGCCGATGCGGTCCTGAACTTCGCGGCCGAGTCGCACGTCGATCGGTCGATCCTCGATCCCGAGGCGTTCCTCCGGACCGGCGTCATCGGTGTCCACGTCCTGCTCGACGCGGTCCTCGAGCAGGGACGGGCCGGCCGGCCGGTCCGCTACCTCCAGGTCTCGACCGACGAGGTCTACGGCTCGGTCGAGACGGGCAGCTCGATCGAGACCGACGCGCTGGCGCCCCGTTCGCCGTATGCGGCAGCCAAGGCGGCCGGCGAGCTCCTCGTGCGCTCCTATGTCGTGACCCACGGCGTCGACGCGGTCGTGACCCGCGGGTCCAATACCTACGGGCCCTACCACCACCCCGAGAAGCTCATCCCGCTGTTCGTGACCAACGCGATCGACGACCTGCCGCTGCCGATGTACGGCGACGGGATGCAGATCCGCGACTGGCTCCACGTCGGCGATCACGCCGCCGGCATCGAGCACGTCCTCCGCCACGGGACGCCAGGCGAGACGTACAACCTGGCGGGCGCGACCGAGCTGCCCAATCGCGAGGTGGTCCGGCGGATCCTCGAGCTGCTCGGCAAGCCGTGGTCGCTGGTCCGGACCGTCGCCGATCGCCCGGGTCACGATCGACGCTATGCGATGGATGGGACGAAGGCGGCGGCGCTCGGCTGGAGCCCGCGGACGTCGTTCGAGGCCGGCCTGGCGGCGACCGTCGCCTGGTTCGTGGACAACGAGGACTGGTGGCGGCCGATCAAGGCCGGCGACTGGGACGCCTACTACGCTCGCCAGTACGGGCAGCGGCTGGCCGGGTCCGCCGCCGCCGAGGCCGGCGACCGGCTGGCCGGCGATCCGGCGGCGGCACTCGGGTCGGCGACCGAGGCGGACTGAGGTGCGCGTCGCCGTCACGGGGGCGGGCGGGCGACTCGGCCGGGCCCTGGTCGGGACGCTGGCCGAGGCGCCGTTCACGGGACTGGCGGGACCGATCGCCTGGACCCGTCCCGACTACGACCTCGACGACCTGCAGGCTCCATCTCGGCTCCTCGGGCGGGACCGGCCCGAGGTCGTCGTCCACTGCGCGGCCTGGACCGATGTCGACGGGGCCACCAGGGACCCCGCGCTGGCGGATCGACGGAACGCCGAGGCCACGCGGGAGCTGGCCGGCGCGTGCGCGGCGTCCGGCGTCGACTTCATCTACGTCTCGACGAACGAGGTCTTCGATGGCGAGCGGACCGACGGGCGAGGCTACCGCCCGGACGACCCGACCCACCCGATCAACGCCTACGGCCGCAGCAAGCTCGGTGGCGAGACCGCGGTGCGCGGCGTTGGTGGCCCCGGCGATCCACCCGTGGCCATCGTCCGGACCGCCTGGCTGTACGGTCCGCCGGGCGCGGACTTCCCGACGAAGATCGTCGCTGCCGCACGCCGCGCCAGGGCCGCCGGGGAGCCACTCCGGGTCGTCGGCGACGAGTACGGCTGCCCGACGTCGGCCGCGGACGTGGCCGAGGCCATCACCGAGCTGATCGGTTCCGGGGAGATCGGCGGGACGGTCCACTACGTCAATCTCGGGGCGGTGTCCCGGGCCGACTGGGCGCGCGAGGTCCTCCGCCTGGCAGGGATCGACATGGCGATCGAGGAGGTCTCCGCCGCGACCTGGGATCGCCCGTCCACGCCACCTCGCTGGGGCGTCCTCGAGGCGAGCCCGTTGCCGTCGGGCGAGCCGATGCGTCCGTGGACCGAGGCGCTGGCCGACTACGCCCCGACCCTCCGCCGCGCCGCATCCGATGCAGGCTCCAGGACGCCGGCCGGAGGCGCGGCATGACGGACGTCGACCGACCCCCGTCGGGCCTGCCCGGCGTCCGCTACGGCGGTCTGATCCGTCACGCCGACGTGCGCGGGTCGTTCCGGGAGCTCTGGCGGGCGAGCGAGTACCCGTCGGATGGGCTGCCCGCCGACCTCGCCGGTCTGCCCGGCGCCAGGTTCGTGCAGGCCAATCTGTCGACCTCGGCCCCCGGAGTCCTCCGCGGACTGCACTACCACCGGCGTCAGCTCGACCGTTGGATCGTGGCCTCGGGTCGGGCGCTGGTGGCGCTCGTGGATGTCCGGCCGGTCGTCGACGGCGCGGGCGCCGCGGTGGTCGAGACGCGTGAGCTGGGCGCCGACGACACCGTCGAGATCCCGGCCGGGGTCGCGCACGGATTCCTGGCTCTCGAGGCGCTCGAGCTGATCTACCTCGTGACCGGCGAGTTCGATGCGAGCGATGAGCTCGGCTTCGCCTGGGACGACCCGGCGGTCGCCGTGCCGTGGCCCTCGCCCGTCCCGGGGCCGCCGGACGGTCGCCCGATCCTGTCCGATCGCGACCGGTCGAACCCGTCGCTCGCGGAGCTCGTGGCGAGCCTTCGCCGGTAGCACGACCGCGGGTCGAGACCGGCCCGGCGGCCGGACCCGGCCGGGCGATGGTGGAGCGCCGACGCACCACCCCGCGTCACCTCGGACCGCACCGCTCCGCTCGTGCCCGCACTCCGGCGACGGCGTTCGGACCATGGGTCCCCGGACGATGTTGTCATTGAGCGCGCACCACCCCGCCGGGAGGCTGGATCCGTACTCATCCGGATCATCCGGGTCAGGCGGTCCGCGCTCCTCGCGGGAGCCGGCGGCCTGGGTGACCAGCCCACGACGTGGAGATGCCTCCAGTGCGAAGGATCGCGGCCACGGCCGCCAGCGGCCTGATCGTCATGGCCGTCTTCGCCCTGTCCGCGGCTGGCGCCGTCAGCGCCGCGATCCCGCAGCCCAAGGTCGTGATCATCGTCGGGCCGGTCGCCGGCTCGACGGCGTACTACAAGTCCGACGGCGATGCGGCCTACGCCGAGGCCCGCAAGTACACCTCGAACGTCGTCAAGGTCTACACCCCGAACGCGACGTGGGCAGCGGCCAAGAAGGCGCTCCAGGGCGCGTCGGTCGTCATCTACATGGGCCACGGCAACGGCTTCCCGAGCCCGTACCGGACGAGCCCCTGGCCGTACTCGCAGAACGGCCTCGGTCTGAACCCCAAGGCCGGCGTCAACGACAGCACGACCGAGTACTGGGGCGAGTATTACCTCGCCAGGGAGGTCAAGCTCGCGCCGAACGCGATCGTCCTGCTCAGCCACCTCTGCTACGCCTCGGGCAACTCGGAATCCGGGAAGCCGAAGCCGACCCTCGCCCAGGCGAAGCAACGGGTCGACAACATGGCGGCGGGCTGGCTCAAGGCGGGGGCCCGGGCGGTCGTCGCCGAGGGTCACTTCGGGCCGGCCTTCTACGTCCGCCAGCTGTTCACGACCCACAAGACGGTCGATCGCATCTTCCAGGACTCGCCGACGTTCAACGACAACGCCTTCACCTTCGCCTCGAGCCGGACGAACGGCGCCACCGCCGCGATGGATCCCGACGGGACGCCCGGCGGCTACTGGCGCGCCGTCACCGGGTGGCTCGGCACCACGACCGATGACATCACCGGTGCCGCGTACGCCGACACCGGGACCGACCCGGCCGACTTCCAGGTCCCCGGCGCGGCGTCGGTCGCGGTGGACGCCGCGAACGTCTACCCGGACGACACGCTCACGCCGGCCGGCGACGGCGGCCCGGCGGCCACCCTCGCCCGTGACACCCGACTGCGCCTGGTTTCCCGGGCGCCCGGGACGACCCCGGCCGGCGACCCGGTCTTCGAGGTCGCGACGCTCGACGGTGCGACGACCGGCTGGATGTCGAGCGCGGACCTCGTCCCGCGCGACAGTGCCGGCCCAGTGGTCTGGACCACCGACGACGGCGATGGCGCGTTCTCGCCGAACGGCGACGGCAGCGGAGACACGTATCGGCTGACCGGCCGGATCTCCGAGGTCGCCGACTGGACCGCGACCTTCGAGAACGCCGACGGCGATGCCCTCGAGACGAAGACCGGGTCCGGCGACACGTTCAGCGCCAGCTGGTCGGGGCTCGTCGCCGGCGCCGCCGTCCCCGACGGGACCTACCGGTGGCGGATGTCCGTCCGCGACGGCTGGGGCAATCCGGACGGCGCGAAGACCGGGACGTTCGTCGTCGATACCGTCGCGCCGGTCCTCGACGACCCGGTGGTCGCGGCCGACGGAGCCGCCGTGCCGACGTTCAGCCCGAACGGCGACGGCGCAGCCGACACGATCGGCTTCGGCTACTCCACCAGCGAACCGGGTTACATCGACCTGACCGTCAAGGATGGGACCGGGACCGACATCCGCACGGACTCGACCCGGGTGGCAGCCGGACCGGGGAGGATCGTCTGGGACGGTCTGGACGATGCCGGGCACGTCGCCAAGAACGGCATCTACACCGTGACCCTCGCTCCGCGGGACTACGCCGGCAACGTCGGCGCCGGGCGCGACACCGCCGTCGGCGTCTACAAGACGCTGAGTCACGTGACCAGCGCGAGCACGGTCTTCTTCCCGCAGGACCTCGACAAGTACGCCAGGACGATGCGCTTCTCGTACGACCTGTCGGTCTCGGCCGTGGTGACCGGGGTGATCAGGAACGAGACCGGTGACGTGGTCCGGACGTTCCTCGACGGCGTCTCGACCGGAGCGGGGACCCACGTCTTCGACTGGGACGGGCGGCTGGACGACGGGACGATGGCGCCGCGCGGGACCTACGTCTCGACGATCGGCGCGACCGACGGCGTGCTGGCGACGACCGGGACCGCGTCCGTCGTGGCCGACGGCTTCCGCATCACGCTGAACGACTCGACGCCGGCTCGCGGCCAGACGGTCACGCTCTACGTCACGAGTCCGGAGCTGCTCAAAGCGGCGCCGCGGGTGAAGGTCAGCCAGTCCGGGACGACCGCGTTCAGCCTGACGATGACCAAGATGAGCTCGACGACGTACAAGATCAGGGTCAAGCTCAAGACGACGGGGACCGCGGGCACGGTCCGGTTCTCGCTCAGCGGCACCGACGGCGCCGGGAAGATCAATCGCGCCGCGCGGGTGTTCGCGCTCCACTGATCCCGGGCGCGATCGCGCCGACCGCACACGACCGCACCGGATCCCACCGTACGGCCCCGGACCGGGACCATCGGGCGATACCCCGCGGCCGACCCTCGAGCGTACGGTCGTCCTCCGACTGCAAGCCGTGAGGATCTCGTGACCGACGACCGCCCCCGGCCGCCCTCCCATCGACGCGCCCGCCGCGACCATCTCCGCGCGCTCGCGGTCGTCGTCTTCGCGGTCGTCCTCGTGGCTGAGACGGGGACCTCGGCCGTCCTGGCGGTCCGGGCCGATCGCGATCCCGGCCGAGGCGGCACGAACCGGCCCGGGACACCGAACGCCGCGGTCCTCGCCGCGCCCGACGGTGGGTTCCCCTCGGGTGACCTCTCCGTGCCCGCCCCGGTCGACGCGACCGACGCCGGCGACCCGGCGGACGCTCCGCCCGACGGCTTCCAGGAGCCGTCGATCATCGCGATCGATGCCGCGGCTCACGAGAACGACCGGATCGAGTTCGCCCCGGGCGGCGTCGTCGACGTCCCGTTCACCCCCCGTGCCGACGACGGCTGGTCGGTCGGCGGTGTCGCTCCGCGCCGGCTGCCGGCCGGCGCGGCCTCCGGACGGGCGATGGCGGCCAGCCGCGAGGGGACCGTCTGGTCGCCCGCGTCGATGGCCCCGGAAGCCACCGCCCCGGGGGCCACAGCCGGCGGATCCGCCGCCGGCCCCGGCCCGATCGACATTCCGTCGCCGGCACCGGCGATCGCCGCCGTGCCCGCGTCCTTCGAGGTCACCACGCAGCGACCGCCCGACCCGCCGGCCGCGACCGACCTGCGGCGCCAGGTCTTCGGGTTCCTGCCGTACTGGGAGCTCAGTGATGGTTCGACGCGACTCGACTACCAGCTCCTCTCGACGATCGCCTATTTCGGGGTCGGCGCCGACGCGGACGGCGACCTGATCAAACGGAACGGCAACGGATCGATCTCGACCGGCTGGTCGGGCTGGACCAGTGCCCGCCTGACCTCGATCATCCGGGCGGCCCATCAGCGTCATACCCGCGTCGTCCTGACGGTCCAGTCGTTCGCCTGGACGACCAACCAGGCCGCCAACCAGTCCGCCCTGCTGGGTAGTGCCGCGGCGCGCCTCCGGCTCGCCCGGCAGATCGCGGCGGCCGTCCGCGATCGGGGCGCCGACGGGGTCAACCTCGACTTCGAGCCGCTCGTCTCGGGCCGCTCCGACGAGTTCACCGCGCTCGTCCGGACCATCCGGGCCGAGCTGAACAAAGTGGCTCGGGGCTACCAGCTGACCTTCGACACCACCGGCTGGATCGGCAACTACCCGATCGAGGACGCGACCGCTCCGGGTGGCGCCGATGCGATCTTCATCATGGGCTACGACTACCGCAACGCCGGGTCGGCATCGGCGGGTTCGATCGCTCCGCTCGCCGGTCCGAGCTACGACCTGCTCGACACCGTCCAGGCGTTCACCGACCGCGTCCCCGCGAGCCGGCTCATCCTGGGCATCCCGTACTACGGCCGGGCCTGGTCGACGACCACCGGCCAGCCTCGGGCGACGACCCGGACCGGTGCCAAGTACGGCTGGTCGACGTCGGTCACCTACGACAACGCCGTGGCCCTGGCCAAGGCTCACGGCCGACGCTACGACACCCGGGAATCGTCGGCCTGGTTCGCCTATAAGCGACGGAACTGCACCGCGGCGTACGGCTGCGTCGCGACCTGGCGGGAGGTCTACTACGACGACGCCCGGAGCCTCCGGGCCAAGTACGACCTGATCAACCGGTACGGGCTCCGCGGGGCCGGGATCTGGGCCCTGGGCTACGACGGGACGCGGCCCGAGCTGTACAGCGTGATCGTGGCCAAGTTCCTCCACGACACGACCCCGCCCGAGACCGGGATCGACGTCCTCGCGGCCCGTCAGGGGGATGAAGGCTTCCTCGTCACGTGGACCGCGCTCGACATGAACCCCATCCGGAACTACGACGTCCAGGTCTCGGTCGACGGCGGGCCGTGGAAGGCTTGGCTCGGCCGGACCCACGCCACCGGGGCGATCTGGTCGGGTCGCGACGGTCACGCCTACGCCTTCCGAGCGCGGGCCACCGACGCCAAGGGGAACCGCGGGCGCTGGAACGTCGCCAACCTGCCGATCCCGCGTCCGACCCTGCGCGCCGGCGGGTTCGCCGTGGTCAAGGCGGCCAGCCTGACGACCCGCACGCGCCCGGACACCGCGGCGCCGCCCGTCTCCACGCTGAGCGCAGGCGCGGTCGTGGCCCTGACCCGCGGGCCGGTCCAGGCCGACGGCTACAGCTGGTACCAGGTCGCCGGTCCGCTCAGCACGTGGGCGGCGACCGAGCCGGTCCGGAGCGGCAACTGGGTGGCCGCAGCGAGCGGCTCGACCAAATTCCTGGCCCCGAGGACACCCCCGAACACGACGATCGTCGACGCGGGGCTCAGCCGCCTGGGCTTCGGCGCGATCGGCGCGACGTCGGTCGGCTCGTCGGCCGCGGCCCTGGCGGTCAGGGCGTTCTCGCCGAACGGCGACCGGTCGGAAGACGGCCTGATCCTGCGCTGGACGAACGGCGTCGCGCTCGACTCGCTGACGCTCAAGGTCCTCCGTGCCAACGGGACGACCGTCGGCACACGAGCCGTGCCCGACGTCGGAGCCGGGAGCCAGGCATGGGCGTGGGATGGGACCGTCGGCGGACGGACTCTTGCCGACGGTCGCTATGTCCTGCAACTCATCGGCCGGGCCGGCGCCCGGACGTTCACGGCACCCTCGGTCCGACCGATGACCCCGGCCGAGGTGACCGCCTACGCCGTCACGATCGACACGGTCGGTCCGCGGTTGACGGCCGCCTCCATCGCCGGGCGCCTGATCTCGCCGCCGCGGGACGGCCGGCATGACGCCGTGGGTCTCACCGCGAGCTCGACCGGTGCCAGTCGCTGGCGCCTGACGGCGGTGCGCCTGACCGGCGCGTCTGCCGGCTCCGTCGTCCGGACGATCGGCGGTCCCGGCGGAGCGCCCCACACCGCATGGGACGGTCGGACCGACGGAGGGACGCCGGCTGCCGACGGGCGCTATCGGCTGACCCTCGCGGTCCTCGACCCGGCCGGGAACGGTGCCGCCCGGTCCTGGGATGTCATCGTCGACGGGACCGCACCGGCGATCGCCCTGAGCGCGGGCCCGCCGGCGTTCTCGCCCGACGGCGACGGCGTCGCCGACGCGAGCATCGTCCACTGGACGAACGCCGAACCGGGCCTGACGACGGTCCGCATCACCCACGGCACGAAGGTCGTCCGGGTCGACGCCCTGCGCGGCGCACGCGCCGGTGGATCGTTCCGCTGGACCGGCCGCTCGACGACCGGGGCGAGACTGGCGGATGGCACCTACGTCGCCAGGATCACCGTCCAGGACGCGGCGGGCAACCGTCGGACGACGGCGACCGTCGTCCGGATCGACCGGACCGCCGGGTGGCTCCGCTGGGCGCCGGCCGCGTTCTACCCACAGGACCTCGACGCGCTGGCGCGGACGGCGCGGGCCACATATCGACTCGGTCGAGCCGCCACGACCAGCCTCCAGGTCGTGGCCGGTGACGGGACCGTCGTCCGGACCGTCTGGAGCCGGCGCAAGCAGGGGGCGGGTCCGGTCGCCTGGGCATGGGACGGACGTGGCGGGGGCGGGGCGATGGTCGCACCCGGGACCTACACCCTGGTCCTTGGCGCGACGAGCGCCGCGGGGACCTCGGTCCTTCGCCGCCAGATCGTCGTCGACGCGTTCGCGGTCGCACTGTCGTCGACCCGGCCCAAGGCCGGCCGGACCCTGACCGTCACGTTCGGCTCCGTCGAGGCGCTGACGTCCCGGCCGGTGGTCACCTTCGACCAGGCGGGTCGCCCGCCGGTCCGGCGGTTCGCTCGACTCGTGGCACCCGGGAGGTATGTCGCGACCTTCCGCGTGGCGTCGGGCGGGAGCGGTCCGGCGACGGTCCGGGTCAGCGCGACCGACCGCGGCGGACACCCAAACGCGACCGTGCGGAGGGTCTCGGTCGTCTAGCCTGGGATCGCCGGATCGAGGTCGGACCGCGGCCCGGGTCCGCTTCTCGTCCCGTACACTGGGCGCGATGACCGTCGAGTCGAACGACCCAGTCACGCCCGAGGTGATCGTGACGATCTCCCCCATGCCCGGCCTCGATGCGGGCCAGCCGGTCGGAACGGGGGCGTGGGTGGTCCTACCGACGTACAACGAGGCCGAGAACCTGCGGCCGATCTCGGCGGCGATCCTCGAACGTCTTCCCGGGGCGACCCTGCTGGTGGTCGACGACGGGTCTCCCGACGGGACCGGGACGATGGCCGACGACCTCGCCGCGACGGATCCGCGGGTCCGCGTCCGCCACCGGACCTCCAAGCAGGGTCTCGGCCGGGCGTATCTCGACGGGTTCGGCGTCGCGATCGCCGGCGGCGCCTCGATCGTCATCCAGATGGACGCCGACTTCAGCCACGACCCGGAAGTCCTTCCGGGGCTCATCGCGCCGGTCGTCGATGACCGGGCGGACCTGGTCATCGGCTCGCGCTACGTCAGCGGTGGTGGCGTCCGCGACTGGGGCATCGTCCGGCGGGTCATCTCGCGCGGCGGCAGCCTGTTCGCCAAGGTCGTCCTGGGGCTGAAGCCGCACGACCTGACCGGAGGGTTCAAGGCGTGGCGGGCGACGACCCTCGGGTCCATCCCGTTCGACGGCGTCCACGCCGGCGGATACGTGTTCCAGATCGAGATGACCTATCGGGCGAGCCGCCTCGGCGCACGGGTGGCCGAGGTCCCGATCGTCTTCCAGGATCGACGAGCCGGCCAGTCGAAGATGTCGCGGCGGATCATCGTCGAGGCGCTGATCGTCGTCCTGACGCTGCGCTGGGACGAGCTCCGCGGCCGCGGCCCGGCCAAGCCTCGCGGCTGACCGCCGAGCTCGGAACGGCGACCAGAGCTCACGACCGGGTCCGTTCAGACCGCGGCCAGGTGACCCTCGACGAACCCGGACGGTGACGGCGACGCGCCGGGCGACGGGGACGCCGTCGGCGCCGGAGGCGGTCCGCCCGGGGTGATCTTGATCTTCGTGCCGGTGGGCATGACGTTGATGAACGTCTGGCCTGCGGTGAGCGTCACCTCGGCGCCGGCCGCGTTGTAGAACTTGGTCGGGGCGGTCAGCGACTTCTTGCGCCAGGTTCCCTTGATCGTCCGGCCGTTGGTCGAGATCCAGGCCGGCCCGCTGCCGACGACCTTGGCCTCGAGGCGATGCTTCTTCGGATGGCCGTCGTTGAGCGGCCCGAAGCTCATCAGCATGATGATCACGTTCTTCGGTGCCACCCGCTTCTTGGTCGACGCGTCCTTCTGCTTGCCTTCGACGCTGACCGTCCGCGGGTAGGTATTGGTCGCCCGGTCGTAGTCGTAGCGGATGATGCTCGTCGGATAGGCGAACGTGATCTTGCCGCCGACGGGACGCTGCTCGAGCGGGGCGTCCGGGGCGAACTGCCAGACGGGCCCGCTGGTGATCGGCTTCGCCCCCAGCCGCTTGGCCAGCGACACGAGCTGCCCACCGGTCGTGTACAGGTTGTGCGGCGCGAAGCGGCTGGAGATCCGGCGGAACGCCCCGGCCCAGCGGAACTCGTCGGCGTTGTAGACGAGCTTGCCGTTGCCGTTCGCGGCCAGGGTCTGGAGGGCCTGCGGCGATCCACCGGCATGGGCGTAGACCGCCTTCCACTCGGCCGCCCAGGCGATGTAGTAGTAGCGCGAGCTGCGGACCGGACCGACGTCGCCCGGCTGGTTCTCGCCGAAGACCATCATGTAGCGCGGGATCCCTCCCTCAGCGGGCGCCTGCCAGACCACCGACGCGGCGCTGAACCCGGACTGGGGTCGAGCCGCCCCGAGGTCGTCGATCATCACCGCGATGGGGTGCCGTCGGGCCTGGGCCGGCGTGACCGGCAGGCCGGTCAGGGGAGCCGGCACGGTGACCGGTGTCGGTTCAGGGGTCGGCGTCGGTTCCAGTGTCGGGCTGGCCTCGGGGCTGGCGCTCGGGATCTCGCTCGGGAGCGACGGAGCCGGGCTCGGGCCGGTCGAGACCTGGGCGATCGGCGTGACGCTCGGGTTCGTGCTGCCGCACGCACCGACGAGCAGGACGACGGCCAGCGCGAGCCCGATCGCGCGATGAGGACGGGGAAAGCGGACGGACATCGGGACCCTCTCGGCGGACGGCGCGGAGCGTCCGTCGCGGGGCAGGATATACCGAGTCCGCCGAAGACCCATCGGACGGCCCGCGGAGCCGACGGTCGAGCGCGGGCGAAGGTGTTCTCCACGCGCTAGTCTGACCTCGAGAAGTCCCATCCGGAGCCGACCATGAACAACCTTCCCGACCCGACGTCCGAGCCGACCCCCGACGACGCGGAGCCCTCGCGCCCGACCCGGGTCGACGTCCAGCGCGGAGCGCTCGGCGCCGTCCAGACCGATGACCTGTCGGTGTCCTTCGGCGCGATCGGCGCGGCCCAGGCGCAGCGGGTCTCGGTCGAGCTCGGCGCCGTGGGTGCGCTCGCCGCCAACGAGGCGACGCTGACCATGGCCTCGGCCGGTCTGGTCGCGGCCCAGCAGGCGCGGATCTCGCAGGCGCTGATCCGCTCGGTCGTCGCCCAGGAGGTCCATTTCGAACGCGGTTCCGGCGCCGCCGTGGTCATCGCCGGGCGGACCGACGGCGAGGCGACCGTCCTGCTCGACTGGCGCGGTGGGCTCGCCGCGGGGACGATCCTCGCCCTCGTCTGGCTCGTGGTTCGGCGGCTCCGCTGACCTGTCCGAGGCTATACTCGAGGTTCGGTCGGCGGTGACCTCGAGGCGGGTCCCCGCAGCCGACCCAGGCATCACCGGAGGCTCCGTGATCGATCCGTCGGCGCGCGGCGCGAGCGTGCAGATGATCCCGGCGGTGCGGCCCGACGTCGGGCCGGAGGAGTCGGAAGCCGTCGCGGAGGCGCTCCTGTCGCGGTCGACCGTTCCAGGTCGGCGGGTGGCCGACATCGAGGCGCGCTGGGCCGAGTTCGTCGGCGTCCGTCACGCGGTCGCGGTGGTCAATGGCACCGTTGCCAGGATGTGCATCCTGGCCGGCCTCGGGATCGGCCCCGGGGACGAGGTCATCACGGTCAGCCACACGGTCAACGCCACCGTCAGCTCGATCCTGTTCACGGGCGCCAGCCCGGTCTTCGTCGATATCGAGCCCGACACGTACCTCATCGACGCCGCGCGGATCGAGGCGGCCATCACGCCGCGCACGAGGGCGATCTACCCCGTCCACCTCTACGGGCTGGTCGCCGACATGGACATGATCACGGCCATCGCCGATCGCCACGGGTTGGCCGTCGTGGAGGACGGCGGCGGCGCCCACGGCGCGACCTTCCGCGGTCGTCGGGCCGGCTCGTGGGGACACGGGGCATTCGGGCTGTACGGCGCCGGCGAGGGCGGCCTGGTCAGCACGGACGACGACCGGCTTGCCGACTGGATCCGGCGCTACCGCGATCACGGCCGTCGCGGGCGACAGGCAGAGATCCTCGGTTTCGACTTCCACCTCTCCGAGGTCGCGGCGGCGATCGGGCTGGTCGGCCTCGACCGGATCGAACCCGGCATCGTGGCCCGGCGGGCGATCGCTGCGAGGTATGGTGCGGCCTTCGCCGGACTGCCGATCCGCCGGCCGCTCGTGCCGGTCGGCCGGCGCCATGTGTTCCACCGCTACACGGTGGGTCTCGGTCCGGCCCGCGACGACGTGGCCGCCGACCTCGCCGATCATGGGGTCGAGGTCGCGATCGAGTACCCGGTCCCGATCCATCGCCAGCCGTACGTCCTCGAACGCGGCATCCACGCCGATCTGCCGATCACCGACGCGGCCGCCGACGGCTCGCTCGGCCTGCCGATGTACGCCGGCCTGACGATCGACGATCAGCAGCGGGTCATCGCCGCGGTGCAGGCCGCGGTCGGCCGTCACGTGCGGGAACCGGTCCGCGTGCCGGCCCGATCCCCGGTCCGATCCACCCACGCCCCGCGATGACCGGTCCCGGGCCGGTCCCGGGCCGGCTTCGGGTGGCGATCGTCGCGGCGAACACGTTCGAACACGAATCCCGTCTCCTGAAGACCGCGTCGACGCTCGCCGACGACGGACACGCCGTCACGGTGGTGGCGTTCGCCGGCCCGGGGCTCCCCGCCTCGGCCCGACTCGGCGCCCGGGTCGAGCTGCACCGCGTGACGCTCGATCGACGGATCGCCAGCGGGCTCGAGCCGCTGCCCGGTGCGTTCCGCTCGGCCATCGTCCGGGCGACCGGACTCGCGCCAGACGCCGAGGCCCTGCCGGTCGGCCCGGCGCGCGGAGCGGACCGGCTCCGCGCTCCGCTCCGCCGCGGCCTGGAGATCCTGGCCACGGTCCGTCGCGGCCGCGCGTGGTCGGCGGCGGTGGCGGCGCAAGCGCCCGACGCCCAGGTCGTCCACGCCAAGGCCCTGATCGCCCTGCCCGTGGCCCGCGATGCGGCTCGGTCCACTGCCGGGCGGGCGGGCAGGTTCGTGTACGACGTCGCCGACCTCCATACCGAGTCCGCCCGGCTGGTCAAGCTGCCGGAGCTGTTCCGGGCGCTCATCCGTCGGCGGGAGCGGGGCCTCGTCCGGGAGGCGGCCGGGGTCCTCGCCGCGACGCCGTCGATGGCGCGCGAGATCGCCCGCCGGTTCGGCGTGCCCGAGCCGGTCGTCCTGCTCAACTGTCCGCCGGCCTGGCATCCGGAGACGCCCGGACCGGTGCCGTCGGATCGACTCCGCCTGGCCGTCGGCGTCGCACTCGGCTCGGCGGATGTGGGGCGGCCGCTCGTGCTATACCAAGGCGCGTTCCGGCCGGACCAGGGGATCGAGGAGCTCGTCGCGGCCCTCGACGACCCGGCGCTCGTCGAGACCGGAGCCATCGGCGTCTTCCTCGGCTTCGGCCACCTCCAGTCCTGGCTCGTCGCCGAAGCGGCCGGGCGGGCCGACCGGATGGTCGTCCTGCCCGCGGTTCCCGAGGGTGAGCTGCTCGACTGGACGGCGGGAGCGGACGTCTCGTTCGTCGGGGCGCCGCCGCGGACGCTCAACCAGCGGCTGACGCTTCCGAACAAGCTCTTCCAGTCGCTCATGGCCGGCGTCCCGATCGTCGTCGGCGAGGGCACCGAGCACTGCCGCCTCACCCGCGCCGAGGGCGTGGGCCGCTGCTGCGACGTCGACTCACCGCAGGCGATCGCGCAGGCGATCCGGGAGCTCCTGGCGCTCCCGGCGAGCGAACGCGATGCGCTCCGGCAGCGCTGCCGCACCGTCGCCCTCGAGCGATACAGCTGGGAGACGGCCCGCGTGGGGCTGATCGACCTCTACCGCCGCCTCTCGACGGACGAGGCGGGGGGAGCGCGGTGAGCACACCCGACGGTGCGGCCCCGGCCCGGAGGCTGGTCCTGCTCCTCAACAACCCGTTCGTGACCGACTCGCGCTCATGGAAGATCGCGCGCAGCCTCGCGGCGGCCGGCTGGTCGGTCACGGTCGTCGCCCGGGCAGCGGACGGCCTGCCGGATCGGGAGGAGCGCGACGGGTTCGTCCTGGTTCGGGTCGAACAGCCGCGCCCGCTGCGATGGCTGCCGAGCCCACGCCTGCCGGATGCCGATCGGGGGAGCGTGCCATCGGTCCCGACGGGCGACGGGCCGTCCGGCGCCGCCCCGGCGAGCGCGGCAGTCGGCGCGGCGGAGGGGCCCGGCAGGCCCCGGCGGTCGCGGCTCGGCGCCACGGTCACCGCGGTCGTCGGTCGACCCGTCCAGGCGGTGCGCTATCTCCTGCTAGCGCGCCAGTGGGCGGACCGGATCGCCGTCGTCGTGCCCGCCGCCGACATCTGGCAGGCTGAGGGGCTGATCACGCTGCCGGTCGCGCTGGCGCTCCGCACGCGCACCGGCGGTCGGGTGGTCTATGACGTGCGCGACCTCCAGGTCGAGAGCTCGCGGTTCGCGCGACTGCCCGCGCCGTGGCGCCGCCTGCTCGCGCGTCGCGAGCGGAGGTGGGCACGTTCGGCTGACGCCGTGCTGACCGCGAATCGTGTCTACGCCGACGTCATCGCCCGGACGCTCGGGGTCAGGCCGACGGTCGTCTTCAACGGCCCGGTCGGCGTCTCCGCCGAGGGACGAGGACCCTCCGCGTCGTCACCCGCGCCGGTGCGCGAGCGCCTCGGGCTCGCGCCGTCGACGCGGATCGTCCTGTGCCTCGGCAACGTCGCCCCGGGCCGCGGCGTCGAGCAGCTGTGCCGGGCGATCGCCGACGTCGGCGACGCGGCGCTGCTGATCGTCGGGCCCGGGGGAGCCTTTCGCGACGGGCTCGTCGCGGATGCGGCGACCCTGCCGGGGGCGGATCGGATCCACTTCCTGCCCGGCGTCCCGCCCGAGGAGATCCCCGCCTGGACGGCGGCCGCCGACGTCGCCGCGATCGCGATCCAGCCGACGACCCTCAATCACCGCCTCACGACGCCCACCCGGCTGTTCGACGCGCTGGGGGCGGGCGTGCCGGTCGTCGCGTCGGACCTGCCCGGGATCGCCTCGATCGTGCGGGCGGCCGGATGCGGCGTGTTGTGCGATCCGACCGACCCCGCGGCGATCGCCGCCGCCCTGCGCGAGGTCCTCGACGGTCCCCCGGAGCGGCGGCTCGCGCTCCGTGAGGCCTCGCTCGCGGCGGCCGAACGGTACGCCTGGGAGCGCCAGGTCGAACAGTTGCTCCACGTCTATGCTAGGTTCGGCGCCCGACCCGCCTCCACCACCGAGCCGGACCCGGGCGGTTGAGCTCGTTCAGCCGCCGGCCCGCTGCGCCTCCGGGACAGCCGCGAAGCGGTGGGCGTCCCCCTCGGCCAGCAGCTTCCGCTGGGCGACCCGCTCACGGTAGAGGTCGACGATGGCCGCGGGCTCGCCTTCCTGGATGATCTCGCCCCGCTCGAGCAGGATCGCCCGATTGCAGAACTCACTGACGAACGTCAGGTCGTGGGTCACCAGGACGATGGCCTTGGCGTGGTCCACGAGCTCGCGGACGCGCGCCTGGCTGCGAGCGCGGAAGGTCTGGTCGCCGGTCCCCAGGACCTCGTCAAGCAGGAGGATGTCCGGGACCGTGGCGGTCGCGATCGCGAATCCGAGCCGCGCACGCATCCCGGTCGAGTACGTCTTCACGGGGGCGTCGATGAACGCGCCGATGTCGGCGAACTCGATGATCGACGGTCCCAGGTCGGACATCTGGTCGGCATCGATCCCGAGGAATGCACCGACCAGGTCGATGTTGTCGCGACCGGTCAGATCCAGCTCGAACCCCGCCCCGAGCGTCAGCAGCGTCGACACCCGACCATGGGTCATGATGTCGCCCTCGGTCGGCTCGAGGACGCCGGCAAGCGCCAGGAGCAACGTGCTCTTGCCGGCGCCGTTCGGGCCGATCACCGCGAGTGACTCCCCCTGGGCGAGCGTGAACGACAAGTGTCGGATCGCCCAGAACGATGTCTCCGGCGAGCGGTCCCGCCGGACCATCCCGGCGATCGAGCCCTTCAGCGTCGTGCGCCTCGTCAGTCGCAGGTCGTAGCGGATGCCGAGGTCGGTGACCTCGACTGCCGATGGCGCGCCTCCGGCCGTTCGATCGATCATCGTCGGAGCCGTCATCAGAGGATCCTCGCGTAGGCCGGCTCGACACGCTTGAACACGTAGATCGCGAACCCGAGCAGACCCAGCGAGAACAGAAGCACCAGGAACAGCCCGACCCAATCGGGCGCGGTGGTGCCGTAGGTCACGGCGCGATACGCCTTGAACAGGACCGCGAACGGGTTGAGCGACAGCACCGTGAAGAGCACCTTGTGGGACACGGCGAGCGTGTCGAGCGGGATGAGCGCACCCGACAAGTAGAACGCCAGGCGAAGGGCATGGGTCATCACGTTCTGGACGTCGCGGAAGAAGGCGTTGAGCGCGGAGAACAGGATGCCCAGCCCCAGCGTGAGCACGAATTGAACGGCGGCGATGAGGGGCAGGCAGACCACCCAGATGCTGAGCCGATCGAGGTAGAAGAGGTAGACGATGCCCAGCGCGATGAGCCCGAAACCGAAGCTGACGGTGCCTGCCAGCACAGCCGAGGTGGGCAGGACCAATTTCGGGAATTGGACCTGACGGATCAACGTCTGGTGACTCGTGATGGACAGGGTCGCCTCGCTCAGGGTCGTGCTGAACCACTTCCACGGCAGGATCGCGGCGAACAGGAAGAGCGGGTAGTCCGGGATCTTCGTGTTGAGCATCACGGCGAACAGGATGAAATAGACGGCCATCTGGAGGAGCGGGTCGAGGATCCACCAGACCTGGCCGAACGCCGTATCGGCGTGGGTCCGCTTGAGTTCGGCACCCACGAGGTAGCGGAGGAGTCGCCGCCGCCCGAAGATGTCCGCCAAGCCTGTCCGAACATGGCCGATCGGGCCGGGCCGACGGGCGCGGGAGCGTGGCGGGACGATGGCACCTGCGGTTTGTCCGGTCATGAGCGTGCGTACGGTAGCACGTGTCGGTCAGGTGCCATGAAGCAGGTGCCGATAGAGGTCGAACAGGACCTCCGTCTGCCGCTCCCATGAATACACCTCCCCGGCCGCCCGGCAGCGGGCTCGGAGGGCCTCGCGATCGGCGGCCGGCAGCTCGAGGATGGCCCGGATGCCGCGCGCGATCGCCGCGGGATCCGTCGGGTCGACGAGCTGCCCGCACTCGGCCTGGCGGACGATCGGGGCCATGCCCGGCAGGTCGGACGCAACGACCGGTACGCCCGCCGCGATGGCCTCCCAGAGCTTGTTCGGCGTCGAATACCGGTGGTTGAGCGTCGTCGGCTGGATCGCCATCAGCATCACGTCCGCCGAGGTCGTCCAGTCGAGGAGCTCGGACGGGGACACGGGGGGCAGGACGCGGACCCGTTCGGCGAACCGCGGCGATCCGGCGAGGCGGATGATGTCCTCGCTCCCGGACCCGAAACCCATCAGGACCAGCACCGAGTCGGGCACGTCGAGGATCGCTTCCATCCCCTGCTCGATGCCCCGTTCGCTCATCAACCCGCCCTGGTACAGGACGATCGCGGTCGAGCTGGGCAGATCGAGGGCGCGCCGGATGAGATCGGGCGGTGGAGTGGGTGGGTCATAGCGGGCAGGCGTGTTGCGCACGACCGGTGGAACCGCGATCCCGAACTGGCGGGCAAGGATGCCCGCGTACGGCTCGTTGACCGTCAGCACGGCGTCACAACTCCGTGCCCAGCGACGCTCCAGGCCGCCGAGGAGCCACTTCCACGGCCCGGCCATGGCCTCGAGCGACCGAGCGTGGATGTAGATGTCGCGGCTGTCGTAGATCGCCCGCCCGCCGAAGTGTCGGCGGAGTCGAAGGAGTGCCGGAAGCGACGTCGCCCACATCCCGTGCCAAAGGTCGGAGGCCTCGGCGGTCTCGTCGAGGGCGACGGCCCAGGCCATCGGTCGGATCGGGAAGAGGAGCAGCCGCCTGGTCCAGCGCCCGAGGGTCGCCCGCGCGCGCCTCAGGGGGGCGCCCAGGATCGTCCCGCGGAAGCTCCGGGGGACCCGATCCACGAGCCCCGGCCGCGTCTGCGCGCCGGCGTTCGACGGTCCGGATGCGGCGTGGACGCTCGGTCTCCCGGCTGCGCTCGTCCCTCCCTCGGCCGGCTGCTGGGATCCCTCCGCCCGGAGCGTGGCGAGGCGGCGTCGCCCACGTCCGCGCAGGCCGGGGATGGCCAGCTCGGTCACGACCGGGACCCTGACGATCCGGAACCCGGCCTCGTGAGAAACGAGCGGCAGGCCCGGCTCCCAGCGGGCGTAGACCACGACCTCGTAGCCTCGCTCGATGGCGGATCCGGCCATCCGCTGGGTGCGCGAATCGAAGCGTCCGGTCGAGTAGGACAGATAGCTGATCCGCGGGCCCCGGGGAGGAGGCGCAGCGGCGGTCATACGGCGCCCAGTCGGCCGTACAGCTCCCGGTACCGCTCGGCGTTCTGCTGCCAGGTACGATGCGCGGCGACCCACGCGCGCGCGGCCGACCCGAGGCGAGCGCGCTCGGCCGGATCGTCGAGGAGCGGCTCGAGGACGTCGGCGAGGCTGATCGGATCCTCCGGGGTGAACGCACGACCGGTCGTCCCATCGGCCACGATCTCGAGCAGGGCCGGAACGCCACTGACGACCACAGGTCGCTCCATCGCCATCGCCTCGTAGGGCTTGAGCGGCGTCACCAGCTGAGAGACTCGATCGTTCGTCCGCGGGACCACGAATATGTCGATCAGCCGGTAGTACGACTGGATCTCGCTGAACGGGACCCGCCCGACGAACCGCACGGTGCCGTCGTCGACGCCCGAAGCGCGCGCCGCGGCCTCGAGCGCCGGGCGCTCCTCTCCATCGCCGACGAGCAGGCAACGGACCGTCCGTCCTCGTCTCCGAAGCTCGGCGGTCGCCTGGATCAGGTAGACGATCCCTTCATAGGCCGTGAAGCTCGAGATGTAGCCGATGACCGGCTCGTCGCCGATCCCGAGGCGCGCGGCGAGATCGTCGTCTCTCGGCCCCGGCACGAATCGACTGACATCGACGGCATTCGGTACGACGACGACGCGGCCGGCGTCGATGCCTCCTCGAGCGACGATATCGGCGCGCATCGTCTCGGACAACGTGACGACGGCGTCCGCCTCGCGCATCATCGCGGTCTCGATCGCTCGGGTGGCGCGATACCGATCGCTGTCGGTGACGTCGCTGGCGACCCGGGAACGCCACGTCTCCTCGAGAAACCCGCGCACCTCGTAGACGACGGGGATCCCGTACCGGTCGCGCAACGCCAGCGCGACCTGGCCGTTGAGGTGGTTGGTCGTCGGCTGGAGGATGGCCGGCCGCAGCCGCTCGATCAACTCCTGCGCCGCCTCGGCCGTGTGCGCCACGATGTCGACCGAGCCGGTCCCCGGCGCCAGGTCAGGATCGAGCCTCCAGTACGTCAGGCCGTCGACGCTGTCGGAGGCCGAAGCGTGACGAACGCCCGCCGACCGTGGGAATCCGGCCCTCGTGGCCATGTGAGGCTCCAGCCCGATGTCCAGCTGGCATCGTCCGACCGACTGCGATCGGACGGTGTAGCCGGCCTGGAGATAGGGCAACGAGTTCGTGAGCAGGTGGAGGATCCGCCCCTTCACCGGATCGTGGGGCGTCGCGCGGCCCGGCAGGTGCATCCGCCAGCCGTCGTCCATGACCGTCAGCTCGCCCTGTGCCCAATCCTGGATCCGCCGCGCGTCCCGGTTGCCCGGCCGGCGATCCAGGAGCAGGCGCGTCCGATCGACCGCGCGCTCATACCGGCCGAGCCGCCAGTCGACCTCGGCATCGAGCAGGAGCGTGGCATCGTCGTCATCCCCGGCGACCGTCGCGATGATCCGCTCGGTGGCAGCGAGATCGCCGAGTTCGAGGCAGAGGCGGGCCGCGCGAATGGCGGTCGAGCGCGCCGTCGAGGCTGCACCGATCTCGACCGCGTGGGCGATCGCGTCCGCTCGCGAGCGCGTCCAGGCCAGGCCAAGGGTCCGCAGGGTCAGCCTGGCCGGGGTGAGGCGAGCGCGTCCCGGGACCACGCGCGAACTCGCGAGCAAGGCCCGTCCGACGGTCCGCTGCGGCCGCTGCCCGAGGCCGTCGACGAGCCGCACGGCGACACGGATCTTGTGGTTCGCGACGGCCGAAAGCGCGGAGCGAGGGTCGTCGACCGCCCGTCGGAGGACATCCGACGGGCTGATGGGTCGGTTCAAGGGGCGGAGTCGAGTCCGCCCGGTTTCGGAGATACTGACCCGGGAGCTGCTGCCCGGTTCAGGACCGCGGGGCCCATCGGGAAAGGAATCATGGCGGAGACCGTAGCACACGTCGTCGGGGCCAGGCCCAACTTCATGAAGGCAGCTCCGGTCATCCGCGGTCTCGCCGCGCGGTCCGTCCCGCAGGTCGTCATCCACACCGGGCAGCACTACGACGACAAGATGTCCGACGTGTTCTTCCGGGACCTCGGGCTGCCCGAGCCCGACCTGAATCTCGGGGTCGGGTCGGGCACCCACGCCGGCCAGACCGCCGCCCTGATGGTCGAGCTCGAGAAGGCCGTCGCCGCGCTCGATCCGGCGCTCGTCGTGGTCTACGGCGACATCAACTCGACCCTCGCTGCGGCGATCGTCGCGGCCAAGCTCGGCCGGCCGATCGCCCACGTCGAGGCCGGTCTGCGGAGCTTCGACCGGACGATGCCGGAGGAGATCAACCGGGTCGTGACGGACGTCCTGGCCGACCTCTTGTTCACCACCAGTCCGGAGGCGGAGACCAACCTCGTCCGGGAAGGGATCGACCCCGGTCGGATCCACTTCGTGGGCAACCCGATGATCGACACGCTGCTGGCGAACCTGGCCCGGTTCGATGTCGCCGCGGCCCGGTCGCGGCTCGGCCTGGAGGGCCGCTACGGGGTGGCCACCCTCCACCGACCGGCCAACGTGGACGATCCGACGACCGCCGGCCTGGTCGTCGCGGCCGTGCGCGGCGTCGCGGAGCTGGTCGAGCTGGTCATCCCGCTCCACCCGCGCGGCCGGGCGACGCTCGAAGCCGCCGGTCTCGGCGACGACCCGCGCGTCCATGTCATCGACCCGCTGGGATACGTGGAGTTCATGTCGCTCGTCCGCGGAGCGGCCGTCGTCGTCACGGATTCGGGCGGGATCCAGGAGGAGACGACCGTCCTCGGTGTGCCCTGCCTCACGCTACGACCCAACACGGAACGCCCGATCACCATCAGCCACGGGACGAATCGGCTGGTCGAGCCGGACGGCGTCGTTGCGGCGACTCGTGCCGTCCTCGACGGGTCCGTGCCGATCCCAACGGAGCCGCCACCGCTGTGGGACGGTGCCGCCGGCTCGCGGATCGCCGCCATCGTCGAACACTGGCTGGCGGCCCCGGCCGCGGTCCGCTAGGCCGAGACCGGGTATCCTCTCGCGGTGCGCTGCGCCCCGCCTGCCCTGTCCGCGGCGCCGGGTGCGCGACCCCGGCATCGCCGGTGACCGGACTTGGAGGACCCATGACTGAAGACCGTCGCCTGGCCGTGATCGGCCTGGGCTACGTCGGGCTGCCGCTCGCGATCTCGTTCGTCGAAGCGGGGCTCGAGGTCGAGGGCGTCGACGCCCACTCCGGCCGGGTCGCCGAGCTGAGCGCCGGACGCTCGCCCATCGACGACATCCCGGATTCACGGTTGACCGGCGCGATCGCGGCCGGGATGCGGGTCGTCGGGACGGATGCCGCCCACCTGGCCGATGCCGACGTCATCTTCGTCTGCGTCCCGACCCCCATCGATCAGGCCAAGGACCCGGACCTCGGGCCGGTCCTGTCGGCGGCCGAGCTCATCCGACGTCACCTGCGCAAGGGCCAGCTCGTGATCCTCCAGTCGACGACCTTCCCGGGCACGACCACCGGCCCGTTCCGGAAGGTCCTCGAGCAGAGTGGCTTCATGGCCGGCCGCGACTTCGACCTGGCGTTCGCACCGGAGCGGGTCAATCCGGGCGACCCGGCCAGCGCCGCCAAGGACGTCCCGCGGCTGGTCGGTGCGACCACGCCGGAGGCGACGATCCGCGCGGCGACCCTCCTGCGAAAGATCAACAACGCGGTCATCGAGCTGTCGTCCCCCGACGCCGCCGAGCTGGCCAAGCTCCTCGAGAACATCTTCCGCAACGTCAACATCGCGCTGGTCAACCAGCTGGCTCTGCTGTGCGAGCGGATGGGGCTCGACGTCTGGGAGGTCATCGGCGCCGCGGCGACCAAGCCGTTCGGGTTCATGCGGTTCACTCCCGGCCCGGGCGTCGGGGGACACTGCATCCCGGTCGACCCGTACTACCTGGCCTGGCGGGCGCGCGAGTTCGACTTCGTCGACCGGTTCGTCGAGCTCGCCGGCGACATCAACTACGCGATGCCGCGCCACGTCGTGGACCTCGTCGCCGAGGGTCTGAACGATCGCGGCAAGGCGCTCAAGGGCGCTCGCGTCGGCGTCCTCGGGGTGGCCTTCAAGCCCGATGTGCGCGACGCGCGGAACGCTCCGGCGGCGGCCATCCTGGCCGGGCTTGCGTCGCGCGGCGCGGACGTCAGCTATCACGACCCGCATGTGCCGCGCTTCCGCGACACCGACGGGGTGGCGCGCGATTCCGTCGCGATCGAAGGCGTCCTGCGCGGGAGCGACGCCGTCGTCGTGGTCACGCCGCACAAGGCGATCGACTGGGAGCACGTGTACGCCACGGCCGGGCTGGTCATCGATACCGTCGACAGCTCGCACGGCCGGACGACGACCGACCGCCAGGTCCTCCGGCTGGGCGCCGGGTGGACGGTCAGGGCGTGACCGACGCGCAGGGTGCCGTGGAGGGAACGAGTCCGAACCCGTTCGCGATGAGCCCGGCCGACCTCTCGCTCGAACGTCGCGTCAGCCTGTTCATCCTGGCCGCGACCCCGATCCTGTTCCTGCTCTTCCTGGCCCTGACCCCGCCGGTGAACCCGACGTTCGACGACGCCAAGTACATCGCGGTCGGCCGGAACTTCCTCGACGGCAACGGTCCGATCACGGACTTCGGGGTGACCTTCCTCAAGCATTCGCCGCTATGGCCGATGATCATCGCCCTCCCGGAGAAGGCGTTCGGGATCCACCCGGTGGCCACCGGCCACCTGATCAACGCCCTGAGCGGCGCTCTGACCATCGTCCTGGTGGGCTTCCTCGGCTGGCGGGTCCGGCCGGCCATCGGCGCGATCTCGGCGGTCCTGTTCGCCGGCCTGCCGTACGTCTTCGACATCGCCCGGACGGCCGGCATCGACCTGCCCTCGATCATGCTCACGCTGCTCTACGTGATCGTCGGGTTCAGCGTCGTCCGGACGGGAGCGCTCTGGCGCGCGGTCGTCCTCGGCGCGATCTTCGCGGTCGCCTTCCTGATCAAGGAGACGATCTTGCCGTTCGCGATCGTCCCGTTCATCCTCGGCGCGATGTGGGGGGTGCGCTGGACGAACATCGTCCGAACCGCCGCGGTGACCCTGGCGACGGCCGCCGTCGGGATGTCCTGGTGGTTCGTGATGTTCGCGGGCTACACCCACCTGGTGTACCGGGCCGACTTCCCCGACTGGACCCTGCTCCCGAGTGCGATCGTCGTCGTCGTCTTCCTGGTCATCGGCCTCGCTGCCGAAAGGATCGCGACCGGGATCGATCGTCGCGGCTGGAACGCGGCGGCCGCGCGCCGGATCCCCGCCCGCCTCCGGGATCGGACCGTCCTCGGTTGGCTCGCCGTGCTCGCCTGGTTCGTGCTCCTGACGATCTTCTTCGGTCGGACCCCGAAACTGCTCGGCGCATCGCTGTTCGACCCCCGCCAGGTCGCCTACATGGTCTCCCACTCGCTCGGCTCGGTGCGCCTGGCATTCGCCTATGGGCTCGGCACCTTCCTCGTCGTGGCGGAGCTCATCCGGGACCGCCGGCGGGTCGCCCAGGCCAGCAGTGACGCACTCGTGACGATGATCTGCGGGATCCCCCTGGTGTTGTTGGTGATCGGTGTCGGCGAGACCCCGCGGCACTACATCCAGGAGCTGGCCCTGGTGATCGTCACCGGAACGATCGGCTGGTACCACGGGCTGCTGCGGCTGCGCGAACGCGACCGGCTGACCGCCGGTCTGGTCGTCGGGCTGGCCGTCCTCGCCGCCGCCATCCTTGCCCTTTCGACGCTACAGCGGATCTCCCCCAGGGTGATCGTCGCCGGACTCGTCGGCGTCACCGTGCTCGTCGTCGCGTCCTTCGTGGTGGTGCGCTGGCTGCGCAGGCGCGGTCGCCTGTCCGCCATCGGGGTCGTCGCGACCGCCGCGGTGTTCGTCATCGTCATGGGCGCCGTCGGCGTCCGGGCGGTGCGCATCCCGGGGATCGCCAGCGCCAACGAAGCCAGGGCCAGCGCCGATACGATCGCCTGGATCAAGGCCAATGTGCCAAAGGGCGGGACGGTCGCGTTCGGTCCGTACCTGAGCATGGAGACCTCGATCGACCTGCCGGCGGAGTACAAGGCGATCCAGGTCCGGCACTACCTCGCGGTCGACGACCCCAAGGCGCCGCTCGGCCTTCGGAGTGCCAGCGGGACGGCCACCGACTACGTGGCCGTCGACACCGCACCGATCAAGGCGAACCAGTTCAACGTCTACTCGTCGAGCCTGATGACCCGGCTCCTCAAGGACAACCAGGCGCTCTACTACGTCTATCCGATCACCCGGGCGAGGTCGTCGAAGATGGTCCTCAACGTGCTCACGCCCGAGAACGGCTTCACCGAGGTCGACACCCGGTCCTATTCGGGTCCGAGCGACACGATCGACGTCCACACCTACAAGGTGGATCTCGACAGGCTCCACATCCCAGCCGACAGGATGTTCATCGCGGCGGACGCGCTGGAGCGGCTGGTGATCGATCTGGAGGGCGATCCGGTGGCAGGCGCGACCGCGGCCGGTAACCTGCTGAACGCCATCGTCCCCCCGGCGGACGGCTCGGAGACTGCGCTGCTCGACCGGCTCAAGAAGCTGGCGGGTCGCTGATCCCGTGACGACGCCGGCGGCGCGGACGGCCCGGGTCCGCCCGGTCTGCATGATCGTCCACTCGTACTACGAGGAGGACCCTCGGGTGCGCCGGGAGGCCGAGGCCCTGGTCGCCCGTGGCCGACCGGTCGATGTGATCGCCCTGCGCCAGCCCGGCGATCCGACCGACGGTGAGCTCAACGGTGTCCGCATCAAGCGCCTCGGTGTCCAGCGCCACCAGGGGGCCGGGTTGTGGGTCTACCTGCGGGAGTACCTCGGCTTCCTCGTCCGGGCCGGCTGGGCGGCGTCCCGGGCACACCGGCGCCGTCGGTACGGCGTCGTCCAGGTCCACAGCCTGCCCGACTTCCTGGTCTTCGCGGCGCTCCCGCTGAAGCTGGTCGGGGTCAAGGTCATCCTCGACCTCCACGAGGCGATGCCTGAGTTCTTCAAGACCCAATTCCCGAACGTCCGCAGCCCCGTGGTCCGGCGCGCGCTGCTCCTGCAGGAGCGTCTGTCGATCGCCTTCGCGGACCAGGTCCTGTCGGTCAACGAGCTGATGGCCGACCGCCTGCTCGGACTTGGCGTCGATCCGGACAAGCTGACGATCGTGCCGAACTCGCCGAACCTCGACCTGTTCGACCCGACCGCTCACCCGCGCCGGACGTTCCGCCAGGACGGCTCCCTGCGGGTCGTCTACACCGGTGCGCTGACCCCGACCTACGAGCTCGATGTCGCCGTGGACGCCATCGCGCGCCTGGCGACCTCGCGACCGGATCTCGACATCCGCCTCGAGCTGTACGGCCGGGGCGACAGCGAGGAGGCGCTGAGGCAGCAGGCCGCCGGGCTGGCGATCGCCGACCGGGTCACCTTCCATGGACGGATCCCGATCGAGGACGTGCCGGCTGCGGTGGCGGCGGCCGACATCGGGATCGCCCCGACCCGACTGGACGAGTTCACCGCGGTGAGCCTGTCGACCAAGGTGTTCGAGTACGGAGCGATGATCAAGCCGGTCGTCGCGTCCCGCCTGCCCCTGGTCGACCGGACCTTCCCAGCGGAGGAGGTCCTGACGTATCCGTCGGGTGACGATGCGGCGCTCGCTGCTGGGCTCGAGCGCCTCGCCGACGATCCACTCGAGCGAGAGGCGAGAGTGGCGAAGACGGCCGCCCGCGTGGCGGACATGGGCTGGGCCCACGAAGCGGGCCGATATGCGGCCCTCATCGATCGGCTCATGCCGGAGACAGACCCCGATCGCACGGCCGACCATGGCTCGCGACCCTGATCCTCGGCCGCCGGACGAACCCGGACGCGACCGTGAGGTCGAGTCCCTCCAGCGAGCGCTCGAGCGTCAGCAGGCGATCGCCCGACGCGAGGCTCGTCGCTCGGAAGAGGAGCTGCGCGCGGCCCGGGCCTCGTTGCGATCGACCCGCAGCCAGCTGGCTGGGATCGAGCGGCGTCGGTCGGTGCGGTTCGCGCTGGCGCTGGCCGACGGGGGCCGCGCCATGGGCCGACGGCTCGGCGGTCTTGGTCACCGACTCGATCCGCGGTCGATCGTGCGCCAGCCCGCTCCCTCGGAGCGCCTCGAGGCGACGGACTCGGATGTCGCGCACTTCCTGGAGAGATTGACCTCCGATCCCCTCGCCGGGGCTCCCACGTCGGGCCCGTTGGTGTCGATCGTCATGCTCAACCGCGACGGGGCGTCCCTTCTCCGTCGGTGCTTGCCCGCGATCGCGTCGACTGCCTATCGCGACATCGAGCTGATCGTCGTCGACAATGGATCCAGCGATGACTCGCTCGCCGTCATCCGGTCGACCGAAGTCCCCTTCCCGGTCCGGGTCATCCGCAATCGTCACAACGCGTCGTTCTCGGACGGCAACAACCAGGCCCTGGCCGACTGCCACGGCGATCTGATCCTGTTCCTCAACAACGACATCGAGCCCATCGGAACCGACTGGCTCGGCCACATGGTCCAGTCGATCCTCGAGCCTGGCGTCGTCGCGGTCGGAGCTCGGCTCGTCTATCCGCGGCGGACCCGTCAGGTTCGGGCCGGCCTGCGATTCCCGGACCTGAGCCTGCAGCACGGCGGCATCGACTTCAGGCTGGTCGACGGCGCACCGGTCCCACGTCCGATGGGCGCGGGTGAGGACGCACTCAGCGCATGGGCGTCAGCCGTCCGCGACGCGCCCGCCCTCACGGCGGCGTGTCTGCTGATCGCGCGTAGCTCGCTCGATGCGGTCGGCGGCTTCACGACCGGTTACGACTACGGCCAGGAGGACGTCGACCTCTGTCTGAAGCTGCACGAGCTGGGCGGCCGTCTCGTCTACGACGGCCGAGCGACGCTGTGGCACCACGAGTCTGCCAGCCGGGAGCTCGGCGAGCGGGCGACGAGGGCTGCTCGAGTGGCGGCAAACCGGGACCGCTTCGTCGGCGCGTGGGCTCCCTGGTTGTACCGGACCGTCCTCCTGGATGCGATCCGGGGGCGATCGTTTTGGCGGCGCGATCCGCTCCAGGTCGCGTTGGTCCTCGGCCCTGATCGACCGAGCGGATCGCTTCTCGCCGGGGACGGCGCGGGCGAGGGTGACGATGGCCGGGGTTGGGTCATCCGCCCGTTCGCGCCCGACGGCCCGACGGAACCGCCGCTCGACGTGATCGTCGTCGGCGAACCCGATCTCGACGTCCGCGGGGTGCCCGCCGGCGCCATCCGGGTCGCGTGGGTCCAGGGTGCCGTCGACGCCTGGATGGCGACCCCGTGGTTCGACGAATACGACCTCGTCCTGGTCGCGGATGAGCGTGACGCGGAGCGGCTGGACCGACGAGGGGTACACCTGGCGCGGCACCTCCCGAGCCTGTCGGTCGGCGAGCTCGCGACGATCCTCGAACGATGGATCGAGGCCGCCAGGTTCGGTCTCCGGATCGGCGTCCCGTCGTGGGACGTCGCACCATCTTGGGGCGACCTCCATGTCGCTCACGGCCTGCAGCGGGCGCTCGAACGGGCGGGCCATCCGACGCGGATCCATCTGCGACCGGAATGGGCGTCGTGGACCGCGGCTCGGGACGATGTCGCGGTGCACGTCCTCGGGCTTTCGGACGGGCAGACCCGACCCGGCCAGCTCAACGTGCTGTGGCAGATCAGCCACCCCGACCTGGCCGATGCCGCCCTCTACGAGCGGTACGACCACGTCTTCGTCGCCTCCGGATCGTTCGCCGACTGGATGCGCACCAGGGTCACCGTTCCGGTCGATGCGCTGCACCAGGCCACGGACCCGGATCGGTTCGAACCGACCGCCGGCGGGCCACCCCACGAGCTCCTGTTCGTCGCGAACTCGCGCGGCGAGCGCCGTCACCTGCTCGACGACCTCCTGCCCACGGACAGGGATCTGGCCGTGTACGGCCGCGGCTGGACGAGCGAGCGCCTGGAGCCACGCTACCTGGCCGGGGAGATGGTGCCCAACGACCAGCTCGCGCGGTACTACGCCGCGGCCGGGATCGTGCTGAACGACCACTGGGCCGACATGCAGCGTGAAGGGTTCCTGTCGAATCGGCTCTACGACGCCTCGGCGGCCGGGGCATTCGTCATCTCGGACGACATCGACGGGCTCGAGGCCGAGTTCGACGGCGGGATCGTGTCGTATCGCGACCGGGAGGATCTTCGGAGTCTGATCGATCACTTCCTGGATCACCCCGAGGAGCGCAGGCAGCATGCCGAGCGGGCACGAGCGGCCGTGCTCGCCCGACACACGTTCCGGGCTCGTGTCGACGAGCTGCTCTCCCGGCTTGGGCCCCTGGAGGTCGGGCGACGAAGAGCGAGGTCGTCCGGCCGGGACCCGAACGCTGACGAGACGTCGCTGCCCGACGGTCGGACGGGTGGCTGACGGTCCGGCGCTCGCGCTCGTCGTTCGCGACGGGCCTCCGGGCGGCCAAGATCCGCTGGAGGGCACGGTCACCATCGTCCTCGACCCGGCGTGGACGCCGATGCCGCACGAGCGACCGGATGTGGTCCCCGCGCGGAGGGTCATCGGGTCCGTCGTCGAGCGGGTGGATCTGTTCGATGTCGCTCTTGAGCGGCTCGACGATTGGGCCGAGCGCGCGTCGCTGGTGGAGCGGCTCGCCGTGGGTGGTGTGACCTACTGGTTCCAGGCGCGGGAGCCACTCTGGCGCTGGCTCCACGAGCGACTCCTGTGGTCGTCGGTGATCGGCGAGCTGTCAGCGGGCAGGACGCTGACGCGGCTGGAGGTGCCCGACGATCACCAGGCCCTCATCGACGTCGGGCGCCGTACCGCGCTGACGGGTGCGACCACACTCGTCCTCCGACCAGGGTCCGGTGGGCGCGCGGCGACCCAGACGGACGCGGTCCGGCGCGATCCGCTTGGCAGGTTGAGCCGCCTGGCGAGCGTCCCGGCCCGTCGACGCCGCCGCGCCGAGCTCGATCGGCGCGTCGACCTCCTCGATCGACGGATCGCTGGGATGGCGGGTCGTGGGACCCCGCGGGTCGTGGTCCCGAGCCATCTCGGGATCCGCCAGGTCGTCGACTCGGGATCGGGCTCCATGCTCGTCGACCCGAATCTCGGCTCCATCATCGACCGGCTCCCGGAGCGCGATCTCGAGCCGATCATCGTCGGTCTCGGCCTCGATCATCGGGTCGACGAAGACTGGTCGGTGATCGGATCGGACCCGCGTCTGCTGCCGTACTCGCTGCTCCAGACCCGCTGGAGAGGGGACGAGGATCCGGCGGCGGACGTCGCGGCGGTGATCGACCGACTGGAAGTCGCGAAGGCCATCCCGCTCGACGGTTTCGGGGTCGACCTCGCCCCGCTCATGGTCGACGAGCTGCAGGCGTTCGCTTCGAAGGGCCTCGACGCCACCATCCGCCAAGTCGACCGGATCGGCCGCCTCATCTCGGAGCTCCGTCCCCGGGCGATCCTGCTGAGTCACGAGGGCATCCGGGTGTCGTGGCTGGTGGCCGCGGAGCGACGGGAGGTTCCCACGTTCGCGGTCCAGCACGGGGTCATCTACCCGACCCACCCAGGCTATCGACATGGGCGCCCGGCGACCCTCGTCGTCCCGACGCGCACCTTCGTCTACGGCGACTTCGAGCGACGCGTCCTGCGCACCTTCGGGAGCTACGGCTCGGACGAGGTGGTCGTGGGCGGCTCACCGCGACTCGACCTCGACGCCGGATCCAGGCAGGACGTCGATCAGGCGGCGTCCGCAGCCTCGCGCAGCGAGATCCGCCGGTCGCTGGGCGTGCGCGACGGCGACCAGATGCTCGTCGTGTCGACGACGTTCGATCGATTCATCCGGGACAGTCACTTCGCCCACATGCTCGAACGGACCCTGGGCGGACCCCTGCCGCAGATCCACGTGATCTTCAAGCAGCATCCGGGCGAGCGCGATCAGGGACCGTACGTCGATCTGCTCCGCTCGATGGCTCGGGCTGGTGGCTATCCCGAGCCGCGGACGACCGTCGTCCGTGACGTCGACCTGATCCGCCTGTTGCGCGCCGCCGACGCCCATCTCGGCTTCCTCTCGACGGTGCTGACCGACACGGTCGTCGCCGGGACGCCGAACCTCATCGCCATGGTCGAGGCCCATGGCGATCTCCTCGGGTACATCGGGGCACGTGTCGCGACGCCGGTCGCGGACGTGGCTGCCGTCGTCGCGTCGCTCGACCGAGCGGTCCGTCCCGATCCCGAGGCGCGTCGAGCCTTCCTGGCCGATCACTTCGCACCAGGGACCGCGAGCTCGAGGATCATCTCGGAGATCGCACGCTGCCTCGAAGCGGAGCGGCCGCCGATCGTCCGACACGGCGATGTGGGATTGCGCCCGGCGACCGCCGACGATGCGGCCCTGCTGCTCGACTGGGCGAATGATCCGATGACTCGCTGGGCATCGTCCGACCGTCCGCCCATCGAGCCCGCCGAGCACGCGGCGTGGCTGGGACGCGCCCTGGCCCAGACTGACACGACCCGGATCTGGATCGGCGAGCAGTCGAAGCGGCCGGTCGGCGTCATCCGGTTCGAACGCCGCAGCACAGGCGACACGGAGGTCAGCATCACCGTCGCCCCCGAGCAGCGCGGCAGAGGCTTGGGGACGGCGCTGCTCACCTCCGGGCTCGTTGCCTTCCGTGAGGTGTCGGGACCGACGCGCCTGACAGCCAGGATCCGTTCGGATCATGAGGCTTCATTGGCCCTGTTCGCCGCTGCGGGCTTTCGACCCACCGGCGGCGATGCCACGACCGAGCGGACCGGCAGCCCTGTCATCCTGGAGCTCGCCCTGAGCGATCCGATCGACGTCCCGTCAGGAGGGGATGGATGCTGAAGCGAACCGCCAGGAAGGTGATCCGGCTCGGGTTGCGCTCGGACCGCCTGAGCCGGGTCGTCCGGGCAGAGCTACCGCCGGCACGGTCGTCGACCCCGACGCCAAGGGACCGCGGCGACCGAGCGGCGTTGACCGGGCGCGTCTTCGTGGACCGACACGGGACGGGCCATCGACTGGACGGAGCCCTGCGCGACGAGCTCAAGCCCGGCTGGCGTGCGATGCTCGACCCCGCGGCCGCATCCGCCGCGCCGACCGACGAGGCCCTGGCCCAACGGTCGGCCAAGGCTGCCACGTCCGTCGCGGAGTATGACGCGCTGGTCGCCGCTGCCCTGGGGCCGACGTCAGCCCGACGCGTGCTCGAGATCGGCTGCTACGACGGAGCGGTCGCGTTCCAGCTGGCTCGACGATCCGACCTCGAGGTCGTGGCATCGGATCTGGCGCGCTACTACGTCGTCCAGCGACCCGGGCGGATGGTCGAGTCGGACGTCGAGGCCCAGCAGCGGCGCCTCGACGACCTCCGCGAACGAGCCCGGGCTCTCGTGGGCATCGCCCCGGGGAGGGTCAGGTTCGTCGAGGACGACGTGACCGACACACGCATCGAGCCCGAGGCGTTCGACGCCATCGTGTCGTTCGAGGTCCTGGAGCACCTGAGCGATCCCGCCGCCAGCTTCGCGGCGATGGCCCGCTTGCTCAAGCCCGGCGGCACCATGTACCACGATTACAACCCGTTCTTCAGCGTCAAGGGAGGACACTCCCTGTGCACGCTGGACTTCCCGTGGGGTCACGCCCGGCTGGACCCTGCCGACTTCGAGCGCTACCTGGCAGAGGTCCGTCCGTCCGAGCTGGAGCAGGCTCTCCGGTTCTACCGGGAGAGCCTCAACCGGATGACGCTCGCGGACCTGCGGGCAGCCATCCTGGCCGCGGGACTCGAGGTCGCCGCCTTCATCCCGTGGACGGAGCGCCGTCTCGTGGAGCGGCTGACCCCGACGACGGTCGAGGAGGTTCAGCGGATCTACCCGACGGCTGGCGTCGAGGACCTGCTGGCCACCTTCGTGTCGGTCGTGGTACGTCGACCATCGGTCTGACGGCGTTCCCGCGACGGTCGGCCGGACCGGCCTGAGGGGCCGCGCGTCGACCGGGCCCCGGACGGTCCGCTCAGGGACGCTCGAGGAGCTGCCAGGTCACTCGATCGAACCCATCCTCGGGCCCCAGGAATCCCTCATCCCGCAGAACGAGATCGGGGAACTGCCGACGGTAGATCTCCCGATAGTCCCGTCGGAACAGGGCGCCCTCGACGCCGCGGTATGGGATGGACTCGGTCTGTGTCGCGTGGTACTCGCCCCACAGGACGAATCGCCCCGAGCAACGGACGATCTCCGCCAGGACGATCGGTAACGCCTCGTCGGGCTGGTGGATCAGCACCCCCATGGTGAACGCGAGGTCGACGAATCGATCGCGAAAGGGAAGCTCGCGAGCCCGGCCGGTCACGACGTTGATACCCGGGCCGTTGAGGCGGGCCCGTTCGAGGGCCGCCGCATTGAGATCGATCCCCCAGACGTCGCCCGGCGGCAGGATCCGCGAGATGGGTCCGAGGTTGCCGCCCTGACCGCAACCGACCTCCAGGACGGATCGGATCGGATGACGAGCGAGGAGCCCGCTCCAGAAGCCGGTCCGCCGATCGTCGACGACCTTGTTCCGCTCGACGTAGGCGTCTCCGAAGTCGCCCTGCCAGAGACCCTCCAGGCGGGTCGTCTCGCTGGGATCGGAACGGGTCATCGCTCACCTCATCTCGCCGACGCCCGGCGGCTGCTTCCGTCGCCCGAGCGTGACCGTCGCCGGCCCGCTGCCATCTTAGGGTCGCTGCGGGGCCGGCACCTCGACCGGGGATCCGTCGCTGCCGAGACCGGCGATGGCGTCGACGATCCGATCGGCCCCGCGTCCATCGACCACCGCCAGGGCCGCCGCCGACATCGCCGCGGCCGCCGCCGCATCGTCAAGGAGCTCGGCGATCGCACGCCGCACCGAGTCGGGGTCGATGCTCCGCCCGTCTCCGAGCCAGCGCGCTGCCCCGGTGGCGCCGAACGGCGGACCGACGGCGAGCTGATCGTCGGCGACGGCCAGCAGGAGCGCCGGACGGCCGAGGCAGGCGACCTCGAACTTCATCGTGCCCGCGCCGATCAGCGCGAGGTCGCATCGGGCGAGGAGATGTGGAAGGTCGGCCGGGTCCGTCACGACCGGAACGGGCAGGTCGTCGATTCGACCCGCATAGTCCGCCCCGACGACGAGGATCGGGTCCCAGCGATCCTGGCCGGCCAATGCCGGTCCGAGGCGATGAGCGACCTGGTCCGGGTCGCTGCCGCCGAAGCAGATCACGACCCGCGGCCGGCCCGACCTGGTCCTGTCCGGCGCGCTACCGGTCAACGACCGCAGCGCTCGAAAGCGGCGTCCGACGGGTGCGTAGTCGAACCCGGCGAGGACCCGGTCGGCCTGGCCGTGACCCGACCAGGCCGGCAGCGACGGCTGGACGACGATCGCCGCTCGACCGCTGAAGGCATCCCGGTCGTCGAATGCGACGAGCGATCCGGGCGGAGCTCGATCGACCGCGACTCCGACATCCGGCAGATCGACGACGACGACAGCATCATCTGGACGAGTGGTGCGTTCCTCGACTCCGAGCCGTCTGACCCGTTCGCCGATGACCCCGTCGAGGGTGCCGGCGACGAGCTCGATCGAGACTGAGAACCCCCGGCCGAGGGCGACCTCGGCGAGCGTCAGCGCTCGGGCGAGATGGCCCCGGCCCTGCCCGGCGCCGGCGGAGGCGACCAGGTGGAGCGGCCGCCGTGCCCCTCCGGGGCCGAGGCTCAGAACATCTCCCACGCGAGCGGCTCGTGTCGCTCGATCCGGCGGCGAGCGGTCCGCCCCAGCAGATGGGGAAGGTCCCTGACCTCGATGCCCGTGCCTGGGCGCAGGATGGCGATATCGTCCTCGATCAGGACCGTCTCCGCCTCGATCACTCGGGCCGCGAACAGCGAGCGGCGGGCGGTGACGTACAGGTCCGCCTCGGCCGGTGCCATCCGCTTCACGCCGTCGCCGAGCGCAGCCTCCGTGTCACGGATCGCCCGGACCATGTCCGTCAGCTCGTTCGGTTCGAGGGCGAAGCGGTGATCGGGCCCGGGACGCGTCCGGTCGGTCGTGAAATGCTTCTCGATGACGGCCGCACCGATCGCGGTGGCGATGACCGGCGCGAGCCACCCCGGCGTGTGGTCGCTCCAGCCGACCGGTACGCCGAAGGCGCGGCGCATCGTCTCGATCGCCCGCAGGTTGAGATCGGCGAACGGCGGGGGGTAGTTCACGACGCAGTGGAGCAGGATGAGTTGCTCGTTGCCCGTCGACCTCACGGCATCGACGGCCGCCTGGACCTCCCCGATGTGAGCCATCCCGGTCGAGCAGATGATCGGCTTGCCGCGAGAGGCGATGTCCCGGATCAAGGGCAGGTGCCAAAGCTCGTAGGTCGCGACCTTGAACGCCTTGACGCCAAGCCCGTCGAGCAGATCCACTGCCTCGTGATCGAACGGAGTGGACAGGAAGTCGAGACCGCACGACTCGGCGTATCCCTTGAGCTCGGCGTGCCACTCACGAGGCAGCTCGAGCTCGCGGAACAGCTCGGTCATGGTCTTGTCGGGGGGCAGGATCGCATCGAGGTAGCGAGCCCTGACCGGCGTGTCCGCGACGATCTGGTCGGCCAGGAACGTCTGGAACTTCACCGCGTCCGCGCCGGCCGCGGCTGCGACCTCGATCAACCGCTTGGCCTGGGCGAGGTCGCGGTCGTGGTTCGATCCGGCTTCCGCGATGATGTAGACAGGGGCATCGCCACCGACCTCGCGATCGCCGATCCTGACGGACTTCATCGCTCGGTCTCCTGCCATGTCTTCTGCCGGACGTCGCGGTTCAAGTCGAGGAGTCCCGGTTCGGCCCCGACGATCCTGGCAAGGGTCGTCGCCGTCGGTGGGTCGTTCGTCTGGCCGAGACGCTCGGCGATGGCCCGGGCGAACGCCAGATCCTCGACGGTATCAACGGTAAACCTTCCCGGGATCGGCGGGTCGGGGGGCGCGACCGAGCCGATCCGGAAGCGCTCCGGGCGGTTGTAGATGAACGGCATCACATGCTCTCGCTCGGCGGGATCAGTCGCCTCGCGGACGGCGGTTTCCAGCGCCATCCCGCTGGCCACCTCCGCGCCCGTCCCAAGTGGCCACCCGGCGGCGCCGACGTAGTCGAATTCGATCGCTGGTCGCCAGGTCGATCTGGGCCGCGACCAGGTCCGGGTCGATGAACGGATTGTCAGCCGTCACCCGCACCACGAACCCCGGGTTCGGCGGTGCGACAGCCTCCCAGCATCGGGTGAGAACGTCTCGGCTCGGTCCACGATGGACCCGCCACGAGCGATCCCGGAGCAGCCTGACGAGCGGTTCGTCGTCCGGCCGCGTGGTCGTGGCCACGACGATCCCGTCGAGCGCGGCGACCGCGGACAGGGCGGCGAGCGTCCACAGGATCAGCGGCCGATCGCCGATCCGGGCGAGGACCTTGCCCGGCAATCGCTGTGAGCCCATCCGTGCCTGAACGACCGCGATCGTCCTCGTCACCGCGATCGGTATGCCTCGGTGACCTTGTCGACCGCGAGGACGACGTCGTCGACATCGGAGGTGGTCATCCCGGCGTGGAGGGGCAGGGTGAGAAGACGCTCGTAGGCGGCCTCGGCCACCGGGAACGAGAGTCCTGGAAAGCGTTCCCGGTAGTAGGGGTGGGTATGGACCGGGATGTAGTGGACGTTGACCCCGATCCCCTCGGCGCGCAAAGCCCGGTAGACCTCCCCGCGATCGACACTGAGCCGATCGAGCCGGAGTCGGACGAACATGAAGTGCCACGCCGGATCGACGTCGGACGCGACCGCGGGCACGTCGACCAGCGGATGCTCGCCGAGCCGCTCGAAGTAACGCGTGGCCAGGGCACGGCGCCGCTCCAGGAACACGGCGAGTCGGTCGAGCTGCGACAGGCCGAGCGCCGCCCCGATGTCCGTCAGCCGGTAGTTGTAGCCGAGCTCGACCATCGAGTACGTCCAGTCGGTCCGCGCTCGGAGCTCCGTCCCGATCCCGTGGTTGCGGAAGCGACGGAGCTCCTCGGCGAGGTCGTCGCGGTCGGTCAGGGCGGCGCCACCCTCCCCGGTCGTCAGGATCTTGGCCGGGTGGAGGCTGAGCACGGTCACGTCGGCAAGCGTGCCGACCGGATCGACCGCGATACGTCGCCCCCAGCGAGTGCGACGCGTCGGCGACGATGGCGAGCGGACCACCCGGCGCGGCGTCGGCCAGCCTTCGCAGCGCGTCGTAGTCGGCCGGCTGCCCGCTGTAGTCGACCGGGGCGAGGGCCCTCGTCCGGCTCCCGATCGCCGCTGCGACGCGGGCCGGATCGATCAGCAACGACTCCGGATCGACGTCGGCGAACCGCGGCTCGGCGCCGACGTAGAGCGCCGCGTTGGCGGTCGCCACGAAGGTCATCGGGGACGTGATGACCTCGTCCCCGGGTCCCAGCCCGACCGCGGCCATCGCGCCGTGGAGGGCGGCGGTGCCGGACGAGAACGCGACCGCGTGTCTGGCGCCGGTGGCGGCCTCGAGACCCGCCTCGAACTCGCGGATCCTCGGTCCCGTGGTCAGCCAGTCGGAGCGGAGGGCGGCCGCGACCGCGGCGACATCGGCGTCGTCGATCTGCTGGTGGGCATACGGCAGGAATGTCGTCCGGACCGGGCGGCCTCCGTCGATCGCCAGCACGGCGCGGGTCCCGGTCACGCGACCGACGACCCCGCGGCGAGTCGCTCGGCCATCCACCTTCGAGTCCGGGCAAGGCCGTCCTCGAGCGGGACCTCGGCCCGCCAGCCGAGCAGGTCGGCGGCCCGGCGCGGATCGCATCGCAGGACCGCGATCTCGCTCTGGGGGTGGATGTGCTCGACATGGACGATCCTGCTCGGGTCGGGCTCGATGGCCGCCGCCAGGGCGTTGACCGAGACGTCGCTCCCGGTCCCGGCGTTGAGCAGCCGGCCCATCGCGGCCTCGGCCGTGAGCGCGTCGCACACGAACCTGGCGCAGTCGCCGACGAACAACAGGTCCCGGGTCTGCGTCCCGTCCCCGTAGATCCGGAGATCCTCGCCGAGCAACGAGCGCCGGGTGAAGATGGCCACGACGCCGCCTTCGCCCACCGACCGCTGGAAGGGTCCGTAGGTGTTGAACGGCCGGACGACGGTCACCGGCAGGCCGTACGCGCGCCCGTAGGCGAGGGTCATCGCCTCGCCGGACAGCTTGGCGGCTGCGTACGGGGACGCCGGCTTCGTGGCATGGTCCTCGTCGATCCCGGTCGGCGAGCCGGCCCGGTCGTAGACCATGCAGGTGCTCATGAACAGGAATCGCGTCCCCTCGGTGCGTGCCGCCTCGAGAAGGTTGAACGTGCCGACGACATCGTTCTCGAACGTCGAGGCGGGGTCGTCGATCGAGTCCTGGACCGAGATCGACGCGGCGAGGTGGGCGACCGCATCGATCCCGGCCATCCACCGACGACAGGCGGTCGCGTCGCGGACGTCCCCACGCTCGAACTCGATCAGGTTCGGGTGCCCAGAGAACTCGACGAGGTTGGCGACGTCGCCGGTCGCGAGGTTGTCGACCGGGAGAACGGTATGGCCGCGCGCCAGGAGCTCACCGACCACCCACCGCCCGATGAACCCGGCAGCCCCCGTCACGAGCACGTTCATCGGCTCCTCGCCCGATGGAGGAGCGAGGCCTCGACGAGGGACCGGACCTCGGCGTGACCGATGGGCTCGACCCCGTCCGACCGGTACGCCCCCATCGGCGCCGGGGCGGCGTCTCGGTAGCTCGCGATCACCTCCTGCGACATCTCGATCGCCGGCAGGACCGCGAACATCTCGCCGACATCTCGCGCCCGGACCGATTCCTCCTCGGTCATCAGCTCCTCGTAGGGCTTCTCACCGGGCCTCGGGTCGATCCGGGTCAAGGCGATCGTCGTGGGATCGATGCCCGCAGCGGCCGTCTCCACGGCGATCGTCGCGGAAACGAGGTCGGCCAGGGTCACCGCCGGCATCTTGAACACGAAGACCTCGCCGCCGCGGGCGATGGCAGCGGCCAGGAGCGCAAGCTCGACCGCCCGCTGTGGCGTCATCACGAAGCGGGTCATCGCAAGGTCGGTGACGGTGACCGGCCCGCCGGCGGCGACCTGCCGGCTGAAGAGCTCGACGGCCGACCCGCGCGAGCCCAGGACATTGCCGAACCGGACGCTGGCGAAGGTCGTCTGATGGCCACCCCGGTAGTTGGTCGCCGCCGTCACGAGCTTCTCCGCCAGGAGCTTCGTCGCGCCCATGACCGATGTCGGGTTGGCGGCCTTGTCCGACGACGTCAGGATCATCGTCCGGACCCCTTTGGCGAGACAGGCATCGATCACGTTCTGGGTCCCGACGACGTTCGTCTGGGTCGCCTCGAACGGGTTGTACTCACCGGATTCGACGTGCTTCAGGGCAGCGCAGTGGAACACGACATCGACGCCCTCCATCGCCCGGTCGAGGCGGTCACGGTCGCGGATGTCGCCGATCAGGAACCGGATGTCCGGCCGATCACGATAGGGAAGGCGCTGGTAGAACTGCTTCGTCTCGTCGCGCCCGAAGACGCGCACGACGTCCGGCTGCATGCCCATCAGGCGGTCGACCAGGTGCGCGCCGATCGTGCCGGATCCTCCGGTGACGAGCACGCGGCGACCCGAGATGATGTCCAGGTCGCTGATCGGATCCCTCCTCGGTTGAGACGGACTCGGGACGAGCCCGCGCAGGGCCACGGACACCTGCGTTCGGGGCCTGGCTCGAACGATAGGGTACGATACCGAGCCCATCCCACCGGTGATCGCCGGCACAATCTGCAGGAAGCCACGTCCGAATGAGCACTCGTACCCAACCGGTCTCCAAGCGACCATCGCGCTCCGGGCGCGATTCCCGTGACCGGAAGAGCCTGTACATCAACCTCGCCTTCGGTTTGGTCATCTTCATCGGGGTGATCGCGCTGATCGGCGCCGCCGCCTCGACGTATGCCGGCCAGCACTTCGCCGAGGTCGCCAAGGTCAACAACCAGAGCATCGACCAGGACACCTTCGCCGCGGCCTCGCAGGTCGATTCATTCCGCCTCAACCAGGCCGAGGCGCAGGTCCGCGACCAGCTCCAGCTCGGCCGGATCACCCAGAGCGACGCCGATACCCGGGTGGCCGCCTACGAGCAGCAGCGGCAGAACCTGTCGACGTCCACCCTCGAGCGGCTGATCGACAACGCGCTGCAGAGCCAGCTCGCCGCGTCGATGGGCATCGCCGTCGACGACAAGCAGATCGACCAGCGACTGATCGACGAGGGGACGACGCTCGAGGAGCGACACGTCGGTGTGATCACGATCGATCCCGAGATCAGCACGGGTGCGACCGGGCCGACCGACGCCCAGAAGGCGGCGGCGCAGGCCAAGGCGACCGACATCCTGGCCAAGCTCAAGGCGGGCCAGGCGTTCGAAGACCTCGCCAAGTCCAGCTCGACCGACGGGTACGCCGCCGGCGGTGGCGACGTCGGCTGGATCGGGAAGTCCGACACCACGATCGACCCCGCCTTCATGACTGCGGTGTTCGGTCTGGCGCAGCCCGGGCTGACCGACGTCGTCGCCGGCGCCGACGGCGCCTATCGGGTCGGACGGCTCGTCGAGATCGCGCCCCAGACGGTCGACCCGTCGTGGGTCGACAAGATCAAGGATGCCGGTGTCCCGATGGGCGCCTATCGCGACGCGGTCCGGGGCGACCTCATCCGCGACGCCCTGACCACCAAGGTCGTCGCCGACAACACCACCGTGCCGACCGTCCAGCGCAAGGTCAACGAGATCTTCGTGTCGAGCGCGAACTACACCGGTCCGGGCGACGAGGTCAAGGTCCGTCACATCCTGTACACCCCCGGCGACGCGGACCCGGGTGGCGCGAGCCCGCTCCCGACCGATGACGCCGCGTGGGCGGCCGCGCAGGCCAAGGCCCAGGCGACCTACGACAAGCTCAAGGCGCTCGAGGGACAGCCGGACAAGCTCCTCGCGGAGTTCGAGGCGATCGCCAAGACCGACAGCAAGGACACGGCGTCGGGCGCCGCCGGTGGCGAGCTCGACTGGTTCACCCAGGGCTCGCTCGACTCGGGGTTCGGCGACGCGATCTTCAAGGTGGGCCTCAAGAAGGGCGACCTGATCGGACCGGTCAAGAGCCAGTACGGCTGGCACGTCATCCTGTACGAGGATCGGCGGCTGCCTCCGGAGGGTCGGATCAACGGGCTGCAGGTGCTGGCCAATACCCCCGGCGCGGACTTCGCGAAGCTCGCCAAGGACAACTCCGACAGCGCCGATGCGGCGACCGGCGGGGACCTCGGCTGGGTCGCCCGTTACCAGCTCGACGCCGTGCGCGAGAAGGCGATCTTCGATGCGACGGTCGGCAAGGTCAGCGACGTCCTGAAGACGGACAGCGGCTACTACCTGTTCCTCGTGAACCAGGAGGCCACGCGCCTGCCCGACGGTGCGCAGCTCGACACGCTCAAGGGCAGCGCGTTCACCAACTGGTACGCCGCCGAGAAGGCCAAGGCGACGATCACGCCGGACCTCTCGACGACGACCCAGTAGCCGCCGGATCGTGCTCGACGCGCTGCTCGCCGAGGCGCGCCTTCGCTGGGGCCTGGAGCCCGCGGCCGGGCTGCAGATCGTCGCAGCCGAGCACCTGATCGGGACGCCGATCGAGGCGTCGCGGCCGCTCCTGATCGTGCCGCTCACGGTCCTGACCGGGCGCGGCGGTCCGGGCGCCGTGGGGGCCGTGGGCGGAGCGGCGAGCCTGCCGGTCGCGCCGCTGCCGGGTCGCGCCGGTCCGCGCGGTTCGGACCCGCTGACCGTGCTCCGGCGACTCTATCCGGACGACCACCCGGTCGGACGATCCCGGATCGCGGACGGGACGACGGTCGGCGACCTGACCCGGGATGACCTCGACGGGCCGATCTATCTCGGCCCGGTCGCGCCCGAGCTCGCGGCCGCCGGACCGTGGGCGATGCCCTGGATCTCCGACCGGCTGCGCCGACCGGACGGCTGTCCATGGGATCGCGAGCAGACGCACGAGTCGCTGCGCAAGCACCTGCTCGAGGAGGCCTACGAGGTCTACGACGCGCTCGGGGAGGGAGCCTCCCTCGATCTCGCCGACGAGCTCGGCGACCTCCTCCTCCAGGTCGTCCTCCACGCTCAGCTCGCGGCCGAAGCCGGCGTGTTCGACCTGGCCGACGTCCAGGCCGCCATCGCCACGAAGATCGTCCGCCGCCATCCGCACGTCTTCGGCGACGCCGAGGCGCGGACGGCGGCCGACGTGACCCGACAGTGGGAGACGATCAAGGCAGGCGAGCGCGCCGACGCCGCCGAGCGCGCCGACGCCGCCGCGGCCCCGGCCGCGCCGCGCGGGGCGCTCGAAGGCATCAGCCGGTCGATGCCGGCTCTCGCCGCGAGCCAGGAGATGCAGGAGCGGGCGGCCGCGCTCGGCTACGACTGGCCGACGGTGGACGGCATCGTCGAGAAGGTCCACGAGGAGCTGGCCGAGCTGCTCGCCGCCGAGACGGCGCCCGAGCAGGCCGAGGAGGTCGGCGACCTGCTGCTCGTGCTCGTCAACCTGGCCCGCCGCCACGGGGTCGAGGCCGAGGCCGCCCTGCGTTCGGCCAACGACAAGTTCCGGCGTCGGTTCGGCTCGGTCGAGCGGGCAGCCGCGGCGCGCGGCGTGGCCCTGCGCGACCTCGACTTCACCCAGCTCGACGAGCTGTGGGATGCTGCCAAGGTCGAGGAACGGACCGCCAGGGCCGCCGCGGCCGCGACGGAGGGACTCCCGCGATGACGATCGGCACCCCGCCCACGGTCCGTGCGGACGGGCGTCGCCCCGACGAGCTCCGTCCGATCACGCTGACCCTCGGCGTCCAGAAGTGGGCCGAGGGCTCGTGTCGGATCCGGGTCGGCGATACCGAGGTGCTGTGCGCCGCGACGATCGAGGACCGCGTCCCGCCGCACCTCCGCGGGAAGGGCACCGGCTGGGTCACGGCCGAGTACTCGATGCTGCCGCGAGCTACTGCGGAGCGCAGCCAGCGCGAGTCGGCGAAGGGACGGATCGGTGGGCGGACGCACGAGATCCAACGCCTTGTCGGGCGCTCGCTGCGCGGCGTGGTCGATCTCGCGAAGCTCGGCGAGCGGACCGTCACGGTCGATTGCGACGTCCTCCAGGCCGATGGCGGGACGCGCACGGCATCGATCACCGGTGGATATGTCGCGCTCGCGGCGGCGCTCATCACCTATGGGATGGAGCGCACGCTGGTCAATCGCGTGGCCGCCGTCAGCGTCGGCATCGTCGACGGAGTCCCGTACCTCGACCTCGACTACCCCGAGGATTCGCACGCGGACGTCGACTTCAACGTCGTCGGCACCGACGCCGGCGAGTACGTCGAGGTCCAGGGCACGGCCGAAGGGCGCGCCTTCGATCGCGCCGCGATGAACGGCCTGCTCGACCTCGCCCAGTCGGGGCTCGACCAGCTGTTCGAGGCGCAGACCGCAGCGATCGCCACCGTCAAGCGGTGAGCGCGGACGGTGGGCGTCGGGCGCGGATCGTCGTGGCCACCCGATCGGTCCACAAGCTCCGCGAGCTCCGCGAGCTCCTCCACCCGTCGGTCGCCGAGCTCATCTCGCTCGACGATGCCGGTGTCCCGGCCGACCTCGAACCGGTCGAGGACGGGACGACGTTCGCCGCGAACGCCCGGATCAAGGCCCGGGCCTATGCCCGACTGACCGGGCTGCCGACGTTGGCCGACGACTCGGGGATCGAGGTCGACGCGCTGGACGGGGGGCCCGGGGTCTACACCCGCCGCTATGCCGGACCCGATGCGACCGATGCACAGAACAACGCCAAGCTCCTGGCGGCCCTGGGCGGGTCGCCGCCGGAGCTCCGGGGAGCGCGGTATGTCTGCGTCCTGGCGCTCGCGGACGGGTCGGTCGGCGGGCCGGCGCGTGGCCTCGTCCCGATCGTGGCGCAGACCCGCGGCACCTGCCGGGGACGCATCGCGACCGCACCGCGCGGGACGGGCGGCTTCGGCTACGACCCGATCTTCGAGCCGCGGTCCGAGCCGCCCGGCGGCCGGACGCTCGGGCTGTGGACCGCCGAGGAGAAGCACCGCATCTCGCATCGGGCCCGAGCCGCCGGCCGGATGGCCGCCAGGCTGGCGGACCTGGGGTACTAGCGGCTCACGCGGACCGGCCTCAGGGTCCGGCGGACTCCTCGGTATCGGGACTCACGCCCGGGCTCGCGCCGCCGGGACCGATGCTCGGCACGGGTGTGGCCTTGGGATCCCAGCCGGCCGGCGGCGTGCCCGGAGTCGAGAACAGCCTGCCGGCCATCGCGAGGATCGCGGCCACGTCCGGCAGCTGGACCGCGCCGTACTTGCTCTGCCCGGGCTTGGCCGGATGGACCAGCGGGAATCGGACGACGACCCGCAGGATCTTCTTGGCCGGGATCTCGCCGGCGAGGACGGCCAGGTCCGGCAGGCGCTCGGGGGGCAGGTCCGTCGAGACCGTGTCGCCGACCGCGTCGAGCAGGCTCGGAAGGCTGAACAGCGCGCCGCCCTTGACCACCTTCGAGCGCAACGCGAGGAGGATCTCCTGCTGACGGGCCTGCCGGGTGAAGTCCGTCTGCCCGACGGACCGGCGGATCCGGGCGTAGGCGAGCGCGTCCTTGCCGTCGAAGTGGTGCGGCCCGATGTCGACCTGCCAGCCCTTGTTCCCGGTCACGCCGTAGCCGCGGTACTTCGGATCGTCGAGGGCCTGCTTCACGTTCACGTCGACCCCGCCTACGGCATCGACCATCTTGATGAACCCGCCCAGGTCGACCGTCGCGTAGTAGTGGATCGGGATCCCGAGGAGGGTCCCGACCGCGTTCTCGAGGGTCCGCATCCCTCCCGCCGGGAACTCGTCCTTGTGGGTCGTCGCGTAGCTCAGGAGGCTGTTGAGCTTGGGTGCGAAGGTCCGTCCGTCGCCGAGCGGGACGTTGACCAGGTCCCGCGGCAGTGACGCCATGCTGACCGTCTTGCCGACGGGGTCGAGCGACACGACGATGAGCGAGTCGGTCAGCGCATGATCCCGCCCGGCGCCGGCGTCGATCCCGACGAGCAGGACGTTCATCCGGGCATCGGTCCCCGGCACCGGGCCGCGCGCGGCGGACCGCTCACCCAGGACCGCCCCATCGAAGACGTCGGCGAACGTGGAGCCGGCAAGCCCGCCGACGTACTGCGCGCCGGCGTGCGGCAGGATCGTGACGATCACGATCACGGCCAGGCCGGTCAGCCCCAGTCCCGCCCGGTCGCAGCTCGAAGCGCGAGTCGAAGAACGCCTGGACGAGCGCCACCAGTCGCCAGGTCAGGACGGCGGCGTTGAGGAGCAGGAGGGCCCCGAGCGTGCTCGGGACGATCGCGCTGGCGAGGAGCCTCGGGGCGGGGATCGCCATCAGCGCGACGAACCCGACGAGGACGACGATCGCGAACGGGATGACCAGGACGAGGGCGAGCCGTTGGCGACGGTTGTACGCCTGGCCGAGTCCGGGGATCAGCGCGGACAGCGCGGCCGCGAGGATGCGGCGACGGTCGGTCGGCCTCGTGTCGGGCCGAAGCTTCGTGGCCTGGCGCAGGTCCTCGTCTCCGATGCGTCTATGGTCGGCCCGCCGGCTGCGGCCCCAGTCTAGACCGCCGGACGTGGCGACGCCGGGCGGCCCCCTGTTGCCTGCCAGTCACCGCCCGGCGTCCAACCTCCGACGTCCCGTCTGGGAGGATTGTTGCGTCGCCCCGCCGGGCCAGCCGTACGATGGCGCCTTACACACAGGGAGGGTGACGATGACGCAACTCGTGGTGCTCGGATTCGACACGGCCGACGAGGCCCTCGACGTCCTGCGTTCGCTGCGCAAGCTCGAGGCCGAGGGCCAGATCAAGTTCGAGGACACGGCCGTGGTGTCGCGCGACGCGGATGGCAAGGCCCATGTCAAGAACGAGCTGAGTGGCGCGACCGAGACGGGCGCGGTGGTCGGCGGGATCATCGGCGTGTTCGTCGGGGCGCTCGTGCTGCCGATCGCGGGGCTCGCCATCGGGGCGGCGGTCGGGGCCGGGATCGCCGCATCGCTCGGGACCGGCGTGAGTCACAGCTTCGTCGAGGATGTGAAGGCGCAGCTGACCCCCGGCAAATCGGCGCTGTTCCTGGTCATCAAGGAGGCGAACATCGCGGCGGCGCTGTCGGTCCTCCGGTCACATCACGGCAAGGTCATCCAGACGACGCTCGACGACGACATGGAGACCCAGCTCCGCGAGGCGCTCGGCGATCGCTGATCGTCACGCTCCGCCGCGCGCCCGGGCGAGCGCCCGGCGGGCCTGCTCCAGGTGGACCCGGTCGTGGCCGGCGGCCATCCGGAACGTGAGGTCGTAGCTCTCCTCCCCGCGCTCTCGGTGCCGCCCGAACCGGGTCCGTTCCTCCGAGGGCGTCCGCGCCCAGAGCTCGACGTTGGAACGCCGGAGCGCCTCGAACAGCGCGAGCAGCGTCTCGGGATCCTCACCGCCATGGACCCGGGCGACCCACAGGTCCTGGTCGTAGCCGACGATGTCGGGGGCATCCTCGGCCAGGATCCACCGATAGCGGGTGGACACCACGAGCTCCCCGTCGACCAGGTGGTCGATGCATTCGAGGACCGACCATTCGGTCGGCTCGGGTCGGACCCGAAGATGCGCTCCGGCCTCGGCGACGAGCGCCCGGAAGGTGGCCGGCGTGGTCGCCTGCGCCGCCGCGGGATCGTCGTCCCCGAGGGCCGCGAGCAGCAGCTGCCGGTAGGCGGAGGGGCTCGCGATCGGATCCGGGTCCAGGCTCATCTCATCCCTCGAGCGGCTCGAGAGCCGAGCGTACGGCATCGGATGCCGGACACGGGCGGCGTTCAGCGCGTTTCGCGGCCCTCGCCCTTCGGCCGATCCGCGCGCGGCCGGATGCCGGTGATCGACCCGGTCATCGCCCGGGGATCCCGAGCGGGCCAGCGACCCGCGTCGACCTGGGCGAGGAACCCGCCGACGAGCCGGTTGAACCCGTCCGGGTCCTCGAGGTTGACCGTGTGCCCGCAGTTCGCCATGACGGCCAGGCCGGCGGACCGGATCGTCTCCTTCAACAGGAGCGCCGGTCGAAGGCACGGCCAGTCTTCATCGCCGACCAGGACGAGCGTCGGCACGGCGAGCGACCTCATCTCGGCGGTCAGGTCGTATAGCGACGGCCGATCCCGCTGGACACCCAGCTGGGTGTTGCGCGACCCGAGTGCGGAATGCTCGGCGAGCATCCGGCGGAACTCGTCGAAGCCGCGGGGATCCTTGTCCTGGAACTGGACGCGTGTCGGGCCCACGGCATACCGGGCAGCGAAGGTCTCCATCCCCTCCTCGTCGATCAATCGGGCGATGGCCTCCGCCTCCCCACGGAAGGTCTCTCGCTGGTCGGGCTCGGCTCCGTACCCGCAGCCGGCGATCGTCAAGGACCGCGCTCGGGCCGGATGCCGCATCCCGAAGTGCAGCGTGGCGAAGCTGCCCATCGACAGGCCGACGACATGGGCGCGCTCGATCTCGAGATGGTCCAGGATCGCGGCGATGTCGTCGGCCGCGCGATGCTGCGAGTACGCGGCCACGTCGGCCGGAACGTCGGACGGAGGAAAGCCACGGGCGTTGAACGTGATGGCGCGGTAGCGCTGGCCGAAGTGTCGGACCTGCGGCTCCCAGCTCCGGTGATCGCCCGCGTATTCGTGGACGAAGATGACCGGCGTCCCGGAGCCGGACTCCTCGACGTAGAGGGCGACCCCGTCGTCGGTCATGGCGTGCGGCATCGTGATCCTCCGTGCAGGTACGATCGGCCCCGTTGATCGCAGCGTACGACGACGGAGGTCCTCGCTGGATCACCTGGCCCGACGACCACGGGAGTACGACGGGTGCCCTGCGGCACCCGTCGTCCGTTCCTGCCTGCCGGTGCTCCCGGCTCGTGTCAGGCCCGGGTCGTGAACCAGACCGTCGGGGCGCCCTCGACGCCGGCGTCGTGCATGGCGGACCGCAGCTCGGAGCTCCCGCCGAATGCCTGCGCCGCCTCGAGCGTCGCGAACTCGTGGCGGACGGTCACGTCGTTCGGGTCGTCGATGGCCTGGTAGACGGCCTGATCCTGGACCCCGAGCGCCTGCTGCGTCGGCACGAACCCGTCGTAAACCTGGCGCCACTGCGCGTAGTCGGCGACCTGATGCCGAACGAAGAGCGTGGTCATCGCGATGCCTCCAGCTGATCCGACCCTGGCTGTCTCCGCGCCACGGGTTCTGGTAGATGCTGACACGACAATAGATGTCTTGTCAATAACTGTATGAACAGATGTTGCCAAGTCAGCCGGACTTGCGGTAAGGTGCTCCACATGAGCATCGAAGAGGATCCCAGCCGGCCCACCGCCCTGTGGAACGACGCCTGGCGCGGCGTGCTCTTCGCGACGTCGCGGACGCTCCAGGTCGCCGAGCCCGATCTCATCGAGCGCGCCGGCTTCCCGCTGACGTGGCTCGACATCTTGGCGCAGCTCTACGACGCCGCGGACAACGGCCTTCGGATGCAGGAGCTCGAGGGACGATCGCTGTTCACCCGGAGCGGGCTGACCCGTCTCGTCGACCGGATCGAGACCGCCGGACTCGTCCGCCGCGAACCCGTCCCCGGCGACCGCCGCGGCGTCCGGGTCGTCCTGACGGCGGAGGGTCGTCGTCGCCACGACGCGGCGTTCGCGGATCACCTCAAGGTCATCGAGCGGGAATTCGGCCGCCGATTGACCCCGGCCCAGCAACGGGCCGTGGCCGATGCCCTTGCCACGTTCTGGCACGAGGACGAGCCCGCCGCCGGCGACTGATGCTCTGCACCGTCGGCGGACATCGGGGCGTGGCGAAACTTTGGGTGACCCGTCCTCCGCTGCGCGGCGTGCCAACCGTACGTTCCGCTACGCCCCCGATGGTGACTCGCGTTCCACGTACGGCGCCCGCCATTCCGGGGCTTCGAACGGCGCGGCGTACCAGGACGTCGACTTGGCGACTTTTCCCTGGCGGAGTTCGATGATGGCGATCATCTGCCACGTCTCGCCGTTCGGGTACCGGACACTCCCGACGTAGGTGTAGACGTCGCCCGACCCCTCGATGCGCAGGGCTGCGAACGTCGGCGTCATCACCCATCGATCTTCCGACCCGACGAGCCGTGCACTGCTTGGATCGATGGTTCCGACCCCGCCTGGGTAGTTGCGCGCGATGGCGAGCTGGTTCGCCTTGCCCCGAACGCGTTCCCCCGACTGGGGCATCTCGTCGATGAAGTCGTCGGTCAGGAGCGCTTCCAGCGCGTCGAAGTCCTTGTCCTGCAGGGCGCGCGCGAAGCGCTCGACGACGGATCGAGCGCTAGGCTCAGTCATCCTCTCCTCCAAGGCCGCCGCTGTCACCCAGCGAATTGTGGCCAGTCTATCGTTGGCGACCGCGTGGGTCGAGCGACTGAGCTGACCCGATCGATGGAGTCGCCATGAAACAGCATGTCGTCGCAGCCGGCCATGGGCCCGACTACGACTGGTCCCAGGACCACATCTCGGTGAAGACGCCGATGGAGTTGACGGACGGCCGGGTCTCGGTCGTCGAGGACACCCTGAAGCCAGGCTTCCACCTCCCGGCGCACCGGCATCGCTCCATGGTCGAGATCTTCTACATCCTCGACGGCGAGGTCACGTTCGAGTTCGAAGACGAGACGGTGATCGCGACGCCCGGGACCACCGTGACCGTGCCGGCGAACCTCAGGCACGAGGTGACCTGCCCGGGTGGTGGCCGCCTCGTGACGATCTTCACGCCTGGGGGGTTCGACCGCTACCTGGCCGAGCTCGCCACTCTCACCCCGGTGCAGCTCGATGATGCCGACGTCCTCCGCGAGCTGGGCGAGCGCCATGACATCTGGCAGGAGTAGTCACGGGACCGTGCGCCCAAGCCGTGTAGGCTTGGTTCACCACCGCAGTGCGCTCGGGTCATGCGAGATCCGTGAGCAGGGATCCATCGGGGCGTAGCGAAGCTTGGCATCGCGCGTGCTTTGGGAGCACGAGATCGTGGGTTCGAATCCCGCCGCCCCGACCAAATCCTGATCGCGATCAGACTCGCGAGTTGATCGAGCGGGAACGACACGTCGAGCGACTCGTCGATCAGTCCGAGACCCGAGAAGACCGTTCCGGCTTCATCCTCGATCTCGCGGACGCGCCGGACCTCATCGGGGCGGGCGAGGCGGATCACGAAGGCATCCGTCGGCCGGTGATCCGTCATGTGGCGGCGCCGTGGACTACGCGGGCGTCCTGATCGACCCCGACATCATTTGGCTCGGACCCCAAGCTGAGGAGGGCCTCGACCTCCTTGCTCGCTGCCGGCGCAGCGAAGATCGAGATGCGGTCGCCGGCCGCTAGCCGAAGATCGCCTCGAGGCACCACAAGGCCATCGTGGCGCTCGATCGCCACCAGGACGGCCTCGCGAGGCCACGACACCTTAGAGACGAGCCGTCCAGCGAGGTACGAATCCTCCGGGATCTCGGCCTCGATGATGACGCCCCCTGCACGCAGCCCGCGCACCTGACGAACGTTGCCCCGAAGGGCCACGCGATAGGCTGCCATGACGTCTCGGACCGACAGCACACCCACGAGTCGCCCGCCTGAGACAACGGGCGCCCACGAGCGGCGATGGTCCGCGAGAGCGCCGAGGGCGTCATCGAGACCATCGTCCGTCGCGAGGATCGGCTCGCGCACGAACGCGGCGGCGCCGACGAGTTGATCGCCGACGGAGGCCAGAAGCACCTCGAGGTCGACCATGCCAAGGACCGTGCCCTCGTCGTCCACGACCGGAGCACCCGGAACCCCAGCCGCCTAAATCCGGGTCCGCGCGGCAGCCACGGTTTCGTCGGCCCCTACGACCAGCCGCGCTTGCCGAGCTGCCCCGCCCACCGGGACCGCCGCGAGCAGCGGAAGTGCGAAACGGAACCGCTGTGACGGGGAATCGGCCCGCGTGGCGAGCTGGCTCCGGTAGATCGTCCTCGTGCCGACGACGAAGGTGGCCAGGCCGACCGCGACCATGGCCGGAGCGAGCATCGAGAGGTTGCCTGTCATCTCAGCGACCATCAGCATGACCGCCAGTGGGGCGTGGGCGACGCTGCCGAACAGGGCCATCATCGCGACGATCACGAATGGCGTGGGGTCGATCGGGATGCCCGGCGCGATCGGTTCGAGGAGGCGCCAGATCCCGGCGCCGAGCATGCCGCCGATGAACATCCCCGGCCCGAAGATGCCACCCGATCCGCCAGAACCGATCGAAAGTGACGTCGCGAGGATCTTGGCGAATGGCAGGATGAGGACCATCCAGAGCGGGATCGAGAGGAGCGTTTGGCGGTCGAGGCCGGCCTGGAGGAAGCCGTATCCCGTGCCGAGGACACCGGGGATGACGAGTGCGATGCAGCCGACGAGGAAGCCCGCGATCGCCGGCTTCAGCCAGCGCGGGATCCGCCACGCCGTGAAGCGGTCCATCAGTCCGTAGAAGTTGTTGATGTAGAGCAGGCCGACCGCCCCGCAGGCCAATCCGATCAGCGCGTACCAGCCGAGCTGCGCTGGGTTGCTGAAACCGAAGCCGACCTGGACACCGAAGATCGGGCTGAAGCCTTCGACCGAGCCGAAGATGGAGTACGCGATGATCGTCGCGATGAACGACGGGACGAGCACCTCTGACTCCACGTCGTCGCGATATAGGAGTTCTGCACCGAGAACGGCTCCGCCGAGAGGTGCCCGGAAGATCGCCCCGATCCCCGCCGCCATCCCGACGGCGACCGCGATCCGTGCATCGCGCGCGTCGAGGTCGAGCAGGCGCCCGAGGTAGGACCCGAACCCGGCGCTGATCTGTGCCGTCGGGCCTTCGCGCCCGCCGGATCCGCCCGATCCGATCGTGACGGCGGATGCGACCAGCTTGACGATGGGGATCCGGGCCCGGATCCCGCGCGGATGATGGTGATACGCGGCGATCGCGGCATCCGTCCCGTGGCCCTCTGCCTCGGGCGCGAACCGGAAGACGAGGATGCCCGAGATCAGCCCGCCCAGAGCAACGACGAGCGGGAGCGCCCATGGCCGAGCGGCATCGGTGATCGGCGCCCCTCCCTCCCCAGCGGGTGACGGCGGGGTGTAGGCGGCGAGGACGCCGAGGAAGAAGTGCGTCGTCCATTCGAGGGCTGTGTAGAAGGCGATCGCCCCGATCCCGCCGACCACACCGATCACGGCTCCGAGCACCACCCATTTGCGCAGGTATGTCGCGGACCGCGTGCGACGGCGCAGGCGTCTCAACCAATGTTCGAACCTGGGCCCGAACGACCCGGTCACGCGAAGCGCTCGAGGTCGTCGGCGATCAAGCGGAGACCGACGGCAAGATCGAGGTGGCCAGGGTCGGGCAGCCTCGCAGCGACCGCCTCGAGGGCGTCACGCCGATGGGCCAGGATCGCCTCGCGGATCGCCAGACCGCGCCCAGTCAGACGCGCGCGT